>CAVYET010000020.1:0-50618 GCA_963767655.1 uncultured Solirubrobacteraceae bacterium | reverse complement strand
TGCTGGGACGATTGATGGACGCCCTCGGCGAGGTCCAGCAGAGCCGCGGAGAGCTGGAGCAGAGCCGTGGAGAGCTGGAGCAGAGCCGTGGAGAGCTGGAGCAGAGCCGTGCGGAGATCGAGCGGGGCCACGAGGAGATCGTGACGCTGCGCTCCGAGAGCGATCGCGAGCGGGAGCGTGCCGAGCGACTTCTGGGGCAGGTCACCGAGCTGAGCGCTAACCTGGAGCGCTCCGTGCAGGAGCTTCAGAGCGCCAGCCAGGCACTGCACCTGCTGCGCTCCAGCCGGCTGATGCGCTTCACCGCCGGGGCGCGCCGGTTGTACTATCGGGCTACTGGTAAAGGCTGAGCAAGGGGCGGCTCCTGAGCCTGAATCCACCGCATAACCTCATCGAGGACGTCGATCGAGGGATTGGCGACCCGGATCGGCGGACGATCATCGTCCACTATCACATATTTAAGAACGCCGGCTCATCCGTCGATCGGCTGCTGAGTATGGCTTTTGGTGATGGCTGGGCGCCCTTGGAGGGCCCTACGCCGACTTCTCTTCTGCGCCCACATGATCTCTCGGCGTTTATAAAGGATCGGCCCGAGATCGTCGCAGTCTCCTCCCATCTGCTACGGCCGCCAGCTCCGGCCGACGTGCGCGTGCTGCCTGTCGTCCTCATCCGCCATCCACTAGATCGTGCGTTCTCGGTTTACAGCCACCTCCGACGTCACCACGACGGCCTAAAGACTGGGGCCGTGGCTCAAGAAACTAGTTTCTCACAGTTTGTCCTCTGGTGCTTGAACAACAAGACACTTGGTGGAATGGTGATTGCCAACTATCAAGTTATTCATCTTTCAAAAGCATCCTTCCGAAATGGGCACATATATCAAGCAGTCGCTACGGAGGACGATCTTGGGCATACCATTCAATACCTGTCCGATGGCACATGCTTTGGAACCGTCGACCTTTTCGACGCGGCTATGGGTAAGTTGCGCCAAATGGCGGCTGCAGTCGATATGACTATTCCTGCCTCAACCGTCGCCGAGAACGCTACGCCAGGCAGGTTGGAGGATCTTGACGAGCGACTGCACGTCGTCAGGCGACTGCTAGGGCCTGACCTGCATCATCGATATCTCGATGAGAATGAATTCGACTATCGCCTTTATAAGTGGGCACACCGCGCAACCGAACTCCAAGCTGCGCCCTCTGCTACGTTACCCCGATGAGGCTCCGTCGCAGTCGCGCGTGTGCCGCGACGGTGGTCGTCGCCTGCCTCCTGGCTGGATGCGGATCCTCAGGCCCCCCAACGACAAATATTGCTGAGCGGACCTCGCCGCAATGCTCGCTCGGGACACAGCTGGGCGAAGGGCGCCAGCTGCTCGCCCCTCGCCCGCGGACCTTCTACTCAGTTGATGTGCTCAACCCAGACGTGGTTGCTTTCCATGGGCGCTATTTCAGGGTCTACTCCGGAAACGACCGTCACACTACGGAAGGTAAATGGCGAACTGGTCTTGCGATCGCCGCATCGCCTACCGGACCATTCCGCGTGCAGGGCGATCTGAAGGGCAACTATCTCAACGGTGGCACCACCGTATGGCGCGGGCGTCTATGGCATGTTTATGAGGACAACCCAATCGAGGGCCCCGACATTCGGAGCGAACTGGCCAGCTCCAGCGACGGGATTCATTGGCGTCACGAATCCTTCCTCCCTGGCTTCACAGCTGCTGGCATCACCTATCACGGCGCGGACTTCTTCTTGGAACCTGAGGGTTCACGGCTGGACCTTTACATGCTTGCCGTTCCACCTGGTGGTGGCATCAGACGATCTCTGGGATTTGCGTCCTACGCCGCCGGACACTGGTCTGACTTTCATATCATCCTCCCCATCAGCGCGGTTGCGCGCATGCCCTGGGCGAGCGCCGACCTCGGCGAGGCGGCTACGTTTTCCGTTGCGGGCAACCACTACCTTCTGTTTGTAGGACTTGCCGAGCCCAGCCTCATACGTAGCATCGGCCTCGCAAGCGAGTCAGCGACCGGCTGGACTGTCTGCGGCGATACCCCCACCACCCCCAACGGAGCACGCTGGGGTCCTGCCAGCTCGATCGATCCGTCGCCGCTCATCATTGGTAATCGCCTTTACCTATATTACGGGGCGACTCGCACAAACGGATTTGGCGCCAACTTGAGTGGATCTGCAGGTGTGCGCGTGTTCGCCGTGCGCTAGTCCTGACTGCATTCCCGAAAGGTATCCGAACACGGCGTAGCTGGCTGGTAGTTGCTGGACCAGCATCGTCTGCAAGATCACCATATGATCTACATCGTCTAGCCGTTCGACAAGGTATCCGCTCACCGCATGATGACAGCAGTCGTCTGCCTGCACGGCTCTGCCTACCCACTATCTGACAGCCATGCACATCTGGACTGATCTCCTAGCGCGCGAGGGTGCTCTACTCATCGCGCTGCTCGCACTTGGTGCCGCACCAGCCGCCTTTCTCTCTGAGCGCTTCGACGCGGCAGGACGATTGGCCTTGGCACCGATTCTGGGTTTCTGTCTCGGGACGTGTCTTGCCACGACCGTGCTTGAGTTCGTCCCGGCAGACCAGACCTACTGGATGCTGGTGCCGGTCGCACTGCTGTCCGTTGGCTTCGCCGCATGGCGGACGCTGCGTTCACGTAATCGGATAGGATGGCGGACACGGCTGCCGGTACGCGACATCGTACAACTGCTCGTAGTCTGCGTAGCTGTGACCGGGCCGCTGAGCTATACGCTGCATGCACATCACACGGTCGGCCCGGCCGCATACACCTATACCGATGTCGATAACTACGTCGGTGAAGAGGACGGTGCACAAACGGCCTCCATCGCCGAGGCCAGGCACGCTTGGACTCGTGCTCAACAGACCGGAGTGCCTTTTGCCGACCTTACGCAGTGGGATTGGTCGTTCTTTGCGTCCTTTAACGCCAATCCCAATTCGGCGCCACTAGACGCCAACATGAATGCCCTTCTCGGTTTGGGCGCCACTGACACCAATGCGGCATTTATGATCGTTATGCTTCTCGTTGGTGCCTTGGGCGCATTTGCGACGGTTCGCTACGCAACAGGTTCCCACACCTGGATGGCAGCGCTCGCCGGAGCCCTTTTCGGTGGGCCGATGTTCCTCGAGCTTTGGTTTGACACTTTCCAGGCGGCGATCATTGCGCTCGGCCTTCTGATGCCATTCGCGATCCTTGGAAGCGAGACGTTGCGGTCGCGTCGTGTCGCCAACCCCATCCTTTTCGCGCTTGTTCTCGCTTGTTTCCTTACGGTATATCCAGTTCTCGCACCGATCCTTATCGCAGCGTGCGCCCTCGTTGTTGGGTGGCTCGCATTCGCGATCCGGCGTGACGAAGGTAGCCTTCGACCGCTTGCTCGTCCAGCTGCCATCAGCATGGGAATACTAGTGGTACTCGTGATCATACTTGACAACATTGGTTTCCTCCACGTCCTCGACTACTACCGCAAACTTCTCAACAACACCGTGCCGCTTCCACGCGTGTCCTGGCATTTGCCGATTCAGGTTTTACCAGGGTGGCTGCTACAGACGCGCGAATTCTGGTACATGCCAAGTCTGGGCGTGGGCGGACTCAAGCAGATCGTACTCGGCGCACTGCTCCCGCTCGTGTTTGTTGCATTCATCGCGGTTGGTTTGCGGCGACACCGGACAGCATTGGCGCTCGTTGCGTTAGCTGGCATCTGTGCACTGGTGGCCGAGTATTCATACAACAGCCGGAATGCCTGCACATACTGTGCCGAGCGAGACCTCCTGCCACTCGCGCCGATCGCTGTTGTGCTTCTAACACTTGGCTTGGCTACCGCGCTAGCGATGCCGCGACGATGGGCACGGGTGGCCGGGGCTGTTGGTGCAATGCTCGTGGTGATTGTTGTTGGCCAGCGTTCCCGTGTAGAGTTGACACGTTTTAGTGACGGTTCATATTTTCTCGACTCCGCCAACCGCAGCCTTCTTACCTACCTCCCACGCGATGTCAGGGCCCTTCAACTGGAAGGATACAGTGGGTCAGTGGCTGCACAGTCAGAGCAGCCGCTCGTTTACTACCTGGCTGATGAGCGCCTTCCCAGAAGGGTATCTATCTCTTTGGGCTCGGACACAAATAATGCGATTGAATATCTTGACTTCGGCGTTATCCAGTCACCAGGACCCGCGTTTCGGCCTGATTACAACTACGTGCTGACCCGTCTAGCAGGGATCCGTACCGACCGTCGCGTAGTAGCACGTAGCGAAGGCATCGCGCTAGAGGAACGAACGCAACCGGTAGACGTCATGATCTACTCTGGTGTCGAAGTACCGCTCGCACGCTTGGACAGGTCAGGCACAGCGTGGGTGCATCCTGAATCTCCCCTCCAGATGTACGTGGTCGGTGCGAGTGACGCCCACCTGTGGGTACGACTCACCTTCTATGCTCAGCAGCAAATTAGCATTCCACCGCAGACGGGTGTAAGTGCGCTACAGCGTGGCAACACACTGGTCGCGTGTGTTCCCACGACAGGCTCCGCCCCTGTCCGCGACGCATCGCTGCGGCTTAACGTTCCAGCCGCGGGCGCTCCCCGCCCCTCCGAAAGATTTCCGCCAGCTATGCCCCAGGAGGGAGTTGCGCTAACGGCCATGCGCGCCGTAGAGGGACGCTGCACCCTCTAGATGGATGGCTTAGCTGAGCCGACAGCGCGCCCTGCCGTAACAGAGGCCCGTCATGTGACAGGCTTGCGCAGCACGACGATCCCATCCCATACGGTCATTGACTCGATCGCCAAGACATCTTTGGCAACGTCTGGCTGTGCATAGCGCACCGTGCCACTGGCCGTGTGGTCAATCAGACGCTTGACGAGACCCACGATGCCAAGATCGTGACTCGACATAAGATCTGCATTTTCTCCGAACGGCTCGGCGGCATCGAGGTTCTTGACGTCCAATGGAGTCGCCATCGGTCCACCGTCATGCCAGTCCGGCAAATATCCTGTTCCCCAATCCTCGATACAATACATGCCGCCCGGGCGTAGGTGTTCAGCATAGAGAATCTGGACGGACCGGGCAGTGGTTATGGCCTCTCTTGCACTGGATGTAGGTGACCCGGTGGGGCGTTTGGCCGTCTGAGCAGGGATTCTTCAGGCGCTGGAAGTCCTCGCAAGTTGCGCGCTGGTCAGCGACGCGCCGCCGCCTCCACGGGCAGGCTGCTGGTCTGTCAACGATCAACGGCTTGCAAGGGAGGACGGCATGCGCGTCACTGCGGCATTCTCGCGGCTTCTGCGGTTGGAGGGCGTCTGGGTCAGGGGGGTTCGTTTCGAGCCCGACCGGGTCATCGTGCGGGTGGCGCTGCGCCGCCGGCGCTTGGTGTGCCCTGAGTGCTCTTTCAGCACTCCGCACCGCCACGACGTCCGGCCGGTGCTCTCGGACTGGCGCCACCTGGACTTGGGGGTCTGGCGGCTCGAGATCCGCGCGCAGCTGCGGCGGTTGTCCTGCCCGGTTCACGGGGTGCGCACCGAGGGCGTGCCGTTCGCCCGGATGGGCTCGGACTTCACCAAGGACTTCGAGCGCCTCGTCGCCTACCTGGCGAGCAGGACCGACAAGAGCACGATCTGCCGGCTGGTGCGGATCAACTGGCGCACGGTGGGACGGATCATCGAGCGCGTCACCCGGGACGAGCTCGATCCCGACCGCCTGAATGAGCTGTTTGACATCGGCATGGACGAGGTCTCCTGGCGCAAGCAGCACCGCTACCTGACCCTGGTCTGTGACCATCAGCGCCGAAAGGTGGTGTGGGGCACCGAGGGCGCCGGTGAGAAAGCCGGCGATGAGTTCTTCAAGGAGCTGGGGCCTGAGCGCTCGGCGAAGCTCAGGGCTATCTCGCTGGACATGGGGCCCGGCTACGCCAAGAGCGCCCGCAAGAAGAAACACGCCCCACAAGCGACGCTCTGCATCGACAGCTATCACGTCGTGGCGCTCGCTACCAAGGCACTGGACGAAGTCCGCCGCGACTACTGGAACGAGCTGCGCTCCCTCGGTGACCAGGAAGCCGCCAAGCGCTTCAAGGACGCCCGCTGGGCGCTGCTGAAGAACCCTGAGAACCTCACCGCCGAGCAGGCCGTCACATACCGCAAGCTCAAACACGCTGGTGGCGCGGTCTGGCTCGCCTACACCCTCAAGGAGGCCCTCAGGAGCATCTTTACCGCAGGCCTCGACCTCGAGGACGTCACCATCCTCATCGACCGCTTCATCAGCCGCGCCACCCGCAGCCGCCTGGAGCCCTTCGTCCGTCTCGCCCAGACGATCAGAAAACACCGTGACGGCATCCTCGCCGCGATCCGCCTGGGCATCACAAACGGCCGCACCGAGGCACTGAACAACAAGGTCCGTCTCATCACCCGCCGCGCCTACGGGTTCCACTCAGCCAAAGCCGCGCTCGCCCTCGTCCTGCTCACCTGCGGCCCAATTAACCTCACACTCCCACACGAGTTTCACCTACATCCATGACAAGAGAGCCTGGTTATGCCCATATGGGATGCGTCATCGATGATGATGTCAAATCCACTTGGCGCATATTCATTTCGTAGACGTTGCATGAGCTTCCGCATCAGCTTGGTCGCCGCGCATGATGTGGACCCTGGGCCCGAGATCGAGGTCGGGCGGTGTGAGATCGACGCCTATGACTGTGGCTCTTGGGAAGGCGTCCCGCCACATCTCGAGCGAGTGACCGCCCCACACGCCCAACTCGAGCAACGCAAACTTTCGCCTTCGGAGCGGCGCGAGGAGCTGTTCATAGATGGGGAGGTATGGCGTGGGCTTGACCGCGATGCCGGTTGGTCGGTTCTCGGGCAGCCGTAGCCATTGATGACGCTGCGAACAGCGACCTTTGATGCGTGCTCTGACAGTGCGCGCGGTCATCTGACGTAACGAACCATATCCGCAGGAAGACCGGACAGCTTCATGCTACACGTGGCTCAACGTTGAACTCAACCAGCTCGGGGTGCTCGGCATAGTAATCAAAGAAGGCCTGCACGGCCTGGGCGGGTTCGTAGCTCGTCCCACGAATCCTAAACGGCGTCCTGCCGGCGCCCAGCTCCTCGCCGAAACGGAGCTCCAGTGCGCGCACGTGGTTGGCGTGGAGCGGATAGAAGGTGGACCCGAGCACCTCCCCCGGCATCCGCTGGGGGTCGACGCTGCCGGGGACTCCGATGAGCGCTGTGATCTGCTGGGCGATGAACCCCAGCAGCCGGTTCGTCGGATGGTTCATCGTGAAGAACAGCAGCTCCTCCTGAAATCGCGAGGCGATGAAGGAGGCAACTTGGATCTCGCAGTCCTGACCGCGAACGTCAAGCTCGGCCGTCGCTTCTGCTGCCCAGGCCTCCACATCGGATGGACGCTCGGCGTCTTCCAGCAGCAAACATGTGCGCGCCACGTCAACACCGGCGGCGTATGCCTGAAGAATCGAGTGATCATGGTAATCAAAGGGGCCGTCGAGGACCGGCTGCCGCTCCGCATCCCTGAGGTAGAAGAGATCGGGAAAGTACCCGGCCCAGTAAACGCTCGGCCAACGCACCACGTTGCTCGTTTGGGCGATCCCCGTTAGCGTGTTAGTACCCAGGCCGATACCCTTTCGGTAACCGTCGTCAACTCGCTGAGGTATGACCACAGCGGCCTCGGCGACAGCCCGGTGTAGCTCGGGCACCATCGCCTCCGGAAACTCGTGCACCGGGGGAAAGCTCACCAGCTCGAAGCGCTTCGTGAACTCCTCGTTGGTGCTCAGCATCAACTCGAGCGCGGTGGCCTGGCAGTTCCCGACGACGACGACTTTCTCCATCGTGCGAGACCCTCTATGAGGGGATGTTACTTGACTCGGGCTCCAACGCATCCGTGAGCGCCTCGCTCACCATCGCGACCTCGCCCAGCAGCAGGCGCATCTGACCCTCGATTGCCTGCGGTGAGCAAGTGGCAGCCACGACCGACTGCCCCGCATGAGATATCCGATTCCACAGCTCGTCGTCTCGGTAGGCGCGGATGATTCGGTCTGCGATCTCATCCGCATTGTCGGCGATGAGAATGTTCTTGTCATCTTTCACGTCGAGCCCCTCGGCCCCAATGGATGTGGTGACAACAGGAAGCCCCGCAGCCAGGCACTGAGTGACTTTGCCCTTCAATCCCGCTCCAAAGCGAAGCGGAGCCACCATCAGCCGCGACCGCTCCAGCAGCGGCTCGAGGTCCTCGACCCAGCCGGCGACATCGACGAGTGGTGAGGCGAGCTCCTGAACTTCAGGCGGGGGAACCGAGCCGATGATCGTGACTTGCACATCGCTCAGCTCACTCCACACCATGGGCATCACCTCTCTCACCAGACGGAGCACCGCGTCTACGTTGGGTACGTGCTCAAAGCCCCCGACGAAGAGTATTCCCGAACGATTCTCGGGGGGCGGTACGTACGGCTCAACGTCGTGCACCGTCGGTACCACGAGGACGTTCGCAGCAGGCACGTCCCGTTCGACTTGCTTACGTTCTTGATGGCTGACGACGATCGTAACGTCCGTGGCTCGCATCATCGCCAGCTCGAGCTCACGCAGCGCCTTGGCCTTTGGAGAGATGGAAGCCATGTCCATGTTGCCGTTGCTCGCGAGGAGGGCCCCCAGCGACGGGCCCGCGATCGCGCTTCTACGGGCTTCGCGCAGCCAGTGCAGGTCGACCGTGTCGTATGCGACCGTAGCCCTCGGAGCGAACTCCCGCACCGTATCCAGCCAATGACTGGCGGGGTGGGGCCGGCAGAGGATCGCAGTGCTCAACGTCGAACCGAGCGCGGCAATCTCGGCGGGGGGGTCGAGGTGTCCGTAGAGCACCTCGATGCCCATTTGCTGGAGACCGCGCGTGTATGGATCGAGCCGAGCGAAGTTCTCGGGCATAAAGGTTACGCGGGCTCCAAGTCCGATCAAAGCCTGCATAATTTTCAAAATCCTCAGCGATCCGGCATCGCGGTCCCACATTGGCACGCGGTGATCCACGACGAGTACATGCTTGCCATGATGGCTGTCCGCCGCCGCCCGCACGTTCGCCGGAGCGTCGTTGCGTTGCTCGGCCTCGAGTCGGTGGCGCCACTTGGCGACGAACTTGGGGCGATTTTGCTCCTGAAAGCGCTTGTGTCCGGTCTCCGTATCGTTTCCGGCGGTCGCGCCCTCATGGTGAATAATCACGGCCCCCGGCTCGTACAGCACGCGTAGCCCACGCTCGCGCGCCTCGAAGCACAGATCGGCATCCTCGTAATACATTGGGAGATAGCGCTCGTCGAAGCCCCCAACGTCCTTCCACAGTTCGGCGCTGACCATCAGGGCGGCGGCCGAACCGTAGTCGGTCTCGCGACGGTACTCGTACTGAAAGCGCTCGGCCACGTCCCCTCTCCCATAGTTCATGCCGGTGCCATCACGCCAGATGATGGCACCGGCCTCGTTGAGACTGCCGTCCGGGTAGATGAACTTCGGCGTGACCACACCCACATCGGGGGCTGAGCTCGCACAATCCAGCATGGCCTCAAGCCAGCCGCGCGTGACTTCGGTATCGTTGTTGAACAGCACGAGCCACTTGCCGCGGGCGACGCTCGCGCCACGATTCATGCTACGCAGGTAGCCCAGGTTCTTCTCGTTACGAAGAGTTTTTGCGCCCCGCACCTCCTCTGCAAGCAGTCGCCGTGTATCGTCATCGGCCTCGTCGTCGACCAGGATGACCTCGTACCTGATACGGGTCGTGTGCTCGCGAATCGAGCGCAGACAGGCTCGGGTCAGCTCCGCGTGCGCGTACAACGGGATGATCAGCGAGACCTCCGGAGTCTCGTGTTCAGGTAGCTGGATGATCTCTGGTGCGTTCCGCTCGGGACTCTCGCCGGCGGTGGTGGGCAGAGCCGGTGGGCGTTTGATCAGCCGCCTGCCGGCCAGCCGTAGCGAAGCCCCCAGCATGCGGGCGATCAACGACCGCTCGCCGCCAATCGAGCGGTACAGCCGGCCTCGCAGTTTTTGAAACGTCTGCCAAGTCACAGACTCTTCCACTCGTCTGCTCGCCTGGCCCACGGAGGAAAGCTGTGCTTCGAGGAAATCGATATGCGCTTGCAGCTCAAGCATTCTCTGCTGACTGCTCGCAACCAGCCGCTCGCTTTGGGCAATATCCTCGTCCGCTCCCCGGACACGCTGAGCCAGTCGATCATGCTCTGCTCGGACTTCGTCCTCGCGCTCTTGCACAAGTCGTACATGTGCTGCGCGCTCGCGCTCTAGCGCACATGAGAAGTCTTTCTTTAGCTCCTCTCTCTCTCTTTCAAGATCCCCCCTTTCTCGTTCGATTCCTGCCTTCTCGCCCACCACCGCCGCCGCGTCGCGTTCCTTGGCCCGCACCAGCTCGATACCGCAGTCAGCCAGAGTCGAACTCGCGGCAACCGCGGGGAGCGGAGCCTTAGACGCAAGTGCAACGCAGTAGAGCGCAGCCGGTCCATCGGCCAGACGCCACTCGTCACCCGCGCGCTCGATGAAGAACTCAGAGGCCCCACCGACTCGATCCTCGGCCACCGCAGAGTCAAGGGGGTTGAGGTGGGACCCAGTGATCGTCCGCTGTCCCCACGATGCGACGTGTGGGAAATTCGCACCGAGCAGTTCGAGGAACTCCTCGAGCGCGAGCTCGCGCTCGTGGAATGGGTTGGACTCGGTGCGCGCTTCGCCGTACATACGACGATCCGGTGTCGAGATCACTAGGATCCCGTCATCACCGAGAAGTCGTGCGACCTCGGCCAGCACCTGCTCCTGCTCGCGCACGTGCTCGATGATCTCGAACGCGACAACCGCTCCGAACGACCCGTCCTCGAACGCCGAGAGGTCGACCGCCGTGCCCAGCTCGAACTCCAGGTTCGGGCCAGCGTAATTCAGCCGGCTGTGCTCGACGGTCAGCTCATCGACGTCCACGCCCACCACATGCGCCGCCGAGTCCGATAGCAGCGCGGCACCAAACCCCTCGCCGCTCCCCAGATCCAGCACCCTTCGGCCGTCGACCAGCCTCGCTGCCCAAAGGTAGCGGTGGAAATGCTCATAGACGACCTGCACGTCAGGCGCCCAGGGCACACACCGCTCGCCGGTCCAATCGATAAGGCGCGGCGCAGCCGCACGACGTCGGAAGCTCACGGGTCAATCATAAGGGCTGGCCTACCCGTTCAGGCACGGGCCCGCAAGCTGCTCCGACGACGAAGGCTTCGTTCGGATCGCGAGTCAGTACCTCCCAACAGAAGATGCGCTTCTGCTTCGTCAGCACCCGCCGGGGCAGCCACGGTTTATGCACTTCAGCTAAACCATGTGTATACTATGCGCATGGCACGTGTGAACGTCTATCTGCCGGACGAGCTGGCCCAGCGTGCCCGCTCCGCCGGTCTGAACATCTCCAAAGTCGCTCAGCAGGCCCTGAGCGACAACCTCGCGCAGAACGAGACCGACCACTGGCTCGATCGCCTGGAGGGCTTGCCGCGAGCGGACATCCCCCACACGCGAGTGATCGAGGCGATCGATGACGCGCGCAACGAGCTCGGCGACCACATCTCCGCCTGAAGCGCTTGTCCTCGACGCGTCCGCGGTCGTAGAGGCGCTGCTCGGCACCGATCTCGGTGTGAGGATCCGGGAGCGCATGCGCGGACATCTGCTCCATGCTCCCGCACACCTCGATGCAGAGGTGCTCTCCGCGCTCGGTCGCCTGCATCGCGCGGGCGACCTCGACGAGTCCACGGTCGCCGCAGCGCTCGACGAGCTCTCCGCGGCGCCGATCCGCCGACACCCGCTCGCGAGCCTGCTCTCGGGCGCATGGGCGCGTCGTGAGAGCCAACAACTCGTCGACGCGCTCTACGTGGAGCTGGCCCTCTCGCTCTCCTGCGCGCGACTCCTGACCACAGACGCACGCCTCGCACGCTCCCACGACCGAGCCGAGCTGATCGCCGAGTGATCGGGCGTTACTCGCCGCCCGCGCGGACTCGGCACCACTACAGCTCGCTACTTCTCGCGCTACCCCGGTACGGTCAGGCCGACAAGACAAATATATTGTAGGCAAGACATCTGTATGGTATAGTGGACACGATGAACGTGTCTCGCGCATACAGTGCCGTGGCACCCACGGTGGAGGGGGACGTGCTGGTCGTTCTCGCCGGAACCACACAGCCGCTCACGGGCCGCCGAGTCGCTCGGCTTGCTCGACGTGGCTCGGTGGCGGCGGTCGCCAAGGCGCTTGACCGACTCGTGAGCCAGGGGCTCGTGCTACGGCAAGAAGCACCGCCGGCGTCGCTTTACACACTCAACCACCGGCACATCGCCGCCCCCACCGTCGAGACCCTGGCCCTCATCCGCACCGAGCTCCTCGACCGCCTGCGTCACGCCTTCTCGAGCTGGAGCATCCCGCCGGTGCACGCATCCATGTTCGGGTCGGCCGCCCGGCAGGACGGAGATGTCGACAGCGACATCGACATCTTCCTCGTCCGTCCCGCCGGCGTAAGCGACGAAGACGCGACATGGAGCGAGCAGCTGCACGACATCGGCGATGCCATCCTCGCCTGGACCGGGAACCACGCCAGCGTCATCGACTTCCCCGAGCAGGACCTACGACAGCTACACGACGAGAGCCCACCCGTCCTCGCAGACCTCCGCCGAGACGGCATCGACCTCGCCGGAACGCCGCTTCGCGAGTTGCTCGGGAGCACACGATGAGCCGAGACCGCGCGAAAGACCCTCGCTCGCGCCCATGTGACGCAGCCGACGCACGCAAGCGGCTCGCAGACGCAGAGAAGTACCTGGAGGTCGCAGAGCTCGTCGCAACCGAGGACTCGCAGGAATCCCATAACGTCGCGACCGGACTCGCGGTGCTCGCCGGCATCGCAGCCGCGGACGCGGCCTGCTGCAAGACCCTGGGCGAGAGCCCCGCGGACCCGACCATCAAGACGCCGCCATCTTCCTGCGCCGGATCACCCCCGGCGGCGAGACCGCGGCGAAGAACCTCGAGCGGCTCGTCGGACTCAAGGACAAGGCCCACTACAGCTTCCTCAACATCTCCGGCCAAGACCCAACCAGCGCGATCCGCCGCGCCGGCAAACTGGTCACCTTCGCACGCACCGTCCTGCAGCGCTGATGGCGCTTGGCGAGGCAGCCGCTGAGCACGAGACAGGCGTCGTGTTCCTGCTGGACGGTTTCCCGACGCCCGGCAACTGGCATCAGGCATCTGGTATGGACACCTCTCGGTACAGCTCGTCGGCCAGGCGGTGCTCGAAGAGCGCGAGGGCTTGCTCGGCGGTGATCGGCGATCCGGGTCGGATCTCCTCGTCGCCATGGGGATGGACGTGGAACGGTGCGTCGGGATGGCGGATCGTGTCGTAGCAGTGGCGGACCTGGTGCTTGATTGATTGTGCCGTGTAGTGGTAGCCGGCGAGCACACGGCCTTGCTGTCGCTCCGGGCCGTCCAGCGGTGGATCACCCCACCACTCCTTGATCGTAAAGGTCACGTGGCCACCGAGTGGCCAGGCACGCCGGCCGCGGATACGGACCAGTCCGAGGATGGGATCGTGGTGTTCCTGCTCGTTCCATTGGGACAGGTCGCCGCGCTCGACGATCTCCCAGCCCCAACGCTCCAGCAGGGCGCGCAGCTGCTCGAAGCGCTCGTATACGAACCAGATGCCGGATCTGCGGGACACGCTCGGCATTGTGTCCGCCGGTTGGGATAGGAGAGTGACAGAACGTCGATAGTGTCGATAGCGTTGACAGAGATGATGAAAGCTGGCATACTTTGGTCCTTGCATGAACGCGTTTGACGACAACTATCTGAGGCCATCGGACATCGCCAGGCAACTGGCGCTGCACCGTTCGCAGGTCTACAAGCTGATCAAGGACGGCGCCCTGCCTCACATTCGCATCGGCCGAGCGGTGCGGGTTCCCGCGCCCGCGTTCGAGGCATACCTGCGCTCGCTGCAGGCATCGTCCCGGGATACAGGAGCTGCCGGCCGTGCAGCCACCACAAGCACGCCGGCCGAGGTCGCCTCGCGCCTGGCTGCCTTCCAGGCGGCGACCCACAGAAACCCGTTCGCCTACCTCGATGCGTGGAAGTCGGGCGAGATCGCCGACACCCCTGAACACGCCGAGCTAGCGATGGACGCGCTCGCACTGCGCGCGGTGTTGCAGCGCGAGCTTGTGGCGGCATAGAACAGTCACATCCGTCCTGGTCCCTGCCCCCGACCTGACCCGAACACTCGATCGGCGGGGCGCCGGGCGACGGCCCATCGGACCCATCGACGAAATAGATCCCCGGGACTTCGTCCATCAGCAGGTCGCGGAGTTCGACTACACACGGAGCTAACCTCCCAACAGGAGATGCGCTTCTGCTTCGTCAGCACCCGCCGGGGCAGCCACTTCATGACCGAGCTGCTCGCCGCCATCTCGGCGGCGACGATGGAGGCCGGGCACGCGACAGAACTCGTCTTCGACGAGCTCCCACCGTTGCGCGACGAACTCGTCTACGTCGTGATCCCACACGAGCTTCGCGCCCACGGCAACCCCAGCGGATTCCCCGATGCGCGCCAGCGCGCACGCACGATCGCGCTCTGCACCGAGAACCCCGGCACCCCTTGGTTCGACCAGACGCTCAACCTCGTCGCCGAGCTCGCCGCAGCCGTCTCGATCAACCGCTCCTCCGCCGCCGAGCTCGAGCGTCACGGCATCCCCTGCGCACACATCCAGCTCGGCTACGTCCCCCGGTGGGACACCTGGCAGCGCGACGAGCGCACGCGGCGCCCGATCGACGTCCTCTACCTCGGCGCCGCCGACCCCCGCCGCGACCCGCTCCTTCCCGGTATCGCCCGCGATCTGAGTGCGCGCGAATGCCAGTTCCTGGTCCCGCCCCTGGAGGTCAGGACGGCTCCCCGGCCGGACTTCCTGACCGGGACCGACAAGTACCACCGCCTGCGCTCCTCTCGCGTCCTGCTCAACCTGCACCGCACCACCTCACGGGCGTTCGAGTGGATGCGCTTCCTTGAGGCGATCTGCAACGGCTGCGTGGTCGTCTCGGAGCCCAGCCTCGACAACGAGCCGCTTCTCCCCGGCGAGCACTTTCTTACAGCGAGCGTCGAGGACATCGCGGGAGTCATCGACAGCTTGCTCGGGGATCCTCCCCGGCTGCGAGGACTGCGCGAGCGAGCCTACGACTTCGTGCGCCGCGAGCTGCCGATGAGGGCAGCCGCCGACCGATTGGTTGAGCTTGCCGCCGAACTGCCGCGAGAGCCGCTCGCCAGGGTCTAATCGAACGACAGCGAGGACAGGGCAAACCCCAGCGAGCGGTTCTCCGGGGGCAGATCCCGGTCTCGCCGGCCAGGGTTCGACCAGGTGGCCTCGGTGTCGAACGCCACCACATAGTCGCCCGCCGCCAGCCGCAGCGGCAGCGTCTCCTCGTGCCACTCCCCCGCGCGCCACGCGATTCGGGCCGACCACTCGGCCTCGCCTGAGTCCACCGGGCGCACGGAGATGTTCAAGCCTCCGGTCGGGCCGGGCGCAAAGCGGTAGCTCAGGGAGGCGCTGCTCGCACCCTCCGCGACACGCACGATCACCTCCGCGTGCGCGGCCGCCCACCTGTAGCTGCGACCGGCGCTCTGCTCGGCTTCGAACCAGCCGCATATGAGCTGCTCCTCGACCGCGGGCGCGGCCATGTCCAGCCCACGGGAGGCGATCTCGTATGACTCGTGGATGGACATGCTTGCGAGCGCGAACCCGAGCGAGCGGGTCTCGTTTGGAGGGTCGGTCCAGCCCTGGCTGACGCTGAACACGACTTCGTAGTCCCCGGCTGCCAGCGCGAGCGGGTGATTCTCGATCGAGCGCGCGATGTACTGCCACAGCAGGCGGGTGCTCCAGACGGGGGTCAACGGATCGGATGAGTCCAGCCGCCGGATGTGGACGTCGACGCCGCCTATATCCACGGGCACGTGGGCATAGTCCAGGCGCAGCCTCTTCGCGGGCGCCGGCAGCGTCACCAGCGCGGCGGCCTGCTCGCCGGCCCAGCGGTAGCTGCGCCCGTCGACGTGCTCGGCGGGGAACCATCCGTACGTGAGCTGATCCTCACTGGCAGCATCCGCCATGTCGATGCTGTTGCCCACGTTCTCCGGACGCGGCGTCAGTCGCGGCGGCACGCCCGCCGGAAAGCCGTCTCCCCATGATGGATCGATGAGCCGATCTGGCACTCTGGGAGCTCGGTGCAGGCGCCGGCGGCTCGAGAGCACGCTCGGCACATGGCGCGCGTTCCAGACCATCGCCCTCAGCTTCAGGGCGCGACGGGGCCACGGAGCTTGCCTGAACGCGCGCGCCTCGTGCAGCGCCCACCGCGGCAGCGTCCGGGCGGAGGAGTGCTTGAGCACAACCCGCATGCGATGACGCTCGCACAGCAGCCGCTTGTGGTCCGAGTCGCCGCCTTCACCGCCGGCGCCGGCGAAGCCGTGATCGATCCAGGCGCCGGGCGCCACCGCGACCCGGCAGCCGGCGCGCCACAGCCGCACGCCGTAGTCGACGTCGTCGTAGTAGTTGAGCATGCGATCGTCGAACGGCCCGACCCGCTCCACCGCCGAGCGTCGCAGCGCCATGCCGCAGCCCATCGGATATAGCGCCTCGCCGGCGATCTCCGCCCGCTCGTAGGACTCGTTCATCGACAGATCGGCAGCCCACCCCTGGCGGTTGACGATCCCGCCGGCGCCGTTGATCACGAGCGGGTTGTCGGCGAAGAACACCGTCGAGGCGACCCCGCCGACCGTCGCGTCCGCATCGAACGCCTCTACTACGTGGCGCAGCCAGCTCGGGGTGGCGTACCCATCGGCGTCGATGAACGCGACGATCTCCCCCTTGGCATGACGCAGGCCGAGGTTGCGCGCGTGAGGACAGCCCCGATTGCGGGGACTGCGCACGATCGTCAGCTCGCCGCGAGTCGACGCGCGCTCCGCGACCTGCAGCGTGTTGTCGTCCGAGCCATCGTCGACAACGACGATCTCGTAGTTGGCGTGGTCCTGAGCGAAGAGCTGATCGAGGCAGCGCCCGAGAACATCGGCCGCGTTCCAGCACACGACGATCACCGAGGCGAGTGGCATCGCCACGGTCACGGGAGCCGGCGGTCCTCCGTCGGCCGTACCCCGCCGGGATCGCACCGCCTCACGGATGTTTCGCTGCTCCGCTCTCCAGCGCTCGGCGTCCATCGCTAGCCGCGAGGCGGGCATCGTGTGGCCGCGGCGTCTTGGTCCTCAGGAGCTCTCAGAGCGCGCATAGCGGCCGAGGTTATCGGCGGCGCGCCGGGGCTTGCCCCTACACTTATCCCCACTCGCCAGACGGAGGTGCGCAACTCACCGCCGGCGGGCACGTTTCTATCGACACGCCCGTGACGCAGTCGAGCTTTCATGAGCCGCAATCTCGCCATCGTTCCCGCCTTCAACGAGGCCGAAGCCATAGTGGGAGCGGTCGCGGCGATCCACGAGCGGGCGCCCGAGTTCGATGTGCTGGTCGTCGACGACGGCTCGATCGACGCCACCGCCGAGCGCGCGCGCGGCGCGGGCGCCGAGGTGCTGCGGATGCCCTTCAACCTCGGCATCGGAGGCGCGATGCAGAGCGGCTACATCTACGCGTTGGAACGGGGCTACGAGGTGGCGGTGCAGGTCGATGGCGACGGACAGCACGACCCGCGCCACATCCACGACCTGCTCGCGCGCCTGCGCTCGGATCCCGAGCTGAACATGGTCACCGGATCGCGCTTCCTCGATCCCAACGGCGATGGCCACCGTTCCTCGGCCACCCGGCGCATGGGCATTCGCGTCTTCTCCATGGTGGTCTCGCTGATCACAGGCCAGCGCGTCACCGACCCGACCTCCGGCTTTCGCATGACCAGCCGGCGAGGCATCGAGCTGTTCGCGCGCGACTACCCGCACGACTACCCCGAGGTCGAGGCGATCCTGCTGATGCACGCCCACCGGCTGCGCAGCTGCGAGATCCCGGTGCGGATGCGCCCGCGCCTGACGGGAGAGTCGGCGATCTCCTCGACCCAGTCGGTCTACTACATGGTCAAGGTGCTGCTGGCGGTGTTCGTGGGCCTCTTCCGCCGTAAGCCGACAATCGCGCCCAAGGAGCCTCAAACGGTTGCCGTGGAGCAGGCGCCGTGAGCAAGATCACTCTCCTGCACGGACTTTCGATCGCCGTCACCCTCGCCCTGCTGCTGCTCGTGTTCGAGCTGGTCCGCCGCAAGCGCCTGTCTGAGCGCTACGCGATCCTGTGGCTGCTCGCCGCCGCGACGCTGTTCGTGCTGGCCGCATGGAAGGGGCTGCTCACCTCGCTCTCGCACGACGTCGGCATCTCCTACCCGCCGTCGGCGCTGTTCGCGGTCGCGATCGGGCTGATCGCGATGATCCTGCTGAACTTCTCGCTCGCCGTCTCGCGCCTGTCAGACCAGAACAAGATCCTGGCCCAGCGTCTCAGCCTGCTGCAGCACCGTCTCGACGAACAGGCTGGCCAGCCGGCGCAGGCGCCGGACGCAGCGCGGACCGACGGCCGGCGGCGCGAGTCCGAACAGGAGCCTGCCGAGCCGAGCCCGCCGGACGCCGCCAAAGAGCTCTCCCGCAGCCGCTGAGCGCCGGTGCCCGCTTCAGATGCAGTGGCCGTCGTGGTGGTCACCCACCAGTCAGCAGACCATCTGGCAGGACTCCTGCAAGCCCTGCTGCCACAGCTGCGCGAGGACGACGAGCTGACGATCGTCGACAACGCCTCCACCGACGGCACCCCGCGGTTGGCCGGCTCGTTCGGCGAGCGCGTGCGGGTGATCGAGACGCACGCGAACCTGGGCTTCGCCGGCGGCTGCCACGTGGGCGCGGAATCGACCCGGGCGCCGCTGCTGCTGTTCTTGAACCCGGACTCCCGGCCCCGGCAAGGATGTCTTGCGGCGGCTGCGTGCGGCGGCGTCCGAGCACCCCGACTGGGGAGCCTGGCAGGCAGCGGTGCTGCTCGACGACGATCACATCAACTCGAGCGGCGGGGTCGTGCACTATCTCGGCTTCGGCTGGGCCGGCGACTGCGAGCGGCCGATCTCGGCGCTGGCTGGCGAGGATCGCGAGATCTCATTCCCCTCGGGCGCGGCGATGATCGTCAGGCGCAGCGCATGGGCGCAGCTCGGGGGACTCGATCGCGACTACTTCATGTATGGCGAGGATCTCGACCTTGGTCTGCGCCTGTGGCTGGCCGGACATCGCGTGGGTCTCGTGCCGGGGGCGCGGGTGACGCACAGCTACGAGTTCGACAAGGGGTCTTCGAAGTGGTTCTGGCTGGAGCGCAACCGCTGGCGCACGGTGCTCTCGGTGTATCCGGCCACGCTGCTCGTACTGCTTGCGCCGGCTCTGCTGGCGGCCGAGCTGGGTCTGCTCGCGGTGGCCGCGCGTCAGGGCTGGCTGGCGCCGAAGCTGCGCGCCCAGGCCGCGGCGATCGGCGGGCTGCCGCGCACGCTCGCGCGCCGACGCAAGGTGCAGGGCACGCGACGCATCGGCGCGGCGGAGCTCGCTAGCCGTCTGACCTCCTCCCTGGACAGCCCCTATCTGAGCGCCGCCGGCAGCCGCTGGCTGAGCGTGCCCCAGGCGCTCTACTGGAGGCTGGTCAGCGGCATTCTGTCCCTGCCGGCGCGCTGATGCGCGTCGGCCTGGACCTCCTCTACCTGGTGCCCGGCGAGACCGGGGGCCGCGAGACCTATGCCCGCGAGCTCGTGCCCGCGCTGCTGGAGCTGCGCCCCCGAGCTGGAGCTCGTGGCGTTCGTCAACCGCGACGCCGGACCGGCGCTGGCCGCCGAGCTCGGAGACGGGGTGCGCGCCGTGGTCGTCCCTGTCTCCGCACGCAGCCGAGCGCAGTGGGCGCTCGGAGAGCTCGCGCTGGTGTCGCTGGCCGCCCGTCGCGCGCGCGTGCGAGCTGCTGCACTCGATGGCCAACTTCGCGCCCGCCTGGGGGCCGCTTCCGCCGGGTGGTCACGATCCACGACCTGCAGTACCGAGCGGTTCCCGAGCTGATGTCGTGGCCGATGCGCACGGGCACCTCGGCGCTCGTGTCGCTGGCGGCTCGCGCGCGCACATCGGATCATCGCCGTCTCGCAGCCGCGCTCGCAGGACGATCTGTCGCCGGGCTCGGCGTCGAGCGCGAGCGCATCGACGTGGTCCCGCAACGGCGTGCGCCTGCCGTCGGCGCCGGCGCCCGTCCTGACGGCCGGGCTGCGCGAGCGCCTACGGACTCGGCCGGCGGCCGCTCGCGCTGGCGGTGGCCACCAACCTCCCTCACAAGAACCTGCCCGCGCTGATCGACGCGCTCGCGCTGATTCGCGCCGCCAACGCGCCCGGTGCTGGTGATCGCAGGCCACGGCACCGACTGCGGGACGCTGCCGGCGCAGGCGGTCGCTGCCGGTGTGCGGAGGACGTGCGCCTGCTCGGCGGCTGCTCCACCCAGAGCAGCTCGACTCGCTGTACGCGCTCGCCGACTGCCTGGTGCTGCCCACGCTGCACGAGGGTTTTGGCCTGCCCGTGCTCGAGGCGATGGGCGCGATCGTGCCGGTCGCATGCTCGGACATTCCCGCGCTGCGCGAGGTGGCGGGCTCGGCAGCGCTGTACTTCGACCCCCGCGCGCCCGCGGAGATCGCCGCGAAGATCGACGAGGTGCTCGCCGACGCCGGCTTGGCGGAACGGCTGCGCGAGCTGTGGCCGCGTCCGGGCGGCCGACTTCAGCTGGTCGGCCGCGGCGCGGGGGACGCTGGCGAGCTATCGCCGGGCGCTCGAGGCTGCAACCAGTCGACGCGACGTTGATGCGATGAGCGTTCCGCAGCCACGATCGCAGACGCAGATGAAGCCGAGCCGATGACCTCCGCCACAGGTGTGCGCCGCGCCGAGACGGTTACGAGGCGGTATGAAGCTGGAAGTCTCACACCCCGGCGCAGCGGAGAGGCGCTCAGCGCAGACCTCGGCGAGCTCGGCAGGATCCCGGGATCGCGGGAGCCGCCCGGTCTTCCCGTCCTCGACTGTGAGGGCCGCGCCCGGCCAGCTGCGAGGTCAAACGGGAAGTCGCTGCCGAGCGCCTCGACGATCACCAGGCCCCTGGCTAGAGCAGGTGGGCGACACGAATGCTCGCTTGCCGCGTGCGGAGCGCCACATCCTCGAGCTGCCCGCGCCGCTGCAGGCGATCGGTCAGGCCGATGACGCTCGATCTGCGACCACGTACGGGTCCGCGTCCGGCGCGACGTGGGTCCGGCAGTCCGAGGAGCTTCACAGTCGGTCCCGCAAGCCCGACCGCCTCGGCACCACGTCGAAACCTTGCGCTCCAGCTCGTTGCCCACGACAGCAGGACGGAGTCCTCCTCGCCGTGCCAAGCGAGCGCGCACCCGTGCGAAGCCCCGACGCGGAGGCTCGGCTTGACAGACCTCGGGCTCGTTTCCGGCGCGAGCGCGCCTAGGTCTTCCTCTGACGCCGTAGATGTCGATGACATCAGACCAGACCTCCTCATCGCCAGCACCGGGACCGCCCGGCGCCAGCATGGCCCAAGCCACAGGCGCCCGCGATGATCGGGGTTAGCTCACCTGAGCCGGCCGACCGACGAGCGCCTGGAGCACCAGCGTGCCGCTCGTTGAACAGCAGGAATGCGGCCGGCCGCACCCCGCAGGGCGGGGTTAGTGGCTTGAACGAACCCGCATCGGGGCGATCCGCTCGTGCGGCAGCCGCGCGGCGGGAAAGCCAGACGTCGCCGATCCGCTTCGGACGCCGATCCGTCGCACTGAAAGTCGTTGTCAGACGCCGATGACCCGCACTCGCTCTACGTCCGCGTGTCCCGCCCAGTAGCGGTTGACGGCTGACCGCAAGCGCTCCACCACCACCCTCAGGTTGAATCGATCGACACGGCGATGTCGCGATGCTCGGACACGCCCGCGGCGGCCGAAGCTCGTTCACGTGCCGCGGCGCATCAGCGCGCCTACCATCTCGAAGGGAATCACTTTGAGCACGTACAGCAGCGGGAAATACACTGCGGCGAGCACCACCAGCCGGATCAGTTCCGAGGACACCGGCAGCGCGTAGACGACCGCCAGGCTCACGCCGAGGCCGATCACCAGCCCTGGGACCACGCGCAGCGACAGGCGCAGACGGGCTTGCTCGGGCGAGGCTCACCGCATATGCGAGCCCCAGGCTGGCCTCGGCCACTGTAGGCGCGATCGCCGCGCCACGTGCACCTGAGCCGGAATCAGGATGAATGACAGGACGGTGACGATCAACACGGCGAGTCCGTTTGCGCGCAGAAGCTGGCGATATTGCCGCAGCGACAGCAGCGCATAGCCCAAGATCGCGGCGATGAAGCTCGTGACGATCGCCAGCGCCTGGATTTCAAGAACGCCGATTGAGGGTGGAACTTGGCGCCCGCCACCACGTCGATCCCGAGCTTGGCCCCCACGGCCGTGGACGCCGACATCCACACCCCGAGGATCAACCCGACCTCGAACAGTCGCTGGACGGCATAGCTAAGGCGCGTGGAGTCGTCACGCGCGGCCCGCGCCAGTATCGGCAGTCCCGACGCCGCGAGTATCCACGGCACCGCCGTCAGCACCTCGACGATCTTGAACGCGGCGGAGTAATAGCCGGTCTGACTGTCCAGTTGGAGAGGAAGGACATGAGGACGAGCGCCTCGCGGAAGTAGATGATCCCCACCGCAGCCGCCGCTGCGAAAGGCAGCGTCTCGCGCAACAGCCGCCGCCAAACCCGCAGATCGAAAGCGGGGACGATCGAGACCTCGCCGCGAACCAGCGCGGCGGTGCCAAGCAACAGCACCGCAGACGCGGCGATGACGACCGCGAGTAGGGGAATGACGCCGGCGCCAGCCAGCACGAGAATAACGTAACCGGCGCAGAGTGTGAACTGGTAGGCGATGCCGATTACCGCGACCCACCCCAGCCGCAGTTGCACGTTCAGCGGTATGCCGTAGTTGTCGCCCATCAGCCTCACCATCAGCCCCACGCCGGCGACGGCCAAGCCGAGCACCACGACGGTGGGCGATCCCGCCACTGCGAAGATTGCCATGGTCACGGCGACACCGACAGCGGTCGTCGTCACGCGCAGGCCGATCAGGTTGCGCAGGAGCCGGGCGCCCTCCAGCCGGGGCATGTTCGAGTACTCGCGCACACCCGAGGCTCGTGAGCCCGGCCTCGGTGAAGCCCGCGACGATGAAGATGATCGCGGTCACGGTCGCGAACCGGCCGTAATCGACGGGGCCAAGATGGCGGATGACGAGCGGCACTGCGGCGAGGCTGAGCAGCAGGTTCACGATGTACGCCGCGGTGAGCCCAAGCCCGCCACGAATGAACTGCCCGCCCGCCTCGCCAGAGTCGAGGATGTCCGCCGAGTCGGGGTCGGGCGCCGCGGATACGCCGTCCCCGACATGCTCGGCTGCTGAAGCCACGGACGACATCGTAGGCGAGACCCTGACGGGGCCGCGTGGGCGGACGCCATCGGCGTCGTTGCCGCCATCAGAGCGGGCGTCGATCGTTGCGAAGTCGATAGGTTGCCGCAGATGCCGACGCCTGCCTCTCCGCCACCGCAGATCGCGCGATGACCGCCACGCCCCGCGTAAGCGTGATCATGGCGGTCCACAACGAGGAGCGCTTCCTCGCCGAGGCGGTCGAGAGCGTGCTCGCCCAGAGCTACAGCGACTTCGAGGTCATCATCTCCGACGACGGATCCACCGACGAAACCCCGACGATCGCTCGCTCGCTTCGCGGAACGCGATCCGGAGCGGATCCGAGTGCTCCGCGCCGAGCACAACCAGGGCAAGCCGTTCGCGCTGAACCGGGCGCTCGCGGTTCGCCGGGGAGAGCTGATCGCGTGGCTGGACGGCGATGACGTGATGCTGCCCGGCAAGCTCGAGCGCCAGGTGGCGGCGCTCGACTCCGATCGCAGCGCGGCCGGATGCTCCCACGACGCGGAGATGTTCGACTCCGACAGCGGGCGCACGATCGGACGCTTCTCGCGAGATCGCACAACGGCTCTCCGCTGCGCAGCGGCGGGATCGAGCTGTGGTTCGACCCGACCTACAGGATGCTTCCCTCCGCGACGATGATCCGCTCGTCGCTGTGCCCGCCAGCCGGCTTCGACGAGCGCCTGACGTACACCAACGACTGGCTGTTCGACATCGAGGTGTTCCGTCACGGGCGCTGCATCGCGATCGACGACGTCCTGGTCCGCTACCGCCGCCACGGCGACAACTTCACGCACGCGCGCCGACGCGTCGGGCGTCTCCTATCGAGGAGGGCCTGATGGCGATGGCGATCGTGACCGCGAGATATCCGCGAGCTCCAGCGCCGCGCCCGCACGATCAGCACCGCGATCATGCTCGGCCAGGCGCGGCGCCGCCGGAGCTCGTCGCGAATGGCGCACGGCGCGCCGCAGTATGGCGCTGGCCGCGTATCGGAGCGGGCGGCATCGCGGGGATGCTCGGGTGTGAGCGGCGCCGATGATGCGCTCGACGCCTGCAGGCGCAGCGCGCCAGCGCGGCGAGTTAGCCGCCCGTGGCGCTGCCGTGCGAGCTGCGCGGGCCGTGGGCCCAGCCGCCCCGCGACGGGCGTCGCGGAAGCCGCGTGCGCACCGCGCGCAACGCCTCGCGACGGTGCGGGCGGGTGAGCGCGTGCAGCGAGAATGTGGCGAGGATCGCCGTGCGGCGCAGAGCGCCGGCGACGCGACCGAGCGGTCGCCTGCGCTCGAGCACCGTGACCGTGTTGCGCACGCCGTAGTAGAGCGTGTGGGTCGATCGCCGCCTCTCCGCCGGTGGAGGCCGAGACGCGATGCCAGGCGCGGGCATCGGGCGCGAACGCAACCTCAAGCCCGCGCGGCTCGCGCGCGCAAGCGCCCAGTCGACGTCCTCGACGTAGGCGAACAGATCCTCGTCGAGCAGACCGACCGCCTCGATCGTCTCGCGCGAGACCGCCATCAGGGCCCCGACGGCCCGACCGGTGGCCCGCACGCGGCTGTAGCGCGGCCCATCGCGGCGTCCGTAGCCGCGCGGACGCCCGGAGTAGCCCAGCAACTCGCTCACCCGCTGCCCAGCGAACCAGATGGTCCGCGGCCGATCGGCGAAGTAAACCTTGCCCGCCAGGATGCCCGCGCGCGGACACATTCGCGCAGCGCGCTCGAAGCCCTCGATCACGTCGGGCGCCACCGTGACGTCGTTGTTTACCAGCGCGATCCAGCGCGCTCCATGCTCGAGCGCGTAGCGCAGACCCAGGTTGTTGCCACCGGAGTAACCGAGGTTGACGCCGGCCTCGATCAAGGTGATCTGCGGGAAGCGCTCTCGCACCGCCTGCTGCGTACCGTCGGTGGAGCCGTTGTCGACGCACAGGATCCCGAGGCTCGGATGCTCCACTCGCGTGAGCGACTCCAGGCAGCGCAGCGTATCCTCGCGCCCGTTCCAGCTCAGCACGATCGCGTGCCAGTCGGAGGCCGTCGCGGACCTCGGAATCTTGTGGACAGAAGGCATAGGCCGGACAGTATGGCCTCGCCCGGCCCTCCTCGACGCCCGAGATGCGTCGGTCCAAGGAGCGCGTCTCAACCGACTCAGCCGATATAGATACGCGCATGACCGGATCGTTCATCAGCGGCTGCATCCTGTTCCCACTGGTCCTGCTGGGGCTCAGCGCGGGCGGGGGGCTGCTCGTACGCAGGCTGGGAGCGGGCTGGCTCCCAGCCGTCCTGGTGCTCCCCGTCGGCTTCGCGCTGCTCGTCGCCATCTGTGCGTTTGTGACCTACATCGACTGGATGGCTCCGGCCGCCGGCTATATCGCGCTCGCGTTCGCGGTGGGCGGGTTCGCGCTCGCGGCGCGAACCGGCGCGTTGAGAACGCCCCGCATAGAGGGCATACCGTGGGCGGCGCTCGCCGCTCTCGCCGCCTTCGCCGCGATCGGCGCGCCCACGCTGCTCACGGGCACCCCCACCTGGACCGGCTACACCCGCATCGTCGACATCGGCTTTCAGATGGACTTCGCCCAGCACCTGGCCGACGCCGGGCGCGCGGCCGTCGGCAGCGACTCCTCCTATCACCTCGTCGTGGAGAGGCTGATCGGCATCGGCTATCCGGGAGGCGCCCAGGCGGCGCTCGGCGCGATCGCCAAGCTGATCCACACCAATCTGGCCTGGTGCTATCAGATGTATCACGCCTTCGCCGCGGCGATGGGGGCGCTCGCGATCTACTCGCTGCTGGGACGCGTGAGCAGCAGCCGCCCGCTGCGCGCCATTGGGGCGGCCGTCGCGATCCAGCCCAACGTGCTCTACGCCTACGCGCTGGAGGGCGGCATCAAGGAGCTCACCACCGCGAGCCTGCTGATGGTGGTGGCGGCGGTGCTGGCCGAGCGGCTTCCGGGGAAGGGCCCGCGGCTGTCGGTGCTGCCGGCCGCGGTGGCCATCTCGGGCGCTTTCGCCGCGTTCAGCTACGGCGTCGCGCCGTGGCTCGGCCTGCTGCTCGCCGGGGTGTTCGTCGTCACGCTCGTGCAACGTGACCGTCTGCGCGCGCTCGCGGACTGGGGACTGCTCGCCGCGATCGCGATCGTCATCTCGCTGCCGGGAATCATCAGCGCGGCCACGCAGCTGCGCGGGATCGCGGAAACCGCGGTCGGAGGCACGGTCGAACTGGGCCTCGGCAACCTCGCGGCGCCCGTGCCCGACTGGTCGGCGGCCGGTGTGTGGCTGGCCGGCGACTACCGCTTCCCGCTCGTCCACGTGACGATGACCCACCGGCTGGACGTGTTCGTGATCGTGTTCGCGGTCCTGGGAATCCTCTTCGCGCTCGGCCGCCGCCGCTGGGTCCTGGCATTCCTGGGCATCGGAGCACCGCTCGCGCTCGCCTACTACGTCGCCCACAGCACCGCGTGGCTGCAGTTCAAGTCGTTCACGATCACGGGCGTGTTCGCGCTCACGCTCGCCTTCGCGGGCGTTGCCGCACTGCACGAGAACAGACGGCGCGGCATCTCACTGCTGGGCTGGCTCGCCGCCGCGGTGATCGCCGGAGGAGTCCTCTACGGCAATGCGATCGTCTACCACGACACCACGCTGGCGCCGGCCGCCCGCTACCACGACCTCGCCGCGATCGGCAAGCGCTACGCCGGGCAGGGTCCAGCGCTGTTCCCCGGCTTCGACGAGTACGCCGAGTACTTCCTGCGCGAAGAGCAGGCCACTTCGACCGTCGAGCCGGCCCATGGCGAACTCGGCCTGGCGCCCGGCGTGACGGAGCCGGGGGGCGTCGGCTTCTCTTTCAGCCTCAACCAGTTCCGTCTGTCCTATCTGCAGAAGTTCAAGCTCATCGTCACGCCGCGCGGCCCGCTGACTGTTCGAGCGCCCGCCAACTGGGATCTCGTCCAGCAGACGAGCTACTTCGACGTGTGGCGGCGCGACCGTCCCGCCGCGGACGTCTTCGTGCACTATCCCCTGTCGGGGTTGCCCCACGAGCGCACGGCGACGTTCTGCGGCGGCCTGCAGAAGTCGTTGCGCGGTGCAGGCCCCGGCGCAACGGTCGCCTACGTGATCGCTCCCGCGGCAACCGAGCTCCTGCCAACCTCCGGAATCCACCCTGACTACTGGAAACCCGAGGGCAATGAGCTCATCGCCTACGGCGCGGGCACTGACCGGCTGACCTTTACGCTTCCCCGAGCCGCCGACTACAGCCTGTGGATGGAAGGCACCGTCGGACGCCCGCTCAAGTTCATCATCGATGGCCGGGCGGCCGGTACGATCGCCTACGAAGAGCGCTATCCCAATCAGTTCCTGCAGATCGGCGCCCGTGCGCTCGCCGCCGGACGCCACACGCTGGTGATCCAGCGCGGCGGTGGGAGCCTGCACCCGGGTAGCGGCGACGACGTTGACCCGGACACCCGCGGGCTGGGCCCGATCGTGCTGCTGCCACGGGGCTCCCAGACCTACCGGGTGCGAGTGGCTCCGGCCGCAGCTGCGGAACGTCTCTGCACCGCGCCCGTGGGCTATGAATGGATGGAGGTCTTGCGGCCAGGAGCCGCCGGCGCCTGAGGTTTATGCGGCGGCTGGATCCCCGCCGCGCCTGATCCAGAACGAGCTGCCGATCTCGCCGGGCGCAAGCGCACCGGTCGCCGCCATGCGCGGGCCCTGCTCGCGCCCGAGGGCGTGGACCGCGCACAGCACCTCGAAGCTCGAATTGAAGGCCAGAAACGCCTGCAGAAGATACTGCTCAGCCCAGTACAGCGCATAGTCTGCGAAGAAGAACCGCGGATACTCGTAGGGCAGAAAGATGTCGTGGACATGCACGATCACGCCCTCCTGCAGCAGTGGCAGCACACGCAGGACGATGTGGTTGACGTCGCTTGAGATCTTCACGGTGTGCGTCGTGTCGACGAACAGCACATCGCCGGACCGCAGCTCGGCGAACACCTCGTCAGGCACATCCTGAACCTTGACGCGAGCCAACTCCGTGAGACCTGGAAGGCTGTCGTCGACCGCGGTGGGAAACGGGTCGAACGCACGCAGGCGCACGTGATCGCCGTCACGGCCATTCTCACGGCAGGCCTGGGCCATCACGCGCGTCGTCTGACCCGAGCCCAGCTCCACGACGTGTCTCGGCCGCAGGTGACGCATCATCGCGTAAAGAACTCGGGCGTCAGGAACGGGGTAGGAGTCGTTGCTTGGGTCGTAGGAGTGCTCGGGCGCAACATCCCCACCCCAGTCGAGCTCGGCGACATGTGGAGCCAGGGCGCGCTCGACGAATCTCATCTGCACGTCGAGATCGAAGGCGATGCCGCGCAGCGGGTCGCGCGCCCGCCATACGCTCTCGGGCAGCTGGGCGAGATCGGGAATCGGGCTGTAATACGTCTTGAGCACGACCTGCAGACCAAGCCGCTCCGCCGCTCTTCGAGCCAGGCCGTAGCCCCTTACGGCTGCAGAACTGCTCCAAAGACGGCGACGACGGATTGAGCTGCCTTCGCCGAACACCGCCGGAACCCTAACCGACGGGTGTGTCGGCCAGCTCCTCCAACCGCCGCCGCATGGCCGCCCCCGTGGCCTGCGGCGACAGCTCCCTGACGATGTCCTCGCGCGCCCGAGCACCGATCGCGGCGGCCTCCTCGGGACGCTCGAGCACCCGGCGCATCAGCTCCGCCGCATGCTCGACGCTCGGCTGTGCCCACCGGCCCTCGGCCGGATAGATCTCGCAGTCCGGGCCGACGCGACCGAGCTCATAATCGATCAGATAGCTGTTCTCGGCGTTCATGAAGTCGACGTTCCCCGAGTAGCCGGTCCCGATGACGGGCTTGCCGATCGCCATCGCCTCGGCCAGCGTCAACCCAAAGCCCTCGGAGCGGTGCATGGAGACGTAGCAGTCGCATGCCGCCATCAGCCCATTCAGCCCATCGACGCTTAGCGAGCGATCGACGACGTGGATGTCCGGGCGCCCGTGCGCGGCCCACAGCACCTCCTCCTCAGCCAGCGGGCGCAGCGGCCCGTTGAGCGTCTTGAGCAGCAGCCGCGGACCCTCGCCAGGCGCGAACGCGCGCTTGAACGCCTCGATCAGGCCGACCGGGTTCTTGCGCTGGATCGTGCTCAGGTAGTCGAACACGAATAGGAACATGAAGCCATCGTCGGGCACGTCCAGTCGCTCCGGCACGGCCGGCTCGGCGGGTGGCTGCACCGGCGGAGGCAGGGCGATCACGGGGACCGGCGCGACCGCGCCGACGTTCTGCGCCATGAACCGTGAGTAGACCCGAGATCTCCTGCACAAGCGCGAACGCACGCTGCCAGCGCGCCGGGATGCTGTCGGTCTCCCAGCCCCAGATCCCGATGCGCGGCCCCTCAAAGTAGTCCTCACCGAGACGCTCGACGAAGTCGGGGAGCTCATCCGCGTTGACGGCCACAATCTCAAAGCCGTGACGCCCCTCGTGGACGAGCTCCTCGAAGCCGTGCCGACCGTACCCGTCCTGGAGCTCGACGGGCAGCTCGAGGTGGTGCAGCGGCACGCTCGCGGTGCTCACCGCGACGCCCGCGGCCTGAAGCGCCTGCACATAGCCCCGCCCGGCGGCCCCCAGGCCGAGCGTGTGGCCAAGATAGCCCGTGACGCGCACAGCGGGACGGGATCTGTCCTCGGCGACCGACGGCCTGGCGCCGGCACGCTCGTCCTGCGTCCAAGCCTCGGGATCGGACATGCCGGGCGCCGAATGGGGCCCGGCGGCCTGGACCGTCGCATCCTGCTCCGGCTCGGAGGCGCTCCGGCCAGGCGTCTCGGCTGTGAGCGCGCCCGCCGCGGCGGAGCCCGGTTCGGGAGGCATGAAGCGGTCGGGAATCGCCAGCTCGTCGCGGCCGAACGCCCAACACCAGGCGACGTACTCCGCGCCGTCGGGGCCATCCAGGTCGGGATAGCTGCGCACCACATCCGGGCGCTCTCGCGCTACGCGATGGAAGACATAGCGGTTGATGCCGTATGCGCGACCCCTGGGGGCGGGACCCTGCAGCCAGGCGATGAACTCGCGTGTGCCAGCCTCGTCGAACAGGTTCTCGGCACCCTGCCCGAGCGCGAGCGCCGAAGCGTAGGCGGCCCGCAGGGAGTCGTCGTAGACGAGACCCCCGTCCAGGCGCCGGCCGACCTCCCCGTGATGATCCATATCGTGCCAGCCGGCGTGGCGCAGCTCGGAGGCGTAGCGCTCGCAGAGCTCGTGCAGGACGGGCGAGCGACTGACCCGCGCCCGGCTGGCGTTCGCGGCCAGGCGATATGGGCGGTCGGGCTCGAACCCCGGCAGGTTGAGAAAGCGCAGCGGCCGGCGCCCGTTCACCAGCGCCCCGCTCGCGCTCGCCTTCAGTGTTCGGCGGTGCAGGTTCCACAGGTTGACGTTGCAGCCGGGGTCGTCGAGCACGGCCGTGGAGAAGCGGGCGGGGGCGAGCTCCAGAAAGCGCGCGAGCCAGGGGCGATCCTCCGGCCGGTCGCCGGCGCGGCGTGCATCGAGCGATCCCAGCGACTCTTCGACGTGTCCCCTCCACCACGCCAGGAAGGCCTGGGCAGCGGCACTGCCATCGACTCCCATGATCGTCTGGTCGATACGCCCCGCCCGCTCCAACTGGGCGGGCGTCGGCTCAAGGCCGTCATCCGGCAGCTCAGCCGTCAGCCGCGGCACGAGCAGCACGCCACTCCTTGATAGCGCTGACTCGATCGGTTGCAGGTCGGCCAGGACCCAAACGGTGCTCGGCAGGTGCAGCGCCGGCTCGGAGGCGCGCTGTGCGCAGCGTGCCAGCAGCCTGGGCGCCAGCAGCGCGATCAGGTCGTGCTCGTCGTGCAACGCCAGCAGCGCCTCGACATCCAGATCGAGCTCCGAGGCGGCGGCACGCACCCGCAGCGTCTGATCGGACTCGGCCGCCGCGGCGACGACCTCCTCACCGGCCACCAGCACGACTTCATGCGTCCAGTCGGGTTGGTGAGCACGCAGCGAGCGGGCGAGCACGCGCGCGCGAGGCAGGCTGTCAAGCGTCGCGAGGGTGAGGACGCGCATCGGTGCTTCAGTCCCCATCCTCGCCGGCAGGGGCGTCGGCCTTGCGCGCGATCTCACGGCGCAGCGACTCGGCTGTCATCACCAGCTCGCACACGAGGTCCTCGAGTCGCTCGATCTGCTCGGTATGGCGCTTGCCGATGTGCTCGAAGTCCCGCTCCAGGCGCTCCAGCGCGGCCGCGGTGCTCGCCTGGCGGGCGCTGTAGCGGGCGTACGGCGGGAACGCCCGCAGCAGCCATCTACGCACCGTCCCTCCCAAGCGCCGGCGCGCGGGCGGCGGCGCCTGGGGGCCTGGAGTTGCTGATCTGGCTTGTTCGTCTGCGTCCATCGGTGTGAGGCGCCCATTATCGCCAACGACTCGCCCATGACCGCGCGCCCGCTCTATAGGCTGCCTCTTTGGCCGACGGCAGTAGAGGCAAGCGGAGATGACCAACCACGAGCGGCTATGGGTGACGATCGATGCGCGCGCGCTCGACGGCGCCCTCATGGGCACGCAGATCCTGGTGCTCGAACTGACGCGCGCACTGGCGCGCACGGGGGCGCTGCGCCTGCGCGTGCTGATCGACGCAGAGCGGATCGACAGCGACACGCTGGCACTGCTGCGCGAACTGCCCGAGACTGAGATCCTCGCCGTCGAGGATGTCGATGAGGACACCGCTGCGAGCTCGGTGCTCCACCGCCCACAGCAGGCCTTCGCGCAGGACGACCTGGCGCTCGCGTGGCAGCTCGGCGAGCGGGTCGTGATCAGCCAGCTCGACCTGATCGCCTACCACCACGGCGACTACTTCCCCGACGCCGACGCGTGGGAGAACTATCGGCGAGCTAGCCGCCACGGCATGATCGCGGCCGAGCGAGTCATCGTCCTGTCCGAGCACACGCGCCGCGAGCTGATCGAGGAGGGACTGGTCGGCGCCGAGCGGATCAGAGTCATACCGCCCGGCCTCGACCATCGCATCGGCGAGGGGCCTCGCAGGCCAGCGGCGCTCGCCGGTGGAGAAGCGGATGGTGATGCGGATGGCGACGGCGACAAGGAGCGTATGTCGGAGTTTCTGCTGTGCCTGGGCACCGACTACAGCCACAAGAACAGAGTGTTCGCGTTGCGCCTGCTCGCCGCATTGCGCGAGCGGCACGGCTGGCAGGGAGTACTTGTGCTGGCCGGCACGCACGTCGAGCACGGCTCCTCGCGGGAGGCCGAGCGGGAGGAGCTGGACGCGCATCCACAGCTGCGCGAGGCCGTGATCGAGCTGGGCCCGGTCACAGAGGCGGAGAAGGAGTGGCTGATGCGACATGCCGCCGCGGTCGTGTACCCGTCGGAGTACGAGGGGTTTGGGCTGGTGCCGTTCGAAAGCGCGCTGCGCGGGATTCCCTGCCTATTCGCGGCGCAGTCGTCGCTGGCAGAGGGAGCGATGGGACAGGCCGCGACGATCGTCCCCTGGGACCCGGTGCAGAGCGCCGAGGCAGCCCACCCGCTGCTCACCGACCAGGCGGCCCGTGCACGGTACGTGCGACTACTGGCCGACGCCGCACGCGAGCTGACGTGGGAGCGCACTGCGGAGGCAACTGTCGAGACCTACCGCGAAGCCGCGCTCGCCCAGGCGCGCGATGCCACCACACTGAGCCGTGACGCAGTAGCCCGCGAACGCCAGCTGATCGCCGACCACCAAGCGGTCGTGCGGAAGCTGATCGACGAACGCGAGCTGGTGCTGAGCGACTACGATGCGCTGCTGGCCGAAGTCGGCCCCGCCCGCGGCCTGATCGGTCCACACGGCTCGCTGCCCGATGATGTCCAGCGCGCGCTGCTCGCGCTCAGCGCACATCCCGCACTCAGCCGGCCGCTGTACGGGGTTCTGGCCGTCGTCTTCCGCGCCTCGCGTGCAGTGGCTCGCGCCGTGCGACATCCGTTGCGAGGATCGTGAGCGTCGAGCACCGACCCGAGGGATCGGCGCGCCGCTATACGCTCTAGTCGATGAGCACCACCGCCGAGACAGCCCTCGCGGGACCGCCCGCCCTGGCCGCGCGGGGCGTGGACAAGCGGTTCCAGATCCCCGAGGAGCGCCGCGACACCCTCAAGGAGCGGGCGCTGCACCCGCTCAAACGCACGCGCCACGAGCAGCTGCACGCGCTCAAGGACATCTCGTTCACGGTGCAGCCGGGCGAGTTCTTCGGCATCGTCGGTCGCAACGGCAGCGGCAAGAGCACGCTGCTGAAGTGCCTGGCCGGGATCTACCGCGCCGACGAGGGCCATATCTGGTGCAACGGGCGTCTCTCGACGTTCATCGAGCTGGGGGTCGGCTTCAACCCCGACCTGGCCGCCCTCGACAACGTGACGCTGAACGGGATCATGCTCGGGCTCACCCCGCGCGAGGCCCGAGACCGCTACGAGCGCGTGATCGAGTTCGCGGAGCTCGAGGAGTTCCAGGACCTCAAGCTCAAGAACTACTCCTCGGGCATGCACGTGCGCCTGGCCTTCTCGGTCGCGATCCAGGTCGACGCCGACATCCTGCTGATCGACGAGGTGCTCGCCGTCGGCGACGCAGCCTTCCAGCAGAAGTGCTTCGACGTGTTCAATCGCATGCGCGAGGAAGGGCGCACGATCGTGTTCGTCACCCACGACATGGGGGCCGTGACGCGCTTCTGCCACCGCGCGATGCTGCTGGAGCGGGGGGAGATCGTGACCATCGGCGATCCTCGCGACGTGGCGGATCGCTACCTGGAGATCGCGTTTGGGCGTGAGGTCGGCTACCAAGATCAAGATGTCGGCAGCGCACGTATGGGAGACGGGGCGGCGCGAGTAATCGATGTATGGCTCGGCGACGAGCGCGAGGAGCGCCGCGCCGTGGCGCCCCAGTCGGAACCGCTGACGCTGAGGGCGCTGATCAGCTTCAACACCGATGTGCGCGATCCGGCCGTGAGCATGACGCTGCTCAACGAGCACCGCCAGCCCGTGATCGTCGCCACCACCGCCGAGGACCACGAGCGGACCGGCGGCTACAAGGCGGGCGAATGGGCTGTGGTCGCCTTCTCCTTCCACAACATGCTCGCACCGGGGCGCTACCACCCGATCCTCACGATCACCCACCGCGGAGAAGGCCTCGACGTGATCGACCGCTTTGCGGGCGGACTGTCGTTTGTCGTCTCTGGCATGACCGCCAGCGGCGGGATGGTGGAGATACCGGTGGAGACGGAAATCAGCAGCGGCGGCAACGCCCCCCTCCCGGAGTCGGCCACCTTGGCAAATCTTCAGATCGAGCCAGCCGGAAGTAGGCGATGAGCTCGTCGGTCGTTGACACCCCGTCATCAGCCGGCGGGTACCCCCTCCCGCCCGTAGAGCATCTCGGCACGCCGATTCGCGGCCCGCGCGCGCTCGACGACAGTTGGTCGCGGTTCTGGCACCTCTCCTACAACATCGCGCGCAGCGAATTCAAGCTCAAGTTCTTCGGCTCGGCGCTCGGCTATCTGTGGCAGGTGGTGCGCCCGTTGCTGCTGTTCGGCGTGCTCTACGTGTTCTTCGTGGAGATCTTCCACGTGGACCGGGCCAAAGGCGCGGCGAGCCATTTCTACGGAGCGCAGCTGCTCGGCTCGATCGTGCTGTTCACCTGCTTCGGCGAAGCCACCAGCACCGCTGTGCGCAGCGTGGTCGACCGGGAGAACCTGGTCCGCAAGATCCAGTTTCCTCGTCTGGCCATACCGATCTCGGTGGTGCTGCTCGCCCTGTTCAATCTGGCGTTGAACCTGGTCGTGGTGATGATCTTCGCGGTGGTCGCGGGCGTGCAACCGATGCTCAGCTGGCTGGAGCTCCCCCTGATCGTGCTGATGTTGACGGTTCTCACAACAGGAGTCTCGATGTTGCTCTCGGCACTGTACGTGCGCTTCCGCGACATCTCGCCCATCTGGGAAGTGCTCAGCCAGATCCTGTTCTACTCATCGCCCGTGATCATCCCGGCCGAAACCGTGCGCGAAAAGCTCGGCGCCGGCAGCCTCCTCTACCACATCTACACACTCAACCCGCTGGTCGCCATCTTTCAGCAGTTCCGCCACGCGATGATCAACCATGCCACGCTCAGCGCGGGGCAGATCATGGGCAGCTGGGCGGCGCTGCTGGAGCCGATGGCGCTCGTCGCGGCGATCATCGTGATCGGCTTCTGGTACTTCAACCACGAGGCCCCGCACATCGCCGAGGACCTGTAGCGTAGCCGGACCACAGGCGAAGCGAATTGGCAGGGGGGTAAAGACGCGGTGTCCTGCGACAAGGGGTCATGAGCAGAGGATTCTATCGCAAGCCTCAGGAGGACAGCAGAGATGAGCATGAGGAGGTACTCGCACCGGGCCCCGGCCGGTTCTGGGGCAACAGCGCGAAGTGGGAGCGAGCGGTGGTCTAGAGCGTCATTGAGAACTGGTCCAAAACGCTTGCCAGTAGTGGTCCAAAGCGCTAGTAAGAATTGGCCCAAAGCGCTATTATGGCTTTATGTCTGGCCTCAGCTACACCACTCGGCTGATCGACGAATGGCTGCGCGAGCTCTTCGATGAACTGCCCGCACTCCTGATAACCGGTCCCCGCGCCGCCGGGAAGACGACCACGGCCCAACGTCTGGCCACGACCGTTGTGCGCCTCGACCAGCCGGCGGAAGCCGAACCGTTTCGCGACGACCCAGACGCCGCGCTGCGCTCGCTGCCAGAGCCCGTGCTGCTCGACGAGTGGCAAGCGGTTCCGGAGGTGCTCGGCGCGGTCAAGCGGGCCGTCGATCAAGGGTCGGGGGCCGGACGCTTTCTCGTCACCGGCAGCGTCCATGGTCGCCTCGACGCTCCCACCTGGCCTGGAACCGGGAGGCTCGTGCACCTGAAGATGTGGGGGCTCACCGCGCGCGAGATCCTTGGCTCGCCTGCCAAACCGCCCTTCCTGCAGACCCTCGCGCGCGCCGATCTGACCGCGTTTCACACGCTCCTCGACGCTCCTGATCTACTCGGCTACGTCGAGCTTGCGCTTCGCGGCGGTTATCCCGAACCCGTTCTGCGCCTGCAGGGCGGTGCACGCGAACGCTGGCTGGATAGCTATCTGGGCGAGCTGTTTACCCGCGACGCGGTGAGTCTCGACGGCCCCCGCGACCCAGAGCTGCTGCGACGCTACTTCGAGGCGCTGGCTGTCAACACCGCCGGCATCGCGGCTGAGAAGACCGTCTACGACGCGGCCGCGATCAGTCGGTCGACGGCCGCCGCCTATGAGCGACTGCTGAGGAACATGTTCGTGCTCGACTCGCTCCCCGCTTGGAGCACAAACAGGCTTTCGCGTCTCGTCAAGGCCCCCAAGCGCTACTTGACAGACACCTCGCTGCTCACAGCCGCCCTGCACCTGGACGAGCTCGCCGTGATGCGCGATGGAAACCTGTTGGGGCGTCTGATCGAGACCTACGTGCTGGCGCAGATCAGGCCGGAGCTGGAGCTGGCCGGCTTCACGCCCCGCCTGTATCACCTGCGCGAGAAGAACGGCCGTCACGAGATCGACCTGATTGCCGAGCTCTCCGGCGGAGACGTCGTCGCGATCGAGATTCAAGTCCTCTGCGGCGCCCCAGCGCGGCGACGCCAGACACCTGGAGTGGCTGCGCGAGCAACTCGGCGAGCGCTTCCTCGCCGGCGCGGTGCTCCACACAGGCCCACGGCCGTTCCAACTCGCCGAGCGGATCTTCGCGCTGCCGATCTGCACGCTATGGGGATGACGCTCACCACCACCGTATGAAGCAGGAGGCGAAGGAGACCAGAGGCGGCTGGGTCTTGAGCACGCCGGACGGACTCGCCGCGAGGTCCAACTGCCTGCAGGGTCCAACTACATGTCAAATGGGAAAGTAGCCTGGGCGGCAACAGGAGGAGCTTGCAAGAGACGCCCTACCCCCGCGCAAACGAAACCCTGAGCGCCGGGGCGATGCGCCGGAGGTGCTCCTCGTCGACCTGCGCCCGACGGGCGTAGTCCTCCCATGCGGATACGACCTCATGAATCTCCTCCACTATCCGAGTCGCACGCCCGCGCAGAAGCGAGGCCGTGCGGCCGCAGGCCCGGAAGTCGGCCAGCGTGAAGTGCTCGCGCTTGCCGTTCATGCTCATCTGGTGCTGGGCGGTCCACTCGCTGGAGGGCCGGTAGGCGTAGGTGAGATCGAATGCGGGCGCGAGCTCCCATTGTCCGGAGCGGTCCATCAGGAACGCGATGTTCTTGACGTGGTCGTCCTGGTTGCGCGCCACGATGTTGAACACCATCCGGCGGAACATCTGCTCGACCGCCGTGCTCGGCAGCCCTAGCCGGCGCATGGTGAGAAACGCCTGCTCGTAGGAGTGGGCGCCGGGCTGGTTGAAGTCGAAGTGGGCGAGCGCACCCAGCGACTGCACGTGCCGCTTGGAGCCGTCGGCCCCCCGATCGAACCGGCGGGTCATGAAGTGCCGGCGGCCGTTCTCTTCCAGCAGCCGGCATTCGCTCATGGCGATTCCAGCGTCGCGCGCCATCAGCGAGTAGGCGTACTCGATCGCCCCGTAGCGCTGGGGGTCGGCGAGCGCGTCCCTGTCCCTGTTGTTCGCGACCCCGTCGAACTTCAGCAGCCAATGCTCGAAGCCGGGACTGAGGTCGTCGAGCTGGCCGGAGCGCACAACGTCGGTGGTGGGGTTCCAGGCGATGACCGCCTTGGCGCGCGCGCCGCCGGCGGAGGCGCCGACGCTGAGGATGTCGAGCATCGCCTGGCGCTGATGACCCTGTGCGAGCGAGGCGACGAGCTCCTCCCTGCGGGAGAGCACCTCGGAGGCGAGCTCGACGAGCTCTGAGACCTGAAGGTTGTGGCTCCGGGATGGCGCCGGACCCAGGCTGGGGGCGAACTCGAGGGCGCCCATGCCGCGCCGGCCGATGTAGCACAGCCGCTCGACGGCGTCGAAGCTCTCCGGCGTGCGTCCCTGCCCGGCGAGCCAAGCGTCGATCAGCGCGCGACCGTAGCGGTCGGGCAGGCTGTCGGACAGCAGGCCGGGCAGCCCGTGAAAGCTCTCGGGGTTGAGAGTCGGGAACGTGTAGGGCTCTGAGCGCATCGGCATGACCAGCGGGGAGACCTCGATGCCACTGGCCAGAAAGTCCCGGTCGTACTGGAAGGCGGCCACACGACCGTCGTCGGGCATCGAGACCGCGCCGATGCGAGTGCCCCACAGCCTGACCGCGGCGAGCGTGCTCACGAAGTGTCGGCGGGCGTCTCATCCCCCCAGTGCCACGGGGTGATTGCGTCCCGCCTGGGTGCGCTCTTGCGCCGTGTGCCCGAGGCGCGCTGTCGCCGCCTGCCATGCAGCTTCAGGAGCTCGATCGGGCTCGGCGTCGGTTCGGGCACCAGCTGGTCCAGCGCATCGAGCAGCTCAAGGCCCCTGAGCACTCGGATGAGGCTGGTGAGCTTCACCGACTCACCGGCCTCGATGCGCTGGATCGCTTTGTACGCCACCCCGGCCCTGGCAGCCAGCTCGCGCTGGGTGAGGTTGCGCTCGAGACGGACTCGCTCCAGGCGCGCACCAAGCTCGGAGAGCACCGACTCGTCCGTTAGATCGTTTTCAATCTTCATAATACACCTCAAGTGGGATGATAAGCTGGAATTAGCTACTAGCGCCCCAGTAAAGGATTCTAAAAGAATGATAGCACAAAACGATCCTTATATGGGTCGTTAGATCAAAAGTTGGTGATAATCCCCCACTTAGAGAGTTTTATAGCGGGAATCGTGTTCAACCGCGCCGCGACGCACATCGCCGAGGACCTGTAGCGCAAGCTCAACACGCTCACCGGCTCTCCCCCGCAACGACCTCCGGCAAGACCTCGCCCGCGACAGCCATACGCCGCGAGCGGGCCACCCGCTCGAAGAACCCCTCCAGCGCGTCGATGCGCCGCTCCCACGCGTAGTCCGCCGCCGTCTCGATCCCGGCCCGCCCGAGGCGGGCGCGCAGCGCGGGATCCATCAGCAGCCGCGCCAGCGCGGCGCTGACCGAGGCGACGTCGGCATCGGGCATCAAACAGTTGACGCCGTCCACGCAGAAGTCGCGATTGCCGTGCGCGTCCGTGCACACGACCGCCGCCCCCGTGGCCATCGCCTCCAGCGGCGGCAGCGCGAACCCCTCGTGCGTGGACGTCTGCACGAACACGCTCGCCTGGCAGAACAGCTCGTTGACCTGCTCGTCGTCAGGACACTGCACGTAGCGCATGCCGGGGTCGGTGGCGAGATCGGGCTCGATCCCGAACAGGCACAACTCCGGGCGGGGCACTGGCAGCGCGCGCCAGGCGTCCAGCGTGAGTGGGAGGTTCTTCAGCGGGTTCGAGCGCCCAAGCGCCAGCACCATGTCCTCGCGACGCGCCACGTCGGAGCGCGCTCGGAACGTGTCGAGGTCGATCCCCGGCGGGATCAGCTCGGCATCCAGACCCAGCTCGCGCAGTCGCTCGCGATTCCAGGATGAGATCGTCATGTAGCGGAGCTCCGGCCGGTAGGAGTCCAGGACGGCGTGCCGAGCCTGCTCGTGGTCGGGGTAATAGGAGGTCTCGATGTCCTGCACGAAGTACACGGGGATGCCGCGCGCGACGCTCGCGCGCCAGACCGGCAGGGCGGTCATCCACCACGTCGCGACCTTGATCGCCTGCAGCGGCGCGAGCGCCGCAACGAGCGCGTCGTAGTCGGCGAAGCTGTGCACGGGCGCGCGCAGCGCAAACCAGTCGGGCTCCTCGCCGAGGGTGTACAGCGCCACGTCGTGGCCGCGCTCGGCGAGCCGGTTGAGGTGCTCGAATATGTCGCGGTGGCCGCCGCCGACGCCGGTGTCCTCGGTCACGTACACGATCCGCAGCGGACCGTCGGGTCTCAGGCTCTCTGTCTCCCTCTCTTTCTTATCCTCGTCCTCCTCCGATCCGGCGCGCACCGAGCGGGCGTCGAAGAAGTCAGACCAGCGCTCCCAGAACAGGTGCTGGGAGGTGAGCTCGCGCTCGCCGACGTCGGTGCCGCGCGTGACCGACTCATGATGGACGAGTCGGGCGATCGGGAAGTAGCGCACGCGATAGCCGGCCTGCCAGGCCCGCAGGCAGTAGTCGACGTCCTCATAGGCCATCGGGTAGCGCTCGTCGAGCATGCCGATCCGCTCGAGCACCTCGCGGCGCACGTACATGCACGCGCCGGTGACCGCGAGCGCGGGGCTGGTCTGCGCTGCGGGGCCCCAGTCGCCGGGCTTGAAGCGATAGCGGTGGTCGAACCACTCCGGCGCGTCGCGGTTGCGGACGGTCCCGCCGAACTGGATGCGCCCGTCGGGATACAGCAGCTGCGCGCCGACGATGCCGACATCCTCGTCGCGGTAGGCCGCGTACTGCAGGCATTCCAGCCAGCCGGGCAGAGCCTGCACATCCGAGTTCAGCACGACCACGTCGCGGTCGCCCGCGGTGACACGCAGGCCGCGGTTGACGTTCGCGGCGAACCCGCTGTTGCGCTCGGACTCGACGACGACGTCGATCCCCTCGATCCGCCGCAGCGCGGCCAGATGCTCAGGGCCACTGGCATCGTCGGTGACGATCATGCGGGCCATCCCGCGGGGAACAGTCTTGCGGATGCTGCGCACGAGCGTGCGCACGCGCTCGGCGTCGCGGTAGCTGGGGACGACGATGTCAACGGGCGAACCGTGCTCGCGGTACCAGGCGCCGGCCCGGCGGCGTTCCTGGTCACGCGCGTGCGTGCGCAGGCGCAGGCGCCGCTGCAGCGGCGTGAACCGCAGCGGGAACGTGACCAGCCGCCACAGGATCGTGCGCAGGCCGAAGTGGGTGTACGTCAGGTAGATGCGCCGGCGCAGATTTGAGAACGCGCCTTCGGGCCTGCCTTGGATCGGATCGTGGCTCATCGTGTGGAGAGGTCGAGGGGCTCGAACGACGCCCGGCCCTCAAGCGAAAGACTGCGCCGCGCGCCCGCGGGCAGCCGATCGGCGCGCGAGCCCAGCAGCGCCCCGGCGAGGCGCACGACATGGTGACGGGCGACCGCGCCGAGCGTCGCGCGGCGCTCTGACGGGGATGCGCCCTGTCTGTCCAGCTCGCGCCGTGCCCAGCTCAGCTCGCCGCGCAGCCTGCGAACGAGATGCACCGGCGAGAGCGGCTCACGGAAGCCGTAGACCTCGCGCAGGCCGCGCCACTCGTCGAAGCAGCGCCGCAGCTCCTGGGCGGGCGTGTAGGCATGGGAGTGCACGACCGCCGCGCCGGGCACATACGCCTTGGCGTAGCCGGCGCGCAGCATGTCGATCGCGAGCACCCGGTCCTCGGCGTAGGCGACCTCACGAAACGGCGCGCGCTGCCAGGCCACCCGCGCGACGCACGCGTTGGCGTCGGTGTAGAACCCGCGCGCGCCGATCAGCGCAGCCACGGGCAGGCCCGGCGCACCCGGCCCGGACGAGCGCTCGTCCTCCGTCAGGCGATCCACGCGCGGGGCGCCGTCTGGGGCGAGCGACGTAAACCAGCGCTCCAGTTCCATGCGCACTGCAGGCGTTGCGTCGGGGCGAGGCAGGTAGGGCCCGTACACGATCCCGACGTCGGGGGCGAGCTCGAATCCGCCCAGCAGGCGCTCCAGCCAGCGGTCCTCCGCGGGCTCTGAGTCCTGGGTCAGGAACGCGACGCGCCCGCCTGTCGCCTCGTTCATCAGCAGGTTGCGCGTTCCACCGTGGGTGAAGTGCTCGGGCGCGATCTCGATCACGCGTGCCCCGTGCGCTTGGGCGAGCTCGGGCGAGCCGTCGCTGGAGTGCGAGTCGCAGACGAGCAGCTCGTGGGCGACCGTCTGCTTGGCTAGTGCCTGGAGCGTGTGCTGCAGCAGGGGGCCGGCGTTTCGCGTGGGGATGGCTACGGTGACGTCGCTCATCTCACGCATAGAACCCGGTCAGGGTCAGCAGCTGCGAGGAATAGCTGAGGGCGATCATCGCGACGAGCAGGCCGGCGCCCACGTACACCATCCAGCGTCTGCCGAACGCGTGCAGGCTGGCGACGACAAGCACCGCCAGCGGGGCGATCGCTGGAAAGGCGTAACGGCCGAATTCGGCGACGGCCGGGCGGGTGCCCGTGGTGTAGAACGCCGCCTCCACACCCGCGACGACGGCGAGCGGCATCAACGCGAGGATCGCGAGCTCCAGCAGATGGCGGCGCACGAACGGCCACTCGCGCCGGATCGCGATCAGGCCGAGGATCGGAACCGCGATCATCGCGGCCAGGATGACGTAGTAGAAGCGGTGCGGATACAGCACGTCATACCAGCCGAATGCGCCCCAGCCGCGTTCTACGAAGATGACGAATCCGGGGAAGTTCGTGGTCTCCCAGTGCCGGGCCATGAACGGCAGGCGCGGCAGGAACACCTGCCACAGGTAGCCGAGGTAGCCAAGCGGATGCGCGAGCGCTTCGCTGACCGCCCCCACCGGCGCGCCGACCTCCAACGGCGTGCTCGTGCCGACGGCGGCCGGATGAAAGACGTGCGCAAAGCGCGCCGAGGACTCGCGGAGCGCAAGCGCCGTCGCCACCAGGGCCGTCCAGCCCGGGATGTCGGCGCGACGGTGATGGCGCCAGAGCGTCGCCAGCAGCACGATGCCCGCGACCGGGTACAGGGAATACGCGGTGCCCTTGACGACCGGCAACCCCACCAGGAGCGCGCCGGCGAGCAGACCCAGGCGCAGCGTCACGCCACGGCGCAACATCATGATCAGCAGCAGCTCCAGCGCAGCTGCCCCGGCGTTGACTCCCACGTCGTTGTTGACCGCGCCGGAGATGAACCCGTACATCGGCTGATACGCCACGAGCAGCGCCGCGAGCACCCATAGCCAGGGACGGCCGGGCGCGAGCTCGCGCGCGAGCAGGAACGCGAACACGACCGTCAACGCACCGATCAGCGCCGAGGTCAGGCGCATCAACGTCAGCTGGGAGAACGGCGAGCTGGAGGCGAGCAGGTACGCGGGCGCCAGCGCCGCGTAGTAGATCGCGCCATGCGTCGCGGCCGTCTCGTTGCCGCCGCCGTCGGAGGAGCTCGGGTGCTTGGCGGCGACCTGCTCGCGGTATTCGTCCTGCTGACGCGAGGTCCACGGAACGCGCGTGTCGCCGACCTGGTGGTCGCTGAAGAAGTCCATGCCTTCCAGCGCCAGCGTCTCCGCGCCCGACCAGCGCGCCAGCGGCGAGCCGGGGTTGCGCGAGGGCGCTTCCCCGCGCTGGACGAGCGACTGCGTATAGGCGAAGTGGTCGACCTCGTCGGGCGCCTGAAACGGAGGCGTGATCAGCGCCCAGCAGGCGAAGTTCAGCGCGGCGATCGCAAACAGCCACGCCGCCGTCCGGCGCGCACTCCCGCCGCCGCCGGCGAGCGCCAGCGCCAGGCAGCGCACCGAGGCCAGCGCCAGCCCGGGCAGCGCCACGAACAGGATCAGCACGTACAGCCACGGTCCGACGGGGCTCGGCCGGAACAGCGACGCGCGGTCGAGGATCGCGCCGAGGCGCGAGGCGTAGCTGCGCTGCGAACCGGCGGGCGGCTCATACCAGACGGCGATCCGCCCGGTGAGCGGATGCCCGCCCGCGGTCGGCGGCGCCGGGCTGGGAACGGCCGGCAGCGGTGTGCCGCCCCAGTTGACGAGGCCACCGGCGGTCACGCACAGCGTCGCCGAACGTTCCGCCGGATGAGAGCCCAGGCGCGGGATCTCAAACACGGCTGCGCTGATCCGGTTCGACGGGACGGTAACGGGCGCAAGCGTGCCGTCGATCGTCTGCTCTGCGGGGCCGGTGAGCTCGAGCGCCATGTGCAGCGCCGGACGGGTGCGCGTGCGCGAGATCAGCTGCAATCGGATGCGCCCGGTGCCCGCCGGTATCTCAAGGCCCGGCACGCACATGGGCTCACCGGCGGACGTTTCGGCGATGTACGTGTAGGCCTCGACCGAGTCGGTGCCCGTGTAGTAGTCGCGCGGGCGCAAACCGTAGAACGCGATCAGCGCCAGCAGCGGCACCGCCGCCACGGCGGCGGCTTTCCAGATGCGAGCGTCGCCGGCGAATACGACCGCCGCGATCCGGCGCAGCGGCCGCACGCTAGCGGCGGCGCAGACCGAGGATCGACAGCAGGAAGGAGGAGAAGAAGATCTGGATGCCGACGATCAGCAGCGTGGCGGCGATCACGGCGAGGTGTTCGTCCGAGAGCGATCCGAACCCGTGGGCGATCCAGGTCGCCACGATCAGGCCGCCCATCACCAGCCCGACGAGCGAGAACACGCCGCCGAGGAGCAGGCCGTGCTCCAGGCGAAACCTGGAGCGCATGCGATCGAACCACGGGTCCTGCTCGCCCATGAAGTAGGTGCCGTAGGCGTGCGCGCAGAGCCCCAGCGCGAGCACCTGCGTCCCGACGATCATCAGCAGCGCGCCGCCGATCAGCGCGTGCACTCCCCAGGCGCGCCCGAAGAAGTCCACGCCCGCCCCGACGACCACGACGATCAGCGTGCCCAAGCCGGCGAGAATCGTGCCGGGCACGATGAACAGGTGGTTGGGGCTGTGCACGAGCAGGAACCGCAGATGGCGCCAGCCGTCGCGGAAGCTCGACAGCTTGGACTCGCCCCCGCGGGGGTGGTATTCGATCGGGAACTCGGCGATCGTCAGTTTCTCCTTCGCGGCCCGGATGACCATCTCCGAGGCGAACTCCATGCCGGTCGTGCGCAGGTCCAGCCGCGGCAGCACCTCGCGGCGCAGCGCGCGCATGCCGCAGTGCGCATCGCTGATGCCGGTGCGGAAGAAGAAGTTGAGCAAGCCCGTGAGGATCGGGTTGCCGACGTACTGATGCAGCCACGGCATCGCCCCCGGCTGGATGTTGTCCATGCGGTCGCCGATCGCCATCTCCGCCCCGTCCTGCAGCGCCGCGACGAAGCGGGGGATCTCTCCGAAGTCGTAGGTCAGGTCGGCGTCGGCCATCACGATGTACTCCCCGCGCGAGGCAGCGAACCCCGCGAGGTAGGCGCTGCCGTAGCCGCGCCTGCGTTCGACCACGACCCGCGCCCCCGCCAGCTCGGCCAGGCGCGCGGACTCGTCCTCGGAGTCGTTGTCCGCGACAACCACCTCGCCGCGCACCCCCATGGCCTCGATCGCCGCGAGCGCAGCGGTCACGCAGGACTCGATGTTCTCGGCCTCGTTCAAGCACGGGATCACGACCGACACGAGCGGGGTGTCGGCGTCCGCGCCGGCGTGGTCGGGCGCGCGCGGAGTGGTTGTTTGGGCGAGTGTGCTCATCGGCTGTCGGCTCTCCAGACGCCACGCGGTGGCGAGGGGCGTGGGCGGCGAGCCATCCGGTTATAACGCGCACCAAGGCGGAAAGTGGCGCCGAGGGCAACGAGCGATGCTACCGGAGCGGCGCATCCGGATAGTGCATGCTTGCGGGCAATGCGCGTGTGTGTCGTCTACGACTGCCTCTTCCCCCACACGGTCGGCGGGGGGAGCGCTGGTACCGCAACCTTGCCGAGCGGCTGGCCGCGGAGGGGCACGAGGTCACCTATGTGACCCTGCGCCAGTGGGATCGCCGCGAGACGCCCGAGCTGGCCGGCGATCGTGCGCGGGTCGTGAGCGTGGGCCCGCGCATGGGCCTGTACACCGCCGACGGCCGGCGGCGGATCCTGCCGCCGCTCGTGTTCGGGCTCGGCGTGCTGGCACACCTGCTGGTGCGGGGCAGGCGCTATGACGTCGTGCACGCGTGCGCGTTCCCGTACTTCTCGCTGCTCGCCGCCGCGCTGGCCCGTCCGCTCGGACGCTACGAGCTCGAGGTCGACTGGTTCGAGGTCTGGAGCGACGCCTACTGGCGCGAGTACCTCGGCGGCGCCGGCGGGCGCGTGGGCGGGCTCGTGCAGCGCGCTTGCGCCCGAGTACGCCAGCGGGCGTTCTGCTTCTCGCGGCTGCATGCCCAGCGATTGCGTGAGGAGGGCCTGCACGGCGAGGTGACGGTCCTGCGCGGGCTGTACACCGGAACCGTCGAGCAGGCGCCGCCCAGACCGGCTGACGAGGTCGTGCTGTTCGCGGCGCGGCTGATCCCCGAGAAGCAGGCCCCCCTCGCCGTGGCGGCGATCGCGCTCGCCAGAGACAGGATCGCGGGGCTGCGGGGCACGATCCTCGGGGACGGACCTGACCGCGAGGCGGTGAGCGCTGCTATCGCCGAGCACGGCCTGGGCAAGATCGTCTCAGCTCCGGGATTCGCGGCGGCGGAGACGGTCGACGCGGAGATGCGCCGCGCCCTGTGTCTGCTCTTGCCCTCCGTACGCGAGGGCTACGGCATGGTCGTAGTCGAGGCCGCCGCGCGCGGGACGCCCAGCATCGTCGTGGCCGGCCCTGACAACGCGGCGGTCGAGCTGATCGAGGACGGTGTCAACGGATTCGTCTGCCCGAGCTCGGACCCGGTGCAGATCGCCGAGGCGATCGTGCGCGCCCACGAAGCAGGGATTTCCCTGCGCGAGAGCACCGCGGCCTGGTTCGCAGCCAACTCCGAGCACCTGTCGCTGGAGAGCTCTTTGAAGCAGGTACTTGCAAGCTACGCAGGCTGATTACGATCCGAGCTCGCGGGCACCTTCATCGCCGCCATCGAGGATCTATGTGCGCCAGGGGACGCAAGCTGACAGAGCGCGCCGGAGGCGGCCTCGCCCGTCGGATGCCAGCGCGCGGGAGTAGCTCGCAAGCGTCAGCCGCGCGGTGCGCTCCCAGGTGAACTGCTCCGCGTGAGCCAGACCGCGCGCGCGGTACTCGTGCGCGCGCAATGTCGTCTTGCGAGAGCAACGTCTCGATCGCCCCGGCGATCGCACGCTCATCGTGCGGGTCGAACAGCAGCGCGGCGTCGCCCGCGACCTCGGACAGCGAGGAGGCGTTCGAGCAGGCGACCGGCACCCCCCGCGCCATCGCCTCCAGCACCGGCAGCCCGAATCCCTCGTACAGCGACGGGAACACGAACGCGTCGGCGATCGCCCACAGACCCTCGATCTCCTCGCCCGAGACCCAGCCCAGGAAGCGCACGTCCCTGCAGACGCCCACCGCGAGAGCGAGGTCACGCAGCTCCTGCTCGTGCCAGGTGGCGTAGCCCGGCAGCACCAGCAGCGGGCGGCGCTCGGGAGGGATCCGCGCGAGCGCGCCGATCAGCGCCCCGAGGTTCTTGTGGGGACGCTTGGCCGAGAGGCTCAGGAGCACCCGCCGATCGGACAGGTCGAAACGCGCGCGGGTCTCCTTCGCCGGGAGCGGCTCGTGGCGCTGCACGACGCCGATCCCGAGCGGCACGACGTCGATCTTGCTCGCGTCGATCCCGAGCAGCGCGATCAGGTCCTCGCGGGTGCTCTGGGAGTCGGCGATGACGCGGTCGGAGCGACGCGCCGCGGCGGGCACGAGCAGCCTCATGCCCTTGTCGCGGATCCCCGGGTGCGCGTCGGGAAAGCGCGCGTAGATCAGATCGTGGATCGTGACCACGCGGCGGAAGCGCCCTCTGAGGGGAGCCGTGCTGGCCATGCTGTGAACCAGGTCCACCCCCGCTCGCGTCGCCAGCCGCGGCAGCAGCGCCTGCTCTCCGAGCACCCACTGCGCCCGGCTGCGGGCGTTGACGGGAATGGTCACGGCCGGCAGCAGCTCCCCCCACGGTCCCCCACCCGCCGCGGCTGCCTCGCGGTTGACGAACGCCGTGAAGCGCGTCCCGGGCGGGGCCTCGGCGAGCAGCGCAGAAATCAGCTCGCGCGCATACACCTCCATCCCCCCGGTCTCGCCGGGCACCAGGAACACGAGGTTCAGGCCGATGTGCGTTGCTCGCGCGCTCACGTCGTGCAAGGCTATGCCACCACTAGCATTGCGCCGTGGCCGCCTCGATCGACGTCGTCGTTCCCGTCCACAACCACTATGCGTTGACGAGCGACTGCCTGGCGCATCTGGCACGCCAGACCGTGCCCCATCGCGTGATCGTCGTCGATGACGGCTCCAGTGACGGCACGCCCGAGCGCGTGCGCCACGACTGGCCGCAGGCGACCGTCGTCGAGCTCGCGGCCAACCACGGCTATACCCGCGCCGTCAACCGCGGGGTGCATGCCGGTGAGGGCGAGCACATGGTCCTGCTCAACAACGACGTCCAGCTGCGTCCCGACTGCCTGGAGCGGCTGGTCGCTCCGCTGCGCGAGGATCCACGGGTCGGATCGGTCGCAGCGCTCATGCTCGAGCCCGGGGAGCGCACGATCGACAGCTTCGGCGTGACGGCCGACGTCACGCTCGCCGGCTTCGCGCGCCTGCAGGGCCACCCGGCGGCCGACGCGCAAGCGGATGACCGCGCGCTCGCGGCCGTGGCACCGCGAAACGCAACGGCTGCGAGCACGGGAGGATCGAGTCCAGCGGCCCCAGCTGTCCGACAGCGGATGCCGGTGCTGGCCGGCCCGGAGGAACCGCCGGCGCCTACCGGCGCGCCGCCTGGGAGCAGGTCGGCGGGCTCGACGAGACGATCGTCGCCTACATGGAGATCCTCGATCTCGCGCTGCGCCTGCGCACGGCGGGCTGGAGCGCGGCGAGCGCGCCGGACGCGTGCGGCGTGCATCTTGGCTCGAGCACCTACGGCAGGCGCTCGGCCAGACAGCGCCGCCTGGCCGGGTTCAGCCGAGGCTACCTGTTGCGCCGCTATCGCGTCCTGGGCAGCCGGTACGCCGCGCGCGCGGTGCTGACCGAGGCGATTGTCGTGGCTGGCGACCTGGCGATCTGCCACGACGCTCAGGCGCTGCGCGGCCGGGTGGAGGGCTGGCACGCGGCGCATGGCCGGACGCCTCACGCCAGACCGCCCGGCGAGGCGATCGACGGCTTCATCTCGGTGCGCGAGTCGCTCGCGCTGCGGCGCAGGGCGGTGAGGCGCCCCCCGATTGACGCCTGAACAGGGGCGCCAGCGCCCGGCCAAGCAGACGCAGCCGCTCGCCAATCGTGGCGCCGGCATACACCTCGGGGGCCATCATCGCATCGAGCTGGGCGACGCTCACCCGCCGACTGCGCTGAATCCCCCGCCGCTTGCGCAGCATCCGCGGGAGCAGTCGGATCGAGCCGGCCAGCTCGCGCAGGTGGGCTGTGAGGATGCCGTCGCGGCAGCTTGCATACAGCGAGATGAGCTGGAAGGCCGCCACCTTTGGCAGATGTCGCAGCAACGCCGTGGCCGGGTAGTCCTTGACCACGACGAATGCGCTGTTGCGACGCAGCAGCGGAGTGAACCGATTCGCCTCACGGCCGGTCGTGGCGCCGCCCATGTGGTAGGCGACCGCCGCGGCTCGTCGCGCGCGGTCAGCCCGCCAGCCGGGCGCGAAAGCCCCAGTCCACGTCCTCCAGGTAGGCGAAGAAGTCCTCGTCGACAGGCCCACGTCAGCGAACGCGGAGCCCCGGTAGAGCGCCGCCCCCGCGCACGGGCTGAAGACCGCCACGGGATCCTCGCAGGCGACGCCGACGCGCTCTCCCTGTCCGTAGTGGCCGCTCATCCCCGACCAGCGATGAACCTCCCGCGGCCTCGAAGAGCTCGCGGCGGTGGAAGTCGAGCAGCTTGCCGTGCTCGCCGCCGCCTCGGGATGCTCCTCCAGCGAGCGCACGAGCGCCGCCAGCCAGCCGGGTCGAGCTCGATGTCGTTGTTGAGCAGTGCCACGTACTCGCCGTGCGCCGCCTGCACACCACGGTTCAGGCCAGGCCGCCACTCCGAGGTTCACGGGATTGGCGATCACGCGGACCTGCGGCCAGCGCTCGCGCAGGTGCTCGACGGTGGCGTCGACGGAGCCGTCGTCGACGACGAGCGCCTCGAAATTGCCGTAGCGCTGGGAGAAGCAGGGTCGGCAGCATCCGCTCGAGCAGCTCCCGGCCGTTGTAGGTGATCACGACCGCGGTGACGCGCGCAACCGCCGGTGCGTCGCCGTCGAGGAGCCGCGCGCCTCGTCCTTCACGATCGCAGGGAGCCCGCCGAGCGAAAAACGGGTATGGCCTGCCGCCCCCAGGCGAAGGCCGCAGCAACACCAGCCGGCGGCGCTCGGGGGGGCCGTTGGAGTAGAAGCACGTCTGGTTGTCGGCGATCAGCAGCCC
>CAVYET010000019.1:0-66232 GCA_963767655.1 uncultured Solirubrobacteraceae bacterium | reverse complement strand
GGAGCGCGATCTCGCGCCATTCGCCGCCGAAGAAGATTTCCAGGCTGACCAGGGCGCCGCCGGGTGGAATGTAGCCGCCCGCCAGTCCTCCACGAAAGGCAAACGCCCTTCCCGGGACTCGCACGTCGCGGAGCCGACAGCCGCACGCCCGCCGCGACCGTCTCGCGGTACTGAAGTTGCGTGGCAAAGGTCGGGTTGTTGCTGCGCGAGCGATAACCGACGGTGATGAGGCGCGACGGGCCCCTCGGCACACGGAGCTTCCACCCGCCCTTGGCGTCGGTCGTGGTGGTCGCGACCAACACGTTCGGTGCTCCGGGGTAGCTGGCTTGCTGGCGCAGTTCGATCATGGCCCCCGGCATCGGCACCCCTGCGTGATCCACGAGCTGGCCCGTCAGGGTGAGCCCGGAGTTGGCGTAGCGCCGAGTGATCGTTCCGCGGAGAAGCTGGGCGTCGGCTGGATGAAGGCTCGCGTGCGCCGTCACACTCCGCGTTGCACATGCCCAGTTCGTTTTGGACGACGATGCTGCGGTCGAGCACGGTCGCGGTGTTGCCGGCGGCGTCTGACACGCTCACGATCAGGTGATGTGGTCCGTTGCTGACCGCTGGTCGAGTCGAATCCAACGTCCGCCGTCAGCGATTTCAGACACGGCTGCAAGTAGAGGAACGCCGGCAGTCCGTCGGTGGTCTGTCCGACGTTGCGGCAGTGCCCGCCGTTTTCGTCGATCACCGTTTCTTGCACGACATGGCCGTCCACGTTGAACACTGCCTGGTAGACGCCCGCACCTGGGTCCGTGGCTCTGAAGATCAGTCGCTCGTGCCGTGCACGGGTCTGTTCGGTCGCGAGCGGACCAGTCACGTTTCTCGCGCTCGGCCCTTCGGTCTGTTCGAGGACGAGGTCTGCCGCGTACAGATACCACGCGACGGCATATCCGCTTGGATCGCCAAAGCCATTGCCGCATTCGTTCCCGGTAAAGCCAGCAAAGCACGACGACGTTGCCATAGAGGTTTCCCGAGATTCGTTGCTGGGTACCACGACACGATTTTCGGACGCCAGCAATGGATGTGCCGACTTCCCCTCGGCCACCACAGCTGAAAACTGAGGCATTCGTCGAAGACTTCGAATTCGGTGCGCCCGGACATCCAGGTCTGATAGATCGCCAGTTTCACCGCTGCGACTGTGTCCGCGACTGGCGCGCCATAGTGTCGCGCTTGCCAGCGTCTCGTTGGCGGGAACGGTAAACGTCCACGTTGCTTTGTCGACGAGGGTTGCATGGTTGTTTGCTTCGCCTAGCGCCGCGATCAAGGCGCCTCCTTCGCGCAGGTGTTGATTGCGTAGTCGTCAGGAGCGTCGCCGGTCGCAAGCGACCCGCTCCATCCATCGGCCGGCGCGGCTCGCGCCCGACGGCGTGCGGCAGGAGTAGTCGTGATACCTGCCCGCATGCGCGGCCGCTGCCAAGACCAGCAACAGCGCCGCCCCGCCGATGATCGCCTTGGAGAGAACCCGCGCGACCCGCCGCGGCGACACGAACACCGAGCCGAACAGGGGAACGTGTCTTCTTACGAGGCTCATCAGCGACCGAGATATCCCAGGCTCGTGCCCCCTCCGCTCTGAGTCGAAGATGCGGGGCTTTCGCTCGGCGGTGGAGCGGCGGTTTCAGTCGTCGCGGTGCTTTCAGATCGCGTAGATGTGCCGGTCGCTGACGCGATGTGTGCCGGTGCTTCACTCGCACTGCCACCAGCTCCTGAACCGCTGCCGGCTTCGCCGCCGAGCGCCCGAGGGCGAGGTAGCCGAGGCTCTTGCTCGGTGGTGTAGGCAGGCCGTGGCGAGCCGTTGCGCCGGCGCTCGGTCGCTGAGCGGACGAGCTCGGACTACGCGCTGCGAGCGAGCTAGTGCGATTCGCCCCTGCAGCAGAGCGGCAGGCTGGCCTACCTGCCGCGCGACATGGGCGCGGTGGTGCGCCTGAGACTGCGCACCTTCGATCGAGTGAACGAGATGGCCGGTGAGGGCACCCCCGGCGGCCACTATTGCGGTGCCCGCGACGGCGGCCTTGGCGATTCCCGCGCCGCCAAGCGCCTCCGCGGCGCGCTCGCCGCCGCCGCGGGGCATGAAGTTGATCCGTTGTTCGATCCAGATCGCGAGCTTGCCGGCGCCTCCGACGTGTCCGACGGAGATCGCCGGCAGCGGGAGGAACGCCGCCACGGCCGCGCGCTGGAACTCGCGCCCGCGCATTTCGCGGCGTAGTTGACGGTAGACCCTCCCGCACGGGACGCAGGCGCTCACATGAGCTCGGGCCAGTCGCGCCTCATGCTCGCTCTGCTGCTCCCGCCGCGTCGGCGGCAATCGCTCTGGCGCGGAATTGACACATGCGCCCCGCGGCGGAGATGGCGGCGACGCGATCGAGCTTGAGGTTGGCGCTGCGAGCCGCAGAACGCACCTCTCCCAGCGGGAGCCCCAGCAAGCGCGCCGCCGAGACGGGGCCAACCCCGTTGCTCGCCATCACGGAGACGACCTGACGCTCGCGCGGGTCGAGGTCGGCCATCAGGTCGGCAGCGCGCGCGAACCTGTCCGTCAGCTCCAGCGCGTCGAAGGGGTTGGCGCCGTCCGGGGCCTTCGTGGGCGGCCAGGTCGAACTCCACGCGCCGCCTCGAGCCGAGGCGGGTGAAGTGCCGTCCTTCGCGGTACCGTCTGCAACGGTGATCGACCGCGAGCCAGAACGCGCCAAGTAGGTGGTGTTCGTTGGCGACGCCCCGCGGAGCCATCACGACGGCCGTGATCGCATCGTCCACGATCTCTTCCTGCGCGCCAGCGGGGACGCCGCGCGCCTCGCTGCGGCGTCGCAACTGTCCGATCAGCCCGGCGCGACGCCTGTGCAGCTCCGCGGCCGCCTCCTCCGGCGACCAGCGGCCGTTGCGCTGCCACGGCCGGATCATGCGCGTCCGCCCCGACCGAAAACGCAGGGCGGGGATGCGCCACACGGTTGTCGAAAGCCGCTCATCCATGAGTAAGCCGACCTAGAAGCGTTCCGAGCAACGAACCTTACGCCGACTTTGCGAGAAATGTCGCAAGCTCCCGTCGTCGGAAACCGCCAACCGTCAGCGGCGTCACTTTCGTCGGGCACGCGATCGCGGCGCAAGCCGCGCCAAGCGATCATGACCCTGCGAGGACTTCTCCCGCCGCGAAGCGACCCCTCGGCCTCGGGACAGAACGCGGCGACACCGCAAGGACGCCCGGCGCGCGCTCAGCGCAAGCGCTGAAGCGACAGAAGGAGCGCCTTGCTCTGGCCCGAGTCCGAGGCCGTCGACGTCCAGCTGCTCGGGCAAGTCACCTCCGCCGAGGAGTGGCCGAAGCTGCTCGCCTACTGGGAGCGGCGCAACCCCTCCGGGGTGGCGAGCTGGCCGCGTCGCCTTGACCCGGGCGACTACGCGCTCAACCTTTGGCCGCTACCGGCGGGTCGCGTCGGGTCGCGCGGCAGGACTCGGCGGGAGACGTTCGCAAGCGCCAGCCGAAAAACGATGCTCTGCACGCCCGGCCTGACCGGCTTTAACCCCGACAAGGAGACCGAGCGACGCGACGACGGCTTTGGCGGTCGTCTGCGCGACCTGGCTTGAAGATGTCGGCATGAGCGACTTCGAGGCTCTACGCCTGGCGCCGCCCGTGTTGGAGACGTGGGCTAGCGGAGGTCGGCTTCTCTCGCGCACCGTAGTGGACTTCGGTCTGGAGTGGTCGTTGCCGGCCGCGGACGGGATCTAGAACAACGCCCTGGCTCGGGCCCGCTGTCTAAAGACGTCTAAAAGATCTAAAGAACTCTAAACATCGTAGTCTGTAGTCATGGCAGCAAATCCGTTCAAGCCGAGCTTCGGTGTGAGCCCACCCGTACTCGTAGGCCGCGACGCGCTGCTCGATGAGTTTGTGGAAGGTCTCGAGGACGGCCCGGTTCGGCCGCGCGAGCCACAATCTACACGGGGGCTCGCGGTTCCGGAAAGACAGTGATGCTGAACGCAGTCGAGGACCGCGCAAGGGAACTCGGCTGGCTCCTCGTCAGCGAGACTGCCTCGCCGGGCTTTGTGGATCGGATCGCCCGCCAGCAGCTGCCGAGGCTCCTGGCCGGCTTTGATCCGAAGGCTGTGCGGCGCCGCGTTACCGGCATCACAGCGCCTCTGGGTGCTGGCGGCGTGACGTGGAGCACCACGGAGAGTCACGCTCCTGAGGCGTCGCTCCGCAGCCAGATCGAACTCATCACCGATCTGCTCGCCGAGACCGAGACCGGGCTGCTCATAACCCTCGACGAGATCCACCAGAACCAGATCGCCGAGCTACGTGCGCTCGCCACGACCGTCCAGCACGCCTTCAGAGAGGACCGGCAGCTGGCGTTCGTCGGGGCCGGTCTCGCCTCAGCGATCACCGATGTAGTCAACGACGAAGTGCTGACCTTCCTCCGTAGAGCCGAGCGACACGCCCTGGGACCCGTCGCCTCCGGGGACGTCGCGCGCGCACTCAGAACTCCCGTCGAAGAAAGCGGGCGCAAAGTCGCGGACGATGTGCTCGACGTGATGGTCGAAGGCACACGCGGCTACCCGTTCCTCATCCAGCTCGTCGGTGCGCAGGTATGGCGCCGTCGACGGTCCGAGCCCGAGATCTCGATGCAGAGTGCACACGAGGGAGTCTCAGACGCCCTACGTCGGCTCGGCAGACTTGTCTATGAGCCCGCACTCGCCGATGCCTCGGACATCGACAAGTCTTTCCTCCTCGCCATGGCCAAGGACGACGGACCGTCACGGATGAAAGACATCCAGGAGCGTCTCGAGATCGACGCCAACTTCGCAAGCCAATATCGACTTCGCCTGATCGCCTCAGAGCTCATCGAGTCAACAGGCCACGGCTACGTCGACTTCGCGCTGCCCTACCTTCGCGACTACCTTCGCGAACGCGCGGCGGCGGCCGGGCTCAGGCCGTAGGTTCACCGGGCAAGCCGGCAGCGGTGGCGTCGCGCAGCAGGTGCGGTTCGGCGTTCCCTAATCGGCTTGCGCAGCGGCACGTTGCTCGGCTTTCTCGGTGGGATGCTCACCGCCGCGCTTGACCACTACCGCCGCCACGCAGAGCTCTTCCGCCCTGAGCTCGTGGTCGGAGCGGCCGCTCACCATCTTGACAAGCGCGAGCTCCCGGAGCTCCGCGGCTACGTCGGCCACCTCGAGCGCACGACACGCTGGCGCGACAGGCGGGTCAGCGGACGGCACTGCAAGGAGGGTCGGCTTAACCTGCCCCTCGGTGCTCGGACATGGGAGAGCGCCGCGTGAGCGCCCCGGCAACGACGACCGCGCCGGCACGAGCACAGGATGTGATGACCGCGGCGGATGTCGCCGAGTACCTGCAGATCCCCGTGCGCTCGGTGCACGAGTACGCCGCCCGTGGCGAGCTGCCCTCCGTCCGCATCGGTCGCCACCGCCGCTTCAGCCGGGCTGCCCTGGAAGCAGTGGTGGAGCGAGGGTGACTCAGTCGGCGCCTTCGGAGAAGGCGCGCGCGAAGCGATCCACCTGCTCACTCGCCTGGCGCGCGTGCAGGTAGCGCGCTGTCGTTTGGACGTCCGCGTGTCCCATCGCAGCCTGAATGTCGGTCACAGGCACACCGCGCGGCCGCGAGCAGCGATCCGTAGGTGTGGCGCAGATCGTGGAACCGCAGCGGGCGCAGCCCGGCCGCGTCGCGAGCAGCCATGAACCGGCGGCGGAGCGCGGACTCGTCGAGCGGCCGCCCGAGCCAGTTGCAGAACACCAGCTCGTCCGGTGCGGTGAAGTCGCCGCGCTCGCGCAGCCGCTCCAGGGCGCCGGCAGCCTGCGGAACGAGCGGGACGTGTCGCGCCTTGCCGCCCTTCGTTCCGGACTCGACGCCAGCCGACAGCGCGCGCGAGACGGTCAGGACGTCGTCGCCCACATCGCTCCAGCGCAAGCGCCCGCAGCTCGCCTTGGCGCAGCCCCGTGTAGGCGGCCACACGCACCAGCTCCGCGTCCTGTCGATCCTCGGCCTTCTCAGCGTCGGTCGACGCTGGCCGCGCGGGATCGCGGTGCACGTCCGGCAGCGAGCGCGTCCGCGAGCTGCTCGATCTCGGCGACGCTGTAGGTGTCGAGCGTCGTCGCGCTGCGGCAGCCGGCGCTTGTCGGTCGCCTGCGCGGGATTGCTCGTGAGCGCGAACGTCGCAGGCCGGCACGCGTATGTGTAGACAGCGAGCACGATCTCGCGGTACTTGTTGACTGTGCGCGGGCCGGCTCCGGTCTCTTCGACCGACGCGAGCAGGTCCTCGACCTCGCGCGGAGTGACCTCCGCGGCGGGACGGTCGCCGAGCGCGCGCATGACGTGCCCGTTCGTCTTGGCCCTCCCGCCCCGGACCGCGACGTCGGGCTCCGAGAGCGTCGAGCGGTGGTCGCGAAGGGTGCTCGGCTTGGCGCCCCGGACGTCCTCGAGCCAACGCAGGTACTCGTGCGCGACGTCGCGGAACGTCGGGCCGGCGTTCTGCGGTTCCGTGCTCGCGACGTGCTCGGCGACGATCTCCCGCGCGCGATCGTGAGCGCGGGCCACATCGAAGTATCCGTCGTGCGGCTGGCCGCGACGCGGCTCACCGTTCGAGTTGACCCACGCGGGTCCCACGCGTCGCTTGACCAGCCGGCCGGCGGGCCATCGGAAGTAAACGTCGTAGAAGGCCCGCGTCGCCCTGCTCGCGTACCTGGAGGCTGTAGCTGGGTAGGCTAGGCGCGGGCATGTCGGTCCTTTCGGCATGTCCTTGCCCCGGGGCGTATCAGCGCTGCCGGGGCCTTTTCGTTCGGCATCTAGCATAGCGGGTGTTACCCAGGCGCGTTACCCCTGGCGGCAAGAGACGATGCTACAGCCGCTCAAGAAACGGCGAAAGGCCCGGAAATCCGGACCTTTCGCTTAGTAGCGGGGGCGGGATTCGAACCCGCGACCTTCGGGTTATGAGCCCGACGAGCTACCAGACTGCTCCACCCCGCGTCGCTCCTCATGTTCTAGCAAAAAACGACGCCTCCCGCCTCAGAAGGCCACCGGCGGCCGTCGCGGAAGAACCCGCCCGTCGGCCCGTCGTCGGGCAGCGTCGCCAGCCACACGATCCCCTCGCGCCGTCCTCCACCGGCTTCTGTCGCGCCCATCGGTCCGCCCATGTCGGTGTTCACGAAGCCCGGACAGGCGGAGTTGACGAGGATGCCCTCGTCCTTCAGCTCGGTCGACAGGATGCGGGTCATCGCGTTCATCGCCGCCTTCGACACGCGGTAGCCCGGCGACCAGCCGCCCATCTCCGCCACCCCTCCCATGCCGCTCGACACGTTCACGATCCGCGCGTGCGGGCTCTCCCGCAGCAGCCCCAGCAGCGCGATCGTCAGTCGGTAGGCGCCGAAGAAGTTCGTGTCCAGCGCCCTCTGCATGGCGTCGAAGTCCGGCGCCGTGCCGCGACACCCCGAAGTCGCTTCCGACTCCCGCGTTGTTCACGAGCACGTCCAGCCGCCCGGGCTCGCCTCGCACCTCGCTCCGCCGCCGCCTCGATGCTCGCCGGGTCGGCCACGTCGAGCGTCAAGCGCCCGCACCTCGCACCCCCGGTGCTCTCCGTCAGCTCCTGCGCCGCCGCACTCGCCTTGGCAGCGTCCCGGCGCTCAGCAGCACCTCGTAGCCGAGCGCCGCCAGCTGGCGGGCGACCTCCTTGCCGATCCCCCTGTTCGCTCCCGCTCACCAGCGCCACCCGGCGCCATCGCCGCTCTCGCTCATCTGCTCCTTTCGCTCGCCCTGGACTCGTCCCCATCGCGCGATGTGGCCGGCGACACCCACCGTCATCGCGGGCGCCGCGCGCAATTGTCTCCCAAAAACGCGCCCGGCCCCTCGCCGGCGCCGTCGGCAGCCGAACATCTAGCATCCCGCCCACCGTGCGCGTCGCCGTCGTCGACATCGGAACCAACTCCACCCGCCTGCTCATCGCCGAGGTCGACCCTGCCGACCGGCGCGGTCGAGGAACTGCTCCGACGCTCGCAGGTCACCCGCCTAGGAGCGGCGGGTGGACTCGGGAGGCTCGCTCTCCGAGGAGGCCATCGCACGCGTGCTCAGCACGCTCGCCGACTACCGCGCCGAGATCGACTCCGCACGACGCTGCAAGGCGAACCTCGCGGTGCTCACCTCGGCCGTCCGCGACGCCTCCAACGGCGCCGCCTTCGCCGCGCGCGTGCGTGAGGACTTCGGTCTCGACGCGCGCGTGCTCAGCGGCTCGCGAAGAGGCCCAGCTCACGTTCCTCGGCGCGATGTCCGGCTCGCCCCGGCGCCACCGAGCCCACCGTCGTGATCGACATCGGCGGGGGCTCCACGGAGTTCATCGTCGGCGTCGGCCGACACCGCCGGCATTTCACGTCTCCCTGCCCGTCGGCGTCGTGCGCATGAGCGAGCGCCACATCCACTCCGACCCGCCCGCGTCCGGAGGAGCTGCAGCGCCTCGCGCTCGACGCGCGCACCATCCTGCTCGACGGGCTGCCGCGCGAGGAGCGCGCTCCTGTCAAGCGCGGCATCGCCGTCGCCGGCACGGCCACCTCCGCTGCCGCCATCGACCAGGAGCTCGACCCATACGATCCCGCCCGCGTCCACGGCTACCCGCTTGCAGCTGGCCACCGTCGAACTGCTGCTCGCCCGCCTCGCCGACATGACCGAAGCGCGCCGCCGCTCGGTCGTCGGCCTGAACCCCGATCGCGCTCCCACGATCGTCGCCGGCATGATCCTGCTCGAGGAGGCCCTCCGCGCCTTCGAGCTCGACGAAGTCGAAGTCTCCGAGCACGACATCCTCTTCGGTGGAGCCCTCCGCCTCGCCGGCCTCGGCTGACGGACTGCGAGGCCTGGCGCTGCCGGGCCGGGGGCAGGAACTGCGCCCGGGTATGGGAGCGAGCGCCCTCAGGCCAGGTTCGACCTGCGCGGATACGCGACGCTCGGGTCGGTCAGCACGTTCACGAGCGCCGGCCTTCCCGCCGCGAACGCGCGCTCGAGCGCCGGGCGCACGTCCTCGGGGCGCTCGCACGAGCTCGCCGTGCCCGCCCAGCGCTTCCACGAGCTGGTCATAGCGGGTCCCCGGACGCAGCTCCGCGGCCACCGAGTAGCCGTACAGAAACTCCATCGGATGCTTCTCGAGCGCCCAGATCCCGTTGTTCCCCATCACGCCCACCACGTTCACCCCGTGGCGCGCCAACGTGTCGAACTCCATCCCGGAGAACCCGAACGCCCCGTCGCCCACCAGCAGCACCACCTGGCGCTCGGGCCGCGCGAGCTTCGCCGCCAGCGCGTAGCCCGGCCCCGCACCCAGGCAGCCGAACGGCCCCGGGTCAAGCCAGCAGCCCGGCTCGTAGCTGTCGATCACGCGACCCGCGTAGGAGACGTAGTCGCCGCCGTCACCGATCACGATCGCGTCGCGCTCGAGCACCCTTCCAAGCTCTGCGTACAGCCGCATCGGATGCAGCGGCGCCCTCTCGTCTTCGCAGCTCCCCGCGCTCGCCCTCGCGCCGCTCGCCCTCCTCCTTGCGCAGCTCGGAGATCCAGCTCTCGCTCGCCAGCGCCTCTCGCGCCAGCAGGCCGCGCGCAGATCCTCAAGCGTCGACCGCCAGCGCGCCGTAGCACTCCACCGCAGGCGCCCGCGGATGCTGGCGCTCGGGCTCGGCCACGTCGATCACGACGATCTCCGTCTCCTCGCCGAACGCTCCCCCGAAGGCCAGCCGGAAGTCCATCGGCACACCCACGACCAGCGCCACGTCCGAGCCCTTCAGGGCCTGCGAGCGCGTGCGCGAGAAGAACAGCTCATGGTCCGCCGCCACGCATCCGCGCGCCAGCCCGTTCAGGAACACCGGGATCCGCAGCGTCTGCGCGAGCTCCAGCAGCGCCTGCTCCCCGTGTCCCCAGTACAGGTCGGTGCCGGCCATGATCACCGGTCGCTCGGCCTCTCGCAGCAGCTCGGCCGCCCGCTCGATCGCCGCAGCATCCGCTCCCCGCGCGGCCGCCGCGCCGGCGCCCACCACGGGCTGCTCGCCCGGGGCGAACCGCTCGCCGTCGCTCTCTGCTGCCGACGGGGCGATCTGCTCAGCGCGCCTCCATGAACACGTAGTCGAGCGGAAAGTCCACGAACGTCGGTCCGCCGTGAGGCGCCAGGGCGGCTGCGAACGCGTCGTCGACGAGGCCGGGGATCTCCTCCGTTCCCTGCGCCGTGGACGCGAGCTTGGTCAGCGGGCGCACGAACGGCACGTGGTCGATCTCCTGCAGCGATCCCTGGCCCCACCGCAGTGCTGGCGCCCTGCCACCGAGCACCACCATCGGGGAGTGGTTCGCCTGCGCCGAGGCCATCGCGCTCATCCCGTTTGTCACGCCCGGTCCGGCGGTTAGCGCGCACACGCCCGGCTCGCGCGTCACCTTCGCCCAACCCTCGGCGGCGAACGCCGCCGTCGACTCGTGGCGAACGTCCACGATCTCGATCCCCTCCTCGCGGCAGCCGTCGTAGATCGAGAACAGGTGCCCGCCGGAGAGCGTGAACAGCCTGCTGACGCCGTGCGCCTTCAGCCGCCGCGCGATCAGCCGCCCGCCGTGGAAGGTCCTGGCCTCCCCCGCGCCCGGCTCGCGCGGCACCTCCACAGGTGTCGAAGACTCCACCCCGTCAGCCATCCACGCGACTCTACCCGTTCACGTCCCAACCCCGCGCCGCGCTCACCCTCCGCCCACCGCCATGCGATGCCCGGGGTGGGATTCGAACCCACATGCCCTGTTGCAGGCCATCGATTTTAAGTCGACTGCGTATGCCCATTCCGCCACCCGGGCCTGCCCGGTCCAGTCTATGGAGCAACGCGGCGCCGGCACGGCAACTGCGCGGCGCCCAGCACCGCAACTTCGGGGTTGTTAGCGTGTATTTAGGGGTAACAGAGCGTGTATTTAGGGGCAGCGGCAAGAATTGGGGACGCACGTGGAGGCCTCAGCACTCACCCACTCACCAACTCGCATGCCGGGCCTGCGAGGCCCGTCGGCTTTGCTGCGCCTGCAGTCCGACGAGCGGCTGATCGCGCTCACCCGGCGCGGCCAGCCAGCCGCGTTCGAGACGCTGTGCGCACGCTACCAGTCTCGCCTGCTCGCCTTCTGCCGGCACATGCTCGGCTCGCGCGAGGATGCCGAGGACGTCCTTCAGGAGGTCTTTGCGGCCGCCTTCAATGCCGTTCTCGCCGACGAGCGCGAGATCAACGTCCGGCCCTGGCTCTACCGCATCGCGCGCAACCGCTCGCTCAACCACCTGCGCCGTGCCTCGGCCATCGGCGTGGATTCGATGGACGTGCACTTCGCCGAGCACGGCCTCTCGACCGGCGACCGGGCGATACGCCGGGAGAGCTTCCGCGAGCTTCTGGCAGACGTCCAGCAGCTGCCCGAGACGCAGCGCACCGCGCTGCTGCTGCGCGAGATCGACGCTCTCTCCTACGAGCAGATCGCGCACGCGATGGAGACCACGGTCCCCTCTGTGAAGTCGCTGCTCGTGCGCGCCCGCATCTCTCTGGCCGAGGCTGCCGAGGCGCGCAAGCTGAGCTGCGCTGAGGTCCGCCTCGAGCTGGGCGAAGTCGCCGAGGGTCTCACCAAGCTGAGCGCGCCCGCCCGGCGCCACGTACGCGACTGCGAACGCTGCGGCTGCTTCAAGAAGCAGCTCAAGGACAACAACCGCGCGCTCGCCGCCATGCTTCCCGTCGGTCCCCTGCTGATGGCGAAGAAGCTGCTGCTGGCCAAGCTCGGCTCGACCGCGTCGGCGGGAGGCGCACATGTCGCCGGCGGCGCCAGCGCCACGGTCGGCGCCGCGGCGGGAGCCGGTGCAGAGCGGCGGAACAGGCGTGGCCGGTGGCATCCTCACCGCCGGAGCGGGCGCCCTGGCCACCAAGGCAGTGGCCGGGCTCGCCGCAGCCGCAATCGTCACCGCAGGAGCCGTCGCCGTCGATCACACCTCCGAACACCATTCCGTGGCCCGCGCGAGCACCGCCTATGCGCACGTGCGCAGCCACGCCGAACCGCTGATCGCCAGCGAGCACTCCCAGCCGATCAGCCCGGCAACCCGGCCGGTCGCCGCCCTCGCCAGCCGCCGCCACTCCAGCCGCCGCCACTCCAGCGGCCATCAGGTCCCCAGCGCGGCCAAGGCCCTCCTGTCGGCCGCCGCTGCGGCCGTGCCCGTCGCGGGCGCTGTGGCACCTGCCGATCCGACGGCACCCAAACCCTCGGGCACGCAGGTCACGCAGGTGACGGCCGCGACCACCGAACTGCCGTCGATCAGCACCGGCGACGGCGAGGGTCAGCCGGTGACAGTGTCGGAAACCGGCGGCACCCCGCCGGAAGCCCCTCCCGCCGCCGGCGAACCGGCACCCGCAGAATCCTCACCGCCTACGGCCGACGAGGAAGCGACCCCCGCGGCGCCCGCAGCGGCGCTCGCAGGCGGCGAATCGACGACGCCCACCTCGCCTCCGTCGCTCTCGGGCGAAGCCCCCCAGGGCTCCAAGGGCGCACAGAGCACGCCGGCTGCCGGCGAGCCGTCCAAACCGGCTGCCGGCGGCTGATCAGCCACGCGCTGGCCGATCGGCTAGCCGATGGTGAACGTCTTCAGGGGCCTGGACAGGACTCCAGCCCCCGCGACTTCTGAGGGCGAGGTGATCCGGCGGCCGGCCAGCGGCGAGGTGAGCATCACGATCTCAACCCCTTCGCGCGCCGCCTGGCGTTCGGGCAGCAGCAGCACGTCGCGCCCATACATCAGCTGGCCATCGAGCACGGTCGTGTAGAAGATGTTGTAGGCGGGGACGGAATTGACCCTCGTCTTGCCCTCGCCGCGCAGCATGAAGTCGGGGTAGCTGCGGCTCATCCCTTCGATTAGGCGAGAGGCATAGAGGGGCAGCTCGCCGGAGAGGCCGCCCGAGTACGCCGGCAGCCGCAGCGGCTCGACCGCGAAGGAGTCCTCCAGGCGGCCCTCCGGGCTGCGGCGCTGCACCTTCACGTACCCCCCGGGGTCGGGCAGCCACCCTGTAGAGGCCGCGATAGCTGAAGCTGAACGGGACCGCGCCGCCGTGCGAGTATTTCGCGTTCTCGAACGTCAGCACTGCGATCAGAGCCAGCGCCGTGAATCCCGCGGCCGCCGGCGATCACGGCCCAGCGCACCAGCGTCGAGGCCGCCCGCCAGCGGGGCGAGAGCAGCTCGCCCGAGCGTCGGCCCGTACTGCGGCTTGATCGGCACCACGGCCGCCACCGTCAGCCGGTCATTCCCCGACGGAGAACAGCGCTTCCAGGTCGTGGCGCGAGTAGGCGGCGAACGCGACCATCGTCTGCGTACGCGTCACCCCCGACAGCCCCCCGATCTGGCCCGTCACGACGTCGGCGAGCTGCTCGTGGTCGGGGACCCGCACGATCGCCACGAAATCCCACTCCCCGGTGACCGAATAGGCCTCGGCCACGCCTGCGATGTCGGCGAGCGCCCCGCCGAGGCTCGACAGCGCGTCACGCTCGGCCTCGATCAGCACCACCGCGTTGGTCATCGTCATAGGCCATCCATCATATGAGCGCAACGAGCGCCGCTAAGGCTCGGCGTGCTCGGCCCGCCGCAGGCCGAGGCCGACCAGCAGTCCGACGAGCCCACCGGTGACGCCCGCCAACCAGCTCGCTTCCGCCCGTGCGAACGGCATCGCCAGCAGAACCGCGGCGATCGCCGCCACGCCGAGGAGATCGCCCTCGTAGTGCTCGCCAGCCCGCGCAGCCTGCAGATCCGGGACCGCCCATGCCGCCAGCAGGGCCAGCGCGCCTGCGGCTGCCCCCGCTCACGACCGCGTCCGGGTAGACGGCGCTCGCCACGAGCGCGCCGGCAACCCCGGCGCCCAGGAAAAGCGCCAGCACCACCAGCGCCCCGTGCCGGCGCTCCATCAGCCAGCCGAAGATCGCGATCGCCACGAGCGTCACGAACTCGTAGAAGCCGTTGTCGTAGGCGAACTGGCTGGTGATCAGCTTCCACCAGTCGCCGCTCAGCGGACCGAGGATGACCAGCTTGTGCAGTTCGACGAAGCCGCCACGCCACGCCACCCAGACCAGACAGCTGACGGCGACCAGAGCGATCGTCGCGTAGGGCCGCGTGTCGACGTGGGCGCCTTCCCACGGGAGCGGCCGTCGCGCGCGCGAGCGCGCGGCACGGACCCGCCCGAGCATCGACCAGCGCCGCCGCGGCCGGCTCGGGGAACCGCCCAGGTCCCGCGCCCGCGGGAGCTTGGGAGCGCGCCGGCGCAGCCGGTGTCCGCAGTAGGGGCACTCGGTGATGTACGGGCTGACCTCCGATCCACACTGCTTGCACACCACGAACAGATCAGCACCCGAGGACATCGTCAGCCTATTCTATGGACCTCTCCCTTCCGCTCCGCGCGGTCGGGCCTCCGCGTGTCGGCCAGCGTGCCTCGGCCCGCCTGTTGCACTCGAGCTCGCCCAGCCGCCACCGCGCTGGCGGGGCCTGCTGCACGCCGCCAGTGCACCTTTGCGATACTCAGGCCATGAAACTCGGCTACGACCACAAGCTCTACATTCTCGCCTTCGACCACCGCGGCTCGTTTCAGAAGAAGTTCTTCGGCATCGAGGGCGAGCCAGATCCCGAGCAGACGGCGATCATCGCCGACGCCAAGCACCTCATCTTCGAGGGCCTGCTGCAGGCCATCGGCGCAGGGGCCGACCCGTCGGTGACCGGCGTGCTGGTGGATGAGCAGTTCGGCTCGACCGTGCCGGGCGAGGCGCGCGAGAGGGGACTGAAGCTCGCGATGCCCGCCGAGCGCTCCGGTCAGAAGATGTTCGATTTCCAGTACGGCGATGACTTCGGGGCGCACATCGAGCGCTTCGACCCCGACTTCACGAAGGTGCTCGTGCGCTACAACCCCGACGGCGACTCCGAGGCGAACCGCGAGCAGCTGGCCAAGCTGAAGCGCCTCAGCGACTGGCTCAAGCAGCACGACCGCAGGTTCCTGTTCGAGCTGCTCGTGCCCGCCGAGGACGCCCAGCTGCAGGCCGTCGGCGGAGACCCGGAGCGCTATGACTCGGAGCTTCGCCCCGAGCTGATGCGCCGCAGCGATCGCCGAGATCCAGGATGCCGGCATCGAGGTCGACGTGTGGAAGATCGAGGGTGTCGACGAGCGCTCGGACTGCGAGATGCTCGTCGCCCAGGCGCGCAGCGGCGGTCGCGACGGCGTCGTCTGCGTGGTTCTCGGCCGCGGCGCCGACGACGCCAAGGTCGACCACTGGCTGGCCCAGGCGGCGCCTGTGGAGGGCTTCGTCGGGTTCGCCATCGGACGCTCGATCTGGTGGGACCCGCTGAAGGCGTACGTGGACGGCAAGATCGAGCGCGCCGCCGGAGCGCGCAAGATCGCCGAGAACTACCTCCGCTTCGTGAAGGTCTACGAGCGTGCCGAGGGCAAGGCCCCCGTCGTGTCCTGACGACGCCAGACGGGCGTGAGCGCGATGAAAATGCGACAGAGCCTCTCCGATTGGGAGCAGGCGTTCGTCAAGGAGATCCTGCTCGATCGCCGCAGGCGCGCCTCACTGCAGCGCACAGCCGAGCAGCGCGCACGCAAGCGCCAGGTCGACCGGCGCCACAGAGCGCGGCTCCCTGCGCTTCGTGATGCTCGTGCTCACGCTGATCATGACCGCCGTGATCGTCACGGTCGTGATGTTCCGCACGCTCTACCTGCTGCTTGGATAGCGCCCGGCCCGGCGCCGGCGCCTACCCCTCGCCCATTTCGCGCAGCGCGTCGTCCACCTCGGCCGCGCGTGCCCTCCTGCCCGCACGCCCTCGACCTCCTCGCGGTGGATCTCCAGGTAGATCTCCTTGCGGAACACCGGAACCTCCTGGGGCGCCTGAATGCCGATCCGCACCTTCTCGCCCACCACCGAAAGCACCGAGATCTCGATGTCGTCCCCGATCATGATGCTCTGGTTGGACTTGCGCGTCAAGACCAGCAATTTGGTGCACCCTTCCTTTTGCCGACAGGGCGGCCGGCGCGAGCCCCAAACACCGGTATGGCAAGCATAGTCACAGGACCGGGGGAACGCTTTGCGACGTCTTTCCCCTGCTTTTCGGCCCCTCCGAGCGGCTCGCTGAACGGGCTCGAACGTCGAGGCGCGCCGCATGCGCGCCTGCGGCGCGACGCGGCCTCGATGCGCTAGTGTCCCGGACCGTCGATGCCTCGTCGATCTCTGCGCCCGCACCTGAACCAGATCCGCACATGGGTGCGGCAGGGCCGCACCGACGCCTGGGTGGCCCATCAGCTCGAGGTCAGCGTCCGGGACATCGACCAGTTCAAGCGCCAGAACGAGCTCGTCGGCGACGAGGAGGCCGCCGATGGACCGGGCGGAGCCAGCTATCCCGAGGAGATCGATCTACGCGCCGAGGACGACGCGCTGATCGCGGCTGAGCTCGAAGCGGCGGAGATCGAGAGCGAGCGCGCCAGGGCCGAAGCCGCCGAGGCGAGGAGCGAGACGAGGAGGCCGAGGAGGGCGCCCCCCGCACCCGTCGCCGAACCCGCCGCGGCGGACGCGGACGCCGCTCGAGCGCGGGAGAGCGCAGCCGCCGGGACACCGGCGTCGGCCCGCAGCCTCGATGCCCTGGAGGGCACGTTCGACCATGGCGAGGAGGGCTACGGCCTGTGGCTCGATCCCGCCATCCAGGACAACCCGATCTACGCCGAGCACTGGGCGGGACACCGCCGGTCGAGGTGCGGTCGAAGAGAACCGCATCGTCATCCGCCGCATCGGCGAGGACGACTAGCTCCCTCACGCACGGCTAGGCCTCCGTCAGAGCCCGCTTTCCCCCGGCGAAGTCGGCTGCCTCCCGCAGATATCTGGCGAACGCCGCATCCACCACCACGCCCGCCTCCCACGCCCAGGGATCCTCCGGGGCAGCCCTCATCGCGACCTGCAGGCACCAGGCGCTGCCCTGCCCGTACAGCTCGACAAGCTCCTCCGTTGAGAACCGCCCGCCCAGGCGCCGGCGCAGCTCGGCCACCAAGCGCATCCGTGACCCGCTCCAGCCGCGGCCGGCGCTCAGCCGGCGCGAGCCGCAGGCGCCGTTCGCCCTGCTGCCACTGGTAGATCGCGTTCTCGAACGACATCGCCCCGAGGCTAGCAGTGAGCTACGGGGGACAGAGAAGAGGCGCGTAAGCGCGCCGAGCGCTTCGCCGATCGGCTCGGCAGCGGTCTCTAGTTGTTGGGCAGTCCGCTCACGACGTAGGACTGCTCGCCCTGCTTGATCATGCCCAGCTGCCGAGCCTCTTCTTCCACCGTGCTCCGCCGCCGCAGGGCTTCGTGCTGGCGCTCGAGCAGCACCGTGTTCGCGCTGCAGCGCCACCACCGTGGCGCTGTCGTAGCGCGCCTGGCGCCACGTGGAGAGCATGCGGATGCCGGCGCTCAGGTAGAGGTACACGAGCGCCACGCCACGAACAGCATCGCCACTCGCCCCAGCCGGTCCCAGCGAACGCGTGCGGCCGTGCCGGGGCCCCGCGCCGCTCGAGCGCGATCGCGTCGCTGCCTTGCCCGCGCGCCGCCGGCAGGCACGGTGCGGGTTTGACGAGGCCGAAGCTGCTGGACATGCTCTGCACCGCATTCGCGCCCGCCGGCCAAACCTCCTGCCGAGAAGCTGCCCAGGCCGCCAACCTCCTGCCGAGAACTTGCCCAGGCCGCTCCCCAGCGGCCGCGAAACGGCGTCCGCCGGGAAACTCGCGCGTCGGCGCCGAGCTGCTCCTCGATGCGCAGCAGCTGGTTGTACTTCGCCACCCTGTCGGACCTCGATGGCGCCCCGGTCTTGATCTGCCCGCAGCCGGTGGCGACGGCGAGATCGGCGATGGTCACGTCCTCGGTCTCGCCCGAGCGATGGCTCATCACGGCCGTGTAGCCGGCCTCGCGCGCCATCGCGATCGCCTGCAGCGTCTCGGTCAGCGTCCCGATCTGGTTGACCTTGATCAGGATCGAGTTCGCCACCCCCGCCTCGATGCCCCTCGCCAGCCGCTCGGTGTTCGTCACGAACACGTCGTCGCCGACGAGCTGCACCGCGCCACCCAGCCGCTCGGTCAGCGTCCGCCAGCCATCCCAGTCCTCCTCGTCCATGCCGTCCTCGATGGACACGATCGGATAGCGCGCGACCAGATCGGCCCAGTAGTCGCTCAGCTCGGCCGCGCTGAGCGTGCGGCCCTCGTGCTCGAGCACGTATACGCCGTCTCGGTAGAGCTCGCTCGCGGCCGGATCGAGCGCGATCGCCACGTCCTTCCCCGGCTCATAGCCGGCCGCCTGGATGCCCGCGATCAGCATCTGCAGGGCCTCCTCGTTGGAGCTCAGGTCGGGCGCGAACCCGCCCTCGTCGCCCGACGGCCGTGCCCAGCCCGCGCTCGTGCAGCGTGCGCTTGAGCGCGTGGAACACCTCGGCGCCCATGCGCAGGCACTCCGAGAACGTCGGCGCGCCGCACGGCACCACCATGAACTCCTGAAAGTCGACCTTGTTGTCCGCGTGCGCCCCGCCGTTGAGCACGTTCATCATCGGCACCGGCAGCACCCGCGCCTGCCCGCCGCCGAGGTAGCGCCACAGCGCGAGCCCCTCCTCGGCGGCCTGCGCGTGCGCCGCGGCGAGCGAGACGCCCAGGATCGCGTTGGCGCCCAGCCGCGACTTGTTTGGCGTGCCGTCGAGCTCGATCAGCGCCCGGTCGAGGCCCCCCTGGTCGGCGGCGTCCATGCCGAGGACCGCTCTGCGCGATCTCGCCATCGACGTTCGCGACCGCCCGCGTCACGCCCTTGCCCTGCCAGCGATCGCCGCCGTCGCGCAGCTCGGTCGCCTCGAACTCGCCCGTCGAGGCCCCCGAGGGCACCGCCGCGCGGCCCTCGGCGCCGGAGCTCAGCCCGACCTCCACCTCGACCGTCGGGTTGCCCCGGCTGTCGAGGATCTGGCGGGCGTGCACTCGCTCGATCTTGCTCATCGCCCGCGCCCCGTCGCTCAGCGGCATCGCGATCCCCGGAGCCGATCACGGCTTCGCCTCCGGCGCGCGCGACCGCGGCGCAATCGGCCCGCGCTGTCGGTCCTAGGGAGTTTCCGACCCGGTGGTCGTCGTGCTCGTCTTGGGCGCTTTGTAGCCCTTGCAGTCCATCACCGACGTAGCCCGCGCGACATTCCGTTTTGGCGGTCCACTTCTTTTTGAATTCCTTGACGAACGTTGCTCAGTGCCGTCTGCTGCTGGGCCGAGGTGAGCTGCTGCTTGATCTGCGCCTGCGACTGCGCCAGCGTCTGCTGGCTGCCCTTGGTGATGCTCTTGACTTCGTAGATGTAGTAGCCGAACGGCGTCTTCACAGGACCGCTCAGCACGTTCGGCTTGGCGGAGAAGATCGCCGCTGTCGAGCGCCTTCTCCTCCTGGCCTTTGACCACGCCGACGATCAGGCCGCCGTTGGCCTTGCTGGTCGGGTCGATCGAGACGCTCTTTGCCACGCTCGCAAAGCTCTTGCCCGATTCGATTTCCTTCTTGGCCTTCTGCGCCTGTGCTTCGGTCTTGGTGAGGATGATCTTGATCGTGCGCTTTTCCGGCGTGCCGAAGTGCGACTTGTTTTCGTTGTAGTACTTTTCGATCTGCGCTTGTGGTGATGTTGGCTTTCTCTTTCGCGATCTTCTGCTGGATTCTTGTCGACAGCAGGTTCAGCTTCACCCGCAGCAGCAGGTCCGAGACGGTCTGGCCCGAGCTCGCCAGGAATTTCTGGAATTCCGCTCGCTTTGGGGAACTGCTGGGCTCTTGATTTTGGCGAATTCCTTTTCGACTTCCTTGTCGCTGACCTTCACGCCCAGGCTTTCGCCTTCACCGATCACCCAGCTCGCGGAGATCAGGAAGCCGAGCACCTCCTGCTGCAGCGATTTGTACTGCTGTTCGCACTGGGACTTCAGCTGCGCTTCGGTCGGCGCGGTCTGTCCTTTCGCCGGTTTGGGAGCGATCGCTTGCAGGTGCGCGATGCAGGCCGTGTACTTGGGCGGGTCCGGAATCACCGGCTTGGATCCCGCCGTGGCGGTTCGAGGCCGCGGCCACCGCCAGCCAGTGTTCGAAGGTCGACTTTGTGATCGGATTGCCGTTGACCTGACACCACCGCATTGCCGGGAATGCCCCCGCCACATGCCGACAGGCCGGCGATGGCAAAGAAAACGGCGCCTAGCGCCGAGATGAAGCGAAGCTCTGGACACGACGCGGGCACTCTAGCGGAAAGCCAGCGGGCTCGTGCGTAACCGGCCGTGCATCGACTTTCAGGCCGCCTCGCGCATCACCGCCAGCAGCACGTCCGCCGCCTTCACGACGGCCGGGAAGCGCTCCTTGCCATCCTTGGGAACGCGCAGGGAGACCTGCGAGCGACCGAACTCGTACAGCGCGCCGGGCAGCTCCCCCCGCAGTCGCTTTCGCTCGCGCGGAGTCCAGCTCGATCGGCACCACGGCCAGGCGATCCCCCCTGAAGCTCACCGTGCGCGCGCCGGCCTGTCCGAACTTGATACGTGCGCGCTGCAGCGCGAGCAGGTTCTCAAGCGGCTCCGGCACCGGGCCGAAGCGGTCCTGGAGCTCCTCGCGCAGCCGCTCCACATCGGCCACCTCCAGGGCGCCCGCCACGCGGCGATGCACCTCGATCTTCGCCTGCTCGTAGGGGACGTAGTCCGCCGGCACATAGGCATCCACGTTCACGTCCAGGCGCACCGGCTCGGAGAGCTCCTCCTCCTCGCCGTGCGGCCCGGCCGCCCGCACCGCCTCATCGAGCATCTGCATGTACAGCTCGAACCCCAGCGCGGCCACGTGCCCGGACTGCTCGTCGCCGAGCAGGTTCCCGGCCCCGCGGATCTCCAGGTCGCGCATCGCGATCTGAAAGCCCGCGCCGAGCTCGGTGTAGTCCGACAGAGCGGACAGCCGCTGCCCCGCCTCGCGCGTGAGCGCCGCCGCCGAGTCGTACAGCAGGTAGGCGTACGCCCGCTCGCGACTGCGCCCCACCCGGCCCCGGATCTGGTAGAGCTGGGCGAGCCCGAACGTGTCCGCGTGCTCGACGATCAGCGTGTTCGCCTGCGGGATGTCGATCCCCGACTCGATGATCGACGTGCACACCAGCACCTCGGCGCCACCGCGCAGGTAGTCCATCATCACGGCCTCGAGCTCTCCCTCGCCCATCTGTCCGTGCGCGACCGCGAAGCGCACGCCGGGACACAGCGCCCGCAGCCGCTCGGCGGTCTGCTCGATCGAGTCGATGCGGTTGTGCAGGAAGAACGCCTGCCCGCCGCGCTCGTGCTCGCGCATGATCGCGAGCTTGACTAGCTCCTCCTCGTACTCGCCCACGTAGGTCCTGACCGGCCGTCTGCCCTCCGGAGGCGTCTCGATCACCGAGATGTCGCGCAGCCCCGCCAGCGACATCTGCAGCGTGCGCGGAATCGGCGTCGCCGACATCGAGATCACGTCCACCTTCAGCTTCAACTGACGCAGGAGCTCCTTCTGCTTGACGCCGAAGCGCTGCTCCTCATCGACGATCAACAGGCCCAGGTCCTTGGCGCGCACGTCGCGCGAGAGCACGCGGTGGGTACCGATCAGGATGTCCACCCGGCCCTCGGCAAAGCCCTTCACGGCCGCTTTCTGCTCGGCCGGGGAGCGAAACCGCGAGACGTGCTCCAACGTGAGCGGGAAGTCGGCCAGGCGCTCGGCGAACGTGCCGTAGTGCTGCTGGGCGAGGATCGTCGTGGGCACCAGCATCAGCACCTGCTTGCCCTCGTTGGCGGCCTTGAATGCCGCCCGCAGGGCCACCTCGGTCTTGCCGTAGCCGACGTCCCCGCAGATCAGCCGATCCATCGGCCGCGGCGCCTCCATGTCGCCCTTGACTAGCTCGATCGCCTCGCGCTGGTCGGGGGTCTCGGTGAAGGGGAAGCGCTCCTCGAAGTCTCGCTGCCAGTCGGAGTCCGGCGCCGAATGCATGTCCCGCCCGCCGGCTGCGCTCCGCATACAGAGTCAGCAGCTCGCCGGCGAGCTGCTGCGCGGCGCGCCGAGCGCGGGCCTTCATCGTCTCCCAGCGCGTTCCGCCCAGTTTGCTCAGCGGCGGGTGCTCGCCGCCTGCGCCGACATAGCGCGAGATCTTCGCGAGCTGGTCGGTGGGCACGAATACCCTGTCATCGCCCTGATATTCGAGATACAGGTAGTCGCGCGTGACGTTCGCCACGGTGCGCGTCTCAAAGCCGGCGAACCGTGCCACGCCGTGGTCCTCGTGCACGACGATGTCGCCCGCCCGCAGCTCGCTGAACGAGCGAAGCGCCCCTCGGCGAACCCCGTCCCGACCACCCTCCGGCGGCCCCTCGGCACCGCCGCGGCGGGCGAGGCGGCGGCGCAGCAGCCGGTGCTCGGGGAACACCGCCAGCTTGAGCGCGGGCGCAACGAAGCCCTCCCGCAGGGACGCTGCTGCGAACCGCAGCGACGGCTCGAGCACCTGGCGCGTTACGTCCACCTCTTCATCCAGCCACTTGGCCTTCAGACGGCCGAGGTTGTAGGCCGCCCGCTCACCCTCACCGCGCCGGGGAAACGTCACGACCGTCCGGTAGCCCGAGCGCACGAGCTTCTCGAGCTCAGGCTCGGCCTCGGCCAGCGAGCGCGCCGCGGTGTCCGCCGATTGGGCCCGCAGCTCTATCGCCTGGCCGCTGGCCGTCGCCGACAGCCAGATCCGCGCCCTCTGCTCGAGCGCGCCGCGGATGCTCTGCGGGTTCACATACAGGTGGTGGGCATCCTCGTCCCCGAACGCGGCGCACACGTCGGTCCAGTGGTCGCTCAGGACCGGCGCGAGCTCCTCCTCGGCGGCCACCACCAGCTCGGGCTGCTCCCCCACCAGATCCAACAGCGCGCCGAAGCGCTCGACCGGCAACAGCTCGGCGACATCCGGCCGACCGGAGGAGTTCCCGCCTGCATCGGAAGCGACCGCGACCGCGATCTCCGCCAGCGCCCGGTGCTCGGCCGCGAGCTCCGCCGCCGGTGCGAGCTCGACCTCCTGCACATCGCCCAGCGAGCGCTGGGTGAACGTCGAGAACCAGCGCAGCGATTCGATCTCGACGTCGAACATGTCGACCCGCACCGCGCGCTCCTCCGTTGCCGGGAACACGTCCAGCAGACCGCCCCGAAGCGCGAACTGCCCCCGCTCCTCCACCTGGTCGACCCGCTCATAGCCCGCGTCCGCGAGCTCTGCCGCGCACTCGTCCAGTTCCAGCAGCTCGCCCACCCGCAGTGTGAACGAGCGCGGCCGCAGCTCCGGGTCGGGGACCTTCTCCGACAGCGCCACCGCGCTGACCACCACCACGGGCTGTCCCTCCGCGACGTTCGCGCTCGAGCTCGCCCCAGCACTCGCGGAGCGCGCCTCGCCGGCTCCCCGCGCCGCGAGCAGCGCATCCAGCGCGGCCACGCGCAGTCCGACCAGGTGCGGCGGAGGAACGAGGTGCGACTCGTAGGCGACCCCTCGCGACGGGTAGTAGCGCACGCGGCGCGGCGCAAGCCAGGCGCGAAGGTCGGCCGCCATGTCGCGCGCCGCGCGATCGTCGCCCACGACCACGAGCGTCGGGCGCGCGCGCGCGGACTCGTCGAAGTCGGCGAGTGCCGCGATCAGGTAGGGACGAAGCGCCGCCGAGACGAACGCGTGCCCACCGCCGGCTGCCAGGACCCTGGCCGACTGGTCCTCCTGGATGAGGCCGAGCAGCGAGCGCAACGATGGCGCAGCGAGCGCCATCTAGCCGCTTGCCCTTCCCGGCGTCCCGCCCTCGCCCGCCGAGGCTTCATCTGCGAGCACGATCGCCTCGACCTGCTCGCACGCTCCTGCGATCAGCTCGCTCACCTGCGCCTCGCGCTCGCGGAAGCGCCCCAGCACGTAGGCCGAGACGATCTCGGGGTCGGTCGATTCGGGCCGACCCACACCGACGCGCACCCGCATGAAGTCGGCGCCACCCAGCTCCTGGCGGATCGACTTGAGGCCGTTGTGGCCGGCCAGCCCGCCGCCCATGCGCGTGCGCACCTCGCCGAAGGGAAGATCGATCTCGTCGTGCACCACGACTACCCGCTCGAGCGGGAGCTTGAACGCGCCCCGCGCGGGACCGACCGAGCGCCCGGCCTCGTTCATGTAGGTCCGTGGACACAGCAGCGCCACCCGTGGGCGCATCCCCGCGGGCAGCCCGCTGGCCGCGGGGCCAGCGACCCGTCCCTGCACGATCTGTCCGCGGAAGCGCTGCTTCGCCCGCCCGAGCTCCCAGCGCTCGGCCAGCGCGTGCGCCACCATGAAGCCCACGTTGTGACGAGTGCCCGCATGCTCGCGCCCGGGGTTGCCCAATCCCACGATCAACCAGTCGACGGGCCCGCCACCGCCGCCACCGCCAAAGGGGTTTCGCAGGAGCTGCTACTCCTCGCTCGAGGTGCCCTCGTCGCCGGCGCCCTCCGCCGTCTCGCCCGCCTCCTCGCCGACGAGCTCGGTCTCGGCCTCGATCTCCTCCTCGACTTCGCTCTGCAGCCGCGGCGGGGAGAGCGTCGCCACCACCGTGTCCTCGATGTCATCCAGCAGCGTCACGCCCTCGGGTATCAGCACCGCCGCCAGAGCGATCGTCTCGCCGATCTGCATCGCGCCCACCTCATGCACGATCGACTCCGGGATGGCAGTGGGCAGGGCCTGCACGTTGAGCTCGCGCACGATCTGCTCGAGCACGCCCCCTTCCTTCACGCCGGGCGCGTCGTCGACGCCGGCAAGCTCCAGCGGCACGACCGCGCTGATCGCCTCATCCAGGCGCACCCGCAGCAGATCGACGTGCACTGTCTCGCCACGCACCGGGTCGCGCTGGGCTTCCTTGAGCACCACCGGCGTGGCCTTCTGTCCGTCGACGCTCAGGTCCAGCACCGCGCCCGAGGAGGCCAGCGCCAGACGCAGCTCGCGCGCGTCCGCGTCGAAGCCCACCGAATCCCCGCCGCCGCCGTAGAGGACGCCGGGCACGCGGCCCGCGCGGCGCAACCGCCGTGCGGCACGGGAGCCGTCCGCGGTGCGGCTGCTCACATTCAGCTTGGTGGTCGTGTCGGCCATTGGGCGGGCAATGACTCTAGCAATCCGCTTCGTTGGGGATGGGCGCACTGAGCGACAGGAGCGTGACCGTGATCCCGGCGAAGAAGTTACCGCTGCGGTGCACCCGTATGCACTGCACCACCGGCAGTCTCCCGATCACCGTCCAGGCCAGGCGTGTCGTCGCCGTCGAGCTGCCCAGCGAATGTGCGTTGGGAGATTTCAGCGACAGGATCTTCACTGCGCCGCTGCGGCGCAGGCGGCTCGCGTCGGCCCGCACGATCGCGACACACGGGGGGCTCGCCCGGCAGCCGTCGAGGCGAGCGAGCATGCCGTTCACGTCGCCTCTCGTCTGCGCTTCGATCAGCGCGAGCTCATCGTCACGTTCGGTGTTTTCGACCGAGAAGAACCTTGCCAGCAGGCCGCTGATCGCCAGGAACAGGAGCACGCCGACGACGATCAGGCCTATGCGTTTCAGAACAGCTGGTTCTCCATCGTCCGTGCCGCCCCATGCCGGCCGGTAGCGGAGAGTCCGAGATTACGGGCGATTACGGGCCGCGGCGCTGTCTCCATGACGCCGCATGCTAGCCCGTCCAGCTACGTTCGCTGACATTGCGTTGACAACGATGCGTCATCCTTGTCGGCCAGAGCTAGCGCCGTCGTGCGGTCCAGGTCGCGGGCCCGCTAGGCGAGTAGCGCCTCTGTGTGCCGGCTTGCTGCTCCTGCATGACGTGAGCCCATCGGTGGATCGTCCCCTTCTTCCACGGCTCGGCGGGCCAGCCCGGTTTGCGTCGACCGTCAACAGTCGCGATCGTAAGCCCTAGCCTCCCGATGAGCCGTCCATGCTCACCTGGCATGTCGTCATCGTTGGTAACGAGGACCGGATCGGGCTCGTCCAGACTCGCGACTGCCTGAAGCAGCGGCTCATCCTTGAGGCCGGTCAACCCGTGCAGTGCCGCACTCTTTGCGTTTCGGACTCGCTGTTCGAGCTGGGAGGCCAAGCGCGCGTCCAGACCCTCATCAATGATGAGAAGTCGGCCGAGGGTGGTCACGCTGCGAGCTGACGGACCTCTCGCCACCAGTTCCGGGCGTCGTCGATCTCCGCAAGCTTCAAGCCATAGCCCTCTTCTAGCTCCTCACGACCGCCAGGCTCCTCAGCCGTCTCGGCGACGTCTTGCGCGGCAACTCGCCTGCCACGGATCACTGGTCGGCCGCTGAGACGGTCCGGGTCGACCTCGATGTGTCTTAGGCCGGGTATCCGACGCGCTGCCCATCCGCCGCGATTAAGGTCTGCAGCGATCTTCCTAAGATCGCCCGCGTCCAGCATGGCGTGCCACGGACGGCCAGTCAGGTCGAAGTGCTCACCACCTCGCCGTCGGACTAAGAGGGACCGTGAGCCGGCTGCCGATAGCTCGACTTGCGAGAGCGGCCAATCCCCGAGGTCTGGGTCTTTCCGAAGCTCGTCAAGTGTCGTGCGGATCAGGCGATAGGAGGTGTCGTGCTCCAAGAGCTGATGCACCACCATAGCCTCGGCCACGTCCTGGTAGCTATAGATCTTCGGATAGTCGCCCGGCTCTGACTGAGAGGCCCGGATGTAGCCGTAGTGCGCCCATTGCCCGATCTTCGCGCCCGATACGCCAGCCAGCTGTCCCGCCTCCCACGCCAGATAGTGGCCTCGAGGAGGCATGCGCACAACGTCGCCCACGGTCCCCATTTCAACAGAGTGCAGACCGCACCTGCTGCACGGACCACAGTTTGTTCATCGCCACAACCTCCGCCATACCCCGGCACGCCCAAGCAGACGCCCTAGCGCCATGTTCTTGGCCCTCCCCCTCCGTGACGCTCTGCCAGTGCGGATGGCCCTTGCGAGTCGCGCTCAGCCTCGCGGCCCGGTACAGCTCGCTCGTGAAGGTTCTACGCCGTGGCATCGGTCCTCCCGGCGAGTTCATGTGCCGCTGACCGTGCCTCCTCAAACCCGACCACCTCTTGCTCGTGGTCGGGTGCCGATACGCGGAAGCGCTCGGCGCCGAGACTCTGCACAGCCACCGCGCCACGCGGCGAGTCGATCGTCAGGAACGGACCGGCCGCGCTTGACTCCCAGGGTTCGGGGTCGCGGACGCTTGGCATCACGCATCGCCTCCTCGCTTGCCTGCATCCTCGCGCCACTGGTCGCGCAGATCGCGGATGGGGTCCGGGGCCTCATCGTCGGACGACACCACGAGGGCAGTGAATACAGCTGACGCCAAAGCATCCGGCTCCGCCATGCGGATCGCCCCGAGCAGATTGCGTGGGTACGTCTCCGCACCACGGAGGTCATTCAGCACGCGGTGACCCTCGTCCATGACTTCCAGAAGGTCTTTCTCAGCGGGCGAGATCATCGGTTTGTTCTCCTGTCTTGGCTTTAGGACGGTCACGGAGCCGCCGCGTTCGACTCCCACGGTTCGGGCTCACGCACACTTGGACTCGCCATCATGCACCGCCCTTCCGGGCTCGTGCAAGCTGCTCGGCCAGTAGCCGGCGGGCTTCGGCGTCGAGGATGCGCTGCGCCTCGGCTCGGGCCGACGCCGACAGCTCGCGGCTCTGCTCGCCGGTCGGTTCGTTCGTCATCGTTCGCCCTCCGCCTCCGAGGCGAGCTGGCGGAGAAACTCGGGTCGCTTCATGGTCGAGGACTGCAAGACGGACCGAGTTGGTTTCGCGCCGCAACAGGACGGGTAACTACCGCTCTTCGGCAAACCAGTCGACAAGACCGGAGGCGGGAAGATGTCGAACCCGATACCGCTCACGACGCGACAGATCCATCGCCTGGAGCGGCTTCCCAGATATCACGAGGTTGTGAGCCGTGTGGACCGTCCGCCAATCGTGTCCGGACCGAAAGGCCAGCTCTTGCGGGTGAGGACAGACGGTCACCTGGAGGCCGTCGTAAGGAGGGTTCAGTCCTATCTGCACGTCGGCGGGTAGAGGCGCGTCGCCGCGTCGCGGGAAAGCAGGATGCCCGCCTGGACGACGACACCCCGGGTCGCTCCCCACATTCCCCCGGCGGCCCGGGGCTAGTCGCCTGCCGCTCGCGTCGAGCGCCGTCATCCTGCCTGCCGGATGATGGCCGACGCCTGCTGCCGTCCGCGTAGAAACCCCGTGGCGCGAGCCGTGTTCTTGTGGTTGTGAGGCGTGTTCTTGCCGTTGTGTCGCTCGTATGCCTCTGCCTGCCGGCTGGGGCTTCGGCTCACGGCGCGTTCTTGGCAAAGGCAGTCGCTGAACAGGAAGTCATCGTGTACGAGTACCTGTACTGGGACAACTTCACCATGCCGATCAGCGTGTCTCAATGCCATCGCTACAACGCGACCCATGTCAGTTGCCTGGCGCGGTTTCAACTGAGCGGCTATCTGGACTTCAGCCGGGACTACGTCAGGCTGCATCACGGCGAACCCGTCGTGGACCCGGGCTCGTTTGAATCCGTCCTTATCGCGGAACCGTAGAACCCGACCGGCCTCACGATCGCCGCCAGCTCGCCATGTAGCCGGACCCACGTGGCCGAATACGGATGTGCCGCCCCGATCGCGCTGCTTCGCTTAGGTGATGTCGCAGAAGAACGTGGAGATCCTCCTCCGGTGCACCGAATTGCTGAACGTGGGCGACTGGGACGCCCTCTTCGAGCTCTATCATCCCGACGTTCACGTTGAGTTCTGCGATCTCCAGCCCCCTCCCGGCATGCCCGAGGTGCTTCAAGGCCGTGAGGCCCTCCGCCGGGTCGTGGCACATTGGACCGAGCCCTACGACGAGTTCGGGGCAGAGGTCTACGACTACATCGATGCTCACCCGTGGGTCATCTGCGACACACGCTCGCACGGCAAGGGCAAAGGCAGCGACGTAATCGAGGTTCATTTCGCGGACGCCTACGAGGTCAAGGACGGCAAGATCGTTCGCGCGATCGTCGGCTTCCCGGATGTGGCAACGGCCCTCGAAGCCGTGGTGCTGGAGGGGTAGGGGGACTGCCGCACCCCAGGGGCCCAAGCGCCGCACGGCCCTCATCGACGTGACCGGGCGCGCTTCCAGCCGGCCGGGACAAGATCGGTCACGCCCAACGCCTCGGCCCTTTTCCAGATCCACGCCTTGATCGCGTCTTCTTTTGGCCCCGCCGCGTGGCCGGAATGACACGCTGGAGCGGTGGGTTGCCACCCTCGCTCGTCTACGCACGGTGGTATGCGTTACGGCGCTGGAGAACTACCGGCTTGAGCAGGTCGAGCGGGAAGGCGTTACCGGCTGGCAGAAATACAACCGAGCCGGCGTGACGCTCCTGGACTCGGCACCCCTGCCGGTCGGCGGGGCTCGCCGCGCCGCTGCGATGCAGGCTAGGCAGGCGGGACGCGATGACTGAGGCAACCGCGTGAGACTGTCGCGCCAGTTGTCGCGCACCCACCGGAACGCCAGTGTTCGCGGGGGGAGTCTAAAACAGCTGGTTCTCGCCCCCGAACACCTCGCTGACCGAGTCGTCGACGAAGATCCGCCGGATCGAGTCGGTCAGCAGCTCGGCGCAGGGCAGCACGCGAATGTTCTTGGGGCGGTCCGGGTTCACCGGGATGGTGTCGGTGACCACGATCTCCTCGAAGCCCGAGGCCCTCAGGTTCTCGAATGCTTCTCCGGAGAACATGGCGTGCGTGGCCGCGGCGTACACGCGCGAGGCACCGGCCTCGCTCACCGTCCTGGCCGCAGCCCTCAGCGTTCCCGCGGTGTCGATGATGTCGTCCACGATCACCGCCGTCTTGCCTCTCACGTCGCCGATCACGTACCCGATCTCCGCCACCTGCTGGGCCGGGCGCTCCTTGTCGAGGATCGCCAGCTCGGCGCCGATCTTGGAGGCGAACTTCTTGTTCAGCTTCACCCGTCCGGCGTCCGGCGCGACGACGACCAGATCTGACAGCCCGAGATCGGCGAAGTACTGCGTCAGCATGAACAGCGCCGTCATGTGATCCACCGGCTTCTGGAAGAAGCCCTGGATCTGGCCGGCGTGGAGGTCCATCGTCAGCACCCTGTCGGCCCCCGCGGCCTCGAGCATGCGCGCGACCAGGCGCGCGGAGATCGGCTCCCGCGGCGCGGACTTCTTGTCCTGGCGCGAGTAGCCGAACCAAGGGGTGACCGCGATCACGCGGTGGGCCGAGGCGCCGACGGCGGCGTCGATCATGAACAGCAGCTCCATCAGCGCATCGTTCGCGGTCACCCCCGCCTGGGCGTTCCCGCAGGTCGACTGCACGATGAACACGTCGGCCCCGCGAATCGACTCCTCATAGCGGCAGTACACCTCGCCGTTGGAGAACGTCCTCAGCGTCACCGGTCCGAGCTCCACGCCGAGCTTGTCGGCGATGTCGACCGCGAGCTGGAGATTCGCGCGCCCGCTGAAGAGCATGAGCCGCTTGTTGTAGTCGATCGGCAGGCTCGCCCGCGAGGGCTGCGTGCTCGTGTCCATCACGCTGCTCATCTCTCCTCGGAGTGTAAAGGCCGTGCTCCCTGCCGGCCGGCCTTCGACCGCTCGGCGAACTCCTCGATGTTCTCCTGCCGGGACCTCGCCACCGCCAGCGCGCCCGCAGGCACGTCCTTGGTGACCACCGATCCGGCCGCCGTCCACGCATCGTCGCCCACCGTCACGGGAGCCACGAACGCGGTGTCCACGCCGCCGCGCACGCGGCTGCCGATCGTGGTGCGGTGCTTCTGGAAGCCGTCGTAGTTGGCGGTGATGGTGCCGGCCCCGAGGTTCGTCTGCTCGCCCACGTCGGCGTCGCCGATGTAGGAGAGGTGGGGAACCTTCGCCCCGGCGCCGATGTCGGAGTTCTTCAGCTCCACGAACGTGCCGGCCTTGGCCCCGCTGCGAAGAACGGTTCCCGGGCGCAGATACGCGAAGGGCCCCACGCTCACGCCATCCTCGAGCACACAGTCCACGAGATAGGAGTGGCGCACGGTGCAGGCTTCGCCGATCCTGCTGCTCCCCCTGATCGTGCTGAAAGGCTCGATGACGGTGTCCGCTCCGATCTGGACGTCGACGTCGATGACCGTCGTCCGCGGATCGACGATGCCCACGCCGGCGCGCATGTGCCGCTCGTGGATGGCCTGCTGTGCGAGCGCCGAGACGCGCGCCAGCGCCACCCGATCGTTGATGCCGAGCACCAGCCTCGGGTCATCCACGGCATGAGCGCCGACCGTCCCGGCCTCGGCCCGCAGCTCCTCGAGCACCTGCGGCAGATACAGCTCGCCCTGAGCGTTCTCGGTGCGCAGCCTGGGCAGCGCCGCCGAGAGGGCGGGGGAATCGAACACGTAGATGCCCGTATTGACCTCTTTGATCTGGCGCTCCTGCTCGGTCGAGTCCCCCTGCTCCTTGGTCTCGACCACGCGCTGCACCGCTCCGCTGGCGTCGCGCACCACCCGCCCGTAGCCGCTTGGATCCTCGAGGATCGTCGTCATCATCGTGGCGATGGCGCCGCTCTGCGCGTGCGCCTGGATCAGCCCCGCGATCGCCTCGCCGCTCAGCAGCGGCACATCGCCGCTCAGCACGACGATCGGCGCCCGCGGGCCGGCCGGTGCGCCGCGCGAGCCATCCACGGTCCCCGCGGCGGGCCCGGGCGCCGGCTCGGCCTGCAGGTGGGACATCGCCGCGATGACCGCCCCGCCGGTGCCGTTCGGCTGCGGCTGCACCGCCAGCTCGACGCCCTCGGGCAGGGCCGGCTCGAGCTCCCTGGCCGGAGAGTCCACGACCACCACCCGGCCGGCGCCGGCCTCCAGCGCTGCGCGCACCGGCCACAGCACCATCGGCCTGCCGCACAGCTGATGCAGGACCTTCGGCAGCCTTCGAGCGCATGCGCGTGCCCTGGCCCGCGGCGAGGACGAGGACGATCGGGGCGTTCACCACAGGGATGCTATTCGCTCACAGCAGTCTCGCCCCGCTCCGGGCTGCGATCGGCCCGGGGGCGCACTCGGCGCCGGTGGCGCCGGCGGCCTGCGCGAGCTTGGGGCACTAGCTGGAGGGCGAGCTGGGGGGCAGGGATTCGAACCCCGATTCTCAGGACCAAAACCTGATGTCCTGCCATTGGACGACCCCCCAAGGGTCCGCAGAAGGATAGATCGCGGGCCCCGCAAGGGGCCGTTTGACCCCGCAAGGGGCCGTTTCGCTCCGCAAGGGGCCGTTTCGCTCCACAAGGGGCCGTCTCACCCCGCAAGGGCCGTCTCGCCCCGCAAGGGGCCGTCTCGCCCCGCAAGAGGCCGTTCCGCGGCCGTTCCTACGTGTGTGCATGTTACATCTCCTGCGTTTGCAACCATGCCTGCTTCTTGTCCCGGGGAGTACCCAGAGTTCGACGAGACATCGGCGCCCTCCTCGTGGCCGCTTCGCTGTGCCTGGGCACGGTCAATACGGTCGGCTCGTGGGCGCGGGCGGCGTGGCGGCCCTGCGCGAACACCAACCTCAGCCCCAGCGCCGCCAACGCGGCGAAGGTCGACGCCGCCACGCTGTGCCTGATCGACGAGATGAGGGGCGCCCACCGCCTCCGACCGCTGCGCGCGAACCGCGAACTGAGGAGGCTGGCGACCAGCCAGGTCAACGACATGGTGAGCTGGAACTACTTCGCCGACGACCGTCCTCCGGGCCTGACGCCGCTGACGCTGCTTTCCGGCACGCACTATCCGGCCCGCGCCAGGCGCGTGTCGGTCGGCCAGAACATCGGTTGGGGCACGGGCGCCTACGCGACGGCGGCGCGCATGGTCGCCGCCTGGATGGCCTCTGCCGAACACCGCCGCGTGATCCTCACGGGCGAATATCGCGAAGCCGGCGTGGGCGTCACCCCGGCCGTGCCCCCGCTGCTCGGGCAGGAACTCGCCGGCGCGACCTACGCGATCGAGTTCGCCGCGCGCAGGTTCTGAGCGCCGGTCGCTAGGAGCGCCTGCTGGGCGCGCGACGGGGCACGCGCCCGCCTTCGGCCCCCGCCTCCGATGCGGGGCCGACGGCCGAGGAGATCCCGAGCACCCGCATCGCCTTCAGCCCGAGACTCAGCTTCTCCCGTCCGTCGCTCGAGCTGACGTCGAGCCCCGAGAGCTCGCGCACGCGCTCCAGGCGGTAGTAGATCGTGTGGCGGTGGGTGAACAGCCGCTGGGCGGTGCCGGCCACGTTGCCGTCAGCCTCCAGAAACGCCTCCAGCGTGCGCACGAGATCGGTCTCGTACTGCTCGTCGTAGGCGACCAGCGGCTCGACCGTCTCGGCGTAGAAGCGCTGCAGCTCCGACGGGTTCTCGCTCATCGCCGACAGCAGCAGCCTGTAGGCGCCCGTCTGCTCGAAGGCCAGCGCCGTTCCGTCCTCCCCTCCCTGCGCCACGTTGGCTGCGAGCAGCGCCTCGCTGGCGGCACGGGGCAGCTCGAGGGGGTCCTCGGCTATGCGGCTGCGCCCGATTGCGAACGTGTACCCCTTCAGTCCCGCCTCCATCTCGCGCAGGATCCCCTCGGCGGCGCGTGCCGCGGTCGCCTCCTCGCCGCCGGGAACAAGCAGGAGGATCTCGGCGCCGACTGCCCCCTGCGGCCCGTGCCCGGAGTCCTCACGCGCGAACTGCGCGGCGATCGAGCGGTTGACGACCGCCCGCGCGCCGCGCTCGGCCACGGCCCGCACGCGTCCGCGCCAGCCCTCGTCGGTCGGCGCCTGCGGGTGGGCGCGCGCGACGATCATGCTGGCGCCCTGCTCGAGCTCGAGCGAGAGGGCGCTGGCGCGTGCCAGCAGCTGCTCGCGGTCGCCCAGCTCGCGCCGAACCACGGCGCGCAGGAAGTCGGCAGCGGCGGTTTCGGACACTCGCTCGGGGGCTCGCACCCGCTCCACCTCCGAGGCGATCATCGTCACGAGCAGCCTTCGCATGGAAGCGCTCGGCTCGGCCTTTGTGCGCATGTGCAGCGTCCCGACGCTCGTGTCCGCCACGCGCAGCGGAATGCTGCTCACGCCCTTTCCCTGCGAGAGCAGCGAGCGCTCCTCGGCGGGCGAGCCCGCCGCCACCGCAAGCGTTGCCCCCCAGGCGTCGGTAACAGCGAGGCTCGCGTCCAGCGCCCTGGCCGCTGCGCGCACGACCTCGGGCAGGCCCGCACCGGACTCGAGCGCCTCGGTGATCGCGTCCAGCGCCGCGAGCTCGGACACGCCGGCTAGCCCCAGAGGTAGACGGCGGCGAGCGCCGCGGCCACGCCGAGGCCAACCAGCACCGCAAGAACGTACAGCGACAGCACCGTTGCCGCCAGCCGCTGCCACAGGCGCGAGTAGGCCGACCACGCGGGCAGCAGGATCAGGCCGGCATAGAGCGCCAGCCCGAACGTTGCGGCGCAGACGGCGACGAGGTCATTGATGGCCGTTCTGTTCATTGCTCTTTGTGAGGGTGATTGTGACGTACCGGGATGTCGCTTGCCCGTGCGAACGCCTCGTCCACGGGGCGCGAGCAGATCGCCTCGGGCAGCCGTCCGCGGACGTCGGCCACCGCGCGTTCGGCTCGCTCGAGGCCATCGCCCTGCGTGAACAGCCCGACGACCGTCGGCCCCGAGCCGCTGACGAACGTCTGCTCTGCCCCGGTCTGGCGCACAAGCGAGAGTACATCGGCGATCTCGGGACACAGCGACACGGCGGCCGCCTGGAGGTCGTTGTACAGCAGCTCGCCCGCGCCCGGCAGTAGCGCACCGAGGCCGAGTGCCTCGCCGATCGCCCGGCGGCGCTCCTCGAGGGCATCCATCGTCCGCGCGAGGCCGAGACGGTCGGCCTCGGCGTATACCGCGCCGCTGGACAGCGCGGCGTCCAGCGGCGCCAGCAGCAGGGTGAAGGCAGGGCTCGGGTCCGCCAGGCGCTGCAGCTTCTCGCCGGCGCCGCCGGCAAGCCAGCGTCCGGGCGCGATCTGCGCGGGCACATCGGCGCCGAGCTGCGCCGCCAACTCGAGCAGCAGCGCCTCATCGCCCAGCCCCGACGCCCGACGGGCCAGGCGCAGCGTCGCGGCCGCGTCGGCAGAGCCGCCGCCGAGGCCGGCTGCCACCGGTATCCGCTTGCGGATGCTCAGGCGCACCGCCGGTCCATCCCACCCCGTGCGGGTGCGAAAGGCCCGCAGGGCGCCGGCCGCGAGGTTCTCCGCGGGCGCTCCTGCAACCCCCGGGCAAACGAGCTCGTCCGCGGTCGCCGCCGCCGCGAGGGGCTCGAGCGTGAGCTCGTCCGCGAGCGAGATCGACTGCATCACCGTGACCAACTCGTGGCGGCCGTCGGCGGCCCGCTTGGGCCCCAGGAACAGCCCGAGGTTGACCTTCGCGGGAGCGAGCGCGCGGTAGGGCCTCATAGACCGAGTAGGCGCCCGAGCGACCGGAAGTCCTCCGGGGAGAGGCGCTCGGCGCGCGCGTCGGCGGGCTGGCCGAGCGCCTCGAGCGCCTGCGCCACCTGCGCGCGCGAAGCGCCGCAGCGTCCGGACAGCGCCAGCGACCCGGCCAGGGTCTTGCGCCGGTGGGCGAAGGCACCGACGACGAGCTCGCGCAGCGCCGGTGTGCGCCCGGCCGAGCGCCGGCGCAGGCGCACGAGCACCGAGTCGACATTCGGCACCGGGTAGAAGACCGTCCGGGGGATCAGGCGCAGCACCTCCACGTCACAGGCGAGCTGCGCGAGCACCGACGGCACGCCATAGGCGCCGCTGCCCGGCGCCGCTGCCAGGCGCTCGCCGACCTCGCGCTGGACCATCGCCACCCAGCAGCCGATGCTCTGGAGCTCCTCGATCGTGCGCAGCAGCGCACCGGCGGCGATCCCGTAGGGCATGTTCGCCACGAGCTTGCTCGGCTCCGGGTCGAGGCTGCGCAGATCGATCCTCATCGCATCCCCCCAGTGCACCGTCACGTTGGCGTGCGCGCCGGTCGCGTCGCACAGCGCCTCGCGTAGGCGCTCGTCGATCTCGACCACGTGCACGTGCCCTACCCGCTCGGCCAGGTACTCCGAGAGCACCCCCAGGCCCCCGCCGATCTCCAGCACCACGTCCTCGCGCTGCAGCTCGGCGCCGCGGCCGATCACGCCGAGGATGTTGGAGTCGATCAGGAAGTTCTGCCCCAGCTCGCGATCGGGATGAACGGCGAAGCGGCGTATCCGTCTCAGGCTCGGCTGGACGGGAGTGTCGGCCACGGCGCTCATCCCCAGCCGAATACGCGCGCCGCGTTGCGCTCGACGGTCGTGCCCAGCTCCTGCATGGATACGCCACGCAGCTCGGCGAGGAACGCCAGCGTGTAGGCGACGAAGGCCGGCTGATTGCGCCGGCTGCGCACCGCCTGCGGAGGAAGGTAAGGAGCGTCGGTCTCGACCAGCAGGCGCTCTTGGGGGACCCGCGCGGCGGCGCGCGCCAGATCGGCGGCGCTCTTGTAGGTGACATTGCCCGCGAAGGAGATCGCGTAGCCGCGCTCGAGGCACTCCTCCAGGCGCCCGGCCATCGAGAAGCAGTGCATCACGACGCTCACGCCCTGCGCTTCGGTGGAGAGCTGGGCGAGCGTCTGGCCCTCGGCGGCCCGCGAGTGGATCACGAGCGGCTTGCCGGTCTCGCGCGCGAGCGCGATCTGCGCCGCAAACGCGCGCTGCTGGTCTGAGCGCGGCGCGCCCTCGCGGTAGAAGTCCAAGCCGGTCTCCCCGATCGCCGCGCAGCGCTCCTGGGCCGCCAGCGCCCGCAGCTCGGCCAGATCGGCGTCGTCGAAGCCCTTCGCCGCGTTCGGATGGCGCCCCACGGCCGCATACACCTGGGGAAAGGCCGCGGCCGCGGCCAGCGCCGAGCGGCAGGAGGAGCCGTCGATGCCGACGGTCAGGATGCGCCTCACGCCGGCTTTGTCCGCCGCCGCGATGAGCTCCGCGTCGGGCGGCTCGCAGAGGTCCAGATGGGTATGCGAGTCGATCACGGCCCGCCGTCCTGCGACGCGCGCTCGGCCTTGGGGAAGAGTGCCTCGATCGAGCTGGCCCGCTCGACCCGCCCCGCCCCGAGCTCGGCGCCGTCGAGCGAGACATCCGGGGTGCCCAGCGCGGCGAGCAGCCGCTCGCTGCTCGCCGGCAGGTACGGCCACAACAGCACGGTCACGACCCGCAGCCCCTCGGCGAGCGTGCGCAGCACGCGGTCGAGGTCCTGCGCGCGCGCGTCCTCCTTGGCCAGCTGCCACGGCGCCTCTTCCTCTACGTAGCGGTTCAGGCGCCGGACCCGCTGCCATATCTCCTCCAGCGCGAGCGTCAGCTCGGCACGGTCGACCCGCGCACGCACGCTTGCGGTCAGTCCGGCGAAATCGCCCGCCAGCTGTGGGTCGATCTCCCCCGCCGGCACCCCCTCGGCGCGGTAGCGCCCGAGCATCGCGATCGTGCGGCTGGCGAGATTGCCGAACTCGTTGGCCAGCTCGCTCTCATAGCGCTGTTCGAAGGAAGCGTTGGACACCGAGCCGTCCTGACCGAAGGGGACCTCGCGCAGCAGGTAGAAGCGCAGCGCGTCGGCGCCGAAGCGCTCGATGACCGCGAACGGGTCGAGCACGTTGCCCAGCGACTTGCTCATCTTCTCCCCCTCCATCAGCAGGTAGCCGTGGACGAAGACGTGCTCGGGCAGCTCGATGCCGGCGGCCATCAGCAGCGCCGGCCAGTAGACCGCGTGGAAGCGCAGGATGTCCTTCGCGATCACGTGATAGCTCGCCGGCCAGAAGCGCTCCACGCCGCCGGCGCCCGCCGCGGGCGCGTAGGAGAGCGCGGTGTAGTAGTTCAGCAGGGCGTCGAACCACACGTAGAACACGTGCTCGGAGTCCCACGGCACCGGCACCCCCCAGCGCAGCTGATGGCGCGTGAGCGGCACGTCACGCAGGCCCGAGCGGATGAACGACAGCGCCTCGTTGTAGCGCGTGCGCGGCGCGACGAAGTCCTCGCGCTCGGCGTACAGCCGCTCGAGGTCCTGCTGGAAGGCCGACAGCCTGAAGAAGTAGTTGTCCTCCTGCTCGCGCGTCAGCTCGATGTGGTGGATCGGGCAGCGATTGCCCTCGTCGACCTCGTTGTCGGCCTTGAAGTCGGCGCACCGCGGGCAGTACCAGCCCTCATAGGTCCCCTTGTAGACGAACCCGTTGTCCTTCACCCGCGTCAGCACCTCCTGCACCTTGGCCATGTGCTGGGCGTCGGTCGTGCGTATGAAGAAGTCGTTCGTGGCCTCGATCAGCGGTGCGAGCGCCTTGAAGCGCTCGGCGTTGCGATCGGCCAGCTCCTGCGGCTCGACCCCCAGGGCGTGCGCGGCGTCGGCAACGGGCTCGCCGTGCTCGTCGGTGCCGGTGAGGAAGAACACGTCCTCGCCACGCTGGCGATGGTGACGGGCCATCGCGTCGACGGCGATCGTCGTGTAGGCGTGCCCCAGGTGCGGGGCGGCGTTGACGTAGTAGATGGGGGTTGTCACGTAGAAGGACATGCTCGGTGCTCGCCAGGCTACTGTCCGCCGCTCGTCAGCTCCCGATAGAGCTCGTTCGCGCGGACACCGGTCAGCTTCGCGACCGCCGCCGCGGCGGGACGGGGCCGCGCGCCCGCGTCGAGGAGCTCGCGCAGCGCGCCCAGCGCCTCGTTCAGCCGCGACTCGGCCCGGGCGACGGCGCCGATCACGAGCACGACCTCGCCCCTCACCGGGCCCCGGCCGTAGTGCTCGGCCAGCTCGCGCGCGCTCGCGCGCGCAACTTCCTCGTGCAGCTTGGTCAGCTCCCTGCACACGGCCACTCGGCGCTGCGGATCGCGCGCGGCGATCAGGGCCAGGGTCGCGGGCAGGCGGCGCGGGGACTCGAACGCGACCAGCGTCTGCGACGCCTGCGCCAAGAGCTGTTCGAGCTCGGCCCGCCGGCGCGGCAGGAAGCCGACGAAGCACCAGCGCTCGAGCGGCAGCCCGGACGCAACGAGGGCCGTCGTCACAGCGCTCGCCCCCGGCAGCGCCTCGACGGCCAGCCGCGCCTCCACACAGCCCCGCACGAGCGTGAAGCCCGGGTCCGAGAGCAGGGGCGTGCCCGCGTCGGAGACCAGCGCGACGACAGCGCCGTGGCGAATCCGCTCGATCAGCTCGCCGGCACGCTCCCGTTCGTTGTGCTCGTGCAGGCTCACGAGCTTGGCCGTGAGCCCGTAGCGATCGAGCAGCACGCGCGTGTGCCGGGTGTCCTCGCAGGCCACCACGTCCGCCTCGCCGAGCGCCGCCAGTACGCGCAGCGTCACGTCCTCGAGGTTCCCGATCGGGGTCGGACAGACGACCAGCCGCCCGGCGGGGACCTGCGCGGTAGTCATGTCGCAAATATAGGGTCCCGTCGATGCCCGCCGACCGCGAACCGCCGCCGCAGTACACGCGCTACCGGGCCCGGCGCCGGCTGTTGCCCGGCCCGGGCAGGGAGGAGGCGGCGCTCGCCCCGGCGGTACACGCGGGCGGGCGCAGAGGAGCCTGGCGCGGGCGAATAACACCCGGGCGCGTCGTGCTCGCACTGCTGGCGCTCGTGATCTGCTGGCTGGCGCTGTCGGTGCTGCTGTTTCTCGTCAGCTCGCACTTCGAGCGCACATCGCCGCCGTCGGACGTCGCGAGCGTGCTCGATCCGGCGGGCTTCCCCCTGACCTCGGCCAACAACATCCTCGTGCTCGGCTCCGACCGCCGTCCGAAGGGCAGCAAGGAACCGGGAGCCGAAACCACGGGTCCCGGGCGCTCGGACACGATCATGCTGATCCGCACCGGCGGCGGGCACACCTCGCGCCTGTCGATCCCGCGCGACACGGTCGTCGAGATTCCCGGCCACGGCCTGCGGAAGATCAACGCCGCTCATGCCTTCGGCGGACCGGCGCTGTCGATCTCTGTGATCGAGCACTGGCTCGGCATCCCCATCAACCACCTGGTCGAAGTCGACTTCGAAAACTTCCCGCAGCTGATCGACGCGATGGGCGGCGTCACCTACAGGGGCGGCTGCGTCGTCTCGCGGCTGGACGGCGGCTTCAGCCAGGGCGGCTACACGCTGCGACTGAGCGCCGGCACGCACCAGCTCAACGGCAAGCAGGCGCTCGCGCTGGCCCGCACGCGCGAGAACCTGTGCGCCCCCAACGAGACCGACCTGCAGCGCGAGGAACACCAGCAGGCGCTGTTCACCGACATGAAGAGCCGCCTGCTATCGCCCTCGAGCTTCCTTCGACTCCCCCTGATCGCCTGGAACGCCCCGCCGGCGATCATCTCCGACATGAGCGGCCCGGCACTGCTGGGGCTGTTCAGCGCGCTGGCCGTGTCCGGCACGCCGCCGATCCGCGTGCTCAAGCCCTCCGGCGGCATCACGCTGCCGGACGGAGAACAGGGCCTGACGGTCTCAGAAGCCGAGCGTCGCGCGGCCGTCGCGCGGTTCATGGGTGGCTGAGCGCGCGCCCGACCGCGCGCGCCGCCTCAAGGCGCCGCGGTCCCGCCTTCAGCCCTGGGCGGCCATCGGCTTGGAGTCCCCTGCCTTTGCCGAGCCCTTCCCGCCGTCGGACTTGCCCGGCGCTGTGGCGCCCGCGCCCTCCCCGCCGGCGGAGCCGCTCTGTGCGGAGCCGTCCTTCGAGGAGCCGTCCTTCGAGGAGCCGTCCTTCGAGGAGCCGTCCTTCGAGGAAGAGGAGCCCTCCGCGGCGGCCGCCGTCTCGCGCTGGCGATTGCGCGTGCCGTAGTCGGTGTTGTAAAAACCCTTCCCCTTGAAGTGAACCGCGGGGGCGTGCAGCACGCGCTCCACCGGCACCCCCGTGTCGGGGTCGGCCGTGAGCGCCTCGTCGCTGAATGACTGCAGAACCTCAAAGGTGCTGCCGTCGGGGCGCCTGTACTCATAGATCGGCATTGACACGAGTATAAGAATGCGGTTGGGAAGGCCCGAAAAAGCGAGCGCCCGCGGTGGCGGGCGCTCGAGGGTCGTCGTGGAGCTGCTGCTCTCAGATTGCTTCGCCGCGATCAGCCGGCGGAGGCACTCGCCGCAGCCGGCTGCTCCTGAGCGGACTGCGAATTGAAGGTCTCCGTGGAAACCGAGCTGTAGTCGAACTCCTCCTCGGAGCCGAACAGCATGTCGAGCGCCTTCGAGCGCAGCTCACCGCTCAGGGCCAGTGCGAGGATGCCCGCGATCACAAGGACCATGAGCGTGCGTTTCAGGCCGCCGCGCCGGCGGCGCTTGGGCGGCTCGCGCAGTGCGTCCGACGCCTGCCGCAGGGCGTTCGCCGCCTCCTTGAGTTCGCGCTGAAGCTTGCGATCCTCGAACAGCGCCTGCGTCGCCGGCTTGCCGTTGCTCATGCGTCCGTAGGCGCCGCGCGCCGCGCCGTAAGCCGTTATCAGGTTGGCCCGCAGCTTCTCATCTGCGATGAGACGCTGCAGATACCGGTTTTGCTGCGCTGCTCGCGCCGCGTCCGTAGCCTTTCCCAGTTTGCCCTTCGCTGTCATCTTCGCCACCGCCTCTGCCGTTTGCTGGTCGGCCACCCAATATACCCGGCCGGCGACCCCGGCAGCGTCGATCAGGCGTGCAGCCGCGCCTGCTCCTGAGCGGAGGGAAAGGCCCATGCGGCCCGCGAGCGGCGCTCCTGGCGAAACACGAAGCGCAGCTGCTGCGGCGGCTTGAGCTGGGCCTCGTTGGGCCGGAAGGTCGCGCATGGCTCGGGCAGATCCAGCGCGCAGAGCAGGTTGCAGCGGAAGTAGCATTCCTCGCAGCTCACCTTGCGGGAGGTGCGCTTGCTCTGCTTTCCCTGCATCAGGACACTACCCCCTTGCCACGAACGATGGAACGGAACGGCGCCGATCAAAGCAGGTTTCCTGGGCCCTAGGGAGAGGCCGCGCGGAAGCACTCCGCAAATCGCAGGAAAAACGATTCCTACCCGGAAATAGGCGACAGCCAGTCACTTTGATGTGACAATCGCCCGCAACGATCGCGCACTTTCCGGCGCTTCTCGGAGCCGATGGATGTGTGCGCGTCATCATCTGGCCCGATGCGCATTCTCGTCACCGGAGCCGGCGGCTTTGTCGGATCGCTGCTCACTCCCCGACTGCTCGCCGACGGGCACGCGGTCCGCGCGTTTGCACGCGACCCCGCACGCACGGCCGCCGCGCTGGCGCGGGCCCGCTCATCGATGGCTCTCACACGCACCGCTGCGCGATATCCGCCGGCGGCGCCTGCGGAGGTGGAGATCATCAAGGGTGACGCGCTCAGCGGCGCAGGGCTCGCGCGAGCGCTGAGCGATGTCGAGGTCGCCTATTACCTGATCCACTCGATGGAGAGTCCGCGCGCACCCTCGCCTGGCGCCGGGCGCTCCCCACGGGGCGCCGGCCGAACCGCGACGCTCCCGTTCGCCGAGCGCGAGCGCATCGCGGCTCGACACCTTCGCCGATGCCGCGCTGCGGGCGGGCGTGCGGCGGATCATCTACCTCGGCGGCCTGATCGGGACCGAGCGCACGCCCCCCTCGCGCCACCTGGCAAGCCGCCGCGAGGTGGAGGGCATCCTGCTCGACGCGATCCCCGACTCGGTGGCCCTGCGCGCATCGATCGTCATCGGTGCGCGCTCGCGCTCGTTTCGCTTCCTCGTCCACCTCGTCGAGCGCATGCCGGTGCTCACGCTGCCCGCCTGGCGCAACTTCCGCACCCAGCCGATCGACGGACGCGACATCCTCGAGATGCTCGCGGCAGCCGCCTGCGCGCCCGTGGCCGGCCGCGTCCTCGACGTCGGTGGACCGCAGACGCTCACCTACGGCGAGATGATCGCACGCATCGCCGAGCTGATGCTCGTGCACCGTCCCACCTTCGCCTTCGGCCTGAGCCTCACTCCGCTCACCGCCCGCGTCGCGGCGGCCATCGCGGGGGAGGATCCCGAGCTGGTCCTCCCGCTGATGGAGGGACTGCAGGGAGATCTGCTGCCGGCAGACGATCATGCCGACGAGCTGCTCGGCGTCGAGTTGCACTCCTTCGACTCGGCCGTCGAGCACGCGCTGCGCGAGTGGGAGGCGCGCGAGCCGCTGGCCGCGCGCTGAGGGGTGGGCTCCTCTGCGCGCCCGCCGGCTCGATACGGTTCTCTCGCGCACGCCATGAGCCTTGTCACAGCCTCGACCCGGATCGCGGTCCCACCGGCCGAGGTGTGGAACATGGTCATGGACCCCCATCGCCTGGCCGACTGGGTCACCATCCACCGCCGGCTCTGCGTGCCGACGACGGCCCTCCGCGAGTGGGATATGAGATGGACCAGCGCATCCACCTGCGCGGCGTGAGCCTCGATGTTCACTGGAAGCTCGTCGAGTGTCGCCCGAACGAGCTCGCGGTGTGGGAGGGCCGCGGCCCGGCACGCTCGCGCGCTCGCTCGGAATACATCTTGAAAGCGGAGGGCGACGGCACCCGCTTTGACTACCGCAACGAGTTCCATACACCGCTCGGCCCGGTCGGTGCGATAGTCAGCCGTGCGCTCGTGGGCGGCATTCCCGAGCGCGAGGCCAGGCGCACACTCGGCCGCCTGCGAGCTCACCTGGAGCGGGGTCGCTCGGGAGAGGACTGAGAGAGAAGTAGTGTAAGGTGCCCGAATCGATGTGCGAGATCACATTTACACTAGTGAAGAGGATTTGATCGTGACCGACTTCCTTGACGACAAGCGCCGTGAGATCACCGAGCGCCTGAAAGAGCTGAAGCCCATGGTGGAGGAGTACAACCGCCTTGAGGCCGCCGCCTCGGCCCTGGCGAGCGTGGGCGGATCGTCTTCCGCCACCGCGCGAAAGCCGCAGGCCGTCGCCGCGGACCCGGACGCCCGCGCGGCTGCGACCAGCCGCACGACCGCGAAAGCAGCGGCTCCGGCAGCTGCGAAACGGAAAAAACCCGGTCGCCCTCCCGGGCGTCGCCGCGCCGGACGGCGCAAAGGCAGCGGCACGCGCGCGGCCGAGGCGCTCGCGTTCGTGCAGGGACAGCCCGGCATCACGATCCCCGAGCTGGCGGCGAAGATGGGCATCAAGCAGAACTACCTCTACCGCGTGCTTCCGGGCCTGCAGCAGGAAGGCAAGGTAACCAAGCAGGGTCGCGGCTGGTTCCCGAAGTCCTAGGTCTCGCGCTCCCTGCGCCCACAGGTGCGCGTTGTGGGACCCTCCGTCGTCAAGCTGAAGTTGTGACAAGAAGGCGCGGCCTCGAGGCCGCGCTTTTCTGTCACTGCGGATGCGATCGCTCTAGATCAGCCCCTGGCCCGCCACCGTGTCGCGCTCGTCGGTCAGCTCGGCCACCGACGCGTCGATCCTTGGCGCGGGAGAAGTCGTCGAGGTCCAGGCCCTGGACGATCGAGCACCCACCATCGGCGCAGACGCAGGGGAACCCGCTGATGAGGCCCTCGGGGATGCCGTAGGAGCCGTCGGAGGGGACGCCCATCGACACCCAGTCGCCGTCCGTGCCCGTGACCCAGTCGCGGACGTGGTCGATCGCGGCGTTGGCCGCCGAGGCGGCCGAGGAGGCGCCGCGGGCCTCGATGATCGGCGGCACCGCGCTTGCCGACGTTGGGCAGGAACTCCTCCTCGATCCATTCCTGGTCGTCCACCACTGTCGGCCGCCTGCTGGCTCGCGACCTGGGCGTGGAACAGGTCGGGGTACATGGTCGGCGAGTGATTGCCCCAGACCCCCATCTGGGAGATGTCGGTGACAGGGCACCGCGAGCTTGGTGGCGAGCTGGGCGACCGCCCGGTTGTGGTCGAGGCGCATCATCGAGGTGAACCGCTCGCGGGGGATGTCGGGCGCGTTGTTCATGGCGATCAGGCAGTTCGTGTTGGCGGGGTTGCCGACAACGAGCACCTTCACGTCGTCTGCGGCGACGGCGTTCAGCGCCTTGCCCTGAACCGTGAAGATCTTGCCGTTCTGCGCTGAGCAGCTCGGCGCGCTCCATGCCCTTGGTGCGCGGACGCGAGCCGACGAGCAGCGCGATGTTGACGCCGTCGAAGGCGTCGTCTGGGTTGTCGTGCAGGTCGAGGCCGGCGAGCAGCGGGAAGGCGCAGTCGATCAGCTCCATCGCGACGCCCTCGAGCGCGCCCATCGCCTGGGGGATCTCGAGCAGCCGCAGGTCGACGGGCTGCTCGGCTCCGAGCAGCTGTCCGCTGGCGATGCGGAAGACGATGCTGTAGCCGATCTGTCCGGCGGCGCCGGTGACGGTCACTCGTACGGGATTGCTCACAAGTTCATCTCCTGGGTGGCTGGGCTGTGCATGTAAAAGGGTTCGGGTGGGGCGTCTCGGGGAGCTGCGCTTCAGGCCATCGCCAGCTTGAGGTTCTCCTCGACCGAGGCGAGGAACTCCTCGGTCGTCTGCCACGGCTCCGTCGGGGCCGACGAGCAGCGCGAGATCCTTGGTCATCTTGCCGCTTTCGACGGTCTCCACGCACACGCGCTCGAGCGTCTCGGCGAAGCGTGCTGACCTCGGGCGTGCCGTCCATGCGCCCGCGGGCGGACAGACCGCGCGTCCACGCGAAGATCGAGGCGATCGGGTTGGTCGAGGTGGGCTTGCCCGCTGGTGCAGGCGATAGTGGCGCGTGACGGTGCCGTGCGCGGCCTCCGCCTCGACCGTCTTGCCGTCGGCGGTCATCAGCACGCTGGTCATCAGGCCGAGCGAGCCGTAACCCTGGGCGACCGTGTCCGATTGCACATCGCCGTCGTAGTTCTTGCAGGCCCACACGTAGCCGCCCTCCCACTTCAGCGCCGCGGCGACCATGTCGTCGATCAGGCGGTGTTCATAGGTCATGCCGGCAGCCTCGAAGTCGGCCTTGAACTCGGCCTCGTAGATCTCCTCGAAGATGTCCTTGAAGCGACCGTCGTAGCGCTTGAGGATCGTGTTCTTCGTCGACAGGTACACCGGAAGTCCGCGCTCGAGGCCGTAGCGCAGCGAGGCCCGCGCGAACTCGCGGATCGAGGAGTCGAGGTTGTACATCGCCAGCGCGACGCCGCCGCCGGGGAAGTCATACACGTCGAGCTCGATCGGCTCACCGCCGTCCGCCGGTGTGTAGGTGAGAGTCAGGCTGCCCTCGCCGGGCACGACCATGTCGGTTGCGCGGTACTGGTCGCCGAAGGCGTGACGGCCGATCACGATCGGCTTCGTCCAGCCGGGCACGAGACGGGGGATGTTGGAGATGACGATCGGCTCGCGGAAGATGACCCCGCCGAGGATGTTGCGGATCGTTCCGTTCGGCGAGCGGTACATCTCCTTCAGGCCGAACTCCTTCACGCGGGCCTCATCCGGCGTGATGGTCGCGCACTTCACGCCCACCCCATGCCGCTTGATCGCGTTGGCCGCCTCGACGGTGATCTGATCGCCGCTGGCGTCGCGGCTCTCGATGCCCAGGTCGTAGTACTCGAGATCGACGATCCAGATAGGGCAGGATCAGCTGCTCCTTGATGAAGGACCAGATGATCCGCGTCATCTCATCGCCGTCGAGCTCGACGACCGGGTTCTCACCTTGATCTTGGCCATGCTTGGTTCCTTGGTCGGGATGGGCCGACGCGATGCTATCGCCCACGCCGTATCCGGCGGTGGGCTCGCCGATCTGCTTCACTGTCAACGTATGGCCACCGCTCTCGCAGGCCGGGCGCGAGAGCACGTCGCCGTGGCAGACGCACACGGTCTTCAACCAGCCGCCGCCGCTGGAGGGCGTGGATGTGTTCTCCAGCAACCTGCCGCTCGTGGAGGCCACCGAGCGCGAGGGCGCCGGCTGGGTGCGCGAGCGGGCCTCGGCGCTCGGACGGCTCGTGGGCGGCGAGCCCCAGCAGCAGTGGGGACGGCTGGCGAACGAGAACAAGCCGGTGCTGCGCACGCACGACCGCTACGGCAACCGCATCGACGAGGTCGAGTTCCACCCTGCCTGGCACGAGCTGATGACGATGGGCGTCGAGCACGAGCTGCATTCGCTGCCCTGGACCAGCGAGGAGCCCTTCTGCGCACACGGCGCGCGCCGCGCTCTACATGACCGCGATGCAGGCCGAGGCGGGCTTCGCCTGCCCGATCACGATGACCTTCGCGGTGGTGCCCGCGCTGCGCGTCGAGCCCGAGCTGGCCGCCGAGTGGGAGCCGCTCGTGACCGCCAACGACGCTATGACCCGCGACTGATCCCGCCGAGCGAGAAGGGCTCGGCGATCGCGGGCATGGCGATGACCGAGAAGCAGGGCGGCTCCGACGTGCGCGCCAACACCACCGTCGCGCGACCCGCTGAACGGAGGGGGCGCCGGCGGCGGAGTACGAGCTGACCGGCCACAAGTGGTTCTGCTCGGCGCCGATGTCCGACCTCTTCCTCGTGCTCGCCCAGACCGACGAGGGCCTGTCCTGCTTCCTGGTGCCGCGCATCCTGCCCGACGGCAGCCGCAACGCCTTCCACATCCAGCGCCTGAAGGACAAGCTCGGCAACCACTCCAACGCCTCCTCGGAGATCGAGCTGCACGGCGCCTGGGCGCGCATGCTGGGCGAGCCCGGTCGGGGTGTGCCGACGATCATCGAGATGGTCGGCCACACGCGCCTTGACTGCGTGATCGGCAGCGCCGCGGGCATGCGCGTCGGCGGTGGTCAACGCCACCCACCACGCCGCCCACCGCAGCGCCTTCGGCAAGACGCTGATCGACCAGCCGCTGATGCGCAACGTGCTCGCGGACCTGTGCGTGGAGTCCGAGGCCGCCACCGCCCTGGCGATGCGCCTGGCGCGCGCCTACGACGAAGCGCACGCCGACGCCGCAGTCCGGCGAGGACGGGAGCGACGCGCAGCTGTTCAAGCGCCTGGCGACCGCGGTGGGCAAGTACTGGACGTGCAAGCGCGCCCCCAACCACGCCTTCGAGGCGCTGGAGTGCCTGGGCGGCAACGGCTACGTCGAGGAGTCGGGCATGCCGCGCCTGTATCGCGAGGCGCCGCTGGCCTCGATCTGGGAGGGCTCGGGCAACGTCATGAGCCTCGACGTCCTGCGCGCGCTGACGCGCGCGCCGCGGTCGCTCGAGGTGCTTCCTGGCCGAGGTCGAGCAGGCCGCTGGCGGCCGACCGCGCGCCTGGATGCGCGCGTGAAGGACCTCAAGGACCAGTTCGCCGACCCGTCCACGCTCGAGACCCGGGCGCGGCGCGTGGTCGAAGGCATGGCGCTGTGCCTGCAGGGCTCGCTGCTCGTGCGCCACGCGCCGGCGGCGGTGGCCGATGCCTTCTGCGCCTCGCGCCTCGGCGGCGACGGAGGCCTCGAGTACGGCACGCTGCCGGCGGGCAGCGATTTCGAGGCGATCATCGCGCGCGGGCGCCCCCGCCTGAGGCGGCGCACGGCCGCTCCGCGCCTACGCGGGCTCGTGTCGCTGCGCCTACCATTCAGGTATGGCGCCGCGGACCAACTTTCAGCTCGCCCGCATCTTCGGCATCAGGATCGGCGTGGGCTTCAGCTGGTTCGTCGTGCTGTTCTTCTTCATCCTCGTCGTCACGCCCTACTTCCACGAAGTGCTCGGGGGCTCGCGCACGACCGCCTACCTGGTGGCCGTCGCCTCGGTGCTGTCGCTGCTTCGCCTCGCTGATCCTGCACGAGCTCGGCCATGCGCTCGTGGCCCGCCGCAACGGCCTGGCCGTGGCCGGCATCGACCTGTGGGCGTTCGGCGGCATGACCCGCACGAGCGAGCCGCAGAGCCCCGGGCATGGAGTTCCGCGTGGCGGCCGCGGGTCCCCTCGTGACGCTGATCGTGATCGTCCTGTGCGTGATCGCGGGCAGGCTGCTGGCCGACCCCAACCACTTCTTCGACGTGGCGGTGGCCACCGGCGGAGTGCACGCGACCCCCGCGCTCGTGTGGCTGAGCTGGGTCGGCGACGATCAACGCGCTCGTGCTCGTCTTCAACCTGATCCCGGCCTTCCCGCTGGACGGCGGCCGGCATCGCCCACGCCGCGATCTGGCGGCGGACCGGCGATCGCAACCGCGCCACGCACGCCACCGGCCGCGCCGGACAGGCATTCGCGCTGCTCCTCGGCGCTGCTCGGGCTGTGGTCGCTGACAACGGGCGGCTCGCTGGGGCTGTTCTGGATGCTGATCGCCTTCGTGCTCTACCAGGCGGCCGGCGCGGCGGTGGCGCAGGGCTCGCTCGGCAAGCGCATCCAGAACATCACGGTGGCCGACATCATGGACCGCGAGCCCGTGACGATCCCGGCCGAGCTGAGCCTGATCGACGCCCAGGAGCAGTTCTTCCTGCGCTATCGCTGGCCCTGGTTCGCGGTCGTCGACCCCGCCCGCCACTTCCTCGGCGTGGTGCGCGGACAGCGCGTGGACGCGGAGATCTCCGCGGGACGCCCGGCCCTGCCGGTGACCGAGGTGCTCGAGCAGGACCTGCCCGTGCGGATCGGCGAGCAGGCGCCGCTCGAGTCGCTGCTGGGGGCCGAGGGACTCAGCCGCCTGGGCGCGATGGTCGCCGTCGACGAGGACGGCGTGCTGCAGGGCGTGGTCACGCTCGCGCAGGTGCGCCGGGCCTTGCGTCCGGCCGCGATATAGAGTCCCCGGCGCACAGCCATCGACCTCCCCGATCCAGAGAGCCATGCCAGCACACGACGTCCTGATCATCGGAGCCGGTCTCGCGGGCCAGCGCGCCGCGCTGGCAGCCGCACGGGAGGGCGCGAGCGTGGCGATCATGAGCAAGGTCCACCCCGTGCGCTCGCACTCGGTGGCCGCCGCGGGAGGCATCAACGCGGCGATCAGCATCGACGACGACTGGCACTCCCACGCCTACGACACGGTCAAGGGCTCGGACTTCCTCGGCGACCAGGACGCGATCGAGATCATGTGCTCGGAGGCGCCGGCCGAGGTCATGCACCTGGAGCACATCGGCGTCACCTTCCACCGCAACGAGGAGGGCGAAATGGACCTGCGGGCCTTCGGCGGGGCCTCGATGAAGCGCACCGCCTACGTCGCCGACATCACCGGCCAGGCGCTCCTGCACGTGCTCTATGAGCAGCTGATGAAGCACCATGAGACGGTGGACCGCTTCGAGGAGTGGTTCACCACCTCGCTGCTGCTGGACGAGGCCGGTCGCTGCTGCGGGGTGGTCGCGCGCGACGTGCGCAGCGGCGCGATGGAGGTGTTCAAGGCCAAGAACGTGATCCTCGCCTGCGGCGGCGCCGGCCAGGTCTACAAGCCGACCACCAACGGCCTGATCGTGACCGGCGACGGGATCGCCATGGCCTACCGGGTGGGCGCCCCCCTGATGGACATGGAGATGGTCCAGTATCACCCCACCTGCCTGGTCGAGACCGGCATCCTCATCACCGAGGGCGCGCGCGGCGAGGGCGCCCACCTGCTCAACTCGCAGGGCGAGCGCTTCATGGAGAAGTCGGCGCCGAACAAGATGGAGCTCGCCTCCCGCGACGTCGTCTCGCGCGCCGAGCAGATCGAGATCAACGAGGGGCGCGGGGTCGGCCCCGAGGGCGCAGGCATCTACCTCGACGTGACCGTCGTTCCGCGCAAGCGCACGCTCGAGGCGCTGCGCGAGATCGTCAACCTCGGCCGGGACTTCGCCGGCGTGGACATCACCCGCGAACCGATCACGATCCGCCCCGGCCAGCACTACATCATGGGCGGCGTGAAGACCGACGTCGACGGACGCACGCCGATCGAGGGGCTGTACGCGGCCGGCGAGGTGGCATGCGTGTCGGTGCACGGCGGCAACCGCCTCGGCGCCAACTCGCTGCTCGACACGCTCATCTTCGGCCGTCGCGCGGGCGAGCACGCGGCGGCGCGCGCCGCGAGCATGGGGATGCCCGAGCTCGACGCCGACGCCCAGCTCTGCAGGCGACGTGGCCGACGATCGACTCGATCATCGCCCGCCCGCACGAGGGGCGGCGGGTGTCGGAGATCAAGAACGAGCTCGGCGAGCTGATGAACCGCTACGCGGCGGTGTTCCGCGACGAGGCCGGGCTGCAGAGCGCGCTGGAGACGATCGCCCGCCTGAAGGAGGAGTCCCAGAGCACGCCTGGATCGACGACCGCGGGACGGTCTTCAACCAGGACGTGCTCGGCGCGATCGAGCTCGGCTTCATGATCGACTGCGCCGAGACGACCGTCGTCGCCGCGATCGAGCGCAAGGAGTCGCGCGGCGCGCAGTTCCGCACCGACTTCCCCGAGCGCAACGACGAGGAGTGGCTCAAGCACATCGACATCTCGCTCGACGGCGACGGGCCGCAGCGTGAGCTACTCGCCGGTCACCATCACCCAATGGCAGCCCGAGGAGAGGAAGTACTGATGGCGAACGCCAAGCCGCCCGAGCTTCACTCCGCATGCGCCGCTATGACCCCGAGTCCGGCGAGGCGCCCTACTGGGACGAGCACACCGTCGAGCTCGAGCCCCACCGCTCGGTGCTCGAGGCGATCCTGCAGGCGCGCGACCGCTTCGACGGGTCGATCGGCATCCGCTGCTCGTGCCGCCAGGCGATCTGCGGCTCCTGCGGCGTGCGCGTGAACGGCGAACCCGCCCTGGCCTGCCACACGCACCTCGACGCGGCGCTGAAGGGCGCGCGCGACGGCGTCATCGAGATCGAGCCGATGGGCAACATGCCGGTGATCAAGGACCTGATCGTGGACATGGACGCGGTCCACTGGAAGAAGATCCAGCCGCGTGACGCCGTGGCTCATCAACAAGCAGCCCGTGCCCGAGCGCGAGTACCTCGTGTCCCACGAGAGCATGGTCGACGTCACCCAGACGATGGCCTGCATCCAGTGCGGGGCGTGCGTGTCGGACTGCCTGGCGATGGAGGTGGACCCGGGCTTCATCGGCCCGGCGGCGCTCGCCAAGGCCTACCGCTTCGTCGGAGACCCGCGCGATGATCAGCAGTTCGAGCGGCTGAACGACCTCGCCCAGGACCCGCAGGGCATCTTCGACTGCACCCACTGCTTCAAGTGCGTGGAGGCCTGCCCGAAGGACGTCAACCCGATGGGCCAGATCATGCGCCTGCGGCGGATCGCGACGGGCGACCACCACATCGTCGACCGCAACAACGGCGAGCGCCACGAGGCGGCGTTCACGACGCTCGTCAAGGACAACGGCCTGCTGTGGGAGGCCGAGCTGCTGCCCCGCTCCTACGGCGGCAACTCCTGGTTCGGGCAAATTCCACCCGCACGCCGGCAAAGAGCTGTTGAGCTCGCTGCCGTCGATCCTCAAGGCGCTGATGCGCGGCAAGGTCACCCCGGCGGGCGCCCTGAGACCGCACAAGATCCCCGCGGGCGACCTGCAGAGCGTGCAGCTCGATCTACGAGAAGATCGAGGGCCGCCCGGAGCGCTACGAGCTGAACCTGTACATCACCGGCGAGGACGAAGAGGCCGCCAGGAGCCGAGCCGCAGGCCGCGGAGCCACAGGCGGCCGAGGAGCCACAGGCGACCCGAGGAGCACCCGAAGGGAGCGCAAGGGCATGATGAAGGTCGCCTACTGGCCCGGCTGCGTCAGCCGCGGCTTCACGCCCGAGCTGCACGGCTCGATGGCCAAGGTCGCGCCGCTGCTGGACATCGAGCTGGTCGAGCTCGACCGCGCCTGCTGCACCGGCGCGGGCGTGATCGCCGAGCACAACCAGGAGCTCGCCGACACGCTGAACGCCCGCACCTTCGCGCTCGCCCAGCAGGTCAAGGGCGCCGAGCTGATGATGAACATCTGCTCGACCTGCCAGGGCGCGCAGAGCGAGTGCCAGGAGCGCCTGGACGCGAGCGCCGAGTACCGCGCGCACGTCAACGAGACGCTCGCCGGCGAGGGGCTCAGCTACGAGAAGGGGCTCACGAACAAGAACTTCCTGTGGCTGCTGGTCGAGGAGATCGGGCTCGAGCGGCTGCGCTCGCTGGTCAAGCGGCCGCTCACCAACCTCAAGGTGGGCCCCTTCTACGGCTGCTACATCGTCCGCCCCCGCGCGCGCCTGGGCATCGACGAGGAGCACCCGCGCGACCACTACCTGCACCAGGTGATCGAGGCGCTCGGCGGCACGGTGATCGAGTACGCCGGGCATGCGCAAGTGCTGCGGATTTCCGATCATCACGATGAACAAGCAGGCCTCGCTGAAGCAGGCCGGTCGCCACCTCGGCGACGCGGTGGACGCCGAAGCCGACTGCCTGGTCACCCCCTGCCCGCTGTGCCACCTGAACCTCGACCTGCAGCAGCCGCTGGCCGAGCGGGTGGTGGGCCGGGAGCTCGAGCATGCCGGTGCTTCACCTCCCCCAGCTCGTCGGCCTGGCGCTGGGCCTCGACCCCAAGGAGCTCGGCATGAACCGCCACGTGGTGCGTCCGACGTCGGTGATCGACTGGTCGACCTCGGTGGTGGGCGCCGCCGCGTAGGCTGCGCGCGCCGTGAAGATCCTCACCGTCGTCGGCAACCGGCCGCAGTTCATCAAGGCCGCGGCCGTGTCGGGGCCGCTGCGCGAGCGCCACGAGGAGATCCTCGTGCACACCGGCCAGCACTACGACGACTCGCTCTCGCGCGTGTTCTTCACCGAGCTCGGCCTCGCCCGCCCGGACCGCGAGCTGGGGATCGGCGGCGGCTCGAACACCTCGCAGACCGCCCGCATGCTCGCCGCGCTCGAGCCGCTGCTCGAGGCAGGCCCGGCCCGACGCGGCGCTCGTGTACGGCGACACCAACTCGACGCTCGCCGGCGCGCTGGCCGCGGCGCAGGCGCGCATCCCGGTCGTGCACGTCGAGGCGGGCATGCGCTCGTTCGACCGCGCGATGCCCGAGGAGCTCAACCGCGTGCTCGACCGACCACCTCGGCCGAGCTGCTGCTGTGCGCCTCGGACACCGCCGCAGGCCAACCTGAAGGCCGAGTCGGTCGCCGGCAGGGTCGAGGTCGTGGGCGACGTGATGGTCGACGTCGCGCTGCGCCGGCAGCCGTCGGCCCGCGCGGACCTCCGAGACGCCGCGCGCATACGGCTCTGCAGCGCGGCTCCTACCTGCTGCTCACCGCCCACCGCGCCGGCAACGTCGATGACCCCGCGCGCCTGCGCGCGCTCGTGGCGCTGATCGAGGCGCTGCCGGGGCCCGTGCTGTTCCCGCTGCACCCGCGCACCCGCGCGCGCCTGCAGGACGCGGGGCTGCTCGAGCGAGCTCGAGCAGGCCTGCACGGCCTCACGCTGACCGAGCCGCTCGGCTACGTCGAGTTCAGCGCGCTGCTCTGCCAGGCGCGCGCGGTCCTGACCGACTCCGGGGGCGTCCAGAAGGAGGCGTACCTTGCCGGGGTGCCCTGCGTGACGCTGCGAGCGAACACCGAGTGGGTCGAGACGGTGCAGGCGGGGTGGAACACGCTCGTCGACCTCGACGCCGATGCGGCGCTGGCTGCGCTCGCAGCGCAGGCCGCCTGCGTCGAGCGGCCCGCGCTCTACGGCGACGGTCACGCGGCCGAGCGCTGCGTGCAGGCGATCGGCGACGCTCGCCGCGACGATCGGGGCGCGCAGCGATGAGCGAGCGCGAGCAGCCGGTGCGCGTGGGCGTCGTCGGGCTCGGCTACTGGGGCCCGAACCTCGCCCGCAACCTCGACGCGATCCCGGGCTGTGAGCTTCGCTGGCTCTGCGACCCGCGGGCCGAGGCGCGCGAGAAGCTCGCGCGCAGCTTTCCCGGCGCGCGGGCGACGGGCGAGCTCTCAGAGCTGCTCGGCGACGAGGAGCTCGACGCGGTCGTGCTCGCCACCCCCGTGCCCACCCACGCCGAGCTCGCGATCCGGGTGGCGCAGGCGGGCAAGCACTGCTTCGTCGAGAAGCCGCTCGCCACGACCGCCGCCGACGCCGAACGCGCGGTGCAGGCCGCACGCCGGCGCCGGGAGGATGCTGATGGTCGGCCACCTGCTCGAGTACCACCCGGCGGTGGAGCGGCTGAAGGAGCTGATCGACGCGGGCGAGCTCGGCACGCTGTACTACCTGTACGGCAACCGCCTGAACCTGGGCGGCTGAGAGGAGACGAGAACGCGCTGTGGAGCCTCGGCGCGCACGACGTCTCGGTCGTCCTGCACCTGATCGGCGAGGAGCCCTAGGAGTGCCTCGCCCACGGCGCCTCCTACGTGCGCGAGGGCGTGCAGGACGTCGTCTTCTGCTACCTGCGCTTCCCCTCGGGCATCGTCGCCCACCTGCATCTCTCCTGGCTCGATCCGCACAAGGAGCGCCGTCTCACCGTCGTCGGCGCCCGGCGGATGGCCACGTTCGACGACATGCTGATCGAGGGCAAGCTGACGATCTACGACAAGGGCTTCGACGAGGACTCGCGCTCCTGGGGGGAGTACATCGCCCGCTCCGGCGACATGTTCTCCCCGCGCATCCCCAACTCAGAGCCGCTGCGGATCGAGTGCGAGCACTTCGTCGAGTGCATCCGCACCGGCGCCACGCCGCGCTCGGACGGCGACAGCGGGCTGCGCGTCGTGCGGGTGCTCGAGCGGCTGCAGCGCTCGCTCGAGGCTCGACGGGCCGGGCGGCGCTCTGGCGGGACCTCTGAACGGCTCCTCCTCGGACTCGTGCCCGGGCCGGAGAGCTCGAAGGCGCTGTGCAGGAGCCTGCACGGCGCGCTCGACGCGGTCGCGGGCGATCACGCAGGAGATCTTGATCGGCGAGGTGGAGATCATGTCGATGTTCACGCCCTCGCTCGGCGAGCACGCCGAACACCTTCGCCGCGACGCCGGGGTGCGAGCGCATGCCGGCGCCGACGATCGAGACCTTGCCCATCTCCTCGTGGGCGGTCAGATCGCGCGAACGCCTCGCCCTGCAGCGGCTCGAGCGCCGCGCGCGCGGCGCGCAGGTCCTCGCGCGGGACCGTGAAGGAGATCTCCGCCAGCCCGCCGGCCGAGGCGGGCTCGTTCTGGACGATCATGTCGACGTTCACGTTCGCCTCGGCGAGCGCCTCGAAGATGCGCGCGGCCGCGCCCGGCTCGTCGGGCACGCCGACGAGCGTGATCCGCGCCTCGGCGGTCGAGTGGGTGACGGCTGTGATCAGGGGCTGCTCCATGGCGTCTCTCCTTCCGCGAGCACAACCGTACCGGGCGAGTCCTCGAACGAGGAGCGGCAGTGGATGCGCACGCCGTGGTTGCGGGCGTACTCGACCGAGCGCAGCTGCAGCACGCCCGGCCCCGGAGGCCGCCATCTCGAGCATCTCCTCGAAGGAGACCGTCGTCGAGCTTGCGCGCGTCCGGCACGATGCGCGGGTCGGCCGTGTAGACGCCCGCGACGTCGGTGTAGATTTCGCACACCTCGGCGCCGAGCGCCGCGGCGACGCGCGACCGCGCTCGTGTCCGAGCCGCCGCGCCCGAGCGTGGTCACGTCGCTGCGCGCTGGTGGAGACGCCCTGAAAGCCGGCCACGAGCACGATGCTGTCCTCCTCGAGGGCCGCGCGGATGCGATCGGCGCGCACGTCGAGGATGAGCGCCTTGGTGTGCGACTCGTCGGTCACGATCCCCGCCTGCGAGCCCGTCAGCGAGATCGCGCGGTGGCCGAGGTCGTTGATCGCCATCGCGCACAGCGCGCAGGAGATGCGCTCGCCGGAGGACAGCAGCATGTCCATCTCGCGCGGGTCGGGCTGCGTCGGAGACCTCCTCGGCCATCGCGATCAGCTCGTCGGTCGTCTTGCCCCGCGCGGACAGCACCGCGACCACGCGGCAGCCCTGTTCGCGCTTGTCCACGATGCGCCGCGCCGCGCGCTTGATGCGCTCGGCGTCGGCGACCGAGGTGCCGCCGAACTTCATCACCACGAGGTCTGGCATGCGACGCAGCAGGATATTGTCGCGGCGAGCGGTCGCCTCAGGCACGGCCGGCGCCCGGCGAAGGCCTTGCCGAGCGTCACCTCGTCGGCGTACTCCAGATCCGAGCCCACCGGCAGGCCGCTGGCCAGGCGCGTGACCGTGAGCCCGGGCGCGCGGGCGCGCAGCTCCTCGGCGATGTGCAGCGCGGTGGCCTCGCCGGTGGTCGTGGGGTTCGTGGCCAGCACGATCTCGCTGCACCGGCGAGCTCCCCTCCGGAGGCGCCGACGCGGGCGAACAGCTCGGCGATCTTCAGGTCCTCGGGGTCGATGCCGTCGATCGGCGAGAGCGCTCCGCCGAGCACGTGGTAGACGCCGTGGTACTCGTGCGTGCGCTCCATCGGGATCACGTCGCTGGGCTCCTCCACCACGCAGATCAGCCCGTGGTCGCGGCGGGGGTCCTGGCAGATGCGGCAGCGCGTCTCGTCGGTGAGGTTGAAGCACACCTCGCACAGCCCGATCTTCTCCTTGACCTCGCGGATCGCCTCCGCCAGCGCGGCGGCGTCCTCGGCGGAGGCGCGCAGGATGTGAAACGCCAGGCGCTGGGCGGTGCGGTTGCCGACGCCGGGCAGCCTCGACAGCTCGGTCACGAGCGTCTGCACGGGCGGAGAGTAGGAGGTGCTCACAGGCCCGGCAGGCCCAGCCCGCCGAGGCCGCCCAGGTCCATGCCGCCGGTGGCGCCGCCCATCTTGCGGGCCGACCAGCTCCTGGGCCATGCGCAGCGCCTCGTTGACGGCCGCGAGCACCATGTCGGCGAGGATCTCCACGTCCTCGGGATCGACCGCCGAGGGGTCGATCTTCACGCCTTGACCTCGAGGTCGCCGCCGACCCGCACGGTCACCATGCCGCCACCGGCGGAGGCTTCGACGACCTCGCTCTTGAGCTCCTCCTGGGCCGCCTCCATGTCCTGCTGCATCTTCTGCACCTGCTGGAGCATCTGCTGCATGTTCGGCACCCGCGGCTGCTTGGGCATCGTCGCTCACTCGCCTTTCTGCGCGCTCTCGGCGGGCACCGACTCGGGCTCGACGGGGAATCTCCTCGGCGTCGAGCTCCTCCTTGAAGCGCGCGACCCACTCCTCCTCGGTGTAGCGTCGGACCCGGAGCCCGCCCGTCCGCGTCCTCGAGCTCCTCGCGCAGCTCATAGGACAGCCGCCAGCGCCCGCCCGTGAGCTGGCGCAGCGCGTCGGTCACGATCGCCCGGTTGGCCGGGTCCTCGGCCTTCCTCTTCAGGAACGCCGCCGTCGTCGGAAAGCCCACGATCAGATCGCTCGCCCGACACCGACACCGGCCTGGCGTCGGTGATCACCGCCCCGCACAGCGCGTGCTCGGCTGCCCACGAGCTCGACCACCGCCGGCCACAGCTCGCATGATCGACTCGCACGTCCGCCGCGCCAGCGGCCTGCGCCGCGTCGGCTCGGCGGCGCTGGGCCGGCGGTCGGGGCTGCGGCCGGGGCGCGTCCGGCGGCGGAGCTCGCCGGGCGCTCGGCGCTCCGGCGCCTCGCCGCGATCGCGCGGTCGACGCTCGCGCCCGGATCCGGCGCCGGGCGCGCGCGACGGTCTCGCGGGGCTCGCCCCGCCCTCCAGCCGCTCGATCCGCGCGAGCAGCGCCCGCAGTCGAGCCATCGACCTCGGGCTTGGCGGCCTTCACGAGCGCGAGCTCCAGGCGGGTGCGCGGGTCAGCGCCCGCGCGCACGCCCTCCATCGCCTCGCCGAGCAGCTCCAGCAGCCGCACGACCACGGCGTGCTCCACGCGCTCGGCCTGCGCCCGCAGCGCGGCGTCGGCCTCGGGCGTGAGCGACAGCTCGGCCGGCACTTCACCGAGGCTCTGCACCACGAGCAGCTCGCGTGCGCGCACCTCCAGGTCCGAGGCGAACGCGCCCGCGTCGCGCCCCTGCTCGACGTAGGAGGAGAGCGTCTTCAGAGCGCGCGCCGGGCGTCGCCCGCCGCGACCGCGTCGACGGTCTCTTCGAGCAGGCCGGCATCGGCGACGCCGAGCACCGCGAGCACATCCTCGAGCGCGATCTGCGGGCCGCTGTAGGTGACGAGCTGCTCGAGCGTCCCCAGCGCGTCGCGGAAGCTGCCCGTCGCCGAGCGGGCCAGCGCGGCGACGGCCGCGGGCGGGATCTCGATCGACTCGGCCTGCGCCGTGCGCCGCACGACGCTCGCGATCTGCTCGACCGTCGGGCGGTGGAAGTCGAAGCGGTGGCAGCGGTCGACGACCGTCGCCGGAACCTTCTGCGCCTCGGTCGTCGCCAGCACGAACACCGTGTTCGGCGGGGGCTCCTCGAGCGTCTTCAGGAACGCGTTCCAGGCGGCCGTGGAGAGCATGTGGGCCTCGTCGAGGATGTACACCTTGCGCCGCCCCGACACCGGCGCGTAGGCGACGCCCTTCGCGCAGCTCGCGGATGTCCTCCACGGAGTTGTTCGACGCCGCGTCCATCTCGATCACGTCGAGCGAGCTCGCGCGCGCGATCGACAGGCACGACTCGCATTCCCCGCACGGCTCGCTCGTCGGCCCCCGCTCGCAGTTCAGGCACGCCGCCAGGATCTTCGCCGTCGAGGTCTTGCCCGTGCCGCGCGAGCCCACGAACAGGTAGGCGTGGTGCACCTTGCCGCGCTCGACCGCGTTGCGCAGCGTGCGCACGACCGGCTCCTGGCCGACGACCTCGGCGAACGTGCGCGGGCGATGCCTGCGGTACAGCGACCGCTGCTGCTCGTGGCTTTCAACTCTGGCGACACCGTCGGGCTGAGTCTACCCACGGCGACAGGCGCGCCACCGGGCTCCGGCGCGAGCGGATACCGTGCCCGCTCGTGAGAACCTCGATCAAGGGCATCCCGGCGGTGGCTGAGCGCTCTGCTCGTGATCATCGCCGGCGCCGTGCTGCTGCGCGTGATCAGCGGCGTGGGCTTCGCCAACTACGACACCCTCTATGCGCTCGCCTGGGGGGGCCAGCTCGCACGCGGCGTGGTCCCGGCCTACGGGGTGCCGATCGCGCCCACGCCCCATCCCGCTGATCGAGGTTCTCGGGATGGTGCTCTACCCGCTCGGGCCGCGCGCCGTCGAGAACGTGACGGTGGCGCTCGGCTTCCTCGCGCTGTCGGCGTGCGGGTGGGTCGTCTACCGGCTGGGCGCAGCCTGGTTCGGGCGCGCCGCCGGCGCCCTGGCCGCGCTGATCCTGCTCACGCGCGTGCCGATCCTCTCCTACGGCGTGCGCGCCTACGTGGACGTGCCCTACCTGCTGCTCGTGCTCGGCGCCCTGCTGGTCGAGTCCCGCCGCCCCCGCGCCGGTGCGCCGGTGCTCGTGCTGCTCGCGCTGGCCGGCCTGCTGCGCCCCGAGGCATGGGCGTTCTCGGCGCTCTACTGGCTCTACATGATCGACCTGATCCCCCTGCCGGCGCGCCTGCGCGAGCGTGTGCGGGCCCCCGCCGGGTCGGCCCCCGCCGGGTCGGCCCCCGCTGCGTCGGCTCCCGCTGGTTCGGCTCCCGCTGGTTCGGCTCCCGCTGGGTCGGCCCCCGCTGGGCGGTTCGGCCGCGGCCTAAAGGCGTCGTGGCGTGAGGACCGAAGGGGGTTGGCGACGCTGACGCTGCTGGCGCTGGCGGCGCCGCTGGTATGGGTGCTCAGCGACCTGATCATCACCGGCGAGCCGCTGTGGTCGCTTACGAACACCCGCCACACCGCCGAACAGCTCGGTCGCATCAGCGGCATCGTGCAACGTCCCGGAGTACATACCGCGGCGAATCGGCGAGATCCTGCGCCCGCCCGTGCTCGCCGGAGCGGCGATCGGGGGCGTGCTGTCGCTGCTGTGGCTGCGCCGCCGCGCGCTGGTGGGAGCGGCGGCCGGCGTGCTCGCCGTGGCGGTGTTCGCCGTGTTCGCCGCCGCCGGGCTGCCGATCGACACGCGCTACGCCTTTCTGGCGGCGGCCATCCTGTGCATCTTCTGCGGCGCGGGCGCCTTTGGCTGGACGCGCCTGCAGAGCGAGGACCCGCGGCGGCGCTGGTGGATGGCCGCCGGCGTGCTCGTCCTGGCGGCGCTCCTCGCCTTCGCCCCCTCCCAGTATCGCTCCGCGCACCGCGAACTGAACAAACTGGCCCGCCAGCAGAGCATCGAAGGCGACCTGCTCGCGCTCGTCGACGACGGGGCGATCACGCTGCGCTGCGGGAGGGTCGGCGTACCCAACCACGCGCCCATCCCCCTGCTCGCGCTGTATCTGAAGACGAGCCCTGAGAATGTCCTCAGCGCCCAGGTCAAGCCGATCTCCTCGGGGACCTATCTGGACCCGGCGAACACGGAAGTCGAACAGGATTATGTGCTCGACCCCCGCGATCCGCATCTACCGGTCAGCGTGCCGCCGGGCTTCGCCGAGGTTCGCGCCAACCGCTCGTGGCTCATCTTCCGGCGCTGCGCCGGCTAGACGGACCGTGCACCCCTCGTCGAGGCTCCGCCGCCGGACGCCGATCGTCGCTGATCACTCCGGTCCGGGAGCTCCCGCTGCGCCTGCCGGGGATCACTTAAGGCTGCTTCCTTCCGGACCTGACCTGATTCGTAAGCCGGCACCGCGCGGGACCCGAAACCATCGACGCTCCCAACGACGGGGCGACCGGAGCGGAAAACCCCTAGAAGGGGAGTTCAGCTCCGCTAGAGCGGATTGCGGATTCAGGGCACCGCTACCTCCCCGCCTAGCACGGTCCGCCTACGATCCTAACGGAGTTCCGTTAGGCTGCCCGCTCGTGAGCTACCGCAAAGACCCACACACCCTGCGCGCGCGTGGCGGCGCCATCCTCGTGACGCTCGCCGCCGCGAGCCTGATCGCCGGCTGCGGCTCGAGCAGCTCGAGCAGCTCGATCGGCGTCGGCCAGGAGGACACGGCCGCCGAAAAGCTCGCCAAGTCCAGCGAAGCTCCGACTCCGACGACGCCCACGAGCGGACCGCTTGCCACGGAGCCGAAAGTGACGGTGCCCACGGGCCCGCCGCCGAGCAAACTCGTAACCAAGGAAGTCATCACGGGGACCGGCGCCGAAGCCAAGGCCGGCAACACGGTCACGGTCAACTACGTCGGTGCGCTGTACTCCAACGGCACGGTGTTCGACGCGTCGTGGAAACGCAAAGAACCGTTCAGCTTCGCCCTCGGCCAGGGACAGGTCATTCCCGGCTGGGAAAAGGGCGTTCCCGGAATGAAGGTGGGAGGACGACGCGAGCTCATCATCCCGCCCGCGGAAGCCTATGGAGCGAAAGGCTCACCGCCGAAGATCCCGCCGAACGAAACGCTCGTGTTCATGATCGACCTGCTGGGCACGTAGGGTTCGCACGAGAGCATTCCGCACAGCCGCGCCCGCCGTCGGTGAAGTCGTGTGCCTCCGCGCCCGGCTGCTCCTGCTGAGCATCGCGCTGATAGCGACGGGCTGTGGCGGCGCCCAAACGACGTCGAGTCCGGCAGAACTTCGCCTGCAGCGCGAAGACCTGGTCGCGGTGAGCCGTTCGCTGCTGAGCCTGCGGACACCGGTCGCACGAGAGGTGGCGGCCGCGAAGAGAGCATGGCCGCTGATCGCCAACGGCCTGCCTGCGCAGACCCCCGCGGGCGCCCTGCCTTCGGTCGCCGCCGCCGGGCGCGCCGCCGCGAGCATCTCCCAGCCGCAGCTATTCGACGAAGCGCAAGCGGCCTCGCTGACTGGCCCGGCGTCGCAGTTCGCCGGACAGTTCCGCAGCTTCGACGGTCTCGCCACACGCGGATGGGAACTGATCGGCGCGGCGATCGAAGAGATCCAGGCCGGAGAAGCTGACCACCCTGGGCCGCCGCGGCATCACGGCCGACAGCTTGCCCGCGGCCCGTGACGCCGCACCGGGCAAGCCCGCGGCCCGGGTCACTTCCAGCAGCGCCTTCGCCCGTTCCGCGCGGGCCAAGCTCAGGGCCGCCTTCGTGCACCCTCCGGAGCAGCAGCAGGGCGGCCTGCACCCCCCAGGCCCTGGCCCGCTCCTCCGCCCGCTTCCAGGCGAGTGGATCCTCCTCGATGGCCGCCGCGAGCTTGCCCAGGCGGCGGGCCGACAAGGCCCCGGTGGCAAGGCGACGGGCCATGATCAGGATGGTGTGGTGAGCCGACGGGCGGACAAGATGATCGAAGCCCGCCATGGGCACCGCGTCCGCCACCAGGGCGTGCTCCTCCGCGGGAGGCAGGCCCCAGCGCCGCATGGGATTGAGATCGACGGCCAGGGCCGAGCAGCCTTCGATCTTGACCCACTGCTGGCCCGCCGACCTGTGCGGGGCCACGTCCCGGCCCCTCGGCAGGAAGCCGTGTGCCGCCAGTATCCCGGGCAACCGGCGCGCCTGCTCGTCGCTGACCAGGAAATCCAGATCACGGCCCTGAGGAGGCAGTGCCCCGGTGACGATCACGTTCTCGTCGAGCGCCTCATCGATGGCCGCCACGATCGAGCGGGCGTCCAGCAACCCTTCAGGAAGCACGATTTCCCCTCGCTACCTCGGGAAGTTAGTCTCGCAGCCTCTCGGGGCGAGCCGCGAGAGTCTGAGCATAGCGTCAGTTCACGGGAGTGGTGTACGGACCTTGAACCGGGGCCCCTGCCGCTGCGGTGCCTCACACGGGCCCCACTGGTCACGGCGCAGGGAGACCGATCGGGTTGAAGTAAGGGACGTGGGCGATGTTGCGGAACGCTTGCAGCGCGGGCGAGCCAGCGGTCAGCGCGTAGGCGTGCTGCGCATTGGCGTCGAAGTAGACGAGCGCCTTGATCTGTGTGTGGTCCCGCACGGTCCGGGCGGCGTCCCAGAGCCACTGCGCCCGCTGCTGCGGCCCGTAGGTATAAGGCACGCCATACTCGCCGATCATGATTGGCTTGCGGTGATGGGACGCCCAGTCCAGGAACGGCTGCACGATGGCTGCGAACGAGCGGTAGGGCCCGGGCCCGGGGTAGGCGTCGGCGCAGACCCAGTTGACCTCGTTGTCACCCGGGTAGTAGGCAGCAGCGGCGGTGCCGGTGGCGAACCCGCGGGCGGTCGAGCACGCGGGCCAGGCGACGTTGTCAACGTGCTCCTGGGCAAAGATGGACCTGATGTGATCCCAGGCAGCGATGTAGTCAGCCGGGGAGTGAACCTGTGCGCTCAGCCCGGGACGATCCATCTCCCAGCGCCACTCGAGGAAGATCCGCTTGCCGACGGCCTTGATGGCGAGCGCGCGCTGCCGGATCCAGTTGTCGTAGGTGCCGGAGGCGATGGCCCGGGTATCGGCCCCGGACCACGACAGGAGCAGCAGGCTTCCCTGCCGCACGAAGGCCAGGTCGCTGCTCGTCGGGAAGGGCTCCTGCCACTCGGCGTAGACGTGCACGATGTCGAGCCGCCGCCCGATCTGCCCCTGCAGGCTGTGGACGGCGGCGATTTCGGCGGGTTGGGTGACGAAGAGCGAGGCCGGACCCGGGCACCGAAGTAGGCACCGTGCATCAGCGGGACCGGGACCGTGGAGGGATCGACGGCGCCGCCGGTGAACGTCGTGCCCGGCCCGTGCGAGCCGGTGACCACCGCCACGATCCCGGCGACAGCCGCAAGGGCCAGGACCATGGCACCGGCCAGGAGGGCTCTGCGGCCCCGTGAGGCTGTCATGCTCTGCCGTCCTCCCATGGATCCCGGCGGGTGACATTCTCGTGAAACTGCATCCGCAGCATGGGAAGCTCCGCCGGTGACACGGGAAGCCCCGCTTCGCATCTCGGCACATAATAAGGTAAGCCGCTGTGCGCGCCGCCGCGCTTTGCCGACTCGCAGTGATCACCAGACCTCGATGGGACGTTCTCGTCCCGTCACGCCGGCGCGCCGGGTCCGCGGCAAACGCGGGGTAACCAGGGGCTAAAGTCTCGCTGCGGCACCAATGCGGGGGTTCGGCGGGTCTGGCCCGTCCACATTGGTAGGCTCGCCCGGTCATGGCCGGTACGGAAGCTCGCTGGCGCAGCCTACGGAATCTTGCTGGCCGAGCGGAGAAGGGGCAGTTAGGAGCCAAACGATGTCCAGATTGGTTCGCCGGAGCACTTGTGGCGCCTGTTTCGGGGGCGGCCCTGTCGCTGTGGTGGCGCTGACCCCGGGCGTGGCGGCCGCGAGCACCGTCAACGCGCTATGGCACATGGACGAGGCCGCGGGCGCCACCCTTATGGTGGACTTCTCCGGGCACGACAACACCGGGACGCTGCACAACGTGACGGCCGGCGTGCTGGCAAGGTCGTACCGCCTACAGTTTCGGCGGCTCGAAGGTACAGTCCTACGTGGAGGTGCCGGACTCACCAACGCTGAACCCGGGCACCGCCAAGATCAACATCTCGGTCTGGTTCAACACTACGTCCTGCCCACCTCGGGCGACTTACGACCTGGTGCGCAAGGGGGATTACCCCGGGCAGGAGTACAAGGTCGAGTTTGCTGCAGGGCGGGATCCATCAATTGTGAGTTCCTCGGCGCCTCGGCCCATGTCGTGGCTCCACCGGTGGCTCGGGCCTCGCCCAATGGCGCATGGCACCCACATCAACTGCATAGCCAGACTCCACCGGGGAAAAAGACTGAGAGCTCGGCGGCAAGGTGGTGGCCAGCTCCACCAAAGCCCTGGTCGGCTCTATCACGAATACCACTCCGCGGTGGAAATCGGGGCCCACCCGGGCAGCGACTGGTACAAGGGCAAGCTCGACGAGGTGTCGATCACCGTTGGCTGACAACCCCAGACCGCGTGTGAAAACCATGCGCTGATGCACGGGCCCCGGCTGCGTCTGCCGCCGGGGCCTGTGTGCATGTCTTAGCCGGTCACGCGCACCCCAAAAGGATCTTTGATAAAGGCGCGGTACCAATCGGTCGGATCGGCAGGCCCGGGCCCGCGCTCGTTGGTACGCTCCCCCCGGTCTGGCTGGTACAGAAGCTGCTGGCGCAGAGCGGGAAAGCGCAGGGCGGGAAAGCGCAGTGGGGAGCTAAGGAATGTCCAGATTCGTTCGCCGGGTAGTCATGGCGCCCGCTCTCGCGGCTGCCAGTGCTCGGTGTGGCGGCGTTTGCCCCGGGCATCGCAGCCGGGAGTTCGTGGCCGCCCTGTGGCACATGAATGAGAAGAAAGGCGCCACCACGATGGTGGACTCCTCCCCGAACCACAACAACGGGACGCTGCACAACGTGACAGCCGGGGTGCCCGGGGCCCCCGGGCTCGGGACCGCTTACCAGTTCGGCGGCTCAACCACGAAATCCTATGTGGAGGTGCCGGACTCGCCGTCACTCGACGATCCCACCGGGCTGGGGATCTCGATCTCGTTCTGGATGAAGACCACGCACATGGCGTCGTCGGGTGACTACGACCTGGTGCGCAAGGGGAGACTTCCCCGGTGAGGAGTACAAGGTCGAGCTGGACGGTGCGAAGGAGAGCAACCCGGGCGAGATCTCGTGCACCTTCCACGGGTCACTTGCCAGTGGCAGCGCCACCGGCGGCCCGAAATT
>CAVYET010000018.1:0-6181 GCA_963767655.1 uncultured Solirubrobacteraceae bacterium | reverse complement strand
GCTACCCGCAGGAGATCCCGGGACCGGCTGGGGGAGATCCGGGCGGGAGCGCCGAAGGCGATCAGCAAGACGGGGACGGCAGCGCCGGCGACGATGGAGGAGGTTGCGTATCGATTGACGGATGCGTTGTTGAAGGTGGCGTCGAACAAGGGCGCCCCCGGTCCGGACGGGCAGACGATCGAGGCGCTGCTCGAGCAGTGGTCGGTCGTTCTGCCCAGGCTGCAGGCCGACCTGCTGGCGGGGACGTATCAGCCTGGCGAGATCCGCCGGGTGTTCATCCCGAAGGCGGGGGGCGGGCAGCGCGGACTGGGGATTCCCGACGTGGTCGACAGGGTGGTCCAGGAGGCCGTGCGGCAGGTGCTCGAACCGCTGTGGGAGCCGACGTTCCATCCGTCAAACCACGGGTTTCAGACCCGGCCGAAGTTGCCACACGGCGATCGCCGAGGCCAAGGGGCATCTCGAGGACGGCTACGAGTGGTGCGTGGATCTTGATCTGGAGAAGTTCTTCGATCTCGTCTGCCACCAGCGGCTGACCGCCAAGCTCGCTGAGCGAGTCAGCGATCGGCGGCTGCTCGTGCTGATCGGACGGATGCTGAAGGCCAAGGTGGTGCTGCCGGACGGTGTGGTGATCGACACGGAGCAGGGCGTTCCGCAAGGCGGTCCGCTCTCACCGCTGCTGTCGAACATCGTGCTGGACGAGCTCGACCAAGAGCTCGCCCGGCGTGGTCACCGGTTCGTTCGCTATGCAGACGACGCCAAGGTGTACGTCCGAAGCGAGCGGGCGGGGCAGCGGGTGATGGCGAGCCTGACCGAGTTCATCGAACGGCGGTTGCGCCTGAAGGTGAACGAGGCCAAGTGGGCTGTCGCCCGTCCGGAGGAGCGCCACTTCCTCGGTTTCCGGCTGCGAGTAGATCCGCAGTACCGGGACCGTGGAGGTGCTGTTGTCGGAGCGCACCAAGCGCAACGCGATGGAGCGCGTCCGGCAGCTCACGCCGCGAAACTGGGGAAGCACGCTGTTGTCGTGCATCTCCCAGATCAACGCGTGGCTGCGGGGCTGGCACGGGTTCTTCGGGATCGCCTCCGCGTCGGAGATGCAGGCGATGCGCAAGATCGACGCCCATATCCGGCGTCGGTTACGCGCGATCCTGCTGCGCCATTGGAAACGCAAACGCACGATCGCACGCAAACTCATCACGCTGGGCGTCAAGCGTGAGAGCGTGTGGCGCCAGCTCTACGCGGGACGCAAGTCCTGGTGGGCGCTGAGCCACACGCACGTGGTCGATCAGGGCCTGCGCAACGCGTACTTCGCCAAGCGCGGGCTGATCTTCCTGGTCGACCTGCACCGCGATGCGCGCCAGCACATCGTCGCCCCCGAGCCGCCACAACTGGCGCTATGGGGATGATTCGAGGTCGACGAACCGGCCGGCGGCGGGGGTCATAACCCGCCGTCCCGAAGAGCCGTATACGACCAGCGTACGTACGGTTCTGTGGGAGCCGGGGCGGGCAACCGCCCCGGCTACCCGAGGCGACGACGGGCGTGGCAGGCGTAGAGGGGACTTGCCCGCACCCAACGAAGGGGACTTGCTAGTTGCTCGTCACCCCCGACCGGCGCCCGGAGCGACTCTCGGCCTGGTGGTCAGCTCGCCGATCAGGTGGTCGCCAGCTCGACGTCCACCGGGTCGACGGCGATCGCGTCCTCGAGCTTGTGGGCGAGGGTGTCGATCACGCCGGCGAACTCCGTGACGGCCTCGAGCGCACCGTCCTCGCCCCACCCGGCGACGTACGGGATCGACTCCCCGCCGACGTCGAGGCCGACGCCGGCGCAGACGACGAACGTAACGGTGTCGACGATCACCTCGGCCTTGCGGCGCCCGTACTCGCGGTATCCGACGCCGAGCGCGTGCGCGAGCTCGTGAAACCTCGGATATTGCGTTTGACGCGAGGGGCAGTTCTCGCATTGTGCGGAGGGGTTCGTTGAACGTCGAGGGCCGGCCCGGTCGGTGTCGTGGCCGCTTGCTGGGGTTCTTGGCGCTTGCGAGGGCGGTTGCATTAGATGCACGCTCCCTGCAGTGGTTGCTCACGGGTATTGGCCCCGGTTTCAACGTCCTCGCTGGGCGCTGATGGCCGCCTCGACCCGTCGTGCGAGGGTGTCGATCAGCTGGGCGAACTCGGTGACTGCTTCGATCGCCCCGGTCTCGCCCCAGCCGGCGACATAGGGGATAGTCTCGCCGGAGGTGTCCAGTCCGACGGCGCCGAGCACGATCAGGGTCGCCGTGTCAACGATCACCTCGGCTCGCGCCCGGCCATACTCGGCATACCCGGCACCAAGCCCGTGAATTGTCTCGTGAATGAGGATCCGTAGCTGCGCGTTAGCGGCCTGGTCTGCGTCGACGACGATCCTGCGTGCCTTCTGTTCGCACCACCCGCCGGTCGCGCCCGGGATCGATTCGAACGAGGCGGTGAACCCGAGCGACTGGGCGAAGGCCCGCGTCGGCTCGAGCAGGTGCGCGTGCGAATCACCGGTCAATGGCTTGCTGGGCGGCTCCAGCGGCGCCTCCGGCATGCCATCGATCGGCGCGACCTGCGAGCGGTCGAACACTGACACGCCTTTGAACAGCACGCGCGTGTCGTCGTCCGCATCGGCAGTCTCGGTCTCGCGCTGTTCGATCGGCATCGGGGCGATGATCCGGATCGCCTTCTCGCCTTTGCGCACGCAATAGCCAAGCTTCAACCACGCCCGGAAGCCCGCGACGAAGGTCGCCTCCGGACACGAGAGGGCAACAAGCAGCTGGTTGTTGAGCGACAGCCTGGCTAGTCCGCCTTGCGCCCGGACGCGGACCCACCGCTGCCAGCCCTCGCTAGTGAGCAGCTGCTCGGCGGCCTGCTTGAGACGTTCGCGGTCACGTTTGCGGCGCTCCTCACGCTCGCTGTCTGACAGCCGTGGCTGGGTGCGCATGATCGGTCCTTTCGCCAGGGCCCGCCGGGTGCGGGGCCGTCAGGCGCCCGAACAGCACGCCGTCAGGCGTGCCACCCTCACGGGCGCCGGCCCGCACCCGGTGGGAGAGCCCGGACCCGCGAAATCAATGCCGATCTATGTCGCGCTGATCAAGACCGCTGGCGTCCACAACCTCGCGCCAGTCGCGCTGTCTGCGCGGAGCAGGACGCCGACGAGCTGGCTTGGGAAGCCTGCCGGATGGCGAAAGCGGTCTCCTCCGGCCCGTCGAGGGAAGGGGCGTGGCGTCGCCCGCGGGATCGATCAGTTGCGCATCGTGATCGCTGAGATGGACGCGTTGCACTGCGGCGCCGACAGTTGCGCCTGCCTTCCAAAGCGCTCACCTGGCCGGGCTTGATTTAGCCGGTCGAGCCTTCTCCCTCGACTGATTGCAGCAGCGCCGCGCCGCGACGAGGCGAAGGCGTGGGCGGCCGAGCAGCGGGAACTGGTTGATCGCCGGGCACTGGTCGTTGTGGCAGATGACTGACGCCGACTATCCTCGGCTACCACGAACAGTGAGGGGTGAGCATGGCCTTTGCAGTCGGCAAGCGCGTCGTGACGGAGTCCGAGTCAACGGACCGCCGACCCCGCTCGGGTGTCGTTAAGGAAGTGTTGCGCGGCGATCCGTCGCCTCGGTATCGGATCCGCTGGGACGACGGCCACGAGAGCATCTACACACCCGCAAGCGGCGCTCTCCGGGCCGAACAACGCCCCAAGATGCCGCGGCGAGCGGCACCACGGAAACGCTAACCCATCCTGGGATGCGACGATCCCGGCCGCTGGCGACGAATCAGCCGATGCCGCCCGCGGGCGAGTCCGAGCAAACTCTTGAGCTCTGGTTCACATAAACGCCCGCGATAGGAGTAGAGTCGAACATGAGCTGGCCCTGCGGCCAGGATTCTCAGCCCAAGCCCGAATGCCACCGACGGCGCGATCTGCGCCACGAGGCGAGAGGCGGGGGCTACTGGTTTTGACTGCGGGGCCGGTGCGTACTTCTACGGGCGTTACCCCACCGGCCCGGTGGTCGCGTCCCTATCTGATTGACCGCGCGGGGGTTCTAGCCCTCTTCCTTCCGCGCGGACCCAACAGAGGGACGGGAAGGCTTGAAGACCATGACGCCGGAGCGACAGGACTTGGCGGCGCGCAGGCGAGGCGAACTCAATCGTGATCGCGGGTCGCGGCGGCTCTCGTCGGCGATCGATGCCCAACGACATCTGAACGCCCGGCGAGCGGACAGCACCCGGACCAAGGCAGACCCGGTCGGTCCGAGCGATCCCCGCTACGCGTACCTGACGCGATCGTACGACTAGCAGGGCTGCCGATGCCGCATTTCAAATGTCTGGCGTGCAAGACGCGAGGGCCGCGGGTCCTCGGAGCTCTCGACGCCGAGCGTCATCGGCGCTGACGGCCCGCGAGGCGAAGTTCGCGCTTCGCCCTCGGCGGCAGGCCACGCACCGACATGAGCCCGTTTGAGCGGCGCGGCTGAACGCGAAACGCGACCAGATGTCAGTAGCGGAACTTCAGGAGCTTGAAGAGGTCAAGGGTCTGATCGCACGCGGCCAGCAGGTCGGCGTGCTCACATACGCCGAGATCGCGACCGCCACGGCCGAGCTCGGCCTCGACGAAACCGACGTCGAGGAGTTGCACGGCCTCTTCGAGCGCTGTGAGATCGAGCTGGTCGAGGAAATCGACCCAGCCACTGCGGCGAGCCTGAACATCGAGCGCGCGCCCGAGAAGCGCACCCGCCGCAAGGCTCCGCTGGATCTCAAGCCGGAGGGGACGACCGACGCGCTGCAGCTGTTCCTCAAGGACATCGGCAAGGTGCGGCTGCTGACGGCCCAGGAGGAGGTCGATCTCGCCAAGCGGATCGAGCGCGGCGATCTTCGACGCCAAGCAGAAGATGGTCGAGTCGAACCTGCGGCTGGTCGTCTCGATCGCGAAGAACTACCGCAACCAGGGGCTGCCGTTCCTCGACCTGATCCAGGAGGGCACGCATCGGCCTCGTCCGCGCGGCGGAGAAGTTCGACTACCGCAAGGGCTTCAAGTTCTCGACCTACGCGACCTGGTGGATCCGCCAGGCGATCGCCCGTGCGCTCGCCGACAAGGCGCGGACGATCCGGATCCCCGTCCACATCGTCGAGAAGCTCAACAAGATCGGCCGCGCGGAGCGCAAGCTCGTGACCGAGCTCGGCCGCGAGCCGACCGCCGAGGAGATCGCCGAGGTGACCGGCATCGAGCCCGAGGAGGTCGACTCGATCAAGCGCTCCGCGCAGGCGCCGATCTCGCTCGAGAAGCCCGTCGGCGACGAGGAGCAGTCCGAGTTCGGCCAGTTCATCGCCGACGAACAAGCCGAGTCTCCCTACGAGCGCGCCGTGGAGATCCTCACCAACGAGGCCCTGCGAGACGCGCTCGAGAACCTCAGCTACCGCGAGCGGCGCGTGCTCGAGCTGCGCTACGGCCTCGGCGGCGAGCACCCGCGCACGCTCGACGAGGTCGGGCGCACGTTCAACGTCACCCGCGAGCGGATCCGCCAGATCGAGAACCAGTCGCTCAAGAAGCTCCAGAACCTCCGCGAAGCCCAGAAGCTGCGCGACGACGTCGAGATCGCTTCCGGCTATGCGCTGCGCAGGCTCGGGCACCGAACCTAGACGCCCGTCGAGGTGATCCTGGATCTCGGGGCTGGGCGCGACGCCGACGAGGCGGGACCGTCGCTCAGCCGACCAGCCAGATCGCGCCGTCGCGCACCTCGACCGGGAATGTCTTCAGCGACCGGGCGCCGGTCGTCGCCTTCACGGCGCCCGCCAGCGGCTTGAACGCGCCCTGAGGACCCCGCACCATCGCGCCGGTACCGACGTCGTACAGCGCCGCGTGCCACGGGCACTGCAGGCATCCATCGTCGGTCACCCGCCCCTTGCCCAGCGAGGCGAACAGATGGCGGCAGCGGTTAGAGACCGCGAACGGCTTGCCCGCGCTGATGCCAACGGCTAGAGCGCCGTGCGGTGTCTTCTCCACGACGACGACCTGTGAGGCACCGAGGTCATCTACGGCCACGAGCCGGGCGGTGGACTGCTCGGAGGTGGTCACCCGCCCACTATCTCACGCGAGCGACGGGCGCCTGGCCGTACCACCGGCCCAGGCACAAAAGGCCGAAGCTTTCAGGCGGGTGATCCCGTGGGCGAGCGCCTTGGG
>CAVYET010000017.1:0-50148 GCA_963767655.1 uncultured Solirubrobacteraceae bacterium | reverse complement strand
CGGCGTGGGGTGAACCGCGTCGTAGGTCGAGATGCGATCGCTCGCGACCATCAGCAACCGGTCGGCCACCGGACCCCGTCCAGGTCGTCCAAATTAGGGACCACTCCGATCTGGGGAGCTGTAGGGACAGGACGTCGAGCGTTGTCGTGGTTGTCACGGCTCTTTCGACGCGCGCGGTGCAGCTATCTCGTCCAGCCGCGCGAGGATCTCCTGCGCGTAGCGAACGTAGTGGTCGTAGTCGAACACGCGTCCAGGTCGAGCCCGGAGGTCGCGCGCCGCGAGCAGGTCACGCAGCGGCGTGCCGGTGTTAAAGGCGCGCTGCGCCGCTCCTGGGCGATCCGTAGGCCTCGTCGCGTGACATGCCCACCCTCGATCAGCGCGAGCAGGACGCGCTGGGAAAACAGCGCGCCGTGGGTCAGCTCGATGTTCGCGCGCATCCGGTCCGCATCGTAGGTCATGCCTTGACGACGCGATCGTGCGCTCTTGGAGGTAGTCGAGCAGGATCGTCGAGTCCGGCAGGATCACCCGCTCCACGGAGGAGTGAGAGATGTCGCGCTCGTGCCACAGCGCGACGTTCTCCAGCGCCGCCTGGGCGTTGCCGCGAAGCAAGCGCGCCAGCCCGGAGATCTGCTCGCTCTTGATCGGGTTGCGCTTGTGCGGCATCGCGCTTGAGCCCTTCTGTCCCGCCCGGAATAGCTCCGCACCTCACGCACCTCCGTGCGCTGGAGGTGGCGCACCTCGGTCGCGAACCGCTCCATACCGGCACCGGCGAGCGCGATCGCTCCCAGCAGCTGGGCGTGACGGTCGCGCGCGACGACCTGCGTGGAGACGTCCTCGCGTGCGAGCCCCAAGCGCTCCAGCACACGCGCCTCGAATTCGGGCTCGTCGCGGCGTACGTCCCGACGGCGCCCGAGATCGCCCCGACGTGGCTTGGGCGAACGCGCGCTCCAGGCGTTCCGCGTTGCGGGCGCCTCGAACGCGAAGCCCGCGAGCTTGATGCCGAACGTCGTCGGCTCGGCGTGCACTCCGTGAGTCCTGCCCACGCACAGCGTCTGCGCATGCTCGCGCGCCCGTGTGCCAGTGTGGCGACGAGCTCCTGGGCGCCTGGTAGGAGCACCTCGCCGACGGCGCGCAGCTGCAGCGCGAGCGCCGTGTCGAGCACGTCCGAGCTCGTCAACCCGAAGTGGATCCAGCGCCCCGCCTCGCCCGCCGAGGCGGCGAGCACGTCGACGAACGCGGCCATCGTGATCGGTCACCCGCTCACGCTCGTCCACCGCCGCCACGGTGAACGAGGCGGCGCGGATCTCCTGGAGCTCAGCCGCCGTGGGTCCGTTCCCGGCGCCGAGCAGCCCCGGCAGCTCCTCACACGCCGCGACCTCTACCTGCCGCCAGGTCTCCATGCGCGCCTTGTCCGTCCACAGACGGCCTATCTCGGGGCGGGTGTAGCGCACGATCACTTCTTCGATTATCGCGGATGCGACGATGCTCTTACGCACCGAGGATCTGCGCCGCGAGGATGGCCGCGTTGCGCGGGTTGTCCAGGCCCACGCAGGCGACGGGCACGCCCGGGGGCATCTGCACGATCGAGAGGATCGCGTCCAATCCGCCAGCAGCACTCAGGCGGCTGGAGAGCGGCACGCCGATGACGGGCAGGTCGGTGTGGGCGGCCACGGCGCCGGGCAGCGCCGCGGAGATACCGGCCCCGGCGATGATCACGCGCAGCCCGCGCATGCGCGCGTTCTTGGCGTAGTCGGCCACCACGTCGGGTTCGCGATGGGCGGACATCACTCGAATCTCGTGCAAAATGCCACGCTCTTCCAGCTCGCGCGCGGCCGTCTCCATCGCGTCCATGTCGCTCTTGGAGCCCATCACGATGCCCACCCGCGGCGCGTCGACGTCGATGTCGTCGAGCTGCGCCTGCACTTCGTCCTCCCGCATAGGCTCCGGCGCCAGCGAGAGCCCCGCGCCAGGCTCCGGGCGACTCATAGCGCCACCGCATCCGCTGCGCGCGCGGCGATATCGCGCCTTAGCTGCATGCCGTCGAACGAGATCACCTCGGCGCCAGCATACGCCGCCTCGCGGGCGGAGCGGAGGTCGGGGCCAAGCGCGGTGACGTTCAGCACGCGCCCGCCCGCCGTGACCACGCGCCCGTCCGCGAGCGCCGTGCCGGCATGTGTCACCTCGACTCTCTCCGGAACGTCGTCGAGCCCGCGGATCTCATCGCCGCTGGAAGACGAGGCGGGATAGCCGGCGCTCGCCAGCACCACCGTTACCGCCCACTCCGGCGAGAACTCCAGCTCGACTCCGGCCAGGCCGCCGGGGCGCGCAGCGGCGAGCAGCAGCTCCAGCAGGTCCGAGCGCAATCGCGGCAGCACCGCCTGCGTCTCGGGATCACCGAAGCGCACGTTGAACTCCAGCACGCGCGGGCCCTGCGGCGTGAGCATCAGTCCGGCGTAGAGAACCCCGTGGAAGGGCGTCCCACGTTCGCGCAGCAGGTCCACGACCGGCTGATGCACGGCGGCGGCAATCCCCTCCACGCGCGCGCCATCGAAGCCGGCCACCGGCGAGTAGGAACCCATGCCGCCCGTGTTCGGCCCCAAGTCGCCATCAAAGATGCGCTTGAAGTCGCGCGCCGGCGCCAGCGGCAGAGCGCGCTCGCCGTCGCACAGCGCGAGCAGCGACAGCTCCTCGCCCTCCAGAAACTCCTCCACGACCACCATGCGCGTTCCAAAGCGACGGTTCACCAAGAAGTCATGCAGAGCCTCGCGCGCCTCGCGCTCATCTTGCACGATGAGGACACCCTTGCCCGCTGCAAGTCCGTCGGCCTTCAACACGACCGGATAGCGATCAATCGCGGCCAGGCCGTCCTGCACAGTGCCAACCAGCTCAAAGCGCGCGGTCGGCACCCCCGCCGCGTCCATAATCTCCTTGGCATACGCCTTGGAGCCCTCGAGCTTGGCCGCCGCCGCAGTAGGGCCGAACGCAGTGATGCCAGTCGCAATGAGGGCGTCCACAAGGCCATTCACGAGTGGGACCTCAGGGCCAATGACCACGAAGTCAACACCCTCCCCTTCCGCTGCCCTGACGAGGCGCGGCACCTCCTCAGCAGGCATGTCGAGGACGCGCGCGTCCCTCGCGATGCCTGCGTTGCCCGGCGTGCACAGCAGCTCGGGCTCCTGTGGCGAGCGCGCCAATGCGCGCACGAGCGCGTGCTCGCGCCCACCGCCCCCCACCACCAGAACCTTCACGTCAGAGATGCGATGAAGTCGTCGATCGGTATCGCCGAGAGCGTCTCATAGCGGCCTGTGCCGCGCGAGCCCAGCTCCAGCGACACGCGCGCCATCGTCCCCTCGTCGGGCGCCTCCATGACCGAGATGAAGTCAACGTGCCCGAGCGTCGCCCACTGCGCCTTGACAGTGGCGCCGAGCTGCTCGACCTCCTTGTTGACCTCCTTGATCCGCTGCGGGTTGTTCTTGACGGTCTGCACGCCCTCGGGAGTGAGGGTTGAGAGCATGATGTACGTGGGCATGGCGACTCCTCCATCCGTTTGCCGATGGTGCGCCCGGCCAGGCTCGGTCGAAAGCGCGCTCAGTGTTGTTTGTAGCGGATCGGAGCCGGGCGTGGGCGATCGTTCTTCCGTCCAGAGCCCAGAAGATCCGCCGGCGGGGCGCGTAGGGTAGCGGGCTCGAATCCGCATTCCGCAAATCCCACGGGAGTCCACCCAATGCGCAGACGTCTCAGCTACGCCAACATCACCGCCACGCTCGCGCTCGTGTTCGCGATGAGCGGCGGAGCCCTGGCGGCGAACCACTATCTGATCAGCTCGACCAAGCAGATCAACCCGAAGGTGCTCAAAAAGCTCGTGGGCAAGACGGGTCAGACCGGGGCAACTGGTGCAACCGGAGCAGCAGGTGCGACCGGCAAAGAAGGCCCGCAGGGCAAAGAAGGGTCTTCGGGCAAAGAAGGACCACCGGGGACTCCTGCAACGAAGCTGTTTGCACAGGTCACGGAAGCAGGTACGATCAACGCCTCCAGTCCCGGCGTGCAGGCATCGAAGTACGAAGCTTATACGGGTGTGTACCTGGTCAACTTCGGCCATGAAATCGTGCACTGTGCCGTGGTGGCTACACAAGGGGCGCTTCCTTTTTTCGAAACCCCTGGGGCCAGCACAGGCCGTAGGATCGGCCCCGCGGTCGTCGGTATGTCGGGTCCGGGATACACGTTCCCCAACGGCTACCTGAGCGCAGACACTGTAGTGGTCGAAACATTTGAAGGATCGAGCGCGAAATATGCGCCCTTCTACATCGCGGTGCTCTGCTGACCGGACATCAGTCAGTGGCCTAAAGTCACTGGGGTCAAGCGGCTCTATGGCGGCGGGCGGGTCACTGACCGCCCGCCGCTCCTACAGAGAGGGGTCCGCTCATCGCTGTGGTCGCCAGCGGCTCGCTGTGCCCTCGCCGCTATCCCGCTGATGCCCCTACCGGCTTCGCCGCCGACTGTGCGGCCGGCGTCGAAGCGCTCAACGTCAGCTCTCCGTCGACCGCGTCCACGCGCACGGAGTCGCCTTCGTGCAGCTCGCCTTCCAGCAGCGCCAGCGCGAGGCGGTCCGTCAACTGCTTCTGAATCACCCGGCGCAGGGGGCGAGCACCGTACGTCGGGTCATACCCCATGTTTCCGAGCAGCGTTCGTGCCTCGTCGGTGAGGGTCACCTCGACGCCGCGCTCGTGCACGCGCTCGATCACGCGGGCGACCTGGAGGTCGACGATCTCGGAGATCTGCTCGCGGGTGAGCGCGTGGAAGCGCACGACGTCATCCAGACGGTTGACGAACTCGGGCTTGAAGTACTCCAGCAGCGCGCCGCGCAGCTCGGTGTCGGACAGGCCGGCCGTGACGGGAATATTCGAGGTCATGATGAGAACCGTGTTCTTGAAGTCGACGGTCCTGCCCTGACCGTCGGTCAGGCGGCCGTCGTCCATCACCTGCAGGAGCGTGTTGAACACGTCGGTGTGCGCCTTCTCGATCTCGTCCAACAGCACCACGCTGTACGGCCGGCGGCGGACGAGCTCTGTCAGCTGGCCGCCCTCTTCGTAGCCGACGTAGCCGGGGGGCGCGCCGACGAGGCGCGAGACGGAGTGTTTCTCCATGTACTCGCTCATGTCGATCCTCACCATCGCTTCCTGGGTGTCGAACATGAACTCCGCGAGCGCTCGCGCCAGCTCGGTCTTGCCGACGCCGGTCGGACCGAGGAACAGGAACGTGCCGATCGGCCTGTCCGGGTCCGCCAGGCCAGCGCGCGAACGGCGCAGCGCGGTCGCGACCGCCTCGATCGCCTCGTCCTGGCCGACAACGCGTTCGTGCAGGCGGTCCTCCATCTGGATCAGCTTCTCGGTCTCGCCCTCCAGCAAGCGGCTGACAGGGATGCCCGTCCAGCGCGCCACGACCTCCGCAACGTCGTCGGCGTCGACCTCCTCCTTGAGGAACACCGGGCCCTCCGCCGTCCGCGCGCTCGTGCTCGGCCGATTCGTGTTCTGCGAGTTGCTTCTCCAGCTCCGGTATCTCCCCGTAGCGCAGCTCGGCCGCGCGTTGCAGGTTCGCTTCGCGTTCCGCGCGCTCCATCTCGCTATTCGCCTGCTCCAGGCGCTCCTTGAGCTCGGAGACACCCTGGATCGCGTCCTTCTCGGACTGCCACTGCTCCTTCATCGTCTCAGAGCGCTCCTTCAGCTCGGCCAGCTCGCGCTCGATCGCCTCACGACGCTCCTTCGACGCCTGATCCTTCTCCTTGCGCAGCGAGGTCAGCTCGATCTCGAGCTGCATCACGCGGCGATCGACCTCGTCGATCTCGGTCGGCAGCGAGTCAATCTCAATTCGAATCTTTGACGCGGCCTCGTCGATCAGGTCGATTGCCTTATCAGGTAAGAAACGGTCGGCGATGTAGCGATGCGAGAGCGTGGCGGCGGCGATCAGCGCGCTGTCTTGAATGCGCACCTTGTGATGTACCTCGTAGCGCTCCTTCAGCCCCCGCAGGATCGCGATCGTGTCCTGCACCGACGGCTCGCCGACCATCACCGGCTGAAAGCGCCGCTCCAGCGCCGCGTCCTTCTCGATGTACTTGCGGTACTCATCGAGCGTCGTCGCGCCGACCGCGCGCAGTTCCCCGCGCGCGAGCATCGGCTTGAGCAGGTTCGAGGCGTCGACCGACCCCTGAGCCGCGCCGGCGCCGACGATCGTGTGCAGCTCATCCAGGAACAAGATGATCGTGCCCTGCGCGTCGGAGATCTCTTTCAGCACGCCCTTCAGCCGTTCCTCGAACTCGCCCCGGTAGGCGGCGCCAGCGACCAGCGCGCCCATGTCCAGCGCGATCACGCGCCGCTCGCGCAGCGACTCGGGCACATCTTTAGAGACGATCCGCCGCGCGAGACCCTCGACGATCGCAGTCTTGCCCACGCCCGGCTCACCGATCAGCACGGGGTTGTTCTTCGTGCGCCGCGAAAGCACCTGGATCACGCGGCGGATCTCCTCGTCGCGGCCGATCACCGGGTCGAGCTTGCCCTCCTCGGCGATCTCGGTAAGGTCGCGGCCGAAGCGCTCCAGCGGGCTCTGCTGCTCCTCCTCGGGCTGACCCTGCTGGCCTGGGACGGGGCCTGCCGAACCGTTAGGAACCATTGCTGCGCATCCTCCGTACAGATGAACCGAACGTCGAGCGTACATCGGCGGCACGCACGATGTCCGTACTGCCACGGTAGGGGACCAGCTCCGCGCGGAACGAGCGGCGGACCTCCTCGAGCTCCTTGGCCAGCTGCACCTGCGCTTGCAGCGCCTGCAGCTCGAGCTCCTCGATGCGTGCATGCATCCGCTCGATCTCCGCCTCCTGCTCGAGCACGCGCTCCACGCCTGCGAGGTTCAGCCCGAGGTCTGCCGTCAGCTCCTGGATGCGGCGCAGCTGCTCTACATCCTCCTGGGAGTACAGCCGCGTGCCCTTGGGCGAGCGCTTGGGCTCGATCAACCCGCGTGCCTCGTACACGCGCAGCGTCTGCGGGTGCATGTTCGCCAGCGCGGCGGCGACCGAGATCATGAACACACCGCGGTCGGTCTCGACCTCGACGCGCGTGACGGTGGCGCGAGAGCGGCGGCGGGCGACCGGCGCCCTGCCCGTCGGGCGACGCTCTGGGCCAGCCATCAGCCCTCACCAGCCTTGGCAGCGGCAGGGTTCGATCCCTGTGGAAACAGCCGCGCGCGCGGGTTGCCGTTCATTGTCTTCGCAAGCGCCTCGACGGCCTCGCTCTGCTCTTCGTTGAGGTCATCCGGCACGTCGATCACAAAGCGATAGTGGATGTCGCCGCGCTTGGGCGGCGATCCGCTGCCGAGCTTCGGCGGCCCCTCGCCGCGCAACCGCTGGACGGTCCCGTGCTTGGTGCCAGGAGCGACGCGCAGCGTCTTTACTCCGTTCAAAGTCGGCACCTGCACTTCGGCGCCGCGCAGCGCCTCGGGGATGCTCAGCGGAACCTCGACCTCGAAGTTCTCTCCCTTGCGCGTGAACACGGGCGAGGGCGTCACGTGCGTGATCAGATACAGATCGCCGGGGGGGCCGCCACGGCGGCCGGGCTCGCCCTTGCCGGGCAGGCGGATGCGACTGCCGTCGCGCACGCCGGCGGGGATGTTCACGCGCAGGCGCTTGACCGTGCGCACAGCGCCCGAGCCGTGACAGGTCGGGCAGGGGTCCTCGATGATCGTCCCGGAACCACCGCAGCGCGAGCAGGGCTGGGAGATCGAAAACATGCCCTGCCCCTCGGTCTCGATCCCACGCCCTTGACAGCGGGGACACACCGAGGGGGTCGTGCCGGGCTTGGCGCCGGTGCCGCGGCAGGTGTTGCAGGTCGTGTGCATCGGCACCTGCAGCGGGACCTGCGCGCCCGCAACGGCCTGGTCGAAGGAGATCGAAACCTGCGTCTCCAGGTCAGCGCCGCGTTCTGCCCGCTGGCGCTGGGAACGCGCGCCTACGCCGCCGCCGCCCCCGAACAGGTTGGAGAGGATGTCACCCATCGAGGAGGCATCGAAGTCGAAGTTACCGAAGCCGCCGAAGCCGCCGCCGGGACCGCCGCCGGTCGTGAAGGGTCCCGTGCCGCTGTCGTACTGCTTGCGCTTCTCGGGGTCTGAGAGCACGTCGTTGGCTTGTGAGATCTCCTTGAAGCGCGCCTCGGCCTGCTTGTCATCGGGGTTGCGGTCAGGGTGATACTTACGCGCGAGCTTGCGGTAGGCCTTCTTGATCTCCTCGGGGGTCGCTTTCTTGTCGACCCCGAGCGTCTTGTAGTAGTCGGGACGCGATGCCATCAGATACCCCTGGCTATGCCGCGACGAGCACCCGCGCCGGGCGGATGATGCTCTCGCCCAGCCGGTAGCCGGGCTGGTAGACCTCCACCACGGTTCCGCTCTCGGCGCCATCGTCGGCCTGCTCCACGGTGGCCATCGCCTCATGCAGGGCCGGATCGAAGGTCTCACCGGCCGGAGAGAAGGACTCGATGCCCGCCCGCGCGAGCGCGGCGGTGAGCTCGGAGCGCACCAGGCGCACGCCCTCGAGCAGCGGGTCATCGGATGCCGCGGCCTCCAATGCCCGGTCGAGGTTGTCCAGAGCGGGGAGCAGCTCCTTGGCCAGGCTGGCCACACCCCGTCCGTGGGCGTTGGCCGAGTCGCGCGCGACGCGCTTGCGGTAGTTCTCGAAGTCCGCCTGTGTGCGCTGCGCGAGCGCCAGGTACTCATCGCGCTGCGCGGCGGTCTTCACCAGCTCATCGAGGTCGCCCTCGATCTCGATCTCGATCTCGCTGGCGTCCTCATCAGCGGGCCCGCCCGGCACTACGTCGTCGATGCTCTCTTGGGGCTCGCTTGGGTAGCGGTCGGGCGCGGGTCCCTCGGCCCCGCCCGACCGCTGCGCACCGTCTCCCGGCGCATCCGCGGCGGCGGAGACGGGCTCGCCCTGGATCGCCTGCTCAGAGTCGCTCATCGCGCGCTATGCCTTCGGCTCGTCCACGACCTCGGCGTCGACGACATCCTCCTCATCAGAGGAAGCGCCGTGATCCTCGGCCGAGGCGCCGTTGCCTGCCGCGGCGGACTCCTGCGCGCGCTGGTACATCGCCTCGGAGACCGCGTGGAAGGCGGTCTGCAACGCCTCGGTCTTGGCGTTGATCGACGCGGGGTCCTCGGACTCCAACGACTCGCGCACCTCCTTGATCGCTGCCTCGATGCGCTCCTTGGACTCGGCGTCCACCTGCTCGCCCAGGTCGGCGAGCTGGCGCTCGGCCTGGTAGGCGGCGTTCTCGCCGTTGTTGCGCGCCTCGGCGAGCTCGCGCGCGCGGCGGTCCTCCTCGGCGTGGGACTCCGCGTCGGAGACCATGTTCTTGATCTCCTCCTCGGACAGCCCCGAGCCGGACTTGATCTCGATCTTCTGCTCCTTGCTGGTGCCGAGGTCCTTGGCTGAGACGTTGAGGATGCCGTTGGCGTCGATGTCGAAGGCGACCTCGATCTGGGGTATCCCTCTCGGGGCGGGCGGGATACCCGTCAATTGGAACTTGCCGAGCGACTTGTTGTACTGGGCCATCTCGCGCTCGCCCTGCAGCACGTGGATCTCCACCGACGGCTGATTGTCCTCGGCCGTCGAGAAGACCTCGCCCTTGCGGGTCGGGATCGTCGTGTTGCGCTCGATCAGCTTCGTCATCACGCCGCCCTTCGTCTCGATCCCCAGCGTCAGCGGGGTGACGTCGAGCAGCAGCACGTCCTTGACGTCGCCGGCGAGCACGCCCGCCTGGATCGCGGCGCCGACGGCCACGACCTCGTCGGGGTTGACGCCGCGGTGAGGCTCTTTGCCGGTCAGCTCTTTGACCTTCTCCTGGACGGCCGGCGAGCGCGTCATGCCGCCCACGAGCACGATGTGGTCGATCTCCTTGACGCCCTTGTTCTTGGCGTCGTCCATCGCCTGGCGCACCGGCGCGACCACGCGGTCGAGCAGCGCCGAGGTGAGCTCGGACAGCTTCGCCCGTGTCAAACGCGTGTCGAGGTGCTTCGGCCCGGACGCGTCGGCTGTGATGAACGGGAGGTTGATCTGCGTCTCCTGGGTCGTGGAGAGCTCGATCTTTGCCTTCTCCGCGGCCTCGTAGAGGCGCTGCAGCGCCATCGGGTCGGCGCTGAGATCGATCGCTTGGGACTTCTTGAACTCGGCGACGAGCCAGTCGACGATCGCCTTGTCGAAGTTGTCGCCGCCGAGATGGTTGTCGCCGGCCGTCGACTTGACCTCGAACACGCCGTCGCCGATCTCGAGCACCGACACGTCGAACGTGCCGCCGCCGAGGTCGAATACGAGGATCGTCTGGTCTGACTCCTTGTCGAGTCCGTAGGCGAGCGACGCGGCGGTTGGCTCGTTGATGATGCGCTTGACGTCGAGCCCGGCGATCTTGCCAGCGTCCTTCGTCGCCTGGCGCTGGTCGTCGTTGAAGTATGCGGGGACGGTGATCACCGCGGAGTCGACCGTCTCGCCGAGGTAGGCCTCGGCGTCGGCCTTCAGCTTCTGCAGGATCATCGCTGAGATCTCAGGTGGAGAGTGTTGCTCGCCACCGGCCTCCACGCGCGCGTCGCCGTTGGGTCCGGCGACGACCTTGTAGGGGACGATCGCCTCCTCCTCGCGGACCTCGGCCTCCTTGCGGCCCATGAAGCGCTTGATCGAGAAGACCGTGTTCTGCGGGTTGGTTACCGCCTGACGCTTGGCGACGGTGCCCACGAGCCGCTCGCCCGAAGCCGTAAACGCCACGACCGACGGGGTAGTGCGCCCGCCCTCGGCGTTCTCGATGACGGTGGGTTCGCCGCCCTCGAGCACGGCCATGCACGAGTTCGTCGTGCCGAGATCGATACCGATTGTCTTGGCCATGTGCTTGTGCTCCTTCGGAATAGGCTATAAATCTGAGTGTTAGTGTGGCAGATTTTCTAATGGATGTCAAGCTCGCCCCCCGGAGCTAGGTCATACGACCCTTCCGGAGTTGGGTCATACGACCCTTCACTTTCTGTGAACTCACGTGGATTGTCGGCTTGGACACATGCGCGCTAGGGCGCATTCGTCGCAGGCGGGGAAACGCGCATGGCAGGTTCGCCGGCCGTGGCGCAGCAGGTTGACGTGCAGCTCCAGCTCCTGGCCGGGCGGGGTCAGCGCGAGCATCTGGTCGTGCAGTTCCGCAAACGGGGCGCCCGCGCGTAGCAGGCCCAGACGGGTCCCCACGCGCGAGACATGCGTGTCGACCGGCACGTCGCGCAGGCCATACGCAAACAGCAGCACGCACGCCGCGGTCTTGCGCCCGACGCCGGGAAGTGCCGTCAAGTAGTCGCGGGCTTCGTCGATCCGAATACGGGGCAGCCAGTCGAGTGAGAGTTCGTGAGGGGACCGATCGGGGGCACGGGGGGCAGGCAGCCCGCAGGGCTGGGTCAGTCCGGAGGACTGGGTCCCGGAGGACTGGGTCAGGCCGGAGGACTGGGCCCCAGATGGCTGGGCCCCGGATGGCTGGGTCGGCCCGGATGACTGGGTCCCGGATGGCTGGGTCGGCCAACGGGGGTCGGCGGAGGAGATCGCGCGCAGGATCACCTGGATGCGAGCCGACTTGACCTTCGAGATCCCGCCCGGTCGGATCGCCTCCTCGACCTTTCCCACCGGCGCGTCGCGCACTGCCTCCCAAGTCGGGAAACGCTCCCGCAGGCGCAGGTACGCCACGTCGCGGTTGCGGTCGTTCGTGCTCTGCGACAGCACCGTCAGCACCAGCTCGGCGATCGGATGTCCATGCGGCTTCATCAGCGGTATCCCGTACACCGCGCGCAAGCGGTCGCGGATCCTGCGCACCCGCGCGCGCGACGGTGGAGTCCAGGCGGAGGCATACGTCTTTGCGGGACGGCGGGCGGCGCGGCGGGAGGCGCGGCGGGAGGTCATCGGTGGCACAGGCCAACGGTAGTCGGATGCAAGCCGCCGACGATGGCTCCCGTGACGATGGCTCCCGCGACGATGGCTCCCGTGACGATGGCTCCCGCGACGACGGCCCCGATATCCTCGCCGAGTGCCCGAGGTGAGCGACCACACCAGCGAGATCGACGGGTTGCCTGTCTTCTGGCGCGCCGCGCCTTCGCCCGGCAACGGCGATGCCGTGCCGACGCTGTACCTGCACGGCGTGCCAACCAACTCTGACGAATGGCTGCCCTTCCTCGCCCGCACCGGCGGCCTTGCGCCCGACCTCCCCGGCTTTGGCCGCTCGGGCAAGCCCGGCTCGCTGCACTACACGATCGCCGAGTACGACGACTTTCTCGAGCGGTTCTTCGAGCGGTTCAAGGAGGTCGGCGTCGAGCGCGTGAGTCTCGTCATGAGCGACTGGGGCGCCGTCGGGCTTGCCTTCGCCCAGCGCCGGCCCGAGCTGATCGAGCGCCTCGTCGTCATCAACGCGGTGCCGTTCCTGCCCGGCTACCGCTGGCACCGCACCGCGCGCGCGTGGCGCACCCCGCTGCTCGGCGAGCTGGCAATGGGCTGCACCGGCCGCTTCACCCTGCGCCTCTCCTCCAAGGAGTCCAACGCGACGCCGGGACCGATGCCCGAGGCGTGGCTCGACAGCGTGCTTGATCACTTCGACCAGGGCACCCAGCGCGCGATCCTGCGCCTCTACCGCAGCTCACCGCCCGACGTGCTGGCGGCGGCCGGCTCGCGGCTGGCGCGCCTGCGGATGCCCGCGCTCGTCGTGTGGGGCATGCGCGACCCCTACATCCCCGGCCGCTTCGCTCGCGCCTACGCTGAGGCCCTGCCCAACGCCGAGCTGCTCGAGCTCCCCGACGCCGGTCACTGGCCGTGGCTCGACCGCCCGGACGTGATCGAGCGGGTGGCCGAGTTCCTGACCGCCTCGTGAGGAAGCCCTGGGCGATCGCGCTCGCGGTGGCCGTGCCGCTCGCGGTCACCTACCTGATCGTCGGGCCCCCCAGCGGGGACCTGGCGACCGCGACCTACCGCGGCGACCTGTTCGCCCGGGTGGGGCTCACGCTGTGGGACAACGGCTGGTATGGCGGGCACTACCTCCCTGGCTACTCGCTGCTCGCGCCCGCGCTGGGGGCGCTGGTCGGGGAGCGGCTGCTGCTCGCGCTGTGTGTGCTCGCCGCGTCCGGACTGTTCGGGCTGTTCGCAGAGCGCCCGTTCCCGCCCGCCAGTGCCCGCGTCGCCGCCGCGGTGTTCGCGCTTGGCGCCTGCGTCGGGCTGCTCTCCGGCCGGGTCGCCTACGACCTCGGACTCCTCGTCGGCCTGCTCGCGCTGCTCGCGCTGGTGCGCGGGTGGACGGCGCCCGCGCTGGGGCTAGCCCTGCTCACGAGCCTCTCAAGCCCTGTGGCCGGAGCCTTCCTCGCGCTCGCCGGGCTCGCTGACGCGCTGGCCGGCAGCGACCGATCTGAGATCGGTCGCCAAGCACACGCGGATGGGCAACCTCAGTCAGGCCGGTGGCCGCAGTGGCGGGGACTCGTGCTCGCCGCGGCGGCGCTCGCCCCGATTCTCGTGCTCGCACTCGTCTTCCCCGAAGGCGGCTGGGAGCCGTTCGCCCCGTCGCTGTTCTGGCCTGGGTTGGCTGGAGTCTTTCTGATCGCGCTCCTGCTCCCGCCGGGCGCGGTCGCGGCTGGCGCGCTGCGGCCGCGCGCTGCGCAGGCGCTCGCCTGGGGTGCTTGGCTATACACGCTCGCCCTAGCCGGCGCCTACGCCCTGCACACCCCCGTGGGGGGCAACGCCGCGCGCCTGGGGGCCCTGCTGGCAGCGCCGCTAGTGGCAGGCGTGCTGTGGGAGCGCCGGCGGTTGGCGCTGGCGCTGCTCGCGCCTGCGCTGCTGTACTGGCAGCTCGAGACGCCGATCAACGACGTGGTCGCGCTCGCCGGGGACCCATCGGTCAACGCCTCCTACTACGCTCCCCTGCGCGCCGAGCTGCAGCGCCTGGCGCGCGAGGCGCCGCTGCGCGTCGAGGTCCCGCTCACCGGGGCGCACTGGGAGTCTGTGTACCTCCCCGAGCAGGGCCCGATCCTGCTGGCGCGCGGCTGGGAGCGCCAGCTCGACACGCGCTACGCCGCACTGTTCTACCACCCCACGCTCACCCCCTACGCCTACCGGGCATGGCTCAAGGACAACGCGGTCGCCTACGTGGCGCTGCCCGACGTGCGCCTGGACTTCGCCGGCGAACAGGAGGGACGACTGATCGCGCGGGGGCTTAGGTACCTGCGCGAAGTCTGGCGCTCTGAGCACTGGCGCCTGTTCGCTGTGCTCGGCGCCCGGCCACTGGCGGAACCGCCCGCGGCGCTCACGCGGCTCAGCAGCGACTCGTTCACGCTCGCCGCACCCCGGCCCGGGCGGTATGTCGCGCGCGTGCGTTTCACCGGATACTGGGCGCTCGCCGCCGGGCACGGGTGCGTGCGCGAAGCGCCCGGCGGCTGGACCGAGCTGGAAGCCCGGCGCGCCGGCAGCCTCCACGTGGTCATCGACTTCTCGCTGGAGCGGGTGTTCGACCACGGCCCCCGCTGCCTGGGATGACCTCCCAGGTGACGCCTCGTCGAGACGGATCGTTAGGCTATGCGCCGATGGTCGCCCGCGTTCGTCTTCTGCAGGCGCGCACCCTGCCGCACGGGTGGCTGGACGCGCTGCGCCAGGTCTCGCTGTTCGCGGCGGCCTACCTCGCCTACCGGCTTGCGCGAGGGCTGGTCGAGGGCAAGGCGACGGCCGCCTTCCAACACGCGCGCGAGCTGATCTCGATCGAGCGCAGCCTGCACTTCTTTGTGGAGCCCTCGGTGCAAGCGTGGGCCTCCGGCAGCCACTTTGTGATGGTGATGGCGAGCTGGCTGTACGTGAACGCGCAGATCTCGGTGACGATCGGCGCGCTGCTCTATCTCTACCTGCGCCACAACCGCTCGTTCTACTTCGTCCGCAACATGTTCATGATCGCAATGGCGATCGCACTCGTCGGCTACATCGTGTTCCCGACGGCGCCGCCGCGGTTCATGCCTGAGTGGGGCTTCATCGACAGCGTCTCGTACCTGACCGGCTTCCATGTCTCGCACACAAGCGCTTCGATGACCGCGCTGTTCAACCCCTATGCCGCCGTGCCCTCGATGCACGTCGCGTCCGCGCTGATGATCGGCTGGTCGCTGGCGCGCCTGGCGCGCCGACGCGTGGTGCGCGTCCTGTGGCTGCTCTACCCCCTCCTGATGACCTTCGTGATCGTCGCAACCGCCAACCACTTCATCTTCGACGCTCTCCTCGGGGCGCTCACCGCCGGGGCCTCCGCGTACGGCGCCAGCTGGCTAGCACGCGCGCGGCCAGGCGTGTGGCGGTTCTCCGCCATGCCCTCCGCCATGCCCTCCGCCGTGCCCGCCGCCCCTCTTGAGGCGAGTGGATGAGCGAGCCCGACGGTCGCTCGACGATGGCCCCGCGCCGCCACGAAGCTCCTCCCCGCCGCTTCCGACGCGGCACCTACCGCCACGGGCGGCCTCGCGCGCGAGCGCCGATCGGGGCAGGCGAACGGCGTGCGCTCGTGCGCAACCGCCTGGTCGAGTCGCGGCTGACCCCCAACGCGATCTCGCTCACCGGCCTTACGCTGAACCTGCTCGCCGCGGCGCTCGTGTGGGAGAAGCTGTTCTTCCTCGGCGGCGTGGCGTTCATCGTCGGCTCGATCATGGACACGCTCGACGGGCGCTACTCGCGCATGTCGGGCAAGGGCACTCCGTTCGGCGCGTTCCTGGACTCGACGCTCGACCGCATCGAGGAGGGGATCGTGCTTACGGCCGTGGCCGGTTACTTCGCGCTGCACGGTCAGCGGGTCCCAGCGGCCGCGGTCGTCGTCGCCGTGCTGGCCTCGCTGATGGTCTCCTACACACGCGCGCGCGCCGAGGCTTTGGGCGTGGAGTGCAAGGTGGGGATCGCCACGCGACCGGTGCGCGTCGTGATCCTGTCGATTGGTCTGCTGTTCGCGCGCGGCGCCTCGCTCGGGCACTTTGAGCTGCTGGCCCCCGCCGTGTACGTGCTGGCAGCGCTAAGCATCATCACTGTCGCCCAGCGCATCTGGCACGTCCGTAGCGAGCTGTCCCAAGCCCCAGTGTGACCTCGCAGCTGCCTGTGACCTTGCACTCCCTTAGGGGTACTCTCCCGGAATGACTTCGACCATCAACAGCGGCGTGGCCTCCACCAACGGCGCCGGGCGCTACCAAGCCGAGAAGGTCCGCGTCGCGATCGTCGGTGTCGGCAACTGCGCCTCGGCGTTCGTCCAAGGCGTCCACTACTACCGTGACGCCAACCCCTCAGAGCGCGTGCCCGGCCTGATGCACGTCGAGCTCGGCGGCTATCACGTGCGCGACATCGAGTTCACCGCCGCCTTCGACATCGACGCGGCGAAGGTCGGCAAGGACCTCGGCCAGGCGATCTGGGCGGGGCAGAACAACACGATCAAGTTCGCCAAGGTGCCGAAGAGCCTCGGGGTACCCGTGTATCGCGGGATGACCCACGACGGCCTAGGCAAGTACCTGAAGGAGAAGATCTCAAAGGCCCCTGGCGAGACCGCCGACATAGTGAAAATCCTCAAGGACACGCACACCGATGTGGTCGTCTCCTACCTGCCGGTCGGCTCCGAGCAGGCCACCAAGTGGTACGTCGAGCAGGTGCTCGAGGCCGGCTGCGGCTTCGTCAACTGCATCCCCGTGTTCATCGCCCGCGAGGACTATTGGGACAGGCGCTTCAAAGGAGCGCGGCTGCCGATCGTAGGCGACGACATCAAGTCGCAGGTGGGCGCCACGATTGTGCACCGCACGCTCGCCCGCCTGTTCGCCGACCGCGGCGTGGAGATCGAGCGCACCTCGCAGCTGAACGTCGGCGGCAACATGGACTTCTACAACATGCTCGAGCGCGAGCGGCTAGAGTCGAAGAAGATCTCAAAGACGAACGCCGTCACCTCGATCATGGACCATGAGCTGCCGGCCGGCGACATCCACGTCGGGCCCTCAGACTACGTGCCGTGGCTGACCGACCGCAAGTGGGCGCACATCCGCGTCGAGGGTCAGGCGTTCGGCGACGTGCCGTTGAACCTCGAGCTGAAGCTCGAGGTATGGGACTCGCCCAACTCTGCCGGCATCGTGATCGACGCGGTGCGCTGCTGCAAGCTCGCGCTCAACCACGGCGTCGGCGGTCAGCTGGACGGGCCGAGCAGCTACCTGATGAAGTCGCCCCACAACCAGCGCCCCGACGACCAAGCGCGCGTGGACACCGAGAAGTTCATCGCCACCTACGCCGGGCGACCGGGGACCCGGCCGAAGGGACGTGGCGCTCCGGCGAAGGCCACGGCTAAGGCGAGCCCTCGGGCCAAGGGCGCCGCCAAAGCCCGCGCGGTCAAGGCGCCCGCCGCGAAATAGCGGAGGCGATCCCAAACCCCTGGCGCGGGATAATGGCGTCACCGATGGCCTCGCCGTTCTCCATTGCCCACGTGACCCCTTATCCGTGGGAGGAGCACGAGGAGAACGAGGTCAACGCCTACGTGCGACGCGTCGCCTGCGAGCTCTCGCGGCGCGGGCACCAAGTGCTGATCCTCGCTCCGTCGCGCTCGCAGGAGCAGGTGCGCGCCTCGCGCAAGGCGCTGCGCGCGGCGCGGGGCCGGCCGCAGAGCCTGCTGGAGGGAACCGATCGAGGAACTCCCGCGGTGTTCGCCGTCGGCGAGGTGCTCGACGTCTCCAGCGGCGTCCGCCGGCGGACGCCAGCGCTGCCGATCGACGTGGCGCGCACCGTCGAGGAACTGCTCACCACTGTCGAGCTCGACTTCGTCCACGTGCACGAGCCGTTCGCGCCCAGCACTTCCAACGCCGCTCTGCGTCACTCGCGCGCGCTCAACGTCGGCTCCTTCCACTCGTCCACCGAGCGCCTCCTCTCCACGCTCGTGGCCCGTCGCTTCGTGGAGAGCTTCTTCGGGCGCCTGGACGCCCGCACCGCGAGCCTGCCCGCCACCGCGGAGCTGATGGCCCGCCACTTCCCGGGCGACTACCGCCTCGTCGCGCCCGGCGACGCCGGCGACGAAGGTACAGGGCATGACGGCGGCGATGGGGGCAGCCGCGGTTCAGAGAACGGCGACGCACGCACGTGGGAGCAGACCGTCGATGAGCTCGAGCAGATCTATCGCGGCCTGGCCGCACGTCGGCACTCCCGTAGCGGAGATCCCGCCCTGCGGCAGCGGCTTGCTAGGCGGCCGCTGATCGATGTCGACCTGCACATGCATACCGACCACTCGCACGACTGCGCCACCCCCGTCGAGGTGCTGCTGGCGACCGCGCGCGCGCAGGGCCTCGGCGCGATCGCGGTGACCGACCACAACGAGATCTCGGGCGCCCTGGAGGCGCGCGCACAGGCCGCGGTATTAGATCCCGCCCACCCCGTCAAGGTGATCGTCGGCGAGGAGATAAAGACGGCCGGCCAGGGCGAGGTGATCGGGCTCTTCATCGAGCAGAAGATCCCCCGTGGGCTGAGCCTCAAGGAGACCGTGGCCGAGATCAAGCGCCAGGGTGGCCTGGTGTACGTGCCCCACCCGTTCGATCGCATGCACTCCGTCCCTGACTACGAGCACCTGTTGCCAATCCTCGACGATGTGGACGCGATCGAGATCTTCAACCCGCGTGTGGCGATCGGCGCGTTCAACGAGGAGGCGGCGCGGTTCGCCGCCAAGTACCGGATCATCGCGGGCGCTGGGTCGGACTCGCACGTGGCGCAGGGGCTGGGCTCGGTGCGGATCCGCATGCGCGACTTCGACGGGCCGGACGAGTTCCGCCAGGCGCTGCGCGATGCCGACATCCTCACGCGCCCTTCTTCCCTGCTCTACGTGCAGGCGCTGAAGTTCTTGCAGACACGAGCCACGCCCCCGTCGGCGCGGCGGGCGAGCAAAGCGCGGCGTGTCAAGCGGGTAAAGCGAGCCCCCGAGGGTGGTGGGAGGAGGTAGCAAGAAGCGCAACTACTGGTGCACCGCCAAGGACAAGCGCAGGCGTCGTCAAATCCCTCGGGGTCGATGCCTGTGACAGACGATGAGATCCGCGAGAAGTACCTGGAGCGCGCCATCCGCGAGCTGAACACGCTCACGCGCGAGCTGCAGGCCTGCCCGCACTGCCCGCGCGGCAACCTGATGCCGGTGCTCGGCTCGGGACACCCGCAGGCGGACATCATGCTGCTCAAGCACTCTCCGCTGCCCTCAGAGATCGAGGAGGGCGTGGCCTTCTACGGGCGCGCGGGCAGCGCGCTGATGAAGTCACTCAAGCGGCTGTCGATCGACCCGCTCGCGGTGTACGGCACGCTGTGCGTGAAGTGCCCGCTCAGCGACGCCTCGCTCGCGGACTTCGCGTGCGTGGCGCGGGTGGTCGAGGAGATCGCGATCGTGCAGCCGAAGATCGTCGTCGTGATGGGTCCGGACGCACTGAGCACGCTCGGCGAGCTGGAGATCCCGCTGGCGTCTCCGCTTGCGCCCCGCCTGGGCGAGATCCAGCAGCTGACGCCGATGATCGACGCCCTCTACGTGCCGAACATCGACGAGTCCTTGGACGAGCAGGACTCCAAGCGCGCGTTCTGGGACGCGTTCCGCACGCTGGGCGACTGGTATACCTCGCAGCCTCCGTACTGACTCGAGTTTCGGGGTTTCCTCGGGTTGAGCTACAGCCCAAGCCGCCGCCTAAAAACACGAAAGTCGAGGTACTGACACTCATACTTTTTTTCTCGGTATAGCTATGGTAATACCGAACTCAAAAATAGAAGTAACCTCCCACAGAGGGTGCCTATTCCGTTCCAGTCGGCGCATGCGCCACTGGCGGGGCCGCGCATGCGCGGCCCCGGAGACAGCCGCATGCGGCTGTCTCAAATGATCAGAACGATCTTGCCGAGCTTGCCGCCGGCGGCGAAGCGCTCGTAGGCAGCGAGGGCCTCGTCGAGCGGGAAGGTCGCGGCGATTGGCACGCGCAGGGCGCCGGTGTCGAACCGGGGGAGTACCTCGTGCTCGAGGCGGCGGGCGGCGAGGGCCTTCTCCTCCAGCGGACGGGCGCGCAGGGTGGAGCCGTGGATGCGGGCGCGCTTGCCCATCAGCGCGAGCAGGTTCAGCTCGGCCTTCGCGCCCGCGGAGACGCCGATCACGGCGATCCGCCCGCCGGTGGCCAGCGCGTTCAGGTCCTCAGGCAGGTTGGGGGCGCCGACGAGCTCGAGAATCACGTCGAACGGGCCGGGGCACACAGCCCGGAGGGCTGTCGGCGAAGCCCTCGGGCGCGATCGCATCGGCGCCCAGCTCGGCAACCTGCTTGCGCAGCTCCTCGCGGCGCACGGTCGCGGTCACGCGTGCGCCGGCGGCCCGCGCGAGCTGGATCGCCGCAGTGCCCACGCCGCCAGCGCCACCGTGCACGAGCAGGCGCTCGCCGGGACGCAGCTGCGCCTGCGCGAACAGCGCGTCGTGGGCGGTCGTGAAGACCTCCGGCAGTCCGCCGGCCGCGGGCCAGTCAAGTGCTGCGGGAACGGGCATCAGCTGGCGCTCGTGCACGACCGCGAGCTCCGCCTGACCGCCCCCTGCGACGATCGCCATCACACGGTCGCCTACCGCGAAGCGCTCGGCCCCCGGCCCCAGCGCGGCCACCTCGCCGGCCAGCTCGAGGCCCGGGATGTCGGGCGATGAGCCGGATGGCGCTGGGTACAGCCCGCGGCGCTGCATCATGTCCGCGCCGTTCAGCCCGGCGGCACGCACGCGCACGAGCACCTCCCCGCCGCCCGGCACGGGGTCGGGGTGCTCCTCGATCAAGACCTCCTGCTCGCGAATAGTGACAGCGCGCATGGCCGTGGAGCCTACCCGCGTTCCAGCAACGCCACGCACTCGATGTGATGCGTTTGGGGAAACATGTCGACGGGACGCACCTTCTCGAGCTTCCAGCCAGCCTCCTCGAGCTGAGCAGCGTTGGGCGCGAGCGTGGTGGGGTTGCAGGACACGTACACGATCCGCTTAGGACCGGCCTCGATGATCCGGCGCACCACTTTCTGGGAGAGTCCAGCGCGAGGAGGATCGACGACGACCATGTCGGGGCGCCCGGCGCGCTCCACCAGTTCTGGAAGCGCCAGGCGAGCGTCGCCGGCAAAGAAATGGGCGTTCGTGATCTCGTTGCGACGCGCGGTGGCGATCGCGTCGGCCACCGCCTGCTCGACCAGCTCGATCCCCCACAGCTCGCCCGCACGCGGGGCGAGGGTTAGCGCGATCGTGCCGATCCCCGAGTACAGGTCGTACACGCGCTCCCAGCCTTCCAGCGCGGCGTACTCGACAACCACGCCGTAGAGCAGCTCGGCCATCTCGGTGTTCGTCTGGAAGAAGGCCTCTGAGGAAATCCGCAGATCGAGCTCGCCCAACCGCTCAGGCAGCTCGGCCTCGCCCCACACCAGCTCGGTCTCTCCGCCCGCGGTCGTCTCCGCGAGGCTGCGCGAGCGCGTCCACAGCACCCCCGACAGGCTCTCGCCAAGCGTCTCGCTCAGCGCGGCGGCCAACGAGCCGGCCTCCAGCTCACCGTCCGTGGTCACGATGCGGACCTGCAGCTGACCGGTGCGCCGGCCTTCGCGCACCACCAGGTTGCGCAGGCGGGCCCGCCCGTCGGGCGCGGCGCCCACGCGCTCCTCGCGCCCCTGCCCACCGCGGCCGTCGGAATGGGCCCCCACCCGCCCGGAGCGCTCGTGCCGCCCATCGCGGCCACCTCCGCTGCGTTCCCAGGCCGTGAGTCCCTGGGCGCGACACCAGCGCAGGGCGACCTCGCGCGCAAGGTTGCCCCGCTCGGACGCCAGCAGACAATCCTCAATCGGCGTCACCTGGTTCCCGCCCGCGGAGGCGTGAAAGCCGCACACCAGCCTGCCCGTGCCCGACTGGGTATGTCCCTCAGGATGCTCGCCGTCGTCGGGGGCAACGCCGAAGGAGTACTCGAGCTTGTTGCGGTACCGCCACGGCTGCACGGCGGGCACGATGTCCTCCAATTCGAAGCCGTCCAGCCGGCCGATCCGCCGCAGCGCTTCGTCGACCTGCGCACGCTTGATCTCCAGCTGGCGCTCGTAGGGGAGCACCTGCCAGGGTACGCCGGGATGGTCGGCGAGCGGAGGTATCCGCTCGGGACTGGGATCGAGCACCTCCAGGGTGCGCGCGTGGGCGTAGCTGCGCTTGCGCTTATGCACGACCGCGCGCACGCGGTCGCCCGGGACGGCGCCGGCGACAAACACCACATAGCCGCCGTCGCCCAGCCGTGCGACGCCCTCTCCGCCGAAGGCGAGCGACTCGACCTTCAGCTCCAGCTCATCCCCGCGCTGCGGGCGCGACGTGCCGTCGACGTGCGCGGCAGCGGCCGGCGGGACGGCCGGCGGGTCCACGGACGGGACGGCGGGCGGGGAGGCGGACGGGACGGCCGGCGTGTCGTTGTTCATCTTCGTGCGCTGCGTGCGCAAAGGTATACACGTCTCGCGAGGGACGTAAATACGATCGCACACCTTCCATAAAAATTCATACACACATCCCCGCCTCTTTAGATTGACGCTGGGGTTGACGCGGGCGCCACCAGCAGCTCCAGCAGGGCCTTCTGAGCGTGGCGACGGTTCTCGGCCTGATCCCAGATGCGCTGGCGAGAGCCGTAGAGGACCTCGGCGGAGATCTCCTCACCCGGGTGGGCAGGCAGGTCGTGCATGGCGAAGGCGCCGGGAGCGGCTGCGTCCAGCAGCGCGTCGTCGACCCGGTAGGAGGCCAGGGCGTGGCGGCGCTCCGCCGCGGACGACTCGTCGCCCATGCTCACCCACACGTCGGTGTAAACGGCACCGGCACCCTCCACGGCCTCGAGCGGGTCTGTGTGGAGCGTCAGCAGACCGGTCGCGCCCACGGGCAGAGGGAGACCATCCTCTAGCGAGTGGTCCTCCGGCGAGGCCACCGCGACGTGCATACCGGCGAGCGTTCCCAGCACGGCGAGCGAGCGGGCGACGTTGTTGCCGTCGCCGACGTAGGCCACGCGCAGGCCGTCCAGCGAACCGCAGGCCTCACGCAGGGTGAGCAGGTCAGCGAGCGCCTGACAGGGATGGTGGCGGGCGCTCAGCAGGTTGATGATCGGGACGGCGCTGTGAGCCGCAAGCTCCGCGAGGGCGCCGTCGTCCCCGGTGCGCAGCCCCACGGCGGCCACATGTCTGGAGAGAACCAGCGCGGTGTCGCGCAGCGCCTCGCCGCGCGAGAGCTGCAGCTCCTCCGAGCGCAGCACGACTGAATGGCCACCGAGCTCGTGGATCCCGACGTCGAAGGACACACGCGTGCGGGTCGAGGGCTTCTGGAAGATGAGGGCGACGCTTCGGCCGGCCAGCGCCTGCGAGGAGAGCGGCGCCTGCTTCAGCTCCAACGCGCGGTCCAGCAGCGCGCCCAGCTCGGCGGCGGTCAGCTCTGCACCGGTGAGGAAGTGGCGTGGCGTCATCGAAGCGGTGAGTCTAGGAGGTGTGGCCATCGGCGCCGGGCCGGGGAGCACGCCGCGGCACGAAAGCCGGGGCTGCGTGCCCGCGAATGTGCCCGCGAACGTCGCGGTATGCGATGGTCCGGTTACATGAAATCGTCGAGAGAGGATCGCCATCCATGAGACGGCCCATCACCGCCCTGATCGCCTGCATCGCCGCGCTCTCGCTGGCGACGGGCTGTGGATCGAGCACATCAAGCAGTGGCTCGAGCGCCACCACCACCGTAACTTCCAGCACGTCATCCTCAGGTGGTCTGAAATCGAACACGACGCCCAAGTACGCCGAACCATCGCCCTCGTCGCCGGTGCAGAGCGGGGTCGTCCAGGTCGCCTACCGCAACATCGCGATCGCTCCGGACACGCTCAAGGTGAAGGTTGGAAGCACGATCAAGTGGACGAACTACGACTCGGTCGAACACAACGTCACCAGCAAGGGCGGTCCTGAGAACTTTGCGTCGAAGAACTTCGACGAAGGGAAAACGTTCGAAGTCAAGGTGACCAAGCCGGGGATCATCCACTACCTGTGCACGATCCACCCGACGTCGATGAACGGGACGATTGAAGTGGTCAGGTGAAGTCCGGCAGACCGTCGTCCGGGGTGGAGGCTGTCGCGTAGAGGCGGCGGGGGATACGCCCCGCCGTGCGGGCCAGGCGACCGGCCTGCACCGCGGCGCGCATCGCACGGGCCATCTTCACGGGATCCTGCGCGCGGGAGATGGCAGAGGCGACCATCACCGCGTCACAGCCCAGCTCCATCGCCAATGCCGCGTCTGAGGCCGTGCCGACTCCCGCATCGAGCACGACCGGCACATCCACGGCTTTGCGGATCAGGGCGATGTTGTAGGGGTTGCGGATCCCCATCCCGCTGCCGATCGGCGAGCCGAGGGGCATCACCGCGGCACAGCCGATGTCGACCAGGCGCCGGGCGAGGATCGGATCGTCGGTCGTGTAGGGCAACACGACGAAGCCGTCGTCGACGAGCTCCTCGGCGGCGCGCAGCAGCTCGGGGGCGTCCGGCAAGAGCGTGTCCTCGTCCCCGATCACCTCGAGCTTGACCCAGTCGGTCGCAAACGCCTCACGAGCGAGCTTTGCGGTGAGAACCGCGTCGCGCGCCGTGTAGCAACCGGCGGTGTTCGGCAGCAGCTCGACGCCCGCCGCGGAGAGCACATCCACCAGTGAGCCGCGTGCGGCCGGATCAATGCGCCTCAGCGCAACGGTCACGAGCTCTGAGCCGCTTTGCGCGATCGCCTCGGCGAGCAGCTCAAGCGACGGGAACCCCCCCGTGCCTAGCAGCAGCCGCGAACGTAGGGTCCTGCCGGCGATCGTCAGGGCGTCCTCAGGTTGGCCCGCCACCGCCTCCGGCGTCGGCGCCGTCGATCGGTCGGCGCCATTGTGCGCAGTGGACGGCATAGCGGTGGGCGCGTTACTCATCGAATCTGGCATACCGGATCATCCTCCCTGCATCGCAGTGAGCACCTCCACGCGCGCGTCCTCCTTCAGCACGAACGTCGCCCACCCGACTCGCGGTACCACCTCCCCGTCGACGGCCACCGCAACTCCTCGCGCGTCCGACTCCAAGCCGAGACGGCGCAGCACGGCGGCCACGGTCTCGCCCGCGGGCACCTCAGAGCTCTGCCCGTTGAGGAGGATCATGCGTGAACCCCCGCGAGCTCCTGCGCCACGAGCTCGGCGGTGAGCGGAGCGAGCAGGATGCCGTTGCGATGGTGACCCGTCGCCCACGTCAGTCCTTCAAGCGCGCCCATCCCGACCGCCGGCGCGTTGTCGGGGGTGCCCGGGCGCAGCCCCACGCACAGCTCTTCGATCTCAAGCTCGCTCACGCCGGGGACCAGCTCGTGGGCGTCACGCAGCAGCTCGTAGACGCCTCCAACGGTGGGTCGCAGCTCGAAGCCGCGCTCCTCCATCGTCGCGCCGAGCACGTACCCACCGTCCCCGCGCGGCACCAGATAGCCGCCCTGGAAGCGCACCACCCGCTCCAGCAACCCCGGTCCGGCGGGGTCGCGCAGGCGCAGGATCTGACCCTTGACCGGGCGCACCTGCACGCGCGCGTGCTCGGGCAGCCCCTCGATCTGGCCCGTCCACGCACCGGCGGCCACCACCACCTGCCTGGCCTCCACGTGCTCGCCGTTCCCCAACGCCACCCCGATGACGCGCGTACCCGACCCGTCCAGCTCCACTCGCGCCACAGGCGCGTGCTCGCGCAGCTCCACCCCGGCAGACTGACACGCGCTCCGCAAGGCCTCCAGCACCCGGCGCGGGTCGACGCTGTGGTCGTCCGGCGCCTCCAGCGCCAAGCGCACGGTCGGAGCCAGCCCCGGCTCGCGCTCACGAGCCTCGCTTGGACGCAGGCGCTCCGTGCGCAGTCCAAGCGAATCGCGAAACGCGATCTGCCGCTCCAGCTCGCGCGCCTCGTCGTCATCGCGTGCGACCACGAGCGTGCCTGTTCTCCGCAGCCCCACCTCCTTTTCCGTGGCCGCTTCCAGCTCCGCCGCAAACCCTGGCCACATGCCCGCTGAGCGCAGCCCAAGCTCCAGCGCGCGCCGTCCCGCCTCACCGAACTCCACCTCCGCCACCGGCGCAAGCATGCCCGCGGCCACGTGCGACGCCCCCCGCCCGCTCGCGTCGCGCTCGAGCATCGTCACCGACATCCCCCGCTCGCGCGCGCGCCATGCCACGGCCAGGCCGATGATGCCCGCGCCCACCACGACCACATCGGCTACTTGCGTGTCCGTGTTCTTGGCCATTGGTAGTCAGGGGCGCGGTGCCGCGTAGGCCCGTTTCCCCATTCCCCTTTCAATCCGTGCGTGCGGTTTTCCCGCACACGGCTTACCGATGATCTTCATGATGGTCACGACGCGATGCCGGGTAGCGGATGGTGCCGCGCAGGCGGTAGAGGCCGTGGGCCTCGAACCACTCGCGCGTCCAGGCGGCTGTCTGGCCGGGGCGCAGGTTGCGACCATAACGCTTGCGCATCAGGCCACGGAGGCGTCGAACGACATACCAGTCGATCTGGTTGAAACGGATGGCGGCGTTGCCGGTGCGAAAGTAGTTGCCCCAGCCGCGCAGGATCGGATTGATCCGCGAGATCACCTCACGGATGTCCATTCCTGCGCGACCACGGCCGGTCAGCGCCTTGATTCGCTGGCGCACCCGCTTCATCGCCGCTTGTGAGGGCCAGCGCTGAAGGTAGTAGCGGCGGATGCCGCGCTCCAGCAACCTGCCCGACACGCGAGCGTGGAAGTGGCAGCCAAGGAAGTCGAAGCCTTCCCGGCCTTCTGTGAGGTCAACGACTCTCGTCTTCTCCCGGTGCAGCTCCAAGCCCCAGATCGGCCAGAACCTGCCTGGCCAGCTCTCGGGCCGCCTGGGCCTGCGCCTCGCTTGAGCACATCACGACGAAGTCATCCGCATAGCGGACGAGCCTGCCGTGAGCGCCGTCAGCGAACGCGAGGTCCAGCGCGTGCAGGTAGATGTTCGACAGAAGCGGCGAGATCACGCCGCCCTGCGGGGTCCCAGCGACCGACGCCTGCAACACCCCCTCGTCCATCACACCCGCCTTGAGCCACTGCCGCATGAGCTTGAGCACGCGCCGATCCGAGACTCGCTCCGCGACCTTCGCGAGCAGACGCTCGTGATCGATCGAGGAGAAATAGTCGCGGATGTCGGCCTCGAACACGAAGCGGTACCCGTCGATGAACGATCGACGCAGCACCTCCTTGGCGTCCGTTGCCGACCGGCGCGGGCGAAACCCGAACGAGGCACCGAGAAAGTCAGCCTCGAAGATGGGCTCAAGCACGATACGCGCAGCCTGCTGAACAATCCGATCCTTCACGGTCGGGATGCCGAGCGGCCGCACGCCACCCTTGGGCTTGGGGATCTCGACCCGCCGGACCGGCCGCGGGCGATAAGCCCCCTCACGAAGGTCACGCTGCAGCTCGGCCAGAAGCCGCTCCGCACCGTACTCCCTCACCGCCGCCAGCGTCTGAGAATCGACCCCGGCAGCACCCTTGTTCTTCTGCACGCGCCTCCATGCCTCCCACAGGACGTCACTCCTATGAGATCCGGTCAAACAGGGCGTGGAAACGCCTACCCGGCGACCGCTTGGCGGCCACCCATAGCTTGCGCTGAAGTTCTCGCACATCCCCGCCAGTGGCCTGACAAGGCCATTTCGCTGAGCGGGACGACGGGCTCATGCCCGGCGGGGTCGATTGGATCGAGACTGTCTCGACCATGCCCTAACGCTTACCTCCAGCGCAAACGCGATCAAAGCAGGGGTCCTTCGCTCCTGGCGCTGTTGTTCTGCACGCCGATCATCACTACTACGACCCCCTCGGACTCCCGCTGGCCTCCGCTCGACTTCGCCATCGGCTTATACGAGCGGTCTTCGCTGACGAGGCTGGCCAGACGGGTCTCCCTTGTTCCGCGATCAGACCTTGCGCGCGTGCAACTCCCCGTACCCCGCAGGGACCCGCCGCACCCGATCCGGAACCAGGACTGGCGGACATGGCCTTCGCCGCGACATGAGCGGCTCGGCTCCCCGATTGTGCATCTGACGAGGCTGCAGTCCCAGCCCACGCGCTTGCTCCCTCCAAAGAGGCTCTCGACGCCCCGCTCAGCCCGCCGCCTCTCGACGACGAACCGGGGCCTGCTACCGGGCGCTCCGGCGTCTACCCGGACCGGACTCACACCGGCCAGCCTGATCCAGCTTCCAAGGCGCAACATGCGATTGATGCTAGTCCCCACTTGCCAGCGATGAGGGCAAAGGGCGTGCCAGACTCCCTGGCGATGCTCGCCAACCACCCAGGCGCCGATCGATCGAAGATCGGCCAGCGCGCGCGATTGGCCGCCGCGCGGCTGTACCTCGTCTGCGATGCGTCTCCCGGCGGGCGTGATCTGCAGGACCTCCTGCCGGCGGCAATCGCCGGGGGCGTCGACATCGTGCAGCTGCGCGACAAGCACCTCCCCGACGACGAGCTCGTCGTGGTCGCCAATGCCGCACGGGCGTTGTGCGAGCGGCTGGGGGCGCTCTTCATCGTCAACGATCGTCCCCTCCTCGCGCGCGATACGGGCGCCGACGGAGTGCACGTCGGACAGGACGACATGCCCGTGGCCGAGGTGCGCGAGCTGGTCGGGCCGGACATGCTGATCGGCCTCTCCACCCACGCTCCCGCCGAGATCGATGCGGCGGCTGCGCCCGGGCCGGACGGCGTTCTGACCGTGGACTACATCGGCGTCGGGCCGGTCCATGCGACCCCCACCAAGCTGGGCCGGCCGGCCGTCGGCCTGGAGCTGGTTCGTTATGCGGCGGCGCACGCCCCCGTGCCGTTCTTCGCGATCGGCGGTCTCCACGCGGGGAATCTCGCCGACGCGATCGACGCGGGCGCGCAGCGCGCGGTCGTCCTGCGGGCGATAGCCGAGGCCGAGGACCCGCAGGGGGCGGCCCGCGTACTGCGCAACCTGCTCGACGCGCACCCACTGGGGCCTTGAGTCAACGCGACGAGCAGGCTCGCGCCGTGCTTCAGCCGCTGGGCGAGAACGAGCGACCGGCGGCGCTACTGGTCGCCGTCGCCGTCGCTGCCCTGCTGGCGCTTGGAGTGATCGTCGGCACGCTCACGGTCGCAGACCTCAGCCGCCACGGCGGTTCGCTGCCGGCCGGCATCTTCCTTGCGTGCGTGCTCGCGCTGCTCGCCTGGGGGATGTACGGGCGACGCTACTGGGCGGTGCTCGGGTTCGAGGCGCTGCTCGCCTTCCAGATCCTCTTCGCCTCGCTCGCGCTAGTCGTGGCCTCCACCATCACCGCGGCGGCGCTGTGCCTGCTCAGCGTCGGGCTCGGAGGCTGGCTGTTCTGGAAGCTCGTCAGGGTGATGGGACGCATTCAAGCCGGCGAACGATAGTCTCAGGTTTCATGGCTGAGACCTCGTATGACTGCATCGTGATCGGCTCCGGTCCAGGTGGCTACGTCGCCGCGATCCGCGCCGCCCAGCTCGGGAAGAAGACCACCGTGATCGAGCGGGACAAGGTCGGCGGGCGCTGTCTGAACTACGCCTGCATCCCCGCCAAGGCGGTCTTGCGCTCGGCCGACCTACTTGAAGAGGTTCGCGACTCGGCGGAGTACGGGCTGATCGTGAGCGGCGTCGAGGTCGACTACGCCGCGGTCCAGGCCCGCCGCGAGAAAGTCGTCTCCACGCTCACCTCCGGGGTGGCGGGGCTGTTCAAGAAAAACTCCATCGACCTGATCGAGGGCGACGCGTCGCTGACCGCCGAGGGCGACGTGCGCGTCGATGGCGCAGGTGATCGGTGCCGGCACCGTGATCCTCGCCACAGGCTCGGTCCCGCGTCCGATCCCGGGCGTCGAGTTCGGCGGGCGCGTGATCGGCACCGAGCAAGCCTGGGCGCTGACCGAACTGCCGGCCCGTCTGGCAGTCGTCGGCGCGGGGGCGTCTGGCGCAGAGATCGCCTCGGGCTTCGCCCGCCTGGGCAGCGAGGTGCTGCTGCTTGAGGCGCTCGACCGCGTGCTTCCAACCGAGGACGCCGACATCTCGCGTCTGGTCGAGCGGGGGCTGAAGCGTCAGGGCGTCGACGTGCACACGGGTACCCCGGTGGCGGATGTGAAGGCGGGCGAGGCGAGCGTGAGCTTCTCCTACGGCCCTGCCTCGGCCGAGGTCGACTACCTGGTGATCGCCGCCGGTCGCGGCGCGGACGTCGCGGGACTCGGGCTGGCCGAGGCCGGCGTCGAGCTGGACGAGCGCGGCCTCGTGCAGGTGGATGGGCGCTTGCGCACGTCGCGCGCGGGCGTCTACGCGATCGGGGACCTGGTCGCGGGACCCGCGCTCGCGCACAAGGCCTCTGACGAGGGCATCATCGCGGCCGAGGACTCCGCCGGTCGCCAGACCCATCCACTCGCCCACGTTGACATCCCGCGCGCCACGTTCTGCACGCCGAACGTCGGCTCCTTCGGCCTGACCGAGGCACAGGCGCGCGAGCAGGGCTATGACGTCGTCGTCGGCAAGGTTCCCTACGGGGCCGTCGGCGGCGGCATCGTCTACGGCGACCGCAACGGCCTGGTGAAGCTCGTCGGCGAGAGCAAGTACGGCGAGCTGCTTGGCGGTCACATCGTCGGCTCGCGCGCCACCGAGCTGATCCAAGAGCTGGTCAACGTGCGCGCACTGGAGGGCGGCTTTGCGGAGGTGGCCCGCATCGTCCACGGACACCCGACCCTCTCAGAGGCCGTCATGGAGGCCGGCCGCGCCGCCGACGGCTGGCTGATCCACGGCTGAGACGGTCGTTCGGCGGCGTCATACGCCACCACGATGCTCGCCGTGCTGGCCGATCCCGGACGATCGGTAGCACGTCTGCGCTCGGCGTGCGGCGTCACCATCCACCGGCCGACCGCCTCATACTCTCGGAGGCGATGCCCACGTCCGACGCCGCCTTCTACTTCGACCTCGCCAGTCCCCTAGCCTATCTCGCGGCCGAGCGCGTCCTGCACGTTTTCTCGGACCCACCCACCGGGCCGAATCAATGCCGAGTGGCAGCCTGTGCTCGCGCGCGAGCTGCCCGGCGCGGAGACCTTCGACGCGTTCCGCTGCCGCGAGGAGCGGGACATCTTCCGCGCCGAGATCGCCCGCCGCGTGCGCGAGCTCGGTCTGCAACCGCTGCGCTGGCCGGATCCCTTCCCGTTCGACAGCGCGCTGGCGATGCGCGTCGCGACCTATGCGAAGTCGATCGGCCGCACCGTCCCTTTCGCACAGGCGGCCTTCCGCCAGGCGTTTGCGGGCGGGCACTCGCTCGAGGACCCCGACTTCGTGCTGATCGCCGCCGCGGCCTGCGAGATGCACCCGGCCGCGGTGCTCAAGGGCGCCGAGCTGCGCTCGGTTGACGAGCAGCTGTCCGCGGCCACCGATCTGGCGGCGCAGGCCGGGGTGACCGACGTGCCCGCCGTGCGCATCGGGGAGCGAGTGTTCACCGGTGAGCGCGCAATCGAGGATGCTGCCGTCCACGCGACGAATCCGGGGGACGCCGCGAGCACGGGGAACACGGGCGGGGCCCAGACGCGATGAAGGCCAACCGCGCCTATCGGCTGATCGTCACGCGCGGCGGACGGGCGCCCGCGCTGCTCGCGGACGCCGGCCGGGTCGACCACATCGAGGTCGTGGAGATCGACGGCGGCGAGGTGATCCTCTTCTGGGACCGCCCCCCCCAGGCCGCCTCGCGGCTGGCACGCGCGCTGCGCGCCGACCTGTCGCAGCTGCAGGCCGGAGAGTTCCTGGCGCGCTGGAGTACCGTGGAGAGCCCATGACACACACCCTGCCGGAGCCCGAGACGGCGCGCGAGTGGCTTTCAACGATGACGCTCATTCGCCGCTTCGAGGAACGCGCGGGGGAGATGTACGCGCGGGCGAAGGTGGGCGGCTTCCTGCACCTCTCGATCGGTGAGGAGGCCACGATCGTCGGCAGCGCGCGGGCGCTGCGCGACAGCGACTACCTGATCTCCACCTATCGCTCGCACGGCCACGCACTCGTGCGCGGCACGCCGCCGGAGAACGTCATGGCCGAGCTGTTCGGGCGCGTCGACGGCTGCTCGCACGGGCGCGGCGGCTCGATGCACATGTTCGACTCCCAGCGCCGCTTCATGGGCGGCTACGGGATCGTCGGCGGCAACCTGCCGATCGCCGCAGGCATCGCCCTGGCTAGCGACTACCAGGGCTCTGAGGACATCACCCTGTGCACGTTCGGCGACGGCGCCTCCAACCAGGGCACCTTCGGCGAGACGCTCAACATCGCAGCCCTCTGGCGGCTGCCGATCGTCTTCATGGTGACGAACAACCAGTTCGGCATGGGCACCGCGCTGGGACGCCACTCGGCCGTCACCGACCTGCAGCGCAAGGGCGAGAGCCTCGGCGTGCCCGGCATGCGCTGCGACGGGATGGACGTGCTCGACACCCACGCGGTCCTCTCGGAGGCCGTGCGCCGCGTGCGCGAGGACCGCCGGCCGGTGCTGGTGGAGGCTGTCACCTATCGTTTCCGCGGCCACTCGATGGCCGATCCCGAGCAGTACCGCACCAAGGAGGAGGTCGCGCAGTGGCGAGCGCGCGACCCGATCCCGGCGTTTGGCGAGCGCCTGGAAGAGGAGGGCGTGATCGACGAGATCGAGCGGCAACGAATGGACGCCGAAGCGGTAACGCGGGTGGACGGGGCCGTGGCGTTCGCCGAAGCCTCACCTTTCCCGGCCCTCGAGTCGCTGTACGACGACGTGTACGTGCTCGACCAGCAGATGCCCGGCTGGTACTCGCTCAAGACCACCCGCGGCGGGAGCACGCCAGCGGCGACGGAGGCCACCGAAACGGAGGCGGCTGCCGGGGCGGCGAACGACGAAATCCCGCAACAGCTCACACACGCGCTAGCCGCAGGCGAGGACAGCCGCACTCCGCCCGAGGACAGCCGCACTCCGCCCGAGAGAACGGCCTGATGGCGGAGATGCGCTACCGCGAAGCGCTGAACGCGGCCCTGCGCGAGGAGCTGCGCCGCGACGAGCGCGTCGTGCTGCTCGGCGAGGACATCGGCGTGTTCGGCGGCGCGTTCAAGGTCACCGACGGTCTGCTTGACGAGTTCGGCGAGCGCCGCGTGCGCGACACGCCGATCTCCGAGAACACGATCGTGGGGGTAGGGGTCGGCGCGGCGATGGTCGGACTGCGACCGGTCGTCGAGCTGATGACGATCAACTTCGCGCTGCTTGCCTTCGACCAGATCGTCAACCACGCCGCCCACATCCACTACATGTTCGGCGGACAAGTAAAGGTGCCGCTGGTCGTGCGCATGCCCCAGGGCGCCGGCCATCAGCTGGGGCCGACCCACTCGCACTGCCTGGAGGCGCTATTCATGCACGTGCCGGGACTGCTCGTCGCGGTCCCGTCCACCGCCGCCGACGCCAAGGGCCTGCTCAAGACCGCGATTCGCGACGAGAACCCGGTGATCTTCATCGAGCACGAGTCGCTCTACGGCGTGCGCGGTGAGGTGCCCGAGGACGAGGACCATCTCGTCGGCTTCGGCCGCGCGCGCATTGCCCGCGCGGGCTCAGACGTGACGATCGTGGGCGTCTCGCGGATGGCGCTCACGGCCGAGCGCGCGGCGCAAAAGCTCGCGGATGAGCACGGCGTGGAGGCCGAGGTGATCGACCCGCGCACCCTGCGCCCGCTCGACCTCGACACGATCCTCGCCTCCGTGCGCAAGACCAACCGCTGTGTGGTCGTCGAGGAGGGCTGGCCCCATGGAGGAGTCGGCGCGAACCTCGCGGCGCTCATCTCCGAACAGGCTTTCGACGATCTCGACGCGCCTGTGGCGCGCGTCACCGGCGCCGATGTGCCGATGCCCTACTCCAAGCCGCTGGAGGACATCGCCTACCCGCACGAGCCGCAGATCGTGCACGCCGCGCTCGCGTCCCTCGGCCAGGCGCCGGCGCAGGCGGGAGCTGGCTGATGGCAGAGATCGTCATGCCCCGCCTGTCGGACACGATGGAGCAGGGAACGATCCTGCGCTGGCTCAAGCGCGACGGCGAGCAGGTCCACCGCGGCGAGGAGCTTGTCGAGATCGAGACCGACAAGGCCACCATGATCTATGAGTCAGACCAGGAGGGCATCCTTCAGACCGTCGCCAGCGAGGGCGACACGCTGGCGGTCGGCGAGGTCATCGCGCGTCTCGGCGACGACGGTCCCGCCGCTGCGGGCGCCGGGAAGGATCAGCAGGCGACCGCCCCCACCGTCGCCGCGGAGACCGGTCCGCCACGGCCCGCGGCGGTCGATACCTCTGCCGGGTCCGCCCCCACGACCCCCACGCCCGAGGGTGAGCGCGTCAAGGCATCTCCGCTGGCCAGACGGATCGCGCATGACGGCGGGGTGGACCTGTACACGGTCGCGGGCAGCGGCCCGGGCGGGCGGATCGTCAAGTCCGATGTCGAAGCGGCTAGGGGGCAGCACGCACAGACGGCAGTCCCCGCGCCGGCCACATCGACCGCCGGGCCACCGGAGATACAGCCCACGCTCGCCGAGCGCGTGGCGACGGCCAAGGGCCAGACCACGGTGGTGGAGCTGTCGCGCACGCAGCAGACGATCGCGCGGCGGATGGCGGAGTCGAAGGCCACGATCCCCCACTTCGCGCTGCAGGCCGACGTGGACATGGAGGAGTGCGTCGCGCTGCGGACCGAGCTGAAGAAGCTCGCCCCACAACCACACGCGCCGGCGGGCGCCGAGTCGTCGGCGAGAACGCCAAGCCAGGCGAGCGAGGTCACGCCGACGTACAACGACATGGTCGTGAAGGCGAGCGCGCTCGCGCTGCGAGAGGAGCCGCGCGCGAACTCCAGCTACCGCGACGGCAAACTGCAGCTGCACGCGCGCGTGAACGTCGGCGTCGCGGTCGCCGTCGAATCGGACGAGCCGACAGGCGGCGCGCTGATCGTGCCGACGGTGTTCGACGCCGACCAGAAGTCCCTCGGCGAGATCGCGCGCGAGACGCGTACGCTGGCCGCGAAGGTGCGCGAGGGAACGATCACCCCACCCGAGCTGGGCGGCGGCACGTTCACGGTCTCCAACCTCGGCATGTTCGGCGTCACTGCCTTCACCGCGATCATCAACCCCCCGCAGGCGGCAATCCTGTCGGTCGGCTCAGTGGAGTCGCGGGCCGTGGTGCGCGAGGGTGAGGTGGTCGCTCGCAACACGATGACGCTCACGCTCGCCTGCGACCACCGCGTCCTCTACGGCGCTGACGCCGCGGAGTTCCTCGCGCGCATCCGCGAGCTGCTCGAAGCACCCGCCGCGCTTACCTTGTGAGACGTGGAGCCCTCCCAGACGGGCGCTAGGCTGGAACGAGCATATGAGCGTCGACATCAGCGAGCACGCAAACGAACAGCTGTGGGTGTGTCATCTGGGCGCCGTCCCCTACCGCGACGCGCTCGCCATCCAGGAGCGCATCCGCGCGCGCCGGCAGGCCGAGGAACTGCCCGACACGCTGCTCCTGCTCGAGCACCCGCCCGTCTACACGCGTGGGCGACGCTCGCGCGCGGACGAGCTGGGGGCACACAGCCCGGACGGCGGGGTCGGCGAGGACTTCTACCGCACACAGGGCATCGCCCTGATCGACACCGACCGTGGCGGGCGCGTCACCTACCACGGCCCCGGCCAGCTCGTCGGATATCCGATCATGCGCATCCTCGACATCGGCGCGCACCTACGCACGATGGAATCTGCGATCGTCTCCGCGCTAGCCGAGGAAGGCATCGCGGCGCGCTCGCGCTGCGAGGAGGGCCCCGACTACACGGGGGTATGGGTCGAAGACCGCAAGATCGCCTCGATCGGCGTACACGTCTCGCGCGGGGTCACCACGCACGGATTTGCGGTCAACGTCGACAACGACCTGGAGCCGTTCTCATGGGTCGTCGCCTGCGGGCTGCCCGGCGTCACGATGACCTCAATCGCCCATGAGCTGCCCCACGCCCGCGCGGCGGATCTGGACCGGTTCCGTAGATGCATGGCCCACCACTTTTGCCAGGCCCATGGCCGCCGCCAGCGATTGATGCAGCAGACACAACTCGAGACCGATCAGCTGCTGGTGCTCGTATGAGCGCGACCAGATCGCGTGCGAACCCCGGCGGCATGGATGTGCTGAGCGTGCTCGGCCCCGACGTGCGCCCCCTGCGCGAGCGCAAGCCCCCGTGGTTCAAGGTGCCCCCGCCCGGCGGCGAGCACTACCGCGCCCTGACCGAGCTGATCCGCTCAGAGAACCTGCACACTGTCTGCCAGGAGGCCGCCTGCCCGAACGTGGGCGAGTGCTGGGAGCGAGGCACCGCGACGTTCATGATCCTCGGCGACACCTGCACGCGGCGCTGCGGCTTCTGCAACGTCAAGACCGGCAAACCCACTTGGAACGACCCGCTCGAGCCCGCGCGGGTGGCGCGCTCGATCGCGCGCATGGGCTTGCGCCACGCGGTCATCACCTCGGTCGACCGCGACGACTTACCCGACAAGGGCGCTTCGGCGTTTGTCGGGGTCATCCGTCAGGTGCGCCGCCAGGCGCCGGGCTGCCAGGTGGAGGTGCTGACCCCCGACTTTCAGGGCCAGGAGATGCCGCTGGCGAAGGTGATCGCCGAGCGCCCGGACGTGTTCAACCACAACGTCGAGGTCGTCCCGCGTCTGTATCCGCTGGCGCGACGTGGCTCTGAGTTTCAGCGCTCCTGCCGCGTGCTACGTCTAGCCGGCGAACTCGGCGAAGGCGAGCTCGTGACCAAGTCGGGCCTGATGGTCGGCCTCGGCGAGACCCACGCAGAGATGGTCGACGCCTTCGCCACCCTCCGCGAGCACGGCGTGCAGGTGCTCACCGTCGGGCAGTACCTGCGCCCTTCCGAGCACCACCTGCCAGTCGTGCGCTACTGGCACCCGGACGAGTTCGCAGCGTTGGAGCGGGCCGCTTATGAGCTCGGTTTCGCGCATGTAGCCGCCGGCCCGCTCGTGCGCTCCTCATACCACGCAGATCTCCACGTCCCGCAGCCCCGCGCCGGCGTCGGCCCTCTGGCGGCTCTTTCCGCATAGGGTCCTCAGCCAGGCCGCCCAGCCCGCGGATAGCCTCTGGCGCGCCCTCGCACGGTGATGGTGTGCAGCGATGTTCCCCCTCAAAGACAACATCCCGCTCGCACGGTTCCCGATCATCACGGTCGCGCTGGTGACGATCAACGTGATCGTCTACCTGCTCTCGATCCGCCACGGCGGCAGCTTCTTCGGGGGTCCCAAGACCGACGTGGAGGTGCACTACGGGGCTATTCCCTACGAGCTGACGCACCCGGGGAAGCATTGCGATCTCGTCACCGTTCAGACCCTCGAAGGCGCTGGCAGTGCCATCGCCTGCCAGGGCATGCCAGGCGTGACGGGGGCGCCGACCGCGCAGCCGGCCACCTGGGAGACGGGCTTCACGGCGATGTTCCTTCACGCCAACTTCCTGCACATCTTCGGCAACATGCTGTTCTTGGCGATCTTCGGGCCCAACGTCGAGGACGCGCTCGGACGGGTGCGCTTCCTCGCCTTCTACCTGCTCGGCGGCCTCGTCGCACTAGGCGCACAGGTGCTCGTGGATCCCAGCTCGACCGCTCCGACACTCGGCGCCTCGGGGGCGATCGCCGCGGTGCTCGGCGGCTACATCGTGCTCTACCCCCGCGCGCGCATACTCAGCCTCGTATTCATCGTCTTCTTCGTCACGATCATCGAGGTCCCGGCTATCTTCCTGCTCGGCTTCTGGTTCCTCGAGCAGCTCTACTTCGGCGCCGCCGGCCTCACCAATCCCGTCGGTGGGAGCGAAGGCGTCGCCTACTTCGCTCACGTCGGCGGCTTCGTCTTCGGCCTGGCGCTGATCGGGGTCTTTGCTCAGCATCGCAAGTCCGTGCCGCCAAGGTTCCCGGTCTACTGATGACCTTCTCACCCGCAGGATCTAGTGTCCCGATTCAAAATTCGCTGGCGTTTCCCGACGCCTGCCCGCGCCTGACGCCCGCCGCCGGTGGCCCACGTGCTACCGGCACGCAGGCCACCACCATCGAACGTCAGATCACGACCAGCCACTCGGCAAACCCTCACCTAATTTTGAATCGGGACACTAGCGCGTGACGCGCATCCTCGTGCTCGGCGCGGCGCTGATCTTCATCGCCGGCTTCGCCTTCCTCACCTTCACCGCGGTGGTTGAAGGAGGGTTTACGCTGGCCAGCGGGCTGTCCGTCTTCATCCTCGTGCTGCTCACCGTCGGGATCGTCGGGGCGCTGCGCAATCCTCCCCGGTGACAGCCGTCACGTCCCTCACCGAGGACACGGCGTGGCGAGCGCGAACTTTTTGACGTGTCACCCTCACCGCAGACAGATCGCCGCCTATGAGCACCTCGCCCTTCATGACCCCCGGCCAGAGCCGCGAACGCCGTGCGCTCGCCGCCCGGCGGCGGCGAGCGCGCAGGCTGGCGGCCGGCGCATTCGGCTTCGCCGTCCTCGTCGCAATCGTCGGGGCGATGGCACTCGCCAACCGGTCGAACGGCGGCCAGCACGCGACAGGCCGTGCCGCGAATCTGCCCAGCACAAGAACGTCCGCGGCTCAAGCGCTCTCGCCAACCGGCCTTAAGCTCGGCAAGCCACCGCTGGCGCTCAAGGGGATCGCCACGCCCCAGCAAGACCCCGTGCAGGTCGCCTTCCACTCTCCGCCGCGCGCGGGGCTGCTCTTCAACATCTCAAGCGGCCAGGTCCTGTGGCAGCGCAACGCCTTGACACGCCTGCCCATCGCGAGCCTGACGAAGATGATGACTGCTCTGCTGACGGTCCAGTCCGAGCCACCGAACGCGTCGGTGCTGGTGACCCGCCAGGCGGTCGGCGAGGGCGGGTCGAAGGTCGGCGTGCTCCCGCTCGGAAGGCGCGTGCGACTCGAGAGCATGCTCTACGGCCTGATGCTCCCCTCCGGCAACGACGCCTCCGTGGCTCTCGCCCAGCACATCGCCGGCAGCATCGACGGGTTCGTCCCGCGCATGAACGCCGAGGCGGCGAAGCTGGGGATGGGCTGCACGCGCTACTCCTCGCCTTCGGGCTACTACGACGCAGGCAACTTCTCCTGCGCAGCCGATCTGGCGGTGCTCGCCCACGTCGACCTCGAACAGCGGCGGATCGCGAGGGTCGTGCGCACCTACACGGCCGTCCTGCCGTTCCCGATCAAGGGCGGCAAGCTCTACCTCGACAACAACAACCCGCTGCTGATCTACGGCTATCCCGGCACGACCGGGTTGAAGACCGGCTGGACCCTGGCGGCCGGCAGGTGCCTTCTGGCAACCGCCGAACGCCACGGCGTTCGCCTCGGCGTAGTGCTGCTGCACTCCCCCGACCCGGCGACCCAGGCTCGCCAGCTGCTCGATCGGGGATTCGAGGACGTCTACCACCAGCGGCCCGTCCGCGAGCCGCCAATCCCGGCCGGGGCCTGACCCTGGCGCATGCGACTCCTGCGCATGCGACTCCATGCGCACCTATCGTTCCTCTATACTGATTGACTGGTCAGTCAGCCAAAGGAGAAGCCGTGGATCTCGACGACACCACTGAGCAGATCGCCTACCGCGCCCAGGTGCGGGGCTGGCTTGAGGAGCACGCTCCAGAAGCGCCGGTACTTCAGGGACCAGGTGCGCTGGAGGATGAGGATGAGATAGTCGCTGCGCGACGCGCCTGGCAGGGCAAGCTCGCGGAGGGCGGCCTGGCGGGCGTGACCTGGCCGAAGGAGTACGGTGGCCAGGGCCTCGGCCCGATCGAGCAGGTCATCTGCAACCAGGAGATCGCCCGCGCGAAAGTGCCCGGCATCCTCGATGCGATCGGCGTCGGCATGCTCGGCCCGACGATCATCGCCCACGGGGCCGACGAGCAGAAGGCACGCTACCTGGGATCGATGCTGCACGGCGACGAGGTCTGGTGCCAGCTCTTCTCTGAGCCCGCTGCCGGCTCGGACCTGGCGGCCGTCCAGGCACGCGCGCGCCTGCAGGATGACGGCAGCTGGCGCTTGAGCGGCCAGAAGGTGTGGACGACGAACGCCCAGTTCGCCGCCTACGGGCTGCTGCTCGCGCGCACCGACGCAGACGTGCCCAAGCACAAGGGACTGACGATGTTCATCGTTCCGATAGACGCTCCCGGGGTCACCGTACGCGGACTGCGCCAGATCTCCGGTGAGGCGGAGTTCAACGAGGTGTTCTTCGATGACGTTTCGCTCGATGCAGACGCGGTCGTCGGTGGGGTCGGCAACGGCTGGGGCACCGCGCTCACGACGCTCATGTTCGAGCGCGTCACGATCGGTCTCGGCGGCGAGGGGCTCGGCTACAACTCGACCCGCTTCGCCGCGGCGATCGCCAGCGACGAGCACGCCCGGCGCGACCCCGAGGTGCGCCACCAGCTCGGGGAGATCGCCAGCGAGCTGCTCGCGGTGCGCTTCACCGGCTACCGCACGCTCACCGCGCTTCAGCGTGGGCAGATTCCCGGCCCAGAGGCGGGCCTCGCGAAGGTCACAATTGTCAGCGGCGCGATCAAGGCCGGTGACCTGATCGCCGACGTGCTCGGCCCCGATGCGCTGTCCGGGGACAGCGAGTGGGCCTACATGATCTCGTTCCTACCCGGCCTGAAGTCGGCGGGCGGAACCGAGGAGATCCTGCGCAACACGGTCGGCGAGCGCGTGCTCGGCCTGCCGCCCGAGCCGCGCCTGGACAAGGGCATCCCGTTCTCAGAGCTGCGCTCCAAGGAAACCGCGGCGGCATGAGGACCCCGTCACCCCCCACCCACCGCCTAGCCGACTTCATTCTCCAGCCCATGATCTACAACGCCGCGAACCAGGGAGTATCTCGATGAACCTGGCCCTCTCAGACGAGCAGGTGTTCCTGCGCGAGGCCGCACGCGGCGCGCTGTCGCGTTTCAAGACGTTCGAGGCCGCACGCGAGGCGCTCGATGGTAAAGAGTCTCTGCCCGACCTGTGGCCGACCGCGCGCGAGGCCGGCTGGCCCGGCCTGTTGATCGACGAGTCCCACGGCGGCGCCGGCCTGGACGCCTTCGACGCGATGCTCGTCCTCGGCGAGTGCGGTCGCGTGCTTGCTGGCATCCCGCTGCTCGGCCACCTGCCCGCGACGGCGATCCTCGGCGACGCGGCGATCGGCGACGCCGAGCCTCTGCTGGGAGAGCTGGCCACGGGCGAGCGGCGCGGCGCCTACCTGCCGGTCAGCCCACCGGACGACCTGAACGAGCGGTGGACCGTCGACCCCGCCCGTGGGATCGAGCGCCCGGCCGCCCCCACGGCCGTTCGCGACGGTGGCTCGGATGGCCAGACGCGGGTCAGCGGAGAGCTGTCGTTTGTCCCGGACGCGCCCGGCGCCGATCTGCTCGTGGGTGTAGCAATGCTCGACGGCAAACCCGTCGGCATCGCGATCGACGCCTCGGCCCCCGGAGTCTCGGTGGAGGCGGTGCAGCGCTATGACGCCACCCGCTCGCTCGGGCACGTCTCGCTCAAGGACGCTCCCGCCACCGTGCTCGACACGCCCGTCGCCTCCCTCGCCGCGGCCTGGTATCTGGCGCAGGCATTGATCGCCGCCGAGTCGCTCGGCAGCGTCGAGACCGCACTGGATATCTCGGTGGCCTACGCCAAGGAGCGCCACACGTTCGGCCGTGCGATCGGCTCCTACCAAGCGGTCAAGCACTCCCTCACCGAGGTGCTGCGCCAGCTCGAGAACGGGCGCTCGCTGCTCTACTACGCCGGTTGGTCGCGCGGAGGCGCGCCTGAGGAGTTCCCGCTCGCAGCCAGCGCCGCCCGTTCGGTCGCTTCTCGTGCGCTCGACCACGCCGCGCGCACAATGATCTCGGTACATGGCGGCACCGGCGCCACCTGGGAGCACGACGCCCCCCTGTACTTCCGCCGTGCCCAGCTCTCCCGCCGCTTACTCGGCGGCACCGCTGCCGCGACGGATCGCGTCGCGGGCGAGCTGATCGCCCAGGCGAGCGTAGCCTGAGAGCGCGCTCGCCCGCTCAGCGCCGCTTGGGGCGGGCCGGCGAAACGCGGGCAACCGTGGCCGTGGTCAACGCGGCCAGCACCGGCGCGCCATAAGCCGCGTGCACCGCTTCGACCATCGCCGGTTCGATCCCGCAGTTGATGCAAAACCCGTGCTGTGACCAGCCGATCGCGCGCGCCAGCACCTGGTCGGCGTAGGTCACGCCAGTGGGGTCATGCCCGTAGTAGCCGTACGCCGCGTCCCACGCCGCGCCGTCGAGCGCGAATTCCGCTCCGTCCGCCGAGAGCAGGTGGGCGGCCGCCATGATTGCATCGAAGTCGTCGTAGATCGACGGGTGCTTGGCGGTCATATGGTCATACGCCGCCGGGCGCTTTCCATAGATGTAGGAGTCGCTCACGAGCTGCCAGGTGGTGATCGGGCCGTTTCTCACGTTGAACTGCATCGGCCCCCCGCAACAGTGGGCGAAGTTCAGGCCGTGGTAGGTGCCGGGCGCCGTCGAGAACGCCGACTCCTGCCGGTGGATCGATGCCAGCAGCAGCCAGTTGACGCCGAACGTGCTCTGCGCCTTCGCGTAGATCGGGTAGAAGCCTTCCATCCAGCGTGTCGATATCTGTACTTCGGTCTGATCGACGAAGCGCCTGGCGTCGAGGCTCTGCTGCACGCTCGACGGCTGCGTGATGATCGCCGCGGGCGGACGTCCCTTGCCGTGGCGCCTGCCGTTCGCCGTGCGCGCGGCGATCCCGCCCGATCCGCCCTGTCCCTCCACCCCGGCGAGCACGCTCGCGGAGGCGGCTGCCCCGGGGGTGGGAGTCACGGCGCGGACCAGCACCGGCGGTGACGCCGCGGGCGGCACAGCGGGCGCGGTGCGGCCGACCACGCCGGTAAGCACCGCCACGAGCACGGCCACGCCCAGCCCTCCGATCGCGCAGGCGAGCAGCCAGACCCCCCGTTCTGAAGGCGGGGCCGGAAGGTGGGCTTCAGGGGCAGGGGGTGTGGGGGAGTCGGCCATTGCCTGTACACGGTATCGGCACGGAGCGGGGACAGACTCAACCAATCGGCTACACCCGCGGCGCTGCCGCCGGGCAGCGAGCGCCCACGCCGATGTACCTACTGTCGGCTACACCTCTCATGGGCAGATTCGCACTCATCCTCTCAGCGCTCGCGCTCACCGGCGCTTGGACCGGCTCTGCCAGCGCGAGCACAAGCCCGCTCGCCCCCGCTCAGCAGCGCTACCTCTCCCTGGCGCAAGCCGGCGTCGCGCGAGCCGAGGGGCGCTGGAGGGATCGTCGTCGCGGCTGGTACGACGCCCGGCTGGGCGACCACGAACGCTATCCGCTGGCCACGATCTGGGACATCGTGCCGTTGTTTCAGTCGCTCGACGCGATCGCGATCGCTCAGCCCACGCCCACCAACCGGCGCGCGGTGGCGCGCTTCGCCGCGGGCGCCGAGCGCTACCTGAACCGGGGACTGCGTCCCGTGAGCGGCTACTCGCCCTACCCGGGAGACCGCGAAGCGCATACGGAGACGTGGTTCGACGACAACGGCTGGTGGGGGCTGGCGTTCGTGAACGCCTACCGCGCCACGGGAACGCGGCGCTACCTCGCCGACGCCGAACGGGGGCTCCGCTACATCGCAGCGGCCGGCTGGGACGAGGAAGGTGGTGGGATCTGGTGGAACACCGCCCACCCCTACAAAGCCGGTGAGGCGCTGGCAAGCGCCTCACTCCTGGCCACGCTGCTCTACCAGCAGACTCGCTCGCCGTTTGCCCTCGCCCAGGCGCGCAGGTTCCTCGCCTGGGCGAACACCACGGGCTTCAGTCCAGCCGACGGCCTCTACGCCGGCAGCAACCTGAATCCGACGCCGATCGACTACATCGAGGCGCCGCTGATCTACGCCCAGGCCGTGCTCTGCAATCTGACCGGCACCTTTGCCTACTGCGAACGGGCCCAGCGGTTGAAGGCCACCGCGCTGCACCGTTTCGGCTCTCTGCTCGACTTCTCCCCGCAGTACGACGCGATCTACGTGCAGTGGATGCTGGCGCTGTACTCCCTCGACCACGACCCCGTCCTGTACGCGCTCGCGACCGACAATGCGCGCGACGCGCAAACCCGTGCGGGCAACGGCGAAGGCCTCTACCTGCTCTCCTGGAACGGTGGAACCCTCCCCCCGCAGGACGCCCTGCCGGGGATGCTGCAGACGCAGGCCGCCACCACCAGCCTGTTCGCGTGGCTGGCGGTCTACCCGCCACCGCCTCAGGGGTAGGAGAGCCGGGCCAGGGACGAGCTCACACCTCTGTCGCTCTACACACCACACGGTCGAACATAAGGCTGGGGCGGGCCAGCTGGGGAGCGACCTCGCATGGATTACAAACGGTGGCGTTGAATGTGAGGATATGAGGAGTCTCACTGCGCCGTTAGCACTCGCTTAGCATGTCGTTCGATGCTGCGACACGTGGGCATGCCTTCCATCGCTGGCCGATCTTCGATCGGCCGCGCAACCGTCGTATCGGTGATCATCGCCGCCCTCGCCGGCTGTGGATCAACTCTCAAGAGCAGCTCGACCGCGCACGCAAGCGCCGCGACGAGCACGCCCAGATCCTGCCCCGAGACGGTGGTCGAAACCCTGGGCCACGTCGTGGCCCGCGTCTACCACGAGGGTGTCGCAAGCGAACGGACCGCGAGCGCCCGGCACCTGATCGCGGCCTCGACGCGCTGCGTGAAGCGGTGGAACGCGGTGACGCGGCGGCGACGCGCACAGCCGCCCAAGCACTCGTCGCCGGCGGCCACATGACGAACCTGCACGTGATGCGCGGCACCCAGACGCTCACCGACGTCGGCGGTCCCGCGCTCACACCTATCCGAGGGACGCTCATCGACGCCAGCGGCGCTCCGATCGGCAGCTACGTCACGAGCGTTTGGTCCGACAGCGGCTTCCTCGCCGAGTCCGACGGGATCGGCGAGGGCGTCGTCGCGCTGCGCGCGAACGGTCGCAGCCTCGCAGGCTCGTTCCCGCTGCCGCCGGGCGAACTCCCCGCGCAAGGCACGCTCACCGAGAAAGGCGTCGCCTTTCAGTACACCTCCTTCCCGGCCGAGGCCTACCCCTCGGGCTCCCTACGGGTATACCTGCTCAAGTCGATTCGCTCGACCACGGCGTTCTGCGGGGCAAGCAGCGAGGACACGGTCGTCAACACGCTCAGCCATGTCGCGGCTCTCATCTACGCCGGCGAGGCGGGCGGGCGGGCGCTCACCCAGGTCCACCGCGTCCAGCACGACCAGCCGCTGCTGCGCGCCGTCGCGCGGCGCGACCCGGTGGCCACGAGGCTGGCTGTTGAAAACCTGCTCAACGAACACATCGTCCGCCTGCGCGTGAGCGCCGGCGGGACGCTGCTGTCCGATGTCGGCGGGCCGTACGTGCTGGCCCCCGTGCACGCCACGCTGCGTCGCAGCGGACGCACGATCGGCAGCTTCGTGCTCTCGATCCAGGACGACGAGGGCTACCGGCGACTCGCCAAACGTCTGGCGGGGCTCGACGTGCTTATGTACATGGGCTCCCAGCTGGTGAAGAACAGTCTCGGCCCAGCGCCCGGAGCGGTGCCCGACAGCGGTTCCTACCACTATCGGGGGCGAACGTTCCGCGTGTTCACCCTCAAATCCAGGGCGTTCCCCTCGGGACCCCTGCGCGTTCAGGTTCTGATCCCAATCCCCTACTCCTGAGCGTTCGCGCGCAGCTGACCACCGCGCGAGCGCGCCACGTCAGCGCACACCCGGGCGAGGACCCTTAGGCCAGCGCGAGTGACTCCGCTTCTCGCCGAGCGCCTCTAGGAGCTCATCGAAGGAGTCGGAGAATTTTTCGACTCCCTCGCGCTCGAGCGTGTCGGTGACATCGTCATAGTCCACGCCAACCCGCTCCAGCTCGTCGAACACCCTGCGTGCCTCCTCCAGCCCGCTCTCCAGGCGCGCCTGCGGACTGCCGTGGTCCTGATATGCCCTGATCGTCTCCTCGGGCATCGTGTTGACCGTGTCCGCCCCGATCAGCTCCTCCACGTACAGCGTGTCCGGGTAGGCGGGGTTCTTGGTCGACGTCGACGCCCACAGCACCCGTTGCGGCGTCGCGCCCTTGGCGGCGAGGAACTCCCAGCGCGGGCCGGCAAACACCTCCTTGTAGTGCCTGTAGGCGAACTTTGCGTTCGCAACCGCGAGCTTCCCCTTCAGCTCGTCGTGTCCGCCGATCTCATCCAGGCGCCGGTCGGCCTCGGTGTCGATTCGCGACACGAAGAAGCTCGCCACCGATGCAACCGCGCTCGGGTCGCCGCCGTCGGCGACCAGGCGCTCGATCCCGCGCACGTAGGACTCGGCGACCTCGGCGTAGCGGCGCAGCGAGAAGATCAGCGTGATGTTGATCGAGTGGCCCTTCGCCACCACATCCTCGATCGCCGCCAGCCCCGGCTTGGTGGCGGGGATCTTGACCATCAGGTTGGGGCGGTCGACGTCTCGTGCAGGCGCATCGCCTCGCGGAAGGTCTCGAGCGTGTCGTAGGCCAGCCTCGGGTCGACCTCGATCGAGACGTACCCGTCGCGCCCCTCTCCCTGCTCCCACACCGGGCGGAAGAGGTCGCAGGCGTCTTGGATGTCCTGCTCGGCCAATGCCCAGAACGTTTCACCCACGTCAGCTCCGCGCGCGGCCAGCTCGTGCAGTTGCTCGTCGTAGGCGTCCCCCGAGGTCATCGCCTTTTGAAAAATCGTCGGGTTCGACGTGGCACCCACCACGGCGTCGTTGTCGACCAGCCCCTGCAGGTGCCCTCCCCGGATCGAGTCGCGCGAGAGGAAGTCGATCCACACGCTCTGCCCGAGGGCCGACAGGCGCTGCAACGGCGGGAGGGAATCAGAGGACATTCGGATCTCCTTCTTCTTCTTGATTATTTAGTCTGTATCACAATAGTATTGACGCGAGCAATGCGGGGGCGCACTGGGTAATACGATGGCGCACCTTGGAGAAAAAGAGGAACACACTCTCCGGCCTCATCGGCCCGCTCCAGCAGTGCCCGGGCGCGGGAAGCGATGTTCTCGGCGGTGAAGCCCAGCTTCTCAAGAACCGTCACTCCCGGTGCCGAGGCGCCGAAGCGGTCGAGGCCGAGCACGTCGCCGTCTGAGCCCACCCACTTCCACCAGCTCATCGTCGCCCCCGGCTCGACGGCGAGGCGGGTCGGCATCGGGGAGAAGGACACTGCTCGCGGTACTCCTGCGGCTGGGCTTCGAACAGCTCCATGCACGGCATCGACACCACGCGCACTTTCGCTCCCTCCTCGGCGAGCTGCTTGGCGGCCGCTAGCGTCGGCGCGACCTCGGCGCCGGTGGAGATCAGGATCACCTCCGGGCCTTTCTCCGGGAGCCTCCGGGCCGCCCCCATCGACAGGACCCTCTCCGGGAGAATCCCACAGCACGTATCCGCCGCGCTCGGACTCCTCGGCGGACCCGGCCACCTCGTCGCGGTCGAGCACGGGCATGTTCTGGCGGGACAGCAGCAGGGCGACCGGGCCGTCGTCACGCTCCAGCGCCACCCGCCACGCCACGGAGGTCTCGTTCGCGTCGGCGGGACGGATCACCCACAGGCGGGGGATCGCGCGCAGCGCGGCGTAGTGCTCGATCGGCTGGTGGGTCGGCCCGTCCTCGCCGAGCCCGACCGAGTCGTGCGTCCACACCCAGACCACGGGCAGTCCCATCAGCGCCGACAGGCGCACGGAGGCCCGCATGTAGTCGGAGAAGACCAGGAACGTCGACCCGTACGGCTTGACGATCCCGCCGTGCGCGGCCGCGCCGTTGACGATCGCGCCCATGGCGTGCTCGCGGATGCCGAACGGGACGTTGCGCCCGGCGTGCACCTTCGAGAACTCCCCCGCGCCCTCGAACACCGTCTTGGTCGACTCCACCAGGTCGGCGGCCCCGCCGACCATCGTCGGGGCAAGACCCGGCGAAGCCCGCCATCGTCTTCTGGCCCGCCGACGCGCGTGGCGATCTCCTCGCCGGCCTTGAAACTGGGCAGCGCCTCGCGCCACCCGTCGCGCAATCGCCCGCCCACGCGCGATCCCAGTCGGCAGCCATCTCTGGAAGCGCCGCGCGCCATGAGTCGAAGCGCGCCCCATGGCCTGCGCGGCGGCGCCCGAGGCGTGCAGGGACATGTGCTCATAGACGCGCTCTCGACCCAGAACTTGCGGTCGGGATCGAAACCCATGGCCTCCTTGGTGGCCCTCACCTCGTCTTCGCCCAGCGGCGAGCCGTGAGCCTTGGCGGTGTCCACCGCGTTCGGCGCGGGGTAGGCGATGTGCGAGCGGATCGCGATGAACGACGGCCGCTCGGTTTCCGCCCGCGCCCGGCCAGGGCGCCTGCGAGCGCGTCGATGTCCTCGGAGTCCGCCACCTGTTGCACGTGCCAGCCATCGGCCTGTAGGCGGGCCGGGTGGTTCTCGCCGTCGAAGGAGATCGCCGTGGTGCCGTCGATCGTGATGTGGTTGTCGTCGTAGCAGACGATCAGCTTGCCGAGCCCGAAGTGCCCGGCGATCGAGGCCGCCTCCTGGCTGACGCCCTCCATCATGTCGCCGTCGGAGCAGATCGCGTAGACGTGGTGGTCGACGATCTCCTGGCCGGGACGGTTGAAGCGCTCGGCCAGGAACCGCTCGGCGATCGCCATGCCGACCGCGTTGCCGAAGCCCTGCCCCAGCGGCCCGGTCGTGACCTCGATGCCGGGCGTGTGGCCGCGCTCGGGGTGTCCCGGCGTGCGCGAGCCCCACTGGCGGAACTGCTTCAGATCGTCGAGGCTCGAGTCGTAGCCGGCGAGATGGAGCAGCGAGTACTGCAGCACGCACGCATGGCCGGCGCTCAGCACGAAGCGGTCGCGGTCGGGCCACCCGGTGTCGGCCGGATTGACCCGCAGGAAGCGCTTGAACAGCGTGTAGCCAGCGGCGCGAGCGCCATCGCCGTTCCGGGGTGCCCGGCGTTGGCCTTCTGCACCGCGTCCATCGCCAGGCCGCGAATCGTGTCGATCGAGAGCTTCTGGATCTCGTGGTCTCTCCATCGCACGATCCTAGCGATGGCCGCTAGAGTCAGTGGATCATGCCCGAGCAGTTCTGCGACGTCGGCAGGGGGATAACCCTCTGCTATGAGACCTTCGGCGATCCGTCCGACCCGACGGCGCTGCTGATCATGGGCCTGGGCACGCAGATGGTCGCCTGGCACGATGACTTCTGCGGATCTCGCCGGGCGGGGGTTTCACGTTGTTCGCTTCGACAACCGCGATATCGGGCGTTCGACCCACCTGCGGGGTCCCCCGCCGACGATCCCTCAGCTGCTGCGTGCGCAACAAGCGCGCCGCGCGCTACACGCTCGCCGACATGGCCGAGGACACCGCGGGGCTGCTGAGCGAGCTCGAGCTCGCGCCGGCGCACGTGATCGGCGCCTCGATGGGCGGGATGATCGCCCAGACGCTCGCGGCACGCTACCCGCAGCAGGTTCGCTCGCTGGTGTCGATCATGTCCAACACCGGCAGCTTGCGGAGCGGGCAGCCAGCGCTTCGCATCTACCCGCTCTTTCTGCCGCGGACGACATGCCGCCGCCCGAGCGAGCCGCGTTCGTCGCGTCCGCCGATCGCCTGTTCGCGACGATCGGGTCGACCGGCATCGAGCGGGACCCCGAGGAGATCCGCGAGCTCGCGGCGCTGAGCTACGACCGCGATCACGACCCGCTGGCACCGGGCGCCAGCTGGCGGCGATCATCGCCTCGGGCGACCGGACGAAGGAACTCCGACGCATCAATGCGCCGACGCTCGTGATCCACGGCACCGCCGACCCCTCGTGGCCACTCGGGCGGGCGGGCCACCGCGCGCGCGATCCCCGGCGCCAAGCTGATGAGCATCGAGGGCATGGGCCACGACCTGCCGCGGGCGGTGTGGCCGCGGCTGATCGACGCCATCGCCACGCACGCCGCCGAGGCGGACCGACTCACTGAGAGCCGCCTGGCCCTCCAGCAAGCTTCAACGCCTATCACAAAAATGCGCCCGGCGGGAATCGAACCCGCGGCCTGCGGCTTGAAA
>CAVYET010000016.1:0-30614 GCA_963767655.1 uncultured Solirubrobacteraceae bacterium | reverse complement strand
CCGTTCGCGTTCAGTGACGGGACCTGCCGACACTGCCGCCACGGGATCACCAGCGCGTGCTCGGCCGGCGGGTTCTATCCGTCCAACGGGGACGGCGGCCAGGGTGAGGGCGTTCGAGTCCCGCTCGCTGATGGCACGTTGGTCGCCGTCCCTGGCTCCGGGCACTCCGATGGGGAGATGGCGTTGCTCCTGACCCTGTCCGATGTGCTCGCCACTGGGCACCACGCCGCCGTGTGCGCCGGCGTCACGCCGGGAAGCGCGGTCGCGGTCGTCGGCGACGGCGCGGTTGGCCTCTGCGGGGTTCTCGCCACGTCCCGTCTGGGGGCGGAGCGGGTGATCGCTCTGAGCCGCAATCCGGCGCGTCAGCAGTTGGCGCGCGAGTTCGGCGCCACCGACATTGTCGAGAGCCGCGGCGAGGAGGCGACCGAGATGGTTAGGGAGCTCACCGACGGGGTGGGCGTCGACGCCGTGCTGGAGTGCGTGGGGACGGGGCAGGCGATGCTGACGGCGATCTCGATCGCGCGGCCGGGGTCGATGGTCGGCTATGTCGGCGTTCCGCATGGGGTCGAGTTGCCGATCGGGGACATGTTCTTCCGCAACGTCGGCGTCCGCGGCGGCTCCGCCCCGGTCCGGGCCTACATCCCGGAGCTCCTGCCCGACGTGCTCGAGGAGCGGATCAACCCCGGCCGTGTGTTCGACTTCGTGACCGATCTCGACGATGTCGCGGAGGCCTATCAGGCGATGGATGAGCGGCGCGCGATCAAGTCGCTGCTGCGGGTCGGGACGGTCTAACCATGGTCTGGACACGCAACGAACTCGACACGATCGACGCGGCCCAGGAGTTGACGCTCGCGTCGGTCCGCAGCGACGGCACGCTCCGCCGGCCGGTGACGATGTGGGTGATCCGCGCAGGCGGAGACCTGTATGTCGGTCGGTCAACGGACGCGGAGCGGCCTGGTTCCGCGGCGCGCAGACCAGACACCAGGCGCGGATCCACGCGGGTGGCATCGAGAAGGACGTCAGCCTCGTCGAGACCGACGCGGGCAGCGCACAGATCGACACTGCATATGAGACGAAGTACGCCCGGTATCCGACGATCGTTCCGACGATCGTCACCCCGAAGGCACGCGCCGCGACGCTGAAGCTCGTGCCACGGGACCGACTACCAACTGACACCCGAAAGCGAGACACCAGATGGACAAGCGAACACTCGGACAGAACCTTGAGGTATCGGCGCTCGGTCTCGGTTGCATGGGGATGAGCACCGCCTTCCCGCCCTTTCCCGACAAGCGGGACATGATTTCGCTGATACGCGCCGCGGCCGATCGCGGCGTGACGTTCTTCGACACCGCCCAGGTGTATGGCCCGTTCACCAACGAGGACCTGGTCGGCGAGGCGCTCGAGCCCGTCCGCGACCAGGTTGTGATCGCGACGAAGTTCGGGTTCGACCTGGACGGCGCGATCGGGCCGGGCGCGCTCGACAGTCGCCCGCAGACGATCCGGAAGAGCGTGGATGGGTCGCTGAAGCGACTGCGGACCGACAGGATCGACCTGCTCTACCAGCACCGCGTGGACCCCAATGTCCCCATTGAGGACGTCGCGGGCACCGTGAAGGAACTGATCGAGCAGGGCAAGGTCCGTCACTTCGGGATGTCGGAGGCCGGCGTTCAGTCGATACGGCGGGCTCATGCCGTCCAGCCCGTCACGGCGCTGCAGAGCGAGTACTCGCTGTGGTGGCGCGAGCCCGAGCAGGCGATTCTCCCGACGCTGGAGGAGCTCGGGATCGGGTTCGTCCCGTTCAGCCCGCTCGGGAAGGGCTTTCTCACCGGCACGATCGACGCAACGACCGATTCTCCAGCGACGACTTCCGAAACACTGTCCCGCGCTTCACCGATCCTGAGGTGCGAGCGGCGAATCTGGCCTTCGTCGAGCTGCTCACCCGGATCGCCGACCAGAAGGGCGCCACACCGGCCCAGATCGCGCTGGCCTGGCTGCTTGCCCGGAAGTCGTGGATCGTCCCGATCCCCGGCACCACCAAGCTGCACCGGCTGGAGGAAAACCTGGCCGCGGTCGAGGTCGAGCTCACGCCCGATCAGCTGCATGAGATCGAAGCCGCGCAGCTCGAAGGTCAGGGCGCCCGCTACTCCGAAGCCGCGCAGCGAATGATCGACCGTTAGGAGCACGAGATGCAGATCACGAGAAGCTCCATCGCCACTGGACAGGGGCCGGCCGAGTGGTTCACGGGCGCGGTTTACGTCGACACGATCACCAACCCAACCCCGCCCTCGCGCCTGCAGGCCGCCAGCGTTCACTTCACGCCTGGCGCGCGCACCGCCTGGCACACCCACCCCGTGGGGCAGACGATCCACGTGCTCGAGGGAGTCGGTCGCTGCCAGCGGCGGGGCGGACCCGTCGAGGTCATCCGCCCGGGCGACCGTGTCTTCTTCGAGCCGGGCGAGGATCACTGGCACGGCGCCGCGCCGGACCGGTTCATGACTCACCTGGCGATGCTCGAAGTCGACGACAACGGGAACGGCGCCACCTGGGGCGAGCACGTCAGCGACGAGGAATACACCGCCACCCCTGACGAAGCCCGCTAACGCGGAGGAGGCCTCGATGCCGCCAAACGCACAAGCGCAACGCAACCACGACGAGCTGTTCCCCGGCCACGTCTCGACGCTCGCGGTCACCGACCCCGAGCTGATCGAGTACTTCGACAACTTCGCGTTCGACGAGGTGCTCGAGCATGACGGCGCCCTCGAGACGCGGACCCGCCTGATGGTCCAGCTTGCGTCGCTGATCGCCTGCCAGGCGCTGAGCGAGTACCGGGTGATGCTCGGGGCGGCGCTAACCGTCGGTGTCACACCGATTGAGGTCAAGGAGATCGTCTACCAGGCCGTCCCGTACGTCGGTATGGGGAAGGTGTTCGACTTCATCCACACCACCAACGACATCCTCACCGAGCGTGGCATCGAGCTCCCGCTCGAAGGCCAATCCACGACCACGCCGGACACCCGGTTCGAACATGGTCTCGCGGTCCAAAAAGAGATCGTCGGCGACGACCGCGTCGAGCAGATGTACGCCTCCGCGCCCGATGACGAGCAGCACATCCAGCGGCTGCTGTCGGCCAACTGCTTCGGGGACCACCTCACCCGCAGCGGCGTCGACGTCAAGTCCAGAGAGCTGCTGACGTTCGCGATGCTCGTCTCACTCGGCGGCTGCGACCCACAAGTCAAAGGGCACGTCGCGGGCAACCTCCACGTCGGGAACGACCGCGCGACCCTGATCGCGGTCGCCACGCAACTGCTGCCGTTCATCGGCTACCCCCGCACCCTCAACGCGCTCGCGGCGATCGACGAGATCGCGCCGGCATGAGCGCCGCCACATCGAAAGGAGCGACATACCCCAGCTCACGTGGCTGATCACCGGCGTCTCGAGCGGCTTCGGTCGCGAGCTCACCACCCAGCTGCTTGGGAGCGGCGATCGCGTCGTCGGTACCGTCCGGCAGGCCGACACCGGTCGCCGAGCTCGCCGCTGAGACCGGCGCACGGCTCGGAGAGGTGCTCAGCTTGGTCTGGGGTGACCTCGACCTGGATGGCCACGCGTAGGGGCGCTGCGCGCCCCAACGTCATGAAGACGTCTTCGCACCTGATCGCTGCCCACCAACAGAGAGACACACACTCCACGCACTGAGTGCTGAAGCCTCAAGATGCGGCAAGTTGTCCGGGCCAATCCGGGTCAGCGGCCGGCCGTGGGACCGAGTTCGGGGCGGAGCGACCACGCCAGGCCGCCGCAGTCGTAAGCGTCCGCCGCGGGTCGGTGGAGAGGGTGGGGGAGGGTGAGCAGCTCCATTGGAGCCCGCCACGCCGTAGCAATTCGGCCACCCTGCCTGGCGGTCATTTCCTCATCGCGAGTCGACCCGCATCGCCGCTCAGTGAGCACCACACATCCTGGATCAGCGGCCAGTCAGCGCCATCGCGGGCACCGTGCGCTACCAGCCCGAACAGGTCACCGCATCTCGGGACAGCTTCCAAGGCGTCCTCGGATAACTTCGGACATCTTCGCGCCCTCACTACGAAATCCCCGTAGACACGCCATTCCACAGCTAACCGCGTCAGTGCGCCGGGGTGGCGACGCGAAGCCCAAAACGCGATGCGAATGCCGGACACCCTCCTTTAAGGAGTTCGGCGACATCGTTCCGGATCGGCCCGAGGACGATTCCCCGTTGGTTGCATGGCACTCGTGGCTGACGGCGCGGTTGACGCGCATTGCGTACTGCCGTCGGCGCCGCTAGGAGGCACGAGCGCAGGGTCCGGTGTGCCCGTCGGCCGAGCCTGCCCGGCGGCGCTGGCCGCGGCTCCCGAACTGATGCGGTCGGCCACGCCCGCCGTTCGAGGCTCCCGCTGCCACGACCGGGCGCAATTGTGGCGCAGGAAGGGCGTCAATGGGCCTTGCGGGCGGCGCCCCGGCGGGGCTCCTGACCGGTCCGCCCGGGATGTCGCCAGGTCGTGGGGGGGGGTCTTGGCAAGGGGCGAGCCGCGGGCAGAATCGGACGCTTCGCTCAGGCCTTCCAAGGTCGATCCCCGCGGCGCCTTCGGAGAGGCCCTTGACCAGGCGCGACGGCAGACGCGGGGCGAGCGCCGGCCGCCGGTTCGCCCGAGATCGGACGGTCCACCCGACAGCATCGGTTTGGTTGGGCGGCCCGGTCGGGTGAGCGGGCGGGCTTCTATCCCCAACTGCTAGCGGCCCATCCGGACTGCGTGGCATCGTCGTAGGCGCATGAGTCCGACTGTCTTCCGCGACGGGCCGTTCCGATTTTTCTTCTTTTCGCGCGAGGAAGAGCGGCTCCATATCCACGTCCAGTCGCCTGATGGCGAGGCCAAGTTCTGGATTGAGCCGCAGATCGAGCTCGCGCGGAACTACGAGCTGAGCGATCAGGACTTGGGCCGCGCCCTAAAGTTGGTCGTGGATCACGAGTAGGAGATTCGAGATGCCTGGCACAAGCACTTCGACACTTGAAGTCACAAACATTTCCAAGCACGGCTTCTGGCTGCTGCTCGACGGACGCGAGCTGTTTCTCCCATTCGAAGATTTCCCGTGGTTCAAGCGCGCCCCAGTCGAGGCAATCTTGCGCCTCGAGCGGCCGGCGCCTGGACACCTCCGTTGGCCCGACCTCGACGTCGATCTGGCCATCGACTCCATCGAGCACCCCGAGCGCTACCCGCTCAAATCCAAGGCCTGAAATCCAAGACCCGACAGACGCGCTACAGCGGGAAGTTCGTGCGTCGCCGTCGTACCCGCTCGCGGCGGATTGGGTGCTGGCGGTTACCTTCGTGGCAAAGCAGCGGCCGGATGCCCTGCAAAAGCAGGAGCGCGGCGTCTGACGCCGGCCGCGCGCGGTTCGGCTTGCGCATAATCCCGGCAAATGCGGCCGTCTTGCTGCGCGCGGCAAGACGGCTGAGTGTGTGGCGAAGGACTCGTCCGCCGGCCACTTGTTGGCGAACGGGGACGGGGCCACGGTGTTGCTTTCGCGTCTCGTTGGCGGAGGGCAGTAGTTGCGATGTTGTCGGTTGCGATCCCGTGAGGCTTCCGGTGGACCCCTGGGACGGAGTGCGGTTGGTCATTGAAGCTACGGGCGAGGGCCGGCTCCGCCGGTGGACGCGTTGCAGTGCGTCCATCCGGCATGGGAATCCGTAAGCTGCCGTGGTCTCATCCCGACAGGTGCGCAGTGACGCCGAGGACTGCGTGTCAATAGTTGATCAAACCTGATCTTGCCTGCACTCGATCCGTCGCCGGTTGCCGTCTATGACGGCAAGTTCACCGAGGAGCAAGCCACCCGACTCTTGTGGCGGGCGGGCTTCGGGCCGCGCCCGGGCGACGCCGACCGATTGGCGAGGCTCGGGATTGACGGTGCCGTTGCCTCACTCACGCGACCGGTGGGAGCCGCCCGGTTGATCGGTGCCGCTCCGCACGATGATCACGGTGAGCCGCTTGATCCGATCAACACCTGGGGCGATGACCACTGTTGGTGGCTGGACCGGATGGTGCGTTCCGACCAGCAGCTGGTCGAGCGTATGACGCTGCTCTGGCACAGCTGGTTCGCAACGTCGGAGGAGGCCTCGAACGCGCGGTTGATGATCAAGCAGAATTGGATGATGCGCCGACAGGCGCTGGGTAACTTCCACAAGCTGCTGCTCGACGTGACCGTCGACCCGGCGATGCTGCTGTGGCTCAACGGTAATACCAACTACAAGGACAGCCCGAACGAGAATTACGGTCGCGAGATGCTGGAGCTGTTCACGCTCGGTGCCGACCGCGGTTACGACGAGCGCGACGTTCATCAGAACTCTCGAGCGCTGACTGGCTGGACCAACGACTGGAACCAAGAGGAGGGCCCGGTCAACTTCCGGTTTGACTCCAGCCTCCACGACTACGGGATCAAGCAGATCTTCGGCCATCGCGGACGATTCGGCTGGCGCGACAGTTGCCGCCTCGCGGTCACCCATCCGGAACACCCCTCGTTCCTGGTGGGCAAGCTGTGGGGATATTTCGTCGGCGCCGAGATTCCCCGCGCGACCGCGCACGCGCTCCAGCGGACGTACGTACGCAGCGGTTACGAGATCCGGCCGCTAGTCGAGGCGATCCTCCGTCACCCGCTGTTCTACGCGGGGCCACGGCTGGTGACGCCGCCTGTGGTGTGGACCGCCGGGTTGCTGCGCGGCAGCCGTCAGACGATCACGACCACCAGCTGGGCCTGGATCGCGGGGCTGACCGGACAGGTGCTGTTCCAGCCGCCGAACGTGTCGGGGTGGAATTACGCCCAATGGCTTGACACGTCGCGCTGGGCCGGACGTTTGGAGGCCGTCGACGTCGCGCTGCAGAATCACGCTCTGAGCGGCAAGACGTATCCCTTCGGGATAACCGAGAACGCCGAGCAGGCCTACCAGCACGCGATCGACTTCTGGGGCGGGCGCCCGCTGTCAGACACGGGACGGCACAACATGATCGCGCTGGGACGGCGGATCGCAAGCGGCCAGACCCAGGAATGGCAGCAGGTCGCGTTCCGCCAGCTACGCCAGAACGCGCTACGAAACCTGGTCCCGATGACGCCAGATTGGATGACGGCATGACGCCAGGTCACGAGGCTCGGGTGCCGCCCGCGTCCGAGGGCCATTGCGACGGGTTCTCGCGCGCGCAGGCGATCCGCCGTGTGCTCGCCGGCCAGCCTCCGGTAGCCCGGGAGTGGGACCGACGAATGCCGATTCCCGCCGGTGCGGGGATAGATCGCCGGCGGTTCCTCGCCGGTGCCGCGGGAGGCCTGATGACCGTGTACGGCGCCGGGCGGCTCGGTCTGACCGATCGGATGCTCGGCGATGGGATCGCCCGGGCGGCCGCGCTCCAGCCCGTCGGCAGCCCGATCCTCGTGTCGCTGTTCATGCAAGGCGGCATCGACGGCCTCTCGCTGCTGGCTCCGGTCGGCGACTCGTTGTATGAGCAATTGCGCCCGACGCTCGCGGTGGCGCCGGGCGCGGGGATACCGGTGCGTGAGGACCCGAGCCTCGCCTGGCACCCGTCCGCGAGTTCGTTCGCAACGCTTCACAACGCCGGCAGAGTGACTGTGCTCCCCAGCATCGGTTACACCGACCCGGACATGTCGCATTTCACATCGCGGCACTACTGGGAGGTGGGCGCTACCGACGCTTCGCTACTCACCGGCTGGATGGGCCGCTACCTGGACGTGTCCGGGGATGCCACCAACCCGTTCCAGGGGTTGTCGATGGACGGCCAGATCAACCCAACGCTCGCTACCAGCAAGAACCCAACCGCGGCGATCGATCAGCCCAGCAAGTTCGCCGTGTATCTCAACGGAGTGTGGGGCGACGCGGTCGAGTGGGCACTCGACTCCGCGTCCTCGCTTGGCGACGCGCAGCGCCACTCGCGCGACCGCGCGATCGCCCAGGTCGCGGGCGCGGCGTCCGAGGTGGGCATCGTCCGCAGGACGCTGCAACCGTTCCGCGCTTCTAATGGCGGCGCCGGCAGCTCCGGCACAAACGCCAACCCCGGCGCGGCTTACGGCAGCTCCGTCACTTACCCGACCGCCTCGACGGGTGACTTGCCGGCGCGCCTCGCGGGTCTTGCGGCGATGATCGCGGCCGGTGTGCCGCTGCGCTGCGTCGCGCTCACTACCGACACCCAGTTCGACACCCACTCGGGCCAGGAGGCGACGTTCGACTCAGGGGTCAAGCTGGTCGCGGACTCGCTGGCGGCGTTCCAAGCCGACCTCGAGGCGCGTGGCGTCGACGGCCGCGTGCTGGTGCATGTCTGGTCCGAGTTTGGCCGCCGCGCTCAGGAGAACGGCTCGGACGGCACTGATCACGGCGCAGCGGGAGTGTCGCTGCTCATTGGCAGCCGCGTGAACAGCGGGATGATCGGTGAGTTCGCGCCGCTAAACGAGCTCGACGCAAACGGCAACCAGCGCGAGAACGTCGATTTCCGCGGCGTCTACTGCTCGCTGCTGGAGCAGTGGTTCGGTCAGGACGCTGCCGACGTCATCCCCGGTGCCGGGGGCTTTCCGCGCTATCAGGTGTTGGCATGAGACGTCTGATCATCCTTTCCCTGTGCCTCTCTGCAACCGGACTCCTGGGGGGCGGCAACGCGCGGGCAGCGCGTGCCCCGACTCCCTCCCACCTTCTCGTCTACGCGCAGGAGTGGTCGCTGTGGCCGTCGCGGACCTCGGTGCCCGCCGGTACAGTGATCGTCGAGTTGTGGAACCGCGGCCAGGATTCACATGATCTGCGGATCCGGAGGCTGAACGCACACGGCCACATGATCGGTCCCATTCTCGGTGCGGTCAGGATCACGCCATCGGGTCAGGTCCACCAGGCTACCTGGCACCTCAAGGCGGGCCGGTATGAGATCTACTGCTCGCTGCCGGGCCATCTGATGATGGGGATGCATACCCGCTTAACCGTGACCCGAGCCTAACCCATCGAGAATGGACGGGCGACCGAGACCCTGCTGAGCCTCCGCTCGTCGCCGATTGCAGGGCTAGCGTGCCGGCGTGCAGAATCGCGTTTTTGCATAGGCGACCTCGTCGTGGTGGCCTCGGTGCACAGGGCCTGAGAGGAGAGACCTGCCGCCTGCGCGCGCTGCCGCTTCATGCCTTATGTGAGGTCGCGCTGAGCGCGCGAAAACCACGTGAAGGGGACGGCCTCTGAGACGGGCTCACCGACGCGATATCTGAGGTTTGTGCTTGACGTGAACGACGTGAACGACGTGAACGCTGGTGCAGCGTCTTGGGATTCCCAGCAGGTCCCCAGGTGCAGATCTCCTCCCGGGCGTTGGCCCAAAGGCTGTCGTAGATAGCCTGGATCTCACTCGGCCTCGTTCCCGCAGGCTGAGCTTGGTCGCCGCTGGCGGCCTGACAGTGGCCGGCCCGCCAGGGATCCCCCGGGGGGCACGTCTGGCGGGCGGACGGATCCTCGCTACGTGCGCTACCGAGGGAGCTTCGATCGCCTGGACAGCCGACCCTGACCGGGGCGTCGCCGATGACGAGATCCGCCTGGACGTTTTGGCTTGCGCAATGGGGAGACCCTATGGGCGGACGACGCTGCAGCTCTACCACGAGCCGTTTGAACCATCCGATGCGCATCCTGTGGTTCCGCGCTCACCGGCTCGGGTTCCGAGCCAGCCCCGACGTCCCATTTGCAACGGGAGCGCGGTTCCTCTCACTTGGGCATTGCGTCGTAGCCCTGAGATGTCCAGGTGCTACGTGGTTGTGTTGTGTGCGTATCCGATCTGTTGGAGCGCGCCATCGATCTCGCCGAGGATCGCGGGATCGTCGATTGTCGCCGGCGTGGTGTAGTTCTCACTGTCGGCGATCTTGCGCATCGTTGCTCGCAGGATCTTCCCGGATCGCGTCTTGGGCAGACGGTCGACAACGGTCGCGGTCTTAAACGCCGCGACGGCACCGATCCTCTCGCGCACCATTTGCACGACTTCCGCGACGATCTCCTCGTGTGGGCGCTCCACGCCCGCCTGCAGGACGAGGAAGCCGACGGGCAGCTGTCCCTTGAGCTGGTCTGCAGGGCCGATCACGGCGCACTCGGCGACGTCGGGGTGCGAGGCCAGTACCTCCTCGATCGCGCCGGTCGACAGGCGATGGCCGGCGACGTTGATGATGTCGTCGGTGCGGGCCATCACGAACACGTAGCCCGCTTCGTCGAGGTACCCGGCGTCGGCGGTCTCGTAGTAGCCGGGGAAGTTGGACAGGTATGTCTCGCGGAAGCGCTCGTCCGCGTTCCAGAGCGTCGGAGAGGCGCCGGGCGGCATCGGGAGCTTGACGACCAGCGCCCCCGTTTGACCTGGCGGGAGCTCGCGCCCGTCGCCGTCGAGCACTTTGAGTTCCCAGCCTGGTACAGGGCGCGTCGGGGAGCCCGGGATCACGGGCAGGTGCTCGATACCGATGCAGTCGGCTGCGATCGCCCAGCCGGTCTCGGTTTGCCACCAGTGGTCGATCACCGGCACGCCAAGCTGGGCCTCGGCCCATCTGAGCGTGTCGGGATCACAGCGCTCGCCCGCCAGGAATAGCGCGCGGAACCGGGACAGGTCATAGCGCCGGATGTGAGCGCCCTCGGGATCCTGCTGGCGGATCGCGCGGAACGCGGTCGGTGCGGTGAACATCGTGCTCACGCCGTGCTCGGAGATGACCCGCCAGAATGCTCCTGCGTCGGGCGTCCCGACCGGCTTGCCCTCGTACAGCACCGTCGTGCAGCCGTGCAGCAACGGCGCGTACACGATGTACGAGTGGCCCACAACCCAGCCGACATCCGACGCAGCCCAGTAGACCTCGCCCGGCTCGACGCCGTAGACGTTCTTCATCGACCACTTCAGGGCCACCGCATGGCCGCCGTTGTCGCGCACGATTCCCTTCGCCTGACCGGTTGTGCCCGACGTGTAGAGGATGTAGAGCGGATCGGTGGCATTGACCGCGACGCAATCGACAGGCTCGGCGCTGGCCATGGCCTCCGTCCAGGAGACGTCGCGGTGCCCGTCGAGCTCGGCCTCGAACTGCGGCCGTTGCAACACAATGCACCGCTCGGGCTTCCGCTCGACGAGCTCGATCGCCGCGTCGAGCAACGGCTTATACGGCACAAGCCGGCCGGGCTCAATTCCGCACGACGCGGACACAACGACCTTCGGCTGCGCGTCCTCGATCCGGCCGGCGAGCTCGTTTGCGGCAAAGCCGCCGAACACGACCGAGTGAATCGCTCCGATCCGCGCGCAGGCTAGCATCGCGATCGCTGCCTCGGGAACCATCGGCAGGTAGATGACAACACGATCGCCGCGCCCGACGCCCTGTGATGCCAGCACACCCGCGAACCTCGCCACCGCATCGCGCAGCTCGCGATAGGTGAACGTCGCGACCGTATCCGTGACCGGCGAGTCATAGATCAACGCGAGCTGATCGGCGCGGCCGCGGTCGACATGACGGTCAAGCGCGTTGTAGCAGGTGTTCAGCCGGGCGCCAGCGAACCAGCGATAAAACGGCACGCGGGAGTCGTCAAGGACCCTGTCCCAGGGCTGGACCCAGTCGATCTCAGCGGCCGCCTGCGCCCAAAACTGCTCTGGTTGGTCCAACGAGCGCCGGTAGACCTGTTCGAATAGGCCCGAGCGCCCCCGACCCTCATCAAGGGATGGCGGAAGCACGGAAGCTGGCATGAGGAACCCCTCCTCGGCCGGTCGAGGGCTGCGCGGGTCAAGCGCATCGCAAACACCCAGCCTGAAGGTCGAACCGTGCGTCGTAAACCGTAGAAACCACGCTCCAAGCGCGGACCTCTACCTCCACAGACACCGTACCTGACACCAATATCACGTCGGAGCGGCTGCGCCAGGCCGATGACGGCGGCGCTGTCCACGACTGGAAGCACGAGCACGACGTATGGAGCACGGCCAACGGCGATCGGTGTCGGACAACACCAGTTACGCGCGATCAGCCGCGCCCAGGAAGTCGTCCGCGCGTAAAACGTCCCGCGCCGTCGGAATCGCCGATAGCAGGGCTGACGAGCAGCGGGCGGAAGGCGCGGCCGACCTATGCAGACTGCCGGCGTCTGCCAGCTCACACGGCGCAGTGCGGCGCTCGGATCTGGAGCTAACGCGATCGCGCGGTTGTCCTCGACCGCGTGACTGGGAACGTGGCGAACCAGTAGTCAGATGCCCTACAGAAGCAATAGCGCGGCGTCCGACGTCGACCTCGGGCGGTTCGACTTGCGCATCGTCCCGGCCATGCAGTCGACCGCCCGCCCGCGGCACGACGGTTGAGTGCGTGGCGAACCAGCAGTCAGAAGCCCTACAGAAGCAATAGCGCGGCGTCCGACGGTGACCTCGCGTGGTCGACTTGCGCATCATCCGGGCGATGCAGTTGTCCGCCCGCCCGCGGCACGATGGCTGAGTGCGTGGCATAGGAATCGCGCCGTTAGAGGCGCTCGGACGGCCGGAGCGATCGTGCCGGCGATCGAGCCCGACCATCGCTATCTGGGATGCCGGCCCCCCGGACCTACAGACGTCGCGACATCGAGATGTCGCCTCAGCGATCGCGCGCACTCGAGGCCGCTGGTGGCAGAAGCGATCGTGTGTCAGCTGCAGTTGGGGCGCCCGGTATTGGGCGATCACGCACATCCGACAGGTAATTCGTCCTACCGCTGGGGTTCTGCTCTTGAATCTGTGCGAGCTGAACGGTCTCACTCGAGGTCCCTGTGCTTCGCCGTCGACAGCGCCCGGAACATCTCGTGGTCAGCGAATCCTGAAGGTGCTCACACCTGGCATCGTCATAACATCGACGGTTCGACGGAGCTCCTGTGCATCTCATGCCCGGCGGCCTCTCTGTGCCGAGCAGTTCGCTCCCCTCGTACCGCTCGAACCCGCGGGCGTCTAGGTGACGCCACGCGTCAGGCTGGGACTCCACGCCCCCCGTCGATGGTGATCGGGCCCGAATGGGTATCGCCGGCGTCCCCTTTTGGAGATGGGAGTCGTCGACACGATGGCTGAAAGACCACAGCCGGTCGCTTACGCTATGGGAATGTTGGGGAGAAAGGCGAGCGATCATGTGGGGCCCAGTCGCGGAGCGAAGGAGCTCCGGTCATGTAGCCAACAGTTGTTGCTTCGGTTCTGCAGGTCCGAGCACGTCGCGCAGTGAGACCGGTCGGAGTTCGAGGATCGGAGAAGCGGCGTCCCCGTTGAGCATCCGGATATCGCCCACCTACGATCTCCGCGCCAGCTGCGGGTAGTCAACCAGGGCTGCCTTGGACCGAGTCGATCAAGGTGAAACCGCCATCGGCGTTCAACGCCGGACAGCGTCGTTGACGGGCCGGCCGGGCACGGATGCGCGCCACTCACCGTTGTGACGTAACGGCCTCCACAACGGCCCCAGTGTTCGCTTGGGCCGTCGCAGCCACGTCGGCTTGACCTGGCACGGCCCCGGCGGCATCTAGCCGTCGCTCGATCTGGTCGGCTAGATCCCACTGCAGATGCGGCTTGCAGATGATCTCCTTCGCCCGCTCGCAACTCTCCCGTGCCTTCAACGCCAGCGCCGCCGCGGGCCCGCCTTGCTCAAACGTCAGGCGCTCGTACGCCCGTGCGAGTGAGACGTAGGCACCGGCGCTCCCGGGGGCCATGACGGTTGCCTGCTCCAGTAGGTTGACGGCCTCTTTGAGATGCCCAAGGGAGAGCTCGATCCGACCGCGCTCGCTCAGGAGCTCGCTTGCTACCTCGGTGCGTTCCTCCTCTCGGACATCAACCGCCAGCTCCTGACCGTCGTTGCACAGCTCGGCGGCCAAGTCGCGCCGTCCGTTGCGATCGGCGTGGCATCCGGCCAGCTCGGCTCGCGCGAGGACGCGGATCGCGCCCAGCGACCACTGATCCTCGCCCAGCGGGCTCCCTGGTGTGGCGTGGGCAGGGACGCCCTTCTTGGCCGCCGTGTCGCTGTCGTCGATCGCGCTATGCGCGTAGGCCTCGGCCTCGGCGAAATGCCGCGTCTGCCGGTAGGACTGCGCCAGCGCCAGCTCCAGGAGAGCTTTCAGCGCGTCGTCCTTGGGGGCAGGCTGGGCCCGCTCGAGCGAGGCGATGATGAACAGTAGGTGCGGGGGCATCTGGTCGAACTGGCCCAGCGACCAGTGGCACTTCGCCGTCCACCACTCGGCTCGCCTGCGCTCGTCGATCTGCTCGATGTCGTAAAGGCGCAGCGACCGGCGTAGGTGGTCCCGGGCTTCGCGGTGCAGCTTCTGTCGTTCCACGGCGACGCCGACCGTCTCGGCCTGTTGCCACTGGCAGAGGGCGAGCGCGACCCGGGAGTCTGGGTCTTCGGTGTCGAGGAGGTGGGCCCGACTCCACGCCGTCGATGCGCGGTCGTAATGGCCGCCGTGTGCGCTCACGATGGCCAGCGCGCGCCACGCCGCGGCAGATAGGGGATCATCGCGAACGCCTTGCTCGGCAAGCGGCAGCGCCGCCCCTGTGCGGTCCGGCTGACGGGCGATCGCGAGTGCATGCTGGCTGCGCAGCCCCCACCGGCGGATGTCATTGTGATGCTTGTGCTCCAAGCGTCGAATCGCCCTGTCGAACACGTCCTCGGCCTGTTCGGCGTCCCGGACGTCTTCGGACTCGAGCAGCAGCCGACCGAGGTGCCGCTCGACGATCGCCGCCTCCCAATCCCGTCCGTCTCGCTCGCACTGCTGGACCTGCTGCCTGAGCTGTTGCAGAGCGCTGTCCCGGTCAGAGTCAAGCGCTCTTGTGATCGACTTGCCCAGTTCGCACCGCCATGTCAGGGCGGCGGTCTGTTGCGGGTCGTCGAGTTGCGTGTATGCATTCTTCAGCGACTCGATTACCTCGTCCTCCGGCGCCGCGCCGAAGTCGATTGCGCGAAGCGCCTCGAGGCACGCCGCGCGCGCGGCATCCAGGTCTTGGGTGGAACACATCTCGGCCTGCAGTGCCCAGTTGGCGGCATTGTCCGGATCCATGCGAATCGCACGTTGCAGCTCATCGCGGGCGAGATCGGTCCTGCCCCACCGGCGTGCAATCAACGCGAGCTTCTTATGTGCGGCGGCGTCGACATCCGTCAGCCTCACAGCGAACTCTCCGAGGGCGAGAATGCGCGCGAACCGCCGGCGTCGCCGCACGCGATCGATGAGATTGGTCAACTCCTCGGCGGGCCTCGCCAAGCTGTCCGGTTCGAATTCATTTGATGCGATCGCTAGGTTGAGCAGGCACTGTGACGCCTGCTTGCGCAGGCGCACAATGCGCTGGCCGTCCGACGGCGGCACCCGCCACGTTTGGGCGAGCGTGAGCTCGCGCAGGATCGACTCGCACGCCTTGTGCCACGTTGCAAGGGCCGCCGGCTTCTGCCCCAGGGCTAGCTGGGCCGTCGCCTTGAGATCCTGGATCTGCGCTCGGGCGGCTCTGCCGGAGTGGAGCTCGAGCGCGCGGTCACAGAGATCGACCACTCGGTGGATGCGCCTCTCATTACCAGCTGACATTTGCGCCAGGGTCCAATGCGCGAGCGCAAGTCCGTAGTAGGCCTCCCACCGCCCCCGGTCGAGCCGCTCGACTGCGTGCGCGAAGACGCGGAGCGCGGAGCGCGTGTACGGCTCGGCAGGCACGCGCCGCCGGTCGCTCGCCGAGGCCCGCTTTGTGTCCTCTTCGGCGAGCTGCCGATACACGATGCCGAGGTTGTAGGCCGCCAGGTAGAACCTCTCGTCCTGGGCAAGCGCCTTACGGAGGTGCATCTCCGCCGCCTCTAGGTGGAGCCGGCGGTCGCGCGGCGTGCGCTGGCATGCCTGACGTTCCCTGAGCGCGTCCAGCCAGTCGCGGGTTGCGGGCCACTCCGCTTGGCCCCGGAGCGACAGGTCGGTGAACACGCGATACGCGAGCTCGCGGACCATTTCCGCACGCGCACGCATCGGGGTCTCGGTGTCGCCCTCAGCCTCGGCGGCATCGCCGCGGACGGCCCAACCGTGACCGAGGGCCGTCCGTGCCTGGGTCTGGTGCCCAGGCTCACCGACCCGGCGGGTCACGGTCCACGCGTAGTCATGGCCCTGCATCGTCAGGGCTGCGGTCAGCGTAAGACCGGTTTCGTCGCCGTAGATCGCGCCCCGCAGGCGTGGCGCTTGCATCAGCCGGCTGAGCAGCGCCATGAAGCCCCCGAACGGCAGCACGAGCGGTCCGATGGTCAGGTTCGACTGCGCGGTGAACGCCGATCGCAGCACGTCCCCGATGTCCTCGAGCTGCACCGCGCCCTCGACCCCACCCGGACGGGGCCGCCCAAGCGGCTCCTCGAGCAGCTGATAGACAATGCGCATCTCGGCCAACTCCGTTGCGAGCAGCCCCGCCATGCCACTCGCGTCCGGTCGATGGGGGTCGGGTCGCTCTTTCGCCGTGCCCTCCCCAGGCTGAGAGGTCGCCGTTGTGTGATCCTGGAATGTCTCGATCACGACGCGCTTCTTCGCCTTGGCCGCGAACCACACGAGGAGCAGCGCCACGTAGATCCCCAGCACCGTCCACCAGTCGAACCACAGCAGTGCGCTGACCGCCAGCGCGAGCGTGAAGAAAGCCGGCCGTTCCGCTGTGCACAGCCACTCGATGATGCGGCCGCCGGTGGCGGCCAAGCGCCACGTCACGAGTTTGACTCGGATGTGAGTTGCGCCCCAGCGCCGACGGCTAACGCGTTCGAAACGCGCAACGGCTCGCATGTTCCCCCTTCACACGAACTAGAAATGAAATCGTCCGAAGGCTATCGTCCGCGCTTGGTCGACCGCATCGCCAGTTTGCCCCCACTGCAGTCAGTAGTTCCGCACATGCGCGTCGCCAAGGGACCACGATGAACGCAGCAGTGGAGTTCTCCCGCCCTGAGGGCTTCGGATTGTACAGTAAGTACATCAAATATGTCAGGGAGTGTCATCTTCACCTGCCGGACCTAGCGCAAACGCTTCGCTCACCGGGACATAAGCGGACGGGGGGAGCGTTATGGATAACGGCAGACCCTGTCAGTCGGATCAGACGATCCATGCTCGCCGACTGGCCGGCTCCGCGCGCTCACGTGCCAGATGGCCGCCGGAAGCTTCGAGGGCGATACCGTGGCGAGGGTTCGAAGCGGTCCGTGCACTGCGGCTCGTCGTGTGAATCGACGGTGAATACGTCCGGCCGGTCCGCTACGTAGAAAGCGAGTTCAGCACGCTGACGGTCAAAGTTGTGGGACTGCGGGAGTCGCCACGGCCGATCTCGACTGCACCCGTCTGCCGACATTCAGATCGGAGACTCCGGTCAACACGTGTGGCCGCGCGCGGCATCTGAGCCACAACCGCGCCAGCTACAGGGTTCCTGTCTGAGTGGCCTGGAATTACCTGAGTCCGCCGCTGCCCGCACGGAACGAAAGCGGAGCCGCTGCGCACGGCAGCAGTGGTCCTGGATCTTGTCGAAAGCGGTCACGGCGCTCCGACCATCGACCAAGATCGCGTGGTCGCTCCCATCGTGACCGTTTCGTGACTGCTTGCGGACAACCTGGGCCACGCGCGCAGTCCGGACAGTGCCACTTCCACGAAGCACCGGCAGCGTCGACCGGTCCCAAGCCATCGGATTGAGACTGCTGGATCGGGCTACACGCAAGAGCAGCCGAGACCGCGTTCAGTCAGCGCACAGCTCATGCATTCCCGCGGCCGAGCGACAGTATGGTGACGGTCGGGCCAGCGATCCCGTCGAGCCCCTCCAGCACGGCCGCAGTCCCGGGCGCGAGCAGCAGTCGAAAGAGGCGCTCGACGCGCGCGGCGAGCTCGTGCTTGTCGGATGAGGCTGTCGCACAAACCGATCAGAAACCCGGTGCATCAATTGGCTGACGGGATAACACATGCTGGTGACACCCATCTTTGCGAGAAATTGGGAAACCGGATCCAATACCGCCAATTACTGACGAGGTTCTCCCACCGTCACTAGCGCAGTGGGTATCTGAATGGTTTGCGCAACGGCCTCCGATCGAAGCGGAAGCCGGCGCTGGACGTTAGGCGGTCGTACGCTGTTGCTCGCCAGTCCGAGCGTCGAAGTCCCGGACGGCCGCCTGTACACGTTTGTCCCTGGCCATGATCCGGTCGCTCATCGGCCCAAGGAGGCCGCGGAGCGCGTAGACGCCGGCGTAGAGCCGCGGGCGGATAACCCGGGGCTGGCGGCGCTCGATACCGACGGCAATCGCCTCGCCGGCTGCGTCGGGCTGGAGTCGCTTCAGGAGCGCCTTGGGGAGAACGCCGAACAGCTGGTTAACCGCCGGGTCAGCATCGATCGTTTGATGGACGAGCTCGGTGTCGATCAACCCGAAGTAGGCGACACTCGCACTCGCACCGTGCGGGACGAGCTCGAGACGCAGTGCGCGGCCGAGTTGCTCAACCCCGGCCTTACTCATCGCGTACGAAGCGACGCCCACGCCGTTTTGGAAGGCATAGACGGACGCGACGAGGACGACATGTCCTGCGTTGCGCGTCACCTCGGGGAGTGCCGCCCGCACCGTGTTAACGACGCCCATGAGGTTGACCTCGATGACGCGGTCGAACGTCTCGACGGCGGTCGCGCGCAGCGTCGCGTACGTCGGTCCGATGCCGGCGTTGGCGACCACCACGTCGAGGCCCCCTAGCCGATCTACGCTAGTGGCCACCGCCTGATGCATCGCGCCGCGGTCAGCCACATCGGCGGCCAGCCCGATCGCGCGCGAGTCGTGCAACCGTGCGGCCGCCGCCTGCGCTGCTTCAGCATCGAGGTCGACGATCACCACGGACACGCCGCGCGCGACGAGCGCGCGGCCTGTGGCAAAGCCGATGCCGCGCGCACCGCCGGTCACCAGCGCGACCTTCCCGGCCAGGTCGTACCTCGCCATCGACCGATCCTATTCCGCGTCGACCGCGCCCTGCAACGCTAGGCCTGGAGCGCCTTTCATTGCACAACCACACTCTCTCGGGCGCCCGTGTTGCTCCGGTAACGCATGAGCGGGAGACGGGTGGTCAGGCGAACGACAGCTCGATTGCGACAAGGGCGACGATCGCGGCGGCGCAGAAGAGGTGATCGCGGCCGGTCGATTCCGCGAGTTCGCTCTGGTGTTTAGACGAGTCGGTCCGGGCGCCGAGTCGCACCGCGGCGGGCACCGTGCGGAGTGCCGCGAGGAGGATCGCCGTCGCCAGCCAGGACGAGCGATACCCATCCCACTCATTGTGGTCGATCTCCGCGCACGATTTGGGCAATGATCGCCCCGATCGTGGCCAGCATGACTGCGGCGACCAGGCGATTCATCGGCAGCGCGGTCGTGGTCACGCGCCGGTAGTAGCCGGCGATCGACGCGAGGGTGTGCTCCGGGAGCTCGCGGCCGCGGTGAGGGAGCGCCTGGACGTCAAACATGAGATCGAACCACAGGACGGCCAGCAGGAATCCGGCGCCAGACGTGATGAAAGGCGTCATCTGGGCGAGTATCCCAGTGCTGCTTGTCGATCCTTGCGGCAGCGAACGAATCGGCGGTCGGTGGCGGCGATTGTGCTGATGGTCTGCGCGGCACGGGTGCCACGACAGGAGTAAGGTGCGCCACGCGATAGTCGGCTACAGGGGTTCGGGGATTGGAGTGGGGTGCATGTTGTCTCGGGGATGTTTAGGGCCGGTCGGCGGCCGCTGGGCAAACGCGAGCACACGGGCTAGGTGTAGCTGGCCGGCTCTACGTCGACGCGGATTCCTGCTCGGAGCGGTGCTGACGCTTATGGCTTTGCCGGCGACTGCCAACGCCAGCCTGAGTACGACAGCGGTCCCATACATGGGCTGGAACACCTACTACCAGGTTGGCGGGAACTTTTGCGAGTCGACGATCAAGTCGGTTGCGAACTCGCTGGTCACGTCCGGCCTGCGGGACGCGGGCTACAAGATCGTGTGGCTTGACTTCGGCTGGGCATCGGGGGCACGGGACTCGAGCGGCAATCTGCTCGTCGATACCACGCAGCCGACTACCTATTGTCCGAACGGCCAGTGGCCGGATGATGGGACGACGACCGACGCGGCGATGTCGGGATTCACGGCTTGGCTTCACGCGCACGGCTTTGAAGCTGGGATCTATACCGATGCCGGTACGAGCGGCTGCAGTGGACAAGGTGTCGGCTCGTACGGCCACTATCAGCAAGACGCGAACCAGTTCGCCGCGTGGGGCTTTGACGCGGTGAAGATGGACTTCTGCGGCGCCGGCCAGACGTGGCTGGACCAGCCACCGAACGACCCCCGGACGCTGTATGCGCAGTTTTCCACTGCTTTGGCTAACAACTCGAGCGGGCGTTCGATGATCCTCAATGTCTGCAACTTCTGGACGCCGGGGCAGATCAACGGGACGGCTCCGTCATTTGCGGACTCCTCCTGGGATGCCTACTCGTGGGCGCCGGCGGACGCGCAGAGCTGGCGGACGGACACCGACATCGGCGGCACGGGAAGCATCCAGTTCGTCAACGTCGTGAGGAATCTCGGGCATGACGCCGGCACGGCCTCGGGCGCGTCCCAGCCCGGTATTCAGGGCGCCGCGGGCCCACCCGGGTCGACCCCTCCGGGGCAGTCGCCGGTTCCGTGGGGGCACTGGAACGACCCGGACTACCTCGGGCCTGGGCTGGGGATGACCGACACCCAGGCGCAGTCGCAGTTCTCGATGTGGGCGATGGTTGCCGCGCCGCTGATCCTGGGCAGCGACCCGCGCTCGCTGTCCTCGACGAGCCTCAGCATGCTCGAGAACCCGCGGGTGATTGCGATAGATCAGGACTCGCTGGGGGTCCAGGGCTATCTGCTCTCGGGGCAGGGCACCACCGCGCAGGTATGGGTCAGGCCGCTCGCGAACGGCGATCGCGCGGTCGCGCTATTCAACACCGACTCGAGCAGCCAGCAAGTTTCCACGACCGCCAGCGCCGTCGGGATGCCTAACGCGAGCCGGTATCAGCTGCTGGATGCGTGGACGAACCAAACCACCACGACGAACGGCGACATCACCGCGACCGTGCCAGCCAACGCCGTCGTGCTGTATCGCGTCAGTTCCGCACCGACGGTGACGACCGGCTCCCCAAACTCGGTCGGGACGACCTCGGCGACCGTCTCCGGGACCGTCAACCCCAATGGTCAGGCGACCACCTACCACTTCGACTACGGGACATCGACCAGCTACGGCTCGACGGCACCAGGATCTCCCTACCCGAGCGCAGGCTCAGGAACCACCGCTCAGTCGGTATCCACGAACCTCACCGGCTTGGCCGCTAACACGACCTACCACTACCGACTCGAAGCGACCAACGCGACCGGGACGACCTACGGGCCGGACCAGACCTTTACGACGGGGAGCGGGGTGACGACCGGCTCCGCAGACTCGGTCGGGACGACCTCGGCGACCGTCTCCGGGACCGTCAACCCCAATGGTCAGGCGACCACCTACCACTTCGACTACGGGACATCGACCAGCTACGGCTCGACGGCACCAGGATCTCCCTACCCGAGCGCAGGCTCAGGAACCACCACTCAGTCGGTATCCACGAACCTCACCGGCTTGGCCGCTAGCACGACCTACCACTACCGACTCGAAGCGACCAACGCGACCGGGACGACCTACGGGTCGGACCAGACTTTTACGACGGCGAGCGGGGTCTCTAACGCACCCCAGGGCAGCTGGGTTGGCACCTATGGCGCAAACGGCTATGAGTTGGCGGCGTGGAGTGGTGGGAGCGATGTGGTGGCGATGCCGGGCGTGTCGTTGAGCGTCAGTAATGCGAGCCGCTACTTGTGGGCGTCGAACACGACGAATGTGCGAGCGCTCCAGAGCGCGGATCGGTCGACTCGGAACGCCGCTACGTATTACAGCTCGAGCGGGTTCAAGGTGGCGCTGAGGTTCAGTTCGCCGTACAGCGGCAACCTCGCGCTGTACGCGGTCGACTTGGACAACCTGGCGCGCAGCGAGACGATCACCGTCGGCACCCAAACCGCGAACCTATCCGACTTCAGCAACGGGGCGTGGGTCACCTTCCCGATCTCCGCCGCCGCGAACGGCACCGTCACGATTACCGTCACCAACACCGGACCCGGCAACGCCGTCCTCTCAGGCATCTTCCTCGGCGGCGGCGGGACTCCGCCCTCGCCGAACTTCTCAACAGCCCCGCAGGGGTCGTGGGTGGGGACGCATGGGGCCCGTGGCTATGACTTGGCGGCGTGGAGTGGTGGGAGCGATGTGGTGGCGATGCCGGGCGTGTCGTTGAGCGTCAGTAATGCGAGCCGCTACTTGTGGGCGTCGAACACGACGAATGTGCGAGCGCTCCAGAGCGCGGATCGGTCGACTCGGAACGCCGCTACGTATTACAGCTCGAGCGGCTTCAAGGTGGCGCTGAGGTTCAGTTCGCCGTACAGCGGCAACCTCGCGCTGTACGCCGTCGACTTGGACAACCTGGCGCGCAGCGAGACGATCACCGTCGGCACCCAAACCGCGAACCTATCCGACTTCAGCAACGGGGCGTGGGTCACCTTCCCGATCTCCGCCGCCGCGAACGGCACCGTCACGATTACCGTCACCGACACCGGACCCGGCAACGCCGTCCTCTCAGGCATCTTCCTCGGCTAGGTTGCAATCAGGAAGCCTTTGTTTTCGTCGTGCCGATGAGTTTCGCAGCCGTGAACGCGGCAAGGGCGAGGATGCCGACCGCGACCAACAGCTCCCCGAGCCCGACCGTGCCTCAACCGGCCTCGGCCCCATGGCTCGGGCTGCCGGCGCTGGACGCTCGCGGTCAGCCGCGGACTCAACCTCAGCGTCCGAGGGTCATGAGAGACGGGTGGCCGCGCGACATGCCGACACACCAGCTCACACGACGCGAAGGCGCGCCAGGCACAGGCTGGAACAGGCGAGGTGCGGGCAGATCCGCTTCCGCTACGGGCTACACGCGCGAGTCTCGAGCGACGGTGCCGCCTTCCCCGAATGCGACAGCGTGCATGATCGCTCGCTCGCTGGCTGATGCATCCCCAGGCTGAGCGTCACAACCGCCGATCGGGCGCGGCGCTCATGCTCGGGACGATAGGGAGCAGCGCGCGTGCCGGCAGGGACGAGATGACCGCTACGCCTGGCCAAGCGTCAACCGGGTGATCGAGGTCGCGGCGGTCCCGGTCCGGCCCTTGGCCACGCGACACGTGATTGTGCTTGCTCGGAATGGGCCGCCCAGCAAACCTGGCGCGCTGTCGCATTCGCCGAAACTCAGCAGTGCGCCTGCGCCCGAACTGCGCCGCCGCGCGACGATCGCATTCCCGGTGGTTGTCGGGAAAACCAGTCCAGAAGTTGGTGCGTCAATTGGTCGCCGGGATAACAGATACTCGCGACCGTCTAAATAGGGACATCGGAGCCTGTCAAGCCCGATGAGACGCTTCGCGTTTGGATTTAGTGAGCGACCTCCTTCGTGTCGGGCTTGTTGATCCATGCGGCGGTCGGCAGCTCGGGCGGGACGGGCGGCCTGCGGACGAACCGCTCGGGGTGGCGCTCGTAGGCGGCGTCGAGCACGTGGGCGCGGGCGGCGTGCAGCTGCGTGCGCCTGTCCGTGGTGGACGGCGGCTGGGGTCATCAGCCCGATCCCGGAGTGGCGGTGGGCGTGGTTGTACCAGTCGACGAACGCGCGGCAGTGAGCGCGGGCGTGCTCGATGTCGTCGAACCGGGCGGGGAACTCGGGCCGGTACTTCAGCGTCTTGAAGTTCGACTCCGAGTAGGGGTTGTCGCTGGAGGTGTACGGGCGGCTGTGTGTTTTCGTGATGCCGAGGTCCGCGAGAGGAACGCGACTGGCTTGGCGCGCTGCGGCGCGCCGCGGTCGGCGTGCAGCGTGAGCATCTTGGGCGTGATCTGCTGCTGCTCGGCCGCCTGCTCGATCAGCGCCGTGGCGAGCTGGGCCGTTCTCGCGGTACTGCACTGTCCAGGCGACGATGTAGCGGCTGTTCTGTTCCCGGATCCGTTATGTGGCCGGCGGCGGTGGGGGTCAACGATGACGGGGGCGAACGGCCCGGCTGTCGCGTTTTCGGGCACATAATGCTCAGAGCGAAGTGAGCCAGTTGAGGAGGGACTCGTCCGAGCGCCAGTTCGGCAGGGTGCGTGGTCCGATCGAATCGCCTGCTGGCTCAGCAGCTCGCAGCGCGGCCGTTTTGGTCTTCGTGTTGATCTGGGCGTAGCGGTTGGTCGTGGTGAGGTCGACGTGGCCGAGCCACTCGCGGATGACGTTGACCTCGACGCCGGCCTCCAGGAGGTGCATGGCGGACGTGTGCCGGAACGTGTGTGGGGTGACTCTGCGATCGGTCCGCGGGTCATCGAACTTCGATGCGTGTCGGCGCACGATCTTGTAGATGCCGGATCGTGTGAGCGGGCGCCGATGCGCGCTGAATACGGCCGACTGCGGTGTCGCTGGCGGATCGAGCGTCGCGATCAGTGCTTCCAGTGTCCGCGCTGTCTGCTGCCAGAGCGGGCAGGTCCGCCATTTGTCGCCTTTGCCGTGGAGGCGCACGATCGGGTGCTCGCCGAGGTCGAGGTGCTCAACGCGCAGGTCGGCGGCTTCTTGCACGCGTGCCCCGGTGTTGTAGAGGAACAGCAGCAGCCCCCGGTCCCGAAATGCCAGGCGTCGGTCGCTGGGTAGGTGACGGAGCAGTGCCTCGACCTCATCGCGCTCCAGGAAGTGCGTCTCGGGTGGGGCCACGCGCTTGATCGGGATCGCGGCCACCTGTTGGCAGACATCGAGCATCTCCGGCGTCCGTGCGGCGATGTACTCGAAGAAGCTGTGCAGCGCGGCGAGCCGCTGGTTGCGCGTGCGGATGTGGTTGCCGCGCTCCTCTTCGAGGTGTCGCAGGAACGCGATCACCCGCCCGCAGGTCAGATCATCGAGCGTCAGGCGCGTGATCCTGCAGCGCTTCTGTGCGGCGACGAACACGAGCAGGAGCCGGATCGTGTCGCGGTAGCTGCGCACCGAGCCGGGGCGCAGGCCCTTCACGCCGATCAGGTGATCGATGAAGTAGCCGTGCAGGATCGCTCCGAGCGTCTGACTTTTCATCGCTCCACCTCCGCCCAGACGGGCTCGGCGAAGGCCTCGTATCGGCGGTTGGCCTCCTCCATCAGCGCCGGCGTGATGGTCAGATAGATCGCTGTCGAGACGGGGTCGACGTGGCCCATGAACGTCGATAGCCGCTGAAGCAGCGCAGCCGGGTCAAGGCCCTGTCGATAGAAACGCAGCAGACACCCGACTGCGAACGAGTGACGCAGGCTGTGCAGCACGGGTGGGGAGACTCCGGGTGGCGCCGCGAACCCGAGCTTGAGCACCAGACGATGGAACGTCAGGCTGACGCTGCGCGGATGCACGGATCTGTACCCGTCGAAGCTGAACAGCGGCGCGTCGTCGTGCAGTGGCACGCCATCACTTCGGCGCTGCAGCTGCTGGGCGACGAGTTCGCCGATGCGCGGGCCGTGCGGGACAAGCCGACTCTTGCCAAACTTGCCGCGCTTGACGACGAGCAGGCTGCGGGTGCGGTCGACGTCACCGACACGCAGCGCGCTCGCCTCACCGACACGCAGTCCAAGCCCGTAGCAGAGCGCGAAGATCGTTCGATAGGTCGCTCCGCGTTGGGGGGCTTGGGTGTAATCAGGGAGCGCGGCGGCTGCATCGAGCAGCCGTCGCGCTTGGGTGACGTCGAAAAGGAACGGGATCCGCGTCGCCGTTTCGCGACGCGGGCGAGTCTGCAGCGGCGAGGCTTCCAGCAACTCGTGCGCGACGGCCCAGTCGAGCAGGCGGCGGACGACACCCAGCAGATGATTGAAACCACGCGGGCGCGAGCGTGACCGCGACGCCAGGAAGTCATCCAGCAGGACCGGCGTGAGCTCCTCAAGCCGGCTGGCGCCGTGCTGCTCGGCGAAGCGCACAAGGAGCCGGAGCTCGGCCTCCTCGCTTTCGTATTTGCGGCCGAGCGCGCGTTTGTGCTCCACGAAGCGGCAGACCGTGAGCTCGAGCGTTGTCATGCGAGCACCTCCTCACCGTCACCGAGGGCGACTTCACGCAACGACTCGACGGCCACCTTGGTATAGATCTCCGTCGTCTTCGGGGAACGGTGCCCCACGAAGTCACCGATCGTCTTCAGCGAGAAGTCGGCGTCGACGAGTCGTTGCACGCAGCTGTGGCGCAGGGTGTGAGAGCCGGGACGGGGAACCTGGATCCCCGCCTTCAGCAGGTACTTCGTGGCGAGCTTGGAGACCGCCGTGTGGCTGATCGGCCGCACCGGAGCAAACGCCATGAAGAACACATATCGCTCCGCGCACTGCGGGCGGCCATGCTGCAAGTAGTCCACGAGCGCCTCACCGACTGAGCTCGACAGCGGGAACGCGGTCGAGTGACCGCCCTTGCGTCCAGGCACCGACAACCGCTCGCGCGTCCAGTCGATGTGGTCAAGCGTCAAAGCCGCGATCTCGCGGCTGCGAAGGCCGTAGGTCCCGAGCAGTAGCAGGGCGGCATAGTCTCGCTTGCCGCGGGTCGAGCTCCGGTCCACGCACGCGAGCACCTGGCTCACTTCCGCCTGCGTGATCGATCGCGGGATGTCGGAGAGCCGGTAGGTCCGCGGCCGATCCACCGTTTTGCCCAGGTCGCTCGCGAGCACGCCTTGGCGATGCGCGTAGCGCAAGAACTCGCGCAGCGCTCCGCAGAGCAGCCCGACGCTCGCCGTGGCCAAGCCGGCGGAGCGCTCCGCGACGAACATGCTGATCAGCCCCGGCGAGAGCTCGACCAACTGTTGGACCCCGACTCGTCGCAGGTAGCCCTCGAAGCTCCTCAAGTAGCACTCGTAGCCGTGGAGCGAGGTGCGGCGAAGCCCGCGCTCGCACAGCAAGTACTCGAAGAACCCCGGAAGCTCGTCGACGAACGGCACCTCAAGGAGCGCACGGCGGCGTCCCGTGAACCCGGGAACAACAAGGCGAAGCATCTGCTCGATCGGACCACGGACGTTCTTGACGCGCTCGCGCGCAGCGACAGCACCGAGCTGAGCAGGCTCGGGGACCCGCTCCGCTACGAACGCCTCGACATGAGCTGGTAGATCGCCAACGCACCTGGCACCGCCAGCCCATGCGAACTCGCCGAAGGCGAACAACACCGGCACACGACAACGCACACTCGCACGGCTATAGCTCTGCTCGGCCAGCCAGCCGACGTAGCGCTCGATCTCCGAGCCGATCCACGACGCCCGGATGCGATCGACCGCCTGAGGCCTGACGTAGTAGCTCTCCAGCATGAGGGACAAACTCCTCTCCGGTAGATGGGTAGAGGACCCACCCTCAATCCACGGCCCCAGCGTTATGTGGCCAGCACCGGCAAGACCCACGCGCCGATCGCCGTAATTGCGGGAACTACTTCACCCGCGGGCACATAACTGGTTCGGGAACAGAACAGCCGTTTTGTGGCGCGCCACAAAACGGCTGAACACGTCGAGGATCACGTACAGGTAGAACCACGTCCACTTCGCCGGGCCCTTCAGCTTGTCCACGTCCCACGACCACAGCTCGTTCGGCCGCTCGGCGAGCAGCTCGGGCTTGGCGTAGGCGGGATGGGTGAGCTGAGTCGCGCCGCTCGCGCACCCCGCCGTGATGGGCGGCGAGGAGCCGGTACATCGTCCGCGTCGAGCACAGGTAGGTGCCCTCGTCCAGCAGCGTCGCGTACGTCTCCTCCGGCGAGACGTCGACGAACCGCTCGCGAGTGCAGCACCTCGAGCACGGCCTCGCGCTCGGGCTCGTGACAGCGCCCTGTCGGGCGTCGGCCGCGGCCGGGCGGCCTGGGCTCGGGCGGCCGGCGGCGACGGTAGATCGTCGCCACAGACGCGCCCACCGCCCGGCACGCCGGCCTGGTGCCGATGATCGGCGTCAGCTCTTCGACTGTCTGCTCGATCATCGCTCGGTGCTCCCGCTCGCGCTCTCGGTACCGAGCATCTGCTCCAACAGCGCTGAGAGATTTCCCTGAATCTCGATGACCCGCTTCGCCTTCAAAAGCTCCGCCTCGGCGCGCTCAGCGCGCCGGGTCAGCTCCGCGATCTCCCGGTCGCGCCGATCGGCCGGCTTGCGGCCGCGCGGCTTGCCGAGCTCCTTCAGCGCGCCGTCGCGGACCTGCTTGCGCCAGTACGTCAGATGCGACGTGTACAGCCCCTCGCGGCGCAGCAGCTCGCCGATCTCGCCCGGCCTCGTGCACGCCTCCGCCTTGGCCAGGATCCCCAGCTTGTACTTCGCGGTGAACGACCGCCGCTTGGCCTGCTCGACCAGCTCCGGGTCAGGCACCCCCGCCCGGCGCGGCGCGCCCGCCGGCCACGAATCGTCGGGTAGCCGGGACGGTTACCCGTCCCGGCTCCCACAGAACCGTACGTACGCTGTTCGTATACGGCTCCTCGGGACGGCGGGTTGCTGACCCCCGCCGCCGGCCGGTTTGCGACCTCGAAGTCATCCCCATAGCGCCAGCTGTGGCGAGTCGGGGGCGGCGATGTGCTGGTGCGCCCGGCGGTGCAGGTCGACCACAGACACAAGCCCGCGCTTAGCGAAGTACGCATTGCGCAGGCCCTGGTCGACCGCGTGGCGTGGCTCAGCGCCCACCAGGACCGGCGGCCCTGATAGACCTGATGCCACGCCGCCCGCGGGTTTACACCGAGCGCGACGAGGCGCTTGGCGATCGTGCGCTTGCGTTTCCAGTGGCGCAGAATGATCGCGCGCAACCGCCGCCGGATATGGGCGTCGATCTTGCGCATCATCTGCATCTCCGTCGACGGAGGCGATCCCGAAGAAGCCGTGCCATCCGCGCAGCCACGCGTTGATCGGGGCGATGCAGTCAGCAAGACTGCGTCCCCAGTTGCGCGGCGTGAGCTGGCGAACGCGCTCCATCGCGTTGCGCTTGGTGCGCTCCGACAACAGCACCTCCACGACCCCGGTCTGCGGGTCTAATCGCAGCCGAAAGCCGAGGAAGTGGCGATCCTCGGGTCGGGCGACGGCCGACTTGGCCTCGTTCACCTTCAGCCGCAAACGGCCCTCGATGAACTCGGTCAGGCTGGCCATCACCCGCTGCCCCGCCCGCTCGCTACGCACGTACACCTTGGCGTCGTCTGCATAGCGAACGAACCTGTGACCACGCCGGGCAAGCTCTTGATCGAGCTCGTCCAGCACGATGTTCGACAGCAGCGGCGAGAGCGGACCGCCTTGCGGAACGCCCTGCTCGCTGGCGATCAGAACACCGTCCGGCAGCACCACCTTGGCCTTCAGCATCCGTCCGATCAGCCCGAGCAGCCGCCGATCGCTCAACGCGCTCGGCGAGCTTGGCGGCAAGCCGCTGGTGGCAGACGAGATCGAAGAACTTCTCCAAATCAAGATCTACGCACCACTCATAGCCGTCCTCGAGATGCCCCTTGGCCTCGGCGATCGCCGTGTGGCAACTTCGTCCGGGTCGAAACCCGTGACTCGACGGGTGGAACGTCGGCTCCCACAGCGGTTCGAGCACCTGCCGCACGGCCTCCTGGACCACCCTGTCGATCACGTCGGGAATCCCCAGCCCGCGCTGCCCACCCCCCGCCTTCGGGATATACCGCCCGGCGGATCACGCCGGGCTGATACGTCCCCTCAAGCAGGTCGGCTTGCAGCTTGGGCAGCACGCCCGGCCACTGCTCGCACAGCGCCTCGATCGTCTGCCCGTCCGGACCAGGAGCGCCCTTGTTCGACGCCACCTTCAACAACGCACTCGTCAATCGCTTGGCGACCTCCTCCATCGTCGCAGGCGCTGCCGTCCCCGTCGTTGCCGATCGCCTTCGGCGCTCCCGCCCGGACGGCCCCAAGCCGGTCCCGGGTCTTCCTGCGGGTGGCCCCTCTCGGGTTTTCTGCTGTCGCGATCGGCAGGCTGAGCTGCACCGCCGTTTCTTCGACCGGGATCGCCTTCCCTTGCCCGCCGGGGCTCGACCCGACGCGCTCAGCGGCCATTACAGCCGCCTTCCGGTACTACGCGATCCTCCGACTTCTGCTGGGCCATCGAGCCGTCGTCCTCTTCGTCCTCCGGCCTACCGGCCAACCCGGCCGGGACCCAGCAGATCTCCCTGGGTGAAACGCTGAGATTTCGCCGTGATCGCGTCGCCACTACGCCCCCGGATCCAGCGATAGGAATCGGGCATCGCCGCTAGAGGCCGGCTCGCCCATCCGAGGAACGCCTTACGGCGCTTCACTTTCGTTCGCCACCACGACGCACCTATGGCCTCCTTCAGACCCGCCCTCACGGAAGCCCCGCAGCGCAAACCGAGCCGCACTGGGACCGCCCGGTGAACTCCGGGCCGCGCCCTTGCCACTTGATGTTGGATTCCCCCTATCAGGGCTCCAGGACAGGACTTCCACCTCCGATCTCAACGTCCGTGCCAGGCACACCCCAGCTCGGCTACGGCTCGCTGGTCTTCGCGGCCGGCGGCAGCAGCCTCAACCGCTGCTCCAGCTCCATTCGTGCTCGTCTCCAACATGTCCGGCGTTCTCCGTTCTCGCCCTCAAGGTCATTGATTCCTCGATGGTGAGCGTCTCGCCGGACGTTGACAGAGAG
>CAVYET010000015.1:0-650231 GCA_963767655.1 uncultured Solirubrobacteraceae bacterium | reverse complement strand
TCGGCGTCCTACAGCTTCACGATGCGCCTGACATCCGCAGCAGGGCGGCGCGTTCGCGCGCGATCGCCAAGGCGATCGCCGATGCCGAGGCGATGCTCGGGGCGATCGACCTCGTGCGCGTCGAGCGCGACCAGGTCGTGCGCGATGTGACGGTCGCGTGCGTGGACTCCGCGCACGCCGAGGCGGTCGTGCGGGCGGTGCGGAGCTGGAGGGCATTCGCGTCGACAGCGTCTCCGACCGCACGTTCCTGATGCACAAGGGCGGCAAGATCGAGGTCAACGCCAAGCTCCCGATCAAGACTCGCGACGACCTCTCGATGGCCTACACGCCCGGGCGTGGGGCGCGTCTCGATGGCGATCCACGAGGACCCGGCGAAGGCGTGGGCGCTGACGATCAAGAGCAACACAGTGGCGATCGTCTCCGACGGTACCGCCGTCCTTGGTCTCGGCGACATCGGTCCCGAGGCGGCGATGCCGGTGATGGAGGGCAAGGCGATGCTGTTCAAGGAGTTCGCCGGCGTCGACGCGTTCCCGCTGTGCCTCGACACCAAGGACGTCGACGAGATCGTCGCCTTCGTCAAGGCGGCGGCCCCCACGTTCGGCGGCATCAACCTGGAGGACATCGCCGCGCCGCGCTGCTTCGAGATCGAGCGGCGCTTGCGGGCCGAGCTCGACATCCCGGTCTTCCACGACGACCAGCACGGCACGGCGATCGTCGTGCTGGCCGCGCTGCTCAACGCCTTGCGGGTCGTCGGCAAGCGGGCCGAGGACATCACGGTGGTGATCATCGGCGCGGGCGCAGCCGGCCTGGCCTGTGCGGACATCCTGCTTGCCCACGGCGTGGGCGACATCGTGGTGTGCAACCGTCGCGGCGCTCTCTACGCCGGCGCTGAGTACCTCGACGCCGACCGAGCTGCGCTCGCCGAGCGCACGAACAAGCGCGGGTTGCGAGGCACGGCCGACGAGGTGTTGGTAGGCGCCGACGTGCTGGTTGGCGTATCCGGGCCCGGCGCGGTGTCAGCGGCCGCGGTGCGGCGGATGGCTCCCAGCGCGATCGTGTTCGCGATGGCCAATCCGCTGCCCGAGATCCATCCCGAGGAGGTTCGCGACGACGTCGCGATCATGGCCACCGGGCGCTCTGACTACCCCAACCAGATCAACAACGTGCTCGCGTTCCCCGGCGTCTTCAAGGGCGCGCTCGAGGTGCGCGCACGCACGATCAACGAGGAGATGAAGCTCGCCGCTGCGCACGCCATCGCACGCGTGATCCCCGAGGACGAGCTGCACGCCGACTACATCATCCCCAGCGTCTTCAATCGCCACGTCGCCGAATCGGTCGCCCAAGCGGTCGCCGACGCCGCGGTCACGAGCGGCGTGGCTCGCCGTGCGCGCGGCGCTCGCGCAGACGAGCCGGTGACCCCGCTGGACGCGATCCGCTGAACCATCCTGGCGCTGCCGGGTACTGTGACGCTGCGGGGGCAGCCAGCGGCTGCCTAGCCGCTACTTCCCCTGCAGATCTCGTAGGGCGCATAGACCCAATCACGCGTGCCTGCGACGCCGTGGAGCTGGAGAATCGCATCACGGCCTGTTCGCGTAGCCTGCCGCGCTTTGGCCCGCAGGCGGAGGTGATGCATGCGCTCATTCCTGTACCTGGCGCTCCGCCGGGTCTTCGAACAGTGGACCTACTCGGCGGCTCGCATCACAAGGAGATCGAGATCCTAGTGCTGCGCCGTGAGCTCGGCGTGTTGCACCGACAGACGGCCGTTCGCGCTATGAGCTCCCTAGGAGGCAGTCGGTCTCCGGTGGGCCCACGGCCGCGCTTGCTCGAGCTGGGCGGCGAGTGACAGCAGCGTGGTCTCGCCATTGACCGGCGCGGCGATCTGGACCGCCATCGGCAGGCCATCCTGGTCGAAGCCGACCGGCATCGCCGCCGCGGGCTGGCCGAGGTAGTTCCAGATCGCCGTGTAGGTGACGTAGGCGCCGCCGCCGTTGAACGTGCGCACAGCGCCCTTGCCTCGCCACCGCTCTACCGGCTCCGGCTGGGCCGCCGTGACCGGCGTGAGCAGAACATCGTGGTCGGCGAAGATCGCGTTTACGCGCTCGGCCACCTTGGGCTCGCGCCGCAGCGCGCGCCGCAGCGCGCGGCCGTGCAGCCGCTGCCCCCACCGGGCCAGTACGCGCGTGCGAGCCTCGAGGCGCTCGGGATGGTCGAGCTTCGCCGCGTCGTCCGCGACTCCGGCAAGGTAGCGGGGCATGATGTCGGGCATGAGCTGTCCGTACTTGGGATCCCGCTCGGCAACCTCGTGTCCAAGCGAGCGCAGCAGCTCGGCTGTGTCCTCGACCGCTCGGCGGGCAATCGGACCGGCCTTGACGCCCGGGAGCGTCCCCTTTAGGGATACCGCCACGCGCAGACGGCCGGGGTCGCGGCGCGCCGCGTCCGCGAAGCTGATCGGTGGCTCGGGAGGCGTGTGCGCGTCGCCGGCCGCGCGCCCGCGTAGCGCGTCGTCGAACAGCGCGGCGTCGAGCACGCCGCGGGCCAGGCCACCGAACACCGTCAGACCGTGCCAATGTTGGGGGTCGGGCAGCGTGGAGATGCGCCCGCGGGTCGGCTTGAGCCCGAACAGCCCGCACAGCGCCGATGGAACGCGGATCGAGGCGCCACCGTCGGAGCCCAGTCCGACGGGCGCCAAGCCCGCGGCGACGGCGGCGGCGGTTCCGCCGCTTGACCCACCCGTTGCCCGCTCTGTGTCCCAAGGGTTGCGCGTAACCCCGTGCGCCGAGGACTCGGTCATGTGGCCCCACGCGGCGAGCTCCGGCAGCGCCGTCTTGCCGAGCATCGGTGCACCCGCGGCGCGCAGGCGGCGCACGACCTCGGCGTCGCTGGTGGCGGGCGTCTCGTTTGCGCCGGTGCCGTGGCTGGTGATCTCGCCGACGATGTCGACGTTGTCCTTCACGGCAACGGGCACGCCGAGCAGCGGGCCCGACTCGCCGGCCCGCAGGCGCCCGAGCGCCGCGTCGGCCTCGGCCAGCGACGCCTCGGCGCGTACCGACACGAACGCGTTGAGCTTCGGATCCAGGCGCTCGATGCGCGCCAGGTAGAGCTCGACAAGCTCGCGCGGCGTGACCTCGCTCGCCCGCAGCAGCTCGGACAGACGCGCGACACCCGCGAAAGCAAGGTCCTCGCCAGAAGGCACCGACGCTGTGGTGGGACGCTCCGATGGGGTTGACACCAGTGAGCGCCAACCCTACACCGGCGAACGGGACGAACAACGCGGCTCGCTGCCGCCTGCTTCGCGCCTCGCGCCTCGGCGAGGAACGCGTAGAAGCCTTCGAAGGTCCTGACGCTGAGCACGCACAGGCCGTTCAAGCACGCGGGCAGGGCCGGGATGCGGCAGCGGTGGTCCTGTGCCACGCCCGCGTGTACAGGCCGGCCGCCCGGTTGAGCGCAAAGGTGTGAAACCAGAAGGGCGCACTGTCCAGGACGGCCTGCACGTCGGCGGTGTCGGCCTCCATGGGCAGCAGGTCCGCCACCTCGCGCTCGGCCGCCAGGGGCGGGCCCACCGCCTCGGCAGTCCCTGAGGCGCACCTTCCCTTCATGGTCGCCACGGGAGTGCAGGCCTAATCTAGGAGATGTCGCGCAGCTTCTGGGCCTCGGGAAGGCTCTGGAGCTTCTTCAGCGACTGCTGCTCGATCTGGCGGATCCGCTCGCGGGTGACGTTGAACGTGCGTCCCACCTCGTCCAGGGTGCGCGGGTGCTCCCCGCCGAGCCCGTAGCGCAGCTCGAGCACGCGACGTTCCCGGTAGGACAGGTTCTCCAGCGCCCCCCTCAGGGCCTCCTTGGTGAGGATCTCCGCGGCGCGCTCGTACGGTGACTCGGCGCGCTCGTCGGCGATGAACTGGCCGAACTCGGAATCCTCCTCCTCGCCTACCGGCTTCTCCAGCGACACCGGCGCCTGCGCGGAGCGCTTGATCGAGTCGACTTCCCCGGGCTCGATGCCCGTCACGTCGGCGATCTCCTCGGCTGTCGGCTCGTGCCCGAGCTGGGTGACGAGCTTGCGCTCGGCGCGGCCGATCTTGTTGAGCTTTTCCACGATGTGCACGGGGATGCGGATCGTGCGCGCCTTGTCGGCCAGCGCGCGCGCGAGCGCCTGGCGGATCCACCAGGTCGCGTAGGTGGAGAACTTAAAGCCCCTGCGGTAGTCAAACTTCTCGACGGCGCGCACGAGGCCGAGCGTGCCCTCCTGGATCAGGTCGAGGAACGGCAGCCCCTGGTTGCGGTAGTTCTTGGCGAGCGAGACCACCAGGCGCAGGTTCGACTCGACCATCTTCTGCTTCGCGTCGAGGTCGCCGCGCTCGATGCGTCTGGCCAGGTCGAGCTCCTCCCGGGCGGTGAGCAGCCGGACCTTGCCGATGTCCTTGAGGAACAGTTGCAGCGAGTCGGTCGTCACGTCTGGCTTCAGGTCGAGCGGGACCTTCGCCTTGTGGCGTCCGCGCCTGTCCGGGGCGCGCTGCACCTCGTTGGCGACGGCCGTGGCCGGGTCGATGTCCTCGACCAGCTCGATCTCCGATCGCTCGAAGAACCCGTGCAGCTCCCCGACGTCGGCCTCATCGACGTCGAGCCCGGCCGTGGCCGTCGCGATCTCAGCGTGCGTGAGCACGCCGACCCGCTGGCCCTTGGCAATCAGGCCCTTCACCTCTTCGAGTTCCTGCAGTTCGACTACTGACATCTGATTCCGTTTCCGTCGGGATACCGGAGCCGCGTGACTACTTGCTGGCCCGCCCGTGTTAGTCGTGTGATCGCGTGAGGTGCGCGTAGCGGGGATCGCTCCGACCGACTGCCGCGTCCGCTGGTCCAGGGACCTCCTGCTCGCCGGCCATTCAGGCGCCGTCGGGCATTGATTGCCCGCGACAGCCGGCGCTCGACGCTATCGCGATTGAGTTCGCCCCGCCTGCGCGCTGGGCGGTCGCGTTGCCTGCTTGTCATGGTCCTCCAACCTTCCGTCCCTGTGGTGGAGAGTCGCGCGGCAGGAAGAGGGCTCGACCTGGCGAGCGCAGGTGAGGCGCGCTACCGCGAGCCGGTGGGCGGCGCCCCAGAAGTAGTGGACCGGCCCCGCAGTCGCAACCAGTGGCCCCCGCTCCCCGCCTCGCAGTGCTGTCGCACCGTCGGTGGCTTTCGGGCTTGGGCTGAGGATGCTGGCCGCAGGGCCAGCTCGACAACCACACTACTACCTTTCAAGCGGGTCGCGCGCGCGATCCGCTACTCTCGACCACGGTCCGCCCGGTAGGCGACTCAATCATGTCCGGCAGTGCTCACGAGACCTGCCGTCTCGGCCAAGAGCAGCAGTCACCGCTGATCCGCCGAGCCGAGCGCCACAGTTCTGCTCCGCCGCGCACCGTCAGGCGCAGTTTGCGCAGGAATTGGTCGTCGAGTCACTTAGTGCCCCAAGAAAGGAGTACGCTCGACGCAGGGCCGTTATCGGCCGCTGCTGTTCGAATCCCTCGCGCAGGCTCCCGGTGGGCAAGGACCCGCCTCTCGCTGACCTCACGGGCCGTTTCGTCCAAAGCGACAGAAACGCCGTCTACAAGTAGGGCCTGTCCTTATTCGGGGGCCTTAGAGGAGGTCGTCATGACCACCGACTCGGTCGCGCCAAGCCAGCGAAGCCTGGTCCGCGCCGTGACGCCCTACCTGGAGGTCGAGACGCGGTCGATCCCCTCGCTGGAGCGCACGATCGTTCCGGAGCTGGCGCAGGCGAGCCACGCCACGAAGAGAAAGAAGCGGAAGCACGGCAATCAGTCCTCTTCGATCGGAACCAGGCTGGTCGAGGAGACGCGCTTCGGGGGCCTTTGAGGAGGAGGAACGTCCGTGTCCATGCAGCGTCATCGGGAATGTTTCCCGACGAAGAGAGAGGTGCATCAATGACGAGGATCACCGTCACGGCAGACATACGAGGGAGCGAGGAGCATCGGATCCTGCTCGACGAGGAAGTGTGCCCGGAGCACATGAGCGACAAGCACTCCGCCTCGCAACTCCTTGAACGGCTCGGCTGGGCCGTTTCCGATGCCGAGCGCGCTCCAGCCGCGGCCGTCCGCTAGCGCTGTCCCATCCTCGCCCGTGGGCCTGCCCCAGGGCCCGGGCGCGTGGGTGGCTACGCGCGGCCGCTACCTAGGTCCGCAATCTGCGCGCTGAACCCCGGCACAGGACGAAGCCCCACAGGTGCAGGACAGGAAGGTCCGATGAGCAGAACACTGAAATGCCAGCATTGCCAGGGCGCGATCCGACTCTATGAGCCTGTGATCGAAGTCACAGACGGACAGGTGCGCAAGACGTCAAGAGACGCCGTGCTCGACACCGGTGGGCCTGTCGGCGAGTGCTACCACGACGGGTGCTTTACGCAGCTTGCAAGCTCTCCGGGATGGCCTGTCGTGGACCACGGAAGGTAGGCGGCTGCCCACCGGCAAGTTGCGGGCTGCTGCGTTCCGGTGGCGGCTAACCCACATCCCCTTCGGGGCTGGCTCGGCGCCGGAGCGGACCGAGCGCTGTGGGCAGGAAAAATATCGCCCACATAGCGGGAAGCTCGAAGACCAATGCTCGCAAGCTGCGTAACGTAGGGGCCTCGCTCAGGCCTCGGGTGACGAGGCCGAGGGATGGGGCCGCCACAGGTCGCTCTTTACGTGCAGAGCGCCGCCCGGAGCGCCGGGGCTGCCCCATTAGCTCCTGGGCGCGCCGGTGGTTAGAAGCGCGGAATCCGCAGCTCCGGAAGACTGGACAAGTTGCTGTACGCCCGGGCTGGGGGGGCCTGTAACGGCCGTGCTCGTGCTTGATGACAGGAGATTCCCCCCGCACCGGCTGGCTGGCGCTCGTTGCCCCGCCGCACAGCAAGACCCCGGTCAGGGAGTCACCAGGACACGCATCGGACGTCGCAGATCGAGCGCGCCACTGGGGAACACTCACGCGGCCTTTACCCCGCCCTCAGTAACGCGGGGGAGTGTTTCCGATGGGGGATCGAACATCACCGCAAGATCAACAACGGAGATCGATCTCATGGCCAGAATCATCGTCACGACCGAGCAAGGCGAACGACCCGACGCCCCAGCACTTCTCGACGAGCGCGTGTGCTCAGAACATCTCAGCGACGACCACTCCGCCGCGCAGCTCATCGAGCGGCTCGGCTGGGCGATCACCGACTCCGAGGACACCGAGCGGGCAGAGCAAGTGCTTTAACCATCTAGCGAGGCGGCCTGCGCTTGTGCGTGGGTCGCCGGGATCGGCACCGGCCTCTCGACGCCTCGCATCGCCTATACCGCGCCGAGTGCACGTTGCCGGTCGGCGGCGACCACGGCCTCGTTCACCGCTCCACCGGGACCGGAGCGCCGGAGTCGGTTCACCTCGGCATCGCGCACGGCCGTAGTGCCCCGGTTGGTCCGGAAGCAGGCTACGAGCCGGGGGAGCCGGCGTCCGGCGCCAGGCCGAGGTCGGCGAACGCGTGCTCGCGGTCCCAGTAGAGGACGACCCTCGTCACCTTGCCGCGGCGGACGTGGAACAGGACCGCTGCGTTCGACCGCACGTGCGCGAGCCCCAGTCCGCTGGTCTTGTCACGCGCACTGAAGCGGTGGAGCACGAGGACACGCTCGCTGTCGAGCTCGCGGTACTCCTCCACCTCGGTGGCGATGTCCTCCCAGCTGCTCAGGAAGTCGCGCCAGAACGCCGCCATCTCGACCAGCCCCGTATGGTGGCCGGGCTTGGGCCCGTCGGCGATCACATACTCGATCTCCGGGTGCGCCCAGTCGGTCGAGCTGAAGTCACGGCGCTCCCAGGCCGCGCTGATCGAGCGCACGAGGTCCAGGTTTGCCGACGCCATCCATGAAGCCTGGCACACCTGGCGATCCGCAGACCCTGGCCAGTCGGCTCGCCAGCAGACTACGAGGCCGGCGAGCCGCCCTCCGGCGCGAGGCCGAGGCAGAGAGCGCGCTCGGTCCTCAGATGGGCGCGTTGCTCGGCGTTCCGGCCCAGAGCTGGTGCGGCGCGTAGTTAGCTAGCCCCCGCCAGATTGTGGGCTTGTCGCGACGTGCCGCTCTCCCCTTGAGCCTATGGTCAGAGCAGGCCAGTGCCGTCGCCGCGCGGTCTGATCAAAAGCCAGCTTGCGAGCGCCTCGGCAGGAAGGCCGATGGGTAGAACATTGAGGTGTCAGCATTGCCAGCTTGTGATCGGAGTGTACGAGCCGATGATCGTGCTCACCGACGGAGAGGCGCGCAGCACGTCAAGAGCCGCCGAGCGCGACAGCGGCGATCCTCTGGATGAGTGCTACCACCGCTCCTGCTATGCGCAGGCGTACGGACAGGATCCCGACCTCAAATAGCGGTAGCCGTGCGGTGGCATTCAGCGCCGGGCCGAGGCGCCGATCGGCGACGACGGCGTCCGGGTTGGCTGCAAAAAACGATGCCTTCTACCCTTCCCCCCCACACCCCGACGGGACCGCCCCACCTTCGATGTCAAACGCGCCGCCTGCTTCCACCGTTCGCACGCAAGAGGCTTTCTGAAGCTCATTGACGATGACCGGTGCGTGCCTCCTCGCGTCCATAGGTCGCGCGCCGGACGGCCAGCGTCTTCTACCCAGACCGATCGCGTGCAACCGAGCGCCTCGGCACCGCCGACCCGAAGAACGCCGCCTCCTGCCGGCCGAGCTCCCCCGACGGCTCGAGCCCGTTTAGCAATTCGCCCATGATCCGGTGCCAGTTGGCCGTCGTCTCGAGTTGTCCGAGGACGCCGAGCGTCAGCATCTCGAGGCGCCGTGCGAATATCGCCTCCGCGAGCCAGCCCTGCTGGGAGTTGTCGCCACAAAACGCCCGAAGCCCGGACGGCGTTCCGGGCTTCGGTGGGGGGTATCTGTCGCTGGGGTGCGCTTCCCAGCCGCCTGTCCGGCTCCATTCCTCGGGTGCGCTTTTTCCCAAACCCCTTCGGGCGGCAGCAGCTCGGATCGGGGGTGAGCAGCTACGGTCCGAACCCTAAGGAGTACGAGGACCCGATCTGTTACGGCCGTGCCACCAAGCTGTTACGAGCCTGAGAATGCGCTGATCGATCTGAGCCATACGTAGTCTGCCCCGACAACGTCAGCGGGCTAACACCGAAGTCCGCCGTCTCGCGGGCCCCCACTCTTGGTGGTTCATGGACGAGAGGCTTAGGTGTCGGCGGTGCACCGACGCGATCGGCGTACACGAGCCCATGGTCGGTGCTCGCCGAAGGCGAGTTCCGCGAAACCTCGGTGCTCAACGAGCTACCCGAGAGACCGGTCGGCGAGTGCTACCACCGTGCGTGCTTCCATTAGGCGCACGGCCAAGGACGGCTCGATAGCTAGGACGCTCGCGAAGCTCGTCCCCCCAAACGTTGAGGAGCCTTTTGGAGCGGTCAAGCTGGCAGCCTCCGCCTCCGATTCCAGACACGTATGGCGAACCGGGGCGGTTCGTCGAAAAAGGGAGGGAGGGAAGTAAGCCCAGCCTCACGACTTCTCTCCCTCCGAACCTAGAGCAAGGCGCATGCACGCCCCCGGCCAACAGGGGGCTGAGACCGAGGGCACCTCATCCCATGAGATGTGGTTCGCCTAACGCTTCGTCTGGTGATTGCCGCCTGCTCGGCGATCCCCTTTTTGCAGGTCGTCCCGACAAGGAGAGCAAAGCTAGCTTGAGCCGGCGAGCTCGCCGAGGACTGCCTGGGACTCGGTGAGACTGGAGGTCAGGATCTGCTTGGAAACTTCGAGGAGCTGGAAAATGCGCGGGTCACGGACGGCGTAGTAGACGCTGGTGCCCTCGCGGCGACCCTCGAGGACGCCATGCTTGCGCAGCACCCCGAGATGCTGAGAGGTTCCGCTTGAGTCCATCTGGAGCTCGTTCTGCAGGTCGCCGACGGTGCGCTCACCGTCTCGTAGCAGCTCGAGGATGCGTACTCGCACGGGGTGGCCGAGGATGCGGAAGAACTCGGCCTTTACCTGATAGACGGCACGGCGCTGGACGGCGTCGGTGCCCACGACGTCACGTGAGCGCTTAGTCATCGAAGAAACCATTGGGTTGAAGTTGGGTTCATAGTTGCTTGCACGAGCGGAATCGCAGTTGTCGCTAAGCATCCGCGTCCCCGCTAGACAACCTGTCTTATAACTTTATCAGATGGTCAGATCATCCTAGGTGCCAGTTGCTGGAGCGCGCCGCGCAGGAAGCCCACGGTTCGCTCCCAGGAGCGCTGCGCAGCGGTCGCGTCATATGTGCCCAGGCGGTCGGTGTCGTTGAAGAAGGCATGTCCGGCACCGGTGTATTTGTCGAAGGTGACGTCGACACCAGCGCTGCGCAGCTCGGCTTCAAGCGCCTTGGCCTCCTTGAGCGTGATGAACGCATCGGCCGTCCCGAAGTGCCCGAGGACAGGGCCCCTGATTCGCGTGAAGTCTGGCTTGCCGTGCGGCATCACGTAGTAGTAGGTGGCCGCCGCGGCGATCCGCGGGCAGCTCGCAGCCGCCCACAGGGAAAGCCCACCGCCCAGGCAGAAGCCGAGCGCTGCCACGCCCGGTCCCTCGACGCCCGACTGGGAGGCCAGGAACTCAGCCGCAGCGCACATGTCCTGCTCGGCTTGGTCCATCGACAGGGCCATCATCATCTGCTCTGCCTCGCTCGGCTGGGTTGTGGTCTCGCCGCCGTATAGGTCGGGGGCCAGCGCGAAGAACCCCTCGGTCGCGAGGCGGTCACAGACCGAGCGGATGTGATCGTCAAGGCCCCACCACTCCTGCAGGACGATCGTTGCCGGGCCGCGCTGCGCCTCGGGTACTGCCAGGTAGCCCACCGCGATGCCGGCGCGCGTCGGGAACTCGACCTCAGGCATGCCTGCCTCCTTCAAGGTTGATTCGTAGCCCGGGGGGACGGCTGGTGCAGTGTTGGTGCTCGGCACTGGAACGATGCCGGCGATCGAGACCTCTGCTGGCAGACATGGAGCTCGGGCTCATCGCTCATCAACGACGCTGGATCTCATGGCAGATGAGTGCGATAAGCACGCAACCGAGCAACGACAGGGCTCCAGTTGCAACGAGCTCCACTTTCCCCGATGGCGTTGCGAGCACGGCGGAAGAGTGATCAAGACGAGCAGTCCGACCAGCGTGAGCCCCACTGCATGCTCACGCAGACAGCGCAGCTGGGGCGGACGCCACGTGTTCGCTCCTGGGGTGCGCGTCCTCGAAGGCACCTGAGCACCTGGGCAGACCCGGTTCCGGCGCGGACGTGCTCCATGAGCGCTCATCCCAGCATCTCCGTGAGACGCTGCTCGAGCCTTTGCACGCCCTCTTCAGCCCCCGAGGCCGGTGCGTTGTCGTAGAGCACCGCCAGCGGCATGTCGCCCTCCTCGCCCACGATCACCTGAGCGACGAGTCCGACGTGACCCTTTGGTACGGCCTCTACATCTCGTCGTACGGCGCGCGGTAGCCGCATGCGTATGTCGTTGAAATCGCAGCGGTCAAGGACATAGCTGCGAACGCGCCATTGCCGGTGGTTAGATGCGTGCTGATCTGACGGGGGCGGTACCACGCCTAGTCCCAGGTGAGGTCCTTCAGGTGACGGTACGTATCCCAGGCATCCGCAATGCAATCGAAGGCAGCCCCCGTCACCTTGCCTTGGTCGGCAACCAACGCGACCGCGGCCTCGACGGTGTCGGGCTCGCCGTGCTCGAGCAGCATCATCGTGGCTTCCAGGGCGTTCGGCCCTCCCTCGAGGATGGCGCGCGCTAGCCGAGCCCTGTAGTGCTCGGAAACGGCCGCCCTCGCGCGTGCCACCATCAAGGGCATCCGCGGCTCGCTCATGGCAGTGGCGAACGTAGGCGCTCGTCAATCGCCCAGATTGCAATCACGGCACGGGCTAGACGGCGCAACGAAAGCTGCTGGCTGCGCACTACCGTGTCCGGCTCGCACGTCTGCAACGCCAGGCACACCTCGCTCACCAGCTCGTGCAGCGCCTCACGCTGGCGCTCCCACGCATGCCGATGGTCAAAGTCGCCCGGACGCCGGTACAACTCAGCGGCGACCAGCGCGCTGCCCGCACGCGAGGTGACAGCGCTCTTCAGCCGCTCCTCCTCTGCGAAGGTCCTCATCCAGAGAAGGCCATCCAGCGCCTGCACGATTGCCCACAGCCCCACGGCTAGCTCGAGCCATCGTGCGCGAAGCGAGAAGAGCGCATCGGCGCACAGGCACCGATCGCCGCCGCTCAGCGAGGCGAGCTCGATCGCCTCAGTCGGGGGAGCGACCGTCAGCGTCGCACTCAGCCATGCCCCGAGGTGATCTCCCTCACCGCCGTTGCCCCGCACCACGTGTTGAGCCCGCGCCGCAGTGCTCACCTCACAGGCAAGCGCTTCCAGTTGGCGCCCAAGCGCCGTCGGTTGCTTGGCGTGCGTGCGTCGAGCGCTAGTGATCTCATCCAAGTTGAAGGCGACGCGAACCGCTAGCGACGCGAGATCGACCGCGGCGTCCTCCACGCCCACGAGCGCGTCAACCGGGTCGGCGGTGGCGCCTAGAAGATCATCAATTGCCGCACACGCTGCTCGCGCGGTCAGAGAAATCGTCGGGCGACTAACGAGCAGTGGCAGCTCAGCCGCACGGATCTGACGCTCGGCCGCACTGAGGGTGTCCTCGAGCCGGTGCAACAGATGTAGATGACGCTGACCCGCCACAGGCCCGAAGGCCTGCCAGACACTGGCGCTGCACTCAAGCGCCACAGCCGCACAACGCAAGACCGAGCGACGGCTGGCACCGGACCCTTCCCACAGTGCGAGGAGGTCGCGCAGCACGACCTCGAAGTGCCTCTTTGCTCCGATCCCCACGCTCCCGGGATCCGCGTAGCGGCCGATGAGGTCCCCCAGAGCTACCTGGCTCCACAGCTCACCAAACGGCCGACGCCAATCAAGTACGGGCAGGCCACCCGCCTGGGCATCAGCAAGCGAACTCGTGAGGCTCAAGGCATGTAGCGGCGATTCCGCCGAAGCCCACCTGGACAATCTCGCCTCCAAACTGGCCATTCCTTAGCAACCTATCATCTTCTAAGATTAGAGTGGTTGCGGAATATGGTGGCGATGCCGAGGAGGTAGTGCCACCGGTTGATCGGCGGTCAACGCTCGGCTCAGGCCTCTTCTTCTCGGTGAAGCCGTACAGCTCGGTTGTCTACGGCCTCGTGCCCGAGGGCGTCGCAAGCGCGACCCTCGAGCTGTCCGCGCACGTCGCCCGCCGCCACCACGAGCGCCATCCGCACCCCTATGCCGCTACCGCTCGGAACAATTCTTTACTCGTAATCACGGCGTCACCGCCACGCGCCCTCCACTTATCACGGTCGTCAAGGGCGCTTTCGCGCGGTCCCGAGCAATCTCGGACGGCCTGCGACGCCCAGGGTGGGCCCACAGGTGGGCCTATGGGAGCCCCCTTTACCTCTGGGCCCACGTCCCATGCGAACGTTCAGTACGGGTGTCCGGCGACTCGGTGGTCGGGGGTGTGCCCACCTCGGCTTGTTTGACCGACTACGGCGTGCGCCCGTGATGGTCGGCTCGCGGAGACGCCCGCTCTTCTGCGAAATGCAGGAGCGATCCCGGCGCCAGCCCGGACGACTGCGTCTCGTCGTGGACGCTGTTGCATAAACCCCCGGCGGGCTCACTGAAGCCTGTCTAAGGGTGGGGTCGAAAAAGCCGCAAGTCGTGGCTTGCCCGCGGCGCGCCCTGCTCGACCTCGGCGCCGCGCGCCTCCTCAGCGACCGTCACAGCGAGCGCGGCCCATGTTTTCGGAGGCGGCTTTGTGCAACAGCCACCGTCCGCAGCAGGAGCGGCCCCGGCGTCGGCGACCACTTCTGCAATCCCTTGCAAAGCGGGAGTACGGAGCGGTCAGCCTCGCTGTCCTAATTGCGAGCCGCGGCTCGGCGGCGGGCGCGGGTGGCGCCGTCCTTCGGGACGACCCCGTCCGCTCGGGCGGCAGAGAGAAGCTCCTTGACCGAGGCACGCATGGCGCTCAGGAGCACCTCGAGGTCAGGCACGGTGTCGCGGTCGGCGACCACGCCGAAGAAGACGGAGCCGTCATAGCTCAGCGCGGCGACGCCGACGGCGTATTCGGCGGCGATCGGCACAAGCGGATGGATCTCGCGCAGCGGCGCCCCGAAGGCGTACAGCGTCTGCTGCGGACCGGGCACGTTCGTGATTGTCACGTTGAACAGCCGCGTGGCGTAGAGGGTCCGCGCGATGGTGGCATGGACCACCGGCGGCGCCAGTCCCACCAGCTCGATCACGGCAGTGCTGCCAGCTGCCTGTTGTCCGGCGGACTTCAGCGACTCCGAGCGGGCCACGATCTCGTGATAGCGCCGCACTGGATCTGCCTCCGTTACAGGCAGCTCCACATATATCGAGGAGACCCGGTTCCCCAGCGCAAGGTGCTCACTCGCGATGCGGACGTTCATCGGGACCATCGCGCGCAGCCCCTCCGCCGGCAGTGCCTCGCCGCGGGACTGAAGCAGCGCCCTCAGCCCGCTCGCGGTGACCGCAAGCACGACGTCATTGATCGTGCCGCCGAGCGAGCTCTTGATCTCCTTGAGGTCCGCCAGGGCGACGCGCACGACCTCGAAACGGCGCCGGGTGCCGATCGGTACGTTGAGACTCGTGTGGGGCGCCGCGTGCAGCTCCTGGTGCACGATCAGGTCGATCGCTGAGCGTGCGCTGCGAAGCGCCTCACGCGGGTGAAGCGCGCCGTGGGTTCCCATCTCGGCCGCGTGGACCATGGTTTCGATCGGCAGGAGCCCTGCCCAGACGTGTGCCAGAGAAGCCAGCGGGCCGGGAGCTGTGGGGTGGCCGGCGGACGACTGGCGATCGGCACCGAGAGACGGAGGCGCGTGGCCGCCGCTCGCACCGCTCGCGCGAGGACGGCGACGACGGAGCGATCGGCGCCGCGTCCGCTGTGGCGTCGAGTATCAGGTAGCCGACGTCGATTGAGCCGACACCATCGACCATGGAGTGGTGCGTCTTGGTCGCAAGCGCCCAACGACCGTCGGCGAGCCCCTCGACGAGTGCCATCTCCCACAGCGGCCGATGACGATCCAGGCGCTGGGAGAAGAAGCCCGATGACCACTCCGATAGCTCCTTGTAGCCTCCGGGGGCTGGGAGTGCTGCGCGGGCGACGTGCCTGCCTATGTCAAACGCCGGATCGTCCTCCCATTCGGGCCACGACAGCCCGCCGGTGTGCGGCTCTGACAGGCGCTGTCCGTAGCGCGGCAGCTGCCCCAGCCGGCTCGCGAGGTGCTCACAAAGCTCCTCGCGAGACGGCGGCCTGCCATCCGCCGGAGGATCGAAGACCATGATCGCGCCGATGTGCATGTGCGCGCTCTCATCCGCCTCCTCGAGCTCGAGGAACGTCGCATCCAGGGCTGTCAGATGTTCGCTCATGGCCCAGGTAAGACGGCCTGGCTACCGCCGCCCGTGGGCAGCAGGCAGCAACCATCCGTACTGACCGCTCTTGGCGGGAACGCTACCGTCGGGGGCTGCCCCTGTCATCCAGTGTATCCCGCACACCGCCGTCTCCGAGCGATCTGCAGTGCTGCCGGGCAGCGGTCGCCTCCGGCTCGTCCGCTTCAGGGGGGTGAGCGGCGAAGGCCGACGCGCTCGCAGCCACGCGAAGGCCGCAGCGGGCGGGGGCAGCAGGTGTCGCGCGACGCACATCGGCGTCCACCGAAGCATGGGCCGAGCAGGTGGTTGCATACCCGACGATCATCGCTCAGCCCTGCTCGTGCTTCTCGTCGAGTTGACCTTCCGGGTGACTAGTCCGTGCTCCCCGTGCGTAGCCGACAAGTTCGGCGCGGCTGTGCAGCAGCAGCTTCTCCTGGATGTGTTTGCGGTGTGACTCCACCGTGCGCTTTGATAGGAACAGCACCTCAGCGATTTCATGCGGGCGCCGAGGCTCGGGGCAAGGTAGCTTTCGCCGGCAGCCGCGCGGCGCACCGCTTCCACTAGCTCGTAACCGGCAGCCTCCTTGAGCACATAGCCCGACGCACCCGCGCCAAGCGCGTTGCGTGCAAACGCCGGCTCCTGCTTCATCGTCAGCACAACTACATGCGGTCTCAGGCGACTCCTTGCGGATGTACGGGATCGCCTCGAGACTCGAGCCGCCCGGCATGTTGAGATCGAGCACAAGCACGGTCGGGTGTGCGCGCTGCTCCGACCCGGCGGCATGGCGGACACGGTATCGAGAGGCTGCCAACAAACGACAAGCCGTCCCGAGCTAGCTGGGCGGTGTCCCCCGCCAGACGAGGACGAGCTTTGCTTCGGACGTTCGCCGGTACCGTGACGATGATGTCCCAAATCGTCCTGGTCGGCAGGCATCCGTGATCGGCGACCGCTGGGGGGTGACGTTGCCCGAGACTCGGCTTAGGTATCCGTGTGACGACGTGGTGTCCGATCCAGTGCTGGAGGCTTGGCGGGGGGTAACTGTTCTGGCGTCGTCGGAGCGATTGTGGCCGTGGGTGGCGCAGATCCGTTTGGCGCCGTACTCCTACGACTGGATCGACAACCTCGGTCGACGGTCACCGCAGCGGCTGTGCGGCCTGCCCGATCCGGTCGTTGGAGAGCCATTCACCACTGCCCTTGGTGGACGGCAGCTGGGGCGCATCATCGCGGTGAATGCCGGCGAGCATCTGACGGGGCAGATCATGGGAGCGGTGATGTCCTACGTACTCGTGCCGGACGGTTCAACGACTCGGCTGCTGCTGAAGGTCGTGATGCGCCGGTGGCGGGCGGTCGCACCGCTGCTGTCGCTCGGAGACTTCGTCATGGCTCGTCGCCAGCTGCTCAACCTCGCGCGCCTCGCCGCGCGGAGTGGACCAATGTGACGCACCCAGGGCACCTGGGAACGATCGCAATCGTCCAGGACGCGCGCGCCGGCAAGGGCCCTGCGTGACAGGGGAAACCGCACTCGACGGCCGCGCCCTCGCAATCGCTTTGAGAGCGGGCGCCCGGGCTGGGTCCCGCTCTGGATGACGTCCGAGCGTGTCGTCCGGCTCGTAGTAGACGACTGCTTCACAGAGGCAAGCGGGCGTGTTCCGGTCCTCGATCTGCGCTGTCGAGATTCGTCCGAAGGTGTGCCACGAACGTTGAAGGAGGCTGGATGTAGAAGACCCAGATTCTGAATGCGGTGCTGTGCAGGAGATGGAGGAGCCGGGTGCTGTTGGCCCGGTGGCCCTCCGCGGCCGCCGTGCAGGCGGAGGCCGCAAACCACCGTGAGCTGCTGCGGTAAAGAGCCGTGGTGGTGAGCGTCACGGGAAAAGTCGCGCCGTTGAGCGCGGCAGGTATGAGCCAAGAAGGCGAGCGAGAGCGAACCACTGATGACGTGTCGAAAGACTAAGGTGGACGTCGAAACCGGGGATGCTTTGGAGTCCCGGGATGAGTCTGGGGGGAGCCTGTTGACTGCCCAGATGGCGTCCGGCGTGGAGGTGGCGCGAGCTTGGCTCAGGCTCTTGCATGGAACGTGGGAACCTGTCGCCCCGACAGGGCGATCCGGCCAGTGGCGCTGTTTGGCCTGCGGCCGGTCGTGCACGGGAGATCCCCAAGCAGCGGGAACTGCGAGGGGCCGAGTACCGGTGCGGGGCACAGGGGCGGACCGTCCCGTAGTAGCGCTGAAGGTCCTGTAATGGGGCCGGAGCGAAGGGGACGGGTCGTCCGGGCTTGTTCTGAGGTCAACCGCCCTCGGGTGGGAGGAGCCGGGTGAGCGAGCCGAAGCCGAAGTCGTTTGATATCTCCAAGTGGGCCGTTTGGGATGCCTACCGGAGGGTCAAGGCCAACAAGGGCGCGGCCGGCGTTGACGAGCAGTCGATCGAGGAGTTCGAGGAGAACCTTCACGGGAACCTCTACAAGCTCTGGAATCGGCTCTCCTCGGGGAGCTATTTCCCGCCGCCGGTGCGCGAGGTGGAGATACCGAAGCGGGACGGCAGCCCGAGAGTGCTCGGGGTGCCGACTGTCGCGGACAGGATCGCCCAGACCGTCGTGGCCGGGTACCTGGAGCCGAGGGTGGAGCCTCACTTCCACCCTGACTCCTATGGGTATCGGCCGGGACGCTCGGCGCTTGACGCGGTCGGGGTCTGCCGGGAGCGCTGCTGGCGACAGGACTGGGTTTTGGACCTGGACCTGAAGTCGTTTTTCGACAGCGTCCCGTGGGATCTCGTTCTCAAAGCGGTAGCTCATCACACCGATGAGCGCTGGGTCCTGCTCTACGTGGAGCGGTGGCTGAAAGCGCCACTGCAACGCGAGGACGGCAGCATCATCGAGCGCGATCGCGGAACCCCTCAGGGGTCTTCGATTTCGCCCCTGTTGGCAAACATGTTCTTGCACTACGCGTTCGACGCGTGGATGGCCCGGGAGCATCCGACCGTCCCGTTCGAGCGCTACTGCGATGACATCATTGTCCACGCCTCAAGCGAACGCCAGGCCCGGCATGTTGCGGGAGGCGATCGCTCGGGCGGCTGGCGGAGTGCGGGCTCCAGCTCAACGAGCAGAAGACCCGCATCGTCTACTGCAAGGACTCCGATCGGCGCGGCCCCTACGAGCCGAAGTCGTTCGACTTCTTGGGGTACACGTTCCGCCCGCGGCTGTCGAGGAGCAAGACTGGCGGACAGTTCGTCAACTTCCTCCCGGCGGTCTCAGATGACGCGCGCAAGCGACTGCGGCGGGAGGTCCGCCGCTGGCGGTTGCACCTGCGTCCGGACAAGACCCTCACCGACCTGGCGCGGATCTTCAATCCGATCATCCAGGGCTGGATCAACTACTACGGGCGCTTCTACCGCTCGGTGTTGATCAAGGTCCTCAGGCGGATCAACGCATACCTCGTGCGTTGGGCCATGGCGAAGTACAAGCGGCTGCGCCGCTACCCCTCCAAGGCGCGCAGGTTCCTGGTCGACGTCTTCCTACGCCAACCAGGACTGTTTGCCCACTGGCGGTTTGGTGTGCGCCCCGACGGCTGGACGATGGGAGCCCGGTGAGTCGAGAGGTTCACGCCGGGTTCTGAGAGAGCCGGGGGGTGCGATTCCCCCCGGCCACTCGCCCGGGCGTCTCCCGCGGCCCTCGCGAGAGTGCTGCTTGTCGCGCGTCTGGGCAGCGAGCGCCTGACGGCGGTGCAGGGGCGCGACTGGAGATCCCCCCTGCGGCAGGCGGAGCGGTCTCACGGCCGCCGAAAGTACAGGCACGCGCGGGCCTGCACGGCCGACGCTCGGCGCATGCGCGCCCGCGCGGGCGGGCTCCTCGCTCCGACGCTGCGGCCGGATCGAGCGAGCCCGCCCTGCGGCGACGCCCCAGTCGCTCGCGGTGGCGACTACGGGTGCGTGAGCAGGTATGCGCCTCCCTGGACGCCGACGTCTGCCACGAGGTTGCCGAGCTGTGCGTTGACGTCCACGAGGTGCTGGCCCCACACCTGCTGCCCGAGCGGGATCGTGTTCACGAGCACCGTTTCGGTGCGCGTGTCTTTCGGGTCGGTCGGCGTCAGCTGCAGCCAGCTTGCGCCGTTACGGGCTTCGCACTTCGCCGAGTACTGAGCCGGCGTGGCCACCCACGGCGTGGTCGCTTTGGGCGCCTGCACGACCGGCCCGAGGAAGCGGTCCGGGGAATTTGCCGCCGAAGGCGTTGAACGTCGGGTAGTACGACAGCGACGGGCCCGCGAACGGCCCCTGCGCGAGCACCGTCGGGTTCACGCAGAGCACCTGCGGGTGTTCGACTTCGGGCAGGCCGCCACCGAGGACGCCGCCGGGCCGTCCGAAGAGAGCTTTTTCGGGTGGTTCTTCGAGGAAGCTCGAGTATGCCACCACGCACCCGGTCTGACCGGCCGCTGAGCACGCGGGGATCGTCTTGAACGTGCCGCCGAGTTTCTTGCCTTCGGGCACGATCACCTTGCCGCCGAGCATGATGGCGCCGACGAGCTGTTTGCGCAGCGTCGGGTTGGTTTCGATCACCTCCTTGATCAGCGGCTCGAGCATCGCCGAGCCCTGGGAGTGTCCGATCAGCTCGAAGCCGCGTCCGTCGTTGTACTTCGCGAGGTATTCGATGAACGCGTTCGCACGCCCATGTAGGCCTTCACGGAGTCTTCCGGTGGCACTTCGCCGAATCCGTTGATCGCAGGGCATCGTCATCTGCGGATACATCGGCGCGTAGACCTTGCACACCTGCGAGAAACGCGAGGCCTGGCTTTCGGCGATCGCGATCTCTTCGGGTTGGATTTCTTCCGTTGGGTTGATGCGAACTGGCCGCTCACGGTCGGGTAGACGTAGAAGCAGTCGATCGGCGGGTTCTTGGCGGGCTTGGCGTGTTCGACGAACGTCGCCCCGCCGTCCAGCCTGACGGTCGTTTCCTCGCTGTTCAAGCACGGGTTGCTCGCGAGCCCGGGCCGGCACAGCCACGTGGTTTCGGCTGAGGCCGAGGCGGCCGCGAGCCCTGACACCATCAGTGCCGCGGCGCCAACAGCTGCGACCAGCCATGCCCGTCCGACCAAACAAGTCGAACGGGCCTTGTCTGCTTTAGGCATTGTTTCCCTCCCGAATCGCGCGGCGCGCCCCTCCAGGCAATGCGCCGCAGGTTGGTGCGGCATTATACGCCCTTCTGGGAAAAGGACGAAAACGCGTCAGGACTCGCGCACGCTGAGCAGAGCCGCCAACACCTCACGCTGGCGATCGGCGCCATCGGGGATCCCGGCGAACGAATCGTTGTAGAGGAACGCCTCCGCCATCCGCACAAACACGTACGCCAGAATGTCCGGGGGGAGCGGCGAAACGAAGTGGCCAGCCTCAACCTCCGTGCCGATCAAGCGGTCGATGCCCGCCACGACCCGTGGCTGCACAACCCCAGCGCTCGATGTGAGGATTCGCAGAGCGCGTTCGTGCTCACGGGCGAGCAAGACATTCATCCCGCGGCTGGCCGCGATCTCGCGGTTGAAACGGTCGAAGGTGTTGAGCAACGCAGGGCCACCACGACCGCCGACCTCACGACGGATCGCCAAGAGCCGTTCCTCAGCGAGGGTCGCCAGCAGCTCGCCCAACAGCAACTCGCGCGTCCCGAACCAATGGTGCATCGTCGCCCGTGCCAGGCCGAGCTCCCGCGCGATCGCCCGCATGTCCACGCGCTCCCCCGCTATGAAACGATCGGTCGCCAAGGCGAGTGCGGCCTCCCGCGTGGAGGCGGCAGGGCGTCCCGGAGCGCGTGTGGCGACCCGCGTCATCACCAAAGCCTAACCGTCACCCGCCCATCATCCGACCTTCAGACCTAGATCGGTGGGTAGCGGCGAGGCGGTTCCAGACTGCGCGCTGCTGAGAGTGTCTTGGCAGTAGCGCCCCAGTCGCGGAAAAGCCCCGCAAATACGGGGCCTTCCGTCCGGCTCGTATGAGATCGTGGCGGGGTGCTGAAGCCTGCCGCGAAAGGTGAATGGAGCTCACCTTGGGAGTGAGCGTCAGTAACGGTGACAGGGCGCCCGGACGGATCATCTTCCGAGCTGATGATCGGACGCTGACCGGGCATGCGGGACTGGCGATCTCGGGTGAGCTGTTGCGCAAGCTGCGGCTGGTGGAGCTCATCGACGCGGAGCTTTCGGTGGCCGATCGAGTGGCGCCGGTCAAGCAGCGCCGGCGGGGGCTCTCGCCGGGTGCTGTGGTGGTGGCGATGGCCGAGTCCCAGCTGATCGGCGGGGACTGTTTCGATGACATCGAGGAGCTCCGTGCCGATCGGGCGGGCGCGGAGCTGCGGGCGGTGGCAGAGACCCCGTCGGCGCCGACCGCGCGCCAGCTGGCCTACCGCTTCAAGGCGGCCCATATACGCGCGATCGAGCGGGCGGCGGCGCGGGTGGGAGGCGAGCTTGACCGCAGGCTGGGGCGCGAGGCGGGCGAGGGCGTGACGCTCGATCTGGATGCGACCGAGAGCGTGGTCTATGGCCGGCGCAAGCAGGGGACGGGACGAAGCCGCCACGGGCACCTCGCCTACAACTCCTACGTGGTCACGTGGGCGCAGCGCGGGCGGGCGCTCACCAGCGACCTGAAGGGCGGCAATCAGGCGAGGATCAAGGCGAGGCACTCACTCACGCTGATCGGCCGCGCCGAGCGCCTGCTACCGGAAGAGCACGGGCAGATCACGGTGCGTGCTGACAGCGGCTTCTACGCGTCGGAGCTGATGATGGGGCTACGCAAGCGGCGGATGCGCTTCACGCTCTCAGCGACCCGCACCTCGGTGATGTGGGCGAAGCTCGCCGAGATCGCAGAGGACGCCTTCAAGCCCGCGACCCGCATGCACGGCGCCGAGGTCACCGAGCTGCCGTTCACCCCCGACGGCTGGGAGCACGAGCCGCTGCGGCTGATCGTCCGCCGCGTGCCGGTCACCGCGGCGGAGCTTCAAGCCACAAGCCCCAGGGCCAGACGGCGCAAGACGATCCCGCCGGAGCAGCTGCAGATGGTGCTCGAGGGGCAGCTCGAGTCGACCTACGCCTACAGCTTTATCGTCACCGACATCCCCCAGCAGGAGAAGGGCACGGCCGAGGTCGAGCACTTCCATCGCCAGCGCGCGCTGATCGAGGAGCGCTTCAAGGACTCAAAGCTCGGCCAAGCGCTGCGCCACCTTCCCTCCGGCAAGCTCACGGCCAACCGCCTGTGGCTCACCTGCGCGCTGTTGGCGTTGAACATCACCGCCTGGGTGTGCGACATCAGCCCCGCCGCGGGCGCCTCCGGGCAGGCGCCCGCTGAGGACACGCCCTTGCGCCGTCACGCCAAGACGCTGCGGCGACTTCTCTTCTGCGTCCCAGGACGGATCGTGCGCACCGCCCGCCGGACCATCGTGCGCCTGCCCGAGGGCTTTCCCCACTTCGATCTGTTCAACGCCACATACCACGCCGCGGTCGCGCTCCCGGGACCATAGACGCAGCGCCGCCGGACCGCGCCCGAGCACTACCTCTGCCGCGCTGCCAGCCCGGCGACCCTCGAGCACGCCCGATCCGGCTCCCGCGAGCGCGACTTGCCACCCTCACCCCCTCATTTCCGGTCCTCCGGCCGGTCACATTCACCACACCCCCCATCCGGCGCGTACTCACAGCGACAACCGAGCCTCCAGCGGCGCCACGGCGCCTTACTCACCGAATTAGATCAGAGCAAAGACCTGATGGGATACTCGGGGCCAGCGACTGCTCGAGTTGGGCTCACGGTCGCATTGTGACGGCGTCGTCCATCGGCCCACCGTTGCTCGTCACGCAATGAGCCCTCAGCCAGATCGCGCCAGCACCGCCCCCTGCCCGGCGTTCAGCGTGACGGAGCTCACCGTTCCCCACTCGGCGCTGTGCATGGCTGCGCCCAGCGTCACGGTCTGCGTGCTGGAGCCCGGTTCAAGCGCGTAGACGACGCCGTCGCTGAAGTGGCGCACCCACAGCCCGCCGGCCTGTCGTTCGCCGGGCCCGAGCGCGCCGCCGAGGTTCACGTTGAAGCCCGGCCACCAGTTCGTCGGCGTCTGGCTGGTGCCGTTGACGGCGTCAGCGCCGTCGTTGACGAGCAGCATCGTGGCGAGGTTCCATTCCATCGTCGGCACGTTGTTGTTGTGGTAGTCGCCGGTGAAGACCATATGTTTGCCGCGGGCGTGCAGGCCTTCGTCGAACTCGAGCAGTTCGCGGTAGTCGCCCGCTCCGACGCCCGCCGTGGGGCCGACGCCGAACTCCTTCGTGAGCACGCTCACAGCCGCCAGGCCACGCTGCACGTTGGCGTTGGCGAGGTTGGCCTTCAGATCGTGCCACTGGCTGTTCATCTCGATCTCGGCCGTGGGCCAGGCCGCGCGGATCGCTTCCAGCAGGTCCGCCTGTTCGTGTGCTTCGGGTTCCAGCGTCTTGCTCTGGGTGCCGTCGCGGTAGCCGCCGCCCCAGTTGACGTCGTCGATGAACACCCCGGCATAGCCGTTGGCCCTGTCCAGGAGCACCTTGGCGAGCAGCGAGGCGATCTTGGCCGGCGTCAGCGGCGCGTAGCCTTCGGTCGCGGGATCGTGGTAGCCGATCACCGGAACGCCGGTTGCCACGTAGCGATTGGAGAACGGCGGGTAGCCCTTGATCGTGGCGATGTGCTGCGCGATCCACGACGTGTCGCCGGCGAAGGAGTCGAAGTAGCTCCCGGCGTCCAGGCGATAGCTGGGGCTGCCGGCTGAGCCGGCGCTTGCCGTGGAGCCAGCCGGTCCCTTCGGCGCCCCCGTGGATCCGGTGGCGTGGGTCGGACCTGTGGGTCTGTGTGACCTCCCGTGATGGCGCCTGTGGTGCTTCGCGAGGCGCCGCGGCTTGCTGTGATGGCGGGCGTGGTGCTTGGCAAGGCGGCGCGATTTCCGGTGCGACTTCCTGTGATGCCGGGCGTGGTGCTTGGCAAGACGGCGCGGCCTCCTGTGATTCCGCCTGAGGTGCTTCTCGCGGCGGGGTGGTCTGTGACTACGCCCGTGGTGCTGGGCGAGGGCGGGTGAGGCGATCAAGAGGAAACCGATGATCAGTACGACGAGGCGCTTCATGAGTCCCCCTTTCCGAGCGTGTCTGTGCGTCCTGCTGGACCGAGGCCACGGCCCCCGTCGCGCTGCCGCCCGCAAGTGAGGCGAGCGTCGGCGAATCGGGCGCACTACGGCAGGCGCCAGATCAGATATCGGCACGAGCTCCCGGCACTCGACTCCTGCCATAAATGGCCCGAACGTGGGCCGCCAAGTACACGGACGCCAGCCCGTGCACGGCTGGCATGGACCGTGCCCCAGCCAAACGACGCGCGCCAGGTCGGCGATGGCGCAGACTTAAGTCGGGGCTGCCTAGGCTCTGGCTCGGCCCTCGAGTTCCCCTTTGTGAGCCGTCGAGCGGCCGAGCGTCACGACCTTGGTCGAGGGACCTTCCGCCCGGCTGAGCGCCGACACTCAGCGCTCATGGCTAAGTTCATGCGGGGAGTGCGCGGCGTGCTCGATGATCGTCGCCTCAGGGTGATCTGTGAAGTGGGCTTCGCCGCAGATCACAAGTCCCTCCGAGTTCTCATAGTGGTCAGGGCGATCAACGAGGGGCGCAGGCCGGTGGAGGTTCGGCACGTGAGCTTCTGTACGGAGAGCGGTCGTGTGGTCATGGCGACGCCGGTCGCCGGGCGCAACGCCCTGCCCGCACTGCTCGGTGACGGGCAGAGCGTGATTCTCTACTTCGACAAGGACGCCCTCGATCGCGTCGAGCGCGAAGATCGGGCGCTCGTGGCCTTCGCGGTGGTGGCCGACGCAGGCTCGAAGGAGTACCTCGCCGCCTACCCGCAGCTGAAGGTGGCGATCGAGTGAGCCGAACCGGTGGCGCGTCGGGTGGCCTATGACTGAGCGAAGTTCAGGCCGGCCCAGGGAGGTTCAGCTCAGTGAATGTGCGCTTACTCGGGTGACGTGGTTAGGCGTCGCCCGTCGGCACGGGATCGTGCGCGTAGGATGTCAGAAGTCCATCACGCCGATAGGCACCCTTGAGGGTGTGCCGATCCCTTGGCAAGGCTGCGGCAACGAATGAGCTAGCAGGACGGGGTGGACCTGAGGGCGAGCGGCGGCATGCCGGTCTGGAGGGCTTCAGGGAGGCATTTCTGGATTGGCATCTTCGTGGGCGACGTACCGCCATGAGGTCGAGGAGGCCGTCGACTCGGCGATCGGGTCCTCGTCCTCAAACGCGGCTCGGCATGCCTTCCGGGCAGCACGCAGGAGATCAACCTCAGTCCTGCATTCGTGTCCTGACGTTCCGGGGTCGGAAGATCTCTCGCTGGGACCTGTGCCTCGACCGCTCCGAAGCCCTCAAGGCCGTGGAGGAGGAGGGGTAGGGGCGTCGCAGCAGAACGCGGAGGGTGCCTGACCGCCTGAGGCGTATGCCGCCCGCAGTACCAGCGCCCCCGCGACGCACCAGACATCTTGAGGCGTGGCACCGGAGAGCACGGAAACCTCCGGTGCCACAGGTGGGTTACCTACGGACCTACCCGAAAACGTCGCCTGGTCTGGTGCTCGTCCGGTCAGCCGCTCACGTCGCGGTAGCGCCTGGTCGGGACAATCACGGCAAGACGCCTGATCCGCGGGTTCGGCCCGACTCGCCGGCCATCGTCGTCGCGGGGGCGGTCACGCTGGTATCCCGCCGAGCTCTCGGCGCCGGTCTCGGCGGCTTGAAGGCCACGCTTATCGCGGCGGTCGCTCGGGCTTGGGATCAATATGCGGGCCATAGCTCTTCCTTTCGTGGGAGGCAGCTCACGAGCTACGCAGTCTCACGGGTGCGCCTAATCGGCATGCAAAGAGGCCGTAAGAGTCGTCTTAGCCGGGGCCGAGACAGCAAGGAGCCCGCCATCCAGGCGGGCTCCTTGCGTGCGTCCGTCACGAGGTGTTACGCGCACGGACACCTGTCCATCCGGCCGGACCGGATGGTAGCTGGGTCGGGTGCTGCAATCGCGTGCTTGCGTCGAGTTCTTCACAAAGCCTTACGGCGGATCTGGAAGGAGGGGAAGTCGGAGGCTGTCAACTCCCCTCCTCCTCTCTTGTCGGCGAGCCGCCCAGCTCACCTTGTAGGTTGGAGATCGGAGGGGGTCGCCGACAGCTTGATCGCCGAGGGGGCGTCCTCGACGCAATGCGTTTGACAGCTTCAGACGATGCGGAACGAAGAACTCAAAGCCAGGCTCGTCCTGGCATGCTGCCCTCCGGAGCGAGGCGCGGGCCAGTCGCCACCGATGGGGCCCTGAGAGCGGGCTGCCGTGCGGCGGAAAGGCGCTCGTGTTGGGCTAAGTGGTCTGGCTCGTAAATCCTTTGACGTTTGATCGTGGGGCTGGCGGTGAGGTTGCGTAACGCAGCGTGAGCTTGTCGGGCGGCGTGAGCGAAAATACGCGGCGTTTGCGGGCAGGATCGGTGGGTGGGGGCGTCGAACTTGGGGGCGGTGTCGAGGTCCAGTCCGTACCGGATCGTGTTGAGCTCAGAGCAGGAGCGCCACCTCGCCCGCCGCGCGAGCGCTTACTCGGGCCCATACCGTGATGTTGTGCGTGCGAAGGCGATCCTACTGGCGGCAGAGGGTCGCCCCAATGCCGAGGTCGCCGAGCGCCTTGGCGTCTCGCGCCAGTCGGTGTTGCAGTGGCGAAAGCGCTTCTTCGATCAGGGACTTTCAGGCTTGGAGGAGCAGCCCCGGCCTGGTCGTCCGGGATCTTTTTCCCCCGGTGCAGATCGCCGAGGTCAAGGCGCTGGCGTGCGAGCTGCCGGCCGAGAAGGACGTCCCGCTCTGACGCTGGTCAAGCGCTGAGATCGCTCGCGAGGCGGTCAACCGTGGGATCGTCGAGCGGATCTCGGGCGTGACGGTGTGGCGGTGGCTGTCTGCGGACGCGATCCGTCCGTGGAACTACCGCTCGTGGATCTTCCCGCGCGATCCGCAGTTCAAAGAGAAGGCCGGTCGGATCCTCGACTTATACGAGGGCCGCTGGGAGGGGCGGCTGCTGGAACCCGGCGATTTCGTGGTGTGCGCGGATGAGAAGCCCTCGATCCAAGCCAGGGCGCGCAAGCACCCCAGCCAGGCCGCCAGGCCGGGGTAGTCCTCGGGAACACGTTCAAGCTCGATCCAAACCAGGGCTGGCTCGTGTTTCTCGCCGGCTTCGCCTCGGTCGTGCTCACGTGCCTGGCCGGAGCAGAGGTTGATCCCGGCGATTTCCGCGAACGGTTCGGCGCCTCGATGACGATTGGGGTCGTCTCCTTCGCGGGACCGTTCGTGACCGCTGCTCTGGTCGCACTCGGCCCGCTCGGCTGGACGACGAAAGCATCGCTGATCGCGGGCACCGCCCTCTCGACGACCAGCCTCGCCGTTGTCTATGCAGTGCTCGTCGAGACGGGGCTCAACACGGTCCGCGTCGGCAAGCTGATCATGAGCGCGTGCTTTGTCACCGACATGTGCACGGTGATCGCGCTGTCGCTGATCTTCATCAAGCCGACGCCGTGGTTCCCCGTCTTCCTGGTCGTCTCGGTGGCGCTGATCGTGCTCCTGCCGAGGATCTCGCCATGGTTCTTCGGGCGTTACGGCGATCGCGTGATCGAGCCGGAGATCAAGCTCGTGTTCGCGATCCTCCTCGTCCTGATGGTCCTCGGCAGCGAGGCGAACAGCCAGGCCGTCCTGCCGGCCTTCGTCCTCGGTCTCGTGATGTCCCGCCACTACCAGCGACACCAGGAGGAGTAACGGCGTCTGCGCGTCGTGGCGTTCGCCTTTCTCACGCCCTTCTTCTTCCTGCGCGGCGGTATGAACATCTCACTGGCCGCAGTGTTTGCGAATCTCGCCGTGCTCGCAGCCTTCCTCGCGGCGAAGATGGTGCCGAAGCTCGGCCTCGTCTATCCGCTCGCCCGGCGTCACGCCCGCCCGAACGCTACGTTTACGACGCTGCTGATGAGCACCGGCCTGACGTTCGGCACGATCAGCGCGCTCTACGGCCTGACCGCGCACATCATCGACCGGACCCAGTTCTCGCTTGCTGATTACGGTGGTCGTGCTGTCGGCGATCGTGCCTACCGCGATCGCCCAGCGCTGGTTCTCACCTCCCGGACCGGTCGAGCACGCCCATCTTCGCCTGCCGCCCGAGCCGTCGGAGATCCTGATCGGCGAGTCACCGTGAGCTTGATCCACCGGGTGGCCGCGCTCTACCGTCCAGTTTGAGCCGGAACCGGGCGAGCACCGTTCGGCTCCCAGATCCAGCTTTCGCCCCGCGCCTGCAGGAGGCCTTGGGCGACCTCGGAATAGCGCGCGCCGGGCGGCAGATCGAGCTCCTCGGAGTAGAGGTTCGGCAGGGTGTCGCTGCAGCCACTCAGAACCATGAGCAGCTCGCGAGCGCTCCAGTCGGTCCGCGCATAGTTGAGCTCGACAGCTGCCCTCTCCGGCTGACCGTCTTCGAGCCACTCGTGGAAGGCGTCTCTGATGTGCGCTGGAAGGTGGGTCATTGGTGTCTCCTTGGACATCGGTTGCAGAGACTTCGCCTAAGCTGACCACCGGTCGTCCCGCGGCGCCAGTCGTGCACGGCCCGTTGCGGCTTGACCCTCGCGCCGCCCGCAGTACGCACAGAGGGTGCTGGTCGGAGCGCTCTGGGCGGCACGCGGATGGCGGCGGTGCGTGCCGGGGTTGAGCCGAAGACAACCTTGCTGGTGAGCTGGGGTGACTGCTGGTTGACACTAACGCCTGCGTGACGTATTCGTGTCGGGCAGGAGGCAGCAGGGAGGAGCCAGGGTGCGGTCGCCGGCCGTGTGCGACCGCACCCACGCTTTCCGACCCCGCTGTGACGGAGCGCCAAGGGTCCCGCGAGGGCATGCACGTGGCGGTTACGAACCACCGGAGGGTTGACAACAGAACGGTCCTCGGGTATCCCTGGCGGCTTGATGCGGCGGGGAGCCAGGGCGCAGCGGCGCCGACGATCGCACTCTGGCCGACCCGCGCCCCGGCTGTCACCGAACGGGGCAGGCGGGCCCCGGGCGCATCACGACGTTCGGTGGTCGCCACGACAGACAAAGGATAGGGTGAACGCGTATTTCCGAGCAGAACGCAGACCTGGTAAGGCGTTTCTTTCATGCCAGCACCCAGGACGAGATGAGGGTCTATCTGACCTTCTTCGGGCCGGATGCAGAGGTGGACTTCTCCGAGCTGGAGCGCCCCTACCGTGGCGTCTACCGTGGCCATGAGCAGATCGAAGGGCTCTATCGCGCCCTCCGCGACCCCTGGCATGAGAAGCAATTCGAGCTCGAAGACCTGCTGGCGCGCGACGATCGCGTTGTCGTCACCCTCACCCGCACCGCGCGGGCGCTCGTCGGCCCCAGCGTGGAGTCCCGCGCCACGGCCGCAATCACGATCGACCAGGAGAAGATCGTTTCCGTCAAGATGTTCGGGAGCCGCTCCGACGCGCTCAAGGCTGCCGGACTCTGCGAGTAGCAGGCGTTGGCGGCCGTATGTGCAGGTCCCCTTGGGAGCGGGACGCCTGCACATGGGCCATGTTGCTAACTCATAGCAGTCACACAGCAGGCGATTGCTGATCGGGCGCTACCCCTGTGCCAGCGAGTGTCGCAGATGACCCAGGGGTGAGGGTCGATGTACTCAAGGAGCTCGCTGGCGAATTCGTCGTAGGCTGACATCCGGTTCGCCAGGACGAGGCGCACGGCCTCGCGGCCCTGGACCACCTCGGGAAGATTGGGTCCGTGCCGCAGGTCGTGCAGTTCAGCGTCGGGGCGGTAGGTGTCGTCTAGAAGCGCATCCCAGGCGCCGGCGTTAGCGAGCGCGTTTGCCCTGCGCAGGATGTCAACATTCTGCTGGGACACTTATGGGCGGAGTATCGCGCAGTGCGCTCGATTGGACAATGTGGTGCATTTCGCCAGTGCGTCGCGCCACATTGGCGCAGCACAGATCACCGTGAACGTGATCCAATAACACCGTCAGGGAATGACGACGCACAGGTCACCTGGAAACCTGTGAAAAGGAGGAGGAGGAACGCGGTGGGCCGTGAAGCCCGCGGCCCACCTGCGTCGCCTTATACCTGGACGCACACTGTGAGTTGTCATCTGCACGAACAGGTGAGCGCCCAGCCCGGGCATGCATATACCGCGTGCACGGTTCGCCTCGTCCGGGGCGCATTGTGACGGCGTTGCCCTGAGCTCGTGGCGAGCGAGCCGATGGCGGGATCGACTATGGTCTGGCCCGACATGGATCCCGAGGGGCGGATTATCGTCGTTACAGGTGCCGCGGGCGGCATCGGTGGAGCGCTCGTACGCGCGCTCCTCGCGCGGGGTGTCCGCACCATCGTGGCCGCCGATCTGGACGACGCGGGCGTCGAGCGCCTGAGCGGTGAGCTGGGCAGCGACCTGTTGTTGCCGCGGACGCTAGACGTCTCCGACGAGGCTGCGACGCGAGCTCTCGTGGCCGAGGTGGAGCGCACGGTCGGCCCGGTGGACATGTGGTTTGCCAACGCGGGGCTGGCCACCGGCGGTGGACCGGACGCCCCCGACGCGGACTGGGATCGCCAGTGGCGCATCAACGTGATGTCACACGTCTACGCCGCCCGCGCACTGCTGCCCGGATGGGTCGAACGCGGCAGTGGGCACCTCGTCACAACCGCGTCGATGGCGGGCATCCTCACATCACTGGGCGACGCGCTCTACTCCTCGACCAAGCACGCGGCGGTCGGCTTCGCTGAGTGGCTGGCCATCACCTACGGCGAGCAGGGGGTGCGGGTGTCGTGCATCTGCCCGGGAGCGGTCGACACCGCGATGCTTCGCGCAGGCGCCGGCGGCGACGCGTCCAAGGCGAGCGCCGTCATCGGTGGCGGCGACGTGCTCGCGCCCGAGCAGGCCGCAGAGCGCATACTCGAGGGCCTCCAGCAGGACCTGTTCCTGATCATGACCCACCCCGAGATGCGCGAGTTCGTGCTCGGCAAGGCGCAGGACCCCGAGCGTTGGATCCGCGGCATGAGCCGCCTGTGGTCGCGCGCGCAGGCCCTGCTCGGCTGACGCCAGCAAGGCCGGACGCCGCCTGCGCCGCCGGACGCCGGAAGCCGCCTGAAGGCGCCTGCGCCGTCCGAGCGGCTGCACGGACGCTCGCTGTCCTCAGGCCATGCGCCGCGCGACCGAGTCCGAGTAGACGGCGTGCCTGAACTGCAGCACGGGGTCGTCGGAGAGCTCGATCCCGTCGGTCACGCGCGCCGGATCGAACAGCAGCACGTCATCGCCCTGCTCGCGCTCGGTGTCGAGGCCGGTCAGCTCGAGCACGCCTGCGGTTACGCGCCGTCGATCGCTCGGCCAGGCGGCAGCCGGATCCTCGACACGGTCGCCCGGCGCCGCGATCTGGAGCTCGAGCTCGAACCGTACGGGACCCTGTTCGAGCCGTCGGCGGATCTCCTGCTGCAGGTAGTCGCGGCCGCGCCCCTTGGCCTCCCGCGGGCTGATGCGCCGATCGCCGGCCTCGGGCACGAACGTGTAGCGGACGTAACGCGAGCCGCCCTCCGCGTCGAGGAAGCGGTAGGCGTGGATCGCGTAGTAGGTGCACTCCGCGTAGCTCTCCGGCGGCTTGAGCGCGGCCAGGAAGCCCGGGAGGGCGGCGAGGGCATCCGGGTGGCGCGCCAGGAACAGCGGCATCTTCCACGCCACGGCGGGGCGCTTCTGCGCACGCAGCAACTCGATGAACTCGTCTGGTGTGTGAGCCGGGAAGCGCCGCGAGGTCTGCGCGAGGATGTCGGTGCGCGATCCGTCGGGCAGGTAGATCTTGACCGCGAGCCCGCGCAGGTCAGGCGCGTAGTCGGGATCGTCGGGACGGCCCGAGCCGTTTGAGACACGCACCGTGACCCGGTGCGGCTCGCCCTGCATGTGAGCCGCGCGGGTCAGCCGCGCGGCCTCGGCGCTGGCCGTGAACGTCCCTGTCAGCAGCGTGCCCTTGGCGTGCAGGGCACGGGATCCCGGGTGGCGGCCAAAGACCTCGTTGGCCGCGTCGGTCGCCTGCTGGGCGCTGACGGTCACGATGCAAGCCTAACCGAGGCCTCGAGCGAGCTGCGCTTGGCGGTGCGCCGGGCGCGACGGCCTTAGGCTGCGGCCCCGCGCGGCGCAGGCTCCGCGGCCGCGCTGCGCGGGTCGATGAGGATCTTGGCATGGGCCTCGGGATCGCCGAGCGCTGCGAACGCGGCGTCGACGCCGTCGAGCCCCACCGTGCCGGTGATGAGCGCGCGGGGATCGACCGAGCCCTTGGCCAGCATTTGCAGCGTATCGTGGAACTCCAGCGGGCTGTAGCCGAGCACGAAGCGCAGATCGATCTCCTTGTTGATGGCCATCGCCGGCGTGATCTGGTCGGCGCCCACGCACACGCCGACGACGACGACGCGGGAGAACAGCGGGGCACCGTCGATGATGCTCTCGATCACGGCCGGCACCCCTACGCACTCGAAGATCACCGGGTGCTTCGGGGCGGCGCCGAGCGTCTCGCCGAGCCGCCACGCGTGCCACCATCCGAGCGGGAGGCGCTCGAGTTTCTCGCGCGTGTCGAGGGCGAGCTCCAGCCCGGACGGCATGTCCATCAGATGTCCAGCTCCGTGCGCGGCCGTCATCGGGGACGCCTGGGCTGGGTCGACGACGACGTCCGCGCCGCAGTCCCTGGCCAGCGCGCGGCGCCCCGGCGAGTAGTCGCTGGCCACGACCGTGCGCACGCCCTTGGCCTTCAGCAGGAGGATGACCGACAGTCCAACCGGTCCGCAGCCGACTACGATCGCCACCTTGCGCTTGCCCACCTCGCCACGGCGCACCGCATGCCAGGCGACGGCCATCGGCTCGGTCAGCGCCGCGATCTCGGGCGGCAGTCCGTTCGGCACCGTCATCATCAGCGACTCGTGGACGAGCAGCTGCTCCGCGTAGGCGCCGGGAGCATTCGCCGACAGCCCGACCGGGTCCACGCCGTGGCTGCCGCGCAGCAGCGGCAGCGCGACGACCGGCGTCCCGGTGGGCGTGGTGCGGCGGCACCCGGGGCCGTACTCGGCGACCTCTCCGCAGAACTCGTGCCCGAAGACGATCGGCTGGTCGGAGCGAGCGAAGTCGTCGTAGCCGATCCGCGCCAGCAGGTCGGCCCAGGCGTCGCAGCCGTGGCGCGCGTGCAGGTCGGACCCGCAGATCCCGCAGCGAAGTACCTGCAGGCGCACCTGCCCCGGCCCGGGCACCGGCTCGCTGCGCTCGACCACCTCGAGCTCGGCGTTCTTGCAGATGACGGCCTTCATGGGCCGTGCTGCCGCTGGCTTAGGCCGGTCACGCAGCGATTATCGCATCGCCCGTGTGAGCGGACACACCCGCGCGGCGGGGCTCGCCGCCAGACGCTCGCGCGCATCGCTGAGCGCGAGCTCTCCCCGCGGCGGTGGCCGAAGCGTCGCGATCGCTCGCGTAGGATGCAGCGCCGGGCAATCTGAGAGGAGTAGCGGTGGATAGGTTGCAGAGAAGGATCGCCGTTGTCACCGGCGGCGCGTCGGGCATCGGGCGGGCGATCAGCATCGCGTTCGCGCGCGAGGGCGCGAGTGTCGCGGTGCTCGACCTGCGCGAGGAGGCGGCGGCCTCGGCTGCGGCCGAGGCGGGGGAGGATGCGCGCGGCTATGGCTGTGACGTCGCAAGTCCGGAGGCGGTGCGCCGGACGTTCGAAGCCGTCGCGCGCGACCTCGGGGCCGTGGACGTGCTCGTGAACAACGCGGGCATCGCGGTGCGCCGCCAGGAGGTGCAGGATCGGGCGCTCGCGAACATCGAGGCGATGATGACCGGGGGCGAGCGGGGCTCGCTTCGCGCGACGAGCACGCTCGATGACGACACGTGGGACCGCACGCTGCGGGTGCACCTCTATGGGACCTTCCACTGCTCGCGCGAGGCGTTGAAGGTCATGGAGGAGCGCCGTTCGGGGGTCATCTGCAACATGAGCTCGGTGCTCGGAGTGTGGGGCTCGGAAGCGGCGCCGGAGTACGGAGCCGCGAAGGGCGGCATCGCCGCGTTCACGAAGGGGCTGGCGATGGAGGTGCTGCACGCGGGGATCAGGGTGAACGCAATCGCACCCGGCTACGTGCGCACGCCGATGACCCAGGAGCAGATCGACCCGCGGCTGACGGCCATGATCCTGCCGCGCGTTCTCGGCCATGACATGACCGAGCCGGAGAGCATCGCTGCGCTCGCGGTGCACCTCTGCTCGGAGGAGTCGGCCTACACCACCGGGCAGGTCATCAGCCCCAACGGCGGGCTGTTCGTGTGAGCGCCCTCGGCTAGGGGGGTGAGCGGTTCGGGAGCTCGCACTCAGCGCTCCATCACGAGCTTCGTCCAGTCGCGCTCGAGCAGTGCCTCGCGGGCGTCGGCCCAGCCGACGACGCGGGTGGTCACGCGCTCGGGGTGCAGCGCGCCGGAGGCCGTCAGCGCGAGCACATGCGGCATCGCCTCGCGTACGTGGGCGCGGCCGGTCTTGAAGGTGATGCCCTTGGTGTACATCTCGAGCAGCGGTAGCGAGGGCTGCTCGCCGAAGTAGATCGCCGTGCTGGTGCACGTGCCGTCGGGTGCAGTGGAGCGCAGCGCCAGCGCGAGGCCGTCGGGGTCCGCGCTCGAGTCCACCGTGATCGGGAAGGGGCCGAGCCGCTTCGGCGGCTCGGCGAGCGTGTCGGCGCCGAGTGCGGCCGCGGTGCGACGCCTGCCCGGGTTGGCGTCGACGTACAGCACCGACTCGGCTCCCAGCGCGATCGCGAGCGCGGCCGCGTATAGACCGATGGAGCCCGGGCCGGCGCCGCCGACGACGAGCACCGGAGCGCACGGCTCCTCGCTCAGCGCCGGGCCGACCGACCGCCACGCGTCGCTGATGTTGTCCGAGGCGCTCGCCACGGCCGTCGGCTCGAGGCCGGCCGGCAGCGGCACGAGCATGTGATCGGCATAGGGCACGCACACGAGATCCGAGAGGAAGCCGCCCCATTGCTCGACGGCGGGCCCGAAGCCGTATGTCGACATGAAGGCGACGCTCGAGCAGTTGCCGGTGTGACCAGCACGGCAGGGCCCGCACTCGCCGCAGGAGATCTGAAAGGGCACGCTGACGTGCTGACCCGGTCGCAGCGAGGTGACCGCGTCGCCGACCTCGACCACCTCGGCGACGCCCTCGTGGCCGAGCGGGAAGGGCGCGGGGAAGGGCGACTCGCCGCTGAGGATCAGCGCGTCGAGATCGCATGTGGCGACGGCCGTGGGACGGACGAGGGCGGCCCCGTCGGAGGTCAGCTGCGGCTCGGGCGCCTCGCGCCACTCAAGCCTGTTGGGGGCCGTATAGGTGAGCTGCAGCATGGGGGACCTCCGCGGTCGTCGGTAGACCGCTGTTATATCGTCGGCTCGGGCGAGTCGCTCGGGTCGACTCGGCGATCGCCCGGCGGCCTCGTCGACGCGCTGGTGGCCGATCTCGAGGGCTCCGGCTTTCGTGCACACGGAGCTCCTCGGGCTGGCACGCTGGCGCAGGCCTGCACGGTTAGGACGCGCCCCCGGCAGGAGGAGCCAGGACCGGGGGCGCTCCCACTCGTTCCGTGGGGGCTTCCTGGAAGCGCTTAGATCGTACGCCGCCGATCAGCGGAATCTTGCGTGCTCGTCCCGCGGGGCGGCGAGCCCGCCGATCGGGCCGACGGGGTCGACCTTCGGGGCTCCTCTAGCTCTTCTTGGTGTCGCGAACTCGCTCTTCTTGGTGTCGGGAACTCGTGACGCTGTGACAAGTTTTGCTTAACATGGTGGCTGAGGAGGAGGGATGATGTGTGACGGGCTCGTATCCGCGTTTCGCCTAGGAAACCGACCCATTGTGGCGCCCAGGGTCAGCTCAACGAGGGCGGGTCCGCGAATGGCGGCCTTGACAGCCGTGTGCCGTCCCAGTCTTAGTGCGCTCGCCGGCTGGCGGAGTGCGTTTTTGCTTGCCTGCGCGGAGAAGGTTGACCACAAGGGCCGGCTTTGCCGGCCCGACGCTCAGCTGACCACCCGGGAGGGGGCCGGGGGGAGGGCCTGCCCTTCCCGCGCTAATGGTCGGCCAGCCTTCGCTGCGCATCCTCTGCGTCGGTCACCGCCCAGCCGAGCCGTTCGATCAGCTGCGCCGCGGAGTGGCCGTCGCTGAGGTGATCCGGGCTGACGAGCTCGTCGAGCAGCACGGGGGCGTCGAGTTGTTCGCTTCGCTCGGTCGTCACGATGATTCTCGCCATCGATTCTCTCCTGCCTTTCCGGTGTCTTGTATTGACGAGCCGGTCGGCACATCGCGAGGCCAACTTGAGGCTTGCATTTCCGCATGGACGAGGACGCCCCGGGGCCGCGCCAGTGGCGTCTGGTGGCCGGTCAGCCGGCCCGGCTGCGCAGCGACTCGGGCTCGGTGCGCTCTGTGACCAGGCGGCAGAACACCTCCACGAGCTCGGGGTCGAACTGGCTTCCGGCGCAGCGGCGCAGCTCCGCCAGGGCGTCGTTGACCGACATGGCGGGCTTGTACACGCGCTCGTCGAGCATCGCACGGAACGAGTCGCAGACCGTGATGATGCGGGCGCCGAGCGGGATCTCCTCGCCCGCGAGACCGTCGGGGTAGCCGTTGCCGTCCCAGCGCTCGTGGCTCGCGCGCACGAGCGGGGCGATGCGCTCCAGGGAAGGTCCGGCGGCGGCGATGATCTGCTCGCCCATGACGGTGTGCTGCCTCATGAACTCCCACTCCTGGTCGTTCAGCGGGCCGGGCTTGGTGATGATCTCGTCAGGGATGCCAAGCTTGCCGACATCGTGGAGGTCGCCGGCCTTCACGACCAGGTTGATCGCGTCCTCGTCGAGGCCCACCGTGCGTGCGAGCAGCTCCGCGTCGCTGCAGACGTCATCGGAGTGACCGCCGAGGTCCGGGTGGCGCTGGGCCAGAGCGGCGTGCAGGACCGAGGTGATGAGCTCCGCCGGGCCCGTCTGGCTGGCGAGCTTCTCGCGGTACATGTGCTGGTCCGCCAGTCGCAGGGCCTGGGTCGGCTCGCCCGTTTCGCGGGGGATCTCCACCGCGCCCGCCGAAGCGGTGACGGTGAAGGCACCGCCGTGTTCGGTGAGCGCCGCGCGGGCATGCTGGAAGAGGGCGTGAGGATCGGAGACGGCGCCCGTGACAAGCACGCAGAACTCGTCGCCGCCGAGCCTGTAGACCGTGCCGTGGTCCTTGACCGTCTCGCGCAGGCGGCGGCCGAGCCGCGCGAGCAGTGCGTCGCCGGCGACGTGCCCGAAGGAGTCGTTGTAGCGCTTGAAGCCGTTGAGGTCGAAGAACCAGAGGAATGCCGGCTCATCCTCGCTGGCGCCCTGACAGACCCGTGGCAGGTCCTCGACGAGGGCGCGGCGGTTGCGCACGCCCGTAAGGGGGTCCGTCGAGAGCTCCCGCGTGACCCTGCGGTTGGAGATGACGAGCCCGATGACCGAGCCGATCAGGGCCAGGAAGGCCATCGCCAGCACGGCCAGCATGCCGACGCTCCATGAGCTGAGGAAGTCGGGCTCGGGCGCGACCGCGCGCGCGAGGACCGCCACGCGTTGATGCGCGTCGCCGATCGTCAGCGGCAGCGCGGCCACCATCACGCGGTGATCGCCCTCGAAGGTCATCTCCGGATGCGCTTCCACTCCGAGCGAGGGAATCGCCAGCTTGGCCGGTGATCCGCCGGCGCCGGCCGCGATCTGGCTCGAGGGCGCGTTGATCAGCAGCTCGCCCTGTTCATCATCGGCCAGCTGGATCACCACGCCGGGCGTCTTGTTCTGGATCAGGCTGGCCCCCCGAGCCTCGGCTACGCCGATGTCCAGATGGACCAGGCCGAGCAGCCTGCCGCGCGCGCGGAACGGCGCGAGGAAGGCCACCGAGAACTGACCGCTGACGGGTGAGAGGAAGGCCCCGCTGGCGGCCCCGACCGTCGCGGTGCTGGCCAGCTTCACGAACTGCCTGCCCAGCTGCGGCGAGAAGCGGGCCGGGCGCGCCGTGGGTCCGCAGACGAGCTGGGCGCCGTGACCGTCATCCAGGCAGGCGGCCGACAGCGGCAGGAAGGAGGAGCGCTGGACGGCGGCGAGCGCCATCACGGCGTTGGCGAGATCGCTGCGCTTAGCGGGTCCCTGCGGACGGTTGGCGAGCAGCTCGCGGACGGCGGGGTTCACGAGCAGCAGCGAGAGCGCGGTCGTCGTCTGGCGGACGCCGGCGGTGATCAGCGAGCTCTCGGCGTTGACCGCCTCCTGCAGCGTCCGATCCTGCTGGTTGCGCTGCGCGTGCATGCTGTCGTCGGTGATCGACACGGCGATCGCTCCGAGCACGAGTGAGACCACCAGGCCGGCGAGCGCTAGTCGACGCATAGGGCTGTATTCGTCTCAAATGCGATCGGCTTGAGCTTTCCGGCGGCTCCCCCGGCGATCTTTTCGCGCCCGCCTGCCGCGATCGCGCGGCTCATGTGCGCCGCCCGCCGCCGTTACTGGGCACAGTGCGCCAGCCCGGCTCGGCGAAAGTGCGAGTCGATGTCGGCGCGCAGCGCGTTACCGCGGGCCTGCACACGGGCGAATGAGCTCAGTTCGACGAGCCCCGTCTTCAGTTGATGCAGGAAGCCACTCAGAAGGGCGGTCAGCTGGCGCTCGCCAGCCAGCGCGTCTGCGAACTGCGCCACCCCGGAGGCGGGCGGATCGAGCGCTTCCAGCTGGTGGGTCTCGGCGTGGAGGATGCTCAGCGCCCGGGGGAGGTAGGTAACGGCCGCTTCGGCGCTGACCGGCATCGTGAGACTGTTCAGCCGTGCCAGCTGCCTGGTGCAGATGGCATCGGCGGTCGCAATGTAGGCGGGCGCGGTCGAGGCCCGGTCGGGGGAGGATGAGGTCGAGGCGCCACAGGCACTCAGCAGCGTGCAAGCGGCTGCTAGCAGCATGATCAGGCAGGCTCTCGGCATCGCCTTGCAGGCATCGGCAGCTACGCTGCGCCGGCGCAAGCGTGCAATCCGCGCTGCCGCGGCGCCGGGCAGGTCCGGCGAAGCCCCGCGCGCTGCGAGGCGCCGCTCGCGTGCGAACATTGCCCGGTGGCGAGCGTCGCGGTGACCCACTTCAGCGACCCCGGCTGCCCCTGGGCCTACTCGGCGAGCCCAGCGATGGCGGTGCTGCGCTGGCGCTACCGCGAGCAGCTGCGCTGGCGCCTTGTAACGATCGGGCTGGCCGAGGACGCCGAGCGGTACAGCGAGCGGGGATACACGCCGAGTCGCATGGTCGCCGGCAATCTGCGCTTTCGCCGCCACGGCATGCCGTTCCTGCTCGAGCCGCGCCGGCGCGTAGCGGCGACCGGGCGCGCCTGCCGGGCGATCGTCGCCACGCGCCTCATCGACCCCACGCGCGAGCACGCGGTATTTCGGGCGCTGCAGTTCGCGTGGTTCACCACCACGTTGGTGCTCGACGAGGACGATGACATCGCGCGGGCGCTCGAGCATGTCAGCGGGCTCGACGGCCGTGCGATCGTCGCGGCGATCGACGACGAGCGCACCGTCGCGGCCTATGAGGCCGACAAGCGCGAGGCGCGCACCGCCGAGGGTGGCCCCACGCACTTGCAGGGCAAGGCGCGCCAGACCGACGGGCCGGTGCGCTACTCGGCCCCTTCGCTCGTATTCGAAAGCGACGGCCGTCGAGTGGAGGCGGGGGGCTTTCAGCCGATCGAGGCCTACGATGTGCTGGTCGCGAATCTCGACCCCACGCTCGAGCGCGGGGCGCCGCCGGAGGACCCGCTGCAGGCGCTCGCGCCCTTCTCGGACGGACTCGTGACCGGGGAGCTGGCGGCGATCATGACGCACAACAACGAGCTGCCCGACCGGCTCGCCGCCGAGCGGGCCCTGCTCGAGCTGCTGGGCGAAGGGGTGCTGCGGCGAACGAGCATCGCCGGCGACGCGCTCTGGCAACTGGCCTGAGCTCGCCGCGCGCGCCCCGATCCACCGAGCGGGCGCTAGCCTCCAGCGCTCACATGACCGTAACCGTGACACTTCCCGACGGCAAGGCGCTCGAGCTGGACGACGGCGCCACCGGAGCCGACGCGGCCGCGGCCGTGGGAGCGGGGCTCGCGCGCGCCGCGCTCGCCGTCGAGGTCAGCCACCCCGAGGCCGGCGAAGGCCCGGAGGTCCGCGATCTGGCGCGAGCGCTGCCCGACGGCGCGCACATCGCGATCCTCACGCCGAAGAGCGGAGCGCAGGCCCTGCAGCTGATTCGCCACGACGCGGCGCACGTGCTGGCGACGGCCGTGATGGAGCTGTACGAGGGCGTGAAGATCTCCATCGGTCCGCCGATCGAGGACGGCTTCTACTACGACTTCGAGTTCCCGGCGGGCGCGTCGGTGTCCGAGGCCGACTTCCCGCGGATCGAAGAGCGGATGCGCGCTCACGTGAAGGCCGGCGAGCGCTTCGAGCGCGCTGATGTGCGCCCGGAGCAGGCACGCGAGCGCTTCCTGGCGGAGGGCCAGGATTACAAGGTCGAGCTGATCGACGACCTCGTGCGCGCCGCCGCGCGCGACGAGCCCCTGCAGAGCGTCTCGTTGTACACCAACGGGCCGTTCACCGACCTCTGCCGGGGGCCGCACGCACCGAGCACGAAGAGCGTGGGGGCGTTCAAGCTGCAGTCCGTCGCCGGCGCCTACTGGCGCGGGGACTCGACAAGGACGATGCTGACGCGCCTCTACGGCACGGCGTTCTTCGCGAAGGCCGAACTGCAGGAGCACTTGGAGAGGCTCGAGCAGGTGAAGGCTCGCGACCACCGCAGGCTCGGACGCGAGCTGGGGCTGTTCATGTTCAGCGACCTGTCACCCGGCAGCCCCTTCTGGAAGCCCGCGGGCATGACGATCTGGAACGAGCTGACCGAGCTGTGGCGCACGGAGAACTGTGTGCGCGGCTACCGCGAGGTCAAGACGCCGATCCTCTACGACGCCGAGCTGTGGAAGCGCTCGGGGCACTGGGAGAAGTACAAGGACAACATGTACTTCACCGACGTCGAGGGTCGCCCGATGGGCCTGAAGCCGATGAACTGCCCGGCCCACATCCAGATCTACGACGACGAGAGGCGCTCCTACCGCGACCTGCCGGTGCGCTACAGCGAGGCCGGCCTCGTCCACCGCCACGAGCCCAGCGGCGTGCTGCACGGCCTGCTGCGCGTGCGCCACATCACCCAGGACGACGCCCACATCTTCTGCACCGACGAGCAGGTCCAGGAGGAGGTCGTGCAGTGCCTGCGCTTCGGCTTCGACCTCTATGAGCGCTTTCACATCGAGCCGCGGCTGGAGCTCTCCACGCGACCCGAGCAGCGCATCGGCAGCGAGGAGATGTGGGATCGCGCCGAGGCCGCGCTCGCCGGTGCCCTGGAGGCGGAGGGGCTCAGCTACGAGCTGAACCCCGGCGACGGCGCCTTCTACGGCCCGAAGATCGACCTGCACATGACCGACTCGATCGGGCGCTCCTGGCAGCTCGGCACGGTCCAGCTGGACTACTCGATGCCGCAGCGCTTCGACCTGCACTACACCGGCGCGGACAACGCCGAGCACCGCCCGGTGATGATCCACCGCGCGCTGCTGGGCTCCTTCGAGCGGTTCATCGGCATCCTGATCGAGCACTACGCCGGCGAGTTCCCGCTCTGGCTGGCGCCCGTGCAGGCGATCGTGCTGCCCGTCTCCGACCGCTTCAGCTCCTACGGCGCGCGCGTGATGGACGAGCTGCGCGCGCGTGAGCTGCGCGCCGAGCTGGACGGCCGCAGCGAGTCGATCGGGCGCAAGATCCGCGACGCGGAGCTGCGCAAGGTCCCCTACATGCTCGTGGTCGGAGAGCGCGAGCAGCGCGACGGAACGGTCTCGGTGCGCGAGCACAGGGCCGGCGACACCGGGAGCGTGTCCGTGGGCGAGTTTGGCGAGGGGCTGCTGCGGAAGCTATACTGACCGGCGTTGAAGCCCCGGAAATCCTCAGAGCGCCGCGCCTAGCATCCGCTTGACGCGCGGCTCCGACAGCTAGTGCCGGTTCCCCGTAGGTTCGACCGGCGTCCGCCTGAGCGGGACACTACGAGGATCAACGAGCGCATTCGCGTGCCGGAGGTGCGGCTGATCGACGACGAGGGCAACCAGATCGGCGTGCTGAAGACGGCCGACGCCCTCAGCTTCGCGCAGGAACGCGACCTCGACCTGGTCGAGGTCGCGCCCGAGGCGCGCCCGCCGGTCTGTCGCGTGCTCGACTACTCCAAGTACAAGTACGAGCAGGCCCAGAAGCTCAAGCAGGCGCGCAAGCATCAGCAGCAGATCACGATTCGCGAGATCAAGTTCCGTCCCAAGATCGCCCAGCACGACTACGACACCAAGAAGCACCACGTCGAGCGCTTTCTGCGCCACAAGGACAAGGTGAAGATCACGATCATGTTTCGAGGACGGGAGGTGACCCATCCCGAGCGCGGCGTCGCGATCCTCGACCGGCTGGCGGGGGAGCTGTCCGAGCTGGGCGTGGTGGAGCAGCGCCCGTTGCAGGAAGGGCGCAACATGACGATGATGATGGCGCCGTCGAAGGCCGTGCTGGCCGGCCGCGTCGATATCGGCGAGCAGTCAAACGGCGAGCTCTCCGATGGCGCGCACATCGGCGACGTCGCCTCCGCGGCGATCGACCACGAGACTCCGGCCGCCGCCGTCGAGACCCGGGCCGCGATCGGCGAGACCCCGGCCGCGATCGGCGAGACCCCGGCCGCGATCGGCGAGACCCCGGCCGCGATCGGCGAGACCCCGGCCGCGATCGGCGAGGCGCGAGCCGGTGACGTCGCGGGCGACTCGGCCGATGGGGCCGTGTCATAATCGAGGGCCCCAGATCATGCCCAAGATGAAGACACACTCCGGCGCGAAGAAGCGCTTCAAGGTCACCGCGACCGGCAAGGTGCGGGGCCGTCATCCCTTCACGAGCCACATCCTCGAGAAGAAGTCGCCCAAACGCAGGCGTGCGCTGGGCAGGCCGGCGGCGATATCAGGCGATGACACGCCACGGATCAAGCGGATGCTCGGAGTCGGCAGATGACTAGGGTGAAGCGCTCGGTTCATGCGCGCAAGAGGCGTCGCGCGACGCTCGAGCTGACGAAGGGGTTCCGCGGCGAGGCTCATTCGAACTACAAGCGCGCCAAGGAGGCGTTGATGAAGGCCGACGCGTACGCCTATCGCGATCGGCGCAACCGCAAGCGCGACTTCCGGCGGCTGTGGATCACGCGCATCAACGCCGCCGCGCGGATCAACGGAATGAGCTATTCGCAGTTCATGCACGGCCTGTCGCTGGCCGGCGTAGAGCTCGACCGCAAGGTGCTCGCCGACATCGCCGTCCGCGACGCCGAGACCTTTCGACGTTTCGCCGAGGTCGCCCGCGAGGCGTCGACTGCCTGAACCCCGGCTTGGCCGGTGGTGTCCGGCAATCGACATCGACAGCCTCCCGGGCGTCGCTCCTGACAAGGACGGCGCTCTTTTTTTGTTCACCCACAGACCCCCGACGAACGAGATCACAGCACAGCGATGACCCGCATCACATCCGCAGAGAACCCCCGCCTGAAGGCCGTTCGCCGGCTGCAGCGGCGGCGCGAGCGCGAGCGCAGCGGCAGGTTCCTGGCCGAGGGTGAGGATCTCGTCGGCGCCGCGCAGCGTGCCGGGCGCCCGGCGCTCGAGGGCTATCGCCTGGCGGGCTCCGGGCTCGGCGGCGAGGGCTTTCACGACGTCGAGCCGGCCGCCCTGCGGGCGGTCTCGACGCTCGGCTCGGGCACGCGGGTGATCGGCGTCTATGAGCAGCGCTGGGGCGCACCGGCAGGGCCGCTGTGCGTGTATCTGCACGGTGTCAGGGATCCCGGCAACGTCGGCACGGTGCTGCGCAGCGCGCAGGCGTTCGGCGCCGGCAGCGTGGCGCTCGGGCCGGGCTGCGCCGATCCGCACTCGCCCAAGGCCGTGCGCGCGAGCATGGGTGCGATCTTCGCGGTGGCGCTCGCAAGGGTCAGCGGCGTGGAGCAGCTGCCCGGTGAGCGCATCGCCCTCGTCCCCGACGCGACCGAGCCGCTACGCGGGCCGGGTCGCGACGGCGGTGCAGGGGGCGCCGTCAGCCTGCTCGTCGGCGCCGAGCGCGAGGGCCTGCCGGGCCCGGTGCTCTCGGCGTGCGAGCACGTGGCGCGGATCCCGATCGCCTCGCAGTCGCTGAACGCCGCGATGGCGGCGACGGTAGCGCTCTATGAGATGACGCGTCATCGGTCTGACGCCCCGCTGTCATCTAGGGTCCGGGCGTCATGATCGAGCGTATCCAAGCCCTGCAGGCAGAGGCCGACGCGCTGATCGCGCAGGCGCCCACGAGCGAGGCGCTGCAGGAGCTGCGCGTGCGCTACCTCGGGCGCAAGGCCGAGCTGCCGCAGCTCCTGCGGGCGGTCTCGGAGCTCGAGCCCGCCGAGCGCGCCGAGGCGGGCAGGCTGGCCAACGACGCGCGGCGGGAGCTCGCCGAGAAGATCGAGGCGCGCGCTGCGCAGCTCGGAGCCGACGAGCTGCAGAGCGCTCTGGCGGCCGACCGCGTCGACATCACGCTGCCCGGCGCGCCGCCCCAGCCGATCGGCGGCCTGCACCTTCTGACCTCCACCCGGCGCGAGCTGGAAGACATCTTCCTGGGTCTCGGCTTCACCGTCATGGAGGGCCCCGAGGTGGAGACCGTCCACTACAACTTCGACGCCCTCAACCACGCCGCCACGCACCCCGCGCGCGCCCGCACCGACACCTTCTACGTCGCGGGGCCCGCTGGCGGGGCGGGTCCCGACTCCCTGCCCGGGCCCCCGGGCGGGGAGGAGCTCGTGCTGCGAACGCACACCTCGCCGATGCAGGTGCGCGCGATGGAGGCCCATCCACCGCCGCTGTATGTGGTGATACCCGGTCGCGTGTACCGTCCGGACTCCGACGCCACGCACACGCCGCAGTTCCATCAGATCGAGGGACTCGCGGTCGACGAGGACATCACGCTGGCGGACCTGAAGGGGACGCTGCTGGTGTTCGCGCGGGCGGCCTTCGGCGAGGAGAGGGAGGTCAGGCTGCGTCCGCACTTCTTCCCGTTCACCGAGCCGAGCGTGGAGGTGGACGTGTCGTGCTTTCACTGTCAAGGCAAGGGCTTCCTGCGCGACGGCGCGCGCTGCTACCTGTGCAAGGGCGAGGGCTGGCTGGAGGTGCTGGGGGCTGGAGAGGTGGATCCGAACCTCTACGCCTACGTGCCGACCAGCGAGCGCAACGCGCCCGGATACGATCCCGAGAGGGTCCAGGGCTTTGCGTGGGGCATGGGGGTGGAGCGGATCGCGATGCTCAAGCACGGCATCCCAGACCTGCGCCTGTACTTCGAAAACGACCTGCGCTTCCTGGAGCAGCTCAGATGAGGGTGCCGCTGAACTGGCTGCGCGAACACTGCGACCCCGCGCTCGACGTCGACGGGGTCGAGGAGCGCCTGACGATGACCGGAACGAAGGTCGAGGCCATTCACCGGCATGGGGTCGGCGCCGTGGAGAACTTTCTCGTGGGACGCGTGCTGAAGGCCGAGCCGCATCCCGATGCCGACCGGCTGCAGGTGTGCCTGGTCGACCTCGGCGACACCGCCGCCGCGCCAGGGGAAGGCCCCGCGGGCGCTTCGGCCGGGCCGCCGGAGCCCGAGCGCCGGCCGGCGCGAATCGTCTGCGGGGCACCCAACGTGGCGGCTGGGCAGACCGTCGCGGTGGCACGGCCGGGGGCCGTGCTGCCCGACGGGCGCACGCTCGAGGCGGTCAAGCTTCGCGGCGTGCTCTCCGAAGGGATGATCCTCGCCGCCGGCGAGCTCGACATGGGAAGCGGCGACGGCGGGATCCTCGTACTCGACGACTTCGCGCTCGACGCCGGACCACGCCGTTCCGGCGCGGTGCCCCGCCCCGGGACTCCGCTCGCGGACGTGCTGCCGATCGCAACCGAGGTGCTCGAGCTCGAGATAACACCGAACCGGCCCGATTGCCTTGGCATATACGGGGTGGCGCGCGAGCTGCACGCCGCGACGGGGGCGCCGCTGTCCGCCGCTCCGTGGCTCGATGACCCTGGCTCCGCGGGGCGCCTCGACGGCGCCGCGGTCACGGTCGAGTGCCCCGACCTCTGCCGGCGCTTCACCGCGCGGGTGTTCGAGAACGTCGCCATCGCGCCCTCCCCGCCGTGGCTCGCCGCGAGGCTGACGGCCGCGGGCCAGCGGCCGATCAACAACGTCGTCGACATCACCAACTACGCGATGCTGCTCACCGGTCAGCCGCTGCACGCCTTCGACCTCGACCGCGTCGCAAGCCGGCGCCTGACGGTGCGCCGCGCGCGCGAGGGCGAGCAGGTGCAGACGCTCGACGGGCAGCTGCGCACGCTCGGCGGCGAGACGGTGCTCATCGAGGACGCCGAGGGGCCGACGTCGATCGCCGGGCTGATGGGCGGCGCGCGCTCGGAGGTGCATCCGGACACCAGGCGTGTGCTGCTGGAGGTCGCCACCTGGAGCGGTCCGAACATCCACCGCAGCTCGGTCGCTCTGGGTCTGCGCAGCGAGGCGTCCGCTCGCTTCGAGAAGGGCCTGCAGCCCGAGCAGTGCTCCCACGCGCAGGCCGTGGCCACGCGCCTGATGATCGAGCTGTGCGGCGCGCAGGTCCTGCCGGGCACCGTCGACGAGGCCTGGAGCCCCACCCCGCCGATCGCGCTCGGGCTGCGCTCCTCGCGCGTGGAGGCGATCCTCGGCATGCCGGTGGCGCTGCAGCGCCAGGCGGAGATCCTGCAGGCGCTCGATTTCGACACTCAGCCCGCCGAGGACGGCCTGCGGGTCACCGTGCCGGCGCTGCGGCGCGACGACGTGACGCGCGAGGTGGACCTGATCGAGGAGGTCGCACGCATCGACGGCCTCGATCGACTGCCCGCGACCCTGCCGGCCCGCCGCGGTGCGGCGGGCATGCTCAACCACGACCAGCGCGTGCGCAGGGCGGCCGAGGATGCGATGGCGGGGCGGGGGCTGTTCGAGATCGTCGGCTGGAGCTTCGCCGACCCCGGACTGCTCGAGCGCTTGCGCCTGCCGGCCGATCATCCCATGCGGCAGGTGGTGCGCCTGGAGAATCCGCTCTCCGAGGCGCAGTCGATCATGCGCCCGACGCTGCTCGGATCGCTGCTCGATGCCGCGCGCCACAACGTCTCGCGCAACGGCCCTGACGTGGCGATCTTCGAGTCCGGCACGGTCTATCGCGCCGCGAATGATGGTCCGCCGACGCGCGAGCACCACGCTCTGGGTGTGCTCACGACCGGTGCGCTGACGCCCCGCTCATGGCGCGGGGCGCCCGGCGAGGCCGACTTCTTCGCGGCCAAGGCGCTGCTCGGCGCGCTGCTCGAGAAGCTCCACGTCGACTGGTCGGTGCGATCGGCGCAGTGGCCGTTCCTGCACCCCGGCCGCAGCGCCGCGGTGCTCGCGGGAACGGACACGCTTGGCTTCCTCGGCGAGCTGCACCCCCTCGTGGCCGGCGCCTGGGATCTGGAGCGCACCGCGACGTTCGCGCTCGATCTCGGCAGGGTCGCGGCGCACTGCCCCGAGCTGATCGCCTTCCGGCCGTTTGCGCCCCTGCCGCCGCTGCGACTGGACCTCGCGGTGACGCTCCCCGAGGGCGTCGCGGCGGCCGACGTGCTCGCCGGCGTGCGCGATGCCGCGGGAGAGATGCTCGAGGACGTGAGCGTGTTCGACGTCTACGCCGGCAAGCAGGTCGGCGAGGGCAGGCGCTCGCTCGCCCTCGCCCTCTCCTTCCGCTCCCCCGAGCGCACGCTGACCGACGAGGACGTCGTGCCGCTGCGCACGCGCGTCCTCGCTGCGCTACAGGCGATGGGGGGTGAGCTGCGTGGCTGACGCCACTCCCATCCCCGAGCGGCCCAGCGGACGGCCCGCCGCGGCGCAGAGCCATGCGCAGGGCTCGCCGCGTGTGATCGTGGCCGGCGCGACGGGCTTCGCCGGGGCGCTGGCCGCACAGCTGCTCTGGCGCCATCCCCGTTTCGAGCTCGCGGCCGTGACCGGGCGCTCGGAGACCGGCAGAAGCCTCGAGGACCTCTACCCGCGCTACCGCGTGCCGATGGCAATCGAGGAGCTCGACCTCGACCGGCTGGACCACATCGACGCGGCGGTCGTCGGCTACCCCCACGCGGCCGCGGCCCCCACGGTGGGGGCGCTGCGCGAGCGTGGCGCTCGCGTGGTCGACCTGAGCGCCGACTTCCGCCTCTCCTCGCGCTCCACCTACGAGCACTGGTATGGCGCCCATCCGCGCCCCGATCTGCTCGGCGAGGCGGTCTATGGGCTGACCGAGCTGCACCGCGCCCGCATCGCGTCGGCGCCGATCGTCGCCAATCCGGGCTGCTATCCGACGGCGGCCGTGCTCGCGCTCGCCCCGCTCGCCCGCGCGGGGCTGATCGCGGATGTCGTGATCGACGCCAAGCAGGGGATCTCGGGCGCGGGACGCACCTTCGACGAGACCACGCACCTGTCGATGGCGGGCGAGACCATCCTTCCCTACAAGGTCGCCGCCCATCGCCACACCCCCGAGATCGAGGAGCAGCTCGCGCTCCTCGGCGCAGAGCTGCGCGTGCAGTTCCAGGCGCACCTCGTGCCGCTCGACCAGGGCGAGCTCGCCAGCTGCTATGTCACGCCTACGCGCGAGCTCGCCGCGCAGGAGCTGCGCGAGCTCTACGCGGAGGCCTACGCCGAGGAGCCGTTCGTGGAGCTGGCGGACGCTCCCCCCGGGACCCGCGAGGTCTGCGCGACGAACTTCTGCCGCCTCTTCGCCGCCGCCGATCGCCACACGGGCAAGGTCGTGGTGCTCTCGGCGCTCGACAACCTGTGGAAGGGCACCTCCTCGCAGGCCGTTCAGAACCTCAACCTGATGTTCGACCTGCCCGAGACGGAGGGATTGCTGTGAGCGCCTCCGGCGCGAGGAAGGCGGGTGGCCCCGCGCCCGAGCGGCGCGGAGAGGGAGCGGCGCAGCCGTTCTTTCGCTCGCGCTGGGTGACCGCCCCCGCGCACGTGCGTGACCTCGGCGCCGGCGCCGGGCTCCCCGCCGGCTTTCGCGCCGCCGGGGTCGCCTGCGGGATCAAGCCGAGCGGCAATCCCGACCTGGGGCTGCTGCTGTGCGACGCCGAGAGCGTGGTCAGCGCGGCGCGCTTCACCGCCAGCGGCGCGCCGGCGGCGCCGGTGCTCGTGACCCGCGAGCGCTGCCGGCTCGACTCCCTGCGCGTCGTGCTCGCCAACTCCGGCTGTGCCAACGCCGCCACCGGCCGGCGGGGGCTCGACGACGCCGCCAAGACGCAGGGCGCGGCCGCGGGCGCGCTCGGCGTGGACCCCGCCCGCGTGGCGCTGGCGTCCACCGGCTCGATCAGCCACCAGCTGCCCGTGGAGGAGACCCTCCGGGGCATACTCGACGCCGTGCCGCGGCTGAGCACCGAGGGCGACGGCGACTTCCAGCGGGCGATCCAGACCACAGACGCCTTCGAGAAGCGGGCCAGCCTGGAGGTCGAGCTGCCGTCGGGCTCCGTTCGGCTCAGCGCCCAGTGCAAGGGCGCGGGCATGATCTCCCCGCGCTTCGCCACGATGCTGTGCTTCATCGAGACCGACGCGGCGCTGCGCGCGGAGACGGCCGACCTGCTGCTCGGGGTCTGCGTCAAGCGCTCCTTCGACCGCGCGTCGGTGGACGGGCAGCTGTCGACCAACGACACCGCGATCCTGCTCTGCTCGGGCTCCAGCGGCGTGGTCGTGGCTCCCGAAAGCGAGGATGAGCTTCGTCTCGGCGAGGCCCTGGACGCGCTGTTGCGCCAGCTGGCGATCATGATGGTCGCAGACGGCGAGGGCGCGGAGCGGATCGCGCGCGTGCTCGTGCGCGGCGGGCATCTGCAGAGCGCCGAGGCGGCCGCTCGCGCGGTGGCGAACTCGCCGCTGGTCAAGGCGGCGCTCAACGGCGGCGACCCCAACTGGGGGCGCATCCTGCAGGCGGTCGGCGGCGCGCTGCCGGGCACCGCTCCCCTGGCGCTCGACATCGCCATCGAGGGCATCGTCGTGTGCTCGGCCGGCACCTCGGTCGAGCACGACGAGCAGGCGCTTCGCACCTCAGTGCAGGCGAAGGAGGTGCAGATCGAGCTGGGGCTTCCCGGCGAGGGCGCCGAAACGGAGGTCTTCTTCTCCGACCTCTCCCGCCGCTATGTGGAGGTCAACGCGGAGTACACGACGTGACGCCCGGACCCGGAGGACACGGCGATGCGTGACGTGGGCACGCTGCTCGAGGCGCTTCCCTACATCAGGGAGTTCCACTCAAAGACGGTGGTAATCAAGTACGGCGGCGCCGCGATGGAGGATCCCGGCCTGCGCGAGGAGTTCGCGCGCGACGTGGTGCTGCTGAAGTACGTCGGGCTGAACCCGATCGTCGTCCACGGTGGCGGCCCGGAGATCACGGCCTACATGCAGCGCCTCGGGCTGCCGGTCGAGTTCGTCGGCGGTCTGCGCGTATCCGACGAGAGCACGGTCGAGGTCGCCAAGATGGTGCTCGTCGGCAAGGTCAACAAGGAGATCGTGCTGCGCCTGAGCCGTCACGGCCAGCCGGCGGTGGGCCTCTGCGGCGACGACGGCTCGCTCTTTCGCGTCGCCCGCCGCGTCGCACCCGGTGGCGAGGACATCGGGTTCGTCGGGCGCATCGAGCGCGTGAACGTCGACCTGATCGAGCACGTCGCGCGCGACTACATCCCTGTGATCGCCTCGGTCGGCGCCGACCGGGATGGACGCTCCTACAACGTCAACGCCGATGAGGCCGCCGGCGCGGTGGCCGGCGCGATCGGCGCCTACAAGGTCGTCTTCCTCACCGACGTGCCAGGCTGGCTGGGGGATCCGGCCGACCCAGGGAGCCTGATCGCGCAGGCGACCGTGGAGCAGGTGCAGCAGGCCCTGCCGGGCCTGGAGGGCGGGATGGCTCCGAAGCTCGAGGCGTGCGTGCAGGCGATCCACGCGGGCGTGAGTGCCGCGCACATCCTCGACGGGCGCACCGCGCACTCGCTTCTGCTCGAGCTGTTCACCGACGCGGGAATCGGCACCAAGATCGAGGCCGCCCCATGAGCCTGTCCGAGCTCCAGCAGCTCGAGCGCACCAGCGTGATGGGCTCCTACGCCCGCCTCCCGGTGGAGTTCGCTCGCGGCGAGGGCGCGCGGCTGTGGGACGGGCAGGGCAACGAGTACCTGGACTTCCTCTGCGGCATCTCGGTCACCAACCTCGGCCACTGCCACCCGCACGTGGTCGAGGCCGTGCGCGAGCAGGTCGGGCGGCTGATGCACGTGAGCAACCTCTTCTACACCGAGCCGGCCATGCGCCTGGCCGCACGCCTGTCGCAAGCGAGCCTCGGCGGCAAGGTGTTCTTCTGCAACTCGGGCGCCGAGGCCAACGAGGCGGCGATCAAGCTCGCGCGCAAGGCCACGCACGCCGGCGACATCGTGGTCGCGCACGGCGCCTTCCACGGGCGCACCTACGGCGCGCTGTCGGCGACTCCCCAGGAGACCAAGCAGGCTCCCTTCGCCCCCCTGGTGCCGGGCTTTCGCGCCGTCGCGCCCGAGCCCGGCGCGCTCGCGGGCGCCGTTGACGAGCGCACCGCCGCCGTGATCCTCGAGCCGATCCAGGGCGAGAGCGGGGTGCATCCTCCTCTCCGAGGAGCTGCTCGTGGCGGCGCGCGCGGCCTGCGACGAGCATGGTGCGGCGCTCATCTTCGACGAGGTCCAGACGCGGCATGGGCCGCACGGGATCCCTGTGGGCCTACGAGCAGGCCGGCGTGGTGCCCGACGCCATCACGCTCGCGAAGGCTCTCGCCGGAGGGCTGCCCATCGGCGCGCTGGTCACCGGCCCGCGCCTTGCCGACGTGTTCATCCCCGGCGACCACGCCTCGACCTTCGGTGGCGGCCCGGTCGTGGCGGCGGCGGCGCTCGCCGCGCTGGAGGTGACCGACGATGCGGCGCTGCTCGCACGGCGTGTGCGATCTCGGCCACACGCTCGCCGACGGGCTCGGACGGCTTCCGCACGTCCTCTCGGTGCGCGGACGCGGACTGATGCTCGCGTGCGAGCTGGACGTCTCCGCCCCCGAGGTCGTGCGCCGGGCGCTGCTCGAGCAGCGGCTGATCGTCAACGCCACCGGCCCCGCCACGCTGCGGCTGCTGCCGCCGCTGATCCTCGACGAGGAGCAGATCGGCGAGGCGCTCGGGAGGCTGTCCCGTGCGCTGGAGGCTTGAGCGGGCCGGCGCGGCGCAGCCACGGCGGCGCCGCGGCGAGGCAGCCCGAGCAACGCTATCGCGACGCGGCTGCGGCGATGCTAAAGCGCCCGGCCGCCGCGACCGACCCAGAGGTGCGCCGCCGAGCGGGGGCTCCGAGCGGTCCTCCGGCGTGTTCAAGGTAGGCCACCGTGAGACATTCGCCGCCAAAGTCGCTTCGCCGCAGGACCTCGATGCTGCTGGTCACGCTCGGGCTGAGCGCCTGCATTCCCGCCTTCCAGGCGGCGCCGGCCGCCGCCGCCACGCTGAGCGAAGGGCCGCTGGTCCCCTATATCGTCGGCGGTCAGCGGACCTCGATCGAACAGCTCCCGTGGCAGGTGTACGTGGAAGGCGGGCCCTTCGAAGAAGGCGCCAGCACGGTCACGACGTCATGCGGAGGATCGATCCTGGACGCGACCCACATCCTCACCGCCGCCCACTGCACCGACGTCGAGGGCACGACGACTCCACGTCCGGACCGCTACGAGATCCTCGCCGGGGACTCCTCCGAGAACCCCGTCCTGTCCGCCACGGCACAGGTGCGCAACGTGGCGAGCATCCGCAGGGATCCCCTCTACACGGCATCTCCGATCAGCGACGACGTCGCGATTCTGACGCTCGAAACGCCGCTCGAACTCTCGGCCGCCAAACACGCGCAGGCGATAGCCGTGGTCGTCGCCGGGGCCACGCCCGCGCCGGGGACGCCGCTCGAGGTCAGCGGATACGGCAAACAGGAAGGCGCCGAAGCGGCGAGGCCGAATGGCGAGCTGTTCTCGACCACGCTCACGGCGGTCAGCAGCGACGCCTGCCGCGACCAGGTCGGGGTCGAACTCCGCGGTGCTGCTGTGCGCCGTCGGCAGCGAACTCCTCGACCTGCCAGGGCGACAGCGGCGGGCCACTGACGCAGGGCAGCCCCGCCGTGCAGGTGGGAATCGTGGATTTCGGGCTGCAGGGAATGCCCCGTCGGTCAGCCGGACGTGCTTCACGAACCTGGCCGCCCCCGAGATACGCGCCTTCATCGAAGGCAGCGAATCACCTCCGATCGCGCCCCGTCCGAGCCTCCCTCCAGCGATCAGGCCCTTCGGCGCCACGGCGGTGGACTTCGGCCCGCTCACCTGCCAGCCGGGAGCATGGAGCGGCTCGCCGTCCTTCACCTACACCTTCCAGACCGAAGGCGCCGCCCCACAGGCGCTCCAGAGCGGCCCCGAGCGAGGTCTTCACCGCGCCGGCGAGCCTGGTGGGTGCGCAGCTGGTGTGCGTCGTGCAGGCCAGCAACGCCGGCGGGGTGTCGACCGCGCGCAGCGCCACGATCCCCGGGCTCGCCCCCGACACCGCCGCGCCGCTCGCATCGATCAGGACCCTGCACTGCCACCTGCGCGCATGCACGCTCTTCGATCCGCGCCTCCGACACCAATGGCGCGGCGCTGGGCGTGCGCGCCTGGGCGAGCTACCGGGTGAGCGCCCGCTGCCCGGTCAAGAGGCGCGGCAGGGCCCGCAGGGCGGCCGCGGCGACGGCCTGCCACCGGATCGCCACCGTGGTCATGGCCGCCAGGACCGTCTCCGCGGGCGTCTTTCAGGCTGCGCTCGGCAGGCTGCCCTACAACGAGCGTGTCACGTTCACGGCGGTCGTGACCAACGCGGCCGGCCTGCACCCGGCCAGGGCGCTGATCCGCGCCACGACGCTGCGCCCGCCGCCGAAGCGAAGGCCGCATCGATAGCCTTCGCGCCCGTGAGCAACGACCCAGCCCCGCACGGCTTCGCGGCGCCGACGGCCTCCTACGAGGCCGACCCCCGGCAGGTGCACCGCGTCCTGTTGCTCTACTCCGGCGGCCTTGACACGAGCGTGATGCTCAAGTGGATCCAGGACTCCTACGACGCCGAGGTCGTGTGCCTGACGGTCAACCTCGGCCAGCCCGGCGAGGACTATGAGGTCATCAAGGGCAAGGCGATGCGGCTGGGAGCGCTCGAGTGTCACGTCGTCGACGCCAGAGAGCAGTTCGCCGAGGAGTACCTCGCGCCGGCGATCAACGCCAACGCGCTGTACGGCGGCGGCTACCCCCTGTTCACGGCGCTCGGCCGGCCGTTGATCGCGAAGCTGGCCGTCGAGCATGCGCGCGCCAGCAGCTGCGACACGATCGCGCACGGCTGCACCGGCAAGGGCAACGACCAGGTCCGCATCGAGGCGACGGTCGCGACGCTCGCGCCCGAGCTGAAGGTGATCGCGCCCGTGCGCTCCTGGCAGATGGGGCGCGAGGAGGAGATCGCCTACGCGCGCGCCAACGGGATCCCGATCAAGGGCGGCACCGAGAGCGCGCCGTACTCGATCGACGACAACCTCTGGGGGCGCTCCTCGGAGGGTCGCTGGATCGAGGATCTGACCCATCCGCCCGACGACGACGTCTTCCAGCTCGTCACCCGGCCCGAGGACGCGCCCGACGAGCCCGAGCAGCTCGAGCTGAGCTTCGAGCGCGGTCGACCGGTGGCCCTGAACGGGCAGTCGCTGGGGCTGGTCGAGCTGATCGAACGCACCGCCCAAGCGGGAGCGCGCCACGGCGTGGGGATAGTCGACCACATCGAGGATCGCATCGTCGGGCTGAAGGTGCGCGACATCTACGAGGTGCCTGCGGCGGCGATCGTGCTGCCGGCCCATCAGGAGCTCGAGCGGCTCGTGTGCACGATCCACCAGAACCAGTTCAAGCCGCAGCTCGACCGCCAGTGGGCCTACCTGGTCTATGCGGGGCTGTGGTGGGAGCCGCTGCGCTCGGACCTCGACGCCTACATGCATCGGGTCAACGCGCGCGTCACGGGGACGATCGGCCTGAAGCTCTACAAGGGACAGGCGAGGGTCGTCAGCCGCTCCTCGCCGAATGCCATCTACGACGCCGAGCCTAGCGTCGTTCGCCGAGTCCGGTGGGCTCTTCTCGCAGGCCGCCTCACCCGGCTTCATCGAGCTGTGGTCACTGCAGTCACGGATGGCCTGGCGGCTGCGCGAGGAGCAGCACGGGGACCAGACGAGCAGCTGACGCGAGCCGTCCGGCGCGCGCCGTAGGTTGAGGCCATGGTGATCGCAGAGGGAAGCGAAACGCCGGGCGGTGAGTCGGGAGCTCCGGCAGAGGGGCGCGGCTCCGGTACCGAGGGCGACTTGCTGGCCGAGCGCCGCGCGCGCCGCGCGGCTGAATCCGGAGAGACGGCACTCGTTCGCCGCGCCGAGGCGGCCGAGGCGACCGTGAGAACGCTCGAGACGCACGTGGCAAGCCTTCAGCAGCGGTTGCGGGGGGCCGAGGAGGAGCGGCGACGACTGTCCGGGCTGATCGAGGCCGAGAAGGCGGCGGCCGGCGAGCGCACCCTGAGCGAGCAGGAGCTGCGGCGCGCGAAGCAGCGTGAGTACGCCGAGCAACGACTGCGGGTCGAGGCCGAGGATCGCCGAACCGATGTGGAACGCGAGAGTCGCAGCGAGATCGAGCGACTGACTCGCCGCCTCAGTGCCAGCGAGCAGCGCGCACGGGAGCTGGCGCTGCAGTTCGAGCAGGCCCAGAGGACGCTCGCGGAGGCCGAGCAGGCGACGGCGACCGAGATCGCTGCGGCGCGTCGCGCCGAGCAGGCCTTCCAGGTGCGGCTCACCGATCTCGAGCGGCGCGCACTCGAGATCCAGCACGGGCTGGAAAGCGAGCGCGACGCTCGCGAGCGCTCCGATCGGCTGTTGGAGAGCATGCGACAGGGCCACCGCAGGGTGGAAGCGCTGCTCGGCGAGCTCGGCGCGATGGTCGGCCGGCTGCGAGCCGCCGAGCGTGAGCGGAGCGCCGACGCAGAGCCCGAGCGGAGCGCCGACGCAGAGCCCGAGCGGAGCGCCGACGCAGAGCCCAAGCGTTCCACCCCCGCAGGCTCGCCGCAGACCGCCGCGGAGCCGCCGCAGGCGCACGCCGGCCGGCCGGCCGCACCGAGCGCCGATGTGCCCGAGCCCCCCGACCGGTCCGCATCTCCGCCGCAGGCGCCCCCGCGCCCCGAGGAGGTCGACCGCGGGGAGATGGCCGCTGCGCTCGCCGCCGCCGTCGAGCGCCTGCGCGCGCGCGTGGAGGATTCCGGGGATGGCGAGCAGGCCGGTGCGCAAGCGCAGGTGGGCGCGGGTGAGCGGGCCGGCGCGCCTGCGGTGAAGGCAGCCGTGCCGGCGGCGAAGGCGGCGCCGCACAAGCACAGCATGTCGTTGCTGACCCGCTTGCGGATCAGGCGCAAAGAGCGGCGCCGCCGCCGCTCGGCCGCCGCCGAGCCGCCTAGCATGAAGTCGCAGTGAGCAAGCCCGCCTGCGCGCACCTGCACGTCCACTCCGAGTACTCGCTGCTCGACGGCGCGTGCAAGGTGGACTCCCTGGCCGCCCGCGCCGCCGAGTTCGGCCAGCCGGCGCTTGGGCTGACCGACCACGGTGTGATGAACGGCGCCGTGGAGCTCTACAAGTCGTGCGCCAAGCACGGCGTCAAGCCGATCGTGGGCTGTGAGATCTATCTCGTCGACGATCATCATGCGGCCGGCCCGGGCCGGGTCGAGCGCAATCACCTGACGCTGCTGGCCGCCGACGACACGGGCTACCGCAACCTCGTCAAGCTCTCCTCGGCCGGCTTCCTGGAGGGCCTGCAGCGTGGCAAGCCGACCGTCGACCTCGCCCAGATCGAGCGCTACTCGGCCGGCGTGATCGCGCTGAGCGGATGCCTGGCCTCGCGCTTCTGCCAGCGCCTGCTCGAGGACCGGCACGCAGATGCGCGCGCCCACGCGGACGAGCTGCTGTCGGTGTTCGGCTCGGAGAACGTCTACTTCGAGGTCCAGAAGAACGGCCTGCCGGCTCAGGAGAAGTGCAACGAGAGCATCGTGAAGATCGCCCGCGAGGTCGGTTGCAGCCTGGTGGGCACCGGCGACGTGCACTACCTGCGCCGTGAGGACTACGGGCATCACACGGCGCTGCTGTGCGTGCAGACCAAGAGCACGATCGCGGCGCCCAAGCTGACCTTCGAAACCAACGAGTTCTACCTGCGCGACAGCGGGGAGATGATCGCGGCCTTCGCGGAGTGGCCCGAGGCGATCGCCAGCACGCTGGAGATCGCCGAGCGCTGCTCGATCGAGCTCGAGCTCGGCAAGCAGCTGATCCCCAACTACCAGACGCCGGACGGGAGCTCAGAGCGTGACTACCTGCGTGAGCGCGTGCGCGAGGGCATGCGGCTGCGCTACGGCGATCCGCCCGGGGCGGAGGCCGTCGAGCGCATGGAGATGGAGCTCGGCGTCATCGACCGGATGGGCTTCAACGCGTACTTCCTGATCGTGTGGGACTTCGTGAGGTTCGCCAAGGAGAACGGCATCGCCGTGGGACCCGGCCGCGGCTCGGCGGCCGGCTCGATCGTGGCCTACTGCCTGGCGATCACCGACGTCGACCCGCTGCGCTACGACCTGCTGTTCGAGCGCTTCCTGAACCCCGAGCGCGTGTCGATGCCGGACATCGACATCGACTTCTCGGTGCGCGGACGCGAGCGCGTGATGCGCTACGTGACCGAGAAGTACGGGCGCGAGTCGGTCGCGCAGATCATCACCTTCGGCAAGATGTTCCCCCGCGCGGCCACGCGCGACGCGGCGCGCGTGCTCGGCTTCGACTACGCCGCCGGCGATCGCCTGGCGAAGCTCATCCCCGATCCGATCATGGGCCGCGCGCCGTCCTTCGAGGAGTGCCTGAAGGCCGGGCAGCAGCTGCGCAAGGCCTACGACGAGGAGCCGGATGCGCGCAAGATCGTCGACGTGGCCCGGGGGCTCGAGGGCATTGTGCGCAACTCCTCGATCCATGCGGCGGCCGTGGTGATCGCGGAGGGCCCGCTCACGGACATCGTGCCCCTGCAGCTGGCCGACGGGGGCACCGGCGAGGACGGTGAGCGCGCGTTCCGCATGGTGACCCAGTTCTCGATGAAGCCGATCGAGGACATCGGCCTGCTCAAGATGGACTTCCTCGGCCTCCGCAATCTCGACGTGATCGAGGACGCGCTGGACATCATCGAGCGCTCAAGCGGCGAGCGCCCGGACATGACCACGCTGCCGCTCGATGACGCGCGCACCTTCCAGATGCTCGCCCGCGGGGACTCCACCGGGGTGTTCCAGTTCGAGTCCGAGGGCATGCGCGAGGCGCTCAAGAAAGTGCGCCCCGACGAGTTCGACGATCTCGTCGCGCTCGTCGCGCTCTACCGCCCCGGCGCGATGGACCAGATTCCCGCCTACGCCAGGGGCAAGCACAATCCGCAGGAGATCTCCTACCCGGACGAGCGGCTGCGCGGAATCCTGCAGTCCTCCAAGGGCGTGATCCTCTATCAGGAGCAGGCGATGCAGATCGCCAAGGACCTCGCCGGCTTCTCCGGCTCCAAGGCGGATGATCTGCGCAAGGCGATCGGCAAGAAGAACCGCGCCGCAATGGCGGCGTTGAAGCCGGAATTCGTCGAGGGCTGCCGCGCGTCGGGCACGAGCGCCGAGGTGATCGAGTTCCTGTGGCAGACCAACGAGAAGTCGGCCGACTACTCGTTCAACAAGTCTCACGCAGCCTGCTACGCGTTGATCGCCTATCGCACGGCGTGGCTGAAGGCGAACTACCCCGCCGAGTACATGGCGGCCCTGATCTCCTCGGTGATGTCCACCAAGGACAAGGTGCCCTTCTTCGTCGTTCGCTGCGAGGAGATGGGCATCGAGATCCTGCCTCCGGACGTCAACCTCTCAGACCACGAGTTCACGGTCGTGGACGGCAACATCCGCTTCGGCCTGGACGCGGTCAAGGGCGTCGGCTATCAGGCCGTGGAGGCGATCAAGCGGGCGCGCGAGCAGGGCGGCGAGTTCGCCTCGCTGTGGGACTTCTGCGAGCGCGTGGACAGCCGCACGGTCAACAAGAAGGCCATCGATGCGCTGATCAAGTGCGGAGCCTTCGGCTCGACCGGCGCGAGCCGGAAGGGAATGCTCGAGGTGCTCGAGCAGGCCCAGGGGGCCGGCCAGAAGATCCAGCAGGATGCGCTCATCGGCCAGGGCTCGATCTTCGACCTGCAGGAGGGGCCCGCACAGGGCGGCTCCTCGACGGCGGCGCCCACCGGCGCGAGCCTCGGGCAGCCGGTCCATCCCCCGATCCCGGCTGCGGAGTTCGAGCAGGCGCAGCTGCTGGCCGTTGAGAAGGAAGCGATCGGGCTGTTCATATCGGCGCATCCGCTCAAGCCGCTGCGCGAGGTGCTGCGCGCGCGCGTCGATTGTCCGCTGTCGGCACTGGAGGACCGGCGCGACAAGGACCTGGTGACGGTCGGCGGGATCATCACCGAGACCAAGCGCATCCGCACTCGCAATGGCGACCACATGATGTTCGCGACGCTCGACGATCTCGAGGGGGCGATGGAGCTGCTCGTCTTCGGCAAGGCGCTCGCGGAGCACGAGGCGGCGCTCGCGGTCGACGCGGTGGTGCTCGTGAAGGGTCGCGTCGATCACAAGGAAGCCGGCAAGACGTGCGTGGTGGTGCAGACCGTAGAACCCTTCACACCATCCCAGCAAGAGGTCGACGAGGCCCGCACGAAGGCCGACGTCGCGGCCCGCGCGGCCACCTCGCTGGCCCAGCCGGTGCACCTGCAGATGTCCGCGTCCTCTCTGTCGAGCGCCGCGATCGATGAGCTCAAGCGGGCGCTCGAGGACTTTCCGGGGCCCGCCGAGGTGCTGCTCGACATCGACACGGCCGGCGGCGTGCGCCGGCTGCGCCTCGGCGACGCCTACCGGGTGCAGCACACGGCTACGCTGCGAGCCGAGCTGGAGCACGCGCTCGCCCCTCTGCGCGCGGCCTGGGCCACGGGCTAGCCGCGAGCCGCGAGGCCGCGCTCGCGCAGTTTCACCGCCAGAGCGACTTCGCTCGCGCTGGCCCCGCCGCGGTTCTCGCCCGGGGTCTCCAGGACGCAGGGAAGCTGTGCAAATGCGGGCGCGGAGAGGAAGGCGGCGCACCCGTCCTCTCCGAGCTCGCCCTGGCCGATGTTGGCGTGCCGGTCGCGATTTGAGCCGAGCGGCGTGTGCGAGTCGTTGAGGTGCAGCGAGCCGATGCGCCCCGGGCCGATCTTCTCTGATACCTCATCCAGCAGCCGGTCCACACCTGCGGCAGTGCGGATGTCATAGCCGGAGGCGAACAGGTGGCAGGAGTCCAGGCACAGGCCGAGCCGCTCGCTCCCACCGCAGGCGTCGAGCAGTGCCGCGAGCTCGTCGATGGAGCGGCCCAGCGTTCCTCCCGCTCCGGCGGTGTTCTCCAGGTGCAGCGGGCAGTCCTCACTCTCGCTGAGTGCCTCTCGAACCGTCCTGCCCGCCCGGGCGATCGCGCTGGCCGCGTCGCCGCTCTTGGCCGAGCCGGGATGCAGGACCACGCCGCTGGCTCCGATCGCTCCTCCGGCTCGCAGCGACTGGATCAGCGAGGCCAGCGATTTCGCACGGATGTCGGGATCCTCGCTGGCGCAGTTGAGCAGGTACACAGCGTGGATCAGCACCGCATCGACCCGGCTCGAGTCCATCGCCGCGCGGAACGCCTGAACATCCTCTTCGCGGTACGCCGTTCCTCTCCACATGCGCGGCGACTGGTTGAAGATCTGGATTGCCCGGCAGCCTCGCTCGCTGCCCCGCTCGATCGCCTTCGGCAACCCCCCCGCAGGCGAGACGTGCGCTCCAATCAGCATGCGAGCGGATTATGAGGGGTCCGGGACGGCGCGAGCCTCGCCCCTCGCGTGTAGCATCGGGTGCCATCGGGTGCCGACGGTTGGAGCGATCGGGTGCTGACGGTTGGAGCGCCATGGGTACACCGGCCTTTGCGGCAATGGAGGGAGCACTGGATGCGGAAGCGGGCCACTTGGCTGGTCGTTGCACTCCTCGGCGGAGCGCTTGTCGCGGGCTGCGGCGGCAGCAGAGGCTCGACAGCCTCCACGCCCGCAGAGCCCGGCCCGGCAGCGGCGGGAACTACCTCTGCGCCCGCGACGACCAGCTCGGCGGCGGCGGTGACGACCGCGACGTCCACAGCGTCCGGCCCGACGCATGCGGGGGCTACCGCTAGCCCCGCAACGACCGGCCCGGTGTCGGCGGGGAGTACCTCGACGTCCGCAGCGAGCGGCGTGACGACGGGTGCTACGAGTTCAAGCCAGGCCGGGCAGCAGAGCGCAGCCTGCAAGCGGACCATTCAGAAGCAGCTCAAGCTCTCGACCAGCGCGAAGGCCGAGCTCGAGGCGTTCTGCGACAAGGCCACCAGCGGCAACCCGGCCGCGTTACAGAAGGTCGCTCAGCAAGCGTGCGCCGTACTCGTCAAGGCCTCGGTGCCTGCCGGCGCAGCCAGGGAACGGGCGCTTGCTGCCTGCAAAGCCCAGTAGGGAGGGGTAGACGCCAGTGCTCGCGAGCGAGTTGATGCGCAGCCCCGAATCGGACTCCCATGTAGGCCTTGGGCACCGTCTCGATTCGGGCACTCGGTGAGGAGGGGCACCGCGTAGTAGTGGAGGCGAGGATCGACCCGCGATCATGGTCGGCGGCTACCACGAGCGGGCCGGCCGGCGCACGATCTCGCCGAGAGCCTGGCCTGAGGTATCGGCACGTTGCATATCCTCGCCTGGAGTGCGCTGCCGGGTGAGGGGTAGGCGGGGTCGCAGTTCGCGCAACTGGCGCGAGTGGACCGGAAACCGCATAGGAAAGCCGGGAATGAGCGAGAAGTACCGATCATGAGGGTTCGCTTCGCACCATCGCCGACCGGCGCGCTTCACATCGGCGGCGCGCGCACAGCGCTGTTCAACTGGCTGCTGGCGCGCCACTCCGGCGGCGAGATGGTGCTGAGGATCGAGGACACCGACCGCGAGCGCTCCACACCGGAGCACGTGGAGCAGATTCTCGACTCCCTGCGCTGGCTCGAGCTCGACTGGGACGAGGGGCCGATCTTCCAGACCGAGCGCACCGAACGCCATCAAGAGGTATTGCAGGCGCTGCTCGACGCCGGTCGCGCGTACCGCTCGAGCGCGACGGCCGAGGACGTCAAGGCCTACAAGCAGGAACATGGTGCCGAGCAGGGCTTCAGGGGAGAGCCCGAGGACGCGGGGGCCGTGCGCCTGCGCGTGCCCGCGGAGGGGGCCACCGTCGTCCACGACGTCATCCGCGGCGACGCGCGCTTTGAGCACGTGCACCTCGACGACCCCGTCATCGCTCGCGCCGATGACTCGGTCCTATACAACTTCGCCGTCGCCATCGACGACCTCGATGCCGCGATCACGCATGTCGTGCGCGGAGAGGACCACCTCTCCAACACGCCCAAGCAGCTGATCGTGCTCGAGGCCGCCAAAGAGCTCGGCATCGACCGATCGAAGATCGGGGGCGCCGCCGAAGGCGGGGGTCAGGCGCCGCTGCCGCTGTACGCGCACCTGCCGCTGCTGCATGGCCGCGACGGCAAGAAGCTCTCCAAGCGCCACGGGGCTGCGTCGGTGGGGGACCTGCGCGACGCCGGCTATCTGCCGGAGGCGGTTCGCAACTACCTCGCGCTGCTGGGCTGGGGATCGGGCGAGGATGATGCGACCGTCCTGTCGACCGAGGCGCTGGTGGAGCGGTTCACGCTGGAGCGCGTCAGCCGCAACCCGGCGCGCTTCGACGAGGTCAAGCTGAGGTGGCTGAACGGTGTCTACATACGCAAGCTGGCGGTGGCCGACCTGGCGCGACGCCTTGAGCAGTTCACCGGGCGCGACTCGCTCGCCGAGGCGGCGCGGATCAGTCAGGAGAAGATCCACACGCTCGGCGACTTCTGGCCCCTGGCGGGCTTCCTGTTCGACGGACCGGTGGATGATCCGGCTGCGCGCGAGCGCTGGCTGGGCCCCGAGGGACGCTCGGCGCTCGGCGACGCGCGCGCCGCTCTCGCCGGAATCTCGAGCTTCGACGAGGCTTCATTGGCGGAGGCGCTCGAGGCGGTGATCCGCGATCGCGCCGCCAAGCCGCGCGATGTCTACCAGCCTCTGCGCGTGGCGATCAGCGGCACGACGGTCTCGCCGGGCATCTTCGAGAGCCTGGCGCTGCTCGGTCGCGATGAGAGCCTGCGTCGCATCGATCGGGCGCTGGCGGGCGCCTGATCGGCGCCGGGCGGCACTGCTTGCGCCGCGCGAGGTCTGGTTTTTCGCTTGCTGGCGCCAAATTTCAAATCTGCGCTCAAGTGTCGCCCCGAGGTGCCGATAGGACTCCTACGTGGGCCAACGACCAGGATGGTCAAGGATCCCAAGGAGGGGATGCGAGCGTGTCGGCAACAGTCGCAAAGACAAGGCCAAGTAGTCGCAAAGCAGCGCAGAAGCCGCAGCTGGAGCGGGCCAAGGACCCCTCGGCCGTGGCGTGCAGCCAGCCAGGCCGCACGTCGGCCCCGGGCGAGCGCCACCAGAACGAGGGCCACGGCCGCCGCCTGACGGCCGCATTCGAAGCGCTGGAGGCCTTTCCCGCGCTCGCCGAGTCGCGCGATCGGCTGCTGGCAGTATCGGCCAAGGACCACGTGGCGACGGCCGACATCGTGACCGCGGTCGAGTCCGATGTGGCGCTCACGATCGCTGTGCTACGCCTGGCCAACCAGGTGCAGGGCGCCCGCGGGCGCGTGGACACGGCGGCGAGGGCCGTGGAGCTCCTGAAGGCGCCCACCGTGCAAGCGCTCGCCAACCGCGTGCGCACGTTCGACTTCTTCGAGCGTGCGAGCGTCTGGGACGCGGCCCCGGAGCGCTTCCGGCTGCACGCGCTGGCAACCCAGAGCGCGGCCGACAGGATCGCCTCGGAGGTCGGGGACGAGCATCGCGATCGCCTGATGGTGACGAGCCTGCTGCACGACATCGGCAAGTTGGTGCTGCTGCACGCGTACCCCGGCTACCCCGCCCAGGTGCATCGCGGCGCCAGGACCCCGGAGGAACGCGTTCACCAGGAGCGCCGCGAGCTCGGCGTCGATCACGCCCTCGTGGGCGGGGTGCTCGCCCGTCGCTGGGGCCTGCCGGTGACCGTCGCGACCGTCATCGAGCGCCACCACAACCAGGACGTGCAGGGCGAGGCGGCGGTCATCCGCCTGGGGGACATGCTCGCCCACTACGAGCAGGGTGGCCAGGTGTCCCCGAGCGAGATGCTCCAGACGGCCCGCGCCGTCGGGCTGGGGCCCGAGGAGCTCAGGCGGGTCTTGTATGAGCTGCCGAGCTCGGTCAGCCAGCGCCGGCGCCACGTCGACCCGTGCCCGCTGTCGGGGCGAGAGCTGGGCGTCCTACAGCGGCTCGCGGACGGCAAGGTCTACAAGCAGATCGCCCACGAGCTGACGCTCTCGACGAGCACGGTGCGCACCCACCTGCACAACATCTACGGCAAGCTCGGGGCCGTCGACCGCGCCCAGGCAGTGCTGATCGCCACCGAGCGCGGCTGGCTGTAGGGCAATACGATCGAGTGAGGCGGCGGTCAGAGGATGACCGCCGAGCACCATGATCTCGATCACGAGCAAGTCCCCCTATGCCGTGCTGGCTCTGGCCGAGCTGGGGCGCAGCGCTGGTCCCGGGCCCGTGCCGATCGGAGAGCTGGCGCGCCGTCGCGATGTGCCGGTGCAGTTTCTCGAGCAGCTGTTCGCGGCCCTGCGCCGCGCCGGCATCGTCAACTCCCAGCGGGGCGTCAAGGGCGGCTACCGGTTCGCCCGCGAGCCCTCCACCGTGAGCGTGCTCGAGATCGTCGAGCTGCTCGACGGGCCGCTCGGGCGCGACGCCCAGGGTGTCTTCGCCGACGCCGCGCAGGCCGCCCGCGAGGTGCTCGGGAAGACGACCATCGCCGATGTCATCGAGCGGGAGAGCCGCGAGGCTGGGGCGAGCATGTACTACATCTAGTGCAGGGCGCGGGGCGGAAACATCTCGGGATCGTCGTGGGGATGGTCTTGGCGATCGGCGTCGTGGTCCTGATCGCAGCCGGCGGCAGCGCCAAGAAGGGGCCCCCCAAGTCGCACGGCCCGCAGCGGAACGAATCGCGCGCCGAAGTTGCCTCGCTGCTGGCGGGCATCCCGCAGCATGGAAGTACCTTGGGCTATCCGACGGCTCGGGTGAAGGTGGAGTACTTCGGCGACCTGCAGTGCCCGTTCTGCAGGCGGTTCACGCTGGGTGCGCTGCGCTCGCTGATCGAGGGCTACGTTCGCGACGGGAGGCTGGCGATCGAATACCGCTCGCTGCAGACGGCCACGCGGAATCCGGAAACGTTCACCGTCCAACAGACGGCTGCGCTTGCGGCCGGAAAGCAGGACAAGCTGTGGAACTTCATCGAGCTCTTCTACCACGAGCAGGGCGAGGAGAACAGCGGCTACGTGACCGAAAGCTACTTGCAGGGGTTGGCTCAGCAGGTGCCCGGGCTAAACCTGATCGGCTGGACCGCCGCGCGCATCGATCCCGCGTTCGTCAAGGCGCTGACCGCTGACGCAGGGTACGCCCTCGCGGCGGGGATCAGGCAAACCCCGTCCTTTCTGCTCGGAACACGGGGGAGCGCTCCCTACGCCGCCGCCATCAAGAAACTGCTAAGGGGCTAGGCCGGAGCTGCCTTTCGAGGCCGGGTGCACAACGTCTGCTCCACGCGATGGCGGGTGGCGCCGGGTCCGCGCACACGCCTGCTCGAACATACGTCCAAGTTCTCCCGACCGATCGGCATTTGCTTCCAATGCAGGCGTCGAGGCTTCACAGTGCGGGCTCGACCAACCAGCTGAAAAGGGCAAACCCGCCGCGAGGCGGGGGCGCAAAGTCAGGGATCTCCACAGAGATAGCTCGACCGCCAGCAGAACGCCAGGGAGGGCTATCGTGTTTTCATATTCGCCGCGGGGCCTCAGCAGGAGCTCCCGACGCCACCGCGCCGGAACGTGCGCTCGTCTGACGGGACGTCTCGCGAGCTCAGCCGGGTTCTCGCTGATCGAGCTGCTCATCGTGATCCTGATAATCGCGATTCTCGCGGCCGTCGCGATTCCGGTGTTCGCCAGCCAGACGGCCAAGGCGACGGACACGCAGGCAAAGGGGTTGGCGCGCACGGCCGAGACGACCGCCGAGTCGATGGCGGTCGATCACAACGGTGAATACACCACGGTGACCACGGAAGAACTCAGCCGCTACGAGCCTTCGATCCGCGTCAGCGCCGGCTCGGGCCAGGCCTACCTGAGTGAAGCGGTGCCGGGCAAGAGCACATACTCCGTGACCGCCAAAGCGACCAACGGCGATGAGTTCACGATCAGCAGGAGCGCAACGGGGGAAATCACGCGCACGCTGCAAGAGCCCGACCCTCAAAACCGGCTGCGGGGGAGCTGCTGCGGGCAGCTGGTAAGCGGGTCGGAGGGGGAAGGGCGGGTCGGAGGGCCACGCGCGCAGGGACGGATCCCAAGCGGCGCGGCCCTTCCGGCCCACTATTGTCGTGGGGCCCATGGCGCAAATCCCGATCAACATTGCCGACCTTGTTGGGGGGACTCCTCTGGTGTGCCTTGCAGGCATGCTCGAAGGCACGCCGGCGGCGAACAGCGGGGTGCAGCTGTTCGCCAAGCTCGAGTCGTTCAACCCGGGGGGGAGCGTCAAGGACCGCATCGGCGTGGCGATGATCGAGGCGGCGGAGGCCGAAGGGCGGATCCAGCCAGGGCGTACGAGGATCGTCGAGGCGACGAGCGGCAACACCGGGATCGCGCTCGCGTTCGTCTGCGCCGCGAAGGGCTATGAGCTCGTGCTGACCCTGCCTCAGGGCATGAGCCGCGAGCGCGAGAGCCTGCTGCGGCTGTACGGCGCGCGCGTGGACATCACCGAGTCGCTCGGCGGCATGGAAGAGGCCGTTCAGGCCGCGCAGGCGATGGCCCGCGAAGCCGACACATTCCTGCCCGACCAGTTCTCGAACCCCGCCAACCCAGAGGTTCATCGCCGCACCACGGGCCCCGAGATCGAGCGCGCGCTCGACGGCCGAGTGGACGTGCTCGTGGCGGGGGTGGGCACAGGGGGCACGATCACGGGCGTGGGCGAGTACCTGCGCGAGCGCAACCCCGAGCTGCGGGTCGTGGCGGTGGAGCCGCTGGGCTCCGCGGTCCTGTCGGGCGGCCAGGCCGGTCCCCACCGCATCCAGGGCATCGGCGCGGGCTTCGTGCCGCCGGTGCTCAACCGGCAGCTGCTCGACGAGGTGATGGCGGTGTCCGACGACGACGCGATCCACACCGCCTGGAGCTGCGCCCGCCGAGTGGGCCTGCTGGCCGGCATCTCCTGCGGGGCGGCCCTGTGGGCGTCACTGCAGGTCGCCGCGCGGCCCGAGTCCAGGGGCAAGAGGATCGTGGCGATCATGCCGGACTCCGGCGAGCGCTATGTCTCCCAGGCCTTCTTTGCTCCCTGAGCTTGCCGCTACGCTGTGGGCATGGCCGTCCTTGACAGCTTCGCGCGGGTGGCGAAGGAGCTGCGGCGCGACGTGCTGGCCGCGCGAGATCGCGATCCCGCTGCGCGAGGGGTGGGTCGGGCGGAGATCCTCGCCACCTGGCCCGGCATTCACGCGCTGCTCGCCTACCGGGTGGCGCACGCGCTGTACGAGGCGGAGGCGCCACTGCTTCCGCGCCTGCTCTCGATGTTCGCGCGGACGCTCACGGGATCGAGATCCATCCCGCGGCGCACATCGGAGAGGGCCTGTTCATCGATCACGGCGCCGGTGTCGTGATCGGCGAGACGGCCGACATCGGAGACGACGTCACGCTCTACCAGGGCGTCACGCTGGGAGGCACGGGCTTTGCGACCGGCAAGCGCCACCCCACCGTGCAGGACAACGTCACGATCGGCTCGGGCGCAAAGCTCCTGGGTCCGATCACGATCGGGCACGGCGCCAAGATAGGAGCGAACAGCGTCGTCATCACCGACGTGCCGCCCAACTCGACGGTCGTTGGCAATCCCGGTCACCCGGTGCGCGTGGACGGTCGCAGGGTCGAGGGCCCCGACGCCGACTGGATCCACCTACCCGACCCGATCGCCGAGGCGATCCAGGGATTGGCAAATCGCATCGGCAGCCTGGAGCAGGCGGTCAGCGAGCTCTCGAACTCCGACGCGAAGCCGGTGGCCGAGGTCAGGCCGCTGCGGACGGTGAAGGGCCCCAACCCGGCCGGAGGCTGATCCGGCCAGGCGCCGATCCGGTCGTGGGCTGAACCGGCCGCGGGCAACGGCCGTGGTCAAGACGGCCGGGCAAGACCGGCCGTGGTCAAGACCGGCCGTGGGCATGACCGGCCGGGGGCTGATCCGGTCGTGGGCTGGGCGTGGGCCGCCCAGCGAGGGCTCGCCGGCCCTCGCGCGCCCCGCCGAGCGCGGCCCTATGCTGGAGTTCGATGTCCGAGAACCCCCACGCCGAACACCTCCAGGAGCTGCTGGAGGATCTCAACGAGCCCCAGCGCGAGGCGGTCACGCACGGGGAGGGGCCCCTGCTGATACTGGCCGGCGCGGGCAGCGGAAAGACGCGCGTCCTCGCCCACCGGATCGCCTTCCTGATCTACACCGATCAGGCGCAGGCGGGGGAGATCCTGGCGATCACGTTCACCAACAAGGCCGCCACCGAGATGCGCGGACGGGTCGAGCAGCTGCTCGGCCATGGGACGAGGGGCATGTGGCTGATGACCTTCCACGCCGCGTGCGCGCGCATCCTGAGAACCGAGGCCGAGCGCCTGGGATACACACGGCAGTTCACGATCTATGACCAGGCCGACGCCCGCCGGCTGACCAAGCGGAGCGCCGACGCGGTGGGGGTCGACCCCAAGCGCTTCACCCCGGCCGCCATCCACAACCAGATCTCGGCCGCGAAGAACCGGCTGCGCGCCGCGGCCGACTGTCGCGAGACGGCCGCCTCGCCGTTCGAGGAGATGGTGGCCGACGTGTATGAGATCTACGAGCGGGACCTGCATCGCATGAACGCGATGGACTTCGATGACCTGCTGTTCAGGACCGTCAACCTGCTCGAGCTGTTTCCGGAGGTTCGCATCCGCTATTCCGAAGCGTTCCGTCACGTGCTGGTGGACGAGTACCAGGACACCAACTACGCGCAGTACCGGCTACTCCAGCTGCTCGTGGGAGGGGGGCGCCAGGAGCCCGAGCGGGGCGGGAGGACAAGCATCCCCGGGCACCGCAACCTCGCGGTCGTGGGCGATGACAGCCAGTCGATCTACAGCTTTCGCGGCGCCGAGGTGCGCAACATCCTGGACTTCCAGGAGGACTTCCCCGACGCCCGCGTGGTGAAGCTCGAGCAGAACTACCGCTCCACCCAGACGATCCTGTCGGCGGCAAACGCGGTGATCGCGAACAATCGCGGCGGCATCGCCAAGCGGCTGTGGAGCGAACTGGGGGACGGTGACAGGGTGCACGTCCGAGCGCTGGATGACGAGCACGCCGAGGGGCGGTTCGTCGTGGGCGAGATCGAGCGCCTGCTGGACGACGGCGCCGGACGCTCGGAGATAGCGGTCCTCTACCGCACGAACGCGATGTCACGGGTGATCGAGGACACGCTCGTTCGGCGCGAGATCGCCTACCAGGTGATCGGCGGGACGAAGTTCTACGAGCGCGCCGAGGTCAAGGACGCGATTTCCTATCTGTCGCTGCTGGCCAACCCGTTCGACCTGGTGAGCTTCACCCGCATCGCCAACTCGCCCCGGCGCGGGCTCGGGCAGACGTCGCTCTCGCGCGTGCTCGCCCACAGCGCCGCCCTCGACATCTCGGTGTGGGAGGCGGCGAGCGCGCCCGAGCAGGTGCCGGGCCTTGGCGCGGCCGCGATCAAGGCGCTCGGGCGTTTCATGGAGACGATGAACGAGCTGCGTATGCTGGCCGGTCCGGTCCCCGACGGGGCTCGTGGCGGGGAGCCCGCGGCCCGGCAGGGCGAGCCCCCCGCTCCGATCGCGGAGCTGCTGGAGGCGACGCTGTCGCAGACCGGCTACCTGGAGGCGCTGGAGGCCGAGAGGACAATCGAGGCCCAGGGACGCATCGAGAACCTCGAGCAGCTGGTGGAGGTGGGGCGCGAGTTCGATGCGGCCGCCGCGGAGGGGCGAGACACGCTCGAGGTCTTCCTGCAGGAGGTCGCGCTTGTCGCCGATGCCGACTCCCGCAGCGACGAGGAGGGCCTCGTGACGTTGATGACGGTGCACAACGCGAAGGGGCTCGAGTATCCGATCGTGTTCATCGCCGGTTGCGAGGACGGTGTGTTTCCCCATTCGCGCGCCCTCGACGAGGGTGCGCTCGAGGAGGAGCGGCGGCTGTTCTACGTCGGGGTCACGCGAGCCAAGCGCGAGCTCTATCTGACCCACGCGCGCCGGCGGGCCGTGTTCGGAGCACAGGCGAGCGGAATGCGAAGCCGCTTTCTCGACGAGATTCCAGGCGAGCTCCTGGAGCAGCGCCAGGAGGCCCTCCGGTGGGCGCCCGGCCAGGGCGCGGAAGGGCTGCGAGCCGCGATCGGCGCATCGAGCACGTCGACCATGATGACCCTGCGCGCAAGCTCCTCGGGCGCCTTCGCCGCCGCGCGCACGCGCGCCGCCTCGCGAGCAGAGGCATTTCGTCTTGGCGAGGATGTCGTGCACGCGGCGTTCGGGGAGGGCGTGATCACCGCCCTGGAGCCCGACGGGGTGATCGTGGTGCGCTTCGCCGGCGACGGCTCGGAGCGCAAGCTCATGGCCGAGTACGCGCCGGTGAGCCGCCGGTGAGCGCGACGATCATCGATGGCAAGGCGATCGCCGCGCGCGTGCGCGAAGCGGTGGCGGGGGAGGTGGAGGCCTTCACCGCCGCGATGGGACGCCCGCCCGGGCTGGCAACCGTGCTCGTCGGCGAGGACCCCGCCTCGGCCGTCTACGTCGGGGGCAAGCAGCGTGCGTGCGCGGAGGTGGGAATCACGCCGTTCGACCGGAGGCTCGCTGCGCAGGCGTCCTTCGAGGAGGTAGCCGAGGAGCTTCACGCTCTCAACGGCGATGAGGCCGTGAGCGGCGTGCTGCTCCAGCTGCCCGTGCCCGATCACCTCGACGGCCCTTCGCTCACCGCGATCATCGAGCCGGACAAGGACGTGGACGGGCTGACCCCCGTCAACGCCGGGCTGCTGTCGCTGGGGCGGTCCGGGCTCAGGCCCTGCACTCCGCTCGGGGTGATGGAGCTGCTGGCGGACGCGGGCGTCGCGCTCGAGGGCGCCGAGGCCGTCGTGGTCGGGCGATCGAACCTGTTCGGCAAGCCGATGGCGGCCCTTCTTCTCAGCCACAACGCGACCGTGACCGTATGCCACTCGCGCACCCGCGATCTGCAAGGGGTGTGCGCCCGCGCCGATGTCCTGATCGCGGCGGTCGGTCGCCCCCGGCTGATCACGGCCGGCTTCGTGAAGCCGGGGGCGGTGGTCATCGACGTGGGGATGAACCGGCTTACCCCCGAGCAGGCCGGAAATGCCAGCGGCCTGGTGGGCGACGTTGACTTCGCCGCCGCCGCCGACGTGGCCTCGGCGATCACGCCGGTGCCCGGCGGCGTCGGTCCGATGACGATCGCCCTCCTCCTGCGCAACACCCTGCAGGCCGCACGACGCCGGGCGGGGATCGAGGCGTAGTGCGGGTGAGGGGCCTCAGGCGCGTTCGCGCGGGCGAGTGGCTGGCGCTCGCGGGCGCGGTATGCGTGATCGTGTCCCTGCTGGAGCCCTGGTATGAAAGCCCCTCCGGTACGCTCGACGCGTGGGACACCTTCGGAGGAGCGCTCGTGCTGCTGATGCTGGCAGCGGCCGCCGCGCTGGGGCTTTTCATCGCCACCCTCACCGAGCGCAGCACCGCCCTGCCGGTCGCGGCCGGCGTCTGGAGCGCCCTGCTCGGGCTCATCGCGGTGATCGCCGCGCTCGTCAGGGTCCTCGAGCGACCGGACCACGCCACCTCGCTGTGCGCCGGCGCGTGGCTGGCGCTCGCTGGCGCGGTGCTGATTCTCTGCGGCGCATGGCAGTCGATGCGCGATGAACGCAGGTCGCTGTACACGCCCGCCACGCCGGAGCCGTCTGAGATCGGCGACCCCCGGCCGCCCACGGTCTGAGATCGGCGACCCCCGGCCGCCCACGGTCTGAGCGCGGCGGCCGGCCGGCGTGGCGCCTTCATGCGCCGCGTCCTTAGAATCGGCAGCACAATGATCGACCGCGACGAGGTTCTGCACGTGGCACGCCTGGCGCGCCTGGCTCTGGGCGAGGACGAGCTGGCGCCGATGGCGCGCGAGCTGTCGGCCATCGTGGAGCACGTGGCGAGGATCGGCGAGCTCGATCTGGAGGATGTGGCGCCGACCTCTCACGTGATCGACGTGACCGGGGCGCTGCGCCCGGACGTGCCGCGCGCCTGCCTTCCGCGCGAGGTCGCGCTCGCGCAGGCGCCCGCCGTGAGCGCCGAGGGGTTCCTCGTCCCGAGCCCGCAGGCATGAGCGCGACCGACATTCTCGAGCTCTCGGCGTTGGCGGCAGCAGCAGCGATCGGCGAGCGATCGCTGTCGGCGCGTGAGCTGTTCGAGGTCTACCGCGAGCGTGCGGCCGCCGACCGCGTCGCGGGCGAGGACGGCCTGAACTGCTTCACGTGGGTCGCCGAGCAGCCGCCGGACGGCGGGGCGTCCGAGCCGCTCGGCGGAGTCCCGATCGCGGTCAAGGATCTGTTCTGCACCGAGGGGGTGCCGAGCCAGTCGGGATCGCGCATCCTCGAGGGATATGAGCCGCCCTACACCGCCACCGCGGTCCGCCGCCTCAGCGCAGCCGGGGCGCCGCTCCTGGCCAAGACCAACCAGGATGAGTTCGCGATGGGCTCGTCGACGGAGAACTCGGCGTTCGGGCCGGCGCGCAACCCATGGGACCGCGGGCGCGTGCCCGGCGGCTCCTCCGGCGGGAGCGCCGCCGCCGTGGCCGCCGGCCTGGCGCCTTGGGCGCTCGGCACGGACACCGGCGGCTCGATCCGCCAGCCCGCGGCGCTGTGCGGCATCGTCGGGCTCAAACCCACGTATGGCGCGGTCTCGCGATACGGCATGATCGCGTTCGCCTCCTCGCTGGACCAGGCTGGGCCGCTCACGCGCGACGTGCGCGACGCGGCGCTGATGCTGCGCCACATGGCCGGCCTCGATCCCTGCGATGCGACCTCGCTCGGGCTTTCCCAGGAGATCGAGCTGCCCGCCGCCGAGCGGCTCGACGGCCTCACGCTCGGCGTTCCCGAAGAGCTTACAAACGAGGGGATCGAAGCCGGCGTGCTCGAGGCCTTCGCCGCGGCGCTCGCGTGCGCCGAGGAGCTCGGTGCGAACGTAACGAAGGTCCACCTGCCGCACGCGCCGCACGCGCTGTCGGCCTACTACGTGCTCGCGCCTGCCGAGGCCTCCTCGAACCTCGCGCGCTTCGACGGCGTTCGCTACGGCATGCGGGCCGAGGGAGCCTCCGGGCTGCTGGACATGTACACGCGCACGCGCCACGACGGCTTCGGCGCCGAGGTGAAGCGCCGCATCATGCTCGGCACCTATGCGCTCTCCAGCGGCTACTACGACGCCTACTACGGCCGCGCCCAGCGGGTGCGAACCAAGATCGCCGAGGACTTCGCGGCCGCCTTCGAGGAGGTGGACCTGGTGCTCACACCGACGGCTCCGACGGTCGCCTTCAAGCTCGGCGAGAAGACCGGCGATCCACTGGCCATGTACCTCAACGACTACTGCACCGTGCCGATGTCGCTGGCGGGCATTCCCGCCATCTCGATACCGTGCGGGCTGAGCGAGGGCCTGCCGGTCGGCCTGCAGATCGCCGGGCCGGCATTCAGCGAGAACCGGCTGCTCGACGCGGCCCACGCGTTCGAGCTGGCGATCGGCTTCCGCGGAGGCGCGGCCCGTGTCTGAGAGAGCAGGCGGAGGAGGGGCGGTGCGCGCGCCGGCGGGGCCCTTCGAGGCGGTGATCGGCCTCGAGATCCACGTGCAGCTTGCGACCCGCACCAAGATGTTCTGTGGCTGTGAGCTCTCCTTCGGCGAGCCGCCGAACACGCGCACATGCCCCGTCTGCCTGGGGCTGCCGGGGAGTCTGCCGGTCGCCAACGAGCGGGCCGTGCACTTCGGCCTGATGATCGGCCTGGCGCTCGGCTCCGGGCTCGCCCCCCGTTCGATATTCCATCGCAAGAACTACTTCTATCCCGACCTGCCCAAGGGCTATCAGATCTCCCAGTACGACGAACCGCTGTGTCGGGGAGGAGCGCTGGGGGACGTGCGCATCCACCGCGTGCACCTGGAGGAGGACGCGGCGAAGCTGATCCACGTCGGCTCGAGTGGCCGGATTCACGGCTCGGATGCGAGCATCGTCGACTTCAACCGCGGCGGCACGCCGCTGGCGGAGATAGTGACCGAGCCCGACCTGCGCTCGCCCGAGCAGGCGAGCGAGTGGCTCAAGCTGCTGCGCACGACCCTGCGCCAGCTCGGTGTCAGCGACGTGAACATGGAGGAGGGGTCGCTGCGCTGCGACGCCAACATCTCGCTGCGACCCGCCGGCTCGGGCGACCTCGGCGTCAAGACCGAGCTGAAGAACATGAACTCCTTTCGCTTCATCGAGCGCGGCATCAGGGCCGAGATAGCCCGTCAAGAGAAGCTCCTCGGTGCCGCCGGGGAGGTGGAGCAACAGACGCTCCACTTCGATCCGAGCTCCGGCGCGATCACCTCCCTGCGCTCCAAGGAGGAGGCACACGACTACCGCTACTTTCCCGAGCCCGACCTCGTGCCGGTGGCGATCGACGAGCACATGATCGAGGCCGCCCGCGCGGCGATCTCCGAGCTGCCCGCCGACCGGGCGCTGCGCCTCGAGAAGATCGGCCTGAGCGCCGACAGCGCACAGCTGTTCGCGTTTCGCGCCGAGCTGGGCGACTACCTGGAGGCGGCGCTGGCGGCCGGCGCCGAGCCGGCCCCGCCGGCGCAGGCGCTCGCCAACTGGATATCGGGCGAGTTGATGGGACGGCTTCCGGACGGAGGAGACCCGGCGACCTCGCGCGTGCAGGCGGGCGCCCTGGCGCAGCTGGTCGGCCTCGTGTCCGCCAAACGGGTGAGCGTCGGCGCGGGGCGCCAGGTGCTGGAGAAGCTCCTCGCCGAGGGCGGCAACGATCCGGCGGCGATCATCGAGGCCGAGGGTCTCGCAGCGATGGACGGCGAGGAGGAGCTGGCCGCGATCGTGAGGGCTGCGCTGGAGGCGAACGCGGACGCCGCCGAGCGCGTACGGGAAGGCAATGCCAAGGCCATCGGTCCGATCGTGGGCCACGTGATGCGGGAGACCAAGGGGCGCGCCGACGGCACCGAGGTGGCCAGGCTCGTGCACGAGCAGCTGGGGGTCTGAGCGCGGCGGCGGGCCGGTGGGAGGGGCGCTGCGCGTCAGCCGGGACACGGCGAGCGCCGACATTTTGGACGGCGGGCCAAAGGCAGCGGGATGGTTCGTCGCCAAACTGGTGTCCATGAACAGGCCACCCCTCAAGAACGTCAGATCTCCTCGGCGGTTCCTCCTGCTGCCTCAGGAGTCGGTGGATGGACCCGGCAACGGGCCGCGTATCCGTCGCTATCAGCTGAGTAGCGTCGGCAGGCGTCCCGGTGTCAACGGGGTCGATGTCGCGAAGGTACGGATCGCCCGCGAAGTCGACCGGCTGAGCAGCTAGCAGCCGGCCGTCCGCAATGCGGCTGCCGGCTTCCCTCGGCCGGCAGCCAGTTGGCGCGGCCGGCAGGGGTAGCGTTTCCTGTCCGGCCGCGCCGCCGTCTTCTCAGCATCCGTTCTTGTCGCCTGGTCAGCAGCCGTTCAACCGTCTAGGCTGTAGCTATGACTGACATGTCGTCCAACTCCTCGTCTCGATCGATGGGCCGGACGGTGGTGGCCGGGCTGATCCTGCTGATCGCGGCCGTCATCATCGTCAAAATCGTGATCGGGATCGCCCTCGCCATCGTGGGCCCGGTGCTGCTGATCCTGGCCGTCGTCGGGCTGGTCTGGGCCTGGCGCGTGCTCTTCTGAGCAGCCGCCGATGGCCTACCTGATCATCGCGCTCTGCTTCGGGCTGGCGGGCGGCATCGTGGGCAAGTTCAAGGGCAGCTCCTTCTTTCTCTGGTTCCTCATCTCGGCGGTGATCCCGTTCATCGGCCTGCTGGCGGCCATCGCCTATCGCTTCGAGAGCGATGAGATGCGCCGTCGCTGCCCGCAGTGCGGACGTGTGACGAAGATCTACGACGCGCTGTGCACGCGCTGCGGCACCGAGTTGGACTTCCCCGAGCAGCCTGTCGCGCCCGAATCATGGGAGCGCACGCCGGCCGCCTCGCGCTAAGCGTCAGTAAGGGCTCCCTAACTCAATTTTGGCTGGCCTAAGCCGATTGTTGGCATACGCTGTGTCGGCAACGACCATGAATACCCAGGTAAAGACGGCGCCCCGCCCGGCGGACTCGTTGACCGCGAGGCTCATCCACCGGGCCGGCTTCAGAGACGAGCCCGACTTCGTGCTGCGCGTCGTGCAGCCGGCCCTCGTCGGCATGATCGACGGCACGGTCTCCTCGCTGGCACCGATCTTCGCGGCGGCGATCGCCGCCAACTCCCACACGGCGTTGCTCGTCGGCTTCTCGGTCGCGCTCGGGGCCGGTGTGAGCATGGGCTGGTCGGAGGCACTGTCGGACACCGGCGAGGAGACCGGCCGCGGCTCGGCGGTCGTACGCGGAGCGATCACCGGCGGCATGACGACCCTCGGCGGCCTCTTTCACACGCTGCCGTTCCTCATCTCGGACGTTCACAAGGCGTTGATCGTGGCCGGAGCGGTGGTGGCCGTCGAGCTGTTCGTGATCGCCTGGATCAGAAACCGCTTCCTGCACGTGTCGATGCGCTCCTCGCTGCTCGTGGTGACCGTGGGCGGAGCGATCGTTCTCGCCATCGGGGTCGCGATCGGGTCGGCGTAGGGCGCGCGCTCGTCGGCCCGCACGGCGCAGGGTGAAACGCCCGCTCACAGGCGTTTGGTTGAGGCCGTAAACCCGCTGGTACACTGGGTTTTCGCCGGCAGCTCTCAGCGCTGCAGCCACCGAGATCGAGGAAAGGAGCACGGCGGAATGCGAGCGGTTGACGCCGTGATGGAATGCCTGAAGGCCGAGGGCGTGGACGTGGTCTTCGGCCTGCCCGGTGGCGCCAACCTTCCCACCTACGATGCGTTCGTCGGCGGCGGCCTCCGGCACATCCTCGTCAGGCACGAGGCCGGCGGCGGGCACGCCGCCGAGGGCTACGCCAAGGCCACCGGCAGGGTCGGGGTCGCCTTCGCCACCAGCGGACCGGGTGCGACGAACCTTCTCACCCCGATCTGCGACGCGATGATGGACTCGGTGCCCGTCGTGTTCATCACTGGTCAGGTGCGCACCGAACTGCTCGGCACCGACGGCTTCCAGGAGGCGGACACGATCGGCATCACGATGCCGGTCGTCAAGCACTCGTTCATGATCCAGCACCCGCAGGAAATCCCGCGGGCGATTCACGAGGCCTTCTACATCGCGCGCTCTGGCCGCCCCGGGCCGGTGCTCGTCGACATCCCGCAGGATCTGTCGAGGGCCGAGATCTCCTATGAGCCGGTGACAGACGTGCGCCTGCCCGGCTACCAGCCGCGGGTGGAGGGCAACCAGAAGCAGATCCGCCAGGCCGCCAAGGCGCTCGCCGCGGCGCAGCGACCCGTGATCTATGCGGGCGGTGGCGTTGTGAACGCAAACGCCTCCGAGGAGCTGATCGAGTTCGCGACCTCCGACCGCTTCCCGGTGACCTGCACCCTGATGGGCCTCGGTGCCTTCGCCGCTCCGCACGAGCAGTGGCTGGGAATGCTGGGAATGCACGGCACGCGTGCCGCCAACTACGCGATGGACGAGGCGGACCTGATCTGCGCCGTCGGCGCGCGCTTCGACGACCGTATCACCGGCAAGCTCTCGGAGTTCGCACCGCGGGCAAAGTTCATCCACATCGACGTCGACCCTGCAGAGATCTCAAAGAACGTGCCGGCTCACATCCCGATCGTCGGCGACGCCAAGCATGTGCTCGCCAAGCTGCTGATCGAGTACCGCGCGATCGGTGCCGACCCCGGGCGGCTGTCCTCGTGGTGGAGCCGCATCGAAGGCTGGCGCCAGAAGTACCCGCTCGGCTTCCAGGACAGCCCCGACAGCGAGATCAAGCCGCAGTACATGATCAAGGCGCTGCACGAGGCAACGGGCGGCGAGGCGATCGTGACCAGCGACGTCGGGCAGCACCAGATGTGGACCGCACAGTACTACGACTTCCCCAAGCCCCGCCGCTGGATCAACTCGGGCGGGCTGGGCACGATGGGGTTCGGCCTTCCGGCGGCCATGGGCGCGGCGGTGGGCTGTCCCGATCAGCTCGTGTGCTGCGTCGCCGGCGACGGGTCGGTGCAGATGAACGCACAGGAGCTGGCGACCTGCGCCCAGAACAAGATCCCGATCAAGGTCTTCATCATGAACAACGGCTACCTGGGGATGGTCCGCCAGTGGCAGGAGCTGTTCTGGGACGGGCGCTACAGCCACGTGGAGACGGGCGAGTTTCCCGACTTCGTGAAGCTGGCCGAGGCCTATGGCGCCACCGGCATGCGCTTCGAGGACAAGACGACGCTCGTCGAGGACATGAAGCGCGCGATCGCGACAGAGGGCCCGGTGCTGGTGGACGTGCGCGTCACGCGCGAGGAGAACACCTATCCGATGATCCCGGCCGGGCAGCCCGCCCGCGAGATGGTGGGTTGAGCTCCGCGATGGGTGAACCCGCGACGAAGGAGCCGCTCAGCCTGGAGGAGCTCGAGGCCGCGGCCAACATGCGCACAGGCCGCAAGCACGTGCTGTCGATCCTGGTCGAAAACAAGTCGGGCGTGCTGACGCGCATCGCCGGGCTGTTCGCCCGCAGGGGCTTCAACATCGACACGCTCACCGTCGGCCCCACCGATGACGAGCAGATCTCCCGCGTCACGCTGACGGTCGACGGAGCGCTGCATCCGATCGACCAGGTGACAAAGCAGCTGCACAAGCTCGTCAACGTGCTGAAGATCCGCGACCTCGAGCCCGCCGACACGGTCGCGCGCGAGCTGGCCCTGTTCAAGGTCTCCGCCGACGGCGTCCAGCGCGGCGAGCTGATGCAGATCGCCGAGATCTTCCGCGGCAAGGTCGTGGATGTGACCAAGCGTGCGGTGATCATCGAGGTCACCGGGACGACCGACAAGATCGCGGCGTTCGAGAGCATGGTTCGCCCGTTCGGCCTGATCGAGATGATGCGCACGGGCGAGATCGCGATCTCGCGGGGGCGCAGCGAGACCTAGCCGGTGCTCGACACCGGCTCACGCTCGCCCTTCGCGCTCACACAGGCAGACCGGGAGCGCGTGGCTGCGCGCGTGGAGCTCGCGGTGCGCCGAGCGCGGCGCAGCGGCACGCAGACGCTGGCCACGGTCTCGGTCGCGCTGCCGTCCGAGGTGGATCCGTCGGCGGTCGTGTGCGCCTCGCGCAGAGCGGGCGAGAGGTGGTTCGTGTTCGAGCAGCCCGCCCGCGGGCGCTCGGCGCTCGCCGGCCTCGGAGAGGCGATCAGCCTGCAGGCGGCGGGCAGGCAGCGCTTCAGCGCCGTCGCAGAGCGCTGGCGGGGGCTGGCGGGCACGGCCGTGGGCGATGGGCCCGGCGACCCCGACAGCGGCGGACCGGTCGCGGTGGGCGGCTTTGCGTTTGCTCCCGACGGGGGCGGCGCACCGCACTGGCAGGGCTTTGAGCCGGCATCGCTGAGCGTGCCGGAGGTCATGCTCACGCGCACCGGGCGCGAAGGGGCATGCAACGTGCACCTGAGGCTGTCGGTGCTCGCCTCGGCGGATGACCTCGCCGATGAGCTGCTGGAGCGGCTGGCACGGCGTCTCGCAGAGCTGAGGACCGAGCCCCTGGCGCTGCTTGACCCCGCGCCTGCGGGGCGCTTTCTGCTCGCCGGCGCGATGCCCCCCGAGCACTACGAGGCGGCGGTCTCGCGCGCGGTGGAGCTGATCGGGGCGGGCGATATCGAGAAGATCGTGCTGGCCAGAGAAGTGCAGGTCCATGCCCCGCTCCAGTACAGCCCGGCCGCCGTGTTCGGTGTGCTGCGGGAGGAGTTCCCTTCCTGCTTCGTGTTCTGTATCGGACGGGGCGACGCGGCGTTCGTCGCCGCCAGCCCCGAGCTGCTGGTGCGGCGCGAGGGGCAGCGCGTGAGCACGATGGCGCTGGCCGGTTCGACGCGCCGCAGTGCCGATCCCGCGGTCGACGACCATCTGGGCGAGCAGCTGCTGCGCGATGAGAGCTACCGCGAGGAGCACGCGATCGTGGCGCGGCGAATCGAGCGCGTGCTGCATCCGCGCGCGGTCTGGGTGGCCGCCGCCCCAGAGCCGACGTTGGTGAAGATCGCCAACATCCAGCACCTGGCGACGCCGATACGCGCGCAGCTGGCGTCGCCCATCGATGCCCTCGAGCTGGCCGGGCTGCTGCACCCGACTCCGGCTGTGGCGGGCGAGCCGCTGAGCCGTGCGGCGCCGCTGATCCCCGCGCTGGAGGGGCTCGACCGCGGCTGGTACTCGGGGCCGGTCGGATGGACCGACGCCACCGGCGACGGGGAGTTCTGCGTCGCACTGCGTTGCGCGCTCCTGAGGGGGGCCGTCGCCCGTTGCTACGCCGGCAACGGCATCGTGCGAGGCTCGGATCCCCCCCAGGAGCTGGCCGAGACCGAGGTCAAGCTCTCGGCGCTGCTCCCCCTGCTGACGGCCTGATGGCCGAGGAGACGCCCTCCCACATACGGCGGTGAAGCTCGACGTTCAGCGCGCGATCGCTACGGACCTCCAGCACGCTCGAGCCCGTCGTGCATGAGCGCTCGCTCGAGCGCGGCCCGAAAGGCGGGGGCCTCATCGACTCGCTCGTGGCGCAGCCCGTAGAGAGCCGCCGCCTGTGCGAAGTCGATGCCCGTAGGCGTGAGGACGTGGCGTGTGTAGATGTCCGGTCGCTCGCCCTCGTCGCGCCCGGCGGCTGCGGGCCCGCCGTCTGGCGGCGCACCGCCGTGCGGTGCCTCGGCGAGGGCCATGGGCGCCCGCGATACGGGCAGAAAGTCGAAGATGCCGCCGCCGCCGTTGTCGAGCAGCACGATCGTCAGCCTCAGACCCAGGCGAGGAGCAGCGAGCAGGCCGCCGAGGTCGTGCGCGAGCGCAACGTCGCCGATCAGCAGGACCACCGGCCCGCCGCCGTCGGCGGCTGCGCCGAAGGCGCTCGACACGGTTCCGTCGATTCCGTTGGCGCCGCGATTGCAAAGCACGCGAGGCGGGTCCGAGCGCACCGGCCAGAACGTCTCGATATCGCGCACGGGCATCGAGGAGGCGACGAACAGCGTCGCGCTCGCCGGCAGCAGGACACCCAACTCGGCCGCCACCGCGGGCTCTGACAGGCGCCCCTTGGCAAGCCTTCCGAGGATCGCCTCGGCCGCCAGCTCATCGGCGCCGCGCCAGGCGGCGAGCCAGTCATCCTCGACGGCGAAGGCCCCGCTCGAGAGATCCCGGAAGGCGGAGACCGGGTCGAGGGGCAGCGACTGGCACAGCACCGCATCGGGGTCCTGCCACGCGGCCTCGGGATCGAGCGCCACCTGGCTCGCGTCGGGCAGTCCGGCCAGCCACATCCGCAGCGGCTTTGAGACCGGAAGGTCGCCCACGCGGATCACGACGTCGGCCCTCATCCGCTCCGCGAATGCCCGGTCGCGCAGCAGCGCGTCGTAGTGGGCGACGGCGGCCGTGCCCCGGCGTGCGCGGGACAGGGGGTCGGCCAGCAGCGGCCAGCCGGCGGCGGCGCAGAATGCCGCGGCGGCCTGCCCGGCCGAGGCGATATCGACCCTCGCCGCCCGCTCGTCCCGTCCGGCGATGACCAGCCCCCGCTTGGACCCCGCGACGGCCTCGCGCAGTGCCGCGAGGCCGTCCTCGCAGCGCTGGGCGCCGCCGAAGCGCCGCACATAGGGAGCCGCGCCGGCTCGGCCCGTGTCGTCGCTGGGCAGCGGCTCATCGCCGACGAGCGGCTCGCGCAGGGGGAAGTTCAGGTGCACGACCCCCGGAGGACCCTCGAGCGCCGTCCAGTAGGCGCGACACGCCACCGTCCGCATCCAGCGCAGCCGCGTGGGGCTCGCGGGCTGGGCATCGACCTCGAAGAACCACTTCGCGGCGCTGCCGAACAGCTTCAGCTGGTCGATCGCCTGCCCCGCGCCGGTGTCGCGCAGCTCGGGTGGGCGATCGGCGGTGAGCAACAGCAGCGGGACGCGCGCCTCGCGCGCCTCGACCGCCGCGGGCATGAGCTCGGCGGCGGCCGTGCCGGAGGTGCAGGCGACCGCCACGGGAAGTGCGCTGGCCTTGGCCAGCCCCAGGGCGAAGAAGCCCGAGCAGCGCTCGTCCAGGTGGGAATAGCAGCGCAGGCGCTGCTCGTGCGCCAGGGAGAGCACGAGCGGCGCGCAGCGCGACCCCGGGGAGGTGCAGGCGGCGCGCATCCCGCAGCGCGCAAGCTCGTCCACGAAGGCTCGCAGCAGCACGTAGGTGTCGGTGGCGGAGCTCATCGGGGACCTGGAGCTTAGGATTGGCGTGTGGGGGAGGGCATCGTTCTCTTACACGGCTTCGGCGCCACGCGCCGGGCCTGGGATGCCGTGCGGGCGCAGCTGCGCTGCGAACGCTACCTGCCGCTGGCCCTCGACCTGCCGGGGCACGGGCTGCGGTCGGGCAGCGAGCGCCCGATCACGTTCACGGGCTGCGTCGAGGACGTCCTGGCGCAGGCGCCCGAGCGCTTTGCGCTGTGCGGCTACTCGATGGGCGGGCGCGTCGCGCTGCACGTTGCGCTCGCGGCGCCGCGGCGGGTGCGGCGGCTCGTGCTCGTGTCCACGACCGCCGGAATCGAGGATCCCGCAGAGCGGGCGCAGCGGCGTGAATCCGATCGGCGCCTGGCCGAGCAGTTGCAGAGCGGCTCCTATGAGAGCTTCATCGAGCGCTGGCGTGCCCAGCCGCTGTTCGCCGAGGAGCCGCCCGAGGTCGGGGCCTTGGCGCGCGAGGATCAGCGCCGCAACCGGCCCGACGCCCTCGCCGCCGTCCTGCGTGGCATCGGCACGGGCGAGATGGATCCCCTGTGGGCGAGACTGCGGGAGCTGACGATGCCCGCCACCGTGCTGGTCGGCGAGCGCGACGAGAGGTTCAGGGCGCTTGGCCGGCGCATGGCCGCAGCGCTGCCACGGGCCGAGCTCAGGGTTCTGCCCGGGGGCCACAACCTGCCGCTCGAGAGCCCCGTCGCCGTGGCACAGGCGCTGACGCTCGCCCTACAGGGGCTCGACACCCAGCCCGGCAGCGCTCGGGAGGGCGATCCTGCCCCCGACGGGGGGCAGCGGATCGGCCAGGTCCTCGAACATTGACAGGGTGGCCAGGCCGCAGTGCGGCAGTGGCCCGCGTGAGGCGAGCGCGGCGGCCGCGTGCACCGCGCCCGCGACCGCAAGCGGGCCGTCGAGGGTGGAGGCGAGGTAGACCTCGGCGCCGGAGGCGCGCACGAGCGCAGCGGCAGCGATCAGGCCCGAGATCCCGCCGCAGCGTGAGATCTTCAGGCACACCGCGTCCGCCGCATGCGCCCCCAGCGCTCCGTGCTCGGACGCGCTCTCATCGATCGCCACCCTCACCGCCACCCGCTCGCGCACCTCTCGCACGGCCCGCAGCCCATGGGCCGGCTCCTCGACCAGCTCGAGCCCCGCGGTTGACAGCTCCCCGATGGCCCTGACCGCCTCTGCGACGCTCCAGGCGCCGTTCGCGTCCAGACGCAGCGCCATCTGCGGTCCCGCGGCGGCGCGTACCGCGGCCACACGGCCGGCATCGTCGCCGACGCCGACCTTCAGCTTCACGCACCCGAACCCTTCACTGGCCGCCCGTGCTGCCTGTTCGGCCGCTCCAGAGCGATCGAGGGACGAGAGGGTCGCGTTCACGCTCACAGCGGACGCGGGAAGATCGGTGAGCAGCGCGGCGACGGGCTTTCCCTCGCGCCGCCCGGCGAGGTCCCACAGCGCGAGGTCGATCGCCGCGAGCGCCTGAGGCAGGTCTGCGGCCCGGCGGCAGGCTTCGATGATGCGCCCGCCATTCATGCCCTCCGCGCCGGCGAGCACCGGCCCGTAGCTCGCGAGCGCACGCTGCACGCGTGTCACGCTGACGCCGTCGTACTGCTCGAGCGGTGCCGCCTCGCCGAAGCCGCTCGCACCGTCCCCGTCACGGATCGACACGCCCAGGAGCACGCGCTCGGTGACCGTTCCATGTGCGCTCTGCAGCGGCCGCCGAAGCCTCAGCGTGTGGCGGCTGAGGCTGAGCTTCATGACGGGATCCCGCCGCTGGCGAGGATCCCGGCGGCGAACAGCAGGCAGAAGAGCAGCTGCAGCATGCCGGTCCTCGCCAGTGCGCCGTTCAGCGCGGGACCGTCGACCTTCGTGCGCACCGTGCGCGCGAGCCCGACCGCGAGCGGGATCACGGCCCAGCAGAGCAGCAGCCACGCGGTCATCGAGCCGAGCGCCCACGGCAGCGGTGCGGTCAGGAAGGCGCCGGCGAGCATCAGCGTGTAGAGGGTGCGCGTGCGCCCTCGCCCGAGGCGCACCGCAAGCGTGCGCTTGCCGGCCCGCCGGTCGGTCTCGATGTCGCGCACGTTGTTCACCACCAGGATCGCGCTCGCGAGCAGGCCGACGGGCACGGCGCACACGAATGCCTGCCACGGGAGCTCCTGGACCTGCACGAAGTAGGAGCCGACCACCGCCACGATCCCGAAGAACAGGAACACGAACAGCTCGCCCAGCCCCTCATAGCCGTAGGGGCGGGGACCCCCCGTGTAGAGGACGCCGGCGAGGATCGACGCCGCCCCGACCGCCAGCAGCTCGGGCCCGGCGACCGCGACCAGATAGGCGCCGCAGGCGACCGCCAGCCCGAACGTGACGTAGGTGGCGAGCAGCACCTGGCTCGGCGGCACCAGGCCGCCGGCGGTCACCCTCACCGGGCCCAGCCGGTCCTCCGTGTCGGCACCGCGACGCGCATCGGAGTAGTCGTTGGACAAATTTGTGCCCACCTGGATGAACATCGCACCGAGCAGCGCGGCGACGAAGGTCAACGGATGGAAGTGGCCGGCGCCGAGCGCCAGCGAGGTGCCCACCAGCACAGGCGCAACCGCGGCCGGCAGCGTGCGCACCCGCGCCGCCATCACCCAGATGCGAACCGCGCTCACGCGGTCAGGCTCGCCGCGGAAACCTTGAGAAATCCGGCTCGCGCTTGTCCCTGTAGGCATCGCGGCCCTCCTGGGCCTCCTTGCTTTCGTAGAACAGGAGGTTCGCGTCGTGTGCAAGCTGCTGAACCCCGGACAGGCCGTCCTCGGCCGCGTTGAAACTCGCCTTCAGCAGGCGCAGCGAGAAGGGGGAGAGGGCCAGCATCTCCCGGCACCAGCCCAGCGTCTCCTGCTCGAGGCGCTCGAGCGGCACGACCGTGTTCACCAGCCCGATCTGAAGTGCCTCCTGCGCGGAGTACTGGCGGCAGAGGAACCAGATCTCCTTCGCCTTCTTCGGCCCCACCGTATTCGCAAGCAGACCGGCGCCGAAGCCGCCGTCGAAGGAGCCGACCCTGGGCCCGACCTGGCCAAAGCGCGCGTTCTCGGCCGCGATCGTGAGATCGCAGACGAGGTGCAGCACGTGCCCGCCGCCGATCGCGTAGCCCGCGACCATCGCCACGACGGGCTTGGGCAGCCGGCGGATCTGCACGTGCAGGTCGGTCACGTGAAAGCGCCCGATCCCGCTCCGGCCGGCCTCGCCCTCGTCGAGATACCCGGAGTCCCCGCGCACGCGCTGGTCCCCTCCCGAGCAGAAGGCCTCGGGCCCCTCGCCCGTCAGCACGACCACGCCGATCGCGCTGTCCTCGCGAGCGTCCTCGAACGCCCGCGCCATCTCGACGACGGTGCGCGGGCGGAACGCGTTTCTCACCTCCGGCCGGGCGATCGTGATCTTCGCGATCCCCTCCTCCGGCGGGGCCGACTTCTCGTAGCGGATGTCCGTGAAGGGGTCCTCGACGCCGCCCGCAGCTGCGATCCACCTCGTGGTCATTGCGCGAAGGCTAGCCTGTGGGCAATGGTGGTCGAGGGATGGCTCAACCGTGCGGCCCGGCTGCGACCGGGGCACACGGCGCTGCAGACCCCCCTTGGCAGCTGGTCCTACGCCGAGCTCCTGGCCGCCGCTCGCCTCGGAGCCGACGAGCTGACCGCGCGCGGCGTGCGCCGCTCACAGCGAGTCGCGATCGCTCTGCCCGCCGGGCTGGCCTTCGCCCAGGCCCTGCATGCATGCCTTCTGCTCGGAGCGGTCGCCGTTCCCCTGGACCCGCGCTCACCGCCGGCCGAACGGGCGCGGGTCGCAGAGGGCGCCGCCCTGCTGCTCGAGGCGCCACTCGGGGCGCCGGACGATGGGGCCAGCGGGGCCGGCGAGGGGGCCAGCGGGGCCGGCGAGGGGACGCCAGCGGGGTCGACGGAAGGGGGGGAGGTCCCGCCGGGGCAGCGTCGCGGCACGACCTCGATGCGACGGCCGTCGTGATCCACACCTCGGGCACCACCTCCGCGCCCCGGCCGGTCGACCTCACCTACGGAAACCTCCTGTGGAGTGCGCTCGGCTCTGCGGTGGCGCTCGGTCTGGACGCCGATGAGCGCTGGCTCTGCGCCCTGCCCGTCTGCCACGTCGGCGGCCTGTCGATCCTGATGCGCTCCGCCGTGTACGCGACGACGGCGGTCGTGCACGAGCGCTTCGACACGGAGTGCGTGCTGCGCGCCCTGGGCACGCAGGAGATCACGCTTGTCAGCCTTGTCGCCACGACGCTCGCGCGCCTGCTCGACGCGGGCCTGAGCAGTCCGCCGGCACTTCGCTGCGCGCTCACCGGCGGTGGACCGGTGCCGCCGGCACTTCTGAGCAGAGCACGCACCGCGGGTGTGCCGATCAGCGTTACCTACGGGCTGACCGAGAGCTGCTCGCAGGTCACGTCGACCCCCGTCGCGGCGATCGCCGCGCCGCCGGGCGACGGGCCCCCGAACGCCGGGCCCCCGCTGTTCTGCACGCAACTGCGAATCGCTGCCGACGAGGAGATCATGGTGCGGGGCCCGACGGTCGCGCCGGGCGCGACTCGCCGCCGACGGGTGGCTGCACACGGGCGATCTCGGAAGCCTGGACGGCGAGGGCCGGCTGATGGTGCGGGGGCGTAAGGCCGACACGATCGTGACCGGCGGCGAGAACGTCGCCCCGGCCGAGGTCGAGGCCGTTCTCGAGGCCCATCCGGGCGTGCTCGAGGCGGCAGTGCTCGGCCGTGGCGATGAGCAGTGGGGCGAGCGTGTGACGGCAATCGTGGTGCCCCGCCCTGGCCACGTTGTCGAAGGCGAGATGCTGCGTGCCCACTGCGCTCGCGAGCTGGCCCCCTACAAGGTCCCGAGGCAGATCGTGCTCGCGCGCGAGCCGCTCGCGCGCACGCCCTCAGGGAAGCTGCTGCGCTCGGAGCTGCGATGAGCTTCGATGCAAACGCCCACCGTGCATCGAGCCTCGCGGGCTGGGAAGCGGCGGCGCCCGGCTGGGTCCGCCGACAGGAGGCGATCCGCGCGTTCGGGGAGCCGGTCTCCCGCTGGATGCTCGACGCGGTCTTCCTTCAGCCCGGCGCACGCGTGCTGGAGCTGGCGGCCGGTCTCGGCGAGACCGGCCTGCTCGCGGCCGAGCTGGTGGCGCCCTCGGGCGGGGTGATCATCTCCGACCAGGCTGACGCCATGCTCGACGGTGCGCGTGCGCGCGCGGCCGAGCTCGGGCTCAGCAACGTCGAGTTCCAGGTGCTCGGCGCCGAATGGATCGACCTTCCGGTGGCGAGCGTGGACGCCGTCCTCTGTCGCTGGGGCTACATGCTGCTGGCCGATCCCGCCGCCGCGCTGGCGGAGACAAGGCGCGTGCTGCGCGCGCAAGGACGCGTGGCGCTGGCCGTGTGGGATGCGGTGGAGCACAACCCGTGGGCCGCACTGCCGATGGTCGAGCTGATGGAGCGTGGCCTCGCCGGAGCGCCCTCGCCGGGAACGCCAGGTCCCTTCACGCTCGGCGAGGAGCAGCGCGTGCGCGAGCTGCTCGAGCAGAGCGGCTTTGCCGAAATCGAGGTTCAGGCGCTCGCGCTCGCGCAGCGCCACGAGTCCTTCGAGACCTTCTGGGAGACCACGCTCGACATCTCTCGCGCCTTCCACGACGCCGTGATGAGCCGGCCCGAGGCGGAGATCGCCGAGATCCGCTCGGGGCTCGCCTCGCGCCTGCGGGCATACACCTCGAGCGAGGGCGAGCTAGTCATCCCCGGGCGCACGCTGGTCGCCTCCGCGAGCGCCTGAGCCCTCGACCGCGCGTGGACCCGATAGCCTGCCGCGGATGCTCTACGACAACGACGCGGACATCCACCAGCTCGACGGCAAGACCGTCGCGATCATCGGCTATGGCTCCCAGGGTCACGCCCATGCCCTCAACCTGACGGACTCCGGCGTGAGCGTCGTCGTCGGCCTGCGCGAGAGCTCGCGCTCGGCTGACGCCGCCCGCGAGCAGGGCCTTGAGGTGCTGGCCGTGGTCGAGGCCGCCAGCCGCGGCGATCTGGTGATGATGCTCGTGCCCGACGAGCTTCATCGCGAAGTGTGGGAGAACGAGGTCTCCGATGGGATCGCCGAGAACAACATGCTGCTGTTCGGGCACGGCTTCTCGATCCACTACAAAGAGGTGGAGCCGCCCGCCGGCGTCGACGTCGCGATGGTGGCGCCCAAGGGTCCGGGCCACCTCGTCCGCCGCCAGTTCACCGAGGGAAGCGGCGTCCCCGGACTGCTCGCGGTCGCGCAGGACGCGACCGGAAACGCCCGCGCGCTCGCCCTGGCCTACGCCAAGGGCATCGGCTGCACCCGCGGCGGGGTGATCGAGACGACGTTCAAGGACGAGACCGAGACGGATCTGTTCGGCGAGCAGGCCGTGCTGTGCGGCGGCGCCTCCGAGCTCGTCCAGGCGGGCTTCCAGACGCTGGTCGACGCGGGCTACGACCCGGAGATGGCCTACTTCGAGTGCCTGCACGAGCTCAAGCTGATCGCGGACCTGATGTACGAGAAGGGCCTCGCCGGGATGCGCTACTCGATCTCCAACACCGCCGAGTACGGCGACTACACGCGCGGCAAACGCGTGATCACCGAGGAGACCCGCGCGAACATGCGCCAGATCCTCGCCGAGATCCAGTCCGGGGACTTCGCCCGCGAGTGGATCGCCGAGAACCATGCCGGGCAGGAGAGCTTCAAGCGCATGCGCGCCGAACAGGCCGACACCCAGGTCGAGCGGGTGGGCGGCGAGCTGCGCTCACACATGGACTGGATCAAGCCCTCGTTCTGAGGCGGCTCGATGCGCCGGAGCGGCATCTCGGGGCACCGCGCGGGCCATGGGGCACGCCGCTAGCGGAGGCCCGATCGTGCTCGCGTACATCTCCTGGCATCGCCCCGCCTCGGCTGTCGGCGAGCCGGCGTACGAGCGGGCGCTCGAGCGCTTCCACCGTTCGCTCGCGCACCGACCCCCGAGCGGCTTCGGCGGCTCGGCGGTGTTCAGGGTTGCGCAGCTGCCGTGGCTGGCATCGGACGCCGGCCACTCGACGGCCCAGCGAGGCTACGAGGACTGGTATCTGCTGGACAGCTGGTCGGCGGTCGGCGTGCTCGAAGAGGCGGCGGTGTCGCGCGGCCACATCGGCGCACACGACGCGGTCGCCTCCAGGTCGGAGCTCTCCAGCGGTGCGATCTACCGTCTGTCCGAGGGGCACGCACGACTGGATGGGGTTCGCCTGAGCGTGTGGGTCACGCCCGGCAGGGGCCACGAGCCGCCGAGGATCGCCGACCTGCTGGGGGATGGCATGGACCGGACGAGCGCCGGGCTGTGGCGGCGCTGCATCGGCCTCGGCCCGGCGCCGGAGTACTGCCTGCTCGCGCCCGAACCGCCCGCCGGTGTGGCCGATACGCGCCTGCCGCCGGGATGGAGCGCGACCTCCTTGGAAAAAGAGGAGCTCTTCAACGGCTGAGCGGCCACGGGCGCGCGAGCTGGGGCGCGCCGGTCGCATGCGCCGGCAGAGCGGTCTTCGCTACACTCGCCTTTCTCGTCGCGACTGGCGCTGAGGTGGAGTCAACCACCGGGAAGCGGCGAGCATGTCCGCCGCGCGCCTGGGCACCCTCCGATCATTCGAGTCCCTCGAGTCGACAGAGCGAGGAAGCAGAGCGAGGAGCCCAACATGACGACGAGCCCGTTAACCGCACAGACGTCACTGGTCATACCCGAGCAGCTGAGGCCCGTCGACGGGCGCTTCGGCTGCGGGCCGTCGAAGGTTCGTCCGCAGGCGCTGGCGCGCCTGATGAGCGAGGGCGCCGCCGTGATGGGAACCTCGCACAGGCAGAAGCCGGTCAAGGCGCTGGTCGGCGAGATACGCGCCGGGCTGGGCGAGCTGTTCGCGGCGCCGGAGGGCTTCCAGGTCGCCCTCGGCAACGGCGGCACCACGGCCTTCTGGGATGCCGCGGCGTTCGGCCTCGTCGAGCGCCGCTCGCTGCACCTGACATGCGGCGAGTTCTCGCAGAAGTTCGCGACGGTGACCGGCGGCGCACCGTTCCTCGAGGATCCGCACGTCGTGTCGGCCGACGCCGGGGATGCCCCCGACCCCGGCGGCCAGGGCTCGAACATCGCCGAGGCGGGCGCAGACGCCGTGGCGTGGGCCCACAACGAGACCTCCACCGGCGTGATGGTCCCCGTCGTGCGCCCGGCCGGCGCCCCTCGGCAGGCGCTGGTCCTGATCGACGCCACCTCCGCCGCCGGAGGGCTGCCGGTCGACGTCGCGCTCGCCGACGCCTACTACTTCGCGCCGCAGAAGAGCTTCGCCGCCGACGGCGGCCTGTGGGTCGCGCTGCTGAGCCCCGCCGCGCAGGAGCGAATCGCAAAGCTGTCAACCGGCGAGCGCTGGATCCCGGAGTTCCTCTCGCTGAGCACGGCGCTCGAGAACTCGTTGAAGGACCAGACGTACAACACGCCGGCAATCGCCACCCTGTTCCTGCTGGCCGACCAGATCCGCTGGATGCTCGACGGCGGCGGTCTTGACTTCTGCGTCGCCCGCACCAAGGCGTCCTCCGAGCACCTCTACGGCTGGGCCGAGCAGGGTGCGTACACGACGCCATTCGTGCAGGACCCGGCGAAGCGCTCCCTGGTCGTGGGGACGATCGACTTCTCGGAGCAGATCGACGCGGCGGCCGTCGCGGCGACGCTGCGCGCGAACGGGATCGTCGACGTGGAGCCCTACCGCAAGCTCGGTCGCAACCAGCTTCGCATCGGCATGTTCCCGGCGGTCGACACCGCCGACGTTCAGGCGCTCACGGCATGTATCGACTGGATCGTGGAGAGGATCGCCCGATGAGCGCGACCGTGCCGGACACGGCGGCGGAGCAGCCGGCGAGGGGCGGCCGGGCGAAGGTCCTGGTCAGGGAGAACATCGGCGACTCGGGCGTGAACCTGCTGCGCGAGCATTTCGACGTCGAGACGGGTTTCGACTGGGCCGAGCAGGAGCTCGCAGAGCGCATCGGCGACTACGACGGCATCGTGATCCGCTCGGCCACCAAGATGACCCCCGAGCTGATCGCCCGGGCGGGCAGGCTGCGGGTCATCGGTCGCGCGGGCGTGGGCGTGGACAACGTCGACGTCGAGGCGGCGACCAAGCGGGGGATCGTCGTCGCCAATGCGCCGCAGTCGAACGTGGTCACGGCCGCCGAGCACACGATGGCGCTGCTGCTCGCGCTTGCGCGCAACATCCCGCAGGCGCACATGTCCTTAACGGGCGGCAAGTGGGAGCGCTCGAAGTTCTCGGGGGTCGAGCTGTATGAGAAGACGCTCGGCATCGTCGGCTTCGGTCGCATCGGCCAGCTGGTCGCGCACCGCGCCAGAGGCTTCGGCATGCGCGTGCTCGCGTTCGACCCGTTCGTGAGCGCCGAGCGCTACCGCGAGCTCGGCGTGGAGAAGGCCGCGCACAGCGACGATCTCTACGCGCAGGCCGACTTCATCACCGTGCACCTGCCCAAGACGCCGGAGACCGAAGGCTGGCTGAACGCGGAGGCGTTCGCCAAGATGCGCGATGGCGTGCGCATCCTCAACGTCGCGCGGGGCGGGTTGATCGACGATCAGGCGCTGAAGGATGCGCTCGACTCGGGCAAGGTCGGCGGCGCCGCGCTTGACGTGTTCCCCTCGGAGCCGATCACCGACTATCCGTTGTTTCACGGCTATCCAAATGTCGTGGTCACGCCGCACCTGGGCGCCTCCACCGCCGAGGCGACCGACCGCGCCGGGTATCAGAGCGCCGAGCAGGTTGTCGCGGCGCTGACCGGGGGGGTCGTCTCGACGGCGGTCAACATCCCCTCGATCGAGGCCGAGGACATGGAGGTGCTGGGACCCTTCCTGCCGCTCGCCACGCAGCTGGGGCGCCTTGCGATGGCGCTCGCCGAGGGCAGCTCCGTGGAGCGGATCGAGGCTGCCTTCATGGGCCGCATGGCCGAGTTCGACACGCGCCTCTTGACACTCGCGGCGATCGGTGGCGCGCTGCAGGGCCGCACCGAGGAGCAGGTCAACCTTGTCAACGCCCCGAGCATGGCGGAGGAGCGCGGGATCGTGGTCGAGGAAAAGTCGGTGTCCGAGGCGCAGGACTTCCACGAGCTGATCCGCGTCACCGTGGTCTCCGGAGAGGATCGGGTGGCCGTCGCCGGCACGGGCATCGGGCCCGCTCGCGTGCCCCATCTCGTGGAGGTGCAGGGCAGGCGGCTGACGATCGAGCTCGAGCGCTTCGTGACGGTCTTCCGCTACGCCGACCTGCCCGGCATGATCGGCCGCGTAGGCACGATCTTCGGCGCCCACGGGATCAACATCTCCTCGGCCGCCGTCGGGCACACTCCCGACGGCGAGGCCGGTCCCTCTGCGGCGATGGTGGTCACGACCGACGTGCTCGTGCCTCGGGAGGTCGTCGAGGAGATCGTCGCCTCCGAGGGCTTCGTCGACGGCTGGGCCGTCGTGCTGTCTTGACTTCGACGATCCAATAGGCTCACGCCGATGCGGGCGGTCGTGATCACCAAGCACGGTGGGCCCGGGGTGCTCGAGATCCAGGAGCACCCGGATCCCGAGCTCGGTCCGGGCGAGGTGCGTATCGCGGTGGCGGCCGCAGGCGTGAACTTCGCCGACGTGATGGCGCGGATGGGCCTGTATCCCGAGGCGCCCAAGCCCCCGTGCGTGGTCGGCTATGAGGTCGCTGGCACGATCCTCGAGCTGGGGGAGGGGGTGCGGGGACTGGACCATGGCGAGCGCGTGATGGCGGGGACGCTGTTCGGCGGCTACGCATCGCAGGTCGTCGTGCCCGCGGGCGATGTCGTCCCGCTGCCCGACCGCCTGACGTTCGAGCAGGGCGCCGCGATCCCGCTCAACTACGTCACGGCGTGGGCCGGGCTGATCGGTTACGGCAGCCTCGAGGCGGGCGAGCGCGTGCTGATCCATTCGGCGGGCGGCGGGGTGGGCATCGCCGCGACGCAGATCGCCAAGCGCCACGGCGCCGAGGTCTACGGCACCGCCTCGCCGGGCAAGCACAAGCGGATCAGAGAGCTGGGCGTCGACCATGCGATCGACTACACGGTGGGCGGCTGGGAGAAGGGCCTTCCCTCCTTCGACCTGGTCCTCGATGCGATCGGTGGCCGAAGCTTCCGGCGCAGCTACTCGCTGCTGCGCCCCGGCGGGCGGCTGGTGGCGTTCGGCGCCTCGTCCCTCGTCTCCGGCCAGCGGCGGAACCTGCTCAGGGCCGTGAGCACCCTCGCGCGGATGCCGCGCTTCAACGCGCTCAAGCAGATGTCCGAATCGAAGGCCGTGATCGGGCTCAACATGCTGGCCCTGCGCAAGGACCGCGGGACGTTCGCGCCGTGGATCGCGCCGCTGCGCGCGCTGCTCGAGGACGGCACCATCAAACCGGTCGTGGCGGCGAGCTTCAGGTTCGAGGACGCAGGCGCCGCGCACGCGATGATCGCCGAGCGGCGCAACGTCGGCAAGGTGTTGCTCGTTCCCTAACCCTCCGGCGCGCGCGAGGACTCTGCGGGGCACCGCTGGTTCGAGCGTAACGTCGCGTTGACGCTTCTCGCCGCTCCGTTATGCTCAGCCGCGCGGCGTGACCGACGACGGAGAAAGGACACGAAAGATGAGCCAGTCGACACTCGCAGCCCCCACCGTGGAGGAGCTTCGCACGAAGCTGGGTGGCGAGGTGATCACACCCGAGGACCCAGCCTACGAGGAGGCGCGCCTGGTCTGGAACGGCATGATCGATCGCCGTCCGGCGATCGTGGTCCGCTGCGCGTCCGCGCAGGACGTGGCCGCCGCGCTCGCGTGCGCGCGCGAGCACGACCTCCCCGTCAGCGTGCGCTGCGGCGCCCACTCCACTCCGGGCTACAGCTCCTGCGACGACGGGGTCGTGATCGACCTGCGTCCGATGAACGCCGTCGAGGTGGATCCCGACAACCGAACCGCGCGCGTGCAGGGCGGCGCCGTATGGGCCGAGCTGGACGCGGCCACGCAGGAGCACGGTCTGGCCGTGACGGGCGGTCGCGTGTCCGACACGGGCGTCGGGGGGCTCGCGCTGGGCAGCGGCAGCGGCTGGCTCGAGCGGATGTACGGTGTCACCTGCGAGAGCCTCCTCTCGGCGCAGGTCGTGACCGCCGACGGCAGCCTTCTCACCGCCAGCGCCGAGGAGAACCCGGAGCTCTTCTGGGGACTGCGCGGCGGCGGCGGGAACTTCGGCGTCGTGACCGAGTTCGAGTTCCGGCTGCATCCGGTCGGCCCGCTCGATGAACGCAGGCCTGCTGCTGTACCCGCGCGCGCAGGCGCGCGAGGTGATCCGCGCCTACCGCGACTACATGGCGAGCGCGCCGGACGAGGTCGGCGGCGGGGTGGCGCTCTTGACGGCGCCGCCCGAGCCGTTCGTGCCCGAGGAGGTGCGCGGGCAGCCAGCCGTGGGCATCGTCTTCTGCTACGTCGGGCCGCCCGAGGAGGGCGCCGAGGCGGCCAAGGCGGTGCGCGAGTTCGGCTCGCCGGCGCTCGACATGATCCAGCCAATGCCCTACGTGGCCGTGCAGCAGATGCTCGACGCCGGCAGCCCGCGCGGGGTGCGGGAGTACTTCAAGATCGACTCGCTACCGCGCCCTCTCCGACGAGGCGATCGACACCGTCGTCGCGCAGGCCGAGAAGCTGCCGGCGCCGTTCGGCCAGCTGATCCTCGCCCCGATGGGCGGGGCCGTGGCCCGCGGCGACGCTGACGCGATGGCGCTGCCGGTGATGAATGCAGCCGTGGACGTACTTCTGCCTGGCGATGTGGATGGACCCCTCCGAGGACGAGCGCAACATCGCCTGGACGCGCGGCTTCCACGAGGCGATGCGGCCGTTCGGCGTCGGCACGGCGCCTGCCCAACTTCATCGAGCCCGACGAGGGCGCCGCGCGGCTGCGGGCCTCCTACGGCGAGGACAAGTACGCCCGCCTGGTCGCGCTGAAGCAGCGCTGGGACCCGGACAACGTCTTCCGCCTGAACCAGAACATCTCTCCGTCCGGCGCCTGAGCCCGCGACTCCCTTCGGGGGGCTCGCACTGGCAATCGCGCTCGGCGAGCGGCGTTCGAGATCTTGCAGGCGTGCGGCGGGTACGTGGTAATAGTTGTGCCTATGCCCCGCGCGATCTGGACCGGCGCAATCAGCTTCGGGCTGGTGACGGTGCCGGTGAAGCTCTACAGCGCGGTGGACCGCAAGACCGTGCGCTTCCACCAGCTCTCGGGCAAGACCGGGGTGCGGGTCGCGCAGAAGCGCGTCGATCCGCAGACCGGAGAGGAGGTCCCCTACGAGGACATCGTCAAAGGCTATGAGATCGCTCCGGATCGCTACGTGAGAGATCGAACCGGCTGAGCTCGACTCGCTGCGAGCCGCAGAAGACCAAGACGATCGAGATCGAGGACTTCGTCGAGCTCGTCGCAGATCGATCCGATCTTCTACGACCATCCCTACTACCTGGCTCCCGGCACGGGCGGCGCGAAGCCCTACCGGCTGCTGCTCGAGGCGATGGAGCAGACGGGCAAGGTGGCGATCGCGCGCGTCGTGATCCGCTCCAAGGAGCAGCTCGTGGCGTGCGCCCGATGGGCATCGCGCTGGGGATGGCGACGATGCTCTTCCCCGACGAAATCCTCGCCGCCCGAGCGCCTCGACGAGATCGCCGAGGCGCGCCGAAGGTCAAGACCACCGAGCGCGAGCTCGAGATCGCCGAGCAGCTGATCGACTCGCTCGCCGGCGACTTCGAACCCGAGAAGTACCGCGACACCTACCGCGAGCAGGTGCTCGCGCTGATCGAGCGCAAGGCGGAGGGCGAGGAGATCGCCGTGCAGCCCGCGCCCGAGGAGGTCATGGAGCCGGCCCCCGACCTGATGAGCGCGCTGAAGGCGAGCCTGGACGCCGTGCGCGCGGCGGGCGAACGGCGGCGACGCGGCGAAAGAAGCCGGCCGTCAGAAAAGCCGCCGCCAAGAAGCCCGCCGCCAAGAAACCCGCCGCCAAGAGCCGCGGCGCCTCGCGAGCCCGCCGCAAAGCGGTAGGTGCCGTCCCGGAGCCCACGGCAGGCAAGGGCGACGCGCAAAGAGCAATCAGCCCGCCGCCTGGCGCTACCGCTCCAGACGCGACTTCGCTGTCACGCCCGAGCCGGCCGCGGCGAGCGCGGCCCGAGCGCCGCGCCGCGCTTCGTGATCCACGAGCACAGCGCGACGCCGCCTGCACTGGGACCTGCGTCTGGAGCGCGACGGCGCGCTCGCCTCCTGGGCGGTCCCGAAGGGCCTGCCCGAGGCGCCCAAGAAAACCGCTTCGCCGCGGCACCGAGGACCACCCGCTCGAGTATCTCGACTTCGAGGGCGAGATCCCCGAGGGGCCAGTACGGCGCCGGGACCATGACGATCTGGGATCGGGGCACGTATGAGTGCCTGAAGTGGGAGCCGCGCAAGGTCGAGGTGCGCGCTCCACGGCGAGCGGCTCGACGCGCGCTACGCGCTGTTCGCGATCGACAGGAGGGCGAGGCTCCGAAGGACTGGATGATCCACCGCATGGACCCGCCCGCCGACCCCGACCGCGAGCCGATGCCGCGGCATCTCGCGCCGATGCTCGCGCGCACCGGCCCGCTGCCGGCCGATGAGGACGGCTGGGCGTATGAGATCAAGTGGGACGGCGTGCGCGCGATCGCCTACTCGCAGCCCGGCGCGCTGCGCCTGGAGAGCCGCAACCTCAACGACATCACCGACACCTATCCCGAGCTGGGCCGGCTCAATCGCGCGCTGAGCTCGCACAGCGCCGTGCTGGACGGCGAGATCGTCGCCTTCGACGGCGAGAACCGGCCGAGCTTCAGCGCGCTGCAGCCGCGCATGCACGTCGCCTCGAGGGCGCAGGCGAAACGCCTCGCGAAGGGCACGCCGGTGACCTACATGATCTTCGACCTGCTGTGGCTCGACGGCCACTCGCTGATGGACGCTCTCCTACTCTCGAGCGCCGCGAGCGCCTGGCCGCCTCGAGCTGTCCGGCGAGAGCTGGCAGACGCCCGAGCACCTCCTCGGCCGCGGATCGGACCGTGCTCGAGGCAGCGCGGCGCAGGGCCTCGAGGGGATCGTCGCCAAGCGCCTGGACTCCAACTATGAGCCGGGACGACGCTCGCGGCGATGGGTGAAGGTCAAGTGCGTCGCGCGCCAGGAGTTCGTCGATCGGCGGCTGGATGCCGGGCAAGGGCAAGCGCGGCGAGACGCGTCGGCGCGCTGCTGCTCGGCGTGCACGAGCCCGGCGGCGGGCTCGCGCTACGTGGGGCGCGTCGGCAGTGGATTCAGCGACTCGGAGCTCGAGCGCCTCGTCGCGCCTGCTCGTCGCGCTCGAGCGCCCGACATCGCCGTTCTCGGCCGGCGAGCAGGCTGCCGCGCGGCGCCGTCTTCTGCGAGCCGCGGCTCGTCGCCGAGGTCGAGTTCAGCGAGTGGACGCGAAGCGGCAGCCTGCGCGCACCCGTGTACAAGGGCCTGCGCGAGGACAAGCGCGCCGAGGAGGTCGTGCGCGAGGACGCGCCGGGCAGCTCGCCGGCGGGGGATGACGGGCTGGCGGGCGATCCCGATCCGGGTCGCTTCTCCACCCCGGCAGGGTCCGCCAGGAGCGCCCGCGTGATCGTGGCTGGCCGCGAGCTGAAGCTCTCCAACCTCGACAAGGTGCTCTACCCGCGCGCCGGCTTGAGCAAGCGCGGGCTGATCGACTACTACGGCGCGATCGCACCGGTCCTCATCCCGCACCTCGCGGGGCGTCCGCTGACGGTCACGCGCTGGCCCGACGGCGTCGAGGGGAAGTCGTTCTTTCAGAAGCACACTCCCGCGCACGCGCCCGAGTGGGTTGCGCACGGTCACGCTGCCGAGCGGGCGCAAGCCGATCGAATACACGCTCGCCGACGACCTGCCGACGCTCGTGTGGCTCGCGAACCTCGCGGCGATCGAGCTGCACACGCCGCTCGCGCGCGCCGAGGCGATCGACCGGCCGACGGCGCTCGTGTTCGACCTCGACCCGGGCGCGCCGGCGACGCTCCTGGAGTGCTGTGAGGTGGGGCTGACGCTGCACGCCATGTTCGAGAACCTCGGCCTGGAGTGCTACGCCAAGACCTCGGGCCTCAAGGGGCTGCAGGTGTACGTTCCGCTCAACCGCGAGGACGTCAGCTTCGAGCAGACCAAGCTCGTTCGCCAAGGCCGTCGCCGAGCTGCTCGAGCAGGCACAGCCCGAGCTCGTCGTCTCGCGCATGACCAAGGCGCGCCGCGACCGCCAAGGTGCTGATCGATTGGAGCCAGAACGACCGGCGCAAGACGACCGTCTGCGCCTACTCGCTGCGGGCCGGCGAGCTGCCGACGGTCTCCTGTCCGGTCGAGTGGGAGGAGGTGCGCTCGACGCTCGCCGGCGCCGACCCCGCGGCCCTCTTCTTCCAGGCGGAGCAGGTGCTCGAGCGCGTGGCCGAGCGCGGCGACCTGTTCGCACCGGTCCTCTCGCGCGTGCAGCGCCTGCCCGCGCTCGGCTAGGCCGCGATTGGCGGCGCGCTATCGTGGCCGTCCATGCCTGCGCGCCCAGCCCGAGATGCCACTGCGCGGAAGCTGCGGCTGCCGAGCCGTGCGCTTCGAGATTACCGCCCCGCTTGAGTCTGCGAACTACTGTCACTGCACGCGCTGTCAGCGCCGCAGCGGCACGGCGGCCTCGGCGAACGCGCGCGTGCGGGCAGGGTCGTTTCGCGTCATCGCCGGCGAGGAGTGGCTGCGAGCCTGGAAGCCCGAAGGAGGCTGGGAGAAGTGGTTCTGCGGCGATTGCGGCTCGGCGCTCTTCAGCTGCAGTCCGCGTGATCGCAAGCACCTGAGCGTGCGTCTCGGCGCCTTCGAAAGCGACCCCGTGATCAGGCCGAGCGTGCGGCAGTTCGTCGACTACGCGCGCGCCGTGGGAGGGCATTCCCGACGACGGCCTGCCTCGCCACCCGGAGAGCGCGCACCCGCAGCCGGGGTGACGGTCGGCGCGCCGCCCTCGTGCGAGCGCGCTCGACGGGCGTCGCCGCAGCTGCTAACGTGCATCGCAGATGTCGTTTAGGTACTCGCTTCTCGCACTTCTCCTGCTCCCCCCTCGGGGGGAATAGAGCGTGGCGGCCGCGCAGCCGCATACCCAGCAGAGAGGAAGAGCGAACGAGACCTAGAAGGAGCATGACGACATGAGCAGCGAAGACGGATTCAACGGCAGTGACGCACCGGCAGTGGTCCGCGAGGACTCAAACAGGGTCCTGATCTTCGACACCACCCTGCGCGACGGCGAGCAGTCGCCGGGGATATCGCTGAACAAGCAGGAAAAGCTGGAGATCGCCCACCAGCTGGCGCGGCTCGGCGTCGACGTGATCGAGGCCGGCTTTCCGATCACCTCGCCCGGCGACTTCGAGTCGGTGCAGGCGATCGCGCGCGAGGTCGAAGGACCGGTGATCTGCGGCCTGGCCCGCACGAGCAAGCAGGACATCGAGGCGGCCTGGAACGCGGTGCGCGACTCCGCAGCGCCCGCGCATCCACACGTTCATCGCCACCAGCGACATCCACATCGAGCGCAAGCTGCAGACCACGCGCGAGGACGTCAAGGGCCAGGTCCGCGCGGCGGTTGCGCAGGCGCGCGAGTACACAGACGACGTCGAGTTCTCGCCGGAGGACGGCTCGCGCTCGGACGTGCAGTACATGGCCGAGGTGATCCAGATCGCGCTCGAGGAGGGCGCCACGACGATCAACGTGCCCGACACCGTCGGCTACACGATGCCGCGCGAGTACGCGCGCGATGTTCGCCGAGCTCTACCGGCTGGTGCCCGCCCTGCACGACGTGGTCGTCTCGGTCCACTGCCACGACGACCTCGGACTGGCAGTCGCGAACTCGCTGGCCGGGCTGGAAGTCGGCTGCAGGCAGGTGGAGTGCGCGATGAACGGCATCGGCGAGCGCGCCGGCAACGCCTCCCTGGAGGAGATCGTGATGCTGCTGCGCACGCGCGAGCCGAGCCTCGCCCTGTGGACGGGCATCGACACGACCGAGATCGCGCGCACGAGCAGGCTAGTATCGCGGCTGACCGGCTATCAGGTGCAGCCCAACAAGGCGATCGTCGGGCGCAACGCGTTCGCGCACGAGGCCGGCATCCATCAGGACGGCGTGCTGAAGGAGCGCACGACCTACGAGATCATGGACGCCACCACCGTCGGGCTGCGCAGCAACTCGATCGTGCTCGGCAAGCACTCAGGTCGTCACGCCCTGCACAAAGCGCTCGAGGAGATGGGATTCGAGCTCGACGGCCAGGCGCTGAACACCGCCTTCAAGCGATTCAAGGAGATCGCCGACCGCAAGAAGCTCCTCACGGCGATGGACATCGAGGCGCTCGTCGCCGACGAGCTGCGCGAGGAGATCCCGGGCTTCGCGCTGGAGTGGTTCGAGGTCGAGGCCTCCTCGCAGCGCCCGCCGCACGCGCGTGTCTCGGTGACGCTCCCCGACGGTCGCTCGGCGACCGGCACGTTCACCGGCGACGGGCCGATCGACGCCGTCTTCCAGGCGATCGACGTCGCCACGGGCGTGGGGGCGAGGCTCTCGGACTTCACCATCGGCGCGGTCACCGAGGGCCAGGACGCGCTCGGCGAGGTCTCGATAGTGCTCGAGGTCGACGGCTTCACCGGCGCGGGCCAGGGGGTGTCCACCGACATCATCGACGCGGCCGCCCGCGCGTACGTGCGGGCGCTGTCGGTCGCGGTCGCGCGCTCGCGTGCCGGCGAGCAGATCGGCCTGCCCGAGGCGACCGCGCCGTGATCCCCCGTCGGTAGGGCGGACCTCCTCGGAGCACGGCGTAACGCCATACAGGCGTCTGTGATAGCGTACACCCCGGATGGCCGCTTTGACAAGTCCAGCGACGCATGAGCAGCTCGATCCGGTCACGATCGGCGCACGCGTGAAGGCGCTGCGCGAGGCCTCCTCGCTGTCCCTGCGCGACCTCGCCGAGCGCAGCGGCGTGAGCGCGCCCATGCTCTCGCAGGTCGAGCGCGGCGAGACCAGCCCCACGCTGACCGTCGCCGCGCGCATCGCGACCGGGCTGGATCTGCGCCTCTCCCAGCTGCTGCGCCTGGACGAGGACGGTGCGGTCACGGTCGTGCGGGCCTCCCAGCGCCGCCGCGGGGGCAACGCGCGCCGCGGGCATCGCTTCGAGGTGCTGACCTCCTCGCAGCCGGGCCAGCGCGCGGAGCTCTCGCGCCACACGCTTGCGGCGGGCGCCGCCACGGGCGCCGCCGACGACCCGCCGGTGCATGAGCCCGGCAGTCGCGAGACCGCGCTCGTCGAGCGCGGCGCGATCGTGCTCGTATGCGACGGACAGCGGCACCGCCTCGAGAGCGGCGACTGTGTGACCTTCGACGCCGACCTGCCGCATCACTTCGAGAACCCCGGCGAAGAGGACGCCGAGTTCCTGGCCGTCGTGTCGGCCGGACTGCGGCGCAGCTGACATGAGCCCTCGACGTGCAGTGCGCCGATCGCGCCCGACCCCGGCAGGGGTCGCCATCAAGGAAGAGCCCACCCCTTCTCCCAAGCGAGGCCGATGACCATGCCGAAGACGATGTTCGAGAAGATCTGGGAGGCCCACGAGGTGCAGGCGGGGCTGCTCTACATCGACCTCCACCTCGTCCACGAGGTAACGAGCCCGCAGGCCTTCGACGGGCTGCGCCTCGCAGGGCGGACCGTGCGCAGGCCCGACCGCACGCTCGCGACAGCCGATCACAACACGCCCACCGACGGCACGCCCGCGGCCGCCCTCATCAAGGATGTCCTCTCCCGCGAGCAGGTGCAGACGCTCGAGCGCAACTGCGAGGACTTCGGCGTTCCGATCTACTCGCTCGGCTCCGATCGCCAGGGCATCGTGCACGTCATCGGTCCCGAGCTGGGCGTCACCCAGCCCGGCATGACGATCGTCTGCGGCGACTCGCACACCTCCACACACGGCGCCTTCGGGGCGCTCGCGTTCGGCATCGGCACCAGCGAGGTCGAGCACGTGCTCGCGACGCAGTGCATGGTCCAGCACAGGCCGGCCTCGATGCGCATCAGCTACGAGGGAGCCCTCGGCTTCGGGGTGGGCGCCAAGGACCTCATCCTCGGCACGCTCGGGCAGCTCGGCGTCGGCGGTATGACCGGCCACGTGGTCGAGTACACGGGCCCGGCGATCGAGCGCCTCTCCATGGAGGGGCGCATGACCGTCTGCAACATGACGATCGAGGGCGGCGGGCGAGCCGGGCTGATCGCCCCCGACGAGACGACGTTCGCATGGTTCTCGCAGGGCCAGCGTCCGGGCGCGCCCGCCGGCGGCGAGCTGGAGGCGGCGTTCGAGCGCTGGCGTCGGCTGCCAAGCGATGCGGGCGCGAGCTTCGACAGGGAGGTCGCGGTCGACGCATCGGCGCTCTCACCGCAGGTGACGTGGGGCACGAACCCCGGCATGGTCGGCGAGGTCACCGGCACCGTTCCCGCGCCCGAGGACTTCGACAGCCCGGCCGACCGCGAGGCGACCGAGCGGGCCCTCCACTACATGGCGCTGGAGCCCGGTACGCCGATCCAGGAGATCGCGCTGGATCGCGTCTTCATCGGCTCGTGCACCAACTCGCGCATCGGCGATCTGCGCGCCGCCGCCGAGATGGTCGCCGGGCGCAAGGTGGCGCCGGGCGTCAGCGCGATGGTCGTCCCGGGCTCCCAGCAGGTCAAGGCCCAGGCCGAGGCGGAGGGGCTCGACCTCGTCTTCCGCGACGCCGGCTTCGACTGGCGTGTGGCGGGCTGCTCGATGTGCCTGGGCATGAACCCCGACATCCTTCAGCCCGGCGAGCGCTGCGCCTCGACGTCTAACCGCAACTTCGAGGGCCGCCAGGGACGCGGCGGGCGCACCCACCTCGTCTCCCCGCAGATGGCCGCGGCGGCGGCCATCGAGGGCCACTTCGTCGACATCAGGGATTGGCGATGAGCGACGGCTCGCCCGGCGCCACCTGGCAGGGCGCCGACATGGCCGACGCCTTCCTGCGCCGGCGCGAGACGGTGATCCCGCTGCTCGACGTCCAGGAGGCGCTGATCGGCACTCTGCTCGACCGTCACCCCCACCCGATCGAGCGCTTTCTCGACCTCGGCAGCGGCGACGGCGCGATGTCGCAGCTCGTGCTCGCGCACAGGCCAGGCGCAGAGGCGGTGCTCGTCGACTTCTCCGAGCCGATGCTCACCGGCGTCGGCGAGCGTCTCGGCGATCCCGCACGTCGCTGGAGCGCCGTCCGCGGCGATCTGTCGGACCCGGGCTGGCGCGATGGGCTGCCCGGCGGCCCCTTCGGCGCCGCCGTGTCGGGGCTCGCGATCCACCACCTGCCCGCGGCGCGCAAGCGCGCGCTGTTCGCCGAGGTGTTCGAGCTGCTGGCGCCCGGCGGCCTGTTCGTCAACCTCGAGTATGTGCTGGTGCGCGGCGTACTCGCGGGCCTGTTCAACGAGCAGATGGTCGCCAACGCGATGCGCGTCGAACGCGACCGCGCGGGCGAGCACGCTGCCCACCGCGCCGCCGAGGAGGTTCGCCGGCGGCTCGCAGACGACGGGGTTGGCGACGAAGACCTGCCCGACACCGCCGAGGACCAGGTGGCCTGGCTGAGGCAGGTTGGCTTCGAGCAGGCCGAAGTGCACTTCAAATGGGCCGAGGCCGCGGTCTTCGGCGCCGTCAAGCCAAACGGAGGTGAGTCCTAGGTGCAGGCCATCGAGACGATCAGCGGCTCTGTCAGCCACCTGGACCGTGCCAACGTCGACACCGACCAGATCATGCCCAAGCAGTTCCTCAAGCGCGTGGAGCGCAGCGGCTTCGGGGAGTTCGTCTTCTTCGACTGGGCCAAGGAGCCCGACTGGGATCTGCCCGCCAATCCGATCCTCGTGACGGGCGAGAACTTCGGCTGCGGCTCCTCGCGCGAGCACGCCCCCTGGGGCCTTCAGGACTACGGCTTCCAGGCAATCGTGGCGCCAAGCTTCGCCGACATCTTCTACTCCAACTGCACGAAGATCGGGCTGCTGCCGGTAGTGCTCTCGGAGGAGGACTGCCGCGCCCTTGCGCACGCCGGCCACGGGCAGATCGACCTGCGCGAGCAGGAGGTCCGCTTCGCCGGACGCGAGGTCGCCTTCGAGATCGACCACGAGATCCGCCGACGGCTGCTCGAGGGGCTGGACGACATCGGCGTGACGCTCGACTCGCAGGCGCAGATCGCCGAGTACGAGGCCACGCGCGAGCGCACCGGCCCGGTCACGACGGCGCTGTAGGGGGAGGGGTGGTCCACCACATCGTGACGCTGCCGGGCGACGGCATCGGGCCGGAGATCATGGCGCCGACGCTCGAGGTGCTGCGGGCTGTCGGCGAGTTCGAGTTCGAGGAGCACCTCTTCGGCGGCGCGTCGATCGATGCGCACGGCACCGCGCTGACCGACGAGGTCCTCGATGCCTGCCGCAGGGCCGACGCGGTGCTGCTGGCGGCCGTCGGAGGGCCCACGTGGGACACCACAGATCCCGGGCGCCCGCGACCCGAGCAGGGTCTGCTCGGTCTGCGCAAGGGGCTCGGACTGTTCGCCAACCTGCGCCCTGTCAAGCCACTGCCCGCGCTGTATGAGGCCTCGCCGCTGCGGCGCGAGCGGATCGAGGGTACCGACCTGCTCGTGGTGCGCGAGCTGACGGGAGGCATGTACTTCGGCGAGAAGACCCGCACGGAGAGCTTCGCGAGCGATCTCTGCACGTACACCACGGTCGAGATCGAGCGCATCGCCCGCACGGCGTTCGAGGCCGCCGATCGGAGATCGGCCAGCCCGAAGGTCTCAAGCGTGGACAAGGCCAACGTGCTCGAGACCTCGAGGCTGTGGCGGGAGACCGTGAGCGCGCTGCATTCGCGCGAGTATCCGCACATCAAGCTCGAGCACGTTCTCGTCGACAACGCCGCCATGCAACTGCTCTCCGCACCCCGCCACTTCGACGTGCTCCTCACCGAGAACATGTTCGGGGACATCCTCTCCGACGAGGCGGCCATGCTCACCGGCTCGATCGGCATGCTGCCGAGCGCCTCCCTGAGCGGTGACGGGCCCGGCATGTTCGAGCCCGTGCACGGCTCCGCACCAGATATCGCCGGCGAGGGCGTGGCAAACCCGCTCGCCATGTTCCTCTCCGCGGCGATGCTGCTCAGGCACGGGCTCGGCTTGGCAAGCGAGTCTGCGGCTGTAGAATCAGCCGTGCAAGGCGCGCTCGATGCGGGTCTGCGTACCACCGATCTGGGAGGTGAGGCGGGCACGGCAGATGCGAGGAGGGCGGTGCTCGATCACCTCTAACGGGAGTGCGATGAACGTGGACCCCACCGACCTGATCTGGATGAACGGCACATATGTCGCCTGGGAAGACGCCAAGCTCCACGTACTGACGCACGGCCTGCACTACGGCACCGGCGTATTTGACAGCATGCGCTGCTACGACACGCAACTTGGACCGGCGGTGTTCCGCAACGCCGAGCACATCGAGCGCCTGCTGCGCTCGGCCGAGCTCTACTACATGCCCGTTCCCTACTCGGCCGAGCAGCTGCGCGCGGCCACGCTCGAGCTCGTGGCCCGCAATGGCCTGCGCTCCTGCTACATCCGTCCGATCGTCAACCGCGGCTACGGGCAGATGGGCCTCAACCCGCTCGACGCGCCGGTGGACGTCACGATCGCATGCTGGGAGTGGGGCGCCTATCTCGGCGAGGAGGGCAAGCGCGACGGCGTGCGCGCGAAGGTCTCCTCCTGGCGGCGCATCAGCCCCGACTCGCTGATCCCGCACGCGAAGGCCTCGGGGCAGTACCTCAACAGCGTGCTTGCGAAGGTCGAGTCGGTCAAGGCCGGCTACGACGAGGCGATCCTGCTCGACGCCCGCGGCCACGTGTGCGAGGGCACCGGCGAGAATGTCTACATCGTGCGCGACGGCGAGATCGTGACGCCCGGCCAGCACAACTCGATTCTCGACGGCATCACGCGCCGCTCGCTCATCCAGATCGCTCAGGACCTCGGCTACACGGTGGTCGAGCGCAACGTCGCGCGCGCCGAGATGTACCTGGCCGATGAGATGTTCATGTCCGGCACCGCAGCCGAGCTGGTGCCGGTGCGCGAGGTCGACGATCACGTGATCGGCACCGGCAATCCGGGTGAGGTCACTCGCGTGCTGCAGGCTGCCTTCGACGACGCCATCCACGGCCGCAGCGAGGAGTACCGCGAGTGGCTCGACGTCGTGAGCCCGCGCGAGGTGGAGACGCCCGCCGGCGACGCGACCGTGGCAGAGGAGCGAATTACCGGGGCGACCGGCTAGAGGCGCTACGCCGCGGCCGGTCGCTTCGCCAGCCGCTTCGCAACCTCTACGCCGAAAGGACCTTCCCCAGATGAGCATCACCTCCAACCGCATCGAGCTGTACGACGCCACCCTTCGCGACGGTATGGGTGGAGGCGGCATGAGCCTCACCGCGCAGGAGAAGCTGCGCGTCGTCCACGCGCTTGACGAGCTCGGCGTTCACCTGATCGAGGCGGGCTTTCCCGCGTCCAACCCCAAGGAGCAGGAGCTCTTCGCGCTGCTGGAGCGCGAGCAGCTGACGGGTGCGCAGATCGTCGCCTTCGGCACGACCCGCCGTCGTGAGCTCGCCGCGGACGCCGACGAGGGGCTGCGCCTGCTGGCCGACTCCTTCGCGCCGGTGTGCACGCTCGTCGGCAAGGCCTCGGTGCTGCATGTCGAGAAGGTGATCCGCGTCTCGCGCGAGGAGAACCTCGCCATGATCGCCGATTCGGTCGCCTTCCTGGTGGGCGCCGGCAAGCGCGTGCTGCTCGATGCCGAGCACTTCTTCGACGGCTTCGCGTTGGACCCCGGATACGCGCTGGACTGCCTGCGAGCCGCCGCCGACGCCGGGGCCGAGCGGCTCGTGCTGTGCGACACGAACGGGGGCTCGCTTCCGCCGCACGTCCGCACGGCCCTGGCGGTGGTCACCGAAGCGCTGCCCGAGGCCGCTCTGGGGATCCACACCCACGATGACTCGGGCTGCGCCGTGGCCAACACGCTGACGGCGGTGGAAGCGGGCGCCACGCAGGTGCAGGGCACGATCAACGGCATCGGCGAGCGCACCGGCAACGCCAACCTGGTCACGATCATCGCCGACCTGCAGCTGAAGATGGGCTGCGGTCTGCTGCCCGCGGAGCGCCTCGCGCGCCTGACCGAGACCGCGCACTTCGTCGACGAGCTGCTCAACCGCTCGCCCAACCCCGCGCAGCCATACGTCGGCAAGCACGCGTTCGCGCACAAGGCGGGCCTGCACGCGGCCGGCGTGCGCGCTGACGCGCAGACCTTCGAGCACATCGACCCGGCCGTCGTCGGCAACGATCGCGACGTGCTCATCTCCGAGCTCTCTGGCCGGGGCGCGATCGTCGAGAAGGCCCGCCAGGCGGGGATCTCGGGCGACGAGGACCTCGCTCAGCGCGTGATCGACCGGGTCAAGCAGCTCGAGCACGAGGGCTTCCAGTTCGAGGCGGCCGACGGGTCGTTCGAGCTGCTGATGCGCAAGCAGGCGGGCGACTACGAGCCGCTGTTTCGACTCGAGTCCTGGCGCGTGACGGTCGAGAAGCGCGCCGACGGAAAGGTCGAGACCGAAGCTGTCGTCAAGATCTGGGTCGACGGCGAGCGTTACGTCCGCAACGCGGAGGGCAACGGTCCGGTGCACGCACTCGACCAGGCGCTGCGGGCAGCCATCGGCGAGCTCTACCCGCATTTGCGCGACATCGAGCTCGATCAACTTCAAGGTGCGGATCCTCGATGAGAGCAAGGGCACCGGCGCGATCACGCGGGTACTGATCGACGCCTCCGACGGACAGGGGGTATGGGGGTCGATCGGGGTCTCGGAGAACCTGATCGCGGCCTCGTGGGACGCGCTCGTCGACTCGCTGGAGTACGGCATGCAGCCCGGCTCGCGATCGACCCCGCAGGACGCGGGCGATCGGAGATCGGCCGGCACGCCCGGAAGGGTGTAGTGCCGGGCTTGGAGGCCCGGCTGCGCCAGAGCAATGGCGTGATCCCGCTCGCTCGCCCCGTGCTCGGGGAGGCCGAGGAGCGGACGGTGATCGACGTGCTGCGCTCCGGCCAGCTCTCGCTCGGACCCCGCCTGGTGGAGTTCGAGCGCGCCTTCTCCGCGCGCGTCGGCGCTCCGCTGGCCAGCGCCGTGAGCAGCGGCACGGCTGGCCTGCACCTCGCGCTGCGCGCGGTCGGCGTGGGCGAGGGCGACGAGGTCATCACCAGCCCCTTCTCGTTCGTGGCATCGGCCAACGCGGCCCTGTACGAGCGGGCGCGACCGGTGTTCGCGGACATCGATCCGATGACGCTCAACCTCGATCCCCAGGCCGCGGCGGCCGCGGTGGGTGAGCGCACGCGCGCGCTCCTGCCGGTGCACATCTTCGGCTACCCGGCCGACATGCAGGCCTTTGAGGGCCTGGCGGCACGGCACGGGCTTCCCATCGTCGAGGACGCCTGCGAGGCGCTGGGCGCCGTGCACCCAGACGGGAGCGCCGTGGGCGGGCGCGGGCACCCCGCCGTGTTCGGCTTCTACGCCAACAAGCAGATCACCACCGGGGAGGGGGGGATGGTGACGCTCGCGAGCGCCGCGCTGAAGGAGCGCATCGACTCCGAGCGAAACCAGGGCCGCGCGCCGGACATGGGCTGGCTCGACCACGACCGGCTGGGGTTCAACTATCGCCTCTCCGAGCTCGCGTGCGCGCTTGGAATCGCCCAGCTGGGGCGCCTCGAGCAGATGCTCGCCGGCCGTGCGCGGGTTGCCGGCCTGTACCGCGACGCGCTGGCTGGAATCGAGGGTCTGCAGCTGCCGTGCGTCGATCGCGAGGGGCACCGCCGCGGCTGGTTCGTGTTCGTCGTTCAGCTCCCGCGCCAGGCCGAGCGCGATGAGACCGTGCGGGTGCTCGCCGCCGCGGGGATCCAGAGCAAGCCCTACCTGCCCGCGATCCACCTGATGAGCTTCTACCGGGAGCGCTTCGGCCATCGCGCCGGTGAATATCCCGTGTGCGAGGACGTCGCCGCGCGCTCGCTGGCGCTGCCCTTCTTCGCCGAGATGACCGAGGGCCAGGTCGCCCGCGTCGCCGCGCAGCTGCGGATCGCTCTGGGCCGCACGGCGCCCCTAGACTGATCGCCCGTGTCCCGCTTTCATCAGCCACAAGATCGCGACTTCCAGCGGCTGAACGCCTCGATCGACGTCGACAGGCGCCTGTGGCCGCAGGACATCGCCCAGTCACGCGCCCACGCGAAGATGCTCGCCGAGCGCGCGATCATCACCGCGGAGGACGGCGATGCGCTGCTCGCCGGCCTCGATCGGGTCGAGTTCGAGCTGCGCGAGGGGCGCTTCCCCTTCGCGGCAGATGACGAGGACATCCACATGGCAATCGAGCGCCGCCTGACGGAGATCGCCGGTCCGGTGGGCGGGCGTCTGCACACGGCGCGCTCGCGCAACGACCAGGTGGTGACCGACCTCTCGATGTACACGCGCGAGCGCTGCGCCGAGGCGCGGCTCGCGATCGACGGTCTCATGCGGGTGCTGCTGCAGTGCGCCGAGCGGCATCTCGACTGGCCGATGCCCGGCTACACGCACCTGCAGCGCGCCCAGCCGGTCTACCTCGGCCATCATCTGCTCGCCTACTTCTGGATGCTCGACCGCGATCGCGCCCGCTTCGCCTTCGCCGAGCGCCAGGCCGGGCGGCTGGCGCTCGGCGCCGGCGCCTTGGCGGGCGTGAACTTCGATACCGACCGCCAGCTGCTGGCGCGCGAGCTCGGCTTCGCCGAGGTGGCGCCCAACTCGATCGACGCCGTCTCGGGACGGGACTTCGTGCTCGACTACCTGGCGGCGGCCGCCACCTGTGCCACCCACCTCTCGCGGCTCGGCGGCGAGCTCGTGCTCTGGTCGAGCTCCGAGTTCGCGTTCTGCGAGCTGCCGGACTCGTGGAGCTCGGGCTCCTCGATCATGCCGCAGAAGAAGAACCCCGACGCGGCCGAGCTGCTGCGCGCCAAGGCTCCACGCGTCGTCGGCCACCTGTCGGCCTTCCACGGGGTCATGCACGGCCTGCCCCTGACCTACAACAAGGACCTGCAGGAGGACAAGCAGCACCTCTTCGACGCCGTGGATACGCTCGAGCTGTCCCTCGCAGCGGCCAGTGGGATGATCGCCTCCATCAGCTTCGACCGTGAGCGCATGCGCGAGGCGGCGGCCGACGAGCTGATCGCGGCCACCGACGTGGCCGACCTGCTGGTGCGTCTGGGTGTGCCCTTCCGCGAGGCCCACGGAGTCGTGGCGGCGCTCGTGCGCACCGCGCTCGACAGCGGCAGGTCGCTGTCCGCGCTGACATCCGATGAGCTTGCCGCCCAATCACAGACGCTCGCCGCTCACGGCGAGGAGCTCAGGCAGGTGCTCTCGCCCGATTCATGGCTCCAATCCAAGGTGTCCGAGGGCGGCACTTCACTCGCCCGCGTCCAGGAGCAGCTCCAGCTGGCTCGCGCTGCGCTCGATGACGGCGCTTGACGGGGACTTCTACGCCCGTCCCGTCCTCGACGTGGCCCGCGAGTTGATCGGCTGTACCGTCGAGCATCGGGGTGTCGCGGGCGTGATCGTCGAGACCGAGGCCTACCACGAGAGCGAGCCGGCCTGCCACGCGTTCGCCGGTCGCACGCCGCGCACGAGCACGCTCTTCGGCGAGCCCGGCCGTGCCTACGTCTACCGCTCCTACGGTATACACGCCCTGCTGAACGCCGTTTGCGAGCCTGAGGGTGTCGGCGCGGCCGTCCTGATCCGGGCGCTTGCCCCCGTCGCGGGCATCGATGCGATGCGCACACGCCGCGGGCTGCTCGCGGGCCGCCCGGCGCGCGAGCAGGATCTCTGCTCGGGTCCCGGCAAGCTCACGCAGGCGCTCGGCGTCTCGCTGGCCCACAACGCCAGCAGCCTCCGCGATGGTCCGGTGCGCATCCATCTGCGCGCCGGTGCCTGGCGTGACCCCGCCCTGGTCGAGGGCACGCGCATCGGCATCAGCCGCGCAGTGGAGCTGAGATGGCGCTTCTGCGCGGCCGGCAACAGTCACATCTCGAGTCCGCGCCCCGCTCGGATCGTCCCCGGCTCAGCGGCCGGGCCGTGAGGGCGGTCCCGACTAACCCGAAGTTCCCCCGGGTGAGGGTGGGGGATCCGGCTCTGGCCCGGGTTTTCGCGCAGAGCGTGGCGTCGGGGTCGTGACTACGCGGTGACTGGTGCCTGTTCGGCGAGTTCGAGCGCGCGGGCTTGCAGCGTGGTCGGCTCAGAGAACCGCTCGAAGGTGGCGTCGGTGTCTTTCACGCGGATCGTGTTGCGGGTGAGGGTCGCGAGTTCTCTAAGCAGGCTCTTGAAGCTGTGGCAGGGCCCACCCGTGGTGGTGCGCTTGGTCTGCGCCTTGCGCTGAGCGGCGCCCGAGCGGGTTGCCTTGGCGACGGGGTCGGCTGCGATGGGCGGGTCCTCGTCCTTGAAGATCAGCGGAGCCCATGCTTGCTTGAGATGCCAGGTGAGGTAGTAGGCCAACATGCACAGGAAGATGTGGGCGCGGACGCGGTCCTCGCGGTGGTGGTGGATCGGGCGGATCTGTAGCTCCGGTCCCTTGAACGTCTTGAATGCGCGCTCGGCCTGCTCGAGATTCTTGTAGGAGCGCACGACGTCGGCGCTTGAGAGCTTGCTGTCGGTGAGGCTCGTCCGCAGGATGTAGATGCCGTCAAGCGCGGCCTCGGCCTCGATCTGCTCGCTCCTGCGCGTAAAGATGAAGCTCTCCTCGGTGATCTGTAGGTCGAAGTGCTTGCGCATCCGGTAGCGCTTGACGGCCGGACCGACGGCCAGGCCAATCTGATCGGCGCCCTTCAGCGTGCCGTGCTCAACACGCTCGGCGATCTGTGAGAGATCGCGCTCGGTCGCGGCCAGGAGCTCTGAGCGCTTTCTGGTGCGCTCGGCTGCGACCAACGGGTTGCGGCACACGATGAGGCGCTCACCGGGGTAGTCCTCGGCGGTGATCTCGGCCAGGTTCTGCTCGTCAAAGAGCGAGAGCTGCAGCTCGCCGGTGCGGGCGAGCTTCTTGATCTGCGGGGCCTTCAGGGCGGTGATCCACCCGACTCCCTCAGTGTCCTTGAGCGTCTGGATGTTGGCCTTGGTGACCATCCCGCGGTCACAGACCACGACCACGCTCTGAAGGTGAAAGCGCTGCTTGAGCTTTGCGACCTGCGCGGGCAGCGTAGCGTCGTCGTGCAGCTCACCGGAGAACGCCTGCACACTGATCGGGCGGCCGGGCCTGTCACACAAAAGGCCGTAGATGACCTGCGGGGTGCCGCGCTTGCCGTCGCGCGAGTAGCCGAGTTTGGCCAGCGGGCAGGTGTGTCCCTCGAAATAGCTTGAGGACACGTCATAGAGCGCCGGCTCGCCGTCTTTCAGATGCCGGCGCGCGAGGCGATCCTCGATCTGAGCCTGGCGCTCGAGCAGCCAGTCAAGCGCGCCGTAGAGATCGTCCTCATCGGCATTTGAGACGCCGAGCTCTGACGCGAGCGTTGAGAGCTCGAACGAGCGCACGCTCGCAAGCTTTGAGGCGGGGGCGATCACCCGCTCGCAGATCATCGCCATCACGAGGTCACGCTCGCGGCAGGGAGCACGGTCGAGCAACCTGGCCAGATCCAGTCGTCGCGCCATCGACAGCGCCGCCTGCACATGCCCGGCCGGCAGCGAGCGTTCGATCTGGAACGCCTCACCGGCCGGCACGTAGCGTTGCCCGCGCAGCGAGCCACGGATCAGCTCGATCAACTCCGGCGGCAGGTGCGAGAGGTTCGCCAGCGTCTCCTTGCGGACCTTGCCGCCCTCGCGGTAGGAGCGGCGCAACAGCGTCGAGGTGTACTCCCGCTCCCCATGCCGCACATGGTTTGTGACCACGTGCATCGCACCCGTTGGGCTCTGTCTCCTCGGCATCGCTATAACCTACCAGCCCGATCGGACGATACCTAGTGACTACACGATACGGCCACGAAACGGCCACGACCCCCGTCAATACGGGGATCGCGACTCAAAACAACCGTGACTACCGCGGGAACTTCGGACTAACCGCCGGGACTGACTCCGCCCGTCGGCGAGCTGGAGGAGGGCGGCGCGGGCGGCGTCGAAGGCGTGGATGGGGGAGGGCTCGGCGATTCGCGGGCCGGTGCCGGAGCCGGCGCGGAGGGTGCCGCGTTGTGCTGGGGGGCCGCGCCCTGCGATCCGCCGCCCGCTTCGCCGCCTGGGGCAGTCGTTGCCGGGGGCTTGCCGAGCGCCCTTCCTGCGCCGCTCGGCGCCGCGTTGCGGCCAGGAGCTGCACCCGTCGAGGTCGTGGGGCCGGCTTCTTCGGAACCGCTCTTGGAGGAGGTCGAGCCGCTGCTGCCGGTAGCGCCCTTCTTGGCTGCGGCTTCTTCCGCGCGAGTCTTGGCTGCTTCCGCGCGAGTCTTGTCGATCTGCAGCGCCGAGGTCATGAAGTCGTGCCAGACGAGCGCCGGGAAGGTGCCCCCGAGAACAGGGTTGCCGTTGAAGTCCGTGGTCATCGGGATGAGCTTGTTTGGATAGCCGACCCACACAGCGACCGTGTACTTGGAATCCCATCCGACAAACCACGCGTCGCCGTAGTTGGAGGTCGTGCCCGTCTTGCCGGCGGCGAACTGGCCGATCGCGGCCGCGCGCCCAGTGCCGTACTGCAGCACGGCTTCGAGCATCGAGGTCTCGGTCGTGGCGACTTCGGGCGCCAGCACCCGCGAGGCCTTCACCCGGTTGACGTCACGGCGCGCGCCGTCCGGCAGCTGCCGGCCGTGAGCTTCCACTTCCTGAACGCCCACCGGGGCTCCGTCTTCGGCCATCGTGCCGCTGACCCGCTGACCGCCGTGCGCGATCGTCTCGTAGGCGTGAGCCATGTCCAGCGGCGTGACGCCGACCGTCAACCCGCCGATGGTCATCGCCGGGTTGGTCGAGAGCGGCGTGGTGATGCCCATCCGGTGGGCAAGCTGGGCGATCCGTTGGGTGCCCACCTTCAAGCCGACTTCGGCGTAGATCGAGTTGTCCGAGTACGCCGTGGCGCCCGTCAGCGTGTTCACGCCCGAGTAGGCGCCTTCGTCGTTATGCACCACGAACTTTTCCGGACCGCGGGTGCTGGGGACGATGAACACCTTTTCCTTGGAGGCCCACTCCGAGTACGGCGAGATGCCATCCTCCAGGGCGGCCGCGAGGTCGAACGCCTTGAACGAGGAGCCCGGCTGGCGCTCGCCCTCGGTTGCGAGGTTGAAGGGGCTTTCGTCGTAGTTGCGCCCACCGACCATCGCACGCACCTCGCCCGTCGAGTTTTCGATCACGACCAGCGCCGCGGACGGGCCGGAGGGATAGGCGAGGTAGTTGCCGATCGCCCCTTCCGCGGCGCGCTGAAGTTCGAGGTCCAGAGTCGTCTTGATGCGCAGGCCGCCGTTGAAGGCACGCGTCCCGTAGCGTTCGATGATCTGCTGCTGCACCCAGCTGGTGAAGTAGCCGACGTCCGCCCCTTCGACCCGCTGCTCCTGGGGCGCCCGGATCTGCTGCGGCGCGGGCAAAGCCTGCTTGATGCTTTCCTCGTAGATCGCCCGCGTCAGGTAGCCCTGCTGGTACATCTGGGTCAGCACGACATCCCGTCGCTCCCTGGCCGCCACCGGGTGGTTGACCGGGTCATAGGCGCTCGGCGACTGGATGATGCCCGCGAGCAGCGCCGCCTCCCAGGGCTCGAGCTGCTGCACGCACAGCTCGTGGTTGGGGGTGCCGCAGCCGAGATGGTTGACGTCCGAGCCGAAGTAGGTCTGCGCGGCCGACTCGATCCCGTACGCGCCGTTTCCGAAGTAGATCGTGTTCAGGTAGGCCGTGATGATCTTTTCCTTGGACCACTTGTGTGAGAGTTGATACGCCAACGCGGCCTCGCGCAGCTTCTCGAAGATCGTGCGATGGGATTGGGCCTGCAGGGCGTTCTTGATGAACTGCTGCTCGATCGTCGAGGCGCCCTGAACGGTCCCTTTGTGCACGATGTCGTCGATGAAGGCGCGCGCGATGCCGCGGATGTCGACCCCCCCGTTGGTCTCGAAGCGCTTGTCCTCGATGGAGATCACGGCCTCCTTGACGAGCTGGGGAATCTGATCAGGCGTGACGATCACGCGGTTCTGCTGGCTCAACACGCCGATGGGGCGCCCGAGATCGTCGTACAGCGTCGAGCTCTGCTCGTCCTTGTACTGCGAGAAACGCGTCAGCGAAGGCAAGTCGGAGGCGACCGCGACGAACATGCCGAACACGAAGGACACCAGCCCGAGCAGCAGGGCCGCGCAGAGGATCGCGACGAAGCGCAGCCTATTGAGGCGCGGCTTCGAGGCTAGCGGGGTGTCGGGCAGATCGTCATCGCTCATCAGCAGCGGCGAAGCAGATCCCTCGGCGACGGCCGTCGCATCCGATCCCGATGGCGCCGGATGCCGGCGTACGCACGCCGCGGTGGGACCCGCCGGAGGGTAGAGACTACCATTGGCCTCCCATGCCGAACGCCACCGCCGCCGACGAGCAGGACGTCGTCCAGCTGGCCGGCAGGCTCTCGGGCAACGCCGTCGACAGCCTGCCGGAGGGAGCGCTCGCGGAGAGGCTCGGCCGCGCGCGAACCGAGGGGCGTCCGCTGCGCGTGAAGCTCGGCATCGATCCGACGGCCCCCGACATCCACCTCGGCCATGCGGTGGTCCTGCGCAAGCTGCGCGAGTTCCAGGACGCCGGCCATCGGGTGGTGCTGATCGTCGGCGACTACACGGCGCGCGTCGGAGATCCGTCGGGTCGCTCGAGCCTGCGGCCGATGCTCTCCCAGGAGGAGATCCAGGTCAACGCCAGGACCTTCCAGGAGCAGGCGTCGAAGATCCTCGACCCCAATCCAGAGCGCTTGGAGGTGAGGCACAACAGCGAGTGGCTGGACATGCCGATGTCCGAGGTGCTCCTGCTGCTGCGCACGACAACCGCCGCCCAGCTGCTCGAGCGCGAGGACTTCGCCAAGCGCTGGTCTGCCAATGAGCCGATCTCCATGCTCGAGCTGCTCTATCCGCTGCTGCAGGCCTACGACTCGGTGGCTGTGCGGGCCGACGTCGAGCTCGGCGGCACCGACCAGAAGTTCAACCTGCTGCTCGGACGCGATGTTCAGCGCGCCTACGGCCAGCCCTCGCAGGCGATCCTCACGATGCCGATCCTCGCGGGCATCGACGGGCGCAGGAAGATGTCCAAGTCGCTCGGCAACCAGATCGGCATCACCGACGACCCGCAGGAGATGTACGGCAAGACGATGGCGATCCCCGATGCGCTGATGGGCGACTACTACCGCCTGCTGCTGGGCTGCGAACCCCCCGCGCTCGACGCCGCGCACGCGCAATCGGCAAAAGGGGCCAAGCAGACGCTCGCCCGCGAGCTCGTGTCCTGGCTGCACTCGCCCGCGGAGGCTGCGGCGGCCGAACGGCGCTTCGAAACGGTTCACGTCGAAGGCCAGACCCCCGAGGCGATCGAGGAGGCGACGTTCCAGAGCGATCATGGGCTTGTGCACCTGCCCGCCGTGATGGCCGAGGAGTTCGGCATCTCCCGCTCGCAGGCACGGCGGCTGATCGACGAAGGCGGCGTCACGCTCGGCGAGGAGAAGCTCACCGCCGGTGAGCACGACATAAGCGCAGAGCGCGCCGAGGGGCAGGTGCTGAAGGTCGGCAGGCGCCAGTTCCGGCGCCTGAGGGCCCCTTAGCGCTATACTCGTTGGTTGGCCCGCAATGCGTCCGCGGACGCTGGGTCGGATCGGTCTCTTCAGAAAGCCATCCGAAGAGGCTCGGCGGTCTTTGAAAACTCAACAGCATGCGCATCTGCGATCGAGCATCGATCGTGGTGTGCGTCCAGGTTCGACCCGCCACCGGGCCGTGCGGTGGCGGCCGATCTCAGATCGGCCGCGCCTTGATCGACCGGAGGCGGACAAGAGTCAAGTAGGGAAGTACCCCGTCATGGTTCGGGGCCACGGTGTATTGGGCTCCGACCGCCAGTCGCCCGCGACCGACTTTCGATCGTGCGGCGGCAGGCAAACTCCATGACAGCTTTTCGTGAAGTTCTTCACGGAGAGTTTGATCCTGGCTCAGGACGAACGCTGGCGGCGTGCTTAACACATGCAAGTGGAGCGACGAACCAGGGCTTGCCCTGGGGCAGAGCCGCGAACGGGTGAGTAACACGTGGGTTACCTGCCTCGATGACTGGGACAACCCGAGGAAACTCGGGCTAATACCGGATGTGCCCGCAAGGGGAAAGGAAGCTTCGGCCTCCGCATCGAGATGGGCCCGCGGCCCATTAGCTTGTTGGTGGGGTAACGGCTCACCAAGGCTTCGATGGGTAGCTGGTCTGAGAGGACGATCAGCCACACTGGGACTGAGACACGGCCCAGACTCCTACGGGAGGCAGCAGTGGGGAATCTTGCGCAATGCGCGAAAGCGTGACGCAGCAACGCCGCGTGGGGGAAGAAGGCTTTCGGGTTGTAAACCCCTTTCAGTTGGGACGAAGCTTCGCCGATGAACAGTCGGCTGGAGTGACGGTACCTTCACAAGAAGCACCGGCTAACTACGTGCCAGCAGCCGCGGTAATACGTAGGGTGCAAGCGTTGTCCGGAATTATTGGGCGTAAAGAGCGTGTAGGCGGCCCGATTAGTCCGCTGTGAAAGTCCAGGGCTCAACCCTGGAATGCCGGTGGATACTGTCGGGCTAGAGTCCGGAAGGGGCGAGTGGAATTCCTGGTGTAGCGGTGAAATGCGCAGATATCAGGAGGAACACCAATGGCGAAGGCAGCTCGCTGGGACGTGACTGACGCTGAGACGCGAAAGCGTGGGGAGCAAACAGGATTAGATACCCTGGTAGTCCACGCTGTAAACGATGGCAACTAGATGTGGGGGGTGTCGACTCCCCCTGTGTCGAAGCTAACGCATTAAGTTGCCCGCCTGGGGAGTACGGCCGCAAGGCTAAAACTCAAAGGAATTGACGGGGGCCCGCACAAGCAGCGGAGCATGTGGTTTAATTCGACGCGACGCGAAGAACCTTACCTGGGCTTGACATGTGAGTGACCGGCGTGGAAACACGCTTTCCCTTCGGGGCACTTTCACAGGTGGTGCATGGCTGTCGTCAGCTCGTGTCGTGAGATGTTGGGTTAAGTCCCGCAACGAGCGCAACCCCCGTCGCATGTTGCCAGCATTCAGTTGGGGACTCATGCGAGACTGCCGGTGACAAACCGGAGGAAGGTGGGGATGACGTCAAGTCCTCATGCCCCTTATGTCCAGGGCTACACACGTGCTACATTGGCGCGTACAGAGGGCTGCGATACCGCGAGGTGGAGCGAATCCCTTAAAGTGCGTCTCGGTTCGGATTGCAGGCTGAAATTCGCCTGCATGAAGGCGGAGTTGCTAGTAATCGCGGATCAGCACTGCCGCGGTGAATACGTTCCCGGGCCTTGTACACACCGCCCGTCACACCACGGGAGTGAGCAACACCCGAAGCCGGTGGCCCAACCCGCAAGGGAGGGAGCCGTCGAAGGTGGGGCTCGTGACTGGGGTGAAGTCGTAACAAGGTAGCCGTAGCGGAAGCTGCGGCTGGATCACCTCCTTTCTAGGGAGCATCCAAGCGATGCCCCGGCCCCGGATCCGTCGCGAGATTGGATCCACGCGGTCGCCGGTCCTCGAGGCCGGCGACGTCAAGGCAGACCGGGCCTAGCATGTCGACCGAACCTGGCTGGATGGTCGCGCGCCCGCGCGTCCCTTTCTACTTGGGGAACGCGACCGGCACGCGCCGCAACAATCCCAGCATGCTGTTGAGTTTTGAGAGACCGGCGTTCGCCGGTGCCGGTTCTCGGCCGCCCACGACGTGTAGTGACGTGGCCGAAGCGGGCTCGGCGGCGAGCGTGAAACGCCTCTTCACGGTCCTTGAAAACTGCACAGAAGCCACATCAGCCGCCATCGATAAGCGGCGGCTGAAAACGGGTATCACCGGCCCCGCGTGACCCTCGGGTCGTGTTGGGCCAGATCACCGTCAAGATAGTAAGGGCACACGGTGGATGCCTTGGCACCAAGAGTCGATGAAGGGCGTGAACGGCTGCGATAAGCCACGGTTAGGCGCTAAATAGCCTTTGACCCGTGGATTCCCGAATGGGGAAACCCAGCGCTGGTAATGCGGCGTTATCCCCGGTTGAACACATAGACCGGCGGAGGACAAGCGGGGGAAGTGAAACATCTCAGTACCCCGAGGAAAGAAAATCAACCGAGACTCCCTGAGTAGTGGCGAGCGAAAGGGGATCAGCCCAAACCTGGCAGATGTAAGCGGACATGCGTTGTCTGTCGGGGGTTGTAGGGCGTCTGTTCCGAGTCATGTCCGGCTCGGCGGAAGTTACAAAGTCGTGTGGTAGTCGAAGCGCGTGGAACCGCGTACCATAGAGGGCAACCGTCCCGTAGACGAAACTGCATGGCCTTCCGTCAGACGTTCCTGAGTAAGTCCGCGCCCGTGAAACGCGGACTGAACCTGGGGGGACCACCCTCCAAGGCTAAGTACTCCTTGGTGACCGATAGCGGACAAGTACCGTGAGGGAAAGGTGAAAAGTACCCCGGAAGGGGAGTGAAATAGTACCTGAAACCGCGTGCCTACAAGCGGTGGGAGCAGGCTTTGTCCTGTGACCGCGTGCTTTTTGCATAACGAGCCGGCGAGTTACTCGTCTGCGGCAAGGTTAAGCGATGAGCGGAGCCGTAGCGAAAGCGAGTCCTAACAGGGCGACATAGTCGTAGGCGGTATACCCGAAACTGGGCGAGCTACCCATGGGCAGGCTGAAGCGGGGGTAAGACCTCGTGGAGGGCCGAACCGACCTAGGTTGAAAACTGGGCGGATGACCTGTGGGTCGGAGTGAAAGGCTAATCAAGCTCAGTGATATCTGGTTCTCTCCGAAATATATTTAGGTATAGCCTCGGATAAATTGCGTGGTGGCCGTAGAGCACTGTTTGGACTAGGGGCCCTACCAGGTTACCGACTTCATGCAAACTCCGAAGACCATCACGTCTACTCCGGGAGTCAGTTGCTGGGGGATAAACTTCAGCGTCAAAAGGGAAACAGCCCAGACCGCCAGCTAAGGTCCCAAAGTACTAGCTAAGTGGGAAACGATGTTTGAGTGCATAGACAACCAGGAGGTTGGCTTAGAGGCAGCCATCCTTGAAAGAGTGCGTAACAGCTCACTGGTCAAGTGTTCGAGCGCGGACAATGTAACGGGGCTCAAGCTAGTCACCGAAGCTGCGGGTGCGTGAGACCTTCGGGTCGATCGCGCGGTAGGAGAGCGTTCCCATGCCCGTAAAGCGGCGGCGTAAGCCAGCTGTGGAGGCCTGGGAAGTGAGAATGCCGGCATAAGTAACGAAAGAGGGGTGAGAATCCCCTCCACCGATTGCCCAAGGATTCCTGAGTAAAGTTCGTCTGCTCAGGGTTAGTCGGGACCTAAGGCGAGGCCGAAAGGCGTAGTCGATGGCCAACAGGTTGATATTCCTGTACCACGTCGCTTCCGTTTGACCGATGGGGGGACGAGGAAGGCTAAGGGAACCCAGGTGATGGTCATCCTGGGGTAAGCATGTAGGGGTGGCCCTTGTCAAATGCGGGGCCGCATAACCTGAGGTGCGATGCCAGCTGGCGCTAAGCCGGCGAGTCCCCGACGCCATACCTCCAAGAAAATCCTCTAGGGAGGACGCGCGTGCCCGTACCAAAACCGACACAGGTGGGCAAGTAGAGAATACTAAGGTGATCGAGATAACCCTCGTTAAGGAACTCGGCAAAATCGCCCCGTAACTTCGGGAGAAGGGGCGCCCCAGTAGGGTGAAGCTCTTCGCGAGTGGAGCCCGAGGGGGCCGCAGTGAATTGGCTGAAGCGACTGTTTACCAAAAACACAGGTCTCTGCTAAGTCGTAAGACGACGTATAGGGGCTGACGCCTGCCCGGTGCCGGAAGGTTACGTGGAGTTGTTAGGACTTCGGTTCGAAGCAGCGAAGCTAAGCCCCGGTAAACGGCGGCCGTAACTATAACGGTCCTAAGGTAGCGAAATTCCTTGTCGGGTAAGTTCCGACCTGCACGAATGGCGTAACGACTTCAGCGCTGTCTCAACGAGGGGCTCGGTGAAATTGCAGTCTCGGTGAAGATGCCGAGTACCCGCGGCTAGACGGAAAGACCCCGTGAACCTTTACTACAACTTGGTATTGGAGTTCGGTGCATCTCGCTCAGGATAGGTGGGAGGCTTTGAAGCGCTGGTTGCGGCCGGCGTGGAGCCACCCTTTAGATACCACCCTTGGTGTATTGGATTTCTAACAGCGTTCCGTGAATCCGGGCGCTGGACAGTTCCAGGCGGGTAGTTTGACTGGGGCGGTCGCCTCCCAAAATGTAACGGAGGCGCACAAAGGTTCCCTCAGCACGGTCGGAAATCGTGCGTAGAGCGTAAAGGTAATAAGGGAGCTTGACTGCGAGACTGACAAGTCGAGCAGGTGCGAAAGCAGGTCTTAGTGATCCGGCGGTAGCAAGTGGAAGTGCCGTCGCTCAACGGATAAAAGGTACTCCGGGGATAACAGGCTTATCGGGCCCAAGAGTCCACATCGACGGCCCGGTTTGGCACCTCGATGTCGGCTCGTCGCATCCTGGGGGTGGAGTTGCTCCCAAGGGTTGGGCTGTTCGCCCATTAAAGCGGTACGCGAGCTGGGTTCAGAACGTCGTGAGACAGTTCGGTCCCTATCTGCCGTGGGCGTTGGAGAGTTGAGAGGATTTGTCCCTAGTACGAGAGGACCGGGATGAACGCACCTCTGGTGTATCTGTTGTCCTGCCAAGGGCATTGCAGGCTAGCTACGTGTGGATCGGATAACCGCTGAAGGCATCTAAGCGGGAAGCCGGCCTCAAGATGAGCTCTCCCATCCCCTTGAGGGAGTAAGACCCCTGGTAGACCACCAGGTTGATAGGCCGGATCTGGAAGGACGGTAACGTCTGAAGGAGACCGGTACTAATGGGTCGAGGGCTTGACGGATTTTTTGATGCCCGGTGTGGCGCTGTGCAGTTTTGAAGGACCGGAAGGGGTGGGGTCTCTCGCCTTTTTCCGGTGGCCTTGGCGAGGGGGAAACACCTCTTCCCATTCCGAACAGAGCAGTTAAGCCCCTCAGCGCTGATGGTACTTGGCTCGCAAGGGCCCGGGAGAGTAGGACGCCGCCGGTTTCTGTCAGAGAGCGACCACCCGAGGGTGGCGCTCTCTGCGTATCGCTGGCGGGACCGCGACGGGCGCCTTCGGCGGCCGGGCGGCGCTCATTCGGGCAGCGTGACGCTGCCGTCGGAGGCGAGGGTCCAGTGGGGATTGTGGGCGACCTCCCAGGGATGGCCGTCGGGGTCGAGGAAGACGCCCGAGTATCCGCCCCAGAAGGTCTCAGCGGGTGCTCGCGTGACGGTGGCGCCGGCGGCTTCGGCGGTTGCGAGGATGGCGTCGACCTGCGCCGGGGAGGCGACGTTGTGAGCGAGCGTGACGTCGCCGTAGCCGTCGCTGGGCTCGACGCCGCTGTCCTCGGCGAGTCTGAGGCGGTCCCACAGGGCGAAGACCATCGTGCCGGACTGAAAGAAGACGACGTCCGCCTCGGCGGGCGAGGAGCCGCGCCAGCCGAGGGCCTCGTAGAAAGCTCTGGCGCGCCGCAGATCGGCCACGCCAAGGGTGATGAGGCTCACTCGTGGCATAGCGGCGTGGCGCGAGGCTCACAGCTGCGGGCGCCGGAGCTCGGTGGACGTGGAGCGAGCGCGCCGGGCTGCGCCCCGACGAGCGGCGCGGGCCGCCGCGGCAGCGGGCACAGGCAGAGGTGCTGCGGCGCCGGAGGCTGACCGGCGCGGCGCGGCAGGGCCCCGCCGCGCAGCGGCACACGGTGCGGGTGCCGCGGCGTCTCGAGCTCGTCCATGTCGACCTCCCAGTCGACCTCCTGGTCGTTCTCGAGCATGATGAACGAGCGCGTGAGCCGCAGTGCACCGAGTGCGCGCTGCGCGAGAGCTGATCGGCGGTGTCCGAACATGTGTTCGCAAGATAGGAGCGCGTGCGGACGGATCGGGCACGAACATGCGTACGTGTGTCGTCGGACCCCTCAGAAATGGCTTTATGGAGCCGAATACGGGCTGGCAAGGTGCAACGTGAGCTGCATCGGCGCCGGCGCTCGGAGCGAATGTTGCGCGCGGCAGGCAGGGGCGCGAGGTCACGGGGCGAACTTCAGTGGGGAGATGGCTGTTACGCTTGCCAGGCGCCAGCTCAGCGGACTCCCGAAGAGGGGTCCACGGCGGCGTAAACCGCTCATGGAGAAGTTCGTCATCGAAGGTGGCGCCTCGCTTTCCGGCACCATGGTTCCGGCTGGGAACAAGAACGGGGCTCTGGCGATACTGGCGGCAGCCGTGCTCACCGAGGACGAGGTGATCGTCCGCAACGTGCCGCGGATTCGCGACGTGGAGGCCATGCTGAACATCCTCGGGGCAATCGGCGTCGAGGCGGGCTGGCGTGGCCCCAATGAGGTGGCGGTGTGCGCGGCCGCAGTGCACGAGGTCGAGATCGAGCGCGAGCTGGCCGAGCTGATCCGCGCGTCGTTTCTGCTCGCGGGGCCGCTGCTCGCGCGCTTTCATCGCGCCGTCATGCCGCCCCCGGGCGGCGACGTGATCGGCCGCCGGCGCCTGGACCCGCACCTCGATGCCTTCCGGGCGATGGGTGCGGTCACCGAATGCGGGCGGGAGATCGTGCTGAGCGCCCCACGCGGACTGCGTCCGACCGACGTGTTCATGGACGAGCCGTCGGTGATGGCGACCGAGAACGCGCTGATGGCTGCGGCCCTGACACCAGGCACGACGGTCATCGGCAACGCCGCCTGCGAGCCCCACGTGCAGGACCTGGCTCGCATGCTCGTGAAGATGGGCGCGGACATCAGCGGCATCGGCTCGAACGTGATCACGGTGAACGGAGTCGAGCGGCTTGACGGCTGTGAACACGAGATCGCGCCCGACCACATCGAGATCGGCAGCTTCATGGCGCTGGCGGGTGTCACCGGTGGGGAACTGCGCATAAAGGACACGGTACCGGGCGATTTGCGCATGATCCGCCTGGTCTTCGAACGGCTCGGACTGCGCTCGGAGTTGCACGGCAACGACGTGGTCGTGCCGGGCGGGCAGAAGCTCGTCGCCCAGGCCGATGTCGGCGAGTACAAGAGCAAGATCCAGGACGGGCCATGGCCCGCCTTCCCCGCCGATCTGACCTCGATCGCCGTGGCGCTGGCCACGCAGGCGGAGGGCTCGATTCTCGTTCACGAGTGGATGTTCGAGAATCGCCTGATCTTCACCGACAAGCTGATCGTGATGGGGGCCGACATCGTGATGTGCGATCCGCACCGGGCGATCGTCACCGGTCCGCGGAGGCTGCGCGGCGAGCGCGTCGAGTCCCCGGACATCCGCGCCGGAATGGCGATGCTGCTCGCCGCCCTGTGCGCCGAGGGGCGCAGCGAGATCGGCAACATCCGCCAGATCGACCGTGGCTACGAGCGAATCGACGAGCGCCTGCGCGACCTTGGCGCCCACATCGAGCGCGTGGCGACAGAGCCGGTGCCGGCATAGTCGCGAGCGTCTCCGCGGCGGCCTGCGGCGCCGCGCGCCCGCGCTCAAGGCGAGCGTGCCCATCGTCCGCTTCAATGGCAGGGGCATGATTCATCCAATACCCAGCGGCACACGCGATGTGCTTCCCGACGAGACGCGGGAGGTGCGTGCGATCACCGACACCCTCCGCGGCGTGTTCGAGCGTCACAGCTACGGAGAGGTCTACACGCCGGCGCTCGAGTACGAGTCGGTGCTCGCACGTGCGGACATGGCCGAACTGCAGCCCGCCTACCGGGTGTTCGACGAGTCGGGCGCCGTGCTCGTGCTGCGCTCTGACATGACCGTGCCGATCGCGCGCGTGGTCGCAACGCGCTACGCGGCCTCCGAGCCGCCCCTTCGCTTCTGCTACTTCGCCCACTGCTACCGGGGGGTGCCCCCCCAGCGCGGACAGTCGCGAGAGCTGTTGCAGGCCGGGATCGAGCTGATCGGCTCGCCGGCGCCGGAGGGAACGGCCGAGGCGCTCACCCTGCTATGTCACGCGCTGGACGCGGTCGGCCTGAAGGACTACCGCGTGGGCCTCGGGGACGCCTCGCTGTTTCCCGCCCTGATGGCCAGCCTGGAGGTGCCCACCCAGGCCCGAAGCGAGCTGCTCGAGGTGCTCGTGCGCCGCGATTTCGTCGGCCTCAGCGATCGCCTCGCCGAGGCCGGGATCGCGGACGGGGCGGCCGAGCTGCTGCTCGACGTGCCCCAGCGGCGAGGTGGACCGGAGGTGCTCATCGACGCGCCGGCTCCGGCGGTCGAGGCCGTAACGGGACTGCGTCAGGTCCACGAGTGGCTCGAGCCGGCCGTCGCAGCGAGGGTGATCTTCGACCTCGGCCTGGTGCGGAACATCGGCTACTACACCGGCGCGGTGTTCGAGGTGTACGACCCGGCGCTGGGCGGGCCGATCGGCGGCGGCGGCCGCTACGACGACCTGCTCGGGAGGTTCGGGCGCGCACTGCCCGCAGTGGGCTTCGCCCTGGGCGTGGATCGACTGCACATCGCGCTGGCGGGCGAGGAGCGCGGGACCGGTGCGCTGCTCGCGCGACCCGACCCGGATGGCGGCGATCGCTCCTTCGGCGAGGCGGCCGAGCGCGCCAGGCGCGAGGTTCCGAGCGCGGGCGGGACCCCGTCTGCCCCCGCCGGAGCCGCGACCAAGGAGCCTTGAGCATGAGCTCCACGGAAGACCTCACGATCGCCGTGCCACGCGGCGCGCTGTTCGCCGACACTGTCGATCTGCTCGCCGGACTCGGTCTCGATACCGAGGAGCTGCGCTCCAACGACCGCAAGCTGCTGTTTGAGGACATCGGCGTGATCACCATGCGCCCCTCTGATGTGCCCACGTACGTCGAGGCGGGTGCCGCGGATCTGGGCGTCACCGGCAAGGACGTGCTGCTCGAGCAGGCGCCGCAGCAACCGGGCGAGGCTGGCCGCGAGGTCTACGAGCTGCTCGATCTCGGCTACGGCCGCTGCACGATGGTGCTGGCGAGCAAGGCCGGTCCGGATCCGGCGCTGCAGGCGCTGCGCCGACTCGGCGTGATGCGCGTCGCCACAAAGTATCCGCGTATCGCCGCGCGCTACCTCGAGGAAACCGGCAGGCAGGCAGAGATCGTGGAGGTGAAGGGGTCGGTCGAGCTCGCGCCGCTGACCGGGATGGTCGAGGCGATTATCGATCTGACCGCCACCGGGACAACCCTGCGTGAGAACAACCTGATCGTGCGCGAGGAGATCGTCGTCTGCACGGCCAGGCTGATCGCCAACCCGGTCGCGCACAAGCTCAAGGCGGCGGCGATTGACGATCTCCTCGAGCGGCTGCGCGGTCTTCCCGCGGCGGGCGTCGCCTGAGATGCGCCTGGAGCGCCTGAACGTCGAGCTGGTGGATCATCTCGGCGGCCCTCCCGCCGCGGCCGAGCATCTGCGCTCGCTGGTCCCGGGCGGCGACTCGGTGGAGCAGGCGGTGCGCGAGATAGTCGAGCGGGTGCGCATCGAGGGCGATGAGGCTGTCATGGACTACACGCGGCGCTTCGATACCGCGGGCGGCGATCCGAGACCGCTGCGCGTCAGCGCGGAGGAGCTCGACGAGGCGATCAAGCTGCTGGGACTGGAGCTGGTGGCGGGGCTTCAGGTCGCGATCTCGAACGTCGCGCTCGTGGCCAGCGCCGGCGTGGGCGAGGACGTCGCGCTGGACCTGCCGCAGGGTCAGCGGATCACGCTGCGAGAGATGCCCGTCAACTCGGCAGCCGTGTACGTTCCGGGCGGCCGCGCGCCATATCCGAGCACGGTAGTGATGGGCGTCGTGACCGCGCGCGCCGCCGGCGTGCTCGATGTCGCCGTGTGCGCTCCCCCTGGAGCGGACGGCCGCGTTGACCCATCGATCCTCGGCGTCTGCCGGCTGTGCGGAGTCGAGCGGGTCTATTGCATGGGCGGTGCGCAGGCGATCGCTGCGCTGGCCTACGGGACGGAGACGGTCGATCGCGTGGACGTCGTGGTCGGGCCGGGCAACCTGTACGTACAGGAGGCCAAGCGGCTGCTCTCCGGGACGGTGGGGATCGACGGCTTCGCCGGCCCAAGCGATCTGCTGGTCCTGCTCGGCGCCGATGCAGCCGAAGCGGAGCTCAGGCTGGCCGCGCTCGACATGCTCGCGCAGGCCGAGCACGGCGAGGGCAGCATCGTGGTGGCGGTTTCCCGCGAGCCGCGGCTTGGCGACACCCTCATGGCGATGATCGAGGACCTTGTCGTGGAACGCCCCACCGTCGGCGAGGCCGTGTTCGCGCTCGTCGATGTGGCGGAGACGGGCGAGGCCGTCGCGCTGGCGAACGCCTTCGCGCCCGAGCACCTGCAGCTCCTCGGCCGGGAGGCCGAGGAGCTCGCGCCGCTGATCCGCAGTGCCGGCTGCCTGTTCGTGGGGAGCGCGAGCGCGACCGCATTCGGGGACTACGTTGCCGGCAGCAACCACGTGCTGCCAACCGGAGGCGCCGCGCGGTTTGCATCGATGCTCTCGGCGCGCCACTTCCGCCGGCAGGATGGCCGAGGTGCGGATCGACTCCTCGGCGACCAAGCTGGCGTCCGCCGGCGCCCCGATCGCCCGCGCCGAGGGATTTGAGGTGCACGCCGAGTCGATGGAGGCCCGCATGCAGGAGAATCCGCGGCCATGAGTCGCGTCGCCACGATCGAACGTCGAGACCGACGAGACCGATGTGCGGCTCACGCTGGCGCTCGACGGAACCGGTGCGGGCGTGCGCGATACGGGCGTGGGCTTTCTCGACCACATGCTCGATCTGCTGGCCCGTCACGCGCGCATCGATCTCGATGTGAAGGCCGGCGGGGACCTTCAGACCGGCGCCCACCACACCGCCGAGGACACTGCGATCGTGCTCGGCCAGGCGCTCGACGCGGCGCTCGGCGATCGCAGCGGGATCGCCCGCTATGGCTCGGCGAGCGTGCCCATGGATGAGGCGCGGGCTAGCTGTGCCATCGACATCTCCGGGCGCCCGTTCACGCTGTTCGAGGCCGAGCTCCCACCGGGCTCCACCGGCGGCTTCGATCACGAGCTGACCGAGGAGTTCTTCCGCTCGCTGGCAAACACCGCAAAGCTGACCCTGCATCTGCGGGTGCAGGCCGGCACCAATGCCCATCACATGATCGAGGCGGCATTCAAGGCATTCGCGCGGGCGCTGCGCCAGGCGGTCGCGATCGATCCCACCGAGACAGGGGTGCCGAGCACGAAGGGTACGCTGACGGGATGAAGCTGATCGATGAGCCGCTGGAGATCGCCGTCGTCGACTACGGCATGGGCAACCGACGCTCGGTGGAGAAGGCGCTCGAGCACGTGGGCGTGCGCGCGAGCATCAGCAGCGACCAGGGGCACCTGCGGGCCGTCGACGGCCTGGTCGTGCCTGGCGTGGGCGCCTTCCCGCGCGCGATGGAGAACCTGCGCGAGCTCGGCCTCGATGAGCTGCTGCACGAACGGATCGCGCTGGGGACGCCGGTGCTCGGCGTATGCCTGGGCATGCAGCTCGCGTTCGACGCCTCGAGCGAGCAGGGCGGCGCCGCGGGGCTGGGAATCGTCGCCGGCGAGGTGCGCGTGCTGCAGGCGGGGCGGCTGAAGCTTCCGCACATCGGCTGGAACGAGGTTCGCTTCCTCAGGGCTCGCCGGCTGCTGGAGGGTCTCCCGCAGCGGTGCGCCTTCTACCACGTGCACTCCTTTGCGCCGGCGCCCGCCCGTGAGCAGGACGTGCTGGGCACGGCGGAGTACGGCGCGCCGTTCGTGAGCGCGGTCGAAAAGGGCTCCTTCTACGGCGTGCAGTTTCACCCGGAGAAGTCCTCCGCCGCCGGCCTGCGCCTGCTGGCCAACTTCGCGCGCATCTGCGCCACGGCTCGAGTGCCGCTCGCCAGGTGAAGCTCTACCCGGCGATCGACATACTCGGCGGCAACGCCGTGCGTCTGGTGAAGGGGGACTTCGCGGCAAAGAAGGTCTACGACGAGGATCCGCTGTCCGCCGCGCGCGGCTGGATCGACTCCGGGGCGCGCCACCTGCACGTTGTCGACCTCGACGGCGCCAAGCGGGGCGAGCCGGTGAACCTCGAGCACTTGCGGCGAATCGCCGGATTGGACGTGCCGGTCCAGTACGGCGGCGGCCTGCGCTCGCTCGCCGCGCTGGAGCAGGCACTGAGAGCCGGCGCCGAGCGCGTGATCCTGGGCACCGCGGCGTTCACCGATCCCGAGCTGCTCGAGCGGGCGCTGCAGGAGCACACGGCGGAGCGTGTCGTCGTATCGGTTGACGTGCGCGACGGCGCGGTGGTGCTCGAGGGTTGGACGAAGGCGGCGGACGTCGATGTCAGGGAGGCCTTTGCTGCGCTGATCGACCAGGGCGTGCGGGAGCTCGCCTACACGAACGTGGACCGCGACGGAATGCTCGAGGGCGTGAACGTCGAGGACCTCGTGTGGGCGGCGAAGGCGGCGGAACACGGCCACCTCATCTACTCGGGTGGTATCGGAGAGCTGTCAGACCTGGAGCAGCTGGCAATGCTGCGCACGGAAAAGGTGATTGACAGCCTCGACGGCGTGATCGTCGGCAAGGCTCTCTATGAGGGTCGCTTCACCATCGAGGAGGCTCACGCCGCGCTCGGGGGGTGAGCCGACGCGTCCGCCGGGCCCCGCGCTCGCTACGGTGAGCGGGTGCACTTCAAGCGGGTGATCCCGTGCCTGGACGTCGACGCCGGCCGCGTCGTCAAGGGTGTCGAATTCGTCGATATCCGCGACGCCGGCGACCCGGTCGAACTCGCCGCCCACTACGACCGACAGGGCGCGGACGAGCTCGTGTTCCTCGACATCACGGCAACGCACGAGCGGCGGGACACGATCGCCAAGCTCGCGCGCAGGACGGCGGACGAGGTGTTCGTGCCGTTCACGATCGGCGGGGGCATCCGCTCGGTCGCCGACGCCCAGGCCGTACTGGACGCCGGAGCGGACAAGGTGTCGGTGAACTCGGCGGCGCTCGAGCGCCCTGAGCTGCTCGACGAGCTCGCGCGCGTGTTCGGCGCTCAGTGCGTGGTGCTGGCGATCGATGCGAAGGCCCGTCCGCCGGCCGGCGAGGCGGGCGGACCCTCGCGCTGGGAGGCCTACCTGGCGGGCGGTCGCACGGCCACCGGCCGCGATGTGGTCGCGTGGGCTCGCGAGGCGGTCGAGCGGGGTGCCGGCGAGATCCTGCTGACGAGCATGGACCGGGACGGCACCAGCGACGGCTACGATCTCGCGCTCACCACGGCTGTGTCCGAGGCGGTCAGCGTCCCCGTCATCGCATCCGGCGGGGCCGGCCAGCTGGAGGACCTCGCGGAGGCGCTGCGCGCGGGCGCCGATGCCGCACTGTGCGCGTCGATCTTCCACTACGGACACCACACGATCGCCGAGGCCAAGTCCCACCTCGCGGCGGCCGGCATCCCGGTGCGGATCGTTCGGGAGTAATCGCGCGAGGACTGTGCAGGCGGCGAGCATGGCTGATGACCCGATGAGCCACGGCAGGACCGTGCTCGAGCGCGTGCGCGAGCGACCGGGCGGTCGCGAGCTCCTGGACCTCGCTGCCGGCCGGGACGACGTCGAGCTGGTCGGCGGCGCCGCGCGAGATCTCCTGCTGGGGCGCACGCCGCGCGAGCTGGACGTGGTCATCGGCGGCGATGCGCCGGCGTTCGCAGACGCGCTAGCCCGTTGTCTGCGCCTGCCCCACGATCCGGCCCTCGACGGGCGCTCGGGGATCGTCCTGCACGAGCGCTTCGGCACGGCTCTGCTGTGGTGGCCGCAGGGACGGATCGACCTCGCGTGCCGGCGGGCCGAGTCATATGCGGCGCCCGGGGCGCTGCCCGACGTACGGCCGGGCACGGCCGAGGAGGATCTGCGCCGCAGGGACTTCACGGTCAACTCGATCGCGGTGAGCCTCGGCGGGCGAGACAGAGGCACGCTGCGGGCCGTGCCGCACGCGCTCGAAGATCTGGCGGGCGCCCGCCTGCGCATTCTGCACGAGCGGAGCTTCCTCGATGACCCGACGCGCCTGCTTCGCGCTGCCCGCTACCTTGCGCGGCTCGGATTCGAGCCCGAGGAGCGCACCGCCGCGCTGGCGGCCGAGGCGCTCACAGGCGGCGCTCTGGCGACCGTCTCCGGCGGGCGCATCGGCATGGAGCTGCGGCTGGCGCTGAATGAGCCCGACCCAGTGGCGACGGTGCGCCGGCTGAGTGATCTCGGCGTGCTGCGCGCGCTCGCGCCCCGCCTGCGATTCGACGAGCCCCTTGCGCTGGCGGCGCTCGCGCTGCTGCCAGCGGATGGACGGGCCGATCTTCTGCTCCTGGCAACGCTGCTGCTGCCCATGACGCGCCATCCCAGCGAAGATCCCGAGCCGGCGATGCGGGAGCTGCTGGACCGCCTGCAGTTCACCGCCGCCGACCGCGATCGAGTCGTGAGCACGGTGCTCACAGGGCCGGCGCTGATGGCCGGGCTGCTCGCGGCGCAGACCCCGTCGCAGCTTCGCGAGGTCGCGCACGCCGCCCCGCTCGAGGCGGTCGCGCTCGCGGGCAGCCTGGGCGAGGAGCAGCGACTGAAAAGCGCCGTCGCCGGCGCCCGCCGGTGGCTGTCGGAGCTGCGCAACGTGCGCCTGCAGATCACCGGAACGGATCTGCTCGCGGCAGGCGTTCCGGCCGGCCCGGAGATCGGGCGGCGACTCGAGCTCGCTCTGCGGCGCAAGCTCGATGGCGAGCTCGCCGACGGCCCGCAGGCGGAGATGAGCGCAGCAGTGGAGGGGCTGTGAGGAGCGAGGAGCGCGAGGACGGGGCGATCGATGGAGCGATCCACTGCGAGCTTGAGGGCGGCGGGCACGCTCTCTTCACGAGCCGCGCCAGCGGCAACCTTTCGACCGTGCGCGGGGGCGGGCGAGCGCGAGGCCTTCAAGCCCGCGAGGAGCTCTGCGAGGCGCTCGGCCTGCGGTGGCTGTGCGCGAGCCGCCAGGTTCACGGCACGGCGGTGCAACGCGTGCGATCCCCGCGCGGCGCAGGCGGGCAGGCGCTAGGGATCGACGCCGACGGCCACGCGACCTCGGGGCAGCGGCTCGGGATGATGGTGCTGGCGGCCGACTGCCTGCCGGTGGCGCTGGGGTCCTCGCGGGCGGTCGCGATGCTCCACGCCGGCTGGCGCGGCCTTGCAAGCGGCGTGCTCGAGGAGGGGGTGCGCGCACTGCAAGAGCTGGGGGACGAGCGCGAAGAGACCGTCGCGGTCATCGGCCCCGGTGCCGGCGTGTGCTGCTACGAGGTCGGCGAGGAGGTCCACGCGGCGCTCGGCGGAGCCCACCGCGAGGGTCAGAACATCGACCTGCGTGCGATCGCCCGCGAGCGGCTGCTCGGCGCCGGGGTGGCGCGGGTGCGCGAGGTCCCCGTGTGCACGGTCTGCGACGAACGCTTCTTCTCGCACCGTCGGGAAGGGGGGCGCGCAGGGCGCCAGGCTGGAGTGGCATGGCTGAGCTGATTTCGGGCCTGCGCGCGCAGACGATCAGCGAGAACCTGGAGCGCGTGCACGAAGAGATCGCGACCGCCGTCGCGCGCTCGTCGGACTCCAGGCGGCCTGATGACGTCGAGGTTCTCGCCGCCATCAAGTACGTCCCGGCACCCGAGCTGCCCGTGCTGGCCGAGGCCGGCGTCCGACTTGTCGGCGAGAACCGCGCGCAGGACCTCCAGTCGAAGGTCGCCGCGCATGGAGATCTGTTCGTGTGGGACTTCATCGGTCAGCTGCAGAGCAGGCGCGTTCGCCTGATCGTGCCCCACGTGCGCCTGATCCACTCGGTCGCGTCGGTCTCCGCGCTTGGCGAGCTGGCACGCCAGCGCGAGCTGGCCCGTCCAGGCCTGCGCATCCTGATAGAGGTGAACGTGGCGGGCGAGAAGGGCAAGGCGGGGGTCGCCCCCGAGCAGCTCGACGAGTTCATCGTGCGCTCGCCGGTGCCGGTTGCCGGGCTGATGACGATGCCCCCGCTCACGTCCGATCCCGAGCGCAGCCGTCGCTGGTTCGCGGCGCTGCGCATGCTGGCCGACGAACGGGGACTCGAGCACCTCTCGATGGGCACCTCCCAGGACTACCGCGTAGCCGTGGAAGAGGGTGCGACGATCGTCCGGCTCGGCACGAAGCTGTACCATCAGTGGGCCCGCAACGGCGGCTGATCGCTAGCACCGGCAGGGAAACCGGCTCGGCGAGCGAAGACGCAACTACACCGATGGCTTTTCGCGATTCCTGGCACCGCACGCTCGTCTACTTCGGCCTCGCCGAGGAATATCACGACGACTACGAGGAGGATTCGCCGCCCGAGGCGGAAATCGAGGACCGCTACCGAGATCGGCCCAACGTCCGGCGGCTGCGGCGACGGCGGGACGAGTACGACGACATCTTCGCCGATGACGACCGAGCGGAGGGGGCGCCGGCCGGAGGCGGGCGCGGTCGCTCGACGACGGCCCTGAAGCAGGTGGGCAGCCGCGGCAACGGCGACGTGCGCGTGCATCTAGTGGTCCCGAAGTCCTTCAACGACGCTCAGCAGATAGCCGACAAGTTCAAGGACTCCATCCCCGTGATCCTCAACCTGCAGAGCTCCGACACGGACCTCTCCAAGCGCCTGATCGACTTCGCCTCCGGTCTCACCTACGCACTCGACGGCGGCATGCAGCGGATCGCCGACAAGGTGTTCATGCTCACGCCGCGCAACGTCGAGATCTCCGCCGAGGAGCGCGCACGGTTGATCGAGAAGGGCTTCTTCAACCAGTCCTGAGGCACGAGAGCCTGCGTCCGGCTGCGTCCTCGATCGCTCTTGTGCCGGCCGATCGCAGGCCCCGTCGGTCGTCGGTCGGCACACTTCGCTACTGCGTCCTTGCCAGTCTTGACCCTCCCACCCCAGGAGCGCGGCGCAATCGACATTAGTCTGGAGGCCTGATGAAGGTTGGCCTGATCGGATGCGGCAACATGGCCCGCGCGCTTGCCCGTGGGTGGGGGCGTCCGCTGCTGTGCGCCGATCCGATCGCCGAGCGCGCCGGCGCGCTCGCGGCCGAAGTGGAAGGTGAGGCGCTCGCCTCCAACGCGCTGGTCGCCGAGCGTGCCGAGCTGATCGTGCTCTGCCACAAGCCAGCACAGCTGCAGGACGTGGCACGCGAGGTGGCCCAGCACGCCAAGGCGGTGGCATCGATCCTCGCCGCCGTGCCCCTGGACGCCCTCAAGAGCGCCTATCCCGGCCGGCCGGTCTATCGATTCATCCCCTCGCTGCCGGTCGAGGTGCGCCAGGGCGCGGTCGTCCAGGCTGCCGACACTCCCGCCGCGTCCGAGAGCGATCGGGCGCGCGCCCTGGACGCCGAGGTGAGAGAGCTGTTCGCCGAGCTCGGCACGCTCGTCGTACTGCCGGACTCGCTGCTCGACGTTGCCATGGGGCTGATGTCGTGTGCTCCGGCATATGTGGCGCTCGTCGCCGAGGCCCAGGTCGATGCCGGCGTGCGGCGGGGAATTCCGGCCGCCCAGGGCGCCGAGCTGGTGGTCCAGACGCTCGCCGGGACGGCCGAGCTGCTGCGCCGGCGCGGCAACGACACCGTCGCCGTCCGCCGGGAGGTCGCCTCCCCGGGCGGGCTCACGGCGCGCGGCCTAGATGCGTTGGAGCGGGCAGGAGTGCGGGCCGCCTTCAGCGATGCGCTCGACGCCGTGCTCGCGGACGAACGGCGCCGATGATCCTCGTGCTCGCCAGCGCGCGCACGCAGCTCGCCGACTTCCTGTCGACGCTCATATACGTGTACACGCTGCTGATCATCCTGTACATCGTCGTGCAGCTCCTGCTCGCGGTCGGCTTCCGCCCGCCCTACTCGCGTACGACCGACGCCGTGCTCGGGTTCCTGCGCGACATATGCGAACCCTTCCTGCGCCTGTTCCGCCGCTTCATCCCTCCACTGGCGGGGATCGACTTCAGCCCGCTGCTGGCGATCATCTGCCTGCAGCTCATCAACAGCGTCCTCGTCGCCGGCATCATCCGCGGCTGAGCTCCGGTGCGCGGGATCGAGGATCGCCCCCGCCCCCGCCGACACAGCCCCTCGGCCTACGCGTCACAGCGGGCGGCCAGCTGGGCTCGCGTCGGCCTCGTCGCGGTGGGCGTGATCGCCGTCGATCAGCTCAGCAAGCACGCGATCGAACATTCGATCGTCCCCGGCGAAGAACACAGGTTCCTGCCGGGGGTTCAGCTGGTGAACACGCGCAACCACGGCGTGGCGTTCGGCTTTCTGCCCGGGGATCACCTCGGTGTGACGATCCTCATAGGCGTCGCGCTGCTGCTCCTGCTCGCCTACTTCGCGCGCCATGCAAGCGAGCCCCTGCTGTGGCTGCCCACGGGCCTGCTGCTGGGCGGTGCGCTCGGAAACATCGTCGATCGCGTGCGCCACGGGGCAGTCACCGACTTCATCAAGCTGCCGCTCGGCTGGCCCCCCTTCAACCTCGCCGACGCCTCGATCACACTGGGCATCTTGATGCTGCTGCTGCTCATCGACCGCGCGCGTCACGCAGCCCGGTGAACCGCTTCACGGTCGCATATGAGGATGAGCACCTGCTGGTCGTGGACAAGGGGCCGGGGCTGGTCGTTCACCCGGCGCGTGGACATCTGAATGACACGCTCGCGCAGCTGCTCGCCTCGAGCGCGGCCGGAGGTGACCCCGAACGGGCCGGTATCGTCCATCGGCTCGATCGCGACACCTCGGGCCTGCTCATCGTCGCCCGCTCCGAGGAGGCCCACAAGCGCCTGCAGCGCGCTCTGGCCCGGCGGATGATCGAAAGGGAGTACCTGGCGCTTGTACAGGGTAGGCCGCCGGCGCGCTCGGGGACCATCGACGCGCCGATCGGCCGCGATCCGCGCGCGCGCACGCGCATGACCGTCGGCGGCGTCCGCCCGCGCGAGGCCCGCACGCACTTCACGCTCGAGCGCGCCCTGGCCGACACCTCGCTGCTGCGCCTGCGCCTGGAGACCGGGCGCACCCACCAGATCCGCGTGCATCTGCGCGCCATCGGGCACCCGGTATGCGGCGATCCGGAGTACGGCACGCCGGGCCTGCTCGGCCTGGAGCGCCAGTTCCTGCACGCCACGCGCCTCGCGTTCGACCATCCGATGCTGCACGAACGCGTGGAGTTCCAATCCCCGTTGCCCGCCGATCTCGCGCAGGCGCTGCGGCGGGCTGATCGCTCGGAGATCGCGACCGGCTCCTGACTGGCGCACCAAGGAATGCCCGTGGACGCTCCCATTCGGCTATTCTGGTGCCTCAATCCGATCATCGAGCCGTGCGGCAACGGATCGGGGCCCTGCCCGGGGAATGGCGCTCTCGAGCGCGCAACCTTCGGGTCCGCTCCGTCCGCACGGAGACCGCAGGGTGTACATAAGGGGAGCAATTCGTGGCTGAGGTAGGTATCGCCGAGCTGCTGGAGGCCGGAGTCCATTTCGGCCACCAGACTCGTCGCTGGAACCCCAAGATGCGCCGCTTCATTCATGGTGAGCGTGGCGGCATCTACATCATCGACCTGCGCAAGACCGCCACGTTGCTGGCCCAGGCGCAGCAGTTCGCCGGCGCGCTCGCGCATCGCGGCGGCACGGTCCTGTTCGTCGGCACCAAGAAGCAGGCACAGGACACCGTTCGCGACGTTGCCGAGGCGTCGGGCATGCCCTACGTCAATCACCGCTGGCTGGGCGGGCTGCTCACGAACTTCCAGACGATCAGCCAGCGGATCCGCCGCCTGCACGACCTCGAACGCTTCGAGGCCGACGGTCAGCTCGAGCTGCTGCCGACGCGTGAGCGCATGTCCGCACAGGCGGATCTCGCGAAGCTCAAAGCGAACCTCGGCGGCGTCAAGAACATGCAGCGCGTCCCGGACGCGATGTTCGTGATCGACCTCAAAACGGAGGTCATCGCGGTGCGCGAGGCCCAGCGCCTGCGCATCCCCATCATCGGACTGGTCGACACCAACTGCGATCCCGATGGAATCGACTTCGTGATCCCCGGCAACGACGACGCGATCCGCTCGTGCGCGCTGATCACCCAGGCGATCGGCCAGGTTGTCGCCGAGGGGCACTCGGTATTTCGCGCCGAGGAGGAGCGCGCCCGCCAGGAAGCCGAAGAGAAGGCTCGCCTCGAGGCCGAGGCTCGCGCGCGCCGCGAGGCCGAGGAACAGGCCGCCGCCGAGAAGGCCGCGGCCGAGGCCGCCGAGAAGGCGGCCGCCGAGGCCGCACAGAAGGCCGCCGCGGCCGAGCGAGCCGCGAGCCAGGCCTCCACCGCCGCCGAGGCGCCGCCGGACGCTCAGGCGCCCGCGCCCCCAGGCGGCGCTCACGCGTCAGAGACGCCCCAGACGCCGCCGCAGGCCTCCGCGGAGGCGCCGCAGGCGCCCGCAGCATCCGAGACGCCCGAGGACTCCGCAGGGGCCTCCGCCGAGGCTTCCCAGGCGCCTGGCGAGCCGCAGCAGGCACCCACAGCGCCCGTGGACGCCGAGCCCGAAGGGCCCAGTGAGGCCGAGGCGTCCGCAGAGGGCGGCGTCGCCGAGACCGGCGCGCCGGCTGCACCCGACGCCCAGGCGTCGGACTCCAGCGCCGAGGTCGAGGTGACCGCGAGCGAGGCCAGGGCGGAGGTCAGCGAGTCGTGAGCGCGGTGGAGGTCGGCGCGAAGGATGTGAAGGCGCTGCGTGAGCGGACCGGCGCCGGCATGATGGACTGCAAGAAAGCGCTGACCGAGGCACAGGGCGACGTCGAGAAGGCGATCGAGATCCTGCGGCTCAAGCAGGGCAAGAAAATCCAGGATCTCGGCGAGCGGGCGGCGACAGAGGGCACCGTGCAGGCCTATGTCCACGCGGGCGCGAAGGTCGGCGTGCTCCTCGAGGTCGACTGCAACACCGACTTCGTCGCCAAGAATGACGATTTCGTCGGCTTCGCGCGCGACGTGGCCATGCAGATCGCCGCGACGCCCACCGTCAGGTACGTCAGCCGGGAGGACGTCCCCGCCGATGTCCGCGACGCCGAGACGCGAATCTACGAGCAGGAAGCCGCCGACAAGCCGGAGAACGTGCGCGAACGGATCGTGTCGGGCAAGCTCGACGCGTGGCTCCAGACGGTGGTCCTGCTCGAGCAGGAGATGCACAATCCCAAGTTCGACGGCAAGACCGTCCAGCAGCTGCGCGACGAGCTGACCGCCACGACGGGAGAGAACGTCGTCATACGTCGCTTCGTGCGCTTCGCGATCGGCCAATAGGCCGTCTCCGCGGCCCGCCGGCCGGCGCGACGGGGGAATAGTCTCTGCGCTCGATGGGCCCCGCCTTCCAACGCATACTGCTGAAGCTCTCCGGCGAGGCGCTGATGGGCGAGCTCGACTACGGCACCGATCCCCAGCGAGTCGCCGCCGTCGCGCGGCAGGTGAGCGCGGTGCGCGACCAGGGCGTTGAGGTCGCGATCGTGGTCGGCGCGGGCAACATCTACCGCGGCATGCAGGGCGTCGCCGCGGGGATGGACCGAGCTACGGCGGACTACATGGGCATGCTCGCCACCGTGCTGAATGCGCTGCCCCTGCAGGACGCGCTGGAGAAGATCGGCACCAACACGCGCGTGCAGTCGGCTCTGGGCGTGTCCGAGGTGGCGGAGCCCTACATCCGCCGCCGCGCCATGCGCCACCTGGAGAAGGGCCGCGTGGTGATCTTCGCCGCCGGCACCGGCAATCCGTTCTTCACGACCGACACCGCAGCGGCGCTGCGCGCGGCCGAGATCCACGCGGAGGTGATCCTGATGGCCAAGAACGGCGTCGAAGGTGTCTACACGGCCGATCCCGCGATCGACCCGAGCGCCGAGTTCATTCCCGAGATCACTCACATGGAGGCGATCGAGCGGCGCCTGCGGGTGATGGACTCGACTGCCCTGGCGCTGTGCATGGAGAACGGCATACCTATCAACGTGTTCAACATGGACGACGAACGGAGCCTGGCGCGGATAATCTCCGGTGAACGCGTGGGCACGCTCGTATCGACATCTCGAGGGGAGGGCGATGGCGGCTGAGAACCTGATCGACGAACTGCTCGAGGACGCCCGTGAACGGATGATCAAGTCCGCGGAATCCGCTCAGCACGAGTTCTCCACCGTGCGCACCGGGCGAGCCAGCCCGGCGCTGCTGGACCGTGTAGTCGTCGACTACTACGGCGCGATGACGCCCCTGAGCCAGCTCGCGACGATCTCCGCGCCGGAAGCGCGTCTGATCACCGTGCAGCCCTACGACAAGTCCTCGATCAAGGCGATCGAGAAGGCGATCAACGAGTCCGACGTCGGCCTGAATCCCTCCAACGACGGCAACATCGTTCGCCTGGTCGTGCCCGAGCTGACCGAGGAGCGCCGCCGTGAGCTGGTCAAGGTGGTCCGCGGCCTGGCCGAGGAGGGCCGCGTGGCGATCCGTAACGTGCGCCGCGACACGATGCAGCACCTGCGCGAGCTGAAGGCCGAGGGTGAGGCGTCCTCCGATGACGAGCACCGCGCCGAGGTGGAGCTGCAGAAGCTGACCGACGGGCGAATCGGCGATCTGGAGGGCGTGCTCAAGGCTAAGGAAGAGGAGATCCTCGAAGTCTGATGGGCGCCGCCGGAGAACGGGCGTCGGCGGCCGATCGGGGGCACACGGCCCGGATGGCCGGGTCGGGGGCATCGCCGATCCAGTCGCCCGCTTCCTCGGCCCGCTATGTCGCGATCATCACCGACGGAAACGGGCGTTGGGCGCGCGCCCGCGGCCTGCCGGTGAATGACGGTCACAGTGCCGGGGCCGACACCGTGAAGGCGCGGCTGCGCGACGCGACCGAGCTGGGCGTCAAGGAGCTGACGGTCTATTCCTTCTCGACCGAGAACTGGTCGCGGCCGCTCGAGGAGGTTCAGGGCCTGATGGACATGTTCTCGCGGCGGATCGCCGGGGAGACCCCGGAGCTGCACGCGGAGGGCGTGCGCATGCGCTTCATTGGGCGCCGCGAGGGCATCTCGGAGGATCTCGTGCACCAGATGCAGTGGGCGGAAGCGCTGACCGATGCAAACCAGCGGATCACGCTGTTCGTCGCCTTCAACTACGGCGGACGCGCCGAGATCCTCGATGCCGCGCGCCACTTTCACGGGAGCACCGAGCAGGAGTTCCGCGCATGCCTGTATGCGCCGGAGATGCACGACCCCGACCTGATCATCCGCACGAGTGGCGAGCGCCGGCTGTCCAACTACCTGCTCTGGCAGTCGGCCTACTCCGAGCTGGTGTTTCGCGAGGAGCTGTGGCCGGACTTCGGCCGCGAGGCACTCGAGCAGTCGCTGGCCGAGTTCTCCGAGCGACGCCGTCGCTTCGGCGGGCGATGAGCGAACAGCGCTCGGATCTGCGCTCGCGGCTGCTCGTCGCGATACCGGCGATCCTGTTCGCGATCTTTCTCGTCACCGAGGGAGGCATGATCTACGCGCTCGGCCTGTTCGCGCTGGGGTGCGTGTGCATGCACGAGCTGTATCGGATGTACAGGCGCGCGCGACCGGTGCGCCTCGCTGGCTTCATCGCCCTGGCCGGCCTGCTCGCGGCGGCGCACTACGGCGACCAGGTCCAGATCCTGCTGGCGGCCGCCGCCGCGCTGCCCGTCCTGTTCGCGTTGACGCTCCAGCAACGCGAACCGAGTGTGGGTGGGATGGCGCTGACGCTGCTCGGGATCTACTGGATCGGCTTCGCCCTGGCCTATGCCGTGCTGCTTCGCAGCCTGCCGCACGGCATGGGCATTGTGATCGACGTGCTCGTGGGCGTGTTCCTGGGCGACACCGGCGCCTACCTGGGCGGGCACCTGTTCGGACGCCGCCCGCTGGCGCCCCGCATCTCCCCGGGCAAGACCGTCGAGGGCCTGCTGGTCGGCATGGTGTTCGCGGTGCTCGGGGTCTGGATCGCGGGTCGCTACCAGGACTGGCTGCCGGGGACCCACGCGCTGGTGCTGGGCGTCGGCGTCGCGCTGGCGGACCCGGTGGGCGACCTGTTCGAGTCGTTCATCAAGCGCGAGGCGGGCACGAAGGACTCGGGCCGCCTGTTCGGCGCCCACGGCGGTGCCCTGGACCGTCTCGACGGGGTGCTGTTCGCGGCCGTCGTCGGCTACTGCATCTGGTCCGCGTATGTCTAGGGCCAAGCGCGTGCTGATCCTCGGCTCGACCGGATCGATCGGGACCCAGGCGCTGGATGTGTGCCGGGGCAGCCAGGAGCTCGAGCTGGTCGGCCTGTCGGCCGAGCGCTCCTGGCAGGAGCTGCTGGCGCAGGCGCGTGCGCACGGGGTGGGGCGGATCGCGCTGGTCGATGAGCATGCGGCGGCGCGCGCCACGGCGGCGTGGAGCGACGGCGAGGTGCTGGGCGGGGCGGAGGGGCTCGTGCGGCTCGTGGTCGAGTCGGGGGCCGATCTCGTGTTGAACGCGCTCGTCGGCTCGGCCGGCCTGGGGCCGACTGTGGCGACGCTCGGTGAGGGCATCGACCTGGCGCTGGCGAACAAGGAGTCGCTTGTCGTCGGCGGCGAGCTCGTGACCGCGCTCGCCGAGGCCACGGGTGCGCAGATCGTGCCGGTCGACTCCGAGCACACCGCGCTTCACCAGCTGCTCGGCGGGCAGCCGGCCGGCGCTGTCGAGCGTCTGACGATCACCGCCAGCGGTGGTCCCTTTCGGGGCCTTGCGCGGACGCAGCTCGCAGACGTGACCGTCAAGCAGGCGCTGGCGCACCCGACCTGGGCGATGGGTGGCAAGATCACGATCGACTCGGCGACGTTGATGAACAAGGGGCTCGAGGTCATGGAGGCCCACCACCTCTTTGGCACGCCGTATGAGCGCATCGACGTTCTCGTGCACCCGCAGTCGCTGGTCCACGGCCTCGTGCAGCTGGCCGACGGGGCGATGCTCGCCCATCTCGGCCCACCGGACATGCGCATCGCGATCTCCTACGCGCTGCACGGGGCCGAGAGCGTGCACCTGCCGGTCACCCCACTCGACCTCGCCGCGATCGGTGAGCTGACCTTCGAGGCCGTCGACCTCGACGCCTTTCCGTGCCTGCGCCTGGCCGGCGAGGCCGCGCGGGCGGGGGGCACCTCGCCCTGCGTGCTCAACGCCGCCAACGAGGTTGCGGTGCACGCCTTTCTGGACGGCCGCCTCGGCTTTCTCGAGATTCCGCAGGTGATCGAACAGACGCTCTCCGAGCTCGCGTGCGAGCCGGTGCGGGCATTTGAGTCGCTATATGAGGCGGACCGGCAGGCCAGGGCGGTGGCCGCGCAGGCGATCGCCGCGAGGGGGTAGCGGCGGGACTCGGCGCGGCGCCTGCCACACTGGGGTTCGTGAGCTGGGTCCTTACTCTCCTCGGCATCGTCGTGCTGATCGTGCTGCACGAGCTCGGGCACTTCACGGTCGCGAAGGCCGTGGGCATGCGCGTGGAGCGCTTCTCGCTGTTCTTCCCGCCGACGCTTGTGCGCGTGCGCAGGGGCGAGACCGAGTACGCGATCGGCGCGATCCCTGCGGGCGGATACGTGAAGATCACCGGCATGAACCCCGAAGAGCTCGGGGATCTCGATCCGGAGGTCAGCCGCCGCGCCTACTACAACCAGGCCCCCTGGAAGCGCATCGCGGTGATCCTGGCCGGACCCGGCGTCAACATCGTGATCGCCTTCCTGCTGTTCTGGGCGGTGCTCTTCGCGGGCAACCTCAACGGCCTGATCGCGCTCGGCAACCTCGACCCCTCGGTGAAGACCGTCGTGCCGAGCGCCTCGGTGCTGCTCGTCGAACACCACGCGCCGGCCGACGGAGCGCTGCGGCCGGGTGATCGGATCCTCGCCGTCGATGGCAGCTCCGCCACGATCGCCTCGGCGAGAGCGCGCATCGCTCTGCATCGATGCGCCGGTCCCCTGAAGAACGAATGCCGTGCGGCCACGCCGGTGCAGCTGACGATCCGCCGCGCCGGCCACACCCTGGACATCTCCGTCTACCCCCGCTACAGCGCGGAAGCGGGACGAATGCTCATCGGCTTCGGCTTCGGCTCCCCGAGGTCGTTCGGTGTGCTGGCGGCCGCCGGCGCGTCGCTGACCGAGATGTGGCATGTCACCACCCAGACGCTGACCGGCTTCGTGCACGCACTGGCGAACTCCAAGGCGCGCCACCAGATCTCGAGCATCGTCGGAATCACCCAGGACGTGCACGAAACCGTCGTCGTGGGAGCGGGCGACGCGCTTGTCTTCCTCGCGTTCCTCTCGCTGATCCTCGCCGTCATCAACCTGTTCCCGTTCCTGCCCCTCGACGGTGGGCACGTGCTGTGGTCGGTGGCCGAGAAGCTACGCGGACGGCGGATCTCACTCGTGGCCATGTATCGCTTCAGCTCGGTGGGCATCGTTCTGCTGCTGTTCCTGGTCATCAACGGCGTGAGCAACGACATCAGCCGCCTATCGGGCTGAGCCGGCCGGCCGGTCCGAAGGCGGCCGCACGCACACCCAGCTCTTGACGAGCGGGCCGAGGCGCTCGGCCACGGCCGGGCCGAACAGCGCCTCGAGCTCGCTGCGCCTGAGCAGGGATATCTCCTCCCAGCGCCTGGCCGCGCCCAGGCGCCAGTATGGCCTGCGCAGGCTCACGGGCAGCCAGTGGGCGCCCGGCAGCAGCGAATGGGGCTCCAGTGGAAACGTCCATGCGGGGGTCTGCACGAACCAGCCCCGCGCCACGCGGCGGACCTCCGCGGCAAACGCCGCGCGCCGCGCCGGCGCAACGTGCTCGATGACGCTCGAGCAGTAGGCGAGGTCGAACTCCTCGTCGGCGAACGGCAGCCCAGCAGCCGCGTCGGCGCGCAGGAACGGCCCCGGGTAGTCGGGGCGCTCGAGCAGATCGACGCCGGTGATGTCGAGCTGCGGGCTCGAGCGCGCGCAGTCCGATGCGCCCGCAGCCGACGTCGAGCACGCGCGCTCCCGCCGGCAGGCCGGCCAGCGCGAAGAAGCGCGCATGGCGGCGGGCGCGGGCGCGGGCGGCGAGGGGGGAGGCCATGCGTGCCAGCGGTCCGCGCGCCGTGGCATAGACATCCGACATCGTAGAATCAGCCTATGGCCTCAGAGCGCCAGATCCACGTCGGCCCGGTCCCGATCGGCGGCGGCGCGCCGGTCGCGGTGCAGACGATGACCAAGACCGAGACGGCCAACCTCGCGGCGACGATGGAGCAGATTCGCGCGGTCGCCGAGGCGGGTGCGGACATCGTGCGCGTGGCTGTGCCGCGGGAGCAGGACGTTGAGGCGCTGAAGAGCATCGTCGTGCAGACGCCGATCCCGGTGATCGCCGACATCCACTTCAACCACACGCTGGCGCTGAAGGCGATCGAGGCCGGTGCCCACTGCGTGCGGCTGAACCCGGGCAACATCGGCGGAGCGGAGAAGGTCGCCGAGGTGATCGCGCTGGCCAAGGAGCGCTCCACACCACTGCGCGTGGGCGTGAACTCGGGCTCGCTTCCCAAGCACCTGCGCCAGCTCGAGTACGACAACCCTGTCGAGGCGCTCGTGACGGCCGCGATCGAGACCGTCCAGCTGATGGAGCGCCTTGACTTCACGAACTTCAAGGTCTCGATGAAGTCGACCTCGGTGCCGAACACGATCGCCTCTAACCGCATGCTCTCCGAGCGGATCCCCTATCCGCTGCATCTCGGCGTGACGGAGGCCGGCACCAAGTGGTCGGGCTCGCTGAAGTCCGCGGTCGGCCTCGGCACGCTGCTGGCGGACGGGATCGGCGACACCATCCGCATCTCTCTGTCCACCTTCCACGCCGAGGAGGAGGTGAAGGTGGCCTGGGAGATCCTCAAGGCGCTGAAGCTGCGCGAGCGCGGCCCGGTGCTGATCGCCTGCCCGACCTGCGGGCGGCTGCAGTTCGACATGGACACGGTGGTCGTGGAGGTCGAGCGCCGCCTGGAAGCCTACGAGGACCCGATCGAGGTATCGGTGCTGGGATGCGCGGTCAACGGCATCGGCGAGGCTCGCCATGCGGACTTCGGCATCACCGGGGCAAAGGACATGGGAATGATCTACTCCAAGGGTGAGCCGCTGAAGAAGGTGCCCACCGAGCAGCTCGTAGACGAGCTGTTCAGGGAGATCGACCGCTACTACGCCGCCGGCAGGACCGTCCAGCGCGACGAGGCGGCGGCCGCCGAGGCGCGCGAATGGCTGGCGGAGAACGAGGACGCAACGGCGATGACCCCTGAGCGGATCGCGGCTCTCGAGGCCGCGGCCGCCGAGGAAGACGCGAGTGCGGACGCCGTCCTCGGCTCGATGCTCGAGCCCACGGTCACGCTCGATGAGGCCGTCTCGCCGGTGGCCGGTCGGCGCTTCAGTCGCAGCTGAGCGCGACCCCAAGGGGCGGGCTCCAGCCCGCCCCTTCACTCATCCCATCAGGTCGTGGCGAAGCGCCCGGCGACCTTCTCCCAGTTGACCACGTTCCACCATGCGTCGATGTAGTCCGGGCGGCGGTTCTGGTACTTCAGATAGTAGGCGTGCTCCCACACGTCCACACCCAGCAGCGGCGTCTTGCCCGCCGAGATCGGTGAGTCCTGGTTGGGCGTGCCCACGATCGCAAGGCCTGAGCCGTCGTGGACGAGCCACGACCAGCCCGAGCCGAACTGGTTGACCCCGGTTTCCTTAAGCTTCGCCTGGAAGTCCGCGAAGGAGCCGAACGCGGCGTCGATCGCGCTCCCCAGCTCGCCTCCGGGCGCGCCTCCGCCGCCCGGGCTCATGCTCTCCCAGAAGAGCGAGTGGTTGTAGTGGCCACCGCCGTTGTTTTTCACCGGCGCCTGCTTCTCGGCGGGCAGGCTCGAGAGGCTCTTGAGCACATCCTCGACCGGCCTGTCGGCCCACTCGGTGCCCTCCAGGGCCGCGTTCGCCTTGTCGACGTAGGCCTGGTGGTGCTTGTCGTGATGGAATTCCATCGTCGCCTTGTCGATATGCGGCTCGAGCGCGTCATAGGCGTAGGGAAGCGGGGGGACGGAATAGGCCATGTGTGGGCTCCTTGTCGAGTTCACTCGCAGATCGGCAGATCACTGCTGTTCTATCAGCCGGTCACCGATGGCGCGCGCTGGCTCGGCCATGAGCAACGCGCGTCGCGCCCCCGCAAACAGGCGGCCGGAGTCCAGGTCGCCGCCGTTCAGGGGAGGTGCTGCTCTAGGCTCTGGCAATGACTCCCGTCGCCACCGGCCGTCCCGGTCGCCCGGCTGCTGCCAGTCGGGAGGATACGCTCGCGCTCGCGTCCGATCGCTTTCTCGAAGGGCAGCGCGTCGACATGAAAGCGATCGCAGAGGAGCTCGGCCTGGCGCGGGCGACGATGCACCGGTGGTTCGGAACGCGCGAGGCATTCATGGGGGAGGTCCTCGTGACGCTCGCCGAGCAGCGACTGGCCGCGATCCGTGAGGAGATCCCCGCCACCGGCGCGGGCGCGCTGCTCGAGTGCTTTGACCGCTTCAACCGTGAGCTCGCAGCGACCAAAGGGCTCCGCGCCCTGCTCGCGCAGGAGCAGGAGCGTGCCCTGCGGGTCGTGACCTCAAGCGGTGGGGTGGTGCAGCCGCGGATGGTTGCGGCGATCGATCAGTTGATTCGAGCCGAGATCGACTCCGGCGCGTTCACCTCCGCCGTGGCCTCGGAAACCCTCGCCTACGCGATCGTCCGGCTGGCTGAGGCGTTCCTTTACAACGACGCGATCGTCGGCATGAGGGGCGACACCGAGCGCCTGCGCGAGGTCGAGGCGGCGCTTCTCGGCGTGGACCGGCGAGGGTCCATTTGAGCCTTTTGCATGGATATGACACTATGAGTGCCGCAGTTGACAGATGCGTGGAATCAGCGGCAGCGGGCTTGTGGGGCCCTGCCGCACCTACCCAGGAGGAGAGAAATGCATCTCACGATGAGGCGATCTTCGACCGCCGCGGCCGGATGGCGGAGTTGGCTGATTGCTCTGATCGGCGCCGCGGCCCTGATCGTGCCGGGTGTCGCGACGAGCGCGGCATCGGCGGAAACGACCTGGCTGTGCAAGCCGGGTCTGGCGAGCAACCCCTGTCTAAGCAGCGAGGAAGCGACCGTCCAGCTGGCCAACGGGTCGAGCTTCGTCGAACATGCCCAGCCGGCGGCGAATCCGCCGATCGACTGCTTCTACGTCTACCCGACGGTGAGCAGCCAGTTCACGATCAACGCCAACGAAGAAATCGATCCCGAAGAGACGCAGATCGCCATCGACTCAGGCCTCGCGCTTCTCGCAGAAGTGCAACGTCTACGCGCCGATCTATCCGCAGCTGACGATCCCGGCGCTCAACGCGCCCCCGGGAACGGTCACCAAAGCAAACGTGGAACAGGCCTTCGGAGGCGTGCTGGCGGCGATTCGAGGAATACCTGGCGCGGTACAACAACGGCCGCGGCTTCGAGCTCATCGGCCACTCGCAGGGTGCCGCGATGCTCGAGATGCTGCTCAAGGAACTCATCGAAGCCAACCCGGCGTTGAGCGCCAAACTGGTAGGGGCCGACATCATCGGCGGCAACGTGATCGTGCCCGCAGGCAGGCTGACCGGCGGCACCTTCCACAAAACACCGGCCTGCCAGGTCGTGGGACAGACCGGGTGCGTGATCGCATACTCGAGCTTCCTCAAAGAACCGCCGAACCCGTCGAAATTCGGTCGCGTCGAAAGTCCGCTGGCCGAACTCAGCGGTGGCCTGCCGGAAGTGAAAGACCCGCAGGTCCTGTGTTCGAACCCCACCCTCTTCCTGGAGGGGTTCAAATACCTGCAGGGTCCCGCGCTGTCCTACTACCCGACGCAGCCCTTCCCGGGCCTGCTCGGACCGTTCGTCCAAGTGCCGAGCGCCTCGACGCCGTGGGTGGCCACGCCGAACGAGTACGCAGCGTCGTGTCAATCATCCAAAGGCGCCAACTGGCTGCAGCTGACGCCGGCCGGAGGGGCGAGCGACCCGCGTGAAAAGCTGCTCGAAACGCTCGGACCCGAATGGGGGACCCACCTCGCCGATATGAACGCGGCGATGGGCAACCTCGTGTTCGACGTTGGCGTGCAGGGCGCTGTTTACGCGCTGACGCACCACTAGCGCCACCAGCCCAGCGGGCACTGTCTCAACACCTGCGCCAGCCCCTCTCGGAGGGGCTGGCGCAGCGCTGTCGTGGATTGCGCGGTCGAATACCGGTCGTAGGTCCTCCTCGCCCCGGCGGAGAGACGGCTCGATGGCCGGGCAGATCGGACTAGAATCGTCTCAGATCACGATATGCGCACCCGTAGCGCGAGTGGGGAGACCACCGAGGAGAATCACGGATTGAGGTGCCGTTGGACCGGGGCGGGCCGTTGGCGGATGCGGACCGGCCGTTGGCGGATGCGGACCGGGGCCCTCGGCGCAGCGGTGCTCATCGCGTCGGGAGTCACCGCGAGCGCGGTGTCGGCAGAAACACCTGTTGCGAACGCGCCGGAAGGACCAGTCGTGTCGATGCTGGAAACGCTGGCTGCTCCCGCGCTGGACGGGTCGTCCGCGGCACGGGCGCCGGAAACGCTGGCGGTGGAAGAGTCGAAGCCGCCGGCGGCACAGACGCTCGATTCGCCTGCGGCAAGGACGTCCGCTGCGCCGGGGCCCCAAGAGCCGAGCGCGCCGGTGATCGAGGCGTCGGGCAAACCCGCGGCTGAGACCACCTGGCTGCTTGCACAGCATCGTGGCCACGCGCCTGGCCGGTCGGCCCGGTGGCGGATCTCCAAGAGGCGGTAAGGACCGCGTCATTGGCGCGCTGCATGCGAAGCGCGCCCCGTATACGCTCGACGCTCGCCGTTGACGCGAGCCGCCCGATCGACCGATGACCCGCCTCTCCGAATACCTCCTGCCGACCGAGAAGCAGCCGCCCGCCGACGCGGAGGCGCTCTCGCACAAGCTGATGGTCCGCGCGGGACTGATTCGCCAGATGGGGGCGGGGATGTGGAGTTGGCTGCCGGCCGGCTGGCGGGTACATCAGCGCGTCGTGGCGATCATCCGCGAGGAGATGGACGCGATCGGTGGGCAGGAGATGCTGATGCCGGTGCTCCAGCCCGCCGATCCGTGGCGCAAGACCGGGCGCCTGGAGATCGAGGAGCTGTTCAAGCTGAACGACCGCAAGGGCTCCGAGCTGGTGCTGGCGATGACCCACGAGGAGGCCGTCACCTTCCACGTCGCCCAGATCGTGCGCTCCTACCGCGACCTGCCGCTGATCCTCTACCACTTCCAGGTCAAGGAGCGCGACGAGCCGCGCCCGCGCGCCGGCGTGCTGCGCACGCGCGAGTTCATGATGAAGGACTCCTACTCCTTCGACCGCGACCAGGCGGGCCTGCGAGGAGCGCTACGAGCTGCACGTGGGCGCCTATGACCGCATCATGGCAGCGCACCGGGCTGCGCTTCTACCGGGTTGAGTCGGACGTGGGGATGATGGGCGGGCTGGGCGCGCACGAGTACATGGCGCCGTGCGCGGCCGGTGAGGATGAGATCGTGCTCGGCGCCCGGACTACGCGGCGAACGTCGAGGTCGCCGCGCGCGCAGCCCGGACGTGGCAGGCTGGTCGGCGAGGACTACCGTCGGAACGGCGAGAGGTTGACCGTTGAACCGGCGATCGAGGTGGGCAACATCTTCAAGCTCGGCACCCGCTACTCTGAGCCGCTGGGAGCGAGCTACCTTGACGAGAACGGCAACGAGCTGCCGGTGTGGATGGGCTCCTACGGGATCGGCCCGGCGCGCATCGTGGCCGCGGCGGTCGAGCAGTTCGCCGACGAGCACGGCATCTCCTGGCCGCGGGCGCTGGCGCCGTTTGCGGTGCACCTGGTGGCCATCGGCAAGGCCGGCACGCCCGAGCTCCAGGCCGCCGAGCAGCTGTATGAGACGCTGCAGGAGGGCGGCGTGGACGTCCTCTACGACGACCGCGAGCATCGGCCCGGGAGAGAAGTTCGCCGATGCGGAGCTGCTCGGCTGCCCGGTGCGCCTGACCGTGGGTCGCCGGGCGCTGGAGTCCGGCGAGATCGAGGTTCAGCTGCGCCGCGGTCGCGAGGCCGGCCCGAGCCTGCCCCTCGGGGGCGAGCGCGGCGAGCTCGCGCGGATGGTGGACGAGCTGTGGCGGAGCCTCCCGTAGGGCACGCCGAGCATGGGAGCGCCGAGCGTGCCGGTGAAGATCTCGCCGCCCGGGGCACGCGGACCGCACACGCAAGGGCCACGCGCCTGAGCCTGCCTCGCCTGCTGGGCCTCGACCGCTCCGGTCCGCCGCCGGCCGAGACCCTCGCCGGAAGGCCGCTTCGACCGTGGACGGTTCCGAACGCGATCGGCTTCGCCCGCCTCGCGCTGATCCCGGTGTTCCTGATCGTGGCGCTGTCGAGCGGCGACGGAACGAGCGCGCTCGGGGCCGACGCTGTTCGCGGTGATCGGCTGGGCCGACTACGCCGACGGCATCGCCGCGCGCCTCACCGGCCAGTACAGCCGCCTGGGCGCGCTGATGGACCCCCTCACCGACCGCCTGCTGGTGATCTCGGGCGTCGTCGTGTGCTGGCACTTTCAGCTGCTGCCGCGGTGGGCGCTGGCGGTCCTGGCGGCCCGCGAGCTGCTGATGCTCGCGCTGGCCCGATACGGGGTCAGGCGCGGCGTCGAGCTGCGCATCAACTGGCCCGGCACGGCTCGCGGTCGCACCGGTCATGGGCGGGCTCTTCTTCGCGCTGGCGGGGCTGGAAGACGCTCGGCGAGGTGCTCCTGTACATCGGCCTGGCGCTGGCGCTGACCGCGAGCGGGCTGTACGTGCGCTCGGGGCTGCGCCAGCTGCGCGGGCGGGTCGGGCTCCGGCCCGTAGTCTCAAGCTCAGCCTTACCTTCTGGGCTATACTCCGTGCCTTCGGCCGGCCCCGCCCGGCATGCTGCCGGCGCAGGCCCGGCGCAAGTCCGCGACAGGAGAAGAGCCCACGATGGACGACACGTTTCCCGACCTCGGCTCGCTGAAGGACGTCGAACTGAAAGACGTCATCCGCCAGCTCACCGAGGAGGAGACCGAGATCTCCTACAAGCGGCGCATCCTGCATGGCAAGATCGACATCCTGCGCGCCGAGCTGGTCAACCGCCTGCGCAAGAAGCACGACGGCGGCGAAGAGCATGATCACCGGCGAGGACGTCCAGCAGCTGACCGACATCCTCGCCAACCGCCAGACCGGACGCTTCGCCGGGAGACGGCCGTCGTGATGCGCTCCCCGCCTGGGCGCCCGCCCGCGCCGGCCGATCGCCCGACCGGCCGACGATGGCTCGCCTAGGCCGGGAGTCGGTGAGCCATGGCCCTGCACTGCACCGAGTGTGGCTTCGTCAATGTCGAGGGAGCCAACTACTGCCAGCGCTGCGGCAGTCTGCTCGCGCGCGCGGAGAGCGCCGGCGAGCCCGTGACCGCCACCTATCGCATCGATGAGGACGGCGAGCTCGTACCGGTCGAGCTCGACGAGGTCACCGCGCACGGCCCCGCGCTCGTCATTCGCGCGGGCGGCGGGCGCGTGGGGGAGAGCTTCCCGGTCGACCGCGAGCGCATGAGCATCGGCCGGCGCCCGGACTCGGAGGTGTTCCTCGACGACGTCACGGTCTCGCGCGACCACGCGCTGCTGATCCGCCGCGGCGAGCAGTGGCATCTCGACGACTGCGGCTCGCTGAACGGCACCTACGTCAACCGCTCGCGGATCGAGTCTCAGCGCCTGGAGGAGGGCGATGAGGTGCAGATCGGCAAGTACAAGCTGACGTTCCACGTGCGCTGATGGCCACCCAGGCGCCCCGGGCGGACGTGGGCGAGCTCGAGGTCGAGCTCTCGGGCGAGGACGCCGCCGGGCGCTCGCAGATCCGCCAGCGCCAGAAGTCGCTGACGATCGGCGCGGTCTGCAAGGCGCTGGCCCAGGAGTTTCCCGGACATCTCGATCTCCAAGATCCGCTATCTGGAGGACCAGAAGCTGCTGACGCCGCGGCGAACGCCGGGCGGCTACCGGCTCTACACCCAGGGCGACGTGGCGCGCCTGCGCACGATCCTGCGCATGCAGCGCGACGAGTTCCTGCCCCTGCGGGTGATCCGCCAGGAGCTCGCGGCCGGGCGCTCGGAGCGGCGCCACGCCGGCTCCGGGGCGTGCGGGCGACGGCACGCGCGCCTGGCGCCCGGGCGTGAGCCTGCGCTCGCCGATCTCCGATCGATCCACCGGCGCGCTGTACTCGATGGAGGACGTGCTCGAGGAGACCAAGGCAGACGGCAAGCTCGTGCGCGAGCTCGAAGAGTACGGCGTCGTCAAGGGGGAGCTGCGCGGGGGCGTGCGCTACTTCGACGAGACCGAGCGGGAGATCATCGCCGCCGTGGCCGAGCTCGCGCGCTACGGCGTCGAGGGTCGCAACCTGCGCGTGTTCCGCTCCTCGGCCGACCGCGAGGCGAGCCTGCTCCAGCAGATCCTGGCGCCGGCCCTGCGCTCGCGCAACCCGCAGCGGCGCAAGGAGGCCGTCGAGGCGCTCGAGAACCTCGCGGCGGTGGCCACCCACCTCAAGCACCTGCTGCTGATCCGCGATCTGCGGAAGATCGTCCGCTGATGGGCGCCCCGGCGACGGGCGCAGCGCGAGCTCGCGGGGCGACGTCGCGGGCGAGCGAGCGTGCGCCGGGCGGCGAGCGCCTGCGCGAGCTGATCCGCGAGATACCGATTCCCCAGGCCGGGGATCGGCTTCAAGGACATCACGCCGCTGCTGGCCGATCCGCGGCGCGCTCGCCGACGCCGTGCGGGACCTGGCCGAGTACGCGCGGCCGCTGCGCGTCGATTGCGTGGTGGCCGCCGAGGCGCGCGGCTTTCTGCTCGGGCCGGCGCTGGCGCTTGAGCTCGGCGCCGGCTTCGTGCTCGCACGCAAGCCGGGCAAGCTCCCCTATGAGACCGTCAGCGCCGAGTACCTGCTCGAGTACGGCGCCGGTCAGCTCGAGCTGCACACCGACGCCGTGCACAGCGGCAAGCGGGTGCTGGTACACGACGATCTGCTGGCCACCGGCGGGACCGCCAAGGCGCTGTGCGAGCTGGTCGAGGAGCTCGGCGGCGAGGTCGTCGGGTGCGGGTTCCTGGTCGAGCTCGCGTTCCTCAACGGCCGCGAGCGGCTGGCGCCGCACGATGCGCACGCGCTGCTCACCTACGAGTCCTAGGCTTGGCCGCCGTGCCCACCGCGCGTCGCAGCCGCACGATCGCCGCGCCGGTGGAGGAGCTGTGGGAGGTGATCTGCGACCCGCATCACCTGCCACGCTGGTGGCCGCGCGTGAAGCAGGGTCGAGGACGTGGACGGGCGACGCGTTCACCGAGGTGATGACGACGGCGAAGGGCAAAGTCGTGCGCGCCGACTTCCACTCGTGCAGGTGCGAGGAGGGCGACGCGCCGTCTGAGGTGGGAGCAGAGGGTTGAGGGCACGCCGTTCGCGCACCTGCTGAAGGCGGCGGAGACCGAGGTGCGCCTGACACCGGCTGGGCGCACCGGGCGACGGCTACGGTGACGATCGAGCTGCGCCAGACGCTGAACGGCTTCTTCGCGCGCTTCGGCGGCTACATGGTGCGCCGCGCGGCGGCCGCGACGATCGAAGGTGCGCTCGACGGCCTGGAGCGGATCAGTGGCTGACGGGTACGACCCTCCGGCGATGCGCTGGTGGGGGTGGGGCGATCGCGGCCGCCACCGCCGCGCTGCCCGGCGCACGTGCTGCGCCTGCTCGGGCGAGACGGTGGGGATCGCCGAGCGCCGCGCCCGCCCGTCGCGCTCGGACAGCGTGCGCCTCGATCCCGTCGAGCGCTCGGCGAGCAGACGTTGGCGGCGCTGCGCGCGATCGTCGGCGCCGAGGGCGTCCGCGACGACCACTCAGAACGGGTCGTCCACGCTGCGGGCAAGGGCTACCCCGATCTCGTGCGGCTGCGCGCCGGGGAGCCGGAGGGTGCGCCCGACGCGGTCGTCCTGCCCGCGCGACCACGACGCAGGTGCGCGCCGTGCTCGAGCTCTGCGCGCGCGCCTCGCTCGCGGTCGTGCCGTTCGGGGGCGGCACGAGCGTGGTCGGCGGCGTGGCGCCGCTGCGCGGCGAGCACGGCGGCGTGGTCGCGCTCGACATGCGGCGCATGGGCGAGGTGCTCGAGCTCGACGCGAGTCGCTGACCGTCACCGTGCAGGCCGGCGCGCGCGCTCCGGCGCTCGAGCGCTACCTCGCCGCCCGGGCGCTCACCCTGGGGCACTTCCCGCAGTCGTTCGAGTACGTCTCGCTGGGCGGCTGCGCGGCCACGAGGTCGGCGGGGCAGGCCTCGAGCGGCTACGGGCGCATCGAGCGGATGGTCCTCGGCCTGCGGTTCGCCGCGCCGGCGGGAGACATCGAGCTGCCCGCCGTCCCGGCCAGCGCGGCGGGTCCGGGGCTGCGCCAGCTGCTGGTCGGCTCGGAGGGGACGCTGGGGGTGATCTGCGAGCTGGCGCTGCGCGTGCGCCCGGCGCCGCGCGAGCGCGTGTATGAAGGCGTGTTCTTCGAGGACTTCGCCGCCGGGGTGCGAGGCGCTGCGGGCGCTCGCCCAGCAGCATGCCCTCGCCCGAGGTGGCGCGGCTGTCCGATGAGCAGGAGACGCGCATGTCGCTCGCGCTGGCCGGCTCGGGCGGCGTGAAGGGCAGGTTGGGGCGCCTGTATCTCGGCCCTGCGCGGCTATCGCGACCGGGGCTGTCTGGCGATCCTGGGCTTCGAGGGGGCGCCGCGAGCAGCTCGCGGCAGGCGCGAGCGGGCGCTGGAGCTGGTGCGCGGTAGCGGCGGCCTGGCGGTGGGGCGCTCGCCCGGCGAGGCGTGGCTGAAGGGGCGCTTCGCCGCTCCCTACCTGCGCGACGAGCTGCTCACGCACGGGGTGATGGTAGAGACGCTGGAGACGGCCACGCAGTGGTCGAACCTGGGGAGGCTGCACGCGCGTGTGGGTCGGGCGATCTCCGAGGCGCTGGAGGCGTGCGGGACCCCGGGGCTCGTGATGTGCCACGTCTCGCACCTGTATGAGACGGGTGCGTCGCTGTACTTCACGTTCCTGGCCGCCACGACGGGACGAGGATGAGATCGGGCAGTGGCGCACGGTCAAGGAAGCCGCCAGCCGCGCGATCTGCGCGGGCGGCGGCACGATCACCCACCATCACGCCGTCGGGCGCGACCACGCGCCGTGGATGGCGCGAGGAGGTCGGCAGCACCGGCTTGGCGGCGCTGCGCGCCCTCAAGTCCGAGCTCGATCCCGCCGGGATCATGAACCCGGGCAAGCTCCTGGCCGTCAGCGGCTGAGTCTGAACGGGCCGCTGAGCACGATCGGGCCGGGGTGGCTCGGCCGTTCGCTGGTCTCGCGGGTGAGCAGCATCTTGTGGTAGCTGCCGGCGTTGGCCGGCAGCAGCGCGCCACCCTGCAGCGTCCCGTTGGAGCCGACCGGCGGGGCTCTTGCTCAGAGCCTCGTGGCTGGTCGGAGAGTTGTACAGCCAGACGGCGTAGAAGAAGCCCGTGGATGGCGGCAGGTGTTCGGCGGCCAGGTAGAAGGCGTGCTTGCTGCCTTCGGAGAGGATCTCCACGACGCCGACCGCCTTGCTGGAGGGGTCGGGCGAGGTGAGGGTGAGCCGCTCGTCTTCGGTCGGTCCGCTGGCGCCCGTGGACGCCGTGTCGAGCCGCTGCGTCGAGCCGCGCGTGCTCGGCGGTGCGGCGGCGCTGGAGGATCCGCCGGTTGTGCTGTCGTGGCATGGGAGCCGCCGCCGCCGCCGGCGATCAGGATGACCGCGACGATCACCGCCGCGAGCGATCGCCGCCGAGCAGCAGCGCGCCGCCGAGCCGGGAGCTGGGCTGCGCCGGCCGGCGGCCGAGCCCCGCCGCTGGCGCCTGGGCGAGCGCCGCCGGCGCGTCAGGCTGGCTGCCGCCGTCGTGCTGCGTCGCGCCTCCGGCGGGAGCGGCCGCGCCGTCGCGGGATCTCCGGGCAGCGGAGCGCTGCTCAGCGGAGCGATCTCGGCGGAGATCGGCGTTCGCCCACGCCCGCCCGGGCGCCGAGCCGTCCAGGTAGGTGCGCGTCGCCAGGCGCTCGGCCACGCTCGCCTGCTGGCCGAGCAGGTAGTCGCCGACGCTCCTCGCGGCGCTCGGCCGTCAGCTCGCGCGCCTGGCGGGGAGCGAGCACGGCGAGCGCGGCGTGGGCGCGGTCGTGAACCGCGCGCTCGGGGATGCCGAGCAGCGCGGCGACCTCGGCGTAGCTCTTGCGTTGGCCCAGCAGCAGCGAGAGCGTGGCGCGCTGGTCGGGGGGGAGGTCATCGAGTCGGCTCATGGCGGAACGTCCGCCGTCGCAGGTGCCGGACGGCGGGCGGTGGCTCCTTAGGCTATCGTGGCGCCGCGATGACCATGCCCAGCGCGACGGCCAGGAGCTCAACGGATTGCTGCGGGGGTACGACCGCCTCTACGGCCTCGAGTTCCTCGAGGTCTCCGAGGCCGAGGTGCGCGCGCGGGTGCCGGTGCGAGACGAGCTCAAGCAGCCCATGGGGCTGGTCCACGGCGGCGTGTACGCGTCGCTCGCCGAGTCGGTCACCTCGCTGGCCACCGCGATGGCGGTCATGCCGGAAGGCAACATGGCCACGGGCCTGTCGAACTGCACCAACTTCCTGCGGCCGATCACCGAGGGCGCCGTGCACGCGCTCGCCACGCGCCTGCACCGGGGCCGCACGACCTGGGTGTGGGATGTGCGCATGAGCGACGACGCCGACAGGACGTGCGCGGTGACGCGGATGACGATCGCCGTGCGCCCGCTCCCGCGACACAGCACGCTCAGGACGGAACGGGCGTCCTGCCGCCAGGCCCTCGTGCGCCCTCGTCCCCGACGTCCGCCACGCTGATGCTCGACGCTGCCGCGTCGATTCGCGATCAGCGCAGGGCATGCAGCGGGGAGGGCATCTGGACCGGCAGGGGCTGCTCGGCGAAGCCCGTGTCGGGCAGCCGCGCGGGCAGCTGCGCCGCGGTGCGCCGATCGCGTTGATCGGCACCATCGCCTGCGCGGCGGCCGCGGCCACGCGGGGGTCTCTGCGCGTAGATGTCGACCACGACCTGGCCGGTGGGAATCTCGATCGTCCTGCCGCCCTGGGCCACCACGGCCGCGACGCCCCGGATGTCGCTCGTCGCGCTCGGTGTCGAGCCTCCGGGCAGAAAGCTGTTGTCGGGGGAGGTGACCACACGCAGCGGCGGAACGCAGGCGCCCTGGCCGCCTTCCAGGCAGTCGCCGTACTGGATCGCTGAACGCGCCGCCGGGGTCGTGCGCGGCTTCGGTGATCGCCATGCCCTGGAATGAGCCACCGAGCCAGTACACCGGGTAGGGAGCGAGCGACCAGGCTCTCCAGGATGTTGTGCGCGATCGGCTGGTCCTGAACGGTGTCGCCGCAGGCCCCGAGCGCCGACGGCGCAGCAGCGCGGCGAGTGCGGCGAGCGCCCGCGAGCGGCGGCGCGCGCGCAGGGCGGTTGTGTGTCCGCGCGCAGAATCGCCGCCGCTAGCCCCGGTAGCGGTTGGTGATCGGCATGCGCCGGTCGCGGCCGAACGCGCGCGTGGTGACCTTGATCCCGGGCGGAGCCTGGCGGCGCTTGTACTCGGCGAGGTCGACGAGGCGGATCGTGCGGTCGACCTCGGCTGCGGGCAGTCCCTGCGCGATCAGCTGCTCGCGGCCCTGATCGAGCTCGATGTAGCCCTGCAGGATGCGGTCGAGCAGCTCGTAGGGTGGCAGCGAGTCCTCGTCGCGCTGATCGTGCCTGAGCTCCGCCGAGGGAGCGCGCTCGATGATCGAAGCGGGGATCGGAGCCGTCTCGCCGGCCGGCGACGAGTCCCAGCGTCGGCGCAGGCCGAGGAGTTGCGCCACTCGCACAGGCGGTAGACGAGCGTCTTGGGCACGTCCTTGATGACCGCGAACCCGCCGGCGAGGTCGCCGTAGAGCGTCGTGTAGCCGACCGACATCTCGGACTTGTTGCCTGTCGTCAGGACGAGCCAGCCGAACTTGTTGGAGAGCGCCATCAGCAGGTTGCCGCGGATGCGGGCCTGGAGGTTCTCCTCGGTCAGATCGGCCGGGCGTCCTGCGAACTCGGCGCTGAGCGCCCGCACATACGACTCCATCACCGACTCGATCGGCAGCTCGTGCGTTGCGCACCCCCAGCGCGGCGGCCAGCGCGCGAGCGTCTCCTGGGTGGACGGGGAGGAGTAGGGGGAGGGCATGATCGCGGCACTCACCCGCTCGGGCCCAAGGGCATCGACCGCCAGGCAGGCGACGAGCGCCGAGTCGATCCCACCGGAGAGCCCGAGCACGACGCGGCCGAAGCCGTTCTTCTCGACGTAGTCGCGCAGGCCGAGCATGAGCGCCGCGTACACCTCGGCCTCCATCGGCGCGATCGGCTCCGACAGCGACGGGCGGAGAGGGCCCCGCGCCCCATCGCCGGCGTCGGAGGCGCCGGCAGCGCGCGCAGCAGCTCGACACGGCGGCGAGGAGCGCTGCGCGCGCGGACGGCGGCCCGCCTCGCGCAGCCGCGCCGCCGCGGCGGCGTCCAGGTCGACGTCGCACACGAGCAGCTCCTCGCGGAACTGCGCCGCGCGGGCGATCGTGCTGCCCGGTGTGGTCGATGACGCAGGAGTGACCGTCGAACACGAGCTCGTCCTGCCCTCCCACCAGCCCGCAGAAGGCGACGCAGGCGAGGTTGTCGCGGGCGCGCTGGGCGAACATGCGCTCTCGCTCGGACCCCTTGCCGGCGTGGTAGGGGGAGGCGGAGATGTTGACGATCAGCGTGGCGCCGGCGAGGGCCTCCTCGGTGGCGGGAGGGCCGGGCTCCCAGATGTCCTCGCACACCGTCAGCCCGAGGCGGTGCTCGCCGAGGGCGAGCACGGCCCCCGCCGGTCCGGCCCGGAAGTAGCGGTGCTCGTCGAACACCCCGTAGTTGGGGAGATGGACCTTGCGGTAGATCGCGTGAACGGCTCCGTCGGCGAGCACGGCCGCGGCGTTGTAGACATGCTCGGCCCGCTCGGGGAACCCGACGACCGCGACGACGCCGTGCGTCTGGGCGGCCAGCTCGCGCAGCGCCGAGCGCGCATCGGCGAGGAAGTGCTCGCGCAGCAGCAGATCCTCGGGCGGATAGCCGGTGAGCGCGAGCTCGGGGAACAGCACCAGATCAGCTTCGGCGTCGCGTGCCGAGTTGCATGCCGGCGCGCATGCGCTCGGCGTTGCCGCGCGATGTCGCCCGACCGTGGCGTTCATCTGACAGAGCGCCAGGCGCACGTTATGCCTTTCGCCCGCCCGGCATGGACGCCTGTCGCATCTGGGCGCAGCTCAGGGTAGCAACGAGGTATCGATTGCCGGCACGCGTTGCAGGGGCGGGTCGGGGCACACGGCACAGTATGAGGGGCGGACCCTGCGGATTCGGCCATCCGGCCGACCTTTGCAGAGAGCCATGCGCGGCGCCGGGACGAGCACCCGCGAGAGAGGTCCTCAGCGGCCGTTGCCCGTCACTACCGGACCTGGCCGGCTTGGCCGGAACGGTTGATCCGCTTCGACGAGCGGGTCCTTGCGCTTGGGGCCGCAGCCGATCGCCAGGCCCTCGTAGCGGCCACGGTCTGCGATCCAGCTGGCGAAGGTCCGCCACTGCTTGCCCGCCATGTCGCCGTAGTTGAGGGTCAGCCTGAAGTCGGGGGCCTCCTCGAGATGGTGGATCACGACCTCCAGGCGCGTCACGCCGGACGCACCTATTCCCGTCACATCTCCCAGAGGCTGCGGGCCGTTGGGAGCGTCAGACCGACCATTCCATGCATCGAGCGGCTCGATCGTCCACTCGAGATAGAGCGCTGGTCCCAGGCCGATGTTCATGATCGGCACGACCAGCAACCCGGTCTCGGGAACGTAGGGCCCGGCCGGAAGCTTCCTTCCGCTCGTGAGCGTGACGTGCTGTCCACCCGTGACCGGGATCACGACCGGTCGGTGCGCCTCTTCGGCCTCACGACGGGAGAGGGCAATCTCCTCCTGGGTCTGCTTCAGCTGAGCCTGCCCCAGCCCGATTTGCGCCTGCGTCTGCTTCAGCGCCCGCCGCGCGAAGAACAGGTAGAGCAACGCCACGACCGCCAGCGACAACGTCCCAATCGCGGTCAGGTCGAGTTCGTTGTTGAACTTGAGACCGATGCCGGCGACGCCCACGATCACGGCCGCATCAACCTATATGACATAGCTCGGAATACGAGGTCCGACCCCCGAATCCTGCACGTGCAGCATCGCCGTCCGGCGCGCACGCGCGGGGATCCGTCGGCGCCGGGCCCGACTCGACGCGAGGACCTGTCAGCTCGCGCTGGCCCGTTTGGCGGCGCGGGGGCGGCGCGCCTGCGCTTTGCCCGCGCCGCGTGCGGTCTGCTTGCTGGCGGCACGGGAACTGGCGGCGCGGGCAAGAGAGCCGATCGCCCACTTGAGATCCTGCACGATGTCCTCGAGGTCAGGCAGGGCGTCATAGTCGCCGAGCAGCCCGAAGCCGAGATGGCCGTCGTAGCTCATCACGGCGATGCCGAGCGCTTGACGCCGAGCGAGCGGCACGACGGGATAGAGCACCCTCAGGCGGCGTCCGAGCAGGTAAAGCGGGAACTGAGGCCCGGGCACGTTGGTGACGACGAGGTTGAAGAAGGGCTGACGGGCCTGCAGGCGAGCGGCCTGGCTGAGAATGGTCGGCGGCGCGAACCCTGCGAGGTTGGTCAGGACCTGGGCCCCGACCGCCTGGCGGGATTTCTTGACGTCCTCCATCGAGTGCACGATCTGCTGCAGGCACTCGACGGGGTTCTTGATCCCGACAGGCAGGGGAGCCCACATCGCGGCGACCTGGTTGCCGAGCGCACCGCGCTGGGAGCTGGAACGCACCGAGATCGGCACCATCGCCTTCAGCACGAGCCCATTGGTGTCATGGCCCCGTCGGCGCAGGTATCGGCCCAGGGCGAGGCTCACCGAGGCGAGCACGACATCGTTGAGCGTCCCGGCCAGGGAGTCCTTGATCGCTTTGAAGCGCTCCAGATCGGCGTCGAGGAAGGTGTAGCGGCGGTGCGGTCCGATATCGACGTTGAACGGGCTTGGCGGTGCCGGCGCGTTGATCCCGGCGACTGTGGTCGCGCCGACGCTCGCCACGGCCTCCTTCACCTGAGAGAGGGCCTTGCGCGGAGCTCGCAGCATTGCGCGGGTGCCGCGCGTCATCTCGGCGGGCACCGTGCTGCGTTCGAGAAGCGCCTCGCCGAGGAGCTTGGCTCGCCCAGGCAGCGGCTTTGCTGTCCACGGCGCCCGCGCGCGCGGCAGTACCGGCGGATCGGGTGCGACGTCGAACAGCACGGTCGTGATGTCGACGCCCGAGATCCCGTCCACGAGCGCGTGGTGCGTCTTCGCGATCAGCGCGAACCGTCCACCCGACATGCGCTGCACGAGCCAGATCTCCCACAACGGCTTGGAGCGGTCGAGCCGCTGGGAGAAAAGCCGCCCGGCAAGCCGCTTCAGCGCAACCTCGTCGGCCGGTCGCGGCAGCGCAGTGTGCCGGATGTGGTAGCGGGGATTGAAATATGGGTCGTCGGCCCACACAGGCCGACCCTGGCCCAAGGGGACGTAGACGAGCCGCTGGCGATATCGGGGCACCAGGTGCAGACGGCTGAGCACGTGGTCGACGAGCTGCTGCGGGGTGGGCGCCTTGCCCTCGAACACCATCACCGACGCCACGTGCATGTGCGCGGTCGAGTTGTCCTCCAGGTGAAGGAACGCGGAGTCCAGCGCAGACAGGCGGTCGGGATTGGCCATATTTCGATTGTCGCTGTTGCGGGATCCGCAGTCAACGTTCGCCCGCCGAGTGCTTGCAGCGAGCACGCCGACATGCGGCTCAGGTCGGCACCTACAGATCACGCTAACCTCGGTGGATGGCCGACGGGTTCGAGATCGTGACCACGGTCAACAACGACCTGGAGGCGACCGTGGTTCGCGGTCGCCTGACCGAGGCAGGCATTCACTCCACGAGCCAGCCGAGCAATCGCGGCGGAACATGGAACCCGGTGGGTGCGCGCGACGTGTGGGTAGCGGCGCGAGACCTCGACCGCGCACGCGAGGTGCTGAAGGAGGACGAAGCCATCAGCGAGGAGCAACTCGTGGCCGAAGAGGAACTCGCGGAGCAGTCCGAGCAGTCGCCCGGCGAGGGCTGAAGGGCGATGCCCCAGCACGACAGGCGCATTCCCGAGAACGCTCGCTGCTCGACCTGCAGCGGTGCGGGCTGGACCTCGTGGTCTGATCCCGAGACGCCCAATGAGACCAGGTGGGTCATCTGTCGGGAATGCCTCGGCACTGGACGCACCGACAAGAAGGGTCGCAAGCGCCAACGGCCGGACGACTAAGCGGATGGCCGAGCCGCGCGTAGGCGTGCCCGTCCGCGGTTAGCTGTCGAGCTGCCCCCTCAACGCTTCCAGCAGCAGGCCGAGCCTGACGTGGCGGTCGGGCGGGTAGCTGCGCACCCGCACTTCGCGGTTATCGGGACAGTGGACCTCGACGACGACGACAACGCTGCCAAGCTCGCACTCCTCGTCGGGGTGATCGTCTTCGATCGCCTCCATCTGTTCCTGCACGACGATCCCGAGCTTTGTCTGGTCAATAGGCACGCACCCTCCTTGGGTGGTTTCGTCGGGGCGGCAGCACCCATCTTGGATCGCCGCCCGGACGCCTTCGCGAGGCTGGCGGGATTCGACGGCCGGGCAGCCTAGACTCAGCACATGCCCCGTCAGCGCCTGTACCTCGCGGGCGCGTTTGTGGTCGGATTTGGGCTGGGCGCATGGTGGGGAGCGCGGCGCACCGTCGCCCGCATCAGGTCCTACGTCGGCCAGGAGAGGTGGGATCGGATGAAACAGAAGATGAGAGGGCCCAAGAAGATGAGAGGGCCCAGCTAGTGGCGCTCGGAGTTTGAGCAGGGCCTCCTGCGCGTGGTCAGCGCCAAGCCGGCCGCTAGCGATCTTGTGCCAAATCGCACTTCTACGGACCGGCCATGTGTGGCGACCGTCACACAGCAGCGTCCGTAGACGTATATGATGCGAACAATTGTTCGACTCTGCCGAGTCGTCTCCGTAGATGGAGACGATCGGGGGACCCATTGCCGGATTGACTGGATCGCGGTCCGGATGGGGCGAATCGGCCGCCGCTGTGGCCGTAACGCCCGGGTGGAACGCGTCCGTTCGCGTGCCCGCCGGGCGTGAGCCCGACAGCTAACCCCGTAGGCGGACAGACGGCAGGGAGATCTCTATGCCGATGTACGTTCCAATCATGCTCGACCGACCTTCCGCTGCGCTGGCGCCGGTCGGGATCGTCTCGGCCACGCCGCCGGCCGGCGCCTCGCCCGCCGGGACGCGCGCCAAGAGCACCATCAGCGTGAGCAGCAGGCGCCTGAACGTGCTCGATGGCCAGAGCGCGAGGGTGGCAGGAGCGCTGCGTCCCGGGTTGGCGGGCCGGCTGGTGATGCTGCAGACGCTGGACCGCCGTGGCTGGAGCACGGTGAGCCGCGCACGCACCGGAGCCAAGGGCCATTTTCGGCTGCGCTACCGGGTGGGGCGAGTCGGCAGTGCGCGGGTGCGCGTGCGCTTCGCCGGCGATCCGCTCGATCTCGCGGCACGCCGAAGGCTCGGCTGGCTGAACGTCTACCGGATCGTGGGCGCATCGTGGTACGGCGGCGGTGGCAGCCTGGCGTGCGGAGGCTCCCTGACGAGCTCCACTTTGGGCGTGGCCAATAAGACGCTGCCCTGCGGCACTCTCGTGACGCTTCGCTACGGAGGGCGATCGGTGCGGGTGCCGGTGATCGACCGCGGACCGTACGTGAGCGGGCGTGAATTAGACCTCACCGAAGCGACCAAGCACGCGCTGGGATTTGGCGACACGGGCGCGCTGTGGAGCTCGCGCTGAGCGGCGGGGATGCACCGCTGGCGGCGCGCGCTCTGCAGCCCGGTCCCCGGACGCGGTAGCCTTGCGCCGTGGGTGAGACTCGATCGCGCGTACGGCTGCGCCAGGCGGTGCTGGCGGCCGCCGAGCTCGAGCCGGTGGCCTCGACGCTCCAGGCGAGCCTCGGTCTCGGTGAGCCCTTCCATGACCCTGGCGTCGGTCACTTCGGTCTCACCAACTCCGTGTTCGCAGTCGGAGACTGCTTTCTGGAGGTGGTCTCTCCTGCCCAGCCCGACACGGCGGCCGGACGGTATCTGCGCCGACACGGCGGCGACTGCGGCTACATGGTGATCTTCGATCTGGAGGACCTCGAGGGAGCGAGGTCCCGTGCGCAGGCGGCGGGCATCCGCGTCGCATGGCAGCTCGACCTGCCGGACATCGCGACGACCCATCTGCATCCCGCCGACATGCGCGGAGCGATCGTGTCGCTGGATTGCTCGAGGCCGTACGGGACGTGGCGCTGGGGAGGGCCCACGTGGACCGGGCAGACCGGCACCGGCGCGCCGGGACGGCTGGCCGGCGTGACGATCGCCGTCCGCGACCCGCATACCGTGGCTGCGCGCTGGGCGCACGTGCTCGACGTCCGGCTGGCCGACGGGGCGAGCCCGACGTTGCGACTCGACGGGGCCGATGTGCGCTTTCGCGCTGTCGAGGACGTGCGCGAGGAGGGGCTGGTCGAGATCGCGATCGAGGGCTCATCGCAGCTGGCTGCGGCGGGGGGAGCGCTCGTGCTGGGCGGAGTAGATCTGCGGGAATCCGAGGCGGCGTAGCTGGGTAGCGGCATCGCGCCGCACGCTGACGGAGTCTGGCGAAGCCGGAGAGGGCTCAGGCAGGGGCGCTCAAGCGACCCGCAGGGCGCTCACCTGTTCAGCCAGGATCGCGGTCAGGCGCGCGCGGTGGTGCTTGGCGCCGCCAAGCAGCGCGGCGTCGAGCTGGGCGCGCTTGTACAGCCAGTGCACGTCGGCCTCCCAGGTGAAGCCGATCCCGCCGTGGGCCTGGATCGCGCTCGCGGTGACCTCGCGGCCGCGCGTCGGAGGCCGCGGCCTTGGCCATCGCCGCCGCCTCGGCCAGCCGCTCGGGGTCAGAGTCGGCGGTCCAGGCCGCGAACGCCGTCGTCGAGCGGGCCTTCTCGGTGTCGAGCAGCATCTGCGCGCAGCGATGTGAGACGGCCTGGAAGGAGCCGACCGGCACGCCGAACTGGCGGCGATCCTTCACGTAGGCGACGGTCATCTCGAGCGCCCGGTCGCACACGCCCACCAGCTCGGAGCTGACCGCCACGAGCGCTCGGTACGACTCCCGCGGCAGCGTCGCCCTCGAGCGGCTCCCCTGCGTCGTCGGGGGCGCTGACCCGCGCCGTCGAGCGGGTCGGGTCGATCGAGGCGACAGGCTCCACCTCGGCCTGCTCGGGCGTCAACAGGCGCGCCGTCTGATCCTCGTCGAGCAGCACGATCACGCCTGCGCTCGGCGCCGCCGATCACCAGCTCCGCCGTGCCGTCGACGGCGACGGCGAGCGCGCCGAGGGTCTCGCCGCTGGCCAGGCCCGGCAGCCAGCGCTCGCGCTGGGCGGGCGAGCCGGCCTGCTCGATCAGCGTGCTTGCGAGCACGCTCGGCAGGAACGGAACGGGAGCCAGCGAGCGCCCGAGCTCCTCGCACAGGATCGACAGCTCGATACGCCCGAGCCCCTGCCCGCCATGCTCCTCGGCAAGCGCGATCCCGGGCCAGCCGAGCTCGCACAGCTCGCGCCACAGCTCCTCGTCGGTGCGCCCTGCCTCGGCGTGCTCGCGCACGCGCTCGGGTCGGGCCCGGTCGGCGAGCAGCTCGCGCGCCGTGCGCTTGATCTCGCGCTGGTCGTCGGTGAAGCCGAAGTCCACTGGCGTCCCTACGCCGCGACCTTCAGCCGGGGCAGTCCCAGGACGCGCTCGGCGACGATGTTCTTGAGCACCTCGGTGGTGCCTCCCTCGATCGTGTTGCCGCGGGCGCGCAGCTGCTCGTAGCTCCAGTGCGTGCCGGCCGTCAGCGCCTCGGCGCCGATGATGTCGACGGCGAGCTCGGTCAGGCGCTGGTTGGTGTCCGACCACAGCCACTTGACCAGCGACCCCTCGGGTCCGGGCTGGCCGTAGCGCTCGGCGTCGGTCAGGCCCTTCCAGGCCATCAGGCGGATCGACTCGCAGCGCACGTGAAGCTCCGCGAGCGCATCGGCGTAGAGGGGGTCGTCGAGCATGCCGCGCTCGGCGGCGGTCGCGATCAGATCGTCGAGCAGCTGACGCATGCGGATCTGCAGCGCGAAGCCCAGGCCGGCGCGCTCGTTCATGAGCGTCGTCAGGGCGACCTTCCATCCGTTTCCGACGCCACCGACGACGTTCGCGTCGGGAATCCTCGCCTCCTCGATGAACAGCTCGTTGAACTCCGCCTCGCCCGTGATCTGGCGCAGCGGACGGACCTGCACGGCGTCCTGCTCCATGTTCATCAGGAAGTAGGTGAGGCCCTTGTGCTTGGCCGCATCGGAGTCGGTGCGCGCCACGAGCATGCACCACTTCGAGTACTGGGCGCCGCTCGTCCACACCTTCTGGCCGCTGACGACCCATTCGTCGCCGTCCTTGACCGCCCGCGTCTTCAGAGCGGCGAGGTCCGAGCCCGCGTCGGGCTCGGAGAAGCCCTGACACCAGATCTCCTCGCCCGACAGGATCGGCGCGAGGTAGCGCTCCTTCTGCTCGGGCGTGCCCCACATCATGAGCGTCGGGCCGCCCAGCAGCAGCGCCGAGGACGTTGGCCGGCTGGGGCACGCGTGCGCGCCCGATCTCTTCGAAGTAGATCGCCGATTCGGTCGGGGTGGCGCCGCGGCCGCCGTACTCGGTCGGCCAGGCTGGGGCGGCCCAGCCGGCGTCGTAGAGACGGCGCTGCCAGTCGCGCCTCCAAGCGTACTGTGCGTCCTCGCCGCCGTCGACGGGCTTCGGGTCGGGCGGATTGTCGGCCAGCCACCCGCGCAGCTCGTCGCGGAAGGCGGTCTCCTCCTTGCTGAAGGTCAGGTCCATGGCTGCACCGCTGAAGCCTACCCAGAAGCGCAATCGGGTGACGGTCTGGCCGGCCGGACGCTACGGGCCCGGTCGTTGCGGGCCCCGCCGACGGTGGCGCTAGATTCGGGCAGGATGCTCGATGAGGGCACTCAGCTGAGCGTCGCCCACCTGGATGCCGACGCCTTCTACGTCTCGATCGAGCTGCTGCGCCACCCGGAGCTGCGCGGGCGGCCGGTCGTCGTTGCCGGACGCGGCCCGCGGGCGGTGGTGACGACGGCGAGCTACGAGGCCCGGCGATATGGGGTGGGATCGGCGATGCCTGCTGCGCAGGCTCGCCGGCTGTGCCCGCAGGCGGTGTTCCTGGCGCCGGACTTCCCCACCTACCGGCAGGTGTCCGCACGGCTCATGGACCTCGTGCGCTCGCACGTCGAGCGGGTCGAGGTCGTGGGGCTGGATGAGGCCTATCTGGACCTGGACGGCCTGTACTCGCCGCGCGCGGCGATGCGCCGGCTGCTGGCCGAGATCAAGGACGCTACCCAGCTCACCTGCTCGGTGGGCATCGGTCCCAACAAGCTCGTCGCCAAGGTGGCCTCGGACGCCGAGAAGCCAGCCGGCTTCGTGGTGCTCAGGCGCGAGGAGGCCTGCGCGCGCTTCGCCTCGGCGCCGCCGGGCCTGCTGCCGGGCATCGGGCCGAAGACCGCCGCGCGCCTCGGCGAGCTCGGGTCTCGACACGCTCGCGGCCGTCGCCTCGGCGCCCACGGAGGTCCTGGTCGAGCGCTTCGGCGCGAACCTGGGACGGGCGCTCCAGCGGCGCGCCCGCTTCGAACACGAGGGCGAGGTCGAGGCCGTCCGCAGGGTCGTCTCGGAGTCTCGCGAGCGGACGTTCGACCGCGACCTCGACGATCCGGTCAGACAGCGCGAGGAGCTGGCGCGCATGGCGCAAGAGCTGTGCGCGAGCCTTGCCGCACACGGTCGCAGCGGCCGCACGATCGCCATCAAGGTGCGCCTGGACGACTTCACCACGGTCACCCGCGCCCACACGGTCCCCGAGCCGACCTGCGACGTCGGTCTGGTCAGCTCCGTTGCGCTTCGACTGCTCGAAGACTACGCGCCCGCCGCGCTCGGTGCGCCTGTTGGGTGTGCGCGTCGCCGGACTGGCGGCGATGCGTCGCGCCCGGCGCCGGCGCCGAGGCCCGCGCCCGACACTGGCGGGCGTGGCTCCGCGAGCGCGTGCGCTCGACAGGGCAGATGGCGCCGCTGCCGGCGTCTAGGATTCCAGCGTGCCGATCGCGAACGTGGGCGATATCCAGCTCGACTACGAGCGCAGCGGGTCGGGGCCGCCGCTGCTGCTGATCATGGGCATGAGCGGAACCGCGCTGCACTGGGGCGAGTCGTTCCTGGTGCCGCTGCGGCGCGACTTCGAGGTGATCGTCTACGACCACCGCGGCGTGGGCGCGAGCAGCCGTCTGGAGGGGCCGATCACGATCGCCGAGATGGCCGCGCGATGCGGTCGGCCTGCTCGACGCGCTGGAGATCGACTCGGCCCACGTGATGGGCATCTCGATGGGCGGAATGATCGCCCAGGAGCTCGCGCTGGCGCATCCCGAGCGGGTGCGCACGCTGACGCTCGGCTGCACCTACTGCGGTGGAGAGGGCAGCGCACACACCTCTCGCGAGGTCGCCCTGCGGCTCGCCGAGGCGCGGCTGTCCGGCGACCGCGAGCGCGCGCTGCGGGCCAGCTGGGAGGCGAACGTCTCCGCGGCCCTGGTCGATGACGCCGATGCCTATGCCGAGTTCCTCGCGATCGGCCTTCGCCGGCCGGTTGCCCTGCCTGTGATCATGGCCCAGACGCAGGCGATCCTCGTGCACGACACGAGCGAGCGCCTCGCGCAGCTTGAGATGCCCACGCTCGTCATCCACGGCACCGACGACGAAATCCTGCCGGTCCAGAACGGCCGCCTGGTCGCATCGCGCATTCCGGGCGCACGGCTGGACATATTCGAGGGGTGCGGTCATCTGTTCTTCTGGGAGCAGCCGGAGCGCTCCGCTGAGCTCGTGCGCGAACACGCGGCCATAGCCGTGTGAGCGAGTTCAGCGTGCGTGCCGGCGGGGCCACGCTGTCCGGCCAGGAGAGCGGCAGCGGCCCGCCGGTCGTCCTGTTGCACGGTCTCACCGCGACGCGCCGCTACGTCGTGATGGGCTCACGCGTGCTCGAGCACGCCGGTCATCGGGTGATCGCCTACGACGCCCGCGGCCACGGTCGCTCGGGCCCGGCTCCCGACCCGGGCGCATATGGGTATGGGGACCTCCTCGCCGACCTCGAGGCGGTGCTCGACGCCCTGGATGTCGAGCGGGCCGCTCTCGTCGGCGCCTCGATGGGCGCTCACACCGCCGTGCGCCTTGCGTTGTGGCGACCCGAGCGGGTGGCGGCGCTGGGTCTCATCACCCCCGCGTTCGATCCCACCGGGGCGGCCACGCCAGAGGCGCTGGCCGGCTGGGACGCCCTGGCCCAGGGCCTCAGGGACGGTGGGGTGGAGGGGTTCGTGCACGCCTACGACCTGGACGCCGTGCCGCCGGCGTGGCGTGAGACCGTGGCGAGGGTGCTCCGCCAGCGCTTGTCGGCGCACGAGCACCCCGAGGCCGTGGCCGACGCCCTTGAAGTCGTGCCGCGATCGCGACCCTTCGAGACGATCGACGAGCTCGGCTCGATCGCGGTCCCGACGCTCGTGGTGGCAAGTCGCGACGAGGCCGATCCCGGCCATCCGCTCGCCCTGGGCGAGCGCTACGCAGGGGCGATAGCGCAGGCGCGACTGATCGTCGAGGACGAGGGGCCGCCGCCCCGCTCGCCCATCGCCTGGCAGGGAGGGCAGCTGTCGAGGGCGCTGGCCGAGCTGCTGCTGGGACGTGTGTGATAACGTACAATTGTATGCCAGAGACGCGCAACTGGGACGGCAGCAGCTATGACCGCATCTCCGGGCCCATGGAGGCGATGGGACGCGAGGTGCTCGCTCGACTGCAGCTCGCCGGCGACGAGCTCGTCCTCGACGCGGGCTGCGGCTCGGGGCGGGTGACCGAGGCGCTTCTTCAGCGGCTGCCGCGGGGGCGGGTGATCGCGGTCGACGCGTCCGCCTCGATGGTGAGCTCGGCGCGTCAGAGGTTGGCCGCCGCCGACGGTCGCGTCGACGTGCGCCTGCTCGACCTGCTGGAGCTGCAGCTCGAGCAACCGGTGGACGCCGTTCTCTCGACCGCGACCTTCCACTGGATCGCGGATCACGATCTGCTCTTCCGCCGCCTTCATGGCGTCGTGCGCACCGGCGGGCGGCTCGTCGCACAGTGCGGGGGAGAGGGCAACATCGATGTCCTGCGGGGCGAGGTGATGGCGATCCTCGCGCGCGACCCCTACGGGGAGCACTTCCTCGACTGACGCGCGCCCTGGAACTACGCCGGCCCGCGCGAGACCCGCGAACGCCTGCTCCACGCCGGCTTCGAGTCCGCCGAGTGCTGGCTCGCGCCGGCTCCGCAGCAGCCGGAGCACCCGCGCGAGTTCCTCGCCACGATCGTCCTGGACCCGCACGTGCAGCACCTGCCCGAGGACCTGCGCGAGCCCTTCATGGACGACTTGCTGGCCACGCTGGGGGAGCCCGTGATCGTCGACTACGTGCGCCTGAACATCGACGCGACCGCGTAGCCGGACGGCTCGAGGGCGCCCGATGGGTCTGCCGCGAGCCGGTCCTCGGCGACCGCTGCGCCGCTCAGCAGCGCCGCGTAGCGTCCGCCGAGATCCAGCAGCTCCTCATGCCTGCCGCGCTCGACGATGCGCCCCGAGTCGAGCACGAGGATCTGATCGGCGTCGCGGATCGTCGAGAGGCGGTGGGCGATCGCGATCGTCGTGCGCCCGCGCGAGAGCTGGTCGAGCGCCTGCTGCACGGCGCGCTCGGTCTCGGTGTCGAGGGCCGAGGTGGCCTCATCGAGGATCAGCACGGGTGGGTTGCGAAGGACAGTGCGCGCGATCGCCATGCGCTGCTTCTCACCGCCCGAGAAGCGGTAGCCGCGCTCGCCCACGACCGTCTCATAGCCGTCGGGCAGCGAGGAGATCAGCTCGTGGATCTGCGCGGCGCGAGCGGCGTCTTCGATCTGGTCGTCGGCTGCTTGCGGACAGGCGAAGCGCAGGTTCTCGCGAATCGAGGCGTGGAAGAGGTAGGTCTCCTGAGAGACCAGGCCGACGCTCGCCGCCAGCGAGGAGAGGGTCATGTCGCGGATGTCGACGCCGTCCACGCTCACGCAGCCACGCTGGGGCTCGTACAGCCTCGCGACGAGGTAGGCGAGCGTCGTCTTGCCCGAGCCGGTCTCGCCCACCAGCGCCGTGCGGGTGCCCGCCGGGATCCTCGCGGCGATCTCTTCGAGCGTCCACGGCGAGTCCGGCGAATATCGAAACCACACGTCCTGGAGCTCCACATCGCCGCGCACGCCGCTCAGCGCGCGCGCGCCTGGCCGTTCGACGATGTCCACCGGCAGGTCCAGGTACTCGAAGATGCGCCCGAACAGGGCCAGCGACGTCTGCACTTCCACACCGACCGAGAGCAGCTGCTGCATCGGGAACAGCAGGCGCGTCTGCAGTGTCGTGAAGGCGACCACGGTGCCGATCGAGATCGCGTGCCCGCCGTGGATGATGCTGTAGCCGGCGAACCAGTACACCGCGGCCGGCATGATCGCGAAGCTCATTTGCACCGAGGCCATCCGCCAGCGGCCGGCCATCCGCGCGCGCACCTCCAGATCGGCCAGTTCGCTTGACTCCGAGGAGAAGCGGTCGACGAGCTCCTGCGAGCGCCCCATCGTCTTGCCGAGCAGGATCCCCGACACTGACAGCGACTCCTCCACCAGCGTGGACATGTCGGCCAGGCGGCCCTGGCGAACCGACTGGATGCGCCGGCGCTCGTTTCCCACGCGGCGCGTCAGCCACACGAAGAAGGGCAGCAGGATCAGCGAGAAGACGGTCAGGACCCAGCTGAGGGCAAACATCGCGACGACCGTGGCGGCGACGGTCGCGACGGTGGACACCGTCGAGGTGGCGGTGCTCGTCACGACGTCGTCGATCCCGCCGATGTCGTAGGCGATGCGCGCCTGGACCTCCCCCGAGCGCGTGTGCGTGAAGAAGGCCAGTGACATGCGCTGCAGGTGCGCATAGACGGCCGCGCGCAGGTCGTGCATCACCCGCTGGCCGACCTGGTTTGAGATCCAGGTCTGCGCGACGCCGAGCACGCCGTTGATCACCGCCAGCGCGATCATCCCGGCGACCATCCACGTCAGCAGTTGGAGATTGTGTTCCAGGATGCCTCCGTCGACGGCTTCGCGTAGCAGGAACGGCGAGGCCACGCTCAGAATCGAGCCGAGGAAGATCAGGCCGAGCAGGATCCCCAGGCGCAGCCGGTAGGGCGCGAACAGCTTTGCGATCCGCCGCAGGGAAACGGGCGTCGCCGGCCGGTCCTCCGGGCGCGGCGCAGGTGGCGGTGAATGGCGTCCATCGCCCGAGCGTCCCTGCGCGAAGGGCTGGCTGCTCACGCAATCGACTTTAGCGTCGTACAGTTGACGCGGTGAATCTGACGGCGACCGCTTCAGGCACGCACCGAGGGGTGTGCCTAAACGCGCTGGTCGGCGAGGAATAAGCTGCCGCGCCATGTCGAGGTCGACCGATTCCCGCGGCGGACTGGACATCAATGGCGTCGCCCATGTCGTCTTCAGGGTCAATCGCATCGAGCAGTGCATCGCCTTCTATGACCAGCTGATGCCGTTTCTCGGTCTTCAAGCCATTGATCCCCGCTCCGAGGATTTCGTCTACTACGTCGGCGGTCGTACCGCGCTCGCCATTCGCCGCGCCGATCCACAGCACCTCGACGCCGCGTACGCAGATACCGCACCCGGCATCGACCACCTGTGCTTCAGGGCGCGACGGCGCGAGGACGTCGACGCCCTCTACGCATTTCTGCAAGAGCTCGGCGCAGACATCGTGCGTGCGCCCGAGGAGGGACCCTGGGCGCCGGGCTATTACTCGCTCTCCTTCCGGGACCCAGAAGGCATCCGGCTCGAGCTCAACCACGTCCCCGGGGCAGGCGTATTCGCCGAGGGCGCCGCCTTCGACCCGGCCCCTGACTATCCCCTGTCAGGCGGGCCTCGCCCCAAAGACCGATAACCGACGCGGGCCGGCGAGAGCCACAGGCTGTGGGTCGAAGCTCGACCGTTCTAGCCTTCGGCGTGTTCGGCTGAATCGCTGGCCGACCTCGCCAAGGGCAAGCTGCGCGCGAAGCTGCCGGCGCTGCGGGCGGCGCTCGAGGGCCGCTTCAGAGAGCATCACGCCCTGCTCGTCTCGCACCTGCTCGCCCACATCGAGTATCTCGACGAGACGATCAACTCGCTCTCGGCGGAGATCGAGGGGCGTGTGCGCCCTTTCGAACGCCAGGTCGAGCTGCTCTGCACGATCCCGGGGGTGGGTGAGCGCACCGCCGAGGTGATCATCGCCGAGCTCGGCCCCGATGGCGAGCGCTTTCCCTCCCACCGGCACGCCGCGAGCTGGGCCGCGGTCTGCCCCGGCCACGACGAGTCTGCGGGCAAGCGCCGCTCGGGCAAGACGCGCAAGGGCGACGGCTGGCTGCGGGTTGCTCTGATCGAGGCCGCCAACAGCGCCGCCGGGCGCACCAAGGACACTTACCTGCGCGCCCAATACCTGCGCATACGTCGCCGCCGTGGACACAAGAAGGCGATCGTCGCCGTCGCCCACTCGATCCTTGTCAGCGCCTACCACGTGCTCCAGGACGGGCTCTCCTACCAAGAGCTCGGCGGCGACTACTTCCTCACCCGCGAAGATCGCCAGCGCGTGACCCAAAGGCTGGTGCGTCAGCTAGAACGGCTCGGCCAAACCGTTACGCTCGAGCCCATGACCGTGGAGGCGGGGTGAACCCTTATTTCTAAGCAGAACGTGGAGATCGTGCTCGATGCCTACGCTCGGTTCAACGCGGGAGAGCGGAAACCCGAGCTCTGGTTCTGGCATGAGGACGCCGAGTACGTCGTCTCTCGCGAGGACCCGGACGCTGAGACCCGTCGCGGGATTGAGGCGATCAAACATCAGTTCGCCAGTTGGCTTGAGGCATATCCCGATCTTCGAGTCGAGCCCCTCGAAGCCAGGGGCAGGCAAGACAAAGTGTTCCTCTGGGTGCGCTTTGTGGGTCATGGGGCGGCGAGCGGGCTCCCGATGGACATGGAGTTGGCTCACGTCTACACCCTGCGCAACGGTAAGGCCGCCTGCGCCGTCGAGTACACCGACCGCACCGAGGCCCTGATCGCTGCGGGGCTGGAGGGGTAGGCGATGTCGGGTTGCTCGACGCCGAGCACGGGCGTAGACTCGGGCTACATAACCAGCGGCGCCCGCGGTGCGATCAACACCCGGGCGCCCGGCCAAGACCTAGTAAGGAGGTCCTGACGGTGAGCAAGCCTAAGGACCCCACTACCAGCTAAGGCACGATTGTTGAGCGCCGCGCCGCGAGCGGCGGCCTAGGCCGGATGCTCCGTTTCAACGTCAACGGAAAGAAGCGCGCCGTGTCGCTCGGGGAGGTCTCCCGCGACGAAGCCGAGCGTCGGCTGCGCCAGGAACTAGCCGACGTCGAACGAGGCGCATGGCGGCCACAGGAGCGCGTCGTGTCGGCAAGGGCCGACGTGCCGACGATCCATGCCTTCGCCGGGGAATGGTGGACTCGCCATGAGGGGCAGCTATCGGGCAAGACCAAAACGGACTACCGCTGGCGCCTAGCGAAGCACCTGCTCAAGGTCTTTGGCCCGATGAGCCCCGACGCGATCACGTCTGACGCCGTGGAGCGCCATATCGCGGCAAAGCTCGCCACGGGGATCTGCCTCGGACGGTTAACATGACCTTTACGCTGTTGGCGGCGAGCGGGAGCAGTACCCTAGGGGGTGCCGTGAAGCGCGCAAACGCCTCGCAGAGCGAGTTTGGACACTCATGAACACTGACGCCATGAATGTGGCGATCGAGAATGCCCGGAGTCGCACCGCGTGAGGGCCGAAAATGGCTCATTTGCAGGGCCTATAGGGCTGAGCACGAGCGAGCTGCGAGTCCTCGGCTGCATGCTCGAAAAGCAGCGGACGACCCCCGATGCCTATCCACTGTCGCTGAAGGCGCTTCGCCTGGCCTGCAACCAGTCGACGAACCGCGACCCGGTCGTGGACTACGACGATGGCGCCGTCCGGGATGCGCTGCACCGTCTCGAGCGCCGAGGCTTTGTGCGCCTGGCGAGCGGAGCCGGGAGCCGGGCACCCAAGTACCGGCACCTGCTGGCGGAAGCACTGCCGATGGACGCCAGGGAGCAGGCGCTGATGTGCGTGCTGATGCTGCGAGGCCCGCAGACGCCCGGCGAGCTCAAGCAGCGCAGCGAGCGCATGTGCGCGTTCACGGATCTGGCCGAGGTCAACGAGACGCTCGCGCAGCTGATCGAGCGTGAACTGGTCGCCGTGTTAGCGCGCCGAGCAGGGCAGAAGGAGGAGCGCTACGCCGAGTTGCTCGGGGACGGCTCCGAGCAGGAAGTGCAGGCGCAGCCGGCTGCCGGGCTCTCTCCGCTCGATGACCTGCGCGAGCGCGTGAGCCGCTTGGAGCGGGAACTGCTCGAATTACGCACCGGGATGCGCGATCCTTCTTCGCAGCTTCAGTCATGATGCCAACCCAGCTGATCCTCGCCGCCTCATCGGACACCGCCACCGGCGTTGGAATTCCACTCGCCCTCGCCGCCGGACTGGTGTCCTTTCTCTCGCCCTGCGTCCTGCCCCTGGTGCCTGGGTATCTATCGACCGTGATCGGCGTGACCCCGGCGGACCTGAAGGGTGGGGTCGGGACCCGGCGCGTGCTCGTGCCGAGCCTTCTGTTCATCGCGAGCTTCTCTGTGATCTTCATCCTGCTGGGGATGAGCGCGACCGTCATCGGCTCGGCGCTCAACGCCCACAAAGAAACCCTCGAGCAGGTGGGCGGGATCCTGATCGTCCTCATGGGAGTCGCTTTCCTGTCGACGCCGTTCGTGCGCATGCTGAACTTCGAGTGGCATTCGGAGACCCTCCTGCGCCTTGCGGGCCGTGGCGGACCGATCATCGCGGGAGCGGCATTCGCGATCGCCTGGACCCCCTGCACGAGCATCACCCTCGGCGCAATTCTCACCCAGGCCGCGATCTCGACCTCGGCGGCGCACGGCGCGCTGCTGCTGGCCTTCTACTCGGCCGGCCTGGCGATCCCGTTCCTGCTGATCGCGCTCGCGTTCGAGCGGATGACCACGGCGCTTGCGATCTTCAAGCGCCATTTTCCGGTGATCATCGCGATCGGGGGCGCCGTGATGATCGCGCTCGGCCTGCTCATCCTCACCGGCGAGTTCACGATCCTGAACAGCAGGGCGCAGGAAGTATCCAGCACCCTGGGGCTCCCCTCTACCTCGATCTAGGCGTCCGGATCTAGGCATCCGGCCCACGGCACGTATGGAGGGACGGCCTCCTCCTGACCCGTCCTTCCATGGCCGACCGTCCCTCCGGTTATAGGACTCCGGTCTTCGCCAGTCCTTTTCCCCACGCGACACCTGGCCGCCGATGGCACGGCGCCGCGTCGAGCCTTGCGGGGCCGAGGCGGCGCCCGACCTCCGGCGCCTGCGCGCGGACGGCAAGCTTCTCGCCGTGGGAGAAAACGGTCTTGGTCCGGTCGGGCGCGGTAGGGCCCAGCCGTCGTCCGCAACGTGCGGGGACTTCACCGGCCGGCCGCTTGAAGGCTGCGCGAAACCTCCTCTACGATCGCTGCCCCATGGCGAATCGGGAGCGCCCCCGGTTCCCCTCCTCCGACCGGGGGCGCCCGCACGCTTCAGCCTCTCGCTTTAGCAGGCTACGCGCGGTGGCATGTAGTGAAGTTCGCATTTTGCGCGGGCAACTTCGCACCTTGCGCGGAAAATCTCCCCCGCAGGGTCGATCTCCCCCGACCGCGGGCGAGTCCTTGACCTTTTCCCTGCAGGATTTGAGCACGAAGTCCCGCGGGCGATAAGCGATCGGGCTGGCCATTCTGTAGGCGCAGACAGCCCTACGTGTGAGCGGTATTCGACCATGTTGCTCAGGTTCAAGTAGGGAGCTACGGATCATCGACTGCCCGGTGCGAGTCGCGATCTTCAGCGAGCGCAGCGCGCGGCACCTGGACTGTCTTCTTGACTTCCCATGCGAACGCGGTGCCCGCACCCCCGAAGACCTCCGCGCCGTCTCCGAAGTGAACGAGATTCTGCAGTCCGTCCACGATGGGCGCGGGGTTCCGACGAGAATCGTCGTCCCCTACGACGAGCAGGAGCGCCCCATCAGCATTGCCGTCGTGTCCATGAAAGGCGATGGGAAGCTGACCCGTGGGCCATATATGAAGCTCTGGCTCGCCACAACAGCTTCTATCGCGCGCTTCTTCGTGACCGCTCGACAACGGCGGGCGGGGTCGCCCTACGGGCTGTGCTCGACATGCTTGCACGGCGCTAGGACCCGCATCCCGTCCCGTTGATCACCGTCCGCGTGCTCAAGACCAACGCCCATAGCCACCGGATCTTTGCCGAGTACCTGTTCGACGCCCTCCCGCAGTCGATCACTCGCACAGAGCAGATCGTCCGGTGCCGCGCAGCGGCACTCCCGATGCCGCCCACACTGTCAGCCGACATCTACGTCTCGCCCGCTCGCAGCGCGAAGTTCGCTCCGGCGTTCGCCCGGCGACGTCCGATGACGCTCGGTCATCTGGGCCGCAAGGACTGGCCGCGCGCGAAGCGTGGCCGCGAAGCGAACCGAGCTGGCGCGGCCCGATCGTGAGACGCCGCTCAGCTAGGTTGCTCGTGCCGGCGACGGGCAGTCCATGCGTGCCTCATGCAACCGGCTGGGCCGTTGAGGGATCCCGCGCGCGCCGGCGCTCCAGATAGCGCTTTTCCCACGCGCGCTGGTTGCGCTTGGCGTCGAGAACGAACGGCGAGATCGCGATCGCCTTCACGATCAGGGCGTTGATCGCCGAGTAGGGGAAGGGGAGGGGGCGCAGGACGTCCACGAACAGCACCACGCGCGTCTCGTCGGTGTCGTTCCAGACCTCGTGGTTGAAGGTGTCGTCGAAGATCATGCTGTGCCCCTCCTCCCAGTGGCGCACGTCCTCGTCGACGCGGATCCTGCATGCCTCCTTGTCCTCGGGCACGATCAGGCCGAGGTGATAGCGCAGCACACCCTTGTAGGGGCCGCGGTGGTCGAGAATGTGCTTGCGAGGGGAGAGGATCGAGAACATCGCGGTCTTCATCCCCGGGATCTGCTCCATGAGCGCCGCGGTGCGCGGGCACATCTCTACGCCGAGCGGCGCCTTGAAGCCGAAGCCATAGAGAAAGAACGTCTTCCAGCGGTCGTCGTCGGTGATCTCGATCTGGTCCTTCGAGATGTCCTGGAAGTTCGGCAGCGCCGAATGGTCCTCCAGGACGTGCTCCAGCTCCTCGCGAATGACCTTCCAGTTCGCCTCGACCTGCTCGACCCAGGGGAAGCGCTCCAGCTCGAAGAAGGTCTCATCGCCCACCAGCGAGCGCCTCCCGATGAACCTCTCGATCGGGGCGAGCACCCGTTCGCCCGCGGCGATCGTGAGCTCGACGGTGCGCTCCCAAAGCGACTTCTTGGACATCTGCTCGCCTCCTGCCGATCGGATGGAACCAGCAGGGGCGCAGCTTAACGTCTATGCCGCCTCGCGCAGCGCCGCCAGCTCCGGCGACTCGGCCAGCTTCTTCAGCGCGCGCTGCTCGAGCTGGGAGGCCCGCTCCGCCGAGAAGCCGAGCCGTTTGCCGATGGCGGTGAGGGTCTGCGGCTCCTCACGTCCGGTGCCGAAGCGAAGCGTGAGCACGGTGCGCTCGGTTTCCGGCAGCTGCGAGATGGCCTGATGCACGATCCGCTCGCGCTCGCTGTCCCAGGCCGCCTCCTCGGGTGCCTGCGCGTCCGAGGGCAGCAGGTCGCCAAGGGCCGTGTCGCCGTCTTCGCCGACCTGCTGGTCGAGGCTGACGAGCGCGGCACGCTGGTGACGCACCTCCTCGACCTGCTCGAGCTCGAGGCCCGTCTCCTGCGCCAGCTCCTCGATCGTCGGCTCGCGCCCGAGTCGCACCGACAGCTCGCGCTCGACCCGCCCGACCTTGCGCGAGCGCTGGGCGACGTGGACGGGCAGCCGGATGGTGCGCCCGGAGTTCTCAAGGCCGCGCTGGATCGCCTGGCGGATCCACAGGGTGGCGTAGGTCGAGAAGCGAAAGCCCTTGCGCCAATCGAACTTCTCGCTCGCGCGTATGAGGCCGAGCATGCCCTCCTGGACGAGGTCGGCCAGCGGCAGCCCCTGGTTCTGGTAGCGCCTGGCGTTGGACGCCACAAGGCGCAGGTTGGAGTTGACGAGCAGTTCCTTGGCGTGCAGGTCGCCGCGCTCGATCCGCTTGGCCAGCTCGATCTCCTGGGCGGGGGTGAGCAGGGGATAGCGGCGCGAGTGCGCGAGCAGCTGATCGACGGACTCGGGGATGAACGTATCGGGCGTCCCGAGGTCGGTCCGCTCGATCGGGCTGTCGAGCCGTCCTACGGTCGCGACGGGTAGGCCGCCGGTGGCTGCCTGCGGCTCGCGCTCCTCGTTGCCGGTGGGCGCATCGCGCGTGGATGTGGCGTTTACAGCTGAGTCTGACATGAGCGTCCTTCTAATCCGATACTTGGAGTCGGAATTATACGCCTTGATAGTTGCGTTGTCAATTATCCTTGGAGAAGCCTTCCAGGTCCTCGTTCGACGCGCGATACGGCCTACCTGCCGGTTCCGGGGGACAAATGCTCGCGGACCCGCTAGCGTAAACCCGCGGAAGGCCCGAAAAGCTCGCAAACAGACCGGTTCGCAGGCGGTCTGCTCTCTCTATCGGCCGGCGGCGGCAGATAGCTGAATCCTCGCCGGCGGGCTCGGCGCATGATATGCAGGACCCCGTGACGGGCGATCGCCCGTTGGAGGTCCTTGCGGCTATCCGTCCGAGCGGGCGGACCCGACCGCGGGGTGCTGGAGCGGCATGGCGATCTCGAGCAGCTCGCCGCCCGCGTGGTCGACCTGCAGCGTGGTGTGATCCAGGCCGAAGCGCTCGTGCAGCAGGGCCTCCAGGTCGCGACGAGCGGCATGGCAGTCGCGCTCGGCGGCAACGAGCACGTGCGCAGACAGCGCCGGGAAGCCGCTGGTGATTTCCCAGACATGAAGATCGTGGACCTCGACCACCCCGGGCCGACCGGCCAGCGCCTCTCCGATCGTCTGCGGATCGAGGCCCGCTGGGGCCGCCTCCAGGAAGACGCGACCGGAGGCCTTGACCAGCGAGAGGCCCGAGCCGGTCATCAGCCCCGCGACGAGCAGCGAGGCGATCGGATCGGCGCGCTCAAAGCCTGTCGCAAGGATGATCAGGGCGGCGATCGCCGTGCCGATGAAGCCGTAGAGATCGGTGAGCACGTGCTGGAAGCTGCCCTCGAGGTTCAGGCTCTGGCGGTTTGCCCTCGCGAGCGTCCATACCGCCGCGAGGTTGATGACGATGCCGACCAGGGCCACGACGAGGACCAGGCCAGCGCGCACATCGGGCGGCTCGAACAGGCGGCGGATCGCCCCGTAGACGATGAACGCGGCGAGGATGAGCATGGTCACCCCGTTGGCCTGCGCTGCGAGGATCTCCGCCCGCCTGAAGCCGAAGGTCATCGCGCCCTTCGCCGGGCGCATGGCAAGTCGAAGCGCGAACAGGGAGAAGCCGATCGCCGCGGCGTCGGCGAGCATGTGCCCTGCATCCGAGAGCAGCGCGAGCGAGTTTGCGATCACGCCCGTCGCCACCTCGACGGCCATGAAGGCAACGATCAGTCCGAGCGCGGCCGTGAGCCTGGTGCGGTCCGCGTTGGCGCGATCGCCGTGGGAGTGTCCGGCGTGATGATGGGCCATCGGCTAGGAGCTCACGATACGCGCCATGCGGACGCCTCGCCGCGAATGCCCGTCCGCCCGCAGGAAGCCTAGTCTCTAGCCAGTGTCGACCTCCCCAGGTGCCACCACCACCGATCTGAGCCCGGCACCGCGAGGGACGACCATCGTCCCGATATTCGCGGCCGGTCTGCTGGTCGCTCTGAAGCTCGGTGTCGGCCTGGCCACGGCCAGCCTGGGGCTGATCTCAGCGGGCATCGAGTCCAGTGGCGACGTCATCGCGGCTGCGCTCACCTTCTTCGCCGTGCGCCTGGGCGGTCGGCCCGCCGACACCGGACACCCCTACGGGCACCGGCGCGCCGAGAACCTCGGCGCGATGGGGGAGTCGGCCATCCTGCTTGCCGGCGGCCTGCTCGTGAGCGTCGAGGCGATCCGCCATCTGCTCCGCGCAGGCAGACCGCCCGAGCTCCACTGGTACCAGTTCGCCGTGATCGGCGTCGCTCTCGTCCTGGACGTGAGCCGGACGGCGATCTCGATGGCTGCGGCGCGGCGCTATCGCAGCCCGGCGCTGCGCTCCAACACCCTGCACTTCGCCGCGGACATGGCCGGCTCGCTCGCGGTGCTCGTGGGGTTGCTGGCGGTGCACGCCGGATTTGCGCAGGGGGACTCCGTCGCGGCGCTGATCGTCGCTGCCATCACCTTCGTCGCCGCGGCACGACTGATTGCCGAGAACGCCAACATCCTCATGGACCGCGCCCCCTCGGGGGCGCGCCGGGCCGCCGAGCAGGCGATCGCCGATCTGGGGGCGGACATCGAGCTCGAGCGTCTGCGGCTGCGCGAGTCTGCGGGACGTTACTTCGCGGACGCCGTCGTGACCGTCCCTCCCGGCCAGGCGGTCGTCGAGGGACACCGCACCGCCGATCTGATCGAGTCGGCCGTCGAGGGCGCGCTGCCCGGCAGCGACGTGGTGGTGCACGTCGAGCCCCGTCGCAGCGGCCTGGACCTCCGCGACCTGATCCTCGCCACCGCGCTGGCCGAGCCGCTGGTGAGGGAGGCGCACGACATCGCGATCTTCGAGCAGCCGGGTTCGGTTAGCGTCTCGCTGCATCTGAAGTTCCCGCCCGACCTCGACCTGAGGACCGCGCATGAGATCGCCGAGCGCGTCGAGCGTTCGATCTGTTCGAGGGCCGCGGTGGCCGAAGTGCAGACGCACCTCGAGCCGCTCGAGCGCACGTTGGCGGCCGCCCCGCCAGACGATGGAGCAGAGGCGTCGGTCGAGCATGAGGTCGAGCGGCTCGTGCGCGAGCGGACCGGGGAGGGCGCTCAGCGCGTGAAGCTGCTCTCCACCGACGCCGGTCGCGTCGTGTTCATCACGCTCGGCGTGCCCGCTGGCGAAGCGCTATCCGACGCTCACCGCCTGGCCGGCGAGCTCGAGGAGGAGCTGCGCCTGAAGATCCCCGATATCGCCGATGTCGTGATCCATACCGAGCCGTGAGATCCCCGCCGAGCCGGCCGGCGGGACGTCGCTCGCAGGCGTATCCTCTGGCCGATCAGCGCTCGCGGGTCGTTAGGACCGGGAAGGATCCGGTCCATGGCGGTGTCCTGAAGACCGATGGCCCCAACCCAATGGAGGATGTGAACGTGAGGTTCCGAACAGCAGGTCAAGCGACGATGCGTCACCTACCCACGGCCTCGATGTTGACCCTCGCGGTCGGCCTGCTCGCACTCGCCGGATGCGGCAGCTCATCGAGCAGCACGAGCTCATCAGCCTCCACGCCGAGCACGGCGGCCAGCACCCCCGCGACATCCACCTCCTCGAGCGCGGCGGGCAGCTCGGCCGCGGCCGGCAGCTCTTCCGCGGGACAGACGCTCGGCCTTGCGGCCAACCCGGAAGGCCAGTTGAAATACGACAAGACATCGCTCACCGCCAAGGCCGGCAAGGTCTCGATCGTCTTCACCAACACCTCGTCGCTGAGCCACAACGTGACGATCGAATCCTCCTCGGGTACGGTGCTCGGCGCCACACCGACCTTCCAGGGCGGCGCAAAGACGCTGTCGCTGAGCCTCAAGGCCGGTACGTACAAGTTCTACTGCTCGGTGCCCGGACACAGGATGGCCGGAATGGAAGGCACGCTCACAGTCCAGTAGGGAGCATCGCGCGCGCGGCGCGCGCTCGTCAGCGCATGCGCCCGGACTCACATCCCGCGTCCGGGCCTCATCCGAGCGAGCCGCAACGTGAGCGGCGCCCGATCGGGCGGATAGCCTTCGCTGACTGATGCGGCGCCGACAGCGGGTTCATCCATCCCAGGCGCAGTTGCATGAGCTCGGATGAGCGCCGGGGAGAGCGCCTTGATCGCCCTCGCCGGGCTTGCCGCGGGCACGATCAACACCGTGGTCGGCAGCGGCACGCTGATCACCTTTCCGGTACTGCTGGCATTCGGCTACGCGCCGGTGACGGCCAACGTCACCAATACCGTTGGGCTGGTTCCGGGGTCCGTGTCCGGCGCATGGGGCTATCGCCGCGAGCTCTCCGGCCAGCGCCGGCGCGCTGCGCGCCTGGGCTCGGCGTCGGTTCTCGGAGGCATCACGGGCGCCGTCCTGCTGCTCGTGCTGCCCGCGTCCGCGTTTGCGGCGATCGTGCCCGCGTTCATCGCCATCGCCCTTGTCCTGACGGTCCTTCAGCCCCGTCTGAACGCCTGGCTGCTGAGGCGCAGGGGCGGGGCGAGGGGGAAGGAGGGGCGCTCACGGCGCTCGCGATCTATGCGACGGGCGTCTATGGCGGGTACTTCGGCGCGGCCCAGGGGATCCTGCTGCTCGGCGTCCTCGGCGTGGCCCTGGCGCAGGACCTGCAGCGCACGAACGCGCTCAAGAACGTCCTCGCCGGACTGGTCAACGGGGTCGCAGCCGTGTACTTCGCCTTTGCCGCGCACGTGGAGTGGGCGCCGGCCGCGATCATCGCCTGCGCCTCGATCGCCGGAGGCCAGCTCGGGGCGCGTTACGGGCGCCGGCTCGAGCCCCGCCCGTTGCGCGCGATCATCGTCGTGGTCGGCATCGTTGCGATCGTGCGGCTGTTGAGCATGTGAGGTGCGCCGCCCCGTTATGCGCATGGCAAGGCGTGGCTCCTTGTAGCTCTGCTGCCCGGTGAGCCGCCAGTGTCGTCTTGCCCGGGAGCCAAGGGCGTCGATGCTAGCCCGTGCTCATGCGACGCCGATAATCGTGCTCTTGCAACGCTCGATAATGCATGTTATGTAGCGCAGGCCGAAGGGGCGCCGGCGTGAGCGCCGGTGGGCCGGTTTGAGCCAACCTGCCCGATTCGACCTTATATCGGCATTCAGTTCGCCTCCGCGCGGTCGAAAGACCGAGCATGCGGCGGCCACGTCTTCGCCTGAGCCTGACCCAGCAGGTCGCGCTGCTGAGCCTGATCCCGATCGTGGCCCTCGGAGTCGTGCTTGCTCGCGTGCTGCAGGACCAGATCGTCGCGCGCACGCTGGCCGACGCCGATCAGTCGGCTCAGATCATCGCGCGCATCGCCATCCAGCCGCGACTGACACCGCAGGAGCTTCGTAGCGGGCTCGGCGAGCAGGGCATGCGGGTGCTGGACGAACAGCTGCGAACGCGCTCGGTCAGCAGGAATCTCGCGCGCGTCAAGATCTGGAACAGCAGCTACCGGGTCATCTACTCCGACGATCATCGCCTGATCGGGCACAGCTACCCGCCCAGCGGCGACCTGCGAGATGCGCTCGCCAATCGGCCCGAGGACGCCACCGTCGTCACGCCCACGCCGGGCGGCGAGACCGCGAGCGAGGTCGGCCTCGGACAGCTGGTAGAGGTCTACGTTCCGCTGCGCTTCTCGGCCTCCGGGCCCGCTGAAGGCGCCTTTGAGATCTATCTGAGCTACCGCCCGATCGTGGCAGCCATCAGCCGCGACAAGCGCATGATCGTGCTCCTCGTCTCGATCGGGTCATACCGCTCATCGAGCAGATGGCGCTGGTCCCGTCACGCGCCACGTCGTCGCCGAGGCTCTGCGACAGATGTCCGGCTGGCGCAAGCGCGGTGTACAGCTGGACATGTCGGTCAACCTGTCCGCACGCAACCTCATGGATACTGAGCTGCCGTCCCAGGTGGCGAGCCTGCTCGAGGAGCACGGCGTCCCAGCGGAGCGCCTCACGGTCGAGGTCACCGAGAGCGCCACCCTGGTGGACCCCGAGCGGGCGTTGCGCGTGCTGAGCGCCCTGCGCGCCAGCGGCGTCGCCGTGTCGATCGACGACTTCGGCACCGGCAACGCCTCGATTGACTATCTCGCAAGCCTGCCGGCGAACGAGATCAAGATCGACAAGTCCTTCATTACGGACATCTGCGAGGACAGACGATCCGAAGCGATCGTGCGCTCCACCATCGACCTTGCCCGCAACCTCGAGTTGAGCGTCGTCGCGGAGGGCGTCGAGACGCAGTCAACGCTCGAGCGACTCGCCGCACTGGGCTGTGACACCGTGCAGGGCTATCTGATCTCAAAGCCCCTCCCCCCGGCGGAGCTGACCGATCGACTGCTCGCCGAACTGCGCCCGAGCGGCGGGAACGGCGGCGTCGTGGCGCGAGCAGGTGCCTAGCGGAGAACCCCCAGCTTGCCGAGCATATGCTCAGGTCGCCTGCGCGCGCCGCCGGCTGAGACCTGCGAGCTCCCGTGTGCGCTCGAGCACGGCGTCGATCATCGCCTCTGTCAGCCGGCCCGTGAACGTGTTCTGCTGGCTCGGGTGGTAGCAGCCGATCATCGAGTACGGCTCGCCCGGCAGCTCCACTCCGTGGCCGAAGCGCGGGCGCGGCGACCGGCGCGAGGTGCCGGTACCGGTTGCCGTGGCGATCAGCCGCAGAGCGGCATCCCAGGCAAACGCGCCTAGGCAGAGCACCACGCGCACGCCCTCGAGCAGCGACAGCTCGCGCGCGCTCCAGGGAAGGCAGGCATCGCGCTCGGCCGGTGTGGGGCGGTTGGCCGGCGGCGCGCAGCGGACGGCGGCGGTGATCCAGACCTCGCGCAGAACGAGGCCGTCGTCGCGGCTCTCTGAGACCGGTCGGCTGGCAAAGCCGGCCCGGTACAGCGCTGCGAACAGGAAGTCCCCGGAGCGGTCGCCCGTGAACATGCGTCCGGTCCGGTTCGCTCCGTGGGCGGCCGGGGCGAGCCCCAGCACGAGCACCCTGGCCAGCGGGTCGCCGAAGCCCGCCAGCGGGCGACCCCAATAGGTTTGCGCGGCAAATGCAGCGCGACGCTCGGCGGCGACCGCCTCGCGCCAGGCGACCAGCCGCGGGCAGCGACGACACTCGGCGATCTCGCCGGCCAGCGCAGCGAGGGCCGCCTGATTGCACGACTCCACGGTGCAGTAGTAGCATCGCTCGGGATGTCGCTGTGGATCTTCATCGTGCTGCTGGCCACCCTGATCAAGCTGCCGATCGCAGCGCTGATGCTGTGGATACCGTTCCGCAACGACGATGCGATGCGCGCACCCCCACAGCCGGACTCAAATGACGACGAGGGCGGCTCCAAGACGCTCCCGGACAACTCCGATCCCCACCCGCGCAGACCGATCCCGCGTTCGCCGCGGCGGGGACCGCACGGCTCTCCCCCTCCTCCCCCACCGCGAAGGGTGCGAACCACGGTGGCGGTCGTGAGCCGGCGCCAGGTACGCATCTCCCACTGAACGCAGGCGCCCCGGACGCAGGCGCCCTGGAAAAACTGCGCCTGACGCAGTCCGGGCGTGAGCGGCTAGCGATTGCGCTTTCGCTGCTGACGCGCCGCCTTCGCTTTGGCGCGCCGCCGGCGCAGCCGCTCGGGCGAGTGGCGCGGTGAGGTGCCCTCGCCGATCGACGCATCTCCCGCCGGCACCACGCTGCGCGCGTCGCGAAAGATCACGAACAGGATCCCGACGATAAGTGCGCCCGCGGCTGCCAACGCGATGATCACGACGGTCGCGGATTTGGAGTTCGAGCCGGATTCCGTCGTGGCGGTGGTCTGTGTCGCGGTCGTCTGTGTCGGCGTCGTCGTCTGTCCCGCCAGTTCGCTGAGCGCGGGGTTGGCGCCGAGAGATGCAGAGATCGCCGGCGGCGCGCTGACGCCGGCAAGCGCGAGCGCGGCGCACAGGCACAGAGCCGCCGTGTGCCGGCGCGAAGCTTGTCGGCGAGGGCGGGACACGCGGCGAGCATAGCGCCTGCGGGATCGCCTGCCCAATCGGCGCCGGGCGCTCGGCCCCCGGCGTATGGCCTGCCCAGATCGTAGAATGGCGCCCCATGGCTCCCAAGCAGAGGCAGATACGGATCGAGCAGCGCGGCGGTCTCGAGGCCATCCAGGCGCTCGAGCAGCGCTCGAACGAGGAGCTCGAGGCTGAGACGAAGTACAAGTCCGCGGCAATGGCGATCCTCGGCGCGCGTGCATCCGAGCGCTTCGACGCGGAGGCGGCACGCAAGTACTTCCAGCGTGCGATCGCGGCCGCCCGTCCGCAGGAGCGGATGCAGATCAGACGCATGGCCGACGCGTCGCTGGCCCTCGCCGAGCGGCGCCCGAGCGATTTGAAGGACGCCGTCGAGCGCCTGGGGCAGGCTCCTCCGAGCCGCCGCCAGATGCTGGCGCTGCGTGCGATGGGCCTGCTCATGCCGCCGTCCTCTGCCGGAATCCTCGCGCGCCTGCGCGGCATCGTGTTGATCATCCTGCTGATCATCCTCCTGCTGGCCATCGGCCTGGGCCTTGTCGAGCTCATATCGCTGCCGTTCGGCGGCCTCGGGCTGGCACCAGGCATCCTGCTCGGGCTGTTCGTGGTGGTTGCGGTGCTCGGCGTGGTCGCGGCCGTCGGGCGGCGGCGGCGCGACCGTGCGCGACGCACCTCGCCAACCTGAGCGCCCGCACGCCCGCACGCACCGGCCGCGCAATAGGCTTGCTTGGTGAACGGCGTCTGTCTGATCGTGAACCCGGCCGCCGGCGGCGGCAAGGCCAGCCGCCTGGCCCCGAGCGTGGAGAGCGCGCTTCGTGCACGCGGGCTGACGGTGCGCCGCTGCGACACGCGCGACCTCATGCACGCACGCGAGCTCGCCCGACAGGCAGCGGGCGCCGGGGAGACGATCGTGGCGCTGAGCGGTGACGGCCTGGTCGGCGTGATCGCCGACACCCTGAGGGAGCTGCCGGGAGCGGTGCTCGGGCTCGTTCCAGGCGGCCGCGGCAACGACCTGGCGCACGTCCTCGGCATACCCGACGACCCTGGCGCAGCAGCCGCGATCGTCGCCGAGGGACACACGCGGGCTGTCGATCTGGGGCTCGTCGAAGGCGAGGGCTCAAACGGGGGCGGTCAGGCGTTCGTGGGCATTGCTTCGGTGGGCTTCGACAGCGAGGCCAACCGCATCGCCAATCAGGCCCCACGATGGCTCGGGGGTCTCGTGTATGCATACGGAGCCCTGAGGGCGCTCATCACCTGGCGGCCGGCCCGGTTTGAGGTCGAGCTCGATCCACCGGGGCAGCGTCACGGCTTCAGCGCCTACTCGGTCGGGGCCGCCAACTCGAAGGAATACGGCGGCGGGATGCGCGCGGCACCCGGCGCGATGCTCGACGATGGCCTGCTCGAGGTGGTGATCCTCGAGAGCGTGAGCAAGCTGACCTTCCTGACGAAGATCTTTCCCAAGGTGTTCAGCGGCACCCACGTCGGGGAGCCCGGGGTGCACGCCTTTCGGGCGCGCGAGATCACGGTCAGCTCCGATCGCCCGTTCACGATGTATGCGGACGGCGATCCCATCGGCGAGCTGCCGGTTCGCGTGAGAGCGCTCAAGGGTGCGATCACGATGCTGCTGCCGCGTGCGGACGGGGCGGATTCGGCCTTCTCGCAGGACCCTCCCCCAGGCGAGGCCGCGCGCACGCGCGACGCGTCGGACCCGTCCAACGTCCCGCCCGCCGATGGCACGGCCCGCGGGTGATGGCGCTCTCCGGGGCGCAGCTCGCTGTGGCTCGAGCCGTTGGTGCCCTATCACGCCGACGGGGCGGCGGCACGAGCGCTCCGGGCAAGCTGCTGCTGTGGCTTGCGCCCGGCGCGATCGGCGAGCTCGGCTCGCGCCTGGCTCGCGGGAGCGTGCTGATCTCGGCCACGAACGGCAAGACGACCACCGCGGCGATGGCCGCCAGCATCCTCGGGCGGGCCGACATCCCGCTCGTGCACAACCGGGCGGGCGCGAACATGGCCGGCGGGATCGCCACGACCCTGCTCTCGGCGAGCGGCAGGGGCGGACGCATGGCCGGCGAGCTCGGGCTGTTCGAGGTCGATGAGCTATGGCTCGAGAGGGTCGCCGCACAGCTGCGCCCCCGCGTGGTGCTGCTCGCCAACCTCTTCCGCGACCAGCTCGACCGCTACGGCGAGCTCGAGACGATCGCCGAGAGCTGGGCTCGCGTGGTGGGCGACGCCGGGACCGGGTCACGCGATCGCGCGACGCGCGCGGAAAGCGGGCACCCGCGGCTCGTGCTCAACGCCGACGACCCACTGATCGCCGATCTCGGCCGTGAGCAGGCGGATGTCCTGTACTTCGGCGTGCACGACGACTCGCTGGCCTTGCCGGGCATGGCGCACGCCGCCGACGCCAAGCACTGCCGGCGCTGCGGCGCGCCGTATGTGTTCGACGCGGTCTATCTCGGTCACCTCGGCCGCTATCGCTGTGCCAGCTGCGGCCGGCGAAGGCCCGAGCCCGATGTGATCGCTACCGACGTGTCGCTCGAAGGCGTGCGCGGCGCTCGCTTCACGCTGCACACACCCGCCGGAGAGGCACGCATCGTGCTCGCGCTGCCCGGCCTCTACAACGTCTACAACGCGCTCGCCGCGGCGGCGCTCGCGACGGCGCTGGAAGCCGGCCTGCATAGCATCGTCGAGGGCCTGCAGGGTACCGAGGCCGCCTTCGGGCGCGCCGAGATCGTGACACTGTCGCTGGCCGGCGCACAGGCCGGCGCACAGGCCGCCTCCCGCGCGCAGCCGGCGCAGCGCGAGCTGCGAATACTGCTGATCAAGAACCCGGCCGGCGCCAACGAGGTGCTGCGCACGCTCGCGATCGAGCCCGGTGAGCACGACCTGCTCGGGGTGCTCAACGACAACATTGCCGACGGACGCGACGTCTCCTGGATCTGGGATGCCGACTTCGAGCTGCTCCAGGGTAGGGTGCGCCGCGTCACCTGCAGCGGCAGTCGCGCGCCCGAGCTGGCCGTGCGGCTGAAGTATGCGGGCATCGAGCCGACACGGATTCGCGTGCAGGAGGCCCTTGCGCTGGCGCTGACCGAGGCCGCCGGGGACCGGCCCGCCACGGACGCGCCGCTGTATGCCCTGCCGACCTACACCGCGATGCTCTCGCTGCGCGAGCTCCTGGTCGCGCGCGGGGAGGCGCGCAACGCTTGGTCGTGAGCTCAAGCGCGGTTGTCTGGCACGAGCTGGAGTGTGGCTCCTACCGCGCGGATCTGGCGATCTGGCTGGAGCTCGCGCAGCGCACGGCGAACGACGCCGGCGTGGCGCGGGTGCTCGATGTCGGCGCCGGCACCGGCAGGGTGGCGCTCGAGCTCGCGGGTGCTGGCCATCGCGTCACGGCGCTTGACCGCGAGCCCGAGCTCCTCGCCGCCCTGAGCCGTCGCGCCGCACAGACATACGCCGTCGCCACGGGCGTGCACATCGAGACGGTGTGCGCCGACGCGCGCACCTTCGAGCTGAATCGCGAGGGCTTCGATCTCTGCCTGCTGGCAATGCAGACCGTGCAGCTCTTCGACGGCCCGAGCGAGCGAGCGGCGTTCCTGCAGCGCGCGCGCTCCCACCTGCGCCCCGGCGGCCTGCTGGCCATCGCGATCGTCACCGACTTCGAGCCGTTCGACTGCGCCGACGGCGACCTCGGACCCACGGCCGAGACGATGCGCGTCGGCGGAGTCCTGTACCTGAGCCGCGCCACGCGCGTGCGCATCCTCAAGGACAGGGTGCGCCTCGAGCGCGAGCGGCACATCATCCCCGAAGGCTCTGCGCCGCAGGCGGGCGGCGAGCTGCCCTCCGCGCTGTCGCGAAGCGAGCAGAGCGTCGAGGAGCTTGATCGCCTGGACGCCGCGCGGCTCGAGCGCGAGGCGATCGCCGTGGGGCTGGCGCCCGTGTACACGCTCGAGCTGCCCGCGACCGACGATCACGTCGTCGAGCACGGTGGTGGTGCTCGGTGCCTGAGCAGACGTCCGGGCGGACGTCGGGGCAGGCTCTGCGCGTGTGCGCGCTGTACCCCGACCTGATGAACATCTACGCCGATCGGGGCAACCTGCTCGTGCTCGAGCGCCGCTGCCGCTGGCGCGGAATCGGCTTCGAGCTCGAGGCGAGCGGGCTGGGCGAGTCGTTTGACCCTGAGAGTCCGGATCTGATCTACCTCGGCGGCGGCCAGGATCGCGATCAGCGCCTGTGCGCCGATGATCTGCTCGACAAAGCGCGATGCCCTGCACGAGGCGGCCGCACGCGGCGCGGTGGTGCTCGGCGTATGCGGCGGCTATCAGCTGCTCGGCAGCTCATACGTGCTCGGGCGAGGAGCGGATCGCGGGCGTCGAGCTGCTGGACGTCGAGACCGTGCGCGAGGACGCACCGCGGCTGATCGGCAACATCGCGATCGAGGTCTCACTCGAAGGCGATCCGCCGGGTTGCGCCCCGCGCGTGCTTGCAGGGTTCGAGAACCACGGCGGGCGCACGCACCTCGGGGAGAACGAGCGCCCGCTCGGCCGTGTGCTGAAGGGTCACGGCAACGACGGTCGCAGCGGCATGGAGGGAGCCATACGTGGCAACACGATCGGCACCTACCTGCACGGCCCGCTGCTGCCGAAGAACGTCTGGTTCGCCGACTGGCTGATCGCGCGAGCCATGCGCCTGGCGCCCGATGAGCTCGCGCCTCTCGACGATGCCCTCGAGCGCGAGGCGCACATCGGCGCCGCGCCGCGGGTGTGAGCGCCGCCGCACGGAGATCGGTGAACGGCGCCGACTAGGATCGTGGGCGTGGAGCTCTCCGAGTACCAGCGCCTCTCGCGGCGCACCGCCGAGTATCCGCGCGAGGCGTGGCTCGCCTATCCGGCGCTCGGCCTGGCGGGAGAGGCGGGCGAGGTCGCTGAGCACGCCAAGAAGGCCATCCGCGATGATCGCGGGCGGATCGGCGCCGAGCGTCGCGCGGCGATGGCGAAGGAGCTCGGCGACGTGCTGTGGTACGTCGCTCAGCTGGCCAGCGAGCTGGAGCTCGATCTGAACGAGATCGCCGAGGGGAACCTCGAGAAGCTGCTCTCCCGCCAGCGCCGCGGTGTGCTGTCGGGCAGCGGCGACGACCGCTAGGCCGCTGGGAGCCGACCGCGAAGCGTGCGAAGCGTCCCGCCAGGCGCGCCGGCACCAGCGCGCTCACCCTCACGCCCTCGGGAGTGTCCAGCCGGCTGACCTCGCCGGCCACCTGGTGCAGCTCGGCGAGGCTGCCCTCCTTCCGCATAGGGCACGAGCAGCTCGAGCGGGCGCAGCGTGGGCCGCAGCTCGTGCTCGATGCGCGCGCACAGCTCCGCCAGGCCCTCGCCGGTGGTGGCGCTGACGAGCACCGCATCGGGATGGTTCAGGCGCTAGCTCCTCGCGCGCCGGCTCCTCGAGCAGGTCGATCTTGTTCAAGACCAGCAGGCGCGGGCGCTCGCCGGCGCCGATCTCCTCGAGCGTCTGCTCGACCGCGCGGCGCATGAGCGCCTGCGTGCGCCTCGGGCACGGACCCGTCGAGGACGTGCGCGAGCAGGTCGGCGCGACGCGTCTCCTCGAGTGTCGCGCCGAACGCGTCGACGAGCTGGTGGGGGAGCTTGCTGATGAAGCCGACGGTGTCGGTCAGCAGATAGGAGGAGCCACCGACCCGGTTCGACCCGGCCGGATGAGGCCGCGTGGAGAGAGCGGGCGCGATCGACCCGTTGCCGTTCGCGTCCGGGGTGGGCGGCTGGCGCTGCGCCGGTGTGCGCAGCATGCGCGTAGTTGGGTCGAGCGTGTGGAAGAGCCGGTCGCGCACTCCCACAGCCGCGCCTGTGAGCGCATTCAGGAGCGTCGACTTACCGGCGTTCGTGTAGCCGACGAGCGCGATCGTGGGCAGCGCCGCCCGCTCGCGCTCGGCGCGCTGGACCGCGCGCGTGCCCTTCACGTGCTCGAGCCGGCGGCGCAGGGCCGCGATCCGGTCGCGCGCCAGGCGGCGGTCGGTCTCGATCTGCGTCTCCCCCGGTCCCCTGGTGCCGATACCGCCGCCGAGGCGCTCGAGGTGGCTCCACAGCCCGCGCATGCGCGCAAGGTTGTACTCGAGCTGGGCGAGCTCGACCTGGAGCTTGCCCTCGGCGCTGGCGGCGTGAGAGGCGAAGATGTCGAGGATCACGGTCGTCCGATCGACTACCGGCAGTCCGAGCGCCTCCTCGAGGTTGCGCTCCTGACGCGCGCTCAGCTCGTCGTCGCAGGCGATCAGATTGGCCCCGCACGCCTCGGCGGCCGCCTTCGCCTCGGACACCTTGCCGGGACCGAGATAGGTGTTCGGGTGCGGCTGCTCGCGGCGTTGGACCATCTCGCCGACGACTGCCACGCCCGCGGTGCGCAGCAACTCGCCCAGCTCGGCGAGATCGTCTCCCTCCGGCAGTGCGGCGACGCAAAAGGCGCGCTGGCGAGCGCGCTGAGTTCCCTCCATGTAACCCTCAGTCTAGAGGGTGGGAGCGTCCGTCAGGTACCCTCCGATCCGAGCTCCCCGAGGCGCCCTACGGCCTCCAGGAGGCGATCGTCGGGGGTCGTGAGCGAGATGCGGAACCAGCCCTCTCCCGCGGGGCCGTAGATCGCTCCGGGAGAGAGCACGACGGCGGCCTGCTCGAGCACGTGCTCGCAGTAGCCGGCCGAGCTCGCGAAGCCCTGCGGAACGGGCGCCCACACGTAGATCGTGCCGTGAGGGGGGCGCACGTCGACGCCGATTCCAGCGAGCGCGTCGCACACGAGGTCGCGCCGGCGCAGGTACAGCTCCTTCATCGAGGCGACCTCCTGGTCGGCCTCGGGCGAGAGCGCAGCGATGCCCGCCAGCTGCACCGCCTCGAACAGTCCGGAGTCGATGTTCGTCTTCAGCCGCCAGTAGATCTCGAGCGCGTCCGCATTTCCGACCACGACCGCGCAGCGCCAGCCGGTCATGTTGAATCCCTTGGAGAGCGAGAAGACCTCGATCCCGACCTCCTTGGCCCCGGGGGTGGCCAGGAACGACGGCGCGCGGTAGCCGTCGTAGGTGATCTCGCTGTAGGAGTTGTCGTGCACGACGAGCACGTCGTGCTCGCGCGCGAACTCGACAACCCGCTCGAAGAAGCCCTCGGGCACCACCGCACCAGTCGGGTTGTTGGGGTAGTTCAGGTACATCAGCTTCGCCCGCCGCGCCAAGTCGCCGTCGATGGCCTCGAGATCCGGGGTGAAGCCGTGCTCGGGCAGCAGTGCCATCAACACCGGCTCGGCGCCGGCGAGCCACGGCCCGGCCGTGTAGACGGGGTAGCCGGGATCGGCGGCCAGCGCGTAGTCGCCGGGGTCCAGAAAGGCGAGGTTGAGGTTGAAGATCGCCTCCTTCGCGCCGATCGCGGGGATGATCTCGCGATCGGGATCGAGCTCGACGTCGAAGCGCCGGGCATAGAAGTCACGGACCGCCGCACGGAAGTCCTGACGGCCGCGGTTGGAGGGATAGCGGTGCGTCTCGGCCTCCGTGACGGCCTCCTGCATGGCCTCGACGATGAGCGGGGGTGTGGGACGATCGGGATCGCCGATGCCGAGACTGATCACGTCCACGCCAGCAGCCCGCTTGGCGGCGATCTTGCGCTCCAGCTCCGCGAACGCGTACGGCGGGATGCGCTCCAGGCGCTTACTCGGTCTCATCCAGCTCCTTCGCTCTCGATCTTGGAATCGGGGTGCAGTTCACGGAGTCTCCCTCAGCTCCTTCAGGAACTCCTCGCTGAGGCGACCTTCGAACACGGGCAGCGCCCAGCCTGACAGGTGCACGCGCAGGTCCGCCCCGACCTCGACCTCGAGCTCACCCCCGTCGAGCACCACCGTCACACGGGCGCCTGCACCGCCACGGCGCTGCCCGTCTTCGGTGTTCAGCACGTGCGCGACCGCCGCGCCACTCGCGCCCGTGCCCGAGGAGAGCGTCTCCCCCACGCCGCGCTCGAAGATGCGCACGCGGATGCGCGCCCCGGACCGCGAGTCGAGCTCGGTGTACCACGAGACGTTCGTACGCTTCGGGAAGCATCGGTGACCTTCGACGGGCGGGCCGAGAACGCTCAGGTCCAGAGCCGCGAGCGCGGCCTCGTCGGCGACCCGGATCGCGCATTGCGGATTGCCGATCGAGACGTGCCGGAAGCGCCACGTCCGTCCGTCCGCATCGAGCTCGCCCGAGCCGTCCGGCGGGCCACCGGGAAAGTCCGCTGAGCTCAGCCGCGCCAGGCCCATGTCGACCCTGCACGTGGCCGGACCGGTGATCGTCGGGCGGATCGTGCCCGCGGCCGTGTGGATCGAGAAGCTGTCCCGGTCGGTCCAGCCGCGCCGGCGCAGGTAGAGGATCGCCTCGCGCGCGCCGTTGCCCGAGAGCTCGGCCTCCGAGCCGTCGGGGTTGAAGATCCGCAGGTCGGCCACGTGCGCGGCATCCTCGGGGGGCGAGAGCTCGAGCACGCCGTCCGCGAACACGCCGACATGGCCCTCGCACAGGCGGCACACGCGGGCCGGCGTTAGCTCGAACGGCAGCTCGTCGCGCTCGAGGATCAGGTAGTCGTTGCCCAGGGCCTGCCACTTCTCGAATCTCATGGAGCGCCTGAGTCTAGGATCTCCCCCGCGACCGAGGCGGGATCGCGGCCCGTGACGTCGATCAGGCGCCCGTTGCGAAGCTTGCGCATCCACGTGAGCTGGCGGCGCGCGTAGTTGCGCGTCCGGCGCTTCATCGTCTCGACGTCGTCGGCCACGAGCTCCTGAAAGCCGAGCGCCTTGCGGGCCGTCTCGGAGGCGCCGGCGGCGTGCGCGCGTCGCACCTCCTCGCGCACCCCCGCCGCGAGCATCTCATCCACGCGGGCGTCGATCAGCGTGTAGAGCGCTTCGCGCTCCATCGTCAGCCCCACGAGCAGCGTCGGATGGCGTACCTCGACGCTCCACAGCTGCGAGGTCTCCTCGGGCGGCTCGAGCTCGCCGGCGTCGAGCAGCTCCAACGCACGTACCACACGCTGGCGGTCGTTGGGGTCGACCCCCGCCGCCGCCCACGCCGCGCGATTCGTCAGCTCGGCGTGCAGGGCGGGTGCGCCGCGCCGTTCGAGCTCGGCGGTCCAGCGCTCGCGCGCACCCTCCGGCGGAGGCGGACGCAGATCCAGCTCCGTGAGCGCGGCGCGCAGGTACAGGCCGGTGCCCCCGACTACCAGCGGACGGTGCCCGGCGGCGAGCAGGGTGTCGATCTCGGCGTGCGCCAGCTCGGCGTACTGGCCCACGCTGAACGTCGCGTCGAGGGGAAGGAACGAGACCAGGCGATGTTCCAGCGCCGCCTGCTCGGCCGCGGATGCAACCCCGGTGAGGATCTCGAGACCTGCGTAGACCTGCAGCGCGTCGGCCGACACGGCGACCGGGTCCTCCCCTTTGGCGCGAAGCAGCTCGGCCAGGGCGAGCGTGATCGAGGTCTTGCCGACGGCGGTCGGGCCGAACAGGGCGATGATCGTGGGTGCGGCCCGCCTGCCGTGCACCGACCCAGTATCGTGGCCGCCCGCCCGCCGCGTCCCTCCCGTCGAACGGGCCGCGCCTTGAGGGCCGACTGCGCGGTGCGGCGGCCAGGCTGCCCCCATGTCGGAGGACGGTAGGGCCGGAACCGCTCAGAACAGCGTGCCCTGCTGCGACGAGCAGTCTGCGTGCCCCACGCTCGCGGCTGGCAGCGCGTCGCGCAGGAACCTGGGAGCGCCGGTGCCGCCGCGCCGGCGCACCAGCGCCGCCAGGCGCTCGCGTTCGCACTGCGGCGCGTACGCGCGCCGGCGGTAGAGCTCCTCGTAGCGAGGCACGAGGTCGGGTCGCTGCGTTCGCAGCCAGTCCATGAAGATCTTGCGCACCTCTCCCCGCAGGTGCAGCGCCACGCCACCGATGCTCGTGGCTCCGGCGGCGCTCGGCCAGCTCGAGCAGCGGCTCGAGCTGGTGCGGGGCGTCGTTGATTCCGGGCATCAGCGGCGCTATCAGCACGCCGGTCGGGATCCCGGCGCGGTTCAGCTCGGCCACGGCCTCCAGGCGCGCTCGCGGGTTGGGCGTATGCGGCTCGGTCGCCCGCCATGCCCTCTCGTCGAGGGTCGGGATCGACAGGCAGGCGCTGATGCTCGCGCGCTCGCGCGATCTCGAGCATCAGCGGCAGGTCGCGCAGCAGCAGCGGAGACTTGGTCAGCACCGAGCACGGGTTCGCGCCGTCGCGCAGCGCCTCCCAGATCCCCTGCATCAGCCGGTAGCGACCCTCGACCCATTGATAGGGGTCCGTGTTGGTGCCGAGCGCGACGTGCTCGCGCTTCCAGGAGGGGCGTGCCAGCTCGGCGCGCAGCACCTCGGGCGCATTGACCTTGACCACGATCTCGCGCTCGAAGTCCCGGCCGGCGTCGAAGTCCAGGTACCTGTGGGTGGGGCGGGCAAAGCAGTAAGCGCAAGCATGAGTGCATCCCCTGTAGGGGTTGATCGTCCAGCGGAAGGGCATCCGCGAGCTCGCCGGAACGCGGTTGAGGATCGAGCGTGCGCGCACCTCGTAGAAGCGGGTCTCGAGCGCCTCGGGTGCGTCGAAGCGCCTCACGACGGCGCCGTCGCGGTAGCCGGGCAGCCGCCGCTGCTCCTCCTCGGCCGCGATCAGGTTGACCAGCGCACGAACATATGTTCGCATAGGCGCAGGACGACCGCGCGAACCGGGGTGCGAAACGCTTACCGAATTCCCAGCAAGCTCTACAGCTACGCTTAGCGGCGGGAGGCACGATGGCTCGCGTAAGCTAGTCAATCGACCCCTGGAGGTTCCTCACGATGCAGTTATCCAAGATGCTCGGCGCCACGATGGTGGCAGGCGCCCTGGCTAGCGCCGGCGCCGTCGCCGGCATAGCGGGCGCCGCCGCGGCGCCCAGCGGCACGAGCAACGCAGCCACCACAACGCAGTCCACTACCCCCCAGTCGCAGTCCACGACCCCTCAGTCCGGGTCGACGGGATCGACCGGGTCGACCGGATCGACCGGGAAACACTACTGCCCGAACATGGGCTCGGGCTCGAGCGGCAGCTCCAACCCGCAATCAGGTCCGAACTCGGGCGCGAGCTATCCCGGTCCAGGTCCTGCCGTGACCTACCAGTAGCGACGGCGGCGAACCCGAGAGCCGTCGCTCTGGCCAGCAGGCGCAAGGCGCCTGCTGGCCAACGGTCATCGTGGAGCGGGACTCGTCCTGCGCCCGGCACTGGACGCCTCAGCGGCGCGTCAATGTGCGTCCAGATTGCCCGACTCCAGTAAACGTCCAGAGCCGCGTGGTCGAGTCACCGGGTGATGGAGCACATCGCCACTCACCCGCACGTCCTCCAGGCGAGCACGGCCGAGGAGGAGCCGGCCACGGCGACCTCGTGGCTCTGCCGCGTCGAACTTCGATCGCGATCGCCTGCTCGACATGGAGGAGCGCGTGCGCCCCGCACGACAGAAGACCTTCGTGATCCTGATGCTGGCGCTCCTGGCAACCGGTCCCTGGCTGGGCTGGTGGCCGCTGCTGTGCCTGATCCCCGGCGCCGGCTGCTTCGCCATCGCCGATCTGTTGATGGGCCGGGTCGACCGCCCCGAGTATGTGATGTTCGGCGCCTGGGTCGTGAGCGAGCTGGTGATCGCCGGTGCGGTGTCGCTCAACGGCGGGCCGACCGTTCCCACCCTGTCCTGGCTTGCGATCCCGGTCATCACGCTCAGCTCGCGCTTCTCGATGCGCGGAGTCGTCGTCGGCGTCGTGGTCAGCACGGCCCTCGTGGTGGCGGTCGCCTTCGGCGTCAACGCGACGGCCGTCAAAGCCGACCCGACGCTCGTGATCGCCCCGCTCGCGCTGGTCGTGTGCGTGGCGCTGCTCACGATCCCGCTGATGGACTCCGACATCCAGCACCGCAGCGATGCGGTGATCGACCAGCTCACCGGCATGCTCAACCGCAAGGCGCTGAGCACCCGCATCCCCGAGCTGGCCCAGCAGTCGCAGATAACCGGTGAGCCCGTCGGGCTCGTCGTCTGCGACCTGGACCACTTCAAGAACGTCAACGACACCCACGGGCACACCGCCGGGGACGCCGTTCTCAAGGACGTCGCCTACATCCTGCGCAAGCAGCTGCGCGCGTTCGACCTCGCCTATCGGCTCGGCGGCGAGGAGTTCCTGATCCTGCTACCCGGATCCGATCGCGAGCAGTCCGCTGAGCTTGCCGAGCGCCTGCGCGAGGCCATCTCGAGCGAACGTGTGGGCGGGCTGTTCGTCACGATGAGCTTCGGCGTCGACGCCTCCGCGCGCGGCGAGAGCTTCGATTACGAGTACGCGTTCGCGAATGCCGACGCAGCCCTGTACGAGGCCAAGCAGGCCGGGCGCGACCGGGTCTGCGTGGCCGAATCGCAGCTCCTCGCCCAACTCGTCTGAAGCGGAGCCCGCGGCCTCAGGGCGTGGTACGCGCCAGCAGGCGTTCCTCGCCCGAGAGCGTCTGGCTGGTGGCGTCTGTGATCAGCACGTCGGCCAGCTCGCCGGGCCCCGCCAGGCCGGCGAAGTTCACGACCTTGTTGTGGCGCGTGCGCCCGCGCAGGCGCGTCGGGATCCGTGCGCGAGGGACCCTCGACCAGCACCTCGAGCGTGCGCCCGAGGAAGCGCTGGGCGCGCGCGAGCGCGCTGCGCTGGACGAGCTCGACCAGCCGCTCCATCCGCTCGCACCTTGACCGGATGGGGCACCAGGCCATCGCTCAGCTCCGCCGCCTCGGTGCCGCGGCGCGGCGAGAAGATGAACGTGAAGGCGCCGTCGTAGCCGACCTCCTCGACGACCTCCATCGTCTGCGCGAAAGTCCTCCTCGGTCTCCCCCGGGAAGCCGACGATGATGTCGGTCGTCAGCGAGACGTCGGGAAGGTGCTCGCGGATCAGCGCCACCCGGTCCAGATAGCGGCGGCGGTCGTAGGTCCGCCGCATCGCCTTCAGGATGCGGCTGGAGCCCGACTGCAGCGGCAGGTGGATGTGCTCGCACACGCTGGCGAGCTCGACGTGCGCGCGGATCACGTCCTCGCGCATGTCCTTCGGATGGGGGCTCGTGTAGCGGATGCGCTCGATGCCCTCGACGCCGTCGAGCAGGCCCAGCAGCTCCGCGAACGTGATGCGCCCCCTGCCCACCTCTTCGCTCATCGCACCGGCACAGCCCGCGGACGACGGCCGGCGGATCGGCAGATCGCGTCCGTAGGAGTTGACGTTCTGGCCCAGCAGCGTCACCTCGCGCACGCCGTCGGCGGCCATCGCCCGCACCTCGGCCACGAGCTCCCCCGGCGGACGGCTGACCTCGCGTCCGCGCGTGGAGGGGACGATGCAGTAGGAGCACGCGCAGTTGCATCCCACGCTGATCTGCAGCCACCCCTGGAACGGACGCGCTCGCCGGGCCGGCAGATGGCCGGTGAAGCCCTCGAACTCGAAGTAGCCCTGCGCGGTCGAGCGAGTCGCTCGTCAGGAACTCCGCGAGCCTGTGCACCTGGCCGGGGCCGAACGCGACGTCGACGAACGGGAAGCGCTCGAACACCTCCTCCTTGACCGACTGCGCCCAGCATCCGCCGACCCCCACCACCCGCTCGGGGCGCTCGCGCTTCAGCCGCTTGGCCTCGCCCAGGTGCGCGATGAAGCGGCTGTCGGCCGACTCGCGGATCGAGCACGTGTTGAACAGGATCAGGTCGGCCTCCTCGCGCGCCGGCGCCTCCGCGTAGCCGAGCGACTCGAGCATGCCCTTCATCCGCTCGGAGTCGTGCTCGTTCATCTGGCAGCCGAACGTCGTCAGGTGGTAGCGCAATTTTATGAGCGGACGTCATCGCCTGTTGTGAAGGGTAGTCGCCGGGGCTCGTGACCGTAGGGCCATGCGGCGCTGCCCGTCCGGCTACGTTCGCTGACACGGCGTTGACAGGCCGACGATGCCTCTGGTCGTCAAGCCGTCGCCGTGAGCGCCGCCTCATCTCCCGGCCAGAGGACGCGGAAGGCATCGCCTTCGCCTTCGGGAGACACTTCTTCAAATCCGTGCCTTTTGAACAGCTCGTGGCTCGGCCTTCTACCCAGACTGCGTGTGGCCGAACACCGATGCGCGGTCCACGGTCGTCCTGTTTTGGTTTCTGTGGGATATGGATGCCTTGCATCGCTCCTCCTGTGGGGCGTCCATCCTCTGATGGGAGCGTGAGCGTCCCCTCCTCCCTGGGGGCGCTCTCGTTGTTCCTTGGCGCGATCACGGTGACCCTTCGCCAGCTTCCTGGTGGCAGATCGTGCGTCCTTCTACGCAGATCCCGTGTGGCCGAACACCGATGCGCCGCCCCGATCGAACTGCTTTGGTTGCTTTGGGTAATGGCCTTCTGAAGAGGCCTCGCCCCCCGAGGAGGAGCGGGGCGAGAGCGTCCTCCTTTGCGCGCCGGGCGCTCTCGTTTAGCTGGACGATTGTGTCCTCCTTGGGACTGGTGGCGTTAGCCACCTCCAGCTCCAAGGAGGCCCGGATGAACTCGCTAGCCCGGACGAACCTACCTAGGAACTACAGCTGACTAGGCGGCGGCGACGGTCGGTTCGCTCACGATCGGCGGCGGCGCCGTCCTTGTCGCGGTCGATCGGCGTGACGAGGTCCTGGCCCACGCCCAGCGCCGCGTAGATCTCGTCCTTGATCTCCTTCGCCACCGCGGGGTTCTGATCCAGGTGCGCCTTGGCGTTGCCGCGCCCCTGGCCGAGGCGGTCGTTGCCGTAGGAGAAGAACGAGCCGGACTTGGAGATGATGTTGTGCTCCAGGCCCAGGTCGATCAGGCAGCCCGAGGTCGAGATGCCCTTGCCGAACTCGATGTCGAACTCGGCCTGGCGGAAGGGCGCGGCGACCTTGTTCTTGACGACCTTCACCCGCACGCGGTTGCCGACCGCCTCGGTGCCGTCCTTGAGCGTCTCGATGCGGCGGATGTCCAGGCGCTGGGAGGCGTAGAACTTCAGCGCGCGCCCGCCCGGCTGGGTCTCGGGCGAGCCGAACATGACGCCGACCTTTTCGCGGATCTGGTTGGTGAGGATGCAGAGCGTCTGCGTGCGGTTGAGGTTGCCCGCGAGCTTGCGCATCGCCTGAGACATCATGCGCGCCTGCGCACCGACGGTCTGGTCGCCCATCTGCCCCTCGACCTCCACGCGCGGGGTCAGCGCGGCGACCGAGTCGATCGCGACGACGTCGACGGCGCCGGAGCGCACGAGCATGTCGGCGATCTCCAGCGCCTGCTCGCCGTAGTCGGGCTGGGAGACGAGCAGCTCGTCGATGTCGACGCCGATCTCCTTCGCGTACAGCGGGTCCATCGCGTGCTCGGCGTCGATGAACGCGCACACCCCGCCGAGCTTCTGCGCCTCGGCGAGCACGTGGTAGATCAGCGTGGTCTTGCCCGAGGACTCCGGGCCGAAGACCTCGACGATGCGCCCGCGGGGCACGCCGCCGATCCCGAGCGCCAGGTCGAGCGAGAGCGCGCCCGTGGGGATCGCCTCGCAGCGCACCTGGGCCCCCTCGTCGCCCATGCGCATGACCGTGCCCTTGCCGAACTCGCGCTCGATCTGCGTGAGCGCGCCCTGAAGGGCGGCGTCGCGCGCCCTGGCGGCCTTCTCCTGGTCGGTCACGGACATGGTCTGACTCCTCCGATTCGGGATGAGCTGCGCAAGATAGACGGCGCTTCGGACGGAACAGCTGTTCGTAGGGGTGGCCCATCCCGTCCCCGGCACGGGAGAGCGTGGGCAGCTCGCGGCTCTTCGTCCAAGGGGTCGCTGCGGGCGTTCACGCAGGCTGCGCGCAGCGACGATGACAGGGACTGCCCAATGTCGAGGAGCGGAGATCTCGATGACCGCAAGCGTTCCCAGCCGGAGCATCGTCGCCCTCGCGCTCTGCGCGGCCGCGGCCATGGCGTTGCTCGCACTGCCCGGCGCGCTCGTCGGCGCAGGTGCGCAACACGCCGTGCGCATCCGCCCGGACGGTCGATCCCCGGCATGCGCCCCACGCCTGCGTCCGCTCCGCGCACGCGTCAAAGGGCAGGGCCCACGCGCAGCCCACGGCCAGGGGACGTCACTTCCGGCACAGCGCCGCCAAGCACAGAGCCGCGAAGCGGCGCCCGGCGCACGGGCCGGCGAAGAAGAGGGCAAGGTCCTCGACTCCCGTGAGCCTGATCCCGGCGATCTGCGAAGACGGCAGCGGCCGGTGTCCACGGGCGGCGGCCGCTTCTCCTGCGACGACGAATCCGAACCGATGTGCGAGGACGGCTCACCGCCGGTGCCCTCGCAGGACGGCTCGCGCCTGGAGTGCAAGGTGTCCGCGAAAGCCGGCGCGAGCGAAGCGAGTTGCGAAGACGGCAGCGCACCCGTCCTGGCCGGCGAAGGGCAGTTCTCCTGCGACGACGAATCCGAACCGGCTTGCGAAGACGGCACCGCGCCGACGCTCTCGAGCGGCTCGAGCCTCGTCTGCGACGCCGGCCCGCCCGCCAGAAGCGACGGCTGGGCCGCCCGCACGGCTCAGAGCCCGGGGGGCATGAGGCGGCAGCTGGCCAGCGGCTCGTAGGTGGCCCCGCCGGGCGCGAGCCACGACCGATAGAGCGTCATCGACTCGGCGATGAAGCGAACCGGCGGCGTGGGCGGCAGCGAGGAGCCTGCGGCGACGGGGCTCGGAGCGCTCCGCCGTCGCCCGCGCGTGCGCGCGACCGTGATGTGAGCTCTGAAGCGGCCTCGCTGCGGCTCCCAGGTGCTCGCGGCAGAGATCGCGCGGCTCACTGCCGAGTGCAGCCCCGCGAGGTCGCCCTCGTCGTCGTGGATCGCGACCGCGAGCGCGCGCGGACGCGCCCTCGGCAGCCACAGCGGGAGCGCCCACGGACAGCTCGCCGACGTTCGCCGGGCACGCGTCGAGGCTCCGGCCGATCGTCGCGATCTCCGCGACCGGACGGCTGCCGAGAAAGCACAGAGTGAGATGCAGCGAGTCGGGATCCAGCAGGCGCAGCGAGAGACGCGCGAGCTCGCCCTCGAGGCGCAGCGCCGCCGCGGCATCGCGCGCCCAGGCGCCCAGCGTCTCGCGCACGGCTGCCGGAACGTCGACCGCCACGAACAGTCGGGCCTTGGCTCCAGCGGACATCCTCGCAAGCGATGCTAGAGAGGGGTCGGCTCAGGAGCCGCCGAGGACGCGGCGGATCAGATGCATCGCGACGGTGGTCGCGCGATCGCGCACGTCCGAGCGTCCGCCCGGGAGGTTCACCGAGCGTGTCATGTGGGCGTCCTCGGCGACCGACCACGCTCAGCCAGACGAGCCCCACCGGCTTCTCTGCGCTGCCGCCGCCTGGACCGGCCACGCCCGTAACCCCCACTCCCACGTCCGCGCCCAGCCGCGAGCTGCGCCCCCTCCGCGAGCGCCCGCGCCACCTCCGCCGAGACGGCTCCGTGCCGCTCGATCAGCTCCCCCGGGACGCCCGCCTGGGAGACCTTGACCTCGTTGGAGTACGCCACGATCCCGCCCTTCACGTACTCGGAGGCGCCCGCCGGCTCGGTCAGGCGCGCCGCCAGCAGGCCGCCCGTGCACGACTCGGCGGTGGCGATCGTGAGCGCTTCACGGCGTGCCTGTGGCTCAGCGGGAGCCTCCAGGAGCGCCCCGTCGACCACGGCTCGCCCCGCGCAGCAGCGCCGCGACCTGCTCGTCCACGGTGCTGCCGTCCCGCGAGAACAGCGTGTCGGCGTGGCGCTCGATCGACGACCTGCTCGAACGCGTCGTAGACGTGCTCGGCGCCGGGCTCGTAGCGGGTGACGACCTCGATCTCGCCCCGTTTCAAGCACGTCGTGACCTCCAGCCGCTCCAGCTCGCACTCCCTCGCGCTCGGCCACGCGCAGCGTCTCGGCGATCTCCGACTCGGGGATCCCGAACAGCCGCAGCATCTGCTGGCGGTAGGTGCTCGCGCCCGCAAGCGCCGCGCGCAGCGCGCCGCCGCCCACGGCCTGCGCCCACATCGGCTGCAGCTCGCGCGGCGGACCGGGCAGGACCACGATCGTCGGCCGTCCGTCGGGCGGGATCCGCTCTGCCGGCCCGCCGGCTCTCGCGGCGGGACCACGAGTCCCGGCGCCGTTCCGACCGGCTCGAGCACCGTGGCGCCCGTCGGGATCGTCGCCTGCTTGCGGTTCGCCGCCCGGATCGCCTCGCGGTCGATGTTCGGCCAGCGTTTCATCAGCGGCCTGACGATCTCGGCGATGCGCTCCGACGAGCGTCCTCGTCGAGCACCATCTCGCGGCCCTGGAACCGTCCCACCACCTCGGCGGTCAGATCGTCGGCCGTCGGGCCCAGCCCGCCGCTCGTGATGATCAGGCCCATCCCCTGCTCGGCCATGAACCGCAGCGCCGCCTCCATGTCCTCCGGGCGGTCGCCCACGATCGCCGTGTAGGCGAGGTCCACGCCAAGCTCGCGCAGCCGTTCGGCCAGCCAGGGGCCGTTGCGGTCGCTCACCCGCCGCTGAGCACCTCGGTGCCCGTGACGACTATCCCCGCGCGCGAGGCTCACTTGCAGGTCGGCAGCTGACCGGGCGTCAGCGGCTGGCGACCCCTGGCCTTCGTGATCGAGTATCCGATCGCCTGGCTCGAGGGCGGCACGGTCCTGCCCTGACCGTCGATGACCATCGTCACCGAGGCTGTTGCCCAGCGTGATTTCAAAGCGCCTGGCGTGGAACGTGGCGGTGCTCGAGCCGGGCTGCAGTTCGGTGCCGGGGATCAGCTTGCGCCCGTTTTCGCCGAGCAGGCACACGTACACCGGCGCCGTCGGGCGCAGCGACAGCGACACGACCGCCGACTGCGAGTTCGAGGAGCCGCGCCTGAGGGCCCGATGCGCACGAGCACGCTGGCGGCTGCGCGCGACCGAGGTGCTGGTGCTCGGGTGCTTGGAGGAGCCACCTCCGCTCAGCAGCGCTACGAGTCAGCAGCACGATCACCAGCGCACACCGCGGCCACCGCCACGATGTAGCCGCGCGAGGGCCCGCCGGGAGCCCGGCCACCGGGTCCGGCGCGCGAGCGCGGGCGCTGGGGGCCGAGACGATCGGCTCGAGCGCCGCCTCGTTCAGGTGCTCGTGGCTGAGGCGGTATTCCTCGACGAGCGCCTTCCCGTCCAGTCCCAGCGCCTGGGCATATGTGCGCAGGAAGCTCTTCACGAACGTCGGGCCCGGGCAGCAGGCCCCACTCTTCGTTCTCCAGCGCGCGCAGGTACTTGGCCCGGATCTTCGTCTTGGCCTCGATCTCGGACACGTCGATACGGGCGCGCATACGCGCGTCGCGCAGCGTTTCACCGATCTCGGGCATCTCTGCTCGAAGGCTAGTCGCTCGCAGTCGCCGCGGGGTCGCCGAGCGCCGCCAGCACGCGGGGCAGGTCGGCCTCGGTGATCAGCACCTGCCGGGGCTTGGATCCCTCGTAGCCGGAGATCACCCCGCGCCGCTCGAGCATGTCGATCAGGCGGCCCGCGCGCGTGTATCCGAGGCGCAGGCGGCGCTGCAGCATCGAGGTGGAGGCGGTCTGCATTTCCGCCACCAGCGTTATCGCGTCGGCGAGCAGCGGGTCCTCGTCGGGATCGAACTCGTCCCCGCGCGCCCTCGGGCAGCGTCGGGCTCGACCTCCTCGCAGAAGCTCCTCGCGCAGCTCCGGCTCGCCCTGGCGGCGCCACAGGTCGGTCAGCTTTGCGATCTGGGCCTCGTCGACGTAGGCGCCCTGGATGCGCTGCAGCCGCGAGCTGCCGACCGGGCTGAACAGCATGTCGCCCTGGCCCAGCAGCGACTCGGCGCCGTTCTGGTCGAGGATCACGCGCGAGTCGGTCTGCGAGGAGACCGAGAACGCGATCCGCGAGGGCACGTTGGCCTTGATCATGCCGGTGATCACGTCCACGCGCGGGCTCTGCGTCGCCAGGACGAGGTGGATGCCGACCGCGCGCGCCTTCTGCGCCAGGCGGATGATCGAGTCCTCGACGTCCGCGGGCGCCACCATCATCAGGTCGGCGAGCTCGTCGATCACGCACAGGATGTATGGGCAGCGGGGCTTCGCCCGCGCTTGGCGCGCGCCGCGTTCAGCTCGACCAGGCTGCGCGTGCGCGCCAGCGACATGATCCCGTAGCGCTGCTCCATCTCCTTGACCAGGTTCTGCAGCGCGTTCGCCGCCATCCGCGGGCTCGTGATCACCGGCGTCAAGCAGGTGCGGGATCGACTCGTAGTGGTTGAGCTCGACCTGCTTGGGGTCGACCAGCACCAGGCGCACCTCGTGCGGAGTGGCGCGCAGCAGCACGCTCGAGAGCATCGCGTTGATCGCTCCGGACTTGCCCGCGCCTGTCGTGCCGGCCACGAGCAGGTGCGGCATCTTGGCCAGATCGGCGCCGATCGCCTTGCCGGCGACGTCCTTGCCCAGCCAGACCGTCAGCGGCGACCAGTCCTTCGGCGGCTCCTGGAAGACGTCGCCGAGCCTCACGATCCGCCGCTGCGCGTTGGGAACCTCCACGCCGACGGCCTGCTTGCCGGGGATCGGCGCGAGGATGCGGATGTCGGTCGCGGCCAGCGCATAGGCGAGGTCATCCTTCAGCTGGGCCACCTTGGCGACCTTCGTGCCCGGCGCCAACCTCAGCTCATAGCGGGTGATGTGGGGTCCCGCGACCTTGCCGATCACCTTCGCCTCGACGCCGAAGTGCCCGAGTGCCTGCACGAGGCTCGTCGCGATGCGCTCCTGACCGGCGGTGTCCGGACGCGCCTGACTCGCCGTCGAGCGCGTCAGGAGCTTGGACGCGTTCGGAAGCTCCCACGCGAAGTCGGGGTCCTCGGTCACGGCGTCGCGCAGCCTGCCCCGGGGCGTCAGCGAGGCCGGATCGGCATGTGCGACGCCGGCGATCTCCTCCCGCTCGAGGTCTTGGCCGGCGTTCTGATCGGCGCCCCCGGGGCGGGGCGCGCCCTCGGCGCCGGCGGCGGTCTCGCCCGGTGTGCCCTCGGGCAGTTCGGGCCCGTGCTGCCCGGCCTCGAGCGGGCCATCCTGCGAGGGCGCCTCCACGTGCGTGGCGCGCACGATCAGCTCTTCGGGGGACGGCTCGGGGAGCGAGCCGTGACCGTGCTCGGAGAGCGGGTCGGTGACAGCCTGTCCCGCGGGCGTGTGTGGGCCGGCGGCGGCGATGTCCGCCGAACGGGAGTGCGCCAGCGTGTGCGCTCGCCGGGTGGTGTCGATCAGGCCGCTGCCGGCCATGCGCAGCGCGCCCGCCAGGGAGGCGCCGGTCAGCAGGATCACGCCCACGATCAGCAGGAACACGACGAGGATGTTCACGCCGAGGTTCTGCACCAGCCTGTGGGTCGCCTGGTAGAGCGCCTCGCCGACGACCCCGCCGTGTGACTGCAGGGAGGCCGAGCTCCAGCTCGTGGCCCTGCTGCCGGGGCCGGAGCTGACTCCGAGCGTGCCTGCGGCCAAGGCCAGCGTGAGCGAGGCGAACAGGCAGATCGCGCCCGCCCGCAGGGGGCGCAGCGCGGGCAGCACGCGCGCGCAGCAGCAGCGCGCAGCCGCCGGCGACGAGCGCCACTGGCGCCAGCACCCGGGCCCCGCCGAGAAGCCAGCCGAGCGCCACGGCGAGGCCATGCCCGGCGCGTCCTCCGTTCCAGCCGCCGTACAGCACGAATCCCATGAACACCCCGATCGCGAGGCATCGCGAGCCCGAGCACGTCGCGCCCGCGCTGATCGAGCACCGGCAGCCGCGGCAGGCCCCGAGGGACATACGAGCGAAGGCGAGCGATTCCCCGAGGCCCCCTGGAGCGGCGGGGTCGCGCGCGCGCCTTGGAGGTCCGTCTCGGCGGCGGATCGTGCGCGCGCCGGCGCGCTTGCGAGTAGCAGCCATCCCGCGCAACTTCGACGCCGAATCCCCCGTAACCTGCTCATGGGCCTTACCATCGCTTTAGCGCCGATCGATACATAAATACGATGAACGACTTCTCCCGCGCACCACGCGTTCTCGTCGTGGAGGACGACGAGGACATCGCCCAGGCTCTTCAGCGCTCCCTGCGCATGGAGGGCTACGAGGTGCGCGCGGCCGCCGACGGACGCACCGCGCTCGAGCATGGGCGCTCATTCATGCCGGATCTCGTGATCCTCGATCTCGGCCTGCCCGAGATCGACGGCGTGGACGTGGCGCGCGCGCTGCGTGCCGACGACGACGTCCCGATCCTGATCCTCACCGCACGCGACGCCCTGGAGTCCCGCGTGGAGGGACTGGACGCCGGGGCCGACGACTACCTGGTCAAGCCCTTCGAGCGCCAGGAGCTGCTCGCTCGCATGCGGGCGCTGCTGCGCCGCCGCCCCCCGCGCGGCTCCGCGCCGCTGCGTGTCGGCGACCTTTCGCTGAACGCCGACACCCACGAGGTGATCTGCGGGGCGAGCGCCCGATCGAGCTGACCCAGCGCGAGTTCGAGCTGCTCGAGTACCTGATGCGCAACGAGCGCATCGTCATCTCCCGCCAGCGCCTGCTCGACGAGGTGTGGGGCTATGACCCATTCTCGACGACGAACACGATCGAGGTGTTCGTCTCGAACCTCCGTCGCAAGCTCGAGGCGAGCGATGAGCCGCGCCTGCTGCACACGATCCGGGGAGCCGGCTACGTCCTTCGTGCCTAGTGTCCCTCCTGGAGTGCGGCGCACCAGCGGGCGCATCTCCGCCAGCTTCGACCGACTGCCGATCCGCGTACGCCTGGCCGGGGTATCGGCGCTGCTGACGTTCGTGATCCTGTGCGTGTTCGCGGTCGCGATCGGCTCGCTGACCGTCCATCGCATCCGCAACGACTTCAACCGCCAGGTCACCGACGCCGCCGACCAGCTGCCCTCCCAGCTGAACATCGCCGTCACACCCCCGGACTTCGGCCACGTCCAGGTCCAGCCGCCGCTGTCGGACTTCGCTGCGCCGGCCGATCACGCGATCATCAGGATCCTGACCCTGGGAGGCACCGCCGTCGCCGCGGAACCGGCCAGGGCGCCCTCGCTGGGGGTTCCGCAGGCGCAGGCGACGACGGTCAAGGGCTACCGCGTCGTCAGCCGCCTGGCAGAAGTACGCCTCGCCGGCACCGAGGAGTCGCTCGGGAAAGTCGTGATCCAGTACGGCCGTCGCGTCTCCGACACCGAGGCGACCGTCGCGCGCGTGGAGCTCTTCCTGCTGCTGGGCGTTCTTGCCGGGACCGTGCTGGCGCTGGCGGCGGGCATGATGATCGCGCGCAGGGCGATGTCGCCGATCGCAGAGCTCACCTCCACCGCCGCGGAGATCGCGCGCACGCGCGACCCCTCCGGTGGCGTGCCCCAGCCGAAGGCCGACGACGAGGTCTCAGAGCTCGCGCGAACGCTCCAGGGAATGCTCCACGAGCTGGACGCCGCACGTGAGGAGACCGAGAGCACGCTCGCGCGCCAGCGTCAGTTCGTCGCCGATGCCTCGCACGAGCTGCGCACCCCGTTGACGAGCGTGCTCGCCAATCTGGAGCTGCTCGTAGAGTCGCTCCACGGAGATCAGGGCGATGTGGCGCGCTCGGCCCTGCGCTCCTCCCAACGGATGCGACGTCTTGTTGCCGACCTGCTGCTGCTGGCGCGCACGGACGTCGGCCGCGTCGTGCGGCGAGAGCCGTGCGATCTCGCGCAGATCGTCGTCGAGGCCGCCGCGGAGCTGGGACCGGTGAGCGCCGAGCACGACATCGTTCTCGACGTGCACCCGGCCGTCGTCGAGGCCTCCCGCGACGAGCTCCACCGCCTCACCATCAATCTGATCGAGAACGCCCTCCGTCACACTCCGCCCGGCACGAAGGTCAGCGTTCAGACCTCGACCGAGGGCGGTGTGGCGCTGCTCGTCGTGCAGGACGACGGTCCGGGCGTGGCGCCCGAGCTCACCCCCAGGCTGTTCGAGCGCTTCGTGCGCGGCGCCGGGGACCGCGGCGGCTCCTTCGGCCTTGGACTGGCGATCGTCCGCGCCGTTGCCGCGTCGCACGGCGGCAACGTCGAGCTCGAGGCGCCCACCGAGGGTACGGGCGCCCGCTTCGTCGTGCGTCTGCCGACGGAGACCTCGGCCGACGGCGTCGGCCCCGCCCACCGGCAGAGCGAGCCCAGCGGCCTCGTACGCACCTGAGATGGCATCGTCCGGCCGGCCGGGGGGCAGCTACACCTCGACCACGACGGGCAGCACCATCGGGCGCCTCTTCAGGCGCTCATACACCAGCTCCGCCATGTCATCGTGCAGCATCTGCTGGAGGAGGTCCACCTCGTGGATCTGCTCCTTCGCCGCCCGCCCCAGGGTCGCCTCGACGGTCGAGCGGATCTCCTCGAGCAGCTCGTCGGCCTGATCGAGGAATGGCACCCCCCGGAAGATCACCTCGGGATCGGTCACCGAGCGCCCGTCCTGCTCGGCGATCGTGACGACGACGATGAAGATCCCGTCCGCCGAGAGCATCCGCCGATCGCGCAGGGCGACATCGGCCATGTCGCCGATCTCCACCCCGTCGACGAAGATCATCCCCGAGGTCTCGGGCTTGCCGAAGCGCGCGCGGCGCTCGTCGATGTCCAGCGGCAGGCCGTTGTCGCCCTCGAAGATGTCCTCGACGGGCACGCCGACCGCCTCGGCGAGCTGGGCGTGTAGCCGCAGGCGCTTGAAGTCGCCGTGGAAGGGCATCACATAGCGGGGCTTGACGAGGTTCAGCATCAGCTTGATCTCCTCGGCGTAGCCGTGGCCGGAGGCATGGACTGGGGCGTCGCTCGGTGTCACGATGTCGCAGCCGATGTGATAGAGGCGGTCGATCGTCTCGTTCACGGCACGCTCGTTGCCCGGGATCGGCGTGGCCGAGAACACGACCGTGTCCCCACGGCGCAGTTCGACCTGCCGATGGTCGCGGTAGGCCATGCGGCGCAGCGCCGACAGCGGCTCGCCCTGGGAGCCGGTCGAGAGGATGACGACCCGGTCATCGGGGAAGTCCTCTATCTCGCGAGCGCCCACGAGCATCCCCTCGGGTATGTCGATGTGACCGAGCGACCGCCCGATGCTCATGTTCTTGCGCATCGAGCGCCCGACGAGGGCGACCTTGCGCTCGAGCGCCGCCGCGGCGTCCACGACCTGCTGGACCCGATGGATGTTCGATGCGAAGCTCGTCACAACGATCCGACCCTCACAGCGGGCGAACACATCCTGCAGATGCGGGCCGACGAGCGACTCGGAGGTGGAGAAGCCGGGGCGATCGACGTTGGTCGAGTCACCGCACAGCAGCAGCACGCCCTCACGACCGAGCTCGGCCAGCCGCGAGACATCAGCGGGCGGGCCGTCGACGGGGGTCTGATCGAACTTGTAGTCACCCGTTATCAGCACGGTCCCGAGCTCGGTGCCCAGCGCCACGGCGCTCGAGTCGGGGATCGAATGGGTCATGTGGACCAGCTCCAGCGAGAAGGGCCCCAACTCGAGCGTGTCCGCCGGCGTCACCTCGATCAGCTCGACGTCGCGCAGCCTGTGCTCGTCGAGCTTCGATCTGGCCATCGCGACGGTCAGGGCGCCCGCGTATACGGGCGGCATGTGCCTGTCCCCCAGCTCCCGCATCACCCACGGCAGCGCGCCGAGGTGGTCCTCGTGGCCGTGGGTCACGACGATCGCCTCGATGTCGCGGGCACGCTCGCGCAGGTAGGTGAAGTCGGGAAGGACCAGATCGATGCCGATCATCTCCGGAGTCGGGAACCGCAGGCCCACGTCGACAACCACGATCCGCCCGTCGTGCTCGACGATCGTCATGTTCTTGCCTATCTCCCCCAGTCCCCCCAGGGGCAGGACGCGCAGTGCGTTCACGCGCCGTGGGCCTGAACCGAAGGCTCGGCGCCTGGAGCCGTTGGCGCAGCCGAAGCGTGGCCGCTCAGCGGCCGCGAAGGGGTCTCCCCCGAGAGCAGCCCGTGCCGCTCCAGCATCGAGCGCACCGCCGCGAGCTCCTGCTCGGTGGCCTCCACGAGCGGCAGGCGCAGGCCCCCGACGTCGTGGCCGAGGAGGTTCAGCGCGGCCTTCGTGCACGTCGGGCTGGCGGTCAGGAACAGTGTCTCGTACACATCACGCAGCGACGCGTCTATCTCGGTCCGGCGCTCGGGCTCATCCACCATTCGGCGCATCTCGTGGCCGACGATGTGGCTTGCGACGAGGATCCCGCCGGCGCCGCCCATGTCCAGCGTGCGCGCGAACGTCCCGTCGTCGCCGGCGTACAGCGCGAGGCCCTCGATTGGCGCGAGCTCGTCGGCGTTTGCCTGCTTCACACCCTCGATCCCCTCGATCTGAGCGAGCTCGGCCAGCAGGTCTGGACCGCATGTTCGTCGCCGTGCGCCCGGGGATGTTGTAGAGGATGACCGGCCTGTCGGTGGCGCTCGCGACCGCTTCGTAGTGGCGCTTCAGGCCGAGGCGGCTGGGCTTGTTGTAGTAAGGGGTCACCGACAGGATCGCGTCGGCGCCGAGCGCGGTCGCCCGTTCGGTCAGCTGCACGGCGTGGCGCGTGTCGTTGGTGCCCGCCCCGGCGACGATCGACTTGCCGGCGGGACGCTCGGCAACGGCCAGCCCGATCAGCTCGAGCTGCTCCTCGTCGGTCAGCGTCGAGGCCTCCCCCGTCGTGCCGGCCACGACGAAGCCGTCGGAGCCGTTCTCGGCGAGGTGGCGCATCAGCGCGACGAACGAGTCCTCGCTGACCGACCCGTTCGCGTCGAAGGGCGTGACGATCGCCGTGAGGATCGTGCCGAGTTCGATCATGGCCTGCAGTATTCCACGCGCCGCTCAGAAGAGCAGCTTCTCCAGCCCGACGACGAGCGGCTCGGGCAGGCTCCCGACGCGGCGCACCGCGAGCAGCACGCCCGGCATGAACGACTCGCGGCTGATGGTGTCGTGGCGGATGGTGAGCGTCTGGCCGACGTCGCCCAGGATCACCTCCTGGTGGGCCACGAGTCCCGGCAGCCGCACCGAATGGATCGGCGGTTGACCGCCCCCGCTCGCGGCGGCGATCAGCTCGGCCGTGCGCGCCGCGGTGCCGCTGGGAGCGTCGAGCTTGCCGTCGTGATGCAGCTCGATGATCTCGGCCTTCGCCATGTGCGTCGATGCCTCCGCGGCGAAGCGCATCATCAGGACCGCCCCGATCGCGAAGTTGGGGGCCACGAGCGCGTTCGCGGCCGGCCGGCCCTGCGGCGGCCGAGCGTCTCTCAGCGGCGAGGGGTCAAAGCCGGTGGTGCCGACGACGACGTGCACCCCGGCGCGCAAACATGCCAGTGCGTTCTCCAGGGCGGTGTCGGGCCGGGTGAAGTCGACCACCACCTCGGCCAGCGGGAGCAGCTCCTCGAGCGTCGTCCCCAGCCGCGGGTCCGCTCCTCCCACGAGCTCCATGTCATCGGCCCCCTCAACCGCCGCGCACACGGTCTCGCCCATGCGCCCCGCGGCGCCGGCCACGGCCACCCGGATCATCGCGTAATCCGCTGGGCGATGAGACGCTCGCCCGCACCGCCGCAGGCCTTCACATCGGCCCCGGCGGTTCCGCCGAGCGGCTCGATGGCCGCCTCGAAGGACTCCATCTCGCGCCCAACGCCGGCCACCGAGAGGCGCTCGAGGGCGAACAGCTCGCCGGCGAGCTCACGCAGCTCGGCGACGCCCACGGCGTCGATGCGCTCGATCACCTCGTCGACATCGAGAATGGGCAGCCCGTGCAGCTTCGAGGCGCCGAGGCGGCTCATGCGCGCGGCGGTCGACTCGAGCGACAGCACGACGCGGCCCTTGAGGTTCTCCCGCGAGCGGATCAGCTCGCGCTCGTCGGCGGGGTCCTCCACGCAGCGCTCAAGCTCGTTCGCCACCACCGACAGCGCCTCGTTGAGGTTCTCCGGGCGCGTACCCAGGTACAGGCCCACCTCTCCCGCCTGGGCATAGAGGTTGGAGAAGCAGAACACCGAGTAGGCCAGGCCCCTGCGCTCGCGCACCTGCTGGAAGATCCTGGAGGAGGACGTTCCCCCGAGCACGCCTTCGAGCACCCGCAGCGCAAAGCGACGGTCGTCGTCCTGGGCGATCCCCCCTCCCCCTATGCACACGTGGTACTGCTCGGTGTCTTTCTCCAGAAAGCGAACGCCTGCGCGCAAGCTTCGGCGGCGCGTGCTCCGAGGGCTGCGAGGATCTGCGCTCGCGAGCGAGCGCTCCGTTTGCGCTGCCCCTGTCGTCCGCCGCCAGGGGCGCGCCCGTTGCCTCCACCCCCCGGGCCAGCGCCAGCAGCTCGTCGTGATCGACCGATCCCGCGGCCGCGATCACGACGCCCCGCGGCAGATACCGTGCCGCGTGGAAGCCCCGCAGCTGCTGCGTCGTGGCAGCCCCGATCACCTCGGCGGTGCCGATTACCGGGCGCCCCAGCGGGTGCTCGCCGAAGACCGCTTCGCCGAGCAGGTCGAACACCCTGTCCTGCGGGTCGTCCTCGTACATCGCGATCTCCTCCAGCACCACCTCGCGCTCGGCCTCGAGCTCCCCGAATCGAGGTCGCCAGACCATGTCGCTCATCACATCGAAGGCGCGCTCGAGGTGGCGGTCGAGCACGCGCGTGTACAGCGAGGTCGCTTCCTTGTCGGTGCCGGCGTTCACTTCCGCCCCCATCTCGTCGAAGATCTGGTCGATCTCCTCCGATGCGTAGCGGTCGGTGCCGCGGAAGAGCATGTGCTCCACCAGATGGGAGATCCCGGCCTCGTCGCTCCTCTCCACGGCCGAGCCCGTGCCTATCCAGAAGCCGAGCGCCACCGAGCGCACGCCGGGCACGCGCTCGCTGATGACTCTCACGCCGGAGTCCAGCGTGGTGGTCCGATGCGCCGACATCAAGGGCGGCTTCAGTCGCGCTCGCGCCGGTGGCGCGGGCGCGAGGAGCCCCGCTCCCCGTCGCGCCGGGGAGGACGCCCCGAGCGATCACGACCATTACGCCCGGCGCCATCGCGCTGGGCACGCCCGCCTCCGGCGCCGCCCGAGCCGACCCCGGCGAGTTCCTCGACCGACTTGCCGGCGATGTCGGGGTCGTGTGTCAGGCGCAGCCCGATGCGTCCGCGCTCGCGGTCGACCTCGACCACGCGCACGTTGACCTCGTCGCCCTTGTTGAGCACGTCCTCGACGCTCGCCACGCGCTCGCCCGGCGAGACGTTGGAGATGTGCAGCAGGCCATCGGTGCCCTTTGCCAGCTCGATGAATGCCCCGAAGGTGGTCGTCTTGACGACCCTGCCCAGGTACTCGTCGCCGACCTCGACCTCCTTCATCATCATCCGCACGCGCTCCACGAGCGCGTCGCCGAGCTCGCCGTTGGCTGAGTAGATCAGCACCTGGCCGTCATCGTTGACGTCGATCTGGGAGTCGAACTCGTCCGAGAGCGCCCTGATCGTTTCGCCGCCCTTGCCGATCAGCAGGCCGATCTGGGAGGGGTCGATCTGGATCGTCTGGATGCGCGGCGCGAACTGGCTCAGCTGCTCGCGGGGACCCCCGATGACCTCCGCCATCTTGCCGAGGATGAACGTGCGCGCCGCGTGAGCCTGCGTGAGCGCGTCGCGCAGGATGTCGAAGGTTACGCCCGAGATCTTGATGTCCATCTGCAGCGCCGTGATGCCCCGCTCGGTGCCGGCGACCTTGAAGTCCATGTCCCCGAGGTGGTCCTCCACGCCGGCGATGTCGGTCAGCACGATGTAGTCCTCGCCCTCCTTGATCAGGCCCATCGCGATGCCCGCGACCGGACGCTTGATCGGCACGCCGGCGTCCATCAGCGACAGCGAGGATCCGCACACCGAGGCCATCGAGGAGGAGCCGTTGGACTCCAGGATGTCCGAGACGACCCGAATCGAGTAGGGGAACTCCTCGATCGAGGGGACCATCGGCGCCAGCGCCCGCTCGGCCAGCGCGCCGTGGCCGATGTCCCGGCGCTTGACCCCGCCCATGCGGCCGGCCTCGCCGACCGAGAAGGGGGGGAAGTTGTAGTGGTGCCAGTAGTACTTTTTGGTCTCCAGGCCGAGCGTGTCGAGGCGCATCTCCTCCTTCAGCGTGCCCAGCGCGGCGACGCTCAGCGCCTGCGTCTGCCCGCGCGTGAACAGCGCCGACCCGTGGGTGCGGGGCGTGACGCCCACCTCGATCGTGATGTCGCGGATCTCGTTCTCCGCGCGCCCGTCGGGGCGCTTCTTGTGCACCGCGATGCGCTCGCGGATGATCGACTTCTCGAGCTTGTCGAACGCGAGCTGAACGGCGGCCCGCCGCTCCTTGGCGCTGACGAGCTGCTCGTGGGAGGCGCCCTCCGCTGCCGCGGGGGCGTGCTGCTCGAGAATCGCCGCCTCGACGGCGGCGGTGGCCTCCTGGCGCTCGAGCTTGTCCTCGACCTGGGTTGCCTCATCGAGTGCCGCACCGTACGAGGAGCGGATCGCCTCTATAACCTCTGGCTCGACGCCGATCGTCTCGAACGCTTTCTTCTCCTTGCCGACCGTCTCGGCGAGCTCTCGCTGCAGCGCGCACAGCTGCTTGATCGCACCATGGGCGATGTCGAGGGCGTCGAGGATCTCGGCCTCGGGGATCTCGCTGGCGCCTGCCTCGACCATCAGGATGGCGTCCTCGGTCCCGGCCACGATCAGGTCGAGCTCCGAGCGAACCTCGCCCTCGGAGGCGCCCTCGGGGGCGCTGAGGTCCTCCTCGCTCGGGTTGACCACGAAGTCGCCGTCGACCTTGCCGATGCGCACCGCACCCACGGGCGTGGGGAACGGGATGTCGGAGATCATCACGGCCGCGGAGGCTCCGTTCATCGCCAGGATGTCGTAGGGGTGCACGTGGTCGATCGACAGGGGGATCGCCACCAGCTGGGTGTCATAGCGCCAGTCCTTAGAGAACAGCGGGCGCAGCGGACGGTCGATCATGCGGGCCGTCAGCGTCGCCTTCTCCCCCGGGCGACCCTCGCGCTTGAAGAATGAGCCGGGAATCTTGCCGGTCGCGTACATCCGCTCCTCGACGTCAACCGTCAGGGGGAGGAAGTCGACGTCGCGCGGACTCCCCGCGACAGCCGTGGCGAGGACCATCGTGTCCCCCTGCCTGACCACCACCGCGCCCGAGGCCTGCTTGGCCATCCTGCCGGTCTCGAACGAGATCTCGCTGCCCGCGATCTCCACGGAGACCCGTGTAACGGCATCGCTACTCATATTCACTGCCTTCCTGTTCCGCCCGTCGGTCGGCGGTCCGTTTTCTTTTCTCTTTTCCGAACGCACGGAGCTTAGCGGAAGGCGCGGCGCAAGCCGGCCCCTCGCCGGCCCCTCAACGCGCAGCGCCAGCGAAAGCGGCGGACAGGCCGGAGCGCAGGACGTCCACGCCGGGCAGCTCGCCCGGCGTGGCGGCCTGATAGCTCCAACGCACGACCGCGTCGGGGCCAAGCATCACCAGGGCGCGCTCGGGGAAGCCCCCCGGGTGCAGCACCCCGAACGCCGCACACGCCGCCCCCTTGGGCTCGAAGTCGGAGAGCTGCTCGCTGCTGACGCCGAGCTTCTCCTTGAAGGCCCTCTGTGACCACGTCGAGTCGCAGGACACGCCATACAGCCTTATTCCCTGCTCGGCCAGCTCGCCGAGCAGCGGCTCATACAGCTGCAGCTGCTCGGTGCACACCGTGCTGAACGCTAGCGGTAGTATAGACACATGACTACCAAGCGCAGGGCCATAGGGATCATCCGGGTATCGCAGGTCAACGGCCGCGACGGGGATAGCTTCGCTTCCCCCGATGAGCAGCGCCAGCGGATCGAGGCAGCGTGCGAGCGCGACGGGTTGGAGCTCGTGGACGTGCTGGAGGAGCTCGACGTGTCCGGCGGGACCCCGCTGGAGCAGCGCTCGGGACTGCGGAGCGCGATCGAGGCAGTTGAGGCAGGCAACGCGAGCGTGATCGTGGCGGCCTACTTCGACCGCTTCTTCAGGAGCCTGAAGGTTCAGGCTGAGACCGTCGAGCGCGTCGAGCACGCCGGCGGCCAGGTGCTCGCGGTGGACGTGGGCCAGGTCACCAACGGGTCGGCCGGTCACTGGCTCACCGGGACGATGCTAGGCGCCGTCGCCGAGTATCAGCGCCGCACCACGGCAGAGCGCACAGTCGAGGCACAGCGCCGGGCGGTTGATCGTGGTGTGCCTCCGCTTGCCAGCATCCCCCCCGGCTACCGTCGCGGCCCCGATGGTCGCCTCGTGGTCGAGCCCCGGGAGGCTCCGATCATCGCGGAGGCTTTCAGGATGCGTGCCGATGGCGCCACCATCAAGCAGGTCTGCGCCTACCTGTGCGAGAACGGGATCGAGCGCACATGGCGCAGCACTCAGACCACGCTGTCCAGCCGCATCGTGCTCGGGGAGATCAACTTTGGCGCGATGGTCAACCTCGACGCCCATCCTTCGATCGTGGACGCCGAGACATTCCGCCGCGTTCAGGAGATGCGCGTCCCGCGGGGTCGCCGTCCATCTTCGGAGCGCCTACTGGCCCGCCTCGGTGTCCTGCGTTGCGGAACCTGTGGCGCTCGTATGTGTGCCGGCTCGCGCAGCCCCGGCAAGTATCCGGTCTACCGCTGCCCGCCCACGGGCGCCTGCCCCAACCGCGTCACGATCAGCGCAGAGGCAGTCGAGGCTGCCACGATCGAGCGCGTGCAGGAGATCCTCTCCCACGTCGAGGGTCGGGCCTCGATAGAGGCGAACCGGAAGGCAGCCGGGCTCGAGCTTGAGCGTGCCCAGAGCGCCCTCGACGGTGCCATCCGCACCTTCACGGACGCCGGCTTGACGGCCGAGCCCGCCACGATCGAAACCCTCGCCGAGCTGCGCCAGGCCCGCGACGATGCCCGCGAGCGGGTCGAGCGCCTCGGCCCCGCGCCGGCCGATCTGACCGTCAGCGCCGACGACTGGCACCGACTGACCGCCGACGAGCGCCGCGCCCTCATCCGCACGACGATCGAGAGCGTGACGGTCGCGCCGGGACGCGGCCCCGACCGCATCACGATTAGCCCCGCGTGAGCCCGTCCAGGTTGTCCGGCCGGCCGTTGTAGGCGTCGCGCCACGCCCTGCGGGTATCCACGAGAGCATCCCGCACGGCCTTGTCCTCGACGGTGGCGAGAGCACGCCGCCATGCCGCTGTGAATCCTCGGCCCCACTCCCGCTCCCGGGCCAGGTGCTCGCGTACCGGGGCGAAGTCAGACACGGCTCGTTGTGTGCGCAACCATCGACTGCGAAGGATACGCCTAACGTGGGCGGCGTTCCTACTTTTCGTGTTGCTCTTCTTCGCACTCATTGAACGCATCGGCGTACGTCTGGTGTTCGGACGGTCGTTCGGCGACTTCGCGGGCCTGTACCGAGCAGGGAACGGAGCCGCAGCCGGTGGGAAGCAGCGCACCGACGACCAGTCCGAGGTACAGCATCGAGACCGGCGAGGGGCGGGCCATCATGCATCGCCAGCGTCGTCAGGCCGGTGTTCTGCAAGCCATCGCTCGTCGGCTAGCTTCTGTTCGCGTCGTTGTGTCGCTTCATGTCCTTCTCGCAAGGACTGTTGCTGCTGCTCGTGTTCTAGGTCCGCTTCGGCCACAGTCTTGTTCAGCCACCACAGGCCCCAGGCCCATATGACCCCGGCAAATAGTGCAATAGCCGGGTTGTGATGCGCCATGTGGCTCTGCGAAGCACCGATGAGCACAAACGGTACAATGAGCATCCAGAACCAGAGCACTGCCTTGTATGTGTTTGCGTTGTAGGTCGGTCATGCTCGTAAGCGCGATCTGGCGGCCATCACGCATCGCCTCCCTCGTCGGGCTGGCCGATAACGGGCAGCGGACCGGGCAGTATCTCAACGGGCATCCCCGCCTTCGCCGCGCACTCGCGACAGAGCCGGACCGGGCAGACGAGCATCCCCTCGCGGTTAGGCTTGACTGTCGAAAGCCAACCCGCGTCAGCCTCGGCCTCGGCCATCTCGAACATGCCTTCGGCTTCCTTCACCGAGACACCGGTGACGTTGTGCAAGCTGGCGGCGATCCACTCTGCCTCGCCTTCAAGGATGAGGGCCGTGTGGGTGTCGCGCTTGCGGCACCCGGCGCAGCTCTCGAAAGGTGCCACTGGGTCAGCCATCATGCACCCCCGCTCAGCAGGTGCGGCAGCTCGCGCCGTAGGATTCTCGATCGCATGGGAAGGTCGGTCCTTTCCGTGTCACGCCCCCGGCTGTTTCCGCAGCGCGGGGGCACTTGTGTAGATGCGCCCCACGTTACACCCTCCGGGACACATCGGAGAAAACCTGGCGCTCTGTCCGGGGGGGCGGAAGTAGACGCGCCCGCCCGAAGGCCCTCTCCTCCCGAGTGTGCCCCGGAGGGTGAACGCCGCAGCATACGCCTCTCACGCGGTATTTGCACGGTTTCTCCGCCGCGCCTGGTACTCGGCGAGGGTCGCGTATCCGTCGGCCTCAGCGCCCGCGAGAATCGCCCGCACGCGGGCAGCCTCCCGCCGGCAACTCGCTGAGCACGTCAGCGCGTGCCGGCGCCGATCCTCCAGCGATGCGCCACAGACTCGGCAGCGGTTCACTTCAGCGCCTCGCCGAGCCGCGCGGCGTGAGCCGTTGCAGCTCGGCGTGGGCGGCACGGGCCACCCCCGCGACCTCGACGTCGTCCGGTCGTGGGCCGGAAGCGGCGATTAGGAGCGGCTCCACGATCCTCACGGCTTCGTCGATACCATGCGCCCTTCCTTCGTCATACGCTTCGCGTTGGGGGACCGTCATGGTCGTGGCAGCGCGTCGGCGCTGCACGTAGCGGGGCCATACGACGTCTTCGTAATCGCGGGCTGGCTTTGGCATATGGCCTCGGTTGGGTAATTGTCCCTGCGACGGGCGAGGACGCCAAGTGCTGCAATTCGGCGACCCCCAGCGGTCCGGCCCTCCAGCGGCGGCAGCGCTCCGAGCGCCCGGCCCCCACGCGAGCGGGAACGGCGCGCCCCGGCGGGCGGCGGCGAGGATGGCTCGCACAGCGGCGAAGTCGTCAGGCTGGCCGGTGGCGCCCATCTCTTAGTCCCCGCGGGTGCAGCTCGGGCGGCCGACTACGCCCGAGCGCCAATCCCGCCCGCGACGGCCGAAAGGAGCAAGCTCCGCCGCGAAGTCCCGGCCCCGTTCGTGTCGGGGTCAAAGGTCACTGCGGCTGGCCGCCTGTGCCGGCGCCGGATTCGGTCGGCTGTGTCGGTTCGAGCGGTGTGGGCAGCTTGGCCTGCCAGCTCGCGGGTAGGAGGCTTTCGAGCTTGAGCTCGACGGCCCTCCGTTTTATCCACGCCTTCACGGTCGAACGTTCAGACGGCAGAGCGCGGCCCCACGCTTTGATTGCGTTGAGCAGGTCTCGGCGGTCGGTTATCGGATAGTGATAGCCGTCCCCGCGTTTCTTCTTCAGCGCCCGTGGCGGATCTTCTTCGCCCATTTTGGTGATCTCCGCATCCGTCCATCGCGGGGAGGGCTCCTCACCCTCGATAGATACCGCCCGGCGGTCGCCGCGCCTCCTGAGTCGTGCCCTGCGGGCCTTGGCGATCTCGTGATAACTCGGCTTGACAGAGCGCCTATTCCCCGCCGCGTGGCGGACTGAAACCGTTGTTGCCTCATTGGCCGGTGAAGTGACGACTGACACATCTCCCCGGTGAATAGTCATCTCGTGAATTGTGCGAACGCTTCGATCCTCGCTCCACTTCTGCCCGGTGGCCCTGAACGCCAGGCTCATGCTGTCCATATCCCCACGCCGCATCTTGGGGATTAGCCTTTTCACGTCGACGTCGCTGGTGTCCAAGTCCGCATCGACTTTGAGACCGCGCGAATCTTCCGAGAGCGTGAGCGTCCCGCTCTTGGTCCTAGCCAGGGGAAGGCCGTCGTGGTTGATGAGCAAACTACAGTCCGGGGCCTGAGTCAGGCAGCGGCGCAGAGCGCCCCTTGTGATCGTCTCGGTGAAACCGCCGCCCTCATTCACTGTGTATCCGACGCCGAACACGGTGGCATAGCCGGTTAGGTGAACGGTTCCCGTGTCGCCGTTGCCGCGCAGCTCCAGAGAAGCATCGAACGTGCGCCGCTCGACGGTGCCCTCCAGTCGCTCCCGTAGGTCTATTGGCTGTCCATTCATCGCATACCTGCTTTCACTTCTGTCTTTTGATCGAGCTTGGCCTCTAGCGCCTTCACTGGCCGTTGTGCCATCTCGTGAGCCATCCGGCAGCGGTCGCGCACGGCCTCGCACGCCTGCTCGTGCTCAGCCCGCAACTTCGCAAGCGCCTCGTCGCGCTGGGTGTCCGCTTCGCGCCCTTCACGCTCTGCCAGCTCTCGGGCCTTGGGTAGCCCAAGCTTCCGTTCGCGCCGTTCGTGCTGTTCGCGCTCGGCGGCCCTATCTTCGGCGCGGATCGCTTCCAGCGCCATGAAGTAGCCGGTCGGCGTCGGTGGCGGCGGCGCGACAACCTGCTTGCTCTGCTCGTGGTAATAGGCGGCGAGTTCCCGCTGATCCATCGCCGCCAGCTTGGCCGCTTCCGCAGCCTTCGACGCGGCCTTAGCCTTGAGGTCCGCTCGGACCCGTGCCCTGAGCTCCGCATCTTCACGGTCTGCCCGCTCCTGTATTGCCTGTTCCCCGGCGCGGCGCTGAGCGGCTTGGCGTTCGTAGGCGCGGGTGTAGGGATCGTTCTTACTGAACACGGCCATCACGCCACCTTCATTCTCTGCTCGGGTGCACGGTGCGGGCGGGTCTCCAGCCCGGTCGGGGAGTTCCGCTCGATGATCTGAACGAGTTCGGGCTTGGCCCCCTGGTGGTCGATCAGGTAACGCGCCAGTCTCGCCACGTCCTGCCGTAGCTGGGCTAGTTCCTTTTCGGTCGGTGTCTGGTTTGCTCGGATTGTCATTTTCACCTTTCACTGTTGAGCGGGTAGGGTTCACCGCCGACGATCTGAGAGCGTGGCCTGTAACGCCCTTCCCAGAGGTCGCTGATCCTGTCGATGGCGATGAGTGCTCGGCCGATTTCGTCGGGATCGCCGGCCGTGGTCGCCACGGCATCGCGCAGAGCACTGGCGGGGTCCTCGGCGTCGAGCGCCGCCAAGGTCCAGCGGCACAGGTACTCCAGCCACGGCGGCGCTGTGGGGTCCTCGGCGCATATCCCGGCAACGTTGGCGCGCTGAGTTCGCACATACTCTCGATCACCGGCTGTCAAATAGGGCAGCCAGCCGGCAAAGCGAGCGACAGTCTCTTGAGCGTTCGCCGCCCTCATCTGCCCACGCCCCAGCTCGGGCCAAATAGTCCCTCTCCTATGCCGGCCGTCTGCATCCCGATCGGCGCAGGAGCGGGCTCGGGCTCGTCATCAAAAGAAACCCAGCAGTGAGTCGCCGCGCCCTTGACCGCCGTGGCCGCGTGCAGCGCCAGTGTGCCCGCGGTGAGCGGGAGGGTCTGCCCTTCGCGTTTCCACGAGAAACCCCCCCCTCCCCCGGTTTCTTCACCGCGACGTTCGCGGCGTGGTTGAGGTCTGACTGCCCCAGGTGGCGGATCGTGCCTCTCTGGATGGCGTCGAAGAATCTCGCGCAGGCGGAGTAATAGTCGGCCGTCGAGAGCTCCGTCACGCGCGGTTGAAGTCCATCTAGTTCTTCGCCAAGGTCGCCGGCGAGACCCCACCTATCGCAGACGATGGCCGTGGGTTTGTGGCGCTCGGCGAGGCGGTGCAGCGCGGGCGCCAGCCAGTCGGTCCCGCGCTTGGCCTCGATGATCTCGATGTGAATGGCGCCGTCCTCGCGTTCGCTCGCCGCCACGATCGAGGCGTGCAGGCGGTCGCGGTCAACATCGAAGCCGAGCGCGAGCGATTCTCCGAGCTTCGAGCCGGCGTCGAGGCAGTCCAGCCACAGAACCGGGTCGATGTCGCCGGCGTGGCCGTCGCTGCGGTGCCAGTCTCCGATTCCGCATCGCTCGACGCAGAATGAGCGAAGATCGAGCGCCGATAGCTCGGCTTCTATCTGCTCGGCGGTGATCCTGCGCCCCAGTCCGGGGTTTGAGACCGCCCAGCAGTGAGGGTTCGACACGGCTTTGACGTCCACGGCATCAGGCGCCGGCGCGTCTACTGACCACTCCCAATAGGCCACGCGCGTGGCCCCCTCCATGGCCCGCGCCCGCAGGCGGGAGAAGACGGCGCCATCGGTGTGAACCTCTCGATCGACGGCGCTCCCGACCATCCATATTTGCGGATTCGGACGGGCGCTCAAGGTCGGGACGAGCGTTGCCATGTGTTCGTCACTCAAGATCATCGACTCATCACAGACGACGAGATCGGCGCTGTAGCCCCTCGCGCCCGACGCGGTGCGGGTGCGGAATGAGATCCGCTGGCCGCTCACGAGTTCGATCCCCTCCTCGCCGTGGCTTCTGGAGGTCCGCTTCACGCGGGAGGAAAACTCTGGGACGGCTTCGATGATCGCCAGCAGCCTCCTGAAATGCTCCTGAGCCATCGGGAACCTGTGCGCCGAGTGAACGATGAGGTTCTCTTTCAGCAGGAACAAGCCGACGATCTCGCGGGCCAGGATTACCTCGTTCTTCCCTGATTGTCTCGGCGTGCATAACCCACACTCAAATGCCGCCCATTTGTGGTCAGCGGTTTCGCCAAGACTCTCCGCGAGGACGGTCTCCTGCCAGGGGTCCAAGGTGAGTCCAGCCACACGGGCTAGGTCGAGCGCTTCGACGGCCGTGGAGGTCGCGCACTCGGGCACGAGGCGAATCCGCGGAACCTGTACCCCGAGCAAGCTCATCAGGCGCCCCCGATGCGCTTCTCGCGGCGGCTGCTCAGCTCATCCACCACATCATGTGTCCTTGCCGGCGGGGCCTGTGCCCTGAGGTCGCCCAGAGTGGCCTGGAGGGCTCGCGCGCACATCGACTTGGAGGTTGCGGAGGTCTTGGAGTCGAGCTGGCGGGCGAGCTCCATAGCGCTCTGCGCGAGTGCTCCGCGCTGGAGCTCGGCGGGCATGCGTGCGAGGTCGGCTTCGACGCCTCCGAGCACCGTGGTCGGCTGCTTGCGCGGTGCCATCACCACACCCTCGACTGGACTTTGCGCCGCCGGCGGCGAAGTTTGCCGCCCAGCCTCGCCCCGGCTTTGACATTGCAACGAGCGTGCGAGACCGGGTTCTCCCGATAAACGCCTTCGCCGCCTCGCAGGTCGGCGTGGTCAAGATGCCAGCTCGTGCCAGGTAGGACCGGGCCTCCACATCTTCCGCAGAACACTCCCCCGGCTTCCACGCGTTCCTTCCATGCCACACGGAGCCGGCGGTGCTTTGGCCCGTAGCGCTTAGAGGCCATCAGAGCACCCTCCCGGCGCTTCTGCGGCCCTCCCCGGGCTGAACCCGATCCAGGGTGCGGACTGAATTGCTCGCTCGGAGAAAAACGGAGATGGCGAGCGGGTCGTCTATAGGACCGTGCATCATTCGTATGCCCGCGCCTGGGGGCTGGGCACGCCTCCCTGGTCTCGCTCCCTGCCCGCCGGTAGCTCAAGCGCTCCGGCCGTAGTCCTACGCTCGGGCAGCCATCTGAGCAGCCGTCTCTGGACGGCTGGTCGATGACGTTTCGCCGCCCTCCTAGAGCCCGAGCCGATAGAGAAATCGAGGGATGCGCAGAGACAGACGCTCGGGTGTTGGCTCGGGTCGAAAGGACAGGTCGCAAGACGCATTCCAGTGGAGCGGGGGTCGGTTTCTCTCCCGGGCCCTCGCTCCACGACTCTGGCCGTGCGGGTCGTGGCGGTGCTCATGGCGCTTCGTGCACACCGGCGACGGGCTCGGTGCACTCGCACTCGCCACCGCCCTCGCCGGTGACGCGCTCCAGCTCGTGCCGCAGCGCCCGGCGGATCAGATAGCCCACGCTACGGTCCTCGGCCCGTGCGGCTTGGCGCACGGTGTCGGCGAAGTCTGCCGGGACTCGACTGCCGATGACGATGTGGTCGGGCACTAGACCTCCAAGAGCGCAAACACTGTTGTCGCTCTTTGACGATCTCAGGCTCGCGAGCGCAGTCCAAGTCCAACCGTTACGGATGGCGTCCGACGTGTTACGGATGACGTCCGTGCGTCTGACGAGCTACGCCATCGCTTTACGCCGCGCTATGCAGTCGTCTGGCTGTCCTCAGTCATCGCACTTGGGCGTCGTCCAGAGCGAGCGTCAGCGGAGAGGCGGCCGCGGAACCAAGCTACTCGGCGGCGGTGGTCACCGCAGCTTCCCCGCGCGCGCCATTTATGAGATGGCTGTGCGCAGAGCGGGTTGACGCGCCAGGCGAGGCACGATTCTTCAGCCGTAGGAATGGCTGCTCGACGAGCCAGAAGCTCACCCAAGCTGCCGCGAGTGCGAGTGGAATGGCCACGGGTCCCGGGAACCACTGGCTGAGCGGAAAATCCCACAGGTAGGTGGCATAGGAGATCTTGCCGAGAGATCGTAGGGACGGGTTGTTCAAAATCCTGCTCGGCGTCTTGCTCGTCGCGTTACTAATGAGACACAGCGATAGCACCGCGATCAAGGGAAGCACCAACAAGTAGGTCCACGCGTGGCTCTTCGCTTCCGGCAGCAACGCGATCCCCAGCAGCGCCACAAGGACTGGCGCGACGAACTTCGAGGTGATTCGGAGTTTGATGAGGCCGATTGCGAGCGCACAGCCCGCGGCGAGGGTCACAGCCCAGTTCGTGGGCGACTCATAAATGCGTTCAACGTTTTTGCTGTAGTGCCCATAGGCAACGGTCGCGAAGAGAGCTACGAGAGACATTCCGAGCACGGCCCAGGTCATCTGGTGTAGCCGTCGCGCACCGCGTGCCGCTGCGGTAACCAGCAATACGGGCCAGATAATGTAGAACTGCTCCTCGATCGCAAGCGTCCATAGGTGGGTGAGCTCATTCAGCGGATGCAAGGTCCCTTTGGGTGTATCGTCAATGTAGGTCAGCCCCCTCACCGCCCCGGAAAGCAGGAATCGGCGATCTGAAAGCGGGTTGAACGCCACAACCACCAAGAGCACGAACAAGACCATCACGGTGAGCGCGGGCACCAAGCGCAAGATCCGATTGACGTAGAAGCGACGGTAGGAGAGCTTGCCCGACTCAAACTCGCTCATCAGTATGCTCGTGATCAGGTAGCCGCTGAGTACAAAGAACAACTCGACTCCGACAAACCCACCGGCACCGAATATGGACGGCCATGCGTGACGGAGGAGCACTGCGATGATCGCGAGCCCGCGGAGGGCGTCGAGCGCAGGAATATACCTTCGTTTACCGCCATCTGCCGCGGCCATCTCCCACCGACCTTCCCTAGTCGCGCTGGTCGTCCTGGTATTACCTGCGAGCGGTATAAGCTGGACCTAACGGGCTCGTGAGAATGCTCTTAGGGGGTCGCTTCCGTAAGCGCTTTCTCACGGTAATCGGCCTCAGCACGAATGCAGCCCGCACGGACCTCGGCTCACTTCCGCTCCTACGGAGAAGCGAACACATCTACCGAGGCGTGGGAGACGCCCGCCTTGGACGATTGGCAGCAGACGGCGTGGGTATCCTCGACACGCTTGCTTCGCCGACGGATGCGACAGTCTCAATCTCAGCGGCCACGGTCATGCTGAGCGCCATCTGTATGCCTTCTGCTTGCAGGCCAGCGAGTGATAGCGCTGGTTTGACCGTCGCGGAGTAAACGTCGCTCCACAGCCGGCGCACTTCGTCTGTGAGCGCTTCGCTGCGCGTAGCTTCCGGCGATAAGCACTCTCGCCCCCAGCGGTCATCGCTTCGCCTTCCCGTTGCCGTGCTCGCGTTCACCCTCGATCTGTTCGGCGAGCAGTCGCCGAGCTGCGGCGTCGAGGATTCGCTGCGCCGCGGCGAGCGCTGCGGGTGAAGCCGTCGCCGCGCTCATGGTTGCGGCTCCCGGTTCGGGTCACAGTCCATATGCACGCCCTCCGGCGTCACTTGGACTTCAAGCAGTCCAAAGTGACCCCGAGCCCGGCAGCTCGGGCAAGCGGCGAGCCACAGTCCGTCGCCGATCTGGCGCGGCTGGCAGCCGGCCGCTCTGAGTGCGCCGATTAGCGCCTCGGCGTTCATGGCGCCACCGGCTCGCGGTCGCCGCGATCGTTGTGAGCGCCGGCCGGCGGATGGCATCGCCAGCACGTCATCCGCGCTGTCAGCGGGTGTGGCTTCCAGTGGTCGGCGTGAGCGTCCGGGCGAGCGCAGTCAGACGCCGATTCGACGCCAGTTGTGCCAGTGACCGCTGTTTGGCACAACTGACCCCGTGAATCGGCTGGATTTGGCTCTACGTTGCGGGTTTTCCTAGTTGTGCCACCTACAGTTGTGCCAACCTCATCGGCAGGGCTTGGCACAACTGGCAAGCGCCACTCTGAAACCGCCGGGAAACCTTCGCGGCGATCCTCGACGCCGAGCACCTTGCGGGCTCGGTGAAGCGTGCGCTCGCGAATGTCGGCGATCTTGGCGCTCGCCTTGATTTCGCTCGCCCTGTGCCAGTCGCCGTCTGCCAGCTCATCCCTCAGCCAGTCAGCGGCTATGTCGCGGTCTGAGCGATCATCCTCTCCCCGCGTTGAAAGCAGCTCGTCGGCCTGTGTCTCACAGTCGCCGAGAATCACGAGCCGCGAGGTTTCGATGGCTCCAACCTCATCCTCAATGACGCGAGGCTCGATCCGGCAGGCCAGCGACGGGGCCTCGGCCGCCACGTTGCACGCGGAATGAGCGAGCACGCGATCGGGCGAGCGGTCCTCAGCGTCGGGAGCGCGACCGAACACGAGCACCGACCGTGACGCGGCGGTGAGCGCCCGTGATCCGAGTACGCGGGTCAGCGAGTCGCCGGCCGTGCCCTTGTTGAAGTGCGCCACGAGCGCCACGGCCAGGTCCTCATCCTCGGCGAGCTGCGCGAGCGCCGCTATCGCCCGGCGCATATCGCCGTCCCGGTGAGAGTCGATGCCGACCGCGAGCGACGCGCTGAACGGGTCCACGATGAGCAGACGCGCCTTCCGCTCGCGCACAGCCTCGCGCACCGACTCCACGTCATCCGGCAGGCTCACGAGGTCATAGACGCCCCGGCGCTTGGCGGCGAGCGCATGGACGCGCGACGGGTCAGCGTTGGCCGCCAGTAGTCGCGGCTTGATCGTGGACCGTGCGTTGTCCTCGTAGCTGACGATGAGCACGTCGGCCGGCGTGCCCTTTAGGTCGCCCTCCAGGGTTCCGCGTGACACTCCAGCGGCGAGCGTGACCGTCAGCGTTGACTTCCCGAGTTTTTCGCGGCCCACGAGCAGCGTCGGCGCCCCGAGCGGGATACGTCCCGCCCAGAGCCAGCGGGTGCGCTGTGCCCGGATCGTGGCGAAGCTCTCGGCGACGATGACGCGCTTGTCAGGTTGCTCGCCGCCGACGGTCGCGGCCTGTTCGGCGAGCTTCACAAGCTCGGCCGCGCCGTGGCCTTCGGCCGCATAATCCGACAGGTCGAAACCGTCCGAGCGCTCCGGCGCCAGGTCGAGCACGCGCACATCGGGACAGTGCTCGGCGATGGCGCCGGCCACATGCTCGGCGGCCTTCCGGCCGGCCTCGTCAGAGTCCGCGATCACCACGACACGGCGCCGGCCCTGCGCGAGCCGTGCGGCCCACTCCGAGCGCCATCCGGCCGCGCCCGGCACGGCGACCGTCGCCAGCCCTAGGCTCGAGCCCGTGGCGGCGTCGGGCTCACCCTCCGGGACATAGAGCACATCGCCGGGAACGGTCGCGGGGTCCGGGTAGAGCTCGCGCGGCCTGCCGGCGTCGGCGATCGACTTCCGGTCGCCGTTCTCGGCGCCCGGCAGGTAGCGCACGCCTCCGAACCTCACGCGGCCGTCGCTCTCCAGGCTCGCGCCGACACGGCGCAGGCCGGCGTTCGTCCACGGCTTAGAGCTGCCATCGTTGGGGAAAAGATCGGGCCAGGCCAGCCCGAGCCCGTCGAGTACGTCGAGCGAATCGCAGCCGGCGTGACAGTGGACGAGCGCACGGCCGTCGCGCCCCACGCCGACACTGAGGCTCGCGTTGCGGTCGTCGTGACACGGGCAGCGGGCCGTGATCTGATCGCGTCGGCGGGACACGAGCAGGTCGCGCCCGTCGAGCGCCTCGGCCAGTAGGTCTATCGGCGCCGGAGTCATGCCCGCCCCCGGTCCACTGTCACGGCGAGGTCCCGCCATAGCGCCGCCTGCACGTCCTCGGGCAGCCGAGAGAACGTCCGCAGTCGTGCGGGGCCTGCTAGCCAGGTCGGCAGCGTGGCGTGCCATGCCGCAAAGCTCGGCGGGCAAGCCGGCGAGTCGAGCATGAGCCGAGCACGTCCGGCGAGGGTTCCTACATGACGGGGTTCCCCCAGCGTGGTCGCCGCGACGGCGGTTAGGGCCTGCTCTTGGGCGGTCACGACTTCACCGCCGATCGGCCGAGCCCTGCGACTACATGAAGGCCAATGCTGCGCCAAAGGGTGCTGCTACTGCGCCGGGGTTCCCCTTCTGGATCGCCCCCAGGTTCGTCATCACTTCCGCTCGATGGCCCTGCCCGCGTCGAGCGCGTCGAGCTGTGTCCCGGTCGAGCACGGCCCCCCTTGCAGTCCTGCCGAGTACGCGGCAGGATCGGGGCCGGGGCCAGCTCCCGGCCGCGTCGGAAGGGTTCCTCGCCCGTGATCCGGCGGAAGGGTAGGCGCGTGCCGCCGGGTGTCTGTTGCATGAGCTGTTGAAGCTCCTGTAACGCCTGCGTGAGCGCTCGGTGCGCCCGATCCTCGCCCGCCCTGATCCTGCGTCGCGCGGCGACGATCTCGCCCTGTAGGGTCGCCGCCCTGTGGCGAGCCGCGCGGCCAAAGCGTTTGGTATCGAGCCGAATGAGCCGCGCGGTTCTGATCCCGGCGGCGGCGAGTTCTTCGCTCGGTGTGGCGGGGTGGCCGAGCGCTTCCGGCCCTGTGGTGGTGCCGCGAGCTTCTAGCTCGAATTGCTCCTGAAGGTCCATCGTGGTTCCTTTCGCCGTTCGACTTGTGCGTGGCTTCGCCGGTGCCGTGGAAGGTGCGACCGGCTCCCGCCGCCGCCATCGAGCGGCGGAAGCCCATCGCGCACATGTGTGGAACGGCGAAGTGCCACGAGCACAAGATAGGCGCCAATGAGGACGGACTTGCCGAGCCTTTGGCGCGACCCCTAGCTCGGCGCGGGCAACGCGTCCAGCGCCGCCTTGAGATCGTCTATCGACGGGAAGCCCAGCGGTGTCTCGGGGTCGTGGCGGTAGCGCACAATCCCCTGCTCGTCGATGACGATTACCGATCGGTCGGTGCTCCACTTAGGCGAGTCCACGCTGTACGCCTTGGCGACCACCTGCTCGGTGTCGGCTAGGAGCGGCACGGTGAGCGAGTTCTCGGCGACGAAGCGCTCGTGCGACGCCACGTCTTGCGCGGAGATGCCCACGACGGTCGCCCCCAGCGCGGAGAAGTCCTCGGCGCGGTCGCGGTAGGAGCAGAACTGCTGGGTGCAGACCGCCGTGAAGTCCCCCACATAGAACAGCAGCACCACGCGCTCGCCTCGGTGGTCCGAGAGCCGGAAGGTGCCCTCGGTGCCAGGTAGCTCGAAGTCCGGTGCCGGCTCCCCGACTTGCGGGGTCCTAGGCACGGGCCGGTGTGTCTTTGTTGACGTTGGCGAACGCGAACGGATAGAACACGAGCACCGTGCCCTGGCCCTGCAGATCCTGCTCTGTGAACCTCTCTCCGTCCTCACGCATGAGCGTGAACGAGGGCGCCGCGCTACCGGGCCCGATGACGCTCACTTCCGCAGGCCCAGCTCTTTGATCAGCTCGCGGTAGCCCTCGAGGTCCCTGCGCTGCAGGTAGGCGAGAAAGCGCCGGCGACGGCCGACGAGCATCAACAGGCCACGGCGGGAGTGATGGTCGTTGCCCTGCTGACGCAGATGCTCGGTCAGATGGTTGATGCGCTCGGTCAGCAGCGCGACCTGGACCTTCGTCGAGCCCATGTCCTTCTCGTTGGCGCCGAACTTGGCGGCGATCTCGCGCTTGCGCTCTGTCGTGATGGCGCTCATCTGCGGCCGCCTACGCTAGCAGCCGCAGTGACTTCGCGCGTACGCTCCACGTCCCGGCGCATCTGCTCGATCAGCGCCTCGGGCGTGTCGAAGCGCCGCTCGCCGCGCAGCCGCTCGAGAAACTGCAGCCGCACACGGCTGCCGTAGAGATCGCCCTCGAAGTCCAAGATGTAGGCCTCGATCAGCTCGCCCCTGCCGGTCTTGAAAGTCGGACGCACGCCTATGCTCACGGCCGCCGGCAGCAAGCGAACGGTCGATGGGCCGTCGGCCAGGCATGCATACACGCCGTGGCCGGGGCAGACCAGGGCCTCCTCCGGTATCAGGTTGGCGGTGGGAAAGCCGAGCCGGCCGCCGCGCTTGTCGCCGTGGACCACCTCGCCGGAGAGCTCGAAGGGGTCGCCCAGCAGCTGGTTGGCCTCGGAGATCCTGCCCGCGAGCACGAGGCCGCGGATGTGGCTCGAGGAGACGACCTCCCCGCCTATTTCCAGCAGCGGATGCACGACCGTCGAAAAGCGCCCGTCGGCGGCGAGCATGCGCGGGTCGCCCTGCGCCTTGTTGCCAAAGCGGAAGTTCTCGCCGATCGCGACCTGCGCTGCGTCCAGGCTGCCGACGAGGACGTCGGTGACGAAGTCATCGGCCGAGCGCTTCGCGAACTCCGCGTCGAACGGGATCACGATCAGCTCCTGCACTCCCAGCGAGGCGATCAGCTCGGCCTTGCGCTCGAACGTCGTGAGCAGCTTGGGCGTGTGCTGCGGTGCGACCACGGATACCGGGTGGGGCTCGAAGGTGAGCACGCTGTCCGAGCCGCGGATCACCTCGCGGTGGCCGACGTGCACGCCGTCGAAGGTCCCGACCGCGACGCTGCGCTGCGCTCGGCGCTCCACGTCGGGCAGGCGGGCGATCTTCACGGTCTCACAGTCTATGGCCGTCCGCCGGGCGCCTGCCGGCCCGATCGCCCGCGCGGCCCGATGCCATCGCGAGCGCCTGCGCCACCGCGATCAGCGGAGGATCGCGCCACGGCTCTCCGCGCCGCGGAACACCGACCGCATCGGCGACCTCGAAGGGTCCGATGGCCGTGCGCCTCAGCTCCAGGCAGTAGGCGTCGTTCAGGCCGGCGATGAGCGAGCGCACGTAGGTGCCCGACGAGCATTCGATCGCAAAGCCGGCGCGGGCGCTGGCTCCCTGCTCACGCCACAGCTGCTCGAAGGAGTAGACGGTGACCTCACGCTCGGGCATCTCGAAGCGCTCGCCGCGACGAGCGCGCCGGTAGGCGCGCTCTCCTTCGATCTTCACCGCCGAGTGCATCGGCGGGCGCTGTCGGATCGTTCCCGTGGGCAGCTGCGGCGGGTCGTCCGGCAGGCGCCCGGTCTGCGTTATCTCACCCTCGGTGTCGCCTGTGCTCGACACCGCGCCCAGCCGCGCGATCGTCTCATAGCGCTTGGGCAGCTCCATCAGCGCGCGCTGCGCCTTGGTCGCCCGGCCGACGAGCACCAGCAGCAGCCCGGTCGCGAACGGATCCAGCGTGCCAGCGTGCCCGGTCCGCACTCCCCCGAGCGAGCGCCGTACCGCGGCGACCACGTCGTGCGAGGTCATGCCCGGCGGGCTTGTCGATCAGCAGCACGCCGTCAGTTGCCGACGGGGGCACCTCAGGCGAGCGTCGCGGCGGTGCTTACGTCTGCCGCAGCATGCAGCTGGGCGGCGATCTGCGCACGCAGGAAGGCGATCAGCTCGTCCAGATTCAGGGCCGTTGAGAATCCCGCCGCGCGCCGGTGGCCCCCGCCCCCCTGGGCACGGGCGATGGCCGACACGTCGACGTCGTCGTCAGTGGCCCGCAGCGAGACTTTGCGCTGCCCCTTTCGCTCCCCGCTCGTCAGCTCGCGCACGAGCGCCGCGACCTTCGTGCCCTGCACGGCGCGCAGCTGGTCGATGATGCCCTCGGAGTAGCTCTCCTCGGCCGCGGCCGCCTTGAAGTCCTCCGCGCTCAGCGCCGCGAGCGTGAGCTCGCCCGAGTCGAACCGCTGCACCTTCCCGAGCGCGAGCGCCAGCAGGGCGAGCTTCCCGGGCGGCAGCTCCTCATACAGCTGCCGGTATGCCCCCTGCACGTCGACGCCCGCTTCGATCAGCTCGGCGGCCATCTCGTGCGCGCGCGGACCGGTGTTCTCGTACATGAAGCGCCCCGTGTCGGTGATCAGCCCGACATACAGCGCCTGAGCCACGACGGGCGTGGGGCGCACCCCCAGGCCGTGCATGAGATCCCACACGATCTCCGCCGTGCAGGAGGCCGAGGGCACGACGTAGTCGAGCGTCCCGAAGCGGGTGTTGTCGTGATGGTGGTCGATGTTCAGCAGGTGCCGGCCGTCGCGCAGCACGCTGGCGGAGTTGCGATCGATGTTGCCGCAGTCCAGGAACACGGCGGTCCGCTCGCCGATGTCCGCCGGCGGCGCCTGAATCAGACCGTCGAGCGCGAACACGCGGTACTCGTTGGGCAGCGGCAGGTCGTCGGGAGCTATAAACATCACCGAATCCTTGCCGAGCGCCGTCAGCAGCCCCTGCATCCCGACAAGCGACCCGAGCGCGTCACCGTCGGGGCTCTCATGCGCGGCCAGCACGAACTTGGAGTCCTCGCGTATTCGCTCGAGCACCTGCTCGCGGATCGCGGCGTCGCGGTTGCCGTCGCTCACGAGTGGCCGATCTCGTCGAGAAGAGCGTCGACGCGTAGCGCACGGTCGGTCGTGTCGTCGTAGGAGAACTCGAGCGTCGGGGTGCGCTTCAGGCGCAGCTCGCTCGCGATCCGGCCCTGCAGATAGCCATGCGCGCTGCGCAGGCCCTCGAGTGTCGCCTCGCGCTGGAGCGCCTCCGACTGGCGGCCGCCCTCCCCGAGCACGCTCACGTACACGCGAGCATGCCGCAGGTCGGCGCTGGTTCTGACATCGGTCACGGTTACGAATCCCACTCGAGGGTCCTTCAGCTCTCCTGCCAGCGCCTCACCCAACACCTGGCGAATGGCCTCGTCGACGCGACGCATACGCCCTGTGCTCATCCTATCTGTCAACCCCCCGGCTGAGGATGCGCCGGGCGCGAGCTTGCAGGCCCACCCGGTCAGGAGGAGAGCTCACGCTCCTGCAGGCGCGTCTCGTAGGTCTCCAGCACGTCGCCCACGTGCAGATCCTGGAAGTTCGCGAGCACGATCCCGCACTCAAAGCCCGATGCGACCTCGCGCACGTCGTCGTTGAAGCGTCGCAGGCTGTCGATCGTGGTGTCGAAGATCACGGTCCCGTCGCGCACAAGCCGCACCCTGGCGCCGCGCGTGACTTTGCCCTCGGTCACGAACGAGCCGGCGATCGTCCCGATGCGCGAGGCGCGGAACAGCTGGCGCACCTCCGCCTGCCCCAGCGAGGTCTCCACCTCGGCCGGCTCGAGCATTCCCTGCATCGCTGCGCGCAGCTCCTCGATCGCCCGGTAGATGACGGCATAGGAGCGGATCTCCACCCCCTCGCGTTCGGCGATCTGGCGCGCGTCGCCGACGGGACGCACGTTGAAGGCCAGGATCACCCCTTTCGAGGCCGCGGCGAGCATCACGTCCGACTCGTTGATGCCACCGACGCCACGGTGGATGATGTTGACCGTGACCTCCTGCTGGGGAAGCTTCGCGATCTCGTCCTCGAGCGCCTCGAGCGAGCCGGCCACGTCGGCCTTGACGACCAGGCCAAGCTCCTTCACGGCTCCCTCCTGGGCGAGCTTGAACACATCTTCCAGGGACACCTTGCGTCCCGAGCGCCGCGCGAGCGCCTCCGTCTTCAGCCGGTTCGCGCGCTCGCCGGCGAGCTGGCGCGCACGCCGCTCGTTCTCGACCGCCCGCACGATCTCGCCCGCCTCCGGCACGCCGTCGAAGCCGAGCACCTCCACGGGCTGACCGGGCGTCGCCCGCTTCATGCGCGCGCCCACGAAGTCGTGCATCGCGCGCACCCTTCCGAAATGCGCGCCGGCGACGAGCGCGTCGCCGACCCGCAGCGTGCCCCGCTGGATGAGGATGCTCACGACCGGCCCGCGCCCGGGGTCCAGCTTGGACTCGATCACCGTGCCCGAGGCGTCCGCGTCGCGGTTGGCCCTCAGCTCCTCGAGGTCGGTCACGACCTGGATCGTGTCCAGCAGGGAGTCGAGGCCTTCGTGCGTCTTCGCGCTCACGTCCACGAACTCGATCTCACCCCCCCACTCGGCGGGCTGGAGCCCGTGCTGGGCCATCTCGCTGCGCACGCGCTCGGGCTGTGCGCCCTCCTTGTCGATCTTGTTCACCGCCACCACGATCGGCACCTCGGCGGCGCGAGCGTGGTCGATCGCCTCCTCGGTCTGAGGCTTGACGCCGTCGTCGGCGGCCACCACGATCACCGCCAGGTCGGTCACGCGCGCTCCGCGCGCTCGCATCGCCGTGAACGCTTCGTGCCCCGGCGTGTCGAGGAAGGTGATCTCCCCGTCGCCGTGGCGCACCTGGTAGGCGCCGATGTGCTGCGTGATGCCGCCCGCCTCCCCCGCGGCCACCTCGGTCTCGCGAATGGCGTCGAGCAGCGAGGTCTTCCCGTGGTCGACGTGTCCCATGATCGTCACCACCGGCGGGCGCTCGATGAGGTCCTCCTCGGCGTCCTCGAACACCGGCTCGACTTCGACGTCGTCGGCGGCGTGCACGATCTCGATCTGCTTGTCGAACTCATCCGCCAGCACGCCGATCGCGTCATCTGACAGCGTCTGGGTGAGGGTTGCCATCTCGCCCAGCGTCATCAGCTTCTTGATCACCTCGGGCACCGCGACGCCGAGATACTCGGCCACGTCCTTGACCGTCGAGCCCGAGTTGACCCGGATCAGGTCGGTCGCCTCCATCGCCGCCGTGTCGATCGGCGCGACCGTCTCGTCGTAGGTCCCGCGCCTGCGCCGACCGCGGCGCGGACGCCGCTGCGGCTGGTTGGCCGGCCCGCCCTGCTGGCGGCGCGAAGCCTGCGAGTCGATCACCACGCGCCGGCGCCCACCCGGTCCGATGTCGCCGGGCGTGCGCTCCCCGGTTCGCGAGTCGCGCGTGGGGCGCACGCGCTCGGCGGCCGCCGCCGCGTGCGCAGCCGGCGCGAGCGCTCCAGCGCCAGGACGCGCCGGGGAGGCCACGCTCGAGGCGCCGTCGCCCGATGCGGGCGCGCCCGGCGACGGCCCCTCGGAGCTCTTCGGCGGGCTCGGCGCCTCGGCCGGCGCGGCGGAGGCGGCGGCGGCGGGAGCCTTGGCCTGGGGCGCGGCCGGCGGTGCGGCGGCTTCCGGTGCGGCGGCTCCCGCCGCGGCCGCGGCGGGAGCTCCGTTTGAGCTGGGGGTGCCCGCGCGCTCTGACGCGGCCAGCGCCTTCAGCGCGACCGCCTCCTCCACGGAGGACTGGGCGACCTTCACCTCGACGCCCGCAGCCCTCAGCCGCTCGAGCACCTCCTTGCTCGAGAGGCCCTGCTCCTTTGCGATTTCGTGCACGCGCTTCTTGCTCATTGGCTCACCGATTCTACGAGCTCTGGGTCGATTCTCACCGCGCAGCGCAGCGCACGTGCGATCGCGCCGCGACGCGTCGCGGCGGCGAGGCAGCTGCCGGCCGGCACACCCGCGGCCGGCGCCCTGCACAGGTACGCGCCGCGACCCGGCATCGTGCCGGCACGATCGAGCACGGCCAGGGCGCACTCACCACGCCGGCGCTCACGGCTCGCGGCGACGGCGATGCGCAGCAGCTCGGACTTGGCCGCGATCCGCCCGCAGCCGACGCAGCGGCGCCGCGGCGACGCCTGCGCACGGACCATCGCAGGACGCTGCGCCCCGGCGCTGCTCGCCGCCTGCGCGCCGCACTGAGCCGCTATCGCGCCTGCTCCTCGGCGGCCCCATGCGGAGCCTGCGCGTGGAGCTCGGCGCCGCCCTGCGCGGGCTCGAGGTCCTCCTGCAGCGCCGAAGAGCCCGCGTCCTGCTCGCCGGTGTCGCCCGCCGGCGCCTGGGCGAGATCGACGATGTTGTCGCTGGAGATGCCCGCCAGCGCCTGGTGGGTGTCCAGGCCGCAGTAGCGCGAGCCGGGAAGCGCGGCGTTGGGACAGCGCCGCCCGTTGGAGAGGATCGCAGCACAGCGGCCCTGCACCTCCTCCTCCTCGTAACCGTGCTCGGCCTCCTCGGCCGCGAACTCGGTCTCCGAGCGGATGTCGACGCGCCAGCCGGTCAGCCGCGCGGCCAGGCGAGCGTTCTGGCCCTCGCGGCCGATCGCCAGCGATAGCTGGTCGTCGGGCACGATGACGGTCGCCTGCTTGGCATCGTCATCGACGAGGACCTCGCGCACGCGCGCCGGCGACAGCGCCTTGGCGACGAAGCGCGCGGGCTCGTCGTTGAAGGGGATGATGTCGATCTTCTCGCCGCGCAGCTCGGAGACCACCATGCGCACGCGCGAGCCGCGCGGGCCCACGCAGGCGCCGACGGGGTCGACGCCGTCGGTGTGGGAGATGACGGCGATCTTCGAGCGGTAGCCGGGCTCGCGGGCCACGTTGGCGATTTCCACCAGCCCATCGGCGATCTCCGGGACCTCCAGCTCGAACAGCTTCTTGATCAGCTCGGGGTCGCGGCGGGAGACGATGATCGCGGGCCCTTTGGTCGACGGCGAGACCTCCTTGATGACCGCCTTGATCCGCTGCGAGTGGTCGTAACGCTCGCCCTCGACCTGCTCTGACTTGGGCAGCAGCGCCTCCACGCGTTCGCGCAGCTGCACCAGCGTGTAGCGGGAGTCCGACTGCTGGACGATGCCGGTGATCAGCTCGCCCACGCGGTCTCGATACTCCTCGTACATCATGTCGCGCTCGGCCTCGCGGATCCGCTGCAGGATCACCTGCTTGGCGGTCTGCGCGGCGATCCGCCCGAAGTCATCGGGCGTGACGTCGCGCTCGTCGATCTGGTCGCGGTATTCGGCGAACTTCTTCGGGTCGATTTCCGGTTCCTCCGGTTCGCGCATCTCGCCGGTCTCGGGATCGATCGTCGTTTCCTCGTCGATCGTCTCCACGATCAGATGCGCCTCCAGGCGTTCGGGGATGATCAGCTCGATGACCCTGAAGTCGGCCGTCTCGCGGTCCATTTCCACGCGCGCGTACTTGGCCGAGCCCGGCTGCTTCTTGTAGGCGGACAGCAGCGCGTCCTCGAGCGCGACCATCAGCTTCTCGGGCTCGATCCCCTTCTCGCGCGCCAGCGCGTGCATCGCCTCGAGGATTTCGCGTGACATGACTGACTACTCCCCGACCAGGTTCGAGCGACGGATCTCCGCGTAGGGGATCGCGATGATGCCCCCGTCGGCGGCCAGCGTGACCTCCTCCTCGGAGGCTCCCACGAGCTCGCCCGTGAAGCTGCTGGCCGATCGGAGATCGAGTGATCTCCCATCGGTCGGCCGTGCGCCGGCCGACCGCTGCCCTGAGGCGGCGGCCGGGCGAGGGTGGCGCGTTCGCACGCGCGCGCGCCGGCCGACGAAGCGGCGAAAGTGTGCGGGCTTGGTCAGGGGACGCTCGCTGCCCGGCGAGGAGACCTCCAGCGAGTAGCGCTCGCGCTCGGCGCTCAGCAGCCCGCTGACGCGCTCGCACAGCGCGAGCGTCACGCCGTCGGGATGGTCGATGTAGACGCGCAGGCAGCGTCCGCCGACGACCTCCGCGAGCAGCACCTCGACATCGGGCTCGCTCTGGGCCAGACGCCTCTCGATATCTGTCTGCAGGGTGCTCACGATCAAGTCCTTACGCAAAAAAAGCGGGCGGGCGCCCACTCTCGGTACTGCTGCCGACGTCTGCACGCCGGCACGAAAGCTGTGCGTCGAGCATAGCATCGGCACGGCCCGGATATCCGCTCTCAGCTCCGTTCGGCGTCCCGGCGCGCGCGGTCGCGGTAGAGACGGTAGTCGGCGCGCTCGGGGCGCAGCGAGCACGCCAGCGCAAGCGGCTTGCAGGCATCGCGATGGCGGCCCAGCAGCTGCATCGAGCGGCCCAGGCAGAACAGCGCGTAGTCGTTGGTGGGTGAGCTCTGGGCGACGGCCTGGAACTCCGTGGCGGCTGCCGCGTAGCGGCGCGAGTGAAACAGCGCTCGCCCGAGCGTCTCGCGAATCGAGGCCTTCTCGGGCTCGAGTTCCCGCGCGCGCTGCAGCGGCACCGTCGCAGCCTCGTGGTCGCCGTGGTTGAGCAGATCGCAGCCGCGCTGATAGAGGTCATACGCGCTCTCCATCTGTGGCCAGTCTAACCCGCTAGCGGGGGGCGCGCAGCTGCTCGACGGTGTCGAGGATGGCATCGGCGACGGTCGCCTTGTCGGCGCGGGGGACGTGCCGTTCGGCCGCGCGCTGCGGCGAGGCGATGAGGATCGTGACCTCGTTGGCGTCCACGTCGAAGCCGATGTCCTCGCGCGAGATGTCGTTCACCACGATCGCGTCCAGGCCCTTGCGCGCCAGCTTCCCGCGGGCGTGCTCGACCGCCTTCTCGCCGTACTCCGCCGCGAAGCCGATCAGCGTTTGGCCCTCACGCCGCCGGGCGGCCAGGCCGGCGAGCACGTCGGGCGTGGGCTCGAGCTCGAGCCGCAGGTGCTCGCGGCCGGACTTCTTGAGCTTCCCGTCGCTCGGTGCGGATGGCCTGAAGTCGCCCACCGCCGCAGCCATCAGCAGCACCTCGCAGGAGGGAAACTCCTGCTCGCAGGCGCGCTCGAGCTCGGCCGCGGTGACGACCTCGCGATGCTTCACGAGCGGCGGACCGGCCAGCGCGACATTGGCCGTGATTAGCGTCACCTCGGCCCCCCGCTCCTGCGCGGCCCGCGCGAGCGCGAGGCCCATGCGCCCGGAGGAGCTGTTGCCGATGAACCTGACGCCGTCGATCGGCTCACGCGTGCCCCCGGCGGTGACGAGCACCCTCACCCCGCTCATGCTGGCGGGGGAGCGAGGCGCCTCCCGCCCGCCGAGCGCGGCCTCGCATGCCGCGAGCAGCTGCACCGGCATCGGCCATGCGGCCGATGCCCTGCTCTCCCCTGGAGGCCAGCCGCCCGACGCCCGGCTCGACGATGCGCACGCCACGCGCACGCAGCGTGTCGAGGTTCGCACGGGTCGCCGGGTGCTCGTACATGCGGCCGTTCATCGCCGGGGCGAGCACCACCGGGCAGCTGGCCGCGAGCGCGCAGCTACTCAGCAGGTTGTCGGCCAGGCCGACGGCGAGCTTGGCGATGGTGTTCGCCGAGGCCGGTGCGATCAGGTACACCTCGGCGCCTTCCACGAGCTGCAGGTGGCTGAGCGGTTCGTGCGTGGGCGGGTGCTGATCGGGAAAGGCCCCCCTCGCCGGATCGCGCTCGAACTCGCTGACGAGCACGGCTGCGCCGGAGAGCGCGGCGAAGGAGGCCTCGCCCACGAACCGCCGGCTCGTCGGAGTCTGCACCACCCGCAGCACATGTCCGGCAGCGCTCGCCACGCGCACGAACTCGAGCGCCTTGTAGGCGGCGATGCCGCCGCTCACGCCGAGCAGTATCCGGGACATGCCTTCAGGTTTAGCCGCACCACCTACGGCCGGCAAGCCCTGACCGAACGCTTGCCGGTCGGGGACGCCGCGGGCCGGCCGGCGGCGGTCCGGCCTAGCGGTAGTGGTACTTGATCTTCCCCGCTGCTACCTCCTCGAGGGCGATCGTGAGGTAGTTTTTCGAGCGTGTATCGACCATCGGCGGGGGGAACTCGTCGAAGGTTCCCTCGCCGAGGTTGTGGTAGTAGCTGTTGATCTGGCGCGCGCGCTTGGCGGCCACGACCACGCTGGCGTAGTTGGAGTCGACCTTCTCGAGCAGCCGGTCGATGCGTGGGGAGATCACGTTGCGTTGCCTTTCATCGTTGACCCTGGAGTGTAGTGGGCCCGCGCACGCTCCTCGCCGCTCGCGCGCCGTGCACCGACTTATTCCCGCAGCTCGCTCTCGACGATCGCGCTCAGACGCCCCAGCGCCTCGTCGAGGCGGTCGTTGACGACGACGTGCGCGAACTCGGGCCGGGCGGCGAGCTCCTGCTCGGCCACGCGCAGCCGGCGCTCCACCTCCTCGTGATCGTCGGTCCCCCGCCCGATCAAGCGCGTGCGCAACGCATGCAGCGACGGGGGTGCGATGAACACCTGCACCGCCTCGGGCATCGCCGAGCGCACCTGGCGGGCGCCCTGCACCTCGATCTCGAGCACGACGGGCACGCCCGCGCGCACGCGGTCATCGAGCTCCGAACGCAGCGTTCCGTAGCGGCGGCCCGCGTAGTCGGCGTGCTCGACGAACTCCCCCGCGAGCAGCCTGCGCTCGAACTCCTCGCCCGAGAGGAAGTGGTAGTCGACCCCGTCGCGCTCGCCCGGCCGAGGCGCACGGGTGGTGGCGGACACCGACAGCTCGAGCTTCGGGAGCCGCTCCATCAGCCCGCGGATGAGCGTCCCCTTGCCGACACCCGAGGGCCCCGTGATGACGAACACTGCCGCTGGCACGGCCGGCACCCTATTGCCGAGCGCGGGTGGAACGATCGGCGCGCTTCTAGCGATGCAGCAGGGAGATGAGCTCGCTGCGCTGGCGCTCGGAGAGCCCGCCGATCGTCTTGCTCGGGGCGATCCGGCAGTGGACGAGGATCTTGTTGACCTTCACGCGCCCGTACTTGGGGACGGCCAGCAGCATGTCGAAGACCTTCGCCGTCTCGACGTACTCGGGCGGATCGAGCAGCAGCGAGTGGATCGAGCGGCGGCCGGCCTTCAGATCGCGCTTGAGCTCAGCGCGCTTTACGCGGATCTCGTTGGCCCTCGCAAGTGCGTCCATCCGCTGGTTTAGAGATCGCTCGGGTGCCATGGAGGTGTTCGAAGAGGTCCTGGCGGCGGAGGTGGAGGGGGTCCTGACGGGGGAGTTGGAGGACGTCCTGCCGGTCGCCGTGGACATGGGCGGCGAGTCTACACACCAGGGACGGGCGATCAAGGCCAAGATGGCGAATTCACCTTCACCTCAGCCTGAGGTCGATGCACGTCGAGACAGGTGTATGGTGTAAGCATGCGTTTGCAGGGATTTTGACCGCTACCGATGGCGACAATCCCGCTAATTGCAGACGCCGGAGGCGCCACGCCAAGCGAGCTGGCAGGCCGGGCGGCCGCGCGCCGGCCCGCGGGCAGCCGCGGGGGTGCCAGTCGGCTCAGCCGGCGCGGCCTTGCCGCAGTTCGCTCGCGATTCGCGCTGCCGCGGCCGGGTCGCGGAAGCTCTCGGTGCCGACTGCCACGAGCGTGGCTCCGACATCGATCAAATCGCGCGCGTGGTCCACGCTCTGAACTCCGCCCATGCCGACCACGGGAATCGCCACCGATGCGGCGACGGCCGCCACCTGCGCCAGCGCGACCGGGCGCACCGCCGGTCCGGACAGCCCCCCCGTGCCGCCGCCGAGCCACGGCCGCGGGCCGGCTGGCGGACGGGAGCGCGCCCGCGGTGCGAGCGCGGTCGCCCGCAGCGTGTTGATCAGCGAGACCGCGTCGGCGCCACCCTCCTGCGCGCCCTGCGCGCAGGCCGCGACGTCGGCGGTGTTGGGCGTCAGCTTCACGATCAGGGGCTTCTCGACCCGCGGGCGCAGCGCGCGCAGGAGTCGCTCGAGCTCGCGCGGGTCGGCTCCGATGTCGAGTCCGGTCTCGACGTTCGGGCAGGAGACGTTGAGCTCCACCGCAGCGATCTCCTCGCGCTCCTGGCAGGCCTCGACGAGAGGGGCGAACTCATCCGCGCAAGAGCCCATGACGTTCGTGATCAGCGGCACCGACGCCGGCTCCGAGCCGTCCGGGTTCGCCGTCGCGGTCACGCGCACGAGCTCGGGGAGATCCTCGGCGATGTAGCGGGCGAGGCCCTTGTTCGGAAGCCCGATCGAGTTGATCAGGCCGCCCGGCGCCTCCCACAGCCGCGGCGGCGGATTGCCATCGCGGGGCTCGAGGGTGATCGTCTTGGACACGTAGGCGGCGAAGGGAAAGGCCCGTCGCAGATCCTCGCCGAACACGCCGGCAGCCGCGATCGCATCGAACGTTCCCGAGCCGTTGACGACGGGGTGCGCGAGCTCGAGCCCGCAGAAGCTCACGCTCATGCCGGCTGGCCGACCGGCACCCGGCCCGCATGATCTTCGACCCGCTCGAGCTCCCCGGCGTCGACCACCGGGCCATCGACGCACACGCGCAGATAGCCGCCGCCGCGCCTTCGCACGACACAGCCGAAGCAGGCGCCGAACCCGCACGCCATGTGCGCCTCGAGCGCCAGCTGGGCCGGAGTCCTCTGGGCGGCGCACATCGCCCGGACGGCCTCGAGCATGGGCGGCGGACCGCACGCGTACACGACGGCGTGGCCATCGCGCTGCAGCTCGGCGGCGAGCAGGTCGGTGACCGGTCCATGGTGTCCTGCGGAGCCGTCGTCGCTGGCCACGCGCGCGCACGACAACAACTCGCTGCCCGGAGTGCGCACCGCGTCGCGAAAGCCGAGCAGGACGTCTACCTCGAGGTCATCGCCAGCGCTCTGCAGCTCATCCTGAAGCAGCGCGAGCGGAGCGATCCCGACGCCGCCGCCGACGAGTATCGCGCGGCGCCCATGCGTCGGCGGGGTGAAGCCGACTCCCAGCGGCCCCAGCACCCAGAGCCGCTCGCCGGCGCGCAGCTCGCACAGCCGCCGGGTCCCCGGGCCGACGTCCTCGAGCAGGTAATGACACTCCCCCTCCTGCCGACGAGCGATCGAGAAGGCGCGCGCCAGAAAGGGCCGCTCGTCCTGCCCCCCGCCCCAGCGCTGCGCAGCGGCGAGCATCGCGAACTGACCCGGCGCCGGCTCCGGCGCGTCGGGATCGGCCACCGTCATCACGCGGTAGACATCCCCCAGCTCCACCATGCCGGTGACCGTCAACAGCCGGCGGGCGAACGGGGCGGCGCTGGCCGCGGTGCGGGCGCTCACGCCACCCCCGCTCCGTGCAGCTCCTGCAGGCACAGCACCGGCGGCGGCCCATCCCTGCGCGCGCTCGCTATCGCGCGCGCGGCCGAGGCCCCGGCGGCCAGCGTCGTCAGGCAGGGGATCCCGTGCATGACGGCCGCGCGGCGGATCTCCCAGCCGTCGGTCCGGGCGCCGTAGCCGGTGGGCGTGTTCACGACCAGATCGACGTCCCCGCGCTCGATCCAGTCCAGCACGTGCGGAGAGCCCTCGCCGATCTTGTTCAGCGGCTGCACGGGCACACCCATCCGCGCGATCGCCTCGGCCGTGCCGCGGGTGGCCAGGATTCGAAAGCCGTTGTCATGCAGGATCTGCGCGATCCCGAAGGCGCCGAGCTTGTCGGAGTCGGTGACGGTGATGAACGCCGTGCCCTCGTTGGGCAGCGGCACGCCGGCCGCAGCCTGGGCCTTAGCGAATGCGGTCGGGAAGTCGCGCGCGATCCCCATCACCTCGCCGGTCGAGCGCATCTCAGGGCCGAGCACCGCGTCGGAGCCCTCGAAGCGATCGAACGGGAGCACCGCCTCCTTCACCGACACGTGCTCCCCGTGGCCCATCCCCTCCCGGCCTCGCGGCAGATCCATGTCCTTGAGCCGCTCGCCGAGCATGATCCGGCAGGCGAGCTTCGCCAGCGGCAGGCCGACGGCCTTCGATACGAAGGGAACGGTACGCGAGGCGCGTGGATTGACCTCGATCACGTACGGCTCGCCTGCGTGCACGGCGAATTGGACGTTGAGCAGCCCGACCACGCCGATCTCGAGCGCGATCTCGCGGGTGGCCGCGCGGATCTCCTCGAGCATCTCCTCGCCGAGCGAATGCGGCGGCAGCACGCAGGCGCTGTCGCCCGAATGCACCCCCGCCTCCTCGACGTGTTGCATGATCCCGCCGATCCACACCCCTCCCCCGCCACCCGCCGCGCTGGGGCCGTCGCACAGCGCGTCCACATCGACCTCGGTGGCATCCTCCAGGAAGTGGTCGAGGAAGATCTCGCCGCCCTCCTCTCCGGCCTCGCGCCGCAGGTAGTCCTCCAGGCCCTCGCGCGAGTAGACGATCTCCATGGCCCGGCCGCCGAGCACGTAGGAGGGCCGCACGAGCAGCGGAAAGCCGACCTCCTCGCTCTTCTGCAGGGCCTCGGCGACCGAGCAGGCGGTCGCGTAGGGCGGCGCCTGGTAGCCGAGGCGCTTCAGCAGCGCGCCGAAGCGCCCGCGATCCTCGGCCAGGTCGATCGCCTCGACGCTCGTTCCGAGCAGCGGCACCCCTGCGGCGGCGAGGCCGGCCGCGAGCTTCAGCGGCGTCTGCCCCCCGAACTGCACGATCACGCCCTTCGGCCTCTCCACCTCGACCACCGCGAGCACGTCCTCGAGCGTGAGCGGCTCGAAGTAGAGGCGATCGGAGGTGTCGTAGTCGGTGGAGACCGTCTCGGGGTTGCAGTTGATCATCACGGCGTCGCGGCCGGACTCGCGTACGGTCATCGCTGCATGGACGCAGCAGTAGTCGAACTCGATCCCCTGGCCGATGCGGTTGGGGCCCGAGCCGAGAATCACGACCGACTCGCGCTCCGAGCCACGCACCTCGTCCGCGCGCCTGCGGTCCCAGCCGGAGTAGAAGTAGGGCGTACGGGCCGGGAACTCCGCCGCGCAGGTGTCGACCGACCTGAACGAGCGCTCACCGGCGAAGGGGGCGTGGGGCTCGAGCGCCAGGGACTGCAGCTCGCGCAGGAACCAAGGGTTGATCATCGTGCGCTCGCCCACCGGCTCGATGCCCTCGCCGCGACGCAGCAGTTCGAGAATCGCCTCGTAGCGGTCGGGCCCGGGGCGCTCGAGGCTCGCCAGCAGCGCCTTCGCCGAGGCCCGCGTCAGGCACGGGCTCTTGTCGAGCTCGCGCGAGCGCAGAGCCTTCGCGAACGCCTGCGCGAAGGTGCCCCCGATCGCCATCGCCTCGCCGACCGACTTCATGTGCGTGGAGAGCGTCGCGTCGACGCCTGGGAACTTCTCGAATGCGAACCTGGGCCACTTCACGACGACGTAGTCGATCGTCGGCTCAAAGCAGGCCGGCGTGACACCGGTGATGTCGTTGGCGATCTCATCGAGCCTGTAGCCCACGGCCAGGCGCGCTGCGATCTTCGCGATCGGGAAGCCGGTCGCCTTGGAGGCCAGCGCCGAGGAGCGTGAGACGCGCGGGTTCATCTCGATCACCAGGATCTCCTCGGTGGCGGGGTTCACCGCGAACTGCACGTTGGAGCCGCCGGTCTCGACGCCCACAGCCCGGATGACCGCGATCGCCTGGTCGCGCAGGCGCTGGTAGAGGCCGTCGGTGAGCGTCTGCTGGGGTGCCACCGTGAGGGAGTCGCCCGTGTGCACGCCCATCGGGTCGATGTTCTCGATCGAGCACACGATCACGACGTTGTCGGCGCGGTCGCGCATGACCTCGAGCTCGAACTCGCCCCAGCCGATGACCGACTGGTCGAGCAGCACCTGTCCGATCGGCGAGACCTCGATGCCGAGCGCGACGATCTGCTCGAACTCCTCCCGCGTGCGCGCGATCCCGCCGCCGCGCCCGCCGAGCGTGAAGGCCGGCCGCACGATGCAGGGCAGGCCGAGACCTGCGAGCGCCTCGCCGGCCTGCGCGAGCGTCGTCGCGATCGCGCTGTGGGGCATCCTCAGCCCGGCGCCCGCCATCGCCGCGCCGAAGCGCTCGCGGTCCTCCGCGCAGGCGATCGCCTCGTAGTTGGCCCCGATCAGCTCCACGCCGAAGCGCTCCAGCGTGCCATCGTCGTGCAGGGCCTTTGAGAGGTTGAGCGCGGTCTGGCCGCCCAGGGTCCCGAGCAGGGCGTCGGGGCGCTCGCGTTCGATCACCTGCGCCACCGGGCCCGCCAGCAGCGGCTCGACGTACGTCGCGTCGGCGAACTCCGGGTCGGTCATGATCGTCGCCGGGTTGGAGTTCACGAGCACGACCTCATAGCCCTCCTCACGCAGCACCTTGCACGCCTGCACGCCCGAGTAGTCGAACTCCGCGGCCTGGCCTATGACGATCGGACCCGAGCCGAGGATGAGCACCTTGTGGATGTCGCTACGCCGCGGCAATGCGCTCCAGGAAGCGGTCGAACAGATAGAGGCTGTCGTGCGGGCCCGGGCCCGCCTCGGGGTGGTACTGGACGGTGCCGCCGGGGACGTCCAGCAGCTCGAGGCCCTCGACGGTGCGGTCGTACAGGTTCACGTGCGACAGTGCCGCCGACCCGAAGGCCGTCTGCCAGCGGACGGGCTCATCGACGTCGATAGTCTCCGCCCCGCCCGGCCCGACCGCCGCGAAGCCGTGGTTCTGCGAGGTGATCTCGACGCGCCCGGTCTGCAGGTCCTTGACCGGATGGTTGGCTCCGTGATGGCCGAAGGGCAGCTTGAAGGTGTCAAGTCCGATCGCCCGGCACAGCAGCTGGTGACCGAGACAGATGCCCCACACGGGCCTCTTGCCCACGAGCTCCCGCACCGTGTCCACCACATAGGAGAGCGCCGCCGGATCGCCCGGGCCGTTGGCCAGCAAGACTGCGTCGGGGTCTTGCTCGAGCAGCTCCGCGGCGGAGCTCGTGCAGGGATGAAGGCTCACGCGGGCGCCGCGCTGGAGGAGCTCGCGCACCATCGATGCCTTTATCCCGGTGTCGATCACGGCGATCCTGGGCCCCTCCCCCGTCCCGTGGTGGCTGACCTGTGACGGAGTGACAATCCTTGCCAGGTCTTGTCCGGCCATCGGCGGCTCGGCGTCGATGAGCTCGCGCGCGCGAACCTCCGGGATCGCCGCTGCGAACACTCCGCCGCGCATCGAGCCCGCGTCGCGGATGTGTTTGACGAGCGCGCGCGTATCGATCCCGGTGATGCCCTGCACGCCGCAGTCGCGCAGCCAGTCCAGCCAGCCCCCCTCGGCCGTCGGCGCGTCCTCGCGATTGCAGGCCTCACGCATGATCGCCGCGCGCGCCCACGGCCTGTCGGACTCCATCGCCTCGGCGCTCACGCCGTAGTTGCCGACGTGCGGATAGGTGTAGGCGATCAGCTGCCCGGCGAAGGAGGGATCGGTCATCGACTCCTGGTAGCCGGACATGCCGGTCGTGAACACCACCTCCCCGACGGCATGCCCCTCCGCGGCGCAGATCTCGCCGTCGAAGCGTGCGCCGTCCTCCAGCAGCACGTATCCCGTCGGCTCATGCATCAGCGGATGAGCCCCTGCACGGCCTTGAACTCCGGCGTGCCGGCGCGCCCGAGCAGCTCGAACAGGACCGCCTCGACCGTGCTCACGACCGCTCCTGCGCACTCCAGACGCTCGAGGCCGCGCTCGTAGTCGATCTCGTGGCGCGAGCCGACCGCGTCGGCGGGCACGTGGACTTCCACCCCCTGCTCGAGCAGATCGTGGACGGTCTGTGAGACGCACACGTGCGTCTCGATCCCGCACACGATCGCCTGATCGCGCCCGCCGAGGTCGAAGCCGTCGGCGCGGGCGGCGGAGAAGACGGTCTTGGAGATCCGCGGCTCGTCCCGCAGGCCGACCTCGGGGGCCGTCGCGCCGAGGCCCTTCGGGTACTGCTCGCTCACGAGCCCGGGGATCTCGAGGATGCGCGCCGCCTGCACGAGCTTGGCGCACGAGGAGGCCACCTGCTCGAAGCTCCCGTAGGAGCGAAAGCCCTCCTGGACGTCCACAACGACGAGCGCGGCGCGATCGCGCGCGAGTAGGCCCATCAGAGCGCCGCCATCGCGAATGCGCGCTCGCGGTAGACGACCGAGCCATCACAGAGCGTGAGCATCACCCGCCCCCGCAGCGCCCGGCCGGCGAAGCAGCAGTTCTCCGAGCGACTCTCCCAGCCGTGCTCGCCGGCGACCCACACGGCGTCGAGATCGACGAGCGTCATGTTCGCGGCCTCGCCGGGGGCGATGAGCGGGGTGGGCAGATCGAACAGCCGCGCGCCGTCGCTCAGGCGCTGCACGAGCAGGGAGAACGAGAGCACGCCGGTCAGCACGAGTCCCGAGTAGAGCGCCGCGAAGGCCGTCTCGAGTCCGGTCGTGCCCATCGGCGCCTGTTCGAAGGGCACCTCCTTCTCGTCGCGCGCATGGGGAGCGTGATCAGTCGCGATGCAGTCGATCGTGCCGGCGAGCAGTCCCGCGATGAGCGCCTGGCGGTCTGTCTCGGTCGCCAGCGGCGGGTGCATCTTCATGCGCGTGTCCAGGCCGCGGACGTCCTGCTCTGTGAGCAAGAGATGATGCGGCGCCACCTCCGCGCTCACCCTGAAGCCGCGCGCCTTGGCCTCGGCGAGGGCATCGACCGAGCCGGCACAGCTGAGATGCTGGAAGTGAACGCGTGCGCCCTCGTAGCCGGCGAGCGCCGCGTCGCGGGCGACCATCGTCGACTCGCTGACGGTGGGGATGCCCGACAGGCCGAGCGCAGCGCTGACGACGCCCTCGTTCATGCAGCCGCCGTGCGAGAGCGTCTCGTCCTCCTCGTGCAGCGCGAGCACGCCGCCGCACAGCCGCTGGTATTGAAGCGCCTTGCGCAGCATGCCGGCACTCTGCACGCCCCGCCCGTCGTCACTGAAGCCGAGCGCGCCCTCCCGCCTGAGCTCCGCCATCTCGGTCAGCTGCTTGCCGAGCAGGCCTCGCGTGATCGCGGGCAGGAAGCCGACCGAGATGCACGCTTCGCGTGCCGCGGCGTCGCGCAGCGAGCGCAAGAGCGGAGCCACATCGAGCACGGGGTCGGTGTTGGGCATGGCGATGACGGCGCAGTAGCCGCCCGCCGCGGCGGCGCGGGTGCCCGTCTGCAGGTTCTCCCTGTGCTCCTGCCCGGGTGTGCGCAGATGGACGTGCGGGTCGACGAAGGCCGGCAGCAGCCTCAGGCGGCCCTCGCCCTCGATGAGCTCCTGCTCACCGTCGCCGTCCAGCGAACCGGGCTCGGCGATCTGCGCAATCGACCCGCCGCGCACGGACACATCCCGGCGCGCATCGAGCATCGACCTCGGGTCGATCACGTGGACGTCGCGCAGCAGCAGATTGGCCGGCTGCTGCGGTCCGTGCACGAGGGGCGGCACGGACATCAGATCCTCGGGCCCGCCGTCATGTGGCAAGTCGGTCGGCGAGGACCGTCGCGGCTGGCGCCCGCGGCTCGCGCGGCCCGGCCAGAAGCTCGTACAGGACCGCCATGCGCACCACCACCCCGGCCTCGACCTGCGCGGTGATGAGCGCCTGGGGGGAGTCGACGACCTCGCCGCATAGCTCAACGCCACGGTTGACCGGGCCCGGGTGCATCAGCACCTGGCGCGGGTGCAGGCGCCGGCCGTCGATCTGGTAGCAGCTGGCGTACTCGCGCAGCGAGGGCACCCAGGTCTCGTTCATGCGCTCGCGCTGCATGCGCAGCGCGTACACCACGTCGGCCGAGTCGAGCTCATCCAGCGTGTAACGCACATCGCATCCGAGCTCCTGCACCCCACGCGGGATCAGCGTCGGCGGGCCTGCGAGCGTGACCCGGGCGCCCATCCGCTGAAAGGCGATGATGTTCGAGCGCGCGACCCGCGAGTGCGCGACATCGCCGACGATCCAGATCGACGCGCCGTCGATCGGACCGAGGTGCCGGTTCAGCGTGTACACGTCGAGCAGCGCCTGCGTAGGGTGCTCGTGCTTGCCGTCGCCGGCGTTGACGATCGCGGCGGGGCACCATCTCGATACCAGCTCGGCGGCGCCAGCCCACGGGGTGCGCAGCACGATCGCGTCGGGCTTGTGCGCGCTGAGGGTGAGCACGGTGTCCTTCAGCGACTCGCCCTTCTCGACGCTCGAACCGCTGGCGGCGAAGTTCACCACGTCGGCGGACAGCCGCTTGGCCGCCAGCTCGAAGGAGCTGCGGGTGCGCGTGGAGGCCTCATAGAACAGGTTCAGCACCATCCGCCCCCGCAGTGCCGGGACCTTCTTGATCTCCCGGTCGGACACCTCGGCAAAGCTCATCGCCCGTGCGACGATCCGCTCGATCGCCGGTCTGTCCAGTTCCTCGATCGAGAGCAGATGCCTCACGCGGATGCCTCCATCGCCGCGGGCACCGCGATCGCGACCTCGTCGACACCGTCGAGCTCACTCATGCGCACGTACACCCGCTCCGCGCTGGAGGTGGGCAGGTTCTTGCCGACGTAGTCGGGGCGAATCGGCAGCTCGCGGTGGCCCCGGTCGACGAGCACCGCAAGCTGCACGCGGTGCGGGCGCCCGTAGTCGAACAGTGCCTCGATCGCAGCCCTCACCGTGCGCCCGGTGTAGAGCACGTCGTCTACCACCACGACTGTGCGAGCCGTGACGTCGAAGTCGATGTGAGAGGCATGCACGATCGGCGCATCGGGTCGGCTCGAGACGTCGTCGCGGTAGAAGCCGATGTCCAGGTCCCCGAGTGGGACCTCCACCTCCGTGAGCTCGTCGAGCAGACCTTTGAGCCGCCGCGCGAGAAAGGCTCCCCGCCGGTGGATGCCGACGACGGCGAGCGCCGAAGCCGCCGGATTGCGCTCGGCTATCTCATGGGCGATGCGGGTGAGCGCCCGCTGCATGTCCTGCTCGCGCAGGACGATCTTCTCGCTGCCATCCATCGTTTCCTTCCTGGCCTCACGGGACCTGATTAAAGGAGCACCGGCAATGTATCAGGACGGCGCGACCACCTCGATATCCGTGGCAGCTGCCGCCGCTGAGCCCTCAGGCGCGTCGGCGCTCCCGCGGCGCCCTGAAGCGCGCTCGAGCCTGGCGGAGCCGCGCTCGGGGAAGGGCACCTCGATCGTGTCGAAATCGCGCGGCGCCTCCGTGGACGGGAACACCGCACGCGCCTGCGCCAGCAATTCGCCCCCGGGGTAGCGGCTGGATATGTGGGTCAGGGCCAGCAGCCGCACCTCGGCATCGCGAGCAAGCTCGGCCGCCCTGCGTGCGGTGCTGTGAGAGGTCTCGCGCGCCCGCTCGGCCTCCTCCTCTGCGAAGGTCGCCTCGTGCACCAGCACGTCGGCCTGATGGGCGGCGACGGCGAGCGTCTCGCACGGCGAAGTGTCGCCCGAGAGCACGACCTTGCGGCCCTCACGCGGCGGACCCATGACCTGCTCGGGCCTCACGCCCGCGACCGTCTCCCCGCGCTGAAGGCGCCCGAAGTCCGGCCCCGGCCTGACCCCCAGCCGCTGGGCGAGCCGCGGATCGAATTCCCCGGGACGCGCCGCCTCGGTCAGCGCATAGCCGTAGGAGGGACGGTCCCCGTGACTCACGGGGACCGCGGACACCTCGTAGCCGCCTCGCTCGACCACGTCCCACCTCCCGAGCTCCACGACGCTCAGCTCGTAGGGCAGCCGCCCGTAGACGATGCGCATCGCCGCCATCACCTCCTGCAGCCCGGTCGGCCCGTAGACGGTCAGCGCCTGCTCGCGCTCGCGCAGCGCGAAGGACTTGAGCATTCCCGGCAGCCCGAGCCAGTGGTCGGCGTGGAAATGGGTGATGAACACGCAGTCCAGCTCAACGAGCCCGACCGAGCGCATGAGCTGGCGCTGGGTGCCTTCGCCGCAGTCGAACAGCAGCCGATCGCCACCGTAGCGAACGAGCACGGCTGGCAGACCCCGCCGCGCGCTCGGAACCGAGCCGCCGGTGCCGGCGAAGAACAGCGACAGATCCATGTGGCTACGGTAGCGGCGGCCGCCGGACCGCGACGCGGCGCTAAGCTCTCGCAGGCAAAGGCGCCCATCCCGCAGGCGTCGCATGCGCCCGTAGCTCAGTGGATAGAGCGCTCGCCTCCGGAGCGAGAGGTCGCAGGTTCGAATCCTGCCGGGCGCGTCACTGAAAACCCCTGCTAACGCGGGGGTTTTCCGTCGTAGAGGCGTCAGCGCCTCGACCTCCTTCGACGGCCCCCGACATCGCCACTGCTGCCCAATCGCTGCCCAATGGACGCCCACTTCGGACGCCCCCACGAGCTCGCGCAGCGCCGCGCGGGACGCCTGGTCGCGGCGCATCCCGTGCCGGTAGACCCGCAGGGTGAACGTCGGGTCGGTGTGGCCGAGCTGGTCCATCACGGCGCCCGGGTCGACGCCGAGCGCGACCAGCAGCGAGGCGAACGTGTGCCGCAGCTTGTGCGGCGTCAGGCTCTCCGGCAGCGGGACCGCGCCCCGCTCCTCGAGCCGTTCGTTCGCCCGCTCGACCGCCCGCGCGAGGATCCGGTTGCGGATGTTGCTCGGGTTCAGCGGACCGCCCGCTCTGCGTCGGGAACACGCGCTCGTCCGAGCCGCCGCGGGCGCGGGCGCTGTACGTCGCCAGCTCGTCGCGCAGGACCGGCAGCAGGTCGATCCTGCCGGGTGCCCGCGTCGGTCTTGGACGCCCGGACCGTGATCCGCCCGCCGGCGAGGTCGACGTCCCGCCAGCGGAGCTCGATCAGCTCCCCGATCCGCAGGCCGGCGAACACCAGCGTCGCGAGGATCGCCCGCCGCGGCACCTGGCCGGTCGGCGCGCGCCTCGCGGTCGAGCTCGCCGGCCGCGTCCAGCAGCGCGGCGATGTGCTCGGCCGAGTCCAGCCACACCGGCGCGGGCTTCGCCGCCTTCACCCGCCGGCGCTTGCCCTGGGCCGGGTTGCGCTCGATCAGCCCGTACTCGACGGCGACCTCGAGGATCTGCGCCGAGCCGCGTGATCGTCTTGTTGATCGACGTCGCGCGACGTTTGCCCTGCTTGACCTTCGCCGTCCTGTAGCGGTCGACCTCGGCGATCGTGATCTGCGAGAGCCGGTGATAGCGAAAGAACGTCAGCAGGTGATGTTCGAGAGCTGCCATTCGTAGTCCAGCCGCGTGCTCTCCCGCCATTCGCCCTTCGTTCGCCTCGAACCAGTCCGAGGCGAACTCGTGGAAGGTCGGGTCCCGCTCGACCACCGGCGCAGGCTCGGGCTCCGGTGGCTTCCAGACCCCGAGCTTCACCTTCGCGAGGATGGTCTCGAGCTCCTCCTGCGCCTTCTTACGATCCCATCCCGCGTCGGCGGTCCCGAGCGTGACGTAATGCCGGCGCCCATCGACGCGGAACCTCAGCCCGTAGACCGGGCTCTTGCGCCGGGTGTCGACCACGACGCTCCCTGTAGCTGGTGCAGCCATTACGCATCCCTCCCGTCGAGCGGCCAGAGCGTGCGCGCCCATGGCCTGTCGGTCCTGCAGTCGCCGCCGAGCACGTCGTCGCCCCCGACCGGGTAGCTGCCGATCGAGTGGCCGCCGGCCAGGATCGACTCGACGGCCTGGCGGATCTGCGCGTCGTCGACGCCGGCGCTGCGCGCGAGCGACACGCCGAACCCGATCGCCTCGAGCGCCGCGCACGCTTCACCGTGTCGCCGCGCGCCCTTCTCCCTCGCGCACTCATCGCATAGGTCGTCGGTGCCGAGCGTGTCGGTGTAGAGAGCGGGCTCACCGCACGCATCGCAGGCCCGCGTCGTGGTTGTGGTGCTCATCGGATGATCCTCCTGTTGTTGGAGGCTCCGGGAGAGGCTTCTAGCGAGGGGGCGACGCTTCTCTGTTGTAGCGTTGCCGGCGCGCCGGGAGTTACCGCTCCTGGTGCCACGGGGCCGGCGTTCACGCGCGCGGCCCCACTTGTGTAGATGTCCCTCCATCTTACTCCCGCGCCCCGGTGGCGTCAACGATCTGCGGCTTCGTGATCGCTTCGTCATGGCCCCGCTTGGACAGCTTCACCCTTCGCCATCGACTGCTCGATTCACGGCCGCGCGAACGGCGCCGGCGATCTTCTTTCCCAGCTCGGGCGTGTCGCGCTGAGCCCTCTCGATGCCCTCGCGGGTGAGCATGACGCGCTGCCCGTCGACCTCGATGGACATCGCCGTCTGCACTCTTACCGTCTCCATGTCTCTATCTCCCTTCGATGGTGATTGCGTAGTCGATGTCCAAGCGGGCCCAGTCGGTCACCAACATGGACGGCATCATGTTCGTGGGATCGAACAGACAATCCCTGCGGCTCATCAGCAGGCAGTGATCGTCTTCCGCGCCACTGACAACGCCGATCCAACGCCGGCGCGAGGTTGGCGGCGACGCGTGGTATCTGATCGTCACGCCGTGCTTCTCCATCCATCGGTTCATCGTCCGATGGCTCACGCGGTCCACCTGCTCGGGGTCCTTGCCCGCGTCGAGGAGCTGGTGCAGGTGCAGATCGGGCACCTTGTGCATCGGGATCTGAAGATGCGATGCAAGCGCGGCCTGCAGGCAGTCATCGCTGCGGCGCTGTAGGTAGCCGAATGACCCGTCGCGCAGCCGCGTCATGTAGTACCCCGCCTTCACTCCGCGGGCCGTGCTCCCGCCCACCGGGACCGGCCGCAGGTCGATCCACGGGTGCGCCAGCTCGTAGACCTGCCTGCGCAGATTCGCGACCTCTACCGGGAACAGCCTGTGAAACTCGCGCACCCGATCAGAGAAGCTGCCACGGCCGTGATCCAAGTTGCGCGCCAGGCGGTTTATCCCGCTCAGGTCCACAGGGCCCGGATGGATCGTCGCCATCACGCCGCCTCGGCCTGAGCCTGTCGTGCCCGCTGCGCGGCCTTCCTGCACCGGGCGCCGATGCAGTAGTGCGCGTCGGCGCGAAGGGTCGACGGCAGCGGCGCCGAGCACCACGCGCACGTCCGCGAATGAGGCGATCTAAGGGCCTCGACGGTCAAGGATGGACGATGGGTCGAATCTTCGATTCGGTCACGGATAACCCGCCGCGGGACGGGGGCCAAATCGGCCGATCTGTGAGGGTCTGACCCCCGATCGGAGCGGATCGCGCCCAGCGCCGACCGCGAGACCCCCGCATAGCGGCACACGTCCACATCGCGCACGCCGGCCGCGAGCAGGCGCTCGACGAGCGCGGCGATCTCCTCGCGCGTGAGCGAGAAGCGCTCGATCGGGACGGTGCGGCCGTTCCTGCCGACACGTCGCCGGCGCTTGCCGAGCTCGCGCAGCGCAGCCGCCAGCTCGCCGAGCTCCACCGGGTCGAGGTCATCCCACGCCGCCTCGAGCACGTCGCGCAGTCCGCCGTACTCGCGGGCGTGGCGTATGTAGTCGGCGAGGGCGGCCATCGTCCTAAGACCGCACCGCCGCCGCGTACTGCTCCAACAGGGGGTCGCGCGTTCGGGCCTCCCGGGCCGCTTCGAGGTCAAGCTCGACGACCTCGCTGCCGCCCTGGTGGGATTCTGCGAGCAGGTGCGCGTCCTCCAAGACGGTCGCTCGCCGGCCCTGTGCCGTTAGGCCGATCAGCCTGTCGTTGCAGCGCACGGTGCCGGCGTACTCGCCGGTGATGAGTCGAACCAGCTCCACTGTGTACGTCTTCGCGGTGGTCTTCATCTGCTGCCCCTTCCGTTGAAGTTGTGCGGCCATCACGCCACGCGCAGGTGGCGCCAGTGCTCGCGACGCCGCTCGTTGTAGGCGCGTTTCTTCTCGGCGTTCACGACTTCGTAGACCGTGCCCGGACTACAGCCGACCGTCGGCGCGATCGCCCAGGGCTTGTGCCCCTCGGATGCCAGCCGGCGAATCTCGGCGTCGCGTTCGACCGCGGCCCGCGCGATCGCCTGGCGGGCATCGGCGGCCGCGCGCTCGATCCGCTTGTCACGCTTGCGGCGAGCCTCGGCCACTTCGCGGCGGTAGTCCACGTCAGCTCACCGCCTCAGCTCTCGGCTTCCACAGCGTCGAGCGCCTTCAGGAGCGACTCGCCGTCGCCGGCCGACCAGCCGCGCTGCTCGCAGTAGTCCTGAGCACGTTGGAGAACGTCGGCGGTCTCGCTGTCGAGCAGCTTGGTCGGCGCGGCCGCGGGCGCCGGTGCCCGCGCGGGACGCTTGACGGGCTCTGCTCGGTCTCGGCCCGCTTCCACGGCGGCGACCGCATCGGGGAAACTCGACGGCGGCAGGTTGTGGTCGAGCAGGTACACATTCGCCCTGCGGGCCTGCTCCTGGCGCTCAGCCATGAGGGCCTCCAGGTCGAGCGGGTCGGCCGGACCGGCGCCGGCAAGCTCCGAGGCGAGCAGCCTCTTCCAGCCCGCCGGCTGCTCGAGGGCGATCCGGAAGCCGGGGATCGACTCCAGCGAGAACGCGCGGGACTGCTTCAGGTCGTCGAGCGCGATCGTCTTCTCGCGGACCTGGGCGAGCTGCTCGCCGGCGTGCGGAGCGAGTCCTGCCCGCGCAACTCCGCGGCGCTTGAGGTCGGCACGTTCGCGGTCCTCGGCCTCGATCGTCCTTTCGAGCTTGGCGATCTCGGCCTCGAGCGTCCGGGCTTCCCGTCCTCGCGGCCGTCGCCGCTTCGATCGGCTGCGCGAGTGCGCCGGCTGCCCCTTTCGCTATCGCCCGCGCTCGGGTGACTTCGCTTCTGCGCTCCAGCGACCGCGGGAGGTCCCAGCCCTGCTCGACGGCCGCCTTGTCCTCCGCATGGAACCGCTTAGCGCCATCGTCCGCGGCGTACACGCCGCCGGGGTCGTTGGCGCGCGCCCTCGCGAGCCGACGTGCCCGCTCGGGAGGTTCCGCCATCGTTCCGTGGTCGAAGTCGGGCGCCAACAGCACCGCTTCAGGCACACCGCCGAGCTGCCCCTGGTAGACGCGATCGCGCTCGGCGAGCGGCGCTGCGTCGGTGATCGCCTGCCGTTCGGCCGCGGCCTTCGCCTCGAGGACCGCGACCTGCGCGGCGACTTCCGCGATCTGCGGACGGTTCAGGCCGGCGGCTTCGAGGAGCTCGGCCACGTTCGCTTGACGGTTCACCCGTTGCGCGGCCGCGCCCCAGCGGTCGAGCGCTTCCATATATGAGACGCCGACCACGGTCTGCATCGCTTCGAGCACACGGCGCATCGTGAGGGTGTCCGAGTCGATCAGCTCCGCGGCGCTGCGGTCGAGGAGCCGGGTCGTTTCCGGCGGGGCGTCGTCGAGCGTCTTGCCGTCGTCGCCGAAGCCCGGCAGGCTGTTGACATCCACGCCCAGCTCTTTCGCGCGGCGCCGAATGAGCGTCTGCGCGGCTTTCCAGTCGCCGTGCTTGGACGCGGCCAGGGTGGCTGCGGCTTTCAACTGTTTGACGTTGCGGATCGGGTAGGACCCCGTCCGGGAGTGCGTTGTTCTCCTTCACCGCGAGATCGCGCTCGGCCTGCGTCACGCCGGCGAGGGTCCGAACGTCCTCGCCGAGCGACCCGTCGAGTGCCATTGCATACAACCCCGATGCGGGATCGTCGGCCAGGGCGGCCTTCAAGTTCTCCTCGCTCGCGAGCGTGACCTGCGACATCGACGAGATGAACGGCTTATTGGACAACGCCCCGCCCGTGAGGACGTTCTCGTGCACAGTGCCGGTCTCGTCGCGGTAATCGCCGTAAGCGGGACTGAAGAATCGGTAGCGGCCCTCCTCGATCGCCGACCGACCGACGGGAGTCCATTCGATCTTGCCCGTCGGGATGCCGTCCTGAAGGCTGATCCCGGTCAGCCAGCCGGCCGCCTCCGTGCGCCTGTGCGGCGATGGCTTATCCGAGAGGTGGTCGAAGTCGATCAGCGCCTTGCCACCGGGCAGCTTGGCGAGGTTCTTCGACCACGCGGCGACGTCATCCTCCGTAATAGCGAAGTCCCCGTAGCGCGGGTCTTTATAGGAGCCCAGCTTGGCGATCTGCACTTCACTGACGGGCAGCTCGGGGGCGTCGAGTAGGAAGTGTAACGTCGGGCACTGGTTACTCCTTAGATCGGGTTGTGGGGGCCGTCGAGGGCGTCCTCTAGTAGTGAGTCGAGCGCGCGGCGCGTGTCGCGATACTCGATGCTTCGCTCGCACAGCTCCATCGAGAGGATGCGGACGTTCTCTGCGAGCCGATCGCGCTCGGCGGTGAGCTGAACGATCCGCGCCTGCAGTGCGGCGCGGTCGTCTGTTGCGTTGCGCTGTCTGAAGAGCATCTCTATTCACCTTTTACACGTCGGACTGCTGAAACCGGCAACGACATCTCAGAACTTCAGATCGCGCATCGAGAGCGGCTTGCGTGCGAGTGGGCCAACCGCATCCCGCTGCTGGTCGGGTTCGGGCAGTTGGTCGCGCGCAGCGGCCCACATCGAGCGCCCGCCGACGACCTCTTCCTGCCTGCCGACGAAGCGCTGATGCCACGCGGCGAGGGCGAGGGCCTGCACCTGGTCGCAGTGTCCCTGTGAGCTGCGCGGCAGGATGATCTTCGGCCCCGTCTGCTCGAGCTTCACTTTCACCCGCATCATCTCGTCGAGCAGCGGCCCGTGATCGGGCAGCACGAGCGTTCCCCGGTAGAGCGCGTCGCGGAGCTGCTTGAACGCGGCGTGCTTGCGCTCGCGGTTCATCGCATACACCGTCGTTCTGAGCCCCAGCTCACGCGAGCGGGCGACCACGGCCTGCGACTCGTGCTGGTCGGTGTACGCCGCGGCGCCGTATTCCCGGCACAGCTCCACGACCTCCGCCGTGACGCGGTCCTGAGCGTCGCGCTTGACCTCCCAGCTCTTGTCCCGGCGCAGCGCCCTGTCCGGCTCGATCGCGCGGACCGGCCCCAGCACGAGCCCCGCGCCGTCGGCCGAGCGGCCGAGCAGCGCCACGCCGAACGAATCGGACGCATAGCCCGGGTCTAATCCCGCGATCCAACCCTCGCCGGTGTCGGGGTCGGCCTCGCCGAGCTCGTCGTCGACGCGGATGCGGGAGCGATCGAAGAAGAGGTTTCCGCCGCTTTCCCAGAGGGCCAGGTACTCCGAGCCGTAGGTCTCCGGGTTCTCGAGCTCCACTTCGGCGAGCCACTCATCCGAGAGTGACGGGTTGAGCTCCTTCGAGCTGTATTTGTAGGCGGCCCACGAGGGCAGTACGCCTTCGTGCGCCCGTTTCCACTGCTGCGCGAAGAATCCGTCGGTGCCCATCGGACTGCTGATGAGCAGGGCCCGCGAGAGTCGGCCAAACTGCGCTTGACTCGGCCGCAACGCCTCATAGACGCGCTGGAGCGTGGCGTCGCCGTCCTCGGTCGAGATGAAGTGAGCGCACTCGTCGAGCACGAGCGTGCTCACCGGATAGCCGCGCACTCCGCGCGAGCTGCAGGGGAACGCCCGCAGCGCGGACCGCGCCCCGCCGGGGAGCTGGAACGTCAGTTCGTCGCTCGTCTGGCCCGTCAACATGCCGCGCAGCAGGGGCGAGCCCTCGACGATCAGGCGCGCGGCCTCGATCGTGCGCCTGGCCTGCTCGAGGTTCACGGCGACGACCACGGAGAACCGGGTCTCGCCCCGTTTCACGAGCCCGTCGGCGGCCGGGTTGAACAGCAGATCGGCCAGACTCACCGCGGCCCCGAGCAGTGTCTTTCCCCCACGCCGGCCGGCGGCGACGACCGCGTTAGGCGTGTGCTCGAAACCCTCGACGAGCGCCCGCTGCTCAGGGTGCAGCTTCAGCCCGAGCAGCTCCTCGTGCTCGATCGCCTCCAGCAGTCCGACTGTCGGCGTGCTCATGTGAACTCCGCATCGAGGTCGGTGCGGCTGCTGATGAAGTCGGCCTCGAACTTGCCCGCGTAGAGCGCGTCGAAGGGGTCGCTGTGGCGGAAGTGCTCGGCCCGCAACTGCTCCTGCGCGTGGAACCGAGGCACAGACAGCCCATGCCTCGCGCCGGCGAGCTCCCCGTAGGTCACAGCCGCCGGTCCGGGCGCGCGACCCGCGCGGCGCTCATTCTCGGCGAGCATGAAGCCGTACAGCAGGCTGTCCATGCACTCGAACTGGCGACGCCAGAGAGCGGCAAGCTGGCCGTCGGTCATCACGCCGCCGCCTCGATCCGCTGTGCGGCCCACAGATCGACCACCGTGCGCGGACCCTCGGCGTCGACGGGGAACTTGTGACAGCCGGATAGGCACACGACCTGGCGATCGTCGGCGAAGGCGAGCCCCGAGAGCGCGTCGAGAGCAGCCTTCACGAGATTGTCGAGGTCGCCGTCCCGGCCGGCGATGTAGAACCGCGCCGAGCACGCCAGCTCAGCGTCGCCCAGACACGGACGGCCGGCGATCATCCAAGCCGTCTGCACCCGTTCGCGGTACTCGCGGCTGCGCGCCGGCAGGTAGTGGCGGCCCTTGCCGACGCGGGCGCGCTCCAGCGGGACCGGCTCGCCGGGGATGGTGAGCTGCACGTTCATGCTGCCTCACGCTCCGTCGCGAACGTCACGCGCGGCTCGAGCAGCCGTCGTAGCGCCTCGATGTCACTGCGGACGGTGCGCTCCGAGCATCCGACACGAGCAGCGATCTCGACTTGGTTGGTGACGCCCTCCGACAGCAGCTCGGCGACGCGTGCCGCGCGATAGGCGGCCTTCCGTGCGCGCTCGGGAGCCCAGCCGTCGCCCGCGAGCTGCTCGAGAAGTTCACTCACCCACGTGGCGAGCTGGCTGCCGGGGTCGATGACCTCGAGCGCGAGCCGGATGCGATCGAGTTCGCCCTGGTCGTCGAAGGCGCGGCGCGCCTCCGATGTCGAGGGCAGCCCGTCCAAGAACGACCCCCGGGGGCCTGTCGCGGGCTCAGTCGCCATCGTGCTCGCCCTCCGGGTCTGCCACGGGTGCGCGTTGCTTGCCGCCTGCGTCCTCGTGGTGCTTCGCGAGCCACTCGGCACGTTGGGGCGCGGTCTCCTCGAGCACCGCCGCGGCGAGCCGCCTACGACGCTGGACGATCGACTCAGGCGCCATCGTCGTCGTCCTTGAGGTTGCGGTCTGCGGTGGCTTGGGCAAGACGAGCGCCCCGCGCGCTCATGCCCGACCCGCCTATAAACGACCGGGTGGGGCCTCGGTAGGTGTCGTCATCGCCGCCGCTGAGCTGAGTCGGATTCGATGAGCGTTCGCGAGGTCGTGCGCCCGCGTCGCTCGGCGCCGACCCGGCCATAAACGACCGTCCGGGGCCTATCGCCGCTGCCTTCGCCCACGCTGCGCGCTCCTGCGGCGTCGGCCTGGCGGATGACGAGCGAGCCATCCTTGACCTGCTCCTCGAGTTTGTCAAGCTTCGCCCTGCGCCTGAGTTCGTGGCGTTCCTGGTGTCGGCCCATTAGCCCGCGCCCTCCTCAGCGTCGCCGTCCGACCTCGACAGCCGGCGACAGCTCGGACTGAGCCTTCTCCTCACGCTCGGCCACGATCTGCGCTTCAACCGCCGCTAGGCGCTCGACGGGGTTCGTGCTGGCCTCGCGCTGCTGCTGCTCGAGCGCTCGATGCGCGTGGTCGGCGTCGTTCAGCAGTCGGCGACCACCGCCCGATTGCCTCGGGGTCAGTGGTGGCGTCCTTGAATCCGTGCAGCGTCCTCGGATGCTTTCCGACCTCGCTGCACCCCGCGCGTCCGCAGGAGCACTTCCCGTCTCGGGGGTGTGCAGCGGGAACACCTGCCAGCCGCGGGCGGCGTAGGCGAGTGCTTCGTCCACACGGCTCACGGCCCCTACGGTCATCTCGCCCACCACCGGACTGCGCCGGCCACTCTTGTCTGCTTGGACGGCATCGGCTAGAAGGGAATGTCCGTCTCGGCTGCGGCTGCGGGCGGTGCCGTCTCGGGGGTCTGCGGCGTCGGCGCGGCGCTCAACTCGTCGTCACCTCCGAGCAGCTGGTCATTCCAGTCGAGCTCGGCGTCCCGTCGGTCGAGCCCCATCACCTTGAACGGCCAGTACTTGAAACCGTTGCCGCCGAGGATCTTCTCGGCGCCCTTCGAGACCCGCACCCGCTCGTTCGCCTCGGGTTTGAGCTGGCGAAACTGGGCTCGCAGGGCCTTCTCGTGAAGCCAGAGGCTCCTCTCCACGCCGTCGACCTCGAGCACGACGATCGCCCTCTCCTCGCCGTCCTTCGTGAACCCGCGCTCGAGCCGGCGGTATCGCCCGTCGATGGCCTGGCCGGGCTCGACGATCAGGAGCTCCGGGTAGTTGCTGACAGTGCTGCTCATCGCGGGTTCCTTTCTCGTGATGTCTGCTGCGGCTCGAGGCCCGCGTGGACTCCCGGCCAGAGCGCCGCCTCGGAGATCTCGAGGGCTTGAGCGACCCGCACACGGACCGCTGCGCCGGGAATCAGGCCGGCCTCGATCCGCGAGATCACACTCGGGTGAAGTTCGGACTGGCGCGCGAGCTCAGCCTGTTTCCAGCCACGCCGACGCCGGAGCTCCTCGATCAGCGATACGGGTCTAACTGTTGTCACGCTCATGCCGTGGATTGGACTATCCGATCGCGGCAGAAATCCTCGGGCCGGTCACGGGGCACCGTCTCCCGCCGGGAGCGCGCGAAGCAGCTCCCTCCGGTCGCGCGCCTCGGCCTGGACCTCGCGCGTCAGGGCGAGCGGCTCGAACAGCATCTCGAGCTGGCCCCGGACCGTCGCGGCGAGCACGTCGGGTGGCAGCGCCTCGAGCTGGCAGGTTCCGCCCTGCCAGCGTGCCGAGCGACTGTCCGTCGCCTTAGCCGGCGCCGTCGGCAGGCGGTGCCCTTCGACCTGCTCGGCTGTCAGCGCGAGCCTGTGCCCTTCGACTCGCTGTGTGCCGATCACCGCATCCTCGAGCGCGAACGCGCGCGCGTCCTCGATGATCGCGTCGAAGATCGACTCGCCGGACGGATCGAAGTCGCCGACGTGCAGCAGCAGCGTCGGCACGTTGCGCCGCACGGCGCGGTTGACGATCAGCCGAACAGCGGTCAGCGACGCGAACCCGCCCGCGCTGAACACGGGCACCGCGAAGTCATCGGCGACGTTGGCGAGCTGCGGTGCCATCCCCGCCGCCTCGCACCACAGCTCGACGTAGCGAGGCTGGCCCGCTTGGCGGTCGCGGCGGTAGTCGTGCGCCCTGCCGATCGCGTCGTCCCAGAACTCCTCGACGCCGCCGTGCCAGCGCGAGGAGTAGGTCACGATCCCGTCGTCACGGATCGCCTCGAACGCCACGATGCGCGCCCGCCTCGCGCGGACGAGGTGCTCGCCTAGACGCTTGTAGGCCAGCTCGGTCTTCTCGTAGCCGTCGGCGCCGACCAGCCTGTAGAAGACCTGCCTGACCGTCAACGGCAGGAACGCCTCGTACTCCTCGAGCACCGCCTGCACCTGGCCCAGCAGCGCCAGCGTGCGACGCTGTGGTCGCCAGTCCGCATAGCCGCGGGGACGGCCGCGCCCGTTTTCACGACTAGTCGTGATTCCCTGCTCCGCGGCCAGCAGCGACGAGAGGACCTCGGCGAAGGGTCCGGCGAACTCGAGCGGTTCGCGTCTCACGCGATCGCCCGCGCTCGGAGAAGGTCGAGACCTACATGGTCGTCAGCGGAACGTCGGGCAGGTTCGCCCGGAGGATCATCGTCGCCTAAGTCGGGGTCGCCGCTGCTGCCGCCCCGCGCCTGCGCGAGATCACCCGTCGAGCGCGAGGACGCCGACGCCCGGTACACGTGCGGCGGGGAAGCCGGGCGGCGGCGCGGACAATCCTCACGCGCGTGAGCACACGCCCGGTCTCCCGCGACGCCTTCGTATGACCGGCGCGCCTCTTCCAGACTGCGGCGAATGTCTTGGCAGGAGGACAGCCGCCTCTCGAGTGGCATGTTCCTCGTCGCTAGCAAGAACTGATGCGCCGCTCTCGCGCGATTGGCAAGCTCATTCCTCCGACGCAGGAGTGCCGCTTCACCGGGCCCGTCGAGCTCCTCCTCGCTGACGCTCGCCGCCGGGTCGACGTAGACCGAGGGATCAGCGATCGGGAGAGGACGGACCGCGTCCCGGTTGTCATCCGGCGAAACGTCAGACGCGGGGCACACGGATCGAGTCTCGGCTGTGTAGGGCGTACGACATCGCGCCGGCGATCCTAGCGCGGCCCTCGGCGGCACCCTTTAGGAGACGAAAGCCCCCATCTTTGGATGAGGGCTTCGCCTGCGAGTGTCTACACCCCGGCGCGAGATTGCGATCCGGTCTAGCGCAGCCTACCGGGACCGTCGGCGAGACCGTCGATGAGCGGCGCCCAGCGGGCGCGAAGCTGACGAGGGCTCCGGATCGAGCGTCGACTAGAGCATCCCTCGCCACACGGCCAGCTCGCCCCGGCGAGCGAGGCTATGGCAAGTGCCAGCTCGCTGCGGCAACTGCGGACACGAGTGCGTGTGCAAACGTATCCCGCTCGGGGAACCCTTTGTCAAGGCTGTTCGTCCTGACTTCGAGCGTCTCGTCGGTCCCGAGGACGAACCTCCACGTCCTGACGATCTCTCGGTCGCCGCGCCGCCCACCGGCGTCGTCCACCGCCCACCGGCGCACGACAGCGAACGAGAATCGAGCCTCGGGGCCTATCCGGATGAAGTCGCACGCGCACTCCGAGGGGTCGTTCTCGTCGGCAGCGTCCGCCCGTGCGCGAAGTCGGTACAGAGCGCTCTCGCCGAGCAGGTAGACCTCGGCGAACTCTCTGCCCTCCTCCTCGTCGGCGGGGCGCACGAGCCAAGCCTCCGGATTGGGGATCGTCTCGTCCTCAAGTGCCGCCGCGAGTGCGAGCTCGCCGCGACCGAGCTGGCCGCCCACGGGGAAGCTGCGCTTGCGGATGAGTTCGGCGGTCTCTTGGTCTATTGGCATTGGCGCCACGCCCTTCCTCTCGCCGGATATCTGGTGCTGGGAAGGTACCGCCGAATGTGTGCGGGTGGCCCGGCGCCTTGTCCGGCGCCGGCCGCGCTACTCAATCGACGCCTTGAGGGCCTCGAGGAGCTCGGCGGGCGTCATCGAAGGCACAGGTCCGAAAGTCCTGCTCGGGTCGTCGGGAACGCCCTTGCGCCAAACCACGTTCCCGCTGTTGTCCTCAGCGCGCCCGTAGTGCGGCGATCCCGCCGTTCAGCCCGTAGACGACCACTCGCATCGCCGGTCCGGGCTCCCGCCACTCCACGCCGTGACCCTACTCCTGCGGACATGCCAGAGTGTTCGCCCCATTGGGCAGCAGCCCGATTCTGCTGCCCAATGGCTGCCTGAACGTGCAAATCGTGCCGGATCTGCGCGCCCCTCCGATCGGCCGAATCCCCCACAACCATGCGGGATTGCGGGCTCTACGCTCGAGGTCGCCAGTATCCTCCGGAGCGAGAGGTCGGCCGTTCGAATCGGCCCGGGCGCGCTTCAGAAGTACCTGCTAGTCAGCGGTTTTCATACTCAAGCGGCCTCGGCAGCCACCGGCTCCGGGGCCACGTTTTGCTCTCGTCTGCCACCGTCTGCCATAACTCCGCCCGCCGCGAGCGCCACAATCGCCCCCGATGGCACGCTCGCCCGAAACCGTAGAGCAGGCGCTGACCGAGTTGCAGAGGGTCGTACGCCTCCCGGTGCCCGCCGACCCGGTGCCCACCTTCTCAGTCGGGCAGGTGCCAGATGACCTCGCCACCAAAGACGCCCTGATGCTCCACCTCACACCCGCTGACTCGGAGGCGCTGGTCAGGGTGCGGTCGCTGCTGCCCGAGGATCAGCGTTTCGAGCACATGGACAAGTCGACCATCGAAGCGGCCACGTGGCGCTACGTCTGCCTGGCCCACTTCAAGTGTGAGGAGAACCACGTCGAGGGCTTCTGCGCCGAGCATATGCGGGAGCTGATGTGTCTGACCTGCTTCCTCCCGGTTGAAGACCTGACCGTAGCCGACGAGATTGAGGCTTACGGGGTCAGGTTCATTCCAGCGGACAAGGCATCCCTACCCGGGGCGGTCTTCGGACCAGACCCTCGCGCGACGATGGCGTCCGTGGTGGCGGTCGACGACTGCACTGGGACCGACCACGCCAAGATCGCGTCGCGAGCCCGCGAGCCCGCGCTGCACGCCCTCCGAACCCTGCGCGCAGTCCTGCGCGAGGATCATTTCGTGCACGACCGACAACTGCGGTTCCGGCTCGGCGAGTCGACGTGGTTCAGCGACGGGGCGAGTATATGGGCGAGCAGGCTCGACCAAGGCTGGGGCTTCGAGCTGAGCGAGGCGGCGCTGCGGCTGGACATGCCTCCCGCAGTCTCGACGCTGCCCCTGGACGCAACGAACGGCATCGAGCGGACCGCCAATCGGGCGCTCCAGTGGTTCGAGCAGGCGCAACTCGCTATCGATCCCATCATGGAGCTTTTACGGGTCTACTGCAGGTTCCGTGGGTCATGCGCCTTCGGCTGGGAGGGGTGGGCAGAGCCCACCGAGTGAGAGCATCGCCAGGGCGATGATGGACCAGGGCGAGTGGTAGCCGAACCCGCGACGCATGATCAAGCGGATCTGCGTGTTCACCTGCTCGACGACTGCGTTGCTCAGGTGATTGGTGATGGCCGCCTCGACCATCTGGCGCTGCTGGGTGATCCGCCGTGCAAGCTTTCGGAACGGCTCCAGGCGAGAGCGCCTGGCCCACTTCAGCCACGCCTCGAGCAGCACGAGCGCTTGCTCGGCGGGGACGCGGTAGATCTGGCGCAGCTGCTGGGCGATCAGGTAGGCGCGATACAGCGGCAGGTTGAGCTGCTGGACGCGGGCGAGCTTGAGCTGCTGGCGCTCGGTCAGGTTCCCGGGGTTCTTCCAGAGCGCGAAGCGGGCACCCTTGAGCTCCTTGGCGAGCTGAGCTTGGCCTGAGCGGCGCGCCTGGTTCCAGACCTCGCGGCGGATCTCATCGAGCGCGTCGGTGGCGGCCTTGACGATATGGAAGGGGTCGAGGCAGATGATCGCGTTGACGCAGCGCTCGGAGATCGGCCGGGTGATCCACTCGGCGTCGTCGCAGGAGACGAGCTCGATCTGCTGGCAGCGCCCTTCTCCCAGCAGCTCCAGGAACTTCTCGACCGTCTTGCGGTCCCGGCCAGGGTGCGCCCAGATGAGCCTCCCGGTGTCGTGGTCGACGACGACGGTGAGGTAGCGCTGCCCCTTGGCGGTCGAGATCTCGTCGAATCCCAGGCGCTTCAGGCCGGCGAACGGGTCGACCTCGTGCTGGGCCTCCGCGGCGACGCGCTGACAGATCCAGCCGACCGTCCGCCACGCGATCCGCATCAGCTGGGAGACCGCCGTCTTTGAGGTGTGCACGGCAAGCCAGGCCACCTGGTTCTCGAACGCGACGGTGAAAGAGGAGTCGTGCCTGGCCCACGGCACCGCGGCGACGAGCACGCCATGGTCCTTGCAGCTGACCCTTGGCGCCCACGCCTCCAGGTAGACGAGGGTTGTGCCGAAGTCAAGCGCCCGCCAACGCCGGCGGCCCTCCCCCCGGTCATAGCCCGGGCGGCGCCGTCCGCAGTGCGGACAGCGGTCGCGCTCTCTGGCCTTCGGCCTGACCGACACGACCAGCGCCTCCTGCTCAAGGCAGACGTCCTCGATGACCGCCCGGTCAAGCCCGAGCAGCTTCCTCCATATGCTTCTCTGGCGCACGCTGTCACAGCTCCCTTCATCGGATTCCAGCTTTGAGCAACCGGAACCGTAGGAGTGCTGCGGCGTGCGCGCCCATGACCCCCGCCCCGGGCGCTCTGCGCCCGGACCTGATTGCCAGACTCAGCGCAGCCGGCCGGCGGGTCAAGCGCCGCGGAAAGCCCCGCAAACCCCCGGTACGACCCGCGAGTCGCCACCTGCCCTCGAGGCGGCGCTTGAGGCATAGCCGGACGGCGAGGCTACGCGCCCTCAGGCCCTCAAATCACCCACGTAACATGCAGGAGCGCCGGTTTTACTCCTCACGTTCGCGCTGGAGGCGATCCTTGGCAGGAAGTCCGACCAGCTCAAGGCACGCAACCTAGCGATCAGGCGCGCGATCCTCGGGCACAAGATCACCGGGGGCTTTACGCACCCGGCGCGCTTCTACCTCGTCTATGACGAGGTTCGGTCGGTCGCGGTGCATGGCGGAGAGCCCCCGCAGGTTGACCCGGAGCTAGTCAACAATGTCGCCTGGGATGTACGGCGCGCGCTCAACGAGTTTCTCGACTTCGCCAGAGCCTAGGGTTACGTCAAGCGCGCGCGCGTCCTAGCGGCCCTCGACAGCGATCCGGGAATCCCGGAGCTGGTCGAGGACCGCGCTACTGGGTGATCGACGAACTAGGGGCTTCGGGCAGCAGTACCAGCGGCATCTCCTATGTGTTCAACGGAATCCAGATGGCAAAGCGGGGGGCACTCGAAACGAAGCTGCGCGAAGCGACGGTCGGCAGCAAGTTCTACGAACCCAACACGGTGCATCGCGAAACCGTCTTTACCTACCACGCGGGCACCAAGGTGTACGAACTGACCGCGCCCGACGGCTCGATCTACACGATGCAGTCCTACTCGCAGATCAAGGACAAGACGCTCACGATCGGCGAACTTGACAACCTGGCGAGCAAACTCAAACTTCCGGAAGGCTGGAAATACACCGTTCGCACGTTGACGAACCCGTTGGTGCTGAAGGCGGAAGGCACTGCGTATGTGGTCAACGACGAATTGGAGGACTCCTACCAGCGGCGCTATGCACCCAACCCGTGAGGTCCTAGTGGATCTAGCACGGGGTCCAGGTTCTCTGACATGCTCGCGCAGTAGCTCCGAGCCGCGACATTCGTCGAAAGAGGGCGCTTCGGTTCGTTTGGGGGTGAAGCGCGAACCTCCGGGACGGCAAATGCCCTGGAGGGAGGCCGATTTCGGGCTCGCGGGCGGTGCTTCGGAACTTGCGCACGTCGTTGTTGGCGCCCTCGCCGGGGCGGGCCGGTATAGCGGAGCCATGCGCCGCGCGATCAAGCGGGGCTCGGGGACGTGCCGACGTCGGCCCCGCTGAAACGGCGATCACGTCGGCCGGGGGGCCGACGACGAGCCAGGGCAGATGCTCGTTCGCGCTCAGATTCACCCCCAAAGGGCGAGAAGACCCTGAAATACTCGCTGGGTGACCGACGATCTCACGACCAGAGCGAATGTGGGGCCTGATCAGCCGGGTACCAGTCCAAGTCACCTACCAGTACCCAAGGCGCATACGCTGCTGCCTGATCTTGATCGCTCGCGCGTTCTGAGTGGCGACGAGCTCATCGCCCGATTCCTCCGCTGACCGACGGCGTCTTCCTTTCGATGGTCGAGGCGCTCGGCGTCGCAATCGGCCCTCAGAACCTTAATTCAAAGACGATCGCGGTGGCGAGAGCAGTCAGGAAGCACCTCGCCGAGCAAGAGGTTCTGCACGCGCTGTGTCAAGCGAACCTTGCACGAGATGCGGGCGTCGAAGGCGGTGCGGTGCTGCTCGTCGCGACCAATGAACACCTCTTTTGCTTCGGCCTTACGCCAGATGGTGAGCTGCGTGAGAAGTGGCCTATCAAACATGTCAGTTGGTCCGAACTTCGCGAAGTCCGGTTGGAAGAGGGGAGCGACAGCCTCGGTGAACGCGTCGCCCGCTGGCCGTCCTTGCCGAAAAGGCCTCACGAAGCCCGTCTCGAGGCAGGCGACAACCTGACGACCACCACGTCCTCCTGCGACATGGCCTACCCCTCCAGCTCCACGGCTTTGAGGGCTTCTTGAGGGTCGGAATACATCTCCATCGGTGCCTGCTTGCCATCGCGAAACGTCCAGACTTCCGCAAAGGACACCTCGACGGGCATTCCGGCCGCCTTCGACCGGCCACGCTGGCGCATTATGGCAACGACTCTGTCGCCCGCGTCGTACAACGCGTCAATCTCAAGCTCCCAGTCGTCCCAGGCAGCGGCCCACTCCCGTCAGGAAGGTCCGCGCTCCCTCGGCACCCTCATAGACCTGCTGCTCGGGCCAGCCCTGGAAGTTCGACATGTCCCAGACGAAGTCGGACGTGACCATCTCTGCGACGAAGCGCCCTGTTTTCGCGAACTGCTCGTAGCCACGCCGAACGAGTTCCACATTCTCCTGCGACATCGTTTACCCCGACAGCCCTGCGGCTTCAAGGGCTTCGCGCCGACCAGGAAACACCTCGGTGGCCACCAGCTTGCCGTCCTCCACCGTCCACACAAACGCGAACCGCTGGTCCAACGGCATCTTGCTTCGCCGAGCTATTCCATACGAGCGGGCCACCACAACGACCTTGTCCCCGGCGTCGATGTACTCCTCGGCCTCGACGCGGAAATCTTCGTACACCTCGAAGAGCTTCCGCATTGCACCACCGACACGCGACCCTCGGTGCGAACCCGGTTCCACAGCTCCCGAAAGCTGCCGGTACTCGAAGTCCGATGCCAGCACATCGACACCGGCGCTGAAGTCTCCGCGCGCCCAGCCTTCGTAAACCCCGCGCACAAGCTCCACGTTCTGCTCAGAAATACGCCCTCATCTCCCTGGGATCACCGGCCAATTCTCGCCCATTTCATCGGTCGGGGGTGACGCCCACGGCGTCATGAGCTCTTTTGCGACATCGCCTAGTCCTCCAGCCCCACGGCTTCGAGGGCTTCGCTCCGGCTGAAGTACTCCTTCAGCCGTCTGATCAGACCGTCTTCCAGTGTGATGACGTGCGCCATCTCCATCTCCAGCGGCATCCCGCTCGCTGCGCCGTGCCCGGTGAAGCGGACCCAGACGAACACGCGCTCGCCGTTCGCCCGCGCTTCGATCGGGCGCACCCTAACGTCGGGGTACGCCTCGATCCAGGATGCAAACAGCTTCTCGATGGCGTCGATGCCCCGGTAGGTCGCGTGGTCGGGGTCCTTGCGCGAATTGACGTATTCGCCGTCCGCATGCCACCAGTCGACCGCGAGCCTCTGCTCGCGGTTACCCCACTCGTACGAGGCCAGAACGAACTCGACGTTCTGCTGCGACATCGCTTACCCCTCCAGCCCGAGGTCCGCGAGGGCAAGCTCGCCGTCCCAGTAGACGACGAGCTTGCGAACCTTGCCCTCGCGAACAGTGAAGATGGTCGCTGCCCTGCTCCCCGTCTGCGCGACCTCCAGTCCGCTCGCCTTGCCACGCCCGCTCAAGCGGACCATTACGAGGATGCGCTCATCTGCGAGCTGGCGATCGTCCTCCGCCTTCATGGCGTAGTCCTCCCACGCCCCTTGGAATTCGCGCCAGTTGTCCTCCAACGCAGCGACGCCCCACAGGGCCCCGGGGTTCAGGCCGTCCATGACGACGAACTCGATCTCGGGGTGTGCCCACTCGACCGATCTGTAGTAGTCGCCGCGTTCCCACGCGGCGTAGATCGAGCGCACGAGGTCAAGGTTCTTCGACATCGCCTACCCCCGTTCCTCGGCAGCCGTTCGGCGGCGGCGAGGGCCTGGTCGAGGTCCTGGTAGGCAGCGGCATGGGCGACGGCATCGTCGATCCATACGAACACAAACACCCACTGTTCCTTCATGCGAGTTGGATTCGCGCTGCCCGCCAGACGGGTCATCTGCTGAACGACGGCGAGGACCACGCCGTTGCCGACTTCGCGAACCTCCTGCTCCTCGATCTCATACTCGGCGTAGGCAGCCATCCAGTCGGTGAGGAACCTACGGATTTCCCCCAGGCCGCGAAAGCTCGTGCCCAACGGCACCCCGTCCCACACGGCGTCGTCGGCAAAGAACCGAAGGAAGGAATCGAGATCATTGGGGGCCGACTCAGCGAACCCCCGAACAAGCTCCACCAGGTCGGGCGTTGTGGGCTCGTCGGGCATGGTGCGCCCAGTATCCCGCTCAGAGGCGCAGCTCATCGCTCTCCCTCCATCGGAGGGTGGGACGACTCCACCCCTAGGGTGCCTTTCCCGTGCCGCTGTCCGACGCGAGGATGGTCCCATCAGATCAACCACCGTTCAGGAGGCACCGAAATGCTCAGCACCAAGATCCGCACCGCAGCCGTCCTCCTCGCCGCATCCGCAGGGTTCGGCGTCGCGGCTGGCGCACCCGCCGCCTCGCAGGCCCAGTGGCACACCATCTGCGTCGGCGGCCACTGCACAACGCACACGAACTACACGATCGGCGGGAAGACCCCGTGCGAAGTCATCAAAGGGAACTACAACAACGCTTACAAAGGGCTGCTGGGAGCCATGGGACCAAGGCCGGTCCTCGTCAACGGTCCAAGCGGACCCCAGGTCGAAGAAGAACAGAAACACCAGATCGAACAAGAAGAAGCCCGCGTCCGAGAAGCCGAAAGAGAAGCTTTCGAATGGGGCTGCGACACAGAAGGCCGCATCCTTTAGCGGCAGCAGAAAGCCCCCGCCCCACGCGGGGGCTTTCTGTGGCCACCCTGCGACCCGGTGTGAGGGTGCTACGAGCCGCGGAGGTCCAGTCGCCGCGTTCCCAGGCCGCGTTAGATCGAGCGCACAAGGTCGAGGTTGGCGGACACCGGCTAGTCCTCCAGGCCAACGGCTTTGAGGGCCTCGGCATGGTCGCGGAAATGCTCGATGAGGATGGCTTGGCCCTCGCGGTAGGTGGTGATTTCCGAGTAGCGAAGCTCTCCCCCGATACCGCTGTGCTGTCCGCGCGTGTTCCAGCACCAACGAACGAGCACTCGATCCCCCAGGTCCACGACCTCGTCGATGCGGAAGTCAGCTCCCACCGATTCCACCACACCTCTCATCCAGGCCGTCACGGCCTGTCGTCCGTAGATGCGCTGCTCGGGCCAGCCGGGATCGGTACGGACGACGATGTCTGGATCCAAGCCCGCCGCCACGATGTCCCAATCACCGTGCATCATCGCGCCGAGCTGCTTCTCGTAGAGATCGACGTTCTCGCGCGACACCGCCTACCCCCGTTCCTCGGCGAGCCGTTCGGCGGCTGCGCGGGCCTCGGTGGCATCGAAGTAGGGTTCGACGCGCTCGATTTTGCCCCCAGTGCCCTGAAGAACCCAGCCCCTGAACTGTTTGACCTGACCGTTGCTACCGACCGGACGACCGACTTCCCGGACGCGAGCAAACGCGACCCTGTCGCCAAGAGCAACGATCTCCAGCACCTCGGTCTGGTGATCCTCGAACGAATCCCACCACTCCGCGATGAACCTTCGTATCGCCGTCACGCCCTCAAAGCTGAACCCAAGCCCCGCATGACTCGCGTCGTATACCGCGTCGGGTGCATACAACCCAATCAGCTCGTCTAGGTCGCGGCAACTCGCGGCGTCGAACATGCTCCGCGTAAGCCCCACCAGGTCGGGCGTCGTGGACTCCTCGGACATCACCCGGCCAGTATCCCGCTCACGGTCGTCGGGCGTGCTGAGGGGCCAGACCTGGCTCGACTATCGGGCGGTCAGGCCGAGCGCAGGACGGCGCGCACGGTGGACGCCAGCGACGACCGCCCTGGACGGCATGAGCTCCAGGCCTGGCCGGGATCATCGTAGGAGCGCCCCTTCGGCAGGTCGGCGTCGACGGTCGTGGGCACGACTCCGACCACCGGCACAATCAACCCGGACAAGTCTGCACCGACTTGACGTGCCCCTGACGTGCCACGGAACGGCCCTACAACGCTCTCAGAAGGCGAAAAGCACCCCGCTTGCAGGGCCCTTCGGCGCTCCCCGCCGATGGGCGATACTGGGCTCGAACCCGGACCCTAGGGTCTGCTCAGGTGCTCTCCCCCGTGTCCATTGCTCTCAGGTGCTCTCAGGTGCTCTTGGATTCGCTCATGTTGGTACCCCAAGTGGTACCCCGAAGCTCAGGCGGTACCCGCGAAGCCTTCGGGCCCGACGGCCGCGTCCACTGCCGTGTTTGCGGGATCACCTAGCTCATCGGACTCGCGCCCCGACTGCTGCGCAGCTTGAACGTCGCTCTCGACTCCGAGCCGCTTGACGATGAGGGACATCGCGTCCTCAAGGCTTTTGACGCGACGCTCCAGATCTTCGATGTCGGTGCTCATGGCGCGGAGACTACACCTCCGCGGCTGCGATCGCCCGTCATTGAGGTTCCGTCACCCCGACTGAACGCTGCCGCTACCAGCTCGGCGTCGCGTGTGCGCGGCGCGTAGTCCGCGTAGCGCTGCGTGGTGTCGATGTCGCGGTGGCCCATCCACTCCTGCGAGTTCCGAATCGCGACGCCCGCCGCCGCCATGCGCGTGCCGCGGCACCGCACCAACCCGTGGTCGGCCCGACCGTGGTCGGCATCACGGTGGTCGGCACCGCGATCATTCGATGGGGGGACGCCCGTCTGTCGGACTGACCGAGCGGTCCGAGCCGCGCGGCACGCCCAGGCGGGATACTCCCCCAATGTCCTCGGCGAAGCTGGACCTTGTGCGCTCGATCTTTCAGGAGCGTGAAGCCTCCAATAGCGTCTTGAGCCGAGCGCTGTCAATCAGCCGGTGTTTGCGGAGCCACCGCCTCACCAGCGGAGCAAGGAGCGCCGTAGTGCCCGTCAGCACTGGCTGGTAGCAACTGACGAGTTGGGTGCGTCCGTTGCCGATATCGATCACTTCGAAATAGCCTTGCGGGCGAGCCGCCCCGCCGCGCCCCTTCAGCGGCGGGCCGTCCCAGGCCACCCGACGCCCCGGCTGCCACTCGACGAGCTGAAGAGTGCTGGACCGCTGGCCAGGTTCGAGGGTGTAGCGAAAGATCGCCCCCTCCCCGAGCGGCCCGTCGGACAGCTTCACCACCGTGCGGAACTCTTCCAGCCACTCCGGCAGCTGCTCGAAGTCGGATACAACCGCCCAGACCTCCTCGGAGGGTCGAGCAATCTGCACCTCAACCTCCACCTCGATCCTCCTCCTCATCGAGACACGCCTACTCCGTAAGCCCCACGACCTTGAGGGCCTCTGATAGCGAAGCGTACGCTCGGACCCGTATCGCCTTGCGGTCGCAGATCGTCCACAACCCGGCTACTCGCTGCTCGACGGAAATTGCGGTCCGCCTTCCCCTGGCGGTGATGTGCATGGCGACGACCACCACCTGGCCTGCGTCCCAGAACCGCTCCGGCTGGAAGCGAATCTCGTCCATCGCATCCTGGAACGACTCCCAGTAACGTCGCATCCCGTCGTGGCCGCGATAGGTGTCAGGCTCAGCCGATAGGTCGGGGGGTACTTCCACTTCAAATTCTGAGTGAGTGAACGCCAGGATCAGGTCGATGTCTTCGCTGTTGAAGGCGGCGAAGATCTGCCGCACCACCTCCACGTTCGCCTGCGACATCGCCTACCCCCGTTCCTCCGCCAGGCGTTCGGCGACAGCGCGAGCCTCGCCGATGTCGAGGAACGTCGTTACGCGCGCGACCATGCCCTCGTGCCATACGCCGATCAAAGCTTCTTGCCGTTGGATGTAACCGCCGCCGCCGCTGCTGCCAGCCGGGCGGGCTTTCTGGTCGACCACGGTAAAGGTGACGCCGTTGCCGAGATCGAGAATCTCCTCAAGCTCGAACTCAAGCTCGTCAAAAGCACCGAACCACTCCTCCACGCGTTCGTGTATTGCCGCCGAACCGTCGAGGGTGACCAGCGTTGTCTCCCAGACAGGTTCGGGGCCGAAGAAGCCCATGACCGCGTCAGAGTCGCGTCGGCTCGCAGCCTCAAACAAGCTGCGCGTAAGCTCGACCAGGTCGGGGGTCGTGGACTCCTCAGCCATCAGCCCTCTCCTCGGCGAGGCATTCGGCGGCGGCACAGCCCGCGCCGATGTCGAGATAGATCTCGGTCCGCGCGATCTTTCCCTGGTCCCCAAGGATGACCCACCCTCGCTGCTGCTCGACGTGGCCGCCGCCGTCTGGTAGCTGACCCTCTTCCCGAACTCGTGAGAACGCGACGCCGTGGCCGAGATCGACGACATCCAGCACATCCAGATGCAGATCAGCCCACGTCCCGAACCAATCCTCGACCCAACCTCTGATTGCAGCCACGCCCTCGAAGGTCCCCAGCCCCTGGTCGGAGAGGTCCCAGACCGCTCCGGGAGTATGGAAGCCCATGATCGCGTCAACGTCATGGCGATTCCCGGCGTCAAACGCCTGTCGCACAAGCTCGACTACGTCCGAGTTCGCAGGATGCTCAGACATTAGCCCGCTCCCTCGGCAAGACGTTCAGCGGCAGCACGGGCCTCGCGACGCGTGCCAAAGACGGTGACGCGGACGATCCTGCCGTCTACCCACTCGCACACGCCTATAGTTCGCTGTTCGACAGGTGTGCTGGTGTCCACGAGGCGACCGTCTTCCCGGAGGGCCACATAGACAACACCCTGGCCGAAGTCGTGAATCTCTTCCACGTAGTGGTGGTGGTCTTCCCACGTTGCCCACCAGCCCTCGATGAACGCACGGATCGCAGCCACGCCCTCGTAGGTGCCAAGCCCTGTCGCGGACAGGTCCCACACCGCGTCGGGCGCGTAGAAACGCAGGTACACGTCAAGGTCCCAGTCGCGGTCGATGGCCTCCTGCGCCTGCCGCGTAAGCTCCACCAGGTCGGGGGTCGTGGACTCGTCAGGCATCGCCCGGCCAGTATCCCGCTCGCAGTAGTCGGGTGTGGCTGAGGGGCCAGCACCTGGCTCGACTACCGGGCGATCAGGCCGACCGCAGCACCGCGCGCACGGTGGACGCACCACCGACGACCGCCCTGGACGGCGTGAGCTCCACGCCTGGCCGGGATCATCGTGCGAGCGCCCAACGCGGCAAGTCGGCGTAGCCGGTCATGGGCGCGACTCCGACCACCGGCGCGATCATCCCGAGGGCGATCATCGCGCCTCGTGGCCATTTGGCAGCCCTGCCACTATCTCTCGTAATCGCCCACTAATCGCCAGCTATCCGTGAAGGAACGAACGGCGACGAGAACGGGTGCGATCCCACTGTCCATGCGAGATTCGCTCGATCGTGGGCGATCTGCCAAAGCGCCTCCGGAGCGAGAGGTCGGCCGTTCGAATCGGCCCGGGCGCGCTCCAGAAGCTGTTTTGCTCGGACGGCCCAGCGGCCGGATCGGGCGTGTCGGGGCTCGGTGGCCTAAACGTGGCCTAAACGGTGGCCTAAACGCCTCGTTTTGCGACCCGTAGAGCGTGCTGCGGGCGTCCGCGAGCAGCGCGTCGAAGGCGACGCCGTGGTCTCGCTTTTGGCGGTCCAGCAGCTGCGAGTACACGTCGAGAGTCATCCTGCTTGACGCCGCCAAGGTCGCCGCCTACCGCACAATCGACCGGCGCCGCGACAAGGCCACGGCCAAGGCGGCGGCCTGACTCATCGAGCCGTGGGGGCGGCGGGCGCAGGGGCAGGGTCGGTCGCCGTCAGGATCTCTGTGAAGGTTCGCCCAGTTGTGTGGCGGTACACGCTCTCAAACAGGAAGCTCCCCGCCAGCGTGACGGCGAGAGCGATCGCTGATGTCGGCGCGGTGGTGATCATGTGGTAGACGAGGACCACGAATAGGCAGAGGCACGTGAGCGCCGAGGCCATCACCAGCCACGCCTTGGCCCCCGTCTGCTCCCGGATCCTCATGTGCCCGATACTGACCGCCGAATACACCAGCAGGAAAGCAGCGCTCCCCATGGAGGCGACGGCACTCAAGGGAAAGATCAACACGAACACGAGCACCAACCCGGACGTGATGAAGGGCCCCTCGACATCACGACCCCAGAGCTTGCGGTCAAACGCCGGTGGCAGACCACCGTTCTTGGCGATCTGGTACGCGACGTTCGTGGACCCGAACAAGGTCGCGTTCACCGCCGAGGCGGTCGAAAGCAACGCCGCGACGGCTATCAACCTGAAGCCCGCTTGGCCCAGAGACGGCCTGGCCGCGACGGCCAGGGCGGAATCTCCGAGTCCTTTGAGGACGTTGAGCGGCACGTTGGTCACGACACCGGTGGCGACAAGCACGTAGATCACGATCGCAATGGCCACGCTGCCGTAGATCGCGCGAGCCAACTCGCGCTTCGGGCTCGCCATGTTGGCGGCTGCGTTCGTGATCAAGCCGAAGCCCTCGTAGCCAACGAACAACACCCCGGCTCCTGTGAAGATCGCCAGCGGACCTGGCCAGGCGGCCGGCGACAGGCGAGCAACCCCGCCTCCGGGCAACGCGATGAACGCTGCCGCGACGAAGACGATCAGGATCGCCACCTTGATGATGACGATCACGGACTCTGCCCGGCCCATCGTTCGGCTGCCGAGAAAGTTGATCGCCGTGAAGGCGAGCACGACGCTCACCGCCCACACCTTGGACGGGAGATCAATAAAAGTCACGGCATACGCAGCAAACCCTGTCGCGTAGAGGGCAATCGTGATTATGTAGCTGAAGTATTGGAAGAGGCTCAGTGAGCCTGAAACCACGCCCTCTCCGTAGCCACGAACCAGGAACGTGACGGGGCCCCCGACACTCGGGAACGTTCGGCCGAGCGCGACGTAGCTGTAGGCGGCGAGGCCGGCGACGACTCCTCCGATGGCGAAGGAAAGGGGCATGGCGGAGCCTGCGATGCTCGCCACGACCCCGAGGATCGAGAAGATCCCCGCACCGATCATGCCGCCCACCCCCGATGTTCAGGGCGGCTAGCAGCCCGATGCTCGGCTTGTTCGTGGAGTGTGCCACCGGCTCGCCGCTTTCCCTGGAGGATCCTTCCCTAGCGGGCGTCGAGGTGCGCGTGGTAGGCGCGAAGCAGCCGCCTGTGCGTGAGCCACCCGACCACGCCCTCACCATCTGTGTCGGGGATCGGCAGGCCCTCGTCGTCGGTCGCCCCAACCTGCCCCTGGCCTGGCGTACGCTGTACGTCAAGCCGCGTCCACTCCAACACTCCCCCAGGCTGCGGCTGCTGATGGGTTGATGGGTAGGGTCCATGCATGCTTGGTTTACCTAACGGTGTCAGAGCGTGCCTGTTCGACCTTGACGGGGTGCTCACGCAGACCGCGAAGGTCCATGCGCTCGCTTGGAGGGAGATGTTCGACGGCTATCTGCGCGAACGAGCGGTACGCAACGGCGAGGCATTCGTTGCTTTTGACCCGGTCGGCGACTATGACGAGTACGTCGACGGCAAGCCGCGCTATGACGGCGTGCGCTCGTTCTTGGGCTCGCGCGGCATCGAGCTGCCGCAGGGCGACCCGGGCGACCCGGGCGATACACAGACGATCGACGGTCTCGGCAACCGCAAGAACGAGATCATGCTGGCGATGATCAAGGAACAGGGCGTCAAGGCCTATGACGGGTCGCTGCGATACGTCCACGCGGTGCGGGAGGCGGGACTGGCCAGCGCGGTGGTCTCTTCGAGCACCAACTGCCGTGATGTGCTTCACGCAGCGGGTATCGAGGATCTCTTTCAGCAGCGCATCGACGGCGTGATCGCCGAGCGCGAGCATCTGCGGGGAAAGCCAACACCTGACACGTTCCTGGCGGGCGCGCGGGCGCTGGGCGTCGAGCCCGGCCAGGCGGCGGTCTTCGAGGACGCACTTGCGGGCGTGGAGGCGGGGCGAGCCGGCGGCTTTGCCTGGGTGGTGGGAGTCGACCGGGTCGGTCAGGCTGACGCGCTGCGCGAGCACGGCGCCGACATCGTCGTCGCTGATCTCGCCGAGCTGCTCGACGCCGCGTGATCTCCCACCCTGCATATGCGGTCGAGCCGTGGTCGCTGCGCGAGACCGAGCTTGACCTGGGTGTGCTCGCTCAGTCGGGGTCGGTGTTCGCGCTGTCTAACGGGCACATGGGGTTGCGCGGGAATCTCGACGAGGGTGAGCCGCCGGGACTGCCGGGCACCTACTTGGGTGGCTTCTACGAGCGGCGTCCCATGCCCTACGCGGAGGCCGGCTACGGCTACCCGGAGGCGGGCCAGACCGCGGTCAACGTGACCAACGGAAAGATCATCCGCCTGCTGGTCGACGACGAGCCCTTCGACGTGCGCTTCGGCGAGCTCGAGAGCCACGAGCGGGTGCTGGACTTTCGCGCGGGCGTGCTGGCGCGCCGCGCCGAGTGGTGTTCCCCGAGCCGGCCGGCGGGTGCGCGTCTCTTCGGTGCGCCTGGTCTCGCTGGTGCAGCGAGCTGTCGCCGCCGTCCTCTATGAGGTCGAGGCGGTGGACGGCCCCGTCCGGCTTGTCGTTCAGTCGGAGCTCGTGGCTAACGAGCCGATGCCGGAAGTCGAGGTCGACCCGCGAGCGGCGGCGAGCCTGGACGCGCCGCTGCGCTCCGAGCAGTTCTCAGACCACGACGCCCACGCCGTACTGGTGCACGTCACGAGACAGAGCGCGCTGCGGATGGCCGCCGCCATGGATCACAGCGTCGCGGGTCCTTCGGGGACCGAGACGGCCAGCGAGAGCAGCGCGGACCTCGCGCGCGTGACGATCACGGCCGACGTGGCGCCGGGCCAGCGGCTACGGGTCGTCAAGCTGCTCGCGTACGGGTGGTCGAGTCAGCGCTCGACGGCGGCGCTGGGCGATGAGGTGGCTGCGGCGCTGGCCGAGGCGCGCCACACGGGCTGGGACGGGCTTCTTACCGGCCAGCGCCGCTACCTGGACGACTTCTGGGAGCGCGCCGACGTGGAGCTGGAGGGTGACGCCGAGCTCCAGCAGGCCGTGCGCTTCGCGCTCTTTCACACCCTGCAGGCGGGCGCCAGGGGCGAGCGGCGCGCGATCGCCGCCAAGGGCCTGACAGGCCCAGGCTATGACGGGCACACCTTCTGGGACACCGAGACCTTCGTGTTGCCCGTCCTGACCTACACCGCGCCGCACGCGGTCCGCGATGCCCTGCGCTGGCGCCACGCGACACTAGGCTTGGCCCGCGAGCGGGCCAAGCTCTTGGGGTTCCAAGGCGCGGCGTTTCCATGGCGGACGATCGACGGGCAGGAGTGCTCCGGTTACTGGCCGGCGGGAACGGCCGCGTTTCACATCGGCGCGGACATCGCCGATGCCGTCGGGCGCTACCAGGCCGCGAGCGACGATGAGGCGTTCGAGCGCGAAATCGGGCTGGAGATCCTCGTGGAGACGGCGCGACTGTGGCGCTCGCTGGGCCATCACGATGCCGGCGGGCGCTTTCGCATCGACGGGGTGACCGGCCCTGATGAGTACAGCGCCGTAGCCGACAACAACGTCTACACCAACCTCATGGCGCAGCGAAACCTGCGCCTGGCGGCCGACGTCGTAGAGCGCCACGCCGACCGCGCCGCCGAGCTCGGCGTGGACCCGGAGGAGGCGGCTGCCTGGCGTGACGCCGCGCAGGCCATCCTCATCCCCTTCGACGAGCAGCTCGGCGTCCACCCCCAGGCCGAGGGCTTCACCGAGCATCAGGCCTGGGACTTCGAGCACACTGCGCCTGAGCAGTACCCACTCATGCTGCACTTCCCCTACCTCGAGCTGTACCGCAAGCAGGTCGTCAAGCAGCCCGACCTCGTGCTCGCCATGCACCTGCGCGGCGACGCTTTCAGCGCCGATCATAAGGCCCGTAACTTCGCCTACTACGAGGCGATAACGGTGCGTGACTCCTCGCTATCGGCCTGCACGCAGGCCGTCAACGCGGCGGAGGTGGGGCACCTCGAGCTGGCCTACGACTATTTCGCGGAGGCGACCCTCATGGACCTCGAGGACCTGCAGCACGACACCCGCGACGGGCTGCACATCGCGTCGCTGGCAGGCGCCTGGATCGTCGCTGTCGCCGGATTCGGCGGTATGCGCGACCACGACGGCGCTCTGAGCTTCATGCCGCGCCTACCACAGCGACTCACTCGCCTGGCCTTCGGCGTGTGCTTTCGCGAGCGGCGCCTAAAGGTCGAGATCACCCACGAGGGCGCCCGCTACTCGCTGCCCGAAGGAGCGCCGCTAGAGATCACACATCACCGTGAGACATTCAAAGTCACGGGAGAGAGGCCGGTGACGCGCAAGATCCCAGCGCCGTCAGTGCGCGACGCGCCCAGACAGCCGCCGGGGCGGGCACCGGCGCGACGGCGACCAGCGGGATAAGGCGAGCGTGAGCCGATTGGCGGTCGGCGTGCTCGGATTTGGCACCTCCATCGACCTGCTCCTTGGACCAGGAACTAGCCCATTTGCAGGTATTTTCTCGAAAGCGGATGAAGGGATTCGAACCCTCGACCTTCGCCATGGCAAGGCGAAGGTAGACGACCGAGGCCAGCAGATACGGCCGATTTGATAGACCTGAGTTTGGCTTTGGTGCTTGTGATCAGGCTCGTTTGGTACCCATCGCGGTACCCACGCCTGGTATGGTACCCACGTGGTACCCACCGGTCGAACGGCGGATCAGCCGATGATTCCAGTCGCGTCGATCGTCGTGCGTGTGCACAACGACCAGCCCTTCTACGAGGCCAAGTTCCGACACGCCGGCAGGCAGGTCAAGCGGCGGATCGGGCCGGCTTGGCTAGAGCGTGACCCCGGCGCGAGAGACTGGGTAGCACGTCGGGGCCGTGTGCCCGATGGCGCCTTCGATGAGCGCAGGGCGCATGTGAAGGCCGCGGGGATAGTCGCCGAATACGTGACGAGCGCCGCGGACGTCGAGCGTGTCGAGCGTGAGCGCAGGGAAGCCGGCGTCACCTTCCGCGAGCTCGCCCGCGAATACCTCAGATGGCTCGAGGACGTGAAGGGCGCGAAGCCGGCAACCCTGCGCGATCACTCAAGCGTGCTGGGAGAGCCGGGCGTCCCGTATATGCGCGGCGAGGGCGCCACGCTCGGACACGCCATGGATGCGCTGGGAGATCGGCCGGCCGCGAAGATCACCTCACGGGAGATCGAGGCGCTGCTGGCTAGGGTGGCCGACACGGGGGCCTCGCCGAGCACAGTGAACAAGTATCGGGCACGCATCTCCGCGGCCTTCAACTACGGTATGCGCGAGACGGCCTACGGGCTACCGGCAAACCCCGTCGCCCGTGCAGACAGGCGCCGGGAGCCCCACCGCGGCGCGCTCGCCTACTACTCGCCGGAGGAGATCGAGGCACTCGCACGGGCACTCGATAGCCAGGACGCCGAGCTGATCCGCCTCGCCGCGTATGCCGGGCTGAGGATGGGCGAGCTGCTGGCGCTGCGCTGGCGCGACGTGGACTTCAGCGGTCACGCTCTGACCATCGGCCGCGCGATGTCGGCGGGCGTCGAGTCGAGCACCAAGAGCGGCCACGTACGGCGCGTGCCCCTACCCGATCAGGCCGCCGCAGCTCTCGAGCGCCTGAGCAGGCGCCAGGACTTCACCGGTCCAGACGAGCTCGTGTTCTGCAACGCATTCGGCCGAGCCCTCGACGGCTCCGCGTTGCGTCGCCGCTTCAAGCTTGCCCGCGATCGCGCCGGTCTTCGCCCTCTTCGCTTCCACGATCTGCGCCACACCTACGGCTCGCTGCTCGCCGCCGCCGGCGTCGACCTCGTGACCATCCAGGCAGCGATGGGTCACAGCGCGCTCGCCACCACGAGTCGCTACCTGCACGCACGCCCAGCCACCGATCAGGCGGCGCAGTTCACGAGGGCGTTCCAGCCGGCCGCTCCGACACGCAAGTCGGCGGCCGCCCGGCCGAGGAAGACAGCTCCGCGCGCATGAGGCACCGCTACCGCGACCTGCTGGACTACGAGCTGGGCGCGCGGATCATCGTCGAGTTCACGACACGCGGGCGCGAGGTCACCGACTACGCGGTGATCCTCACGGTCGATCACGAGGGAGAAAGCGAGATCGTGCGCTCCTACGACGGCGCGCACGGAGTAAACGACATGCACCGCCACCGCCGGTGTGGCGGGAAGGCTTCAGCAGAGACCTTCCATGCCGGTACCCTTGGGGAAGGCATGCGCGCCGCGATCACAGCGGTGCGCGCCAATCACAAGGAGATGATCGACGCATGGCTCGTGACGTGAACCCCGCCGAGTCGCCTACCGCGAAGGCGATGGACCGTGCGATCGATATGGCGATCGAGGGCAGCTCGCCCTACCCGGAGCGCGCAGCGTTCGTGAGCGCCGAGTCGCCTCACGCCGGGCACGAGATCACGCGCGCGCTCGACGACGGCTACGCGGTGGTGCTCGTCTCGGCCGACGGCCGCGAGCGGATCATCACCGCAAAGACACTCGCCGCGAGCGGTCGCTAGCGACCAAGCTTCGCCGTTGCTCGCTCGACGGCGCAGCCGTCCAGTCTTCGCGAGACTCACGTAGCAGCGCTCCACACGTCGGCGCAACCGCACCCCCCGGGGCCCTCGGCTGGTCGGTGACGTTCTACCTCCACGCGCGCATCGAGCGCCCGCGCAGATCACGAAGACTCCTACCCGGCACTGACGACCCGCCTACCCCGACGCGCGAACGCCAGCCACCACTCCCCCACTCGCGCCCTGCCACCCAGCATCCCTAGCGCACTGACTCTCCCGCCCGAACGTCGCTTCAGCATCCCCGCTCAGCCATCCAGACCATCCACAAAGGCTCCCTGCCGCTCAGCGTCGCTCCGCTCCGCTTCGCAGCACACAGTTGCACTGCATAGTACTGTCTTTGCTATTTTGCGACATAGATGCTCTCGATCGGCAAGATCGCACTGGGCCAGCACCGCTACTACGAGCGCCAGGTCGCGGGCGGCGGCGATGACTACTACTCGGGCCGCGGTGAGGCTCCGGGGGAGTGGGCGGGGGCCGGGGCGCGGGAGCTCGGGCTCTCAGGAAATGTGAGCGCGGAGCAGTTCGGGGCGCTGATCGCGGGGCTCGACCCGCGGGATCCCAGCGTGCGCTTGCGGGCGTCGGAGCGGGATCCGAAGGTCGCGGCGCTCGATTTGACGTTCTCGGCGCCGAAGTCGCTGAGCGTGCTGTTCGCCGTCGCGCCGGAGGAGGTCTCGGGTGAGCTGGTGGCCTGCCACGAGGAGGCGGTCAGGGCCGCCCTGGCCTATCTGGAGGACACGGCGGTGCGGTGCGCCGTGCAGCGCGGCGCACCGCTGTACCGGGCCGCGAAGACCGCGGGCTTTCCCGGGCCGCGAAGACCGCGGGCTTTCTCTACCAGGCCCACCTGCGCGCCCTGGTCTGCGAGCGCCTCGGTCTTCAGTGGGGAGCTGTGCACAGGGGCGCCGCGGAGGTCGAGGGCGTGCCGCGTGTCGTGCTCGAGCACTTCTCAAAGCGCCGCAATGAGATGCTCCGCGAGGCGCAGGAGGGCGGGATCGGCCTCGAGACGAAGGCCGCTGCCGAGAGCGCGGCGCTCGCGACGCGCGACCGCAAGCAGTATGGAGTCGAGACCCACACGTGGCGACAGGAGGTCCGGGCGCGCGCCGCAGAGCTCGGGCTCGACGCAAAGGAGCTCGGCGAGCTCCTCAGCGAGGGGGAGCGCCGCGCCGGCGGCCCGATCGAGCGCGAGCAGTCAGCCGAGCGGGCTCTGGCTGAGCACCTGGCCGGCCCGGAGGGGCTGACCGCCAAGCGCAACACGTTCGACGAGCGTGCGGTGCTTCAGCAGTTCGCGGCCGCCGCCGGCCAGGGTGCGCCAGTTCAGGAGGTTCGTGCGCGGGCTGGACGGTTCGCCGAGCGTCCGGACGTCATCGCCACCGGCCGGGGTGAGATGACGACCGCGGAGCTCGTTGACTGTGAGCGGCGCCTGATCGCCGCTGCCGTAGGCCGCGCAAGCGAGGGGGCCGGCGTCGTCGATGCCTCGATCGCCGAGCGCGCGATTGCGGGAGCGGACCGGCCGTTGACGGAGGAGCAGGCGGCAGCCGTGCGCGCGACGGTGAGCAGCGGGCACGGAGTCACGGTGATCCAGGCGCTTGCCGGTACCGGCAAGAGCTACACCGCCGGCGTGCTGCGCCAGGTCTATGAGAGCGCAGGGTATGGGGTGCTGGGCGTGACGCCCACGGGCCGCGCCGCACGCGAGCTCACCGAGCAGGCCGGGGTGCCGGCGCGCACGCTGGAGCGGCTGCTGCTCGATCTGGACGAGCTCGGCGATCAGCTGCCACGGGGGTGCGTGCTGATCCTCGACGAGGCGGGGATGGCGCCCACCCGCGCTAGCGCGCGACTGCTGCAGGCGGCCGAGCAGGCCGAGGCGAAGGTGATCGCGATCGGCGACCCCGGACAGCTTGCCTCTGTCCAGGCCGGCGGCTGGCTCGCCGCCGTCGGCCGCGAGCTCGGCGCCGTCCGTCTCACGGAGGTGATGCGCCAACGCGACCCGGCCGAGCGCCGGGCGCTCGCTTCCCTGCACGAGCGCGTTCCACAGCACTACCTGGACTGGGCGCAACAGGCTGGACGCATCGACACCTTCGGCGATCCCGCCGGCGCGTGCCAGCAGGCCATCGCCGAGTGGCAGCGAGCCAGCGAGACGGTCGGGCGCGCCCAGGCCCTGATGATCGCCCGCGACAATGACACGCGCGCAGCGCTGAACGGCGCAGCCCGAGAGCTTCAGAGGGCTCTCGGGCTGCTCGGTGAGGAGCACTCCTACGGCCCGGTCGAGCTCGCGGTCGGGGACCGCGTGATCTGCCGGCGCAACGACCGGCTCATCGACATCGACAATGGCATGCGCGGAACCGTGCGCCATCTCGACACCGAGCGCGTGGTGATCGACACCGACTCAGGGCTCGCGCGCGAGCTCCCCGCCGCATACGTCTCGGAGCACCTCGAGCACGCCTACGCCCTCACCGGCCACGGCATGCAGGGCGCGACCGTCGAGACAGCGCTCGTGCTCGCCTCTCCCCGGGACCTCACCGCCGGCTGGAGCTACACGGCACTCTCCCGCGCGCGAGGGCAGACGCGCCTTCTGATCTACGGCCATGAGCCCGCCAGGGAGCGCGGCGAGTACGCACCCTCAGACCAGACCCGCGACCTCACACGGGGCGATCTGCTCGCGCGCGCCCAACGTCACATGCACGAACGCGACGACGAGGACCTCGCGATCGACCAGCTACCCGGCGCGGGCCGCGCCGACGACCCGGAGATCGCCGCCTCCCGGGATCTCACGGGTGAGCCTGCGCAGGAGCGGGCGGCTGCACACGCGGAGCCCGCGGCCCCAGCCGCGGCGAGCTCGGCGCGGCTGCGGGAGCTGCGCGAGTGCATCGAACAGCTACAGGCACAGCGCAAGGCGCTACCCCTCAGGACGCTGCAGCGCATCGAGGGCCTCGACCAGCGGGCGATCACGCTTCTCGGCTAGCGCGAGCGAAACACACAGGAGCTCGCGGGGCTGCCCGAGCCGCGACGGCGATTCGGGCGCGAAAGGGACCCCCACGCCAGGGAACGCGACCACGTGACCGGCGCGCTCCAGACGGGCGAACGCACGCTCCAGAAGGTGCTGGCAGAACGCGCCCAGCTGGCGCGCGAGCTCGGCGACGTCCCCGAAGCGCGCGCCGAGCTCGACGCGCTCGAACGCGCGATCACCCAGTCAACCCGCGAACACGCCGGACTCCGCGACCTTCTCGTCGAGCGCGAGCTGCACAACCCAGCCGCTTGGGTCCGAAACAACTTCGGCAAGCCGCCCGACGGGCCGGGGGCGCGCGCGCAATGGGAGAACGCGGTACGGCGGGCAGCACGCTACCGGCTGCAGCACGACGTCACCGATCCAGGCAGCGCTCTCGGGCCACAGCCAGAGCAGCGTCACGCGCAACGCGACTGGGAACGCGCTCGCAACACGATCGCGCGTGACCAGCGGCGACTCGGCCGCGACGTCGAGGTAGAGCTCGATGTCGACCTCGGGATCGGGTTCTGACCACAGAGTCGCCCACTCCCTCGGTCGTCGCGCTGCGGCACTATCGTTGGCCAAGTCGCACAGCGTCCGCGACCGCTGCCATGACTGACCAGCCACTCCTCACAGTCGAACAGGTCGCCAAGGAGTTCCAGCTGACTTCCCAGACGATCCGTAACTGGATCAGAAGCGGCGCGCTATCGGCGGTAAAGATTGGCCACGTCTACCGCGTCAGACGCGAGGACGTTGACGAAATGATGCGCCGACACCAAGGCGAAACCGCCCCACTAGGAGCCCACCGCGATCTCTGGGCCCCTGAGACACTTGGAATGCCCTACCGCCGCCACGACGCCCCGCGGCAACCCTCGATCTGGGTCGGCACGAGCAGCCCCCCACCACTCCCGAAGCGACCTAACCACGCGACCTGACCAAAGACACAAGACCGTCTACTAGACCCGTAGCGGCGACTCGTAAGGTGCCCGCGTAACACCCGACGCGACAATGAGTCAGCGCAACAGCTGACCGCAGCTACTCGGCCGGAGAGAACTGAAGGCCGAGGTCGGCCGAGACGCTCGCATTCGCAAAAAGCAGGCGCGCGCCGTGCGCCCGCCCCGACGAGTGCTTCTCGTCCGTTGCGAAAGCCGGTCGCGCCGCTGACTGGTGATCGCATTGCTCGGCGAGCGGGTGTCTGCGGAACCTAGTCCCACGCCGTCCGCGTGCACGCGACTGCGGCGGCGCAGAATCGCGATTCGTGCGACGTTGGCGTTTCGCTCATGGGTGGACACGCCGACCAAGCGTTGCTGTAGGGTCGGCAGATCCGACGATACGCATCTCTAGCCGCGCTGATCGTAGTGTTCGTCTCGGCGGGCGCGTGGGTGTTGCCCGCCACCTCGGGGGCGGCCCGCCCGGTCCGAATCGCGGTGATGGGCCCGATGTCCGGTGAACAGGCCGCCACCGGCCTGGACATGTTCCGCGGAGCGCAGCTCGCGGCCACGCGGCTAAACGCCCGCGGAGGTGTCCTGGGGCGACGCGTTGTGCTGGTGGCCGGCGACGATCGAGCCGACCCAGCGACCGGCGCGAAGGTCGCCCGGCGGCTGGTGCTAAGCGGCGTGAGCGCAGTCATCGGGCCCTTCAACTCGGCGGTGGGACTGCGAGCCCTGCCGATCTTCCGTGCGGCCGGCCTGCCGATCCTGCGCCTGACCTCCGCCAATGCGACCGAGGGCTTCGGCGTCACCACACAACCGATGGTCAGACAGATTGCTCCGGTCGAGCAGGGGGAGCTCACCGGCGTCCTGCACACACGCAGCGTCGCGGTGCTGTACGACCCCTCGACCTACACCGCGGCGATCGCGACCCAGCTGGCAGGAGCGCTGCAAGGCGCGGGGGTCAGCGTACCGGTCGACGCCGTCTTAGATCCGCAAGTGAGCGCCGCGAACATCGATCAGATCTTGCAAGCGGTGGCTGCCGCCCGCCCCAGCGTCACCTACCTAGCCATGTACGGGCCGCAGGCCGGCATGATCGCGGCCCGCCTCGCGGCCACACCGAACGCTTACGGGCGCTGCTTCGTGGATCTCGCGGCGCAGGGACCGAGCTTCGCGAGCGCCGCAGGCGCGGCGGCAGCAGGATGCCTGAGCAGCGGTGTTCCCAGCGCCACCCAGCTGCCGGGTGGCAAGCGCTACACGGCGGCGTACAGGGCGCGTTACCACCTGAGCCCCGGCACCTGGGGAGCGTTCGCCTACGACTCGATGGACACGCTCGCTGCTGCGGTCGAGCATACGCATCGGTGGGCCGGGCCCAAGCTGCGTAACGCGTTGTTGCACACCCGCGATTTCCGCGGTGTGACAGGAACGACGACGATCCTGGCGCCGAGCGGCGACCGTGCCAAGCCGCCGGTCGTCATCCTCGACATCAACGCAGCCGGGGAATACACGGTCGACTCGGCTTGGGCAACCTTCGCGGGCTACCTCTCGTAGGCGTGGCCGGCGCGGCAGATGTGCCGAGCCTGCTCACTCGCCGGAAGCCAAGCGCGGCAAGCGGGATGCGGCACCCGCTTCCCCTGCGCGAGCAGTGTCGTCGTCGTGGCTGATCGCGCGCCTGCTTGGGACGACACGGGGGCGCGTCGGCTGAGCCCAGCGAGACGACTGCTTACTCGGCGCATTGCGAAAGTGTCGGTGCCGATGCGCGTCAGTGCTCCAGGTCGTCCAGCGTGGCACTGTCGAGCGCGTCGGTAGGGACGACCGCTTACCCCACGAAAGCAGTGCCTGCTCAACGGAGCCACGCGCCCGCGCGGGGTTGGTAGATCGCCGCGTGTGCCGGGCGTCCGGTCGCCGATTCCCTCCGGCGTTCGGGATGGTTCAATGGCTCACATGAGCGCGAAGAACACACGAGCCGCGGCGGACGTCGGTGACTGGCTTGAGGCTCGGGCCATCCACGGTGAGCCCGCCCGTCGGGGGCGGATCGTTGAGATCCTCGGCGAGCCAGGGCATGAGCACTACAGGGTGCACTGGGACGAGCAGCACGAGTCGATCGTGTACCCCGCCGACGGCGTGCACATCATCCACAAGAAGAGCCACTAACCACCCGCTGGCGCGCTCCGCGCCGTCGGCCGGGATCGCTCGCCCCGGCGGTGCCGCTACAGCTAGTAGCGCCCCCGCTCAGAGCACCACGACGGGCCCACCAACACCCACCAGGAACACCCACCAGGCACGCACGCCCGGATGCTTTGACTGTGCTGTCAGTCTGGCGGCCTCGCCGGGTCGGGCTCTGTGCTCGCGTCGAGTCCGCTCTCCCATCTGGGGCTGGCCGCGTCATCCCCGTGACGCGTGCCGCTGGATCACGTCGATCGCCGCGGCTGGATCCTCGATCTGCGGGTAATGGCCGAGGCCCGGTAGACGCGTGACCTCCGCGTGCGGGCGCAGCGATAGAACTGCCTGGAGCACCGCCTCGGTGCAGATCGGATCGAGCTCCGCCCATGCGAGCTCGAGGCGTCCCGGCCAGTCGCGCAGCGCGGCATGCCAGCGCTGCCCCGGCGGTCCCACCCGCTCGTGGTTGTAATAGATCAGTCGCTGGAGCAGCCGGTGACCGCCGTTGTGAGCGAGCAGCGACCACTGATCGGCCGCCTCCTCATCGCTGAGCGGATGCTCGCGCGAGAAGATTCCGCCGAACTGGCGGCGGAACGCGAACTCACTGGTCAGGTGTGCCGCGAGCGGCCCCAGGCGGCTGAGCAGAAGCCGTTGGCCCCAGAGCAGGCTCGCCCGCTCGCGCACGAGGCTGGCGTTGAAGAGCAGAACCGAGGCGAGCTCGAATGTCAGCTTTCCCTCGATGTCGCGCGCGAGGAGCTCGGTCGCGACTGAGCTTCCCATGTCATGAGCGACAAGCACGACTCGTGCCGGCGCGAACCGGCCGGCAATCGCCTCGGCGATGTCGGCCTGCCCTGCGAGCGAATAGCGATGATCGCAGGGCTTGTCCGAGAGCCCGTAGCCGAGGAAGTCAAAGGCGATCAGGCGGCGTCCCGGCAGCATGCTGAATGCGTGGCGCCAGTCGAATGAGCTCGACGGATAGCCGTGCAGCAACAGCAACGGCTGCGTGTCGTCCGTGCCCGGGCGCTCGCGCGCGAAGATCCTGTGCCCTTCGACCTCCTCAAAGGTTCCTGACTGCTGCCAGGCCAGTGCGCGCGAGGTGAGCGCGCTCACCTGACCAGCTCTCCGTGCCGGTTGCCCGGCGCGAGCTGCGCACGCTCGACTCGAGACTCCACTTGGCCCCCCGGACTCGACGGATCGGACCGCTGAGCCTATCGGCTCGAGCGGGATCTAACAGCACAGCTCCATCCCGCTCCGCTCCTTCGGAATTGCGGCCATCGGCTCACCGCCGAGCTTGCCTTCGAAGCCGGCACCGGGTACTCCGGGAAGTCCCCGTGGTGCCGGTGGGATAGGGGTAAGGACGAGCCCGCTTCTGCTTTGCGCGATTTGCGAGCGTCCGCTAAGCCTCCCCCCACACGCCTGGTCCGGACGACGAGCACTCGTCCCAGCGACGGCTCAGCACACTTCCGCTTCCCCGTGGCTAAGGAGGCGTCTCCGGCGAGCCGCCCGAGACTGCTCGTCCTCGTCCAACTCGACAGTCTCGGATCGGACGACCGAAGCGCTCGCTTCCGGTGCGAAAGCGCAAGCGTGCTTCATTTGGCGCTCGTCGGCTCGCTCGCATGCCGCTAGCCGAGAACTCGAGACGACCTTCCGCCGGCCGAATCCCGTAATTATCCACCGCCTGACGGCGCGCTTTCCCGGATGCCATGTGCGATGGGACTTGGGAGGCTGCGCCTATGCCTGAGGCCAAGCTGTTCGACGAGGTCGTGGACTCGAGCCCGGAGGTGCTTCGCGAGCAGGCGCTGCGCCGGGTGAAGAAGCGCCGCGACTTCCGCGGCCACGTGTTCGCCTATCTCGTTGTGAACATCGTGCTATGGGGTGCCTGGTCGATCAACGGGATCACTTCGCATAGCTGGGATCCGTGGCCGCTTTGGGTGACGCTCCTGTGGGGGCTCGGCCTCACGTTCAACGCGTGGGATGTCTACTTCCGCCGGCCGATCACCGAGCAGGACATCAGTCGGGAAATGGATCGGCTCGCGCGCGGGAGCTGAACGATGCGCGTTCTCACCGTCTACGCGCATCCCAATCCCAACTCCTTCTGCCACGCGGCGCTGGACGAGTTCACCAGGGGCTTGTGGGACGCCGGGCATACCCCGGACGTGCTTGACCTCTACGCGATGAAGTTCGATCCGGTCTTCACGATGGCCGACGGGGCCACGTGGCTTCACCCGGACATGCCCGCCGACATCCTCGAGCGTTGGAACCCCCGCCAGGCGGTGCTCGACGGCATGACCAACCCGCTCAAGCGGTTCCTCGCGCGCCGCGCGATGCACGGCAAGGACAATCGCGCCATCGCCCGGATGATCCGCGAGCACGGCCCCAAGGACGCCGCCCGACACTGGCGGCACGTGGCAGATGCCGACGCCATGGCGTTCATCGCTCCGGTCTACTGGCTCGGGTTCCCGGCGATCCTCAAAGGCTGGTTCGAGCGCGTGTTCAGCTACGGCAACGCCTTCGCGCTCGACCGCAACGGCTGGGACGGGGAAGTGCGGGGGCGCATCGGCCTGCTGCACCACGAGAAGGCACTGGTGATGACGCCGACGCTGTTCAGCCAAGAGGACTACGAGGCCGACTGGCAGGAGCCCATGAGGCGCATCATCTGCGACTGGCACCTGCGCTACCCCGGCGTCAAGCAGGTCGAACACGTCTACTTCTACCGTGCCGCGATCGCGGACCAGCAGACGATCGACAGCTACCTGGAGCGCGCGTATGAACTCGGGCGCGACTTCAGCCACGCGACCAGGCAAGCAGCGCCGACGATCGCCAAAGACTCGGCGTCCTAGGCCTCGCTAGTTGCCGATCGAGGAGGCGGTGCGTCGTCTATGCGGGCTGGCTTGCGAGCGGTGACGATCTCGGTGGGAAACAGCATCTGGGTCATGTACTCACGGCGGATCTCAGCGAACCCGAGTTCGGCAAGGACGGGTGCCGCGAGCACTCCCCGGCAGTTGGCCGTCAAGTTGATTCCGCGCGCGTAGAGCCAGTCCCACACGCGGTGGCGGCGTCGCTCGCCCTTCGTCATGTTCGACAGGACCAGCCTTCCCGCGGGGCGCATGACCCGTTTGAACTCCGCAAGCGCTCGGGGGATGTCCTCGCGCGTAAGCAGATCGAGCATGTAGCCGTTGACGAGAAGATCGAAGCTGTCGTCATCAAAAGGCAGCCGTAGTGCGTCGCCACGCATCAGCTCAACCGAGGTCAGCCCGGCGGCCTGGAGGCGCTTCCGGGCCTGCGCGAGCATTCCGTCGGAGAGCTCGATGCCGACCGTGCGGCCGGACCGGTTGCGCTGAGCGAGCGAGACGAGCTGAGCGCCCGTGCCGGTCGCTACTTCGAGAATGGCCTCGCCGTCATGAACCTCGGCGAGCTCTAGGACGCGCCGCCGTGGCTGGGACTCGGTGACCCGAGCCCAAAGCTCATAGACAGACGCGAGCGTGGAGTAGCGGCTGACGGCAGCCTCAACCGGCTTCTGGGCTTCGAGTATCTCCGAGCGCCAGTCTGACTCCGGCGCGGACTGGTGTGCCACGGTCGTAGACCGCCTTTCGACGACCCCGATACTACACTTCGTCCAGCATGCGGCCGACGCGACGGACCTGTTCGGGTCCCTGCGAGCCTTGCGCGTTGACCTCTTTTTGATCACCTCGGCGCTGCGGATCCCATTCTACGCGGGAGTGCTCCCTGCACGTAAAGCGCGAGCGCGACGAGGGCGCGACCCCAGCATCTCCTAAGTGGCGGTGATCTGCTCGACTCGTTGACGGAACACCCGCCAGCGACGCTCGTTTTCGTGAACTAGGACAGCACTCTCGGCTGACAGATCAGCAGCGCGTGCGATCAACTCTGCTGCTGAGCTGAGATACGCGGCCGCGACCCGCTCGCCCGCAAGGTCAGCACGCAGGGCGGTCGGAGCGAAGTCAACGCGCTCCAGCACCGCGACCGCGCGGCGCAAGTAACGAGCTACGAGCAACGCCGTTGATGCGTTCTGCCAGTCGTTGCCTATGATCCGGTGACGCTCACCCAGCAGATCGGCAAGACCGGGGTAGGCGAGCAACGCCTCGGCTACACCCCAGGCGCTCTCCATAGCCGCCGAAAGCCACGCTCCCATCTGCTCGCTGCTTGTAGCTGCGCTTTCCAGTTCGCTCTTGATCCGCGCGATCTCGACGGGCTCTCCCTGGCCCTCCATGAATAGGACGCCGCCTGTCTCGATGGCACGCTCGTCATTCAGATCGGTCGCACCGGCGAAGGGACTCGGGAGTGGCGACTCAGCTGGAGTCGATGTGCTCCAGCGCTCCGCCAAGGCCATAAGCGTGCGCGCAGCCCGCTGTAGTGAGATGGCGTCGGAGAGCGGGACCTCCGAGTAGTACTTCTCATGCTCACGGTGGTACTCGGCGAGGTTGGCAACCACCGAGAGTAGGGGGTCGCTTTGGTGCTGACCGGTGCCCACCGGGCGAGTCAACCAGCCACTGCCGCCGCCTGCATCGGTGAAAACCCACGGTCTGCCCGGCGCTTTCCCCCTAGAAGACACCATTCGAAGAGCGTTGTCGCTTGGCGACACCCACAGTCCGATCCAAGACTGTCGCGTCGGACGAGGCGGGAGAGCGCGGGCCAGCCACGCTCAGACTGCCGCATTCAGCTGTGTAAGCGAGCGTGCGCCACGTCGGCGCCGGTACGACCGGAGCTCGTCCTTAGCGGGAGCGCGAGCAATGTCGGCCGACGCGCTCGCATACGCACGAAACCGGCAGTGCGCAGCCGGTTGTTTCGGCTAACCGCTGATCGTTGGGGGGGCTGCTCTCAGGACGGTAACCGGCGCATCTGTGCATTGACTACGCGCGGCAGCAGACTGCGACCGATCTGCAGCTGGCCCGTCTAGCCCGAGGCTCGTGTCTCGCGCCAGAAGACGCCGATCACCGCGCCGAGGATGATCACCACCCCGACCGCGATGAAGTACGCCATGAACCCGAACGTCACCCCGATCGGGCCGTACTTCTTGTCGTCGGTGATCACGGTTTCGGAGAACACGAGCGAGAAGACGATCACCATGCCCAGCCAGCACACACCGGTGGCAATGGCAGACGGGAGCGAGTCGCGCCAGGAGATCCTGCCTCCCAGCAAGAACCAGATACTGAACCACCAGAACGCGATCAGAGCGGCGAGCCCGATTGCGCCGAGCAGCACGGGCCCGCCGGCATCGTGGAGCGCAGGCCCGGCCCAGCTGGCGAACGCGCAGCCGGCGATCAGGACGGCGAGCCAGCCGACGAGGCGCGGCAGGTCCCTCATCCCTCGGCTCTTGAGTGCGAAGGCATGGAGGTAGAGCTCCTGGACGGCCGCGGCGGCAGCGATCCCGCCGAGCACGAACAGGACGTATGCGCCTCCGGTGAGGGTGCTTGAGGTAGACGACGCGGGCTCGAAGAGCTTGCTGACATCGGTGGCCGCTTCCTGGTTGAGCCCGAGGTGGCGGACGAACGTGTCGACGGCCGAATTTCCCGACAAAGCCGAGAGGACGATCACGAACGGGAAGAAGCAGAGGAACAGGATGGCCGCGAACAGCATGCCGCGGTTGACGACATCCATCTCCATCAGCCGCTTCACGAACCGCTCGGTGTGCGACCCCTCGAACCGCCGCTTCAGGCGATCGATCCGGCTGGGCTCGGCCTCTGTGGCCATCAGGAGGTCCCGCTTGGGCTAGCCATAACCTGAGCTACACGGGACCGGGGTGCCGTGCGGAGCGTCCTAGCACGGCACGGCACCCGTGTCACCCCCATGCATGCCCCCTGGAGTGCGGGGCACACCGTCAGCGGCGGTCGCGGCGGTCCTCGCGCCGGTCGCCGCGGTCATCGCGTCGGTCCTCGCGCCGGTCATGGCGGCGGCCGACGCCTTTGCCGACGACCGCTGCGGTTCCTACGACGGCCGCAGTCCGCGCGACCGGTGCCCCGATCACGCCTGGGCGCCCCGCACGTCTTCTCGCTAGAGGCATCTCATGCTCCCTCGGTTGTGGTTTGCTCTTCGGCTTCGACTGCGGCAATGATCGCCTGGGTGGGGATACGCCCGTTGGCCACGAGTTGCCCGCCGGCGCGCCTGACAGCGGACCCGAAAGGGCCGGCCCAGGTGTTCTCCCACACGAGTACCCCCGCGACCGCACCCGGGTCTAGGGCCATGCCGATCGACTCCACGTCCTCCTCGGCCAGCAGCATCGCCGCCTCGCGCTCGAGCTCCCGCAGCTCGCCGACGAGGCTCTCGTCCACGTCGTCGAGCTCGAGCGCCTCCACCGATCCGTGCTCGTCCTTGCGAAGCAAGAGCAGGTCGAGCACGCGAATCGTGCCGCTGTCGATCAGGGCCTTCAGCTCGGAGGCGATCTCGCCCTGGAAGTTGGCCTTCTCCGCCGGGAACTCGACCACCAGGTAGTCGACCGGGCCGAGCACGTCCACGTCATTCATTGGTTCGCTCCTCGATTGATGGGGGTTTGATCAAGCTCGTGCTCGATACTTGCGAGGTTCCGATTGTCCAGGTGGTAGGCACGGGCTCCGAACTCGACGCTACGGGAAAGACCGCCAGAGACAGGCGACTCGCTTGAGTCATCGCGTGCCACCAGCTGTTCGGGTGTTCTCGGGCTCGCCGAGCACCCAGATGCCGTGGATGACCCACAAGCAGACCGCAAAGACACCCAGCGACCACCAGGGGTGCGGTCCGCCGACATTGGCGAGCGCCTCGATCGCGCCAATGGTGGCCGCGATGAGGCCGATCACCCGCCCATAGACGTTGCCGGCGAAGAGCGAGAACGCCGCTGTGAACTGGATGACACCGAGGATGATGGTGATCCATCCCCACGTGTGAAGACTGCCGAAGACGTAGCGTTCTTCGGCGACGTAGAAGCTCGAATTGGCGACAGCGGCAATGCCGTAGAAGACGTTGAGCGTACCCACGATCAGCAGCAAGATCCCCACGAACAGCGCACTTCCTACGCCTCTGACCGAGTCTCCTTCCGAGGTGCTCATTCGATCTCGTTCTGTGCTCATTGAATCTCCTTCGGTAGCGGATGTCATATGACGTTTTACCGCGACGGCCGGCCCGCGAGCAGGACTGCGAAGACTGATCACCGTCTACCTGCTCGACCGACAACCGTCCCTGTTCGTGTAGCCGGCTTGGCCTGTTTGGGTGCGCCTCTCAGCCCACGTGCTCCCCGTTTTCGATTGGGGTGACGCTGCTGAGCGTGAGCCCGAGGCCCGCGATCCGCTCGAGTAGTCCCTGCAGATGCGAGGGGTCGGTGATTGGTCCGCTGATTGTTGTCTGACCATTTGCGGCATGAACCTCCAGTCCCTCAAAGGCCGCGAGATAGCGCGGTCCCAGTTCTTCCTCGACGACGATGCAGTAGCGGCCCGACGACATTCAGGCTGCAGCATCCCGCACTCCCACCTGGGTCCGCCGCACAATGCGGAGGATCACCCGGGTGATTCGCTGAGATCGAGAAGGCCCTGCGCCTCTGCGTGCGCGACCGCTTCATCTCGCGATGTTGCGCCGAGCTTGCGGTACAGCAGACGAATGTGGGTCTTGACGGTGTTCAGTGAGATGTAGAGCTCAGTGGCGATCTCGCGCCGGGAGAGACCCCGTGCGAGGCAGCGCAGCACGGTCAGCTCAGCGGCACTCGGTTGCTCGACCATGTGGCTTTCCCCGACATGCGCTCGGGCTGCCGCGAGGTCTTCCTCGACCCTGGCTGCGATCGCCGGCAGACGTCCTGGATCGGGAAACTCGGCGATCGCCCTGCGCGCGTGCTCGAGATCTTTGAGTGCCGGCCCTAGCCGTGACCGTGCGATACGGACTTGCGCGAGCACCAGGAGGGCGTGAGCGTGACCGACGGTTGGCTGTGGCGCGCGTCGCAGCTGCTCGCCGCGCAGCGCCTCTCGCTCGGCCTCATCGAGGGATCCCGTCGCGGTGAGGGCCAGAGCAAGCCCGAGGTGGGCAAGTGACACTATCCAAAGCCTGGCATGGCCTCTCGCGCGCGCGACGCTAATCGCCTGTCGAGCCCACGCATCGGCACTCTCGCTTCGCCCTTCCTCCGCGTCGACCAGGGCAAGAAGCCCGAGGCTTCCGACGTAGCCTTCGGGATTGTCCTGCGCATCGGGGTGTTCGACTACCTGGAGCGCGGTGAATCGGACCTCGGCGAGATCGCCAGCGAAAAAGAGCGCCTGGGCCAGGCCCGTTAATGCGCCGGTGCTCAGGACGGTGGCACCCGCAGCGGCTGCGGCGACCGCGCGACGAGCATGCTCGATGGCCGCCCCCACATCGCCCCGCTCGATCAGCGCGGCGCGCGTCGATTCAACGATCACCTCGACATACGGGGACCAGAGCTGTGGTCGCTCTTTGCCTGCACGCTCCGCGATCCCGAGCAGGCGCGAGACTTCGACCTCAGGGCTGCCGAGCAGCGCTGCCGCCACCGCGCCTGCCGCCGGCAGGGAAGGGTGCTGTAGGAGCAGCTCGGAGGGAAGCCTCTGCACCCAGGTCAGGAACTGGGTGATCTGCCCGCCCCAGACGAACTCGCGGTCGTTCTCGACGAGCAGCTCGGCCACGGTCTCGGCGTCCCCCGCGGCGTCGGCGTGCTCGATCGCGTCCTCTATGAGCCCGTGGGCGCGGCACCAAGATGCTGCGCCGAGGTGCAGCGCACGCGCGTCCTCGCGCCCGAGCTCCAGTTGCAGGAGCTCGCCGAAGAGATGGTGATAGCGGTACCACTCCCCGCCGGCGTCCAGAGCGACCAGGAACTGGTTCGAGCGCGAAAGCTCCGCGAGCAGCACAGCCGAGTCCTCACGGCCGAGGACGGCGTCGCACAGCTCGGGCTTGAACCGCCCCAGGGCGGAGGTGCGCACGAGGAAGTCCTTGGTCTCGGGGGCCAGCGCGGCGAAAACCTCATCCGCCAGGTAGTCGGCGACGTGTCGATGGCTCCCCGCGAAGGCCCGCACACCCTCGTCCTGGTTGTCCAGGTCGCGCAGCCACAGCGCCGCGAGGTAGGACCCTGCGGGCCAACCCTCCGTTCGCTCGGTGAGCAACTCGAGGCTTGACGAAGACAAGGCGATGTCCTCAGTCAGCATCAGGTCACGCGTCTCCTCGATCGTGAAGGCCAGCTCGCGCGCACGCAATTCCGTGAGCGCGCCTTGCGCCCGCAGGCGCGCAAGGCTGATCGCCGGATCCGAGCGCGTAGAGACCAACAGGTGGGCATTGGGAGGCAGCCGCTCGATCGCATGTCCGATCGATCGAAGCGAAGTCTCGCTCTTGACCGCATGGAGGTCATCCAGCACGATCGCGAGCGGCCGGCCGTATGCGACGAGACCGTTCATCAGCTCGTCGATGGTCGTCTCGATCGGCGCTCCTCGAACGTTGAGAGACGTCAGCGCGCCATGTCCGAGACCATGACCGATCCGATCGACGGCGGTTGCAATGTGCGTCCAAAGGCGCGCCGGGTCGTCATCGGCCGCGTCCAGGGTGATCCAGACAACGGCTTCCGGCCTCTCGATACACCAGGATCGCAGGAGGGTGGTCTTACCGTAACCGACGGGCGCGTTGATCACGGTAAGCGCCGCCCCGCCGTCGCTGCCGAGCATCTGAAGCAGACGTGCCCTGCGCAGCATCCCCGGCTGAATCCGGGGCGGCATCAGCTTCGGCTCGATCAGTCTGGGGTTCGGAAGGTCGGTGGGCGCAGTCTGTGAAGTCACGAACGTTTGGGGTCCTCGGCCCGGGACGATCCTACCCCGTGGCCTGCTCTGGGCGTTCTCCACATCTAGCGTTCTCCCATCCCAGCAAATCACCCGGGTGATCCTCCGGCCAACCGGCTAGATCCCGCCCGGCGTCCGGCATGCTGCCGTCTGTGACGCTGGTTGGGAGTGCGTGTCGAGACGCTCAAGGCCTTTTCTAGTTGGAACTGCCGCTGCCACCATCGCTCTCGTAACAGCCGAGCCGTACACGATTGGAGGAGTCTCATGATTACTGTTCTCGCTGTCTCAACGATCGGCTGGCTGATCTTTGTGGCCATCTGGATCGCTCTTGCCTTTTGGCCGGCGCGCGTCGCTGGCCGCAAGGGACACAGCTTCGCCGGGTACTTCATCTTCAGTCTGTTCTTTTTCCCTGCCGCCCTGATCGTGGCGTACATGGTCGACGATCGCTTCGCGACCGCCGCCTAGCTCATGCCGACGACAACCAAGAAGCGGCCCACGCAGGCAGTACCCCACCTCACTGTCGCCGAGCGGGCGGCACGTGGCAAGGCCGCGCGAGCCGAAGTGCCGCGCTCAAGCCACGCCGTCTTCGAGCCGGGGCCGCGCCGGACCGATCCGGTCAAGCTGCTCGAGCGCCAGGCCAAGACGCGCGTGCCCGAGCTCGTGCCGATCCGCTACGGACGCATGCTCGTCTCGCCGTTCACCTTCTATCGCGGTGCCGCGCTGATCATGGCCAATGACCTCGCGCGGACACCCCGCTCGGGACTCACGGTGCAATGCTGCGGCGACGCGCACCTGTCGAACTTCGGCGTTTTCGCCTCGCCCGAGCGCCAGCTTGTGTTCGACATCAACGACTTCGACGAGACGCTCCCCGGGCCGTGGGAGTGGGACGTGAAGCGTCTCGCCGTGAGCATGCTGATCGCCGCGCGCAGCAACGGCTTCCCCGTCAAGGATCAGGACCAGATCGTGCTTGACACCGTCGAGGCCTATCGCAGCGCGATGGCCGGCTTCGCCGCGATGAAGAACCTCGACGTGTGGTACTCGCACCTGGACATAGAAGCCGTGCTGCAGGAGTTCCGCTCGCAGTTCAAGGCCAAGGAACTGAAGCGAGGCGAGAAGCAGGTCGCCAAGGCCCGTACCAAGGACAGCATGGCGGCCTTCTCCAAACTGGCGCGCGAGGCCGACGGCGAGGCGCGCATCGTGGCCGAACCACCGTTGATCGTGCCGATCGAGGACCTCGCGCACGCGCAGGGCGTCGGGCGGGATGAGATCTTCGAGATGCTGCACGAACTGTTTCGCTCCTATCGCGGCACGCTGGAGCACGACCGCCGGGTGCTGCTGGAGGAGTTCCGCCTGACCGACTTCGCACGCAAGGTCGTAGGGGTGGGGAGCGTCGGCACGCGCGCCTGGATCGCGCTGATGCTGGGCCGCGACGGTGAGGACCCGCTGTTCCTGCAGATGAAGGAAGCCGAGGCCTCGGTGCTCGAGGAGTTCCTCGGCCCGAGCGAGTTTGAGAACCATGGCGAGCGCGTGGTCGCCGGACAGCGGTTGATGCAGGCCACCAGCGACATCTTCCTCGGCTGGCTGCACGTCCCGGAAGGAGAAGGCGGCCTGCCCCGTGACTTCTACGGTCGCCAGCTGAAGGACTGGAAGGGCTCGGCGGAAATCGAGCAGATGGTCCCCAACGGAATGGCGGAGTACGGCAAGCTCTGCGGCTGGACGCTCGCCCGCGCGCATGCGCGCAGCGGCGACAGGATCGCGATCGCCGCCTACCTGGGCAAGGGCCCGACCTTCGACCGCGCGATCGTCGAGTTCTCCTGCGCCTACGCCGAGCAGAACGACAGCGACTACCAGGCGCTCGTCGCGGCCGTCGAGTCCGGGCGGATCACGGCCGAGAAGGGTCTCTGAGGCAGAGGAGGCGGCAAGAATGCACGAAGGCACGGCGCCAACAGATCCTGCTCCCGGGGATGCCACACCAGGTAGCTCTGACTCGGCCCGGCCGGGGCCGGCCGAGCAGCCTCCGGTCACCCGGGGCCGGCGGATCCTCGTGCAGGTCGTGATATGGGGCACGACCGTGCTCGCGGTCCTTGCGATCTTCGCGGTGTGGGCGAACCGCCAGATGCTGAACCCAGACAACTGGGCCAACACGAGCACCAAGCTCTTGCAGAACGAAGAAGTCCGCGATGCGACCTCCAACTACCTGGTCAACCAGCTCTACGCCAACGTCAACGTCGAACAGGAACTCAAGGCCAAGCTGCCCGCGCAGCTGGCCCCGCTCGCCGGTCCGCTGTCCGGCGCGCTGCACAGCCTCGCCGACGAAGCCGCCAAACGCGCCCTCGCCAGCCCGCGCGTGCAGGAAGTGTGGAAGCGGGCCAACCGTGCCGCCGACCAGAGTTTCGTCACGATCGTCAACGGCGGCAAGGGAGCGGTCGCGATCACGGGCGGGCAGGTCACGCTCAACCTGGCCCTGGTCGTCAGCGACATCACCAACCGCCTCGGGCTGCCGAACGTCAGCTCCAAGCTGCCGCCCTCGGTCGCGCACCTGAAGATCCTCAAGTCCAACCAGCTCAAGCTGGTCCAGGACATCGGCAAAGCGCTGAAGAGCCTGGCGCTCCTGCTGACGATCATCGTGCCGCTGCTCTACGCGCTGGCGATCGGGCTCGCCCGCGGCTTCCGCCGCCGCACGCTGATGACGGTGGGGATCGCGATCCTCGGGGCAGGCATCGTGGTGTTCCTCGCGCGCAACGTCCTCGTCACCCAGGTGACCGACTCGCTGGTCAAGACCGAATCGGTCAAGCCCGCCGCTCACGCCGTCCTTACGATCGCGACCTCGATGCTCTCTGAGATCGCCGGGGCGTTCATCATCGTGGGGATTCCGCTGATCGCCGCGGCGTGGTTCGCCGGTCCCGCGCGCCTGGCCGTCACTGCCCGCCGGCGGATCGCCCCCTTCCTGCGCGACCAGCCTGGCTGGACGTATGGAATCGTCGCGGCCATCATGGCCCTGATCTTCATCTGGGATCCGATCCCGGCCACCGGCAAACTAGGTGGGATCATCGTGTTTCTCGCGCTCGCCTTCTTCGGCACCTATGTGCTGCGCCGCCAGACGGCTGCAGAGTTCCCCGATGCCTAGGGCAACGCGCGACGGTCCACGTTGCCGGCGGCGGGCGGCGGGGCCGAGGATGGCCGCGAAACCGTCCCTGATTCCCCGACGGACCTTCCACCGGCACTAATCCGTGACCACGTCCAAAGGGGCCGCGGCGGCCCCTCCGCCACCCCACCAGCGGGCAGAGAACCTCCTGCTGCGCAAGCCCCTGACCGCCCCGCGGGCGGCGCGGATCATCGCGTCCTTCACCGTCTCCGCGACGATCATCGCAGGGGTGCTGATCCACTTCACCGACGAACAGAACTTCCCCAACATCGGCGACGGCCTGTGGTGGGCCGTGCAGACGGTGACGACGGTCGGCTATGGAGACCTCGTGCCAACGAGCACGACGGGACGGCTCATCGCCGCGCTGGTGATGATCGGCGGTATCGGCTTCCTGACCGTGATCACGGCCGCGATCACCTCGACCTTCATCGAGAACACGCGCCGGCGCATCGAGGGCACCGAGAGCGATGCTGTCTCTGCGAAGCTCGATCGGATCTGCGTGCGTCTGGACCTGATTGAGACCGCGCTCAAGAACACCGACGCGCGCGACGGCCATGAGTGACGCCGCTGCTCCCCCGGTTGATCCGGGCTCGCTGATCCGCAGTCGACAGTATCGCGTGCTGCTCGTGTTCGCCGCGGCGATCGGGGTGCTCGTCTCGCTCGCCTCGTGGGGCTTCCTCGAGCTCGTCTACTACATGCAGCACGGGATCTATAAAGATCTGCCGAGCGAACTCGGGTTCAACACCGTCCCCTGGTGGTGGCCGCTGCCCTGGCTCGCCCTGGCCGGCGTGCTCACCGCGCTCGCGATCCTGCGCCTGCCGGGTCGCGGGGGCCATGTGCCCGCCGACGGCCTGAAGACCGGGGGCGCTCCCACCCAGCCGATCGAACTCCCGGGCATCCTGCTGGCCGCGCTGGCGACGCTCGGCCTCGGGCTCGTCCTCGGCCCCGAGGCACCGCTCATCGCCCTCGGCATGGGACTTGGGATCTTTGCGATTCGGGCGGCCAGGAAGGATGCGCCCGATCAGCTCATGGCGTTGATGGGCGCCGCCGGGGCCTTCGCGGCCGTCTCGTCGCTGTTCGGCTCCCCCGTCGTCGGCGCGGTGATCATCATCGAGGCCACAGGCCTGGGTGGGGCAACTCTGCCGGTCATCCTGCTTCCCGGCCTACTCTCTGCCGGAATCGGCTCGCTCGTGTTCATCGGCATGGGATCCGTGACGGGCCTCAGCACGAGCGCCTACGCCCTGGCTCCGCTGGCCCTGCCCGCCTTCTCCAAGCCGGATTTCGGCGACTTCGCGTGGACGATTGTCCTGGCCATCGCCGCAGCCGCCGTGACCTTTTTGATCGTCGAGCTCGCGAAATGGTCGAAACGCCTAGTCGCGGCTCGGCCTCTGCTGCTCACGATCGCCGCGGCGCTCGCCGTCGGCGGCCTAGCGATCGCCTACGGCCAGGCGACCGGAGAGTCCGCCGACGCTGTGCTCTTCTCCGGCCAGGACGCCTTCGGAGAACTCCTCAAGACCGGCCCGACCCTGTCGCTGTCCACGCTCGCGCTCCTGCTCCTGTTCAAGGGACTCGCGTGGGGCCTTTCGCTCGGCAACTTCCGGGGGGGACCGACGTTTCCGGCCTTGTTCCTCGGCGCCGTCGCGGGTCTCCTGGCTGGACACCTTCCCGGTCTGTCAGAGACGCCCGCGGTCGCAGTGTTGATGGCCGCCGCATGCGTATCGGTGCTGAAGCTCCCGCTCTCCTGCACCGTCATCACGCTCGTCCTGACCTCCCGAGCCGGCCTGGGGGTCTCGCCGCTGATCGTGGTCGCGGTGGTCGTTGCGTACATCGCCATCGAATCGCTCTCGGCACTGCGAGGTGCCGCTGCGCCCACCCCGCCCGCCGAGGCGAGCGCAGCCGCGGTATCTCATCCGGCCTAATCGCGCACCATCCCGTGCAGGCGAGCAATGGTTACCTGGCCGTCCCGGATGAAGACAGCATCGCCCTGCGTCCGCGTTGCGTCGAGCTGGAGTACGCTCGTCTTGCCGCGGACGAGCATCAGGACCGCTCACGGTCAAATTCGCAGAACTCGTCCCCCCACGCGAACGCCGCGCCATGGGTCGAGGACGTCGTAGGATCCGGCTGCCATCCCAGCCAGCCCGCTCCAGGTTCCTGACGAAGGACCGTCAACAACTACGAACTCGATCTCAGGGTCGGCCCGTCCGCCGAGCGTTGTCGCCCCGTTCCCACGCCGTGTAGATCGAGCGCACAAGGTCCGGGTTCGTCGTGAACACGGCTCAAGTATCGCCTGCTGTCCCTGGCTGCATCGCCTGCTGAGGAGGCCGGTACAGGCACCGCAAGCGGGGGCGGTTCGACAACGACAGTTGAGCAGGCACGACTGCTTCCGTGGCGAAGCGGTCGCCCCCGCCACGGGCCCCAACAGTGTCGCTCTGGACGAATGTGGAGCGCGTCGACGGAGGGTGGGCAGACGTCCGCTTACGCACAGCAAAGCAGTCGTGATCAGGTCGTCAGCGCCGGCTCCTCCAAGTCCTCCTTTGCGAGCGTCTGTCGCAGCGGTCGTGAGACGTGCGCGAAGTTGATACCCGTGGGGGAGTTCCACGGAACGACCTCTGGACCCCCGCTCGCCGTCGACCGCTCGCGTTCAGGTCTCGCGCCGAGGGTGCGGTGGGCGTCACGCATCCGTGGACCCCCGGATCCCGTGTGTGGGATAGCCCGGATGACACAGGCGGCGCCGGTCCTTAGTGTTGGACGTCGAAACTGGCCAGCAGAGTATCCGTGGGTGGGTGCTCGTGGGCAAGTTCGTAGCTGGTCCTGTCTTCCTCTTCGTCATGAGCGAGCACCTGACAGCCCTGGACGCGACGTTCCTCGAGCTCGAGGAGGTCGACGAGAGCGCGCACATGCACACCGGCGTGATCATGGTCTTCGATCCTCGGCCGGACGGCGGCTCGCCGTCGCGCGAGGAAGTGTGCAGCTACCTCGCGAGCCGGCTAGGGCAGCTGCCTCGCTACGGGCAGCGCCTGTCGGAGGCGCACACGGGCGGGATGTCGTGGCCCGAGTGGCAGGACGATCCCGCGTTTGACATCGGCAGGCACGTCGCCCGCACAGCACTCCCCGCCCCCGGAGGCGATGAGGAGTTGGCGGAGTGGGCATCGGGCTTCTTCTCCCAGCGCCTGGATCGCCATCGGCCGCTGTGGGAGATGGCGCTCGTAGAGGGGCTCGCCAACGGTCGATGGGCAATCGCAACCAAGACGCACCACTGCATGGTCGACGGTGTCGGCTCGGCCGACGTCGGCCACCTGCTGCTCGACACCACGCCGGACGCGGCGCCGGTTGCTCCGTCGACGCCGTCCACCGCAAGCGGCGGCAGCGGCGGAGGTGCGCCTTGCTCTCTCGTTGCCGACCGCCCGACGTCCTCCGTCCGCCCGACCGCTCCCGACTCGCTAGCGCGTTTGGCGCATGCGTGGGCGGGGCTGCTTCCGGTCGAAACACTGGTCCACGCGACCCAGATGGGAGTCCACGGCGTGCTTCACCCGCGTAAGGCGCTGCGCAACGCGCGATCGGCGCTCGACGTGATCGTGCGCGAGGAGTTGCACGCGGCGCCGCGCACGAGTCTCAATGTGCCGATCGGCACGCTACGCCGTTTCGAGGTTGTCCGCGTCCCGCTCGCGGACCTGAAGGAGATCAAGAACGCTCTCGGCGGCACGATCAACGATGTCGTACTTACCGTCACCGCGAGCGGGCTGAGGGCGCTGCTGCAGTCGCGCGGCGAGGCACTGCCCGCGGGAGGGCTGCGAGCGATGGTCCCGATCAGCATCCGCGCTGCGAGCGAGCACCTCGCGCTGGGGAATCGGGTCTCGTCGCTCTATGTGGAGCTGCCCGTGGCGCAGGCCGATCCGGTCCTTCGCTATCACGAAACCGTGGCCCGCTCGGAGTCGCTGAAGTCCGAGGGACAACAGGCGGCGGGCACCACTGCCGTGATTGAGCTGGCGGGACTGGCGCCACCGGTGATCCATGCGACCATGGCGCGGACCATCTACGCCACGCGGATGTTCAACGTGACCATCACCAACGTGCCCGGCCCCCAGCAGACGCTGTACGCATTGGGAGCGCCAATGCGCGAGGTCTATCCGCTTGTGCCGCTCGCAGCCGAGCACGCGATCGGCGTTGCAGCGGCGAGCTATGACGGCAGCGTCTTCTTCGGCGTGGTCGCCGACCGCGACACCGTGCCAGACCTCGATGTCATGCTGAACGCCATGGTTGCCTCGGTCGAGGAACTGCTGGCGGTCGCCCGTGCGGATGGGGTCGCTATCAAGGACGGCGCTCCTCGTCCGCGACGCGCCCGCCGGCGACCCGCGGCTCGCGATGAGGACGGCGTGCGCTGACCACTCAGGGTTGCTGGTAGCCAGGACGCAGGAGTTCCGACTGCGGCGGCTGAGGTCGATTCACGCCTGCTACGCAACGCAATGCAGACGTCTTCGGGCCGGCGCGGGTCAGTGCTCGTGTTCGTCCGTTGGGGGAGCGAGTTCGAGGGTAACGCAGAGTTTCGCTTTGAGCAGATTGCGACAGAAAGCGGCACCCCAGGCGGCCGGTCGGTCACAAGCTGCATCCGCCCGTGATGCCCGCCCGCGGTCGACGTCGAAGCCGGGCCGGTGGCCTGGCGTCAAGGTAGGTCAGGCGGGCCTGCCGGCGTACCCGGCGCGTAGCAGCTCGACGAGCTCGGCGACCATCGGTATGCGAGGGTTCGTGCGTACGCTCGGGTCCATGAATGCGGCACGGGCGAGGTCGGGCAACGCCGCCTCGAACTCGTCCTGCGGCACGCCGGCCTCGGCGAGCGAGCGCGGGATCTCGACGGCGTCGAGCAACTCGTCCACGCGCGCGAAGAGTCGCACCCGTCGTTCCTCCTCGCCCTTGCCGTAGAGGCCGAAGACGTAGGCGATCTGTGCGTACTTCTCGGGCGCGACGTAGGTGGTGTAGCTCGGGGCCGGCATGAACTTGCTCGGCAGCGACGCGTTGTAGCGCAGGACGTGCGGCAGGAAGATGCCATTCGCCCGGCCGTGTGCCACGCCGAAGCGCGCCCCGACGGCGTGTGCCAGCGCATGGCAGACGCCCACGAACGCGTTCGAGAACGCGAGCCCGGCGATCGTCGCCGCGTTCGCCATCGCCGTGCGCGCCTCCATGTCGCCGCCCTCGACGTAGGCGCGCGGGAGATTGTGGAGGATCATGTTGATCGCCTGCATCGCGAAGGCATCCGTGTAGGGCGACGCGAAGATCGATACGCCCGCCTCGAGAGCGTGGGTGAGCGCGTCGACGCCGCTGTCGGCGGTCACCTGCGCCGGCATCGAGGCCGTCAGGTTCGGTTCGACGATCGCGACGTCGGGAACAAGCGAGTAGTCAACGAGCGTCACCTTGCGGTCGCCCACCGTGATCACGGCCGCAGGCGAGACCTCCGACCCGGTGCCGGCCGTCGTCGGGATCGCGACGAGCTTCACCCGGTGCTCGGTCTCGGGGTAGCGCGCGACGCGCTTGCGGGCGTCGAGGAACGGCAGCGCCAGCTCGCGCATCTGCAGCTCCGGATTCTCAAAGAAGAGCCGCATGCCCTTCGCGGCGTCCATCACCGAGCCGCCCCCGATCGCGACGATCGTGTCCGGATTCAACCGCTTCAGCACCTCGATGCCGGCGCGTACCTGTGCCTCCGGTGGCTCAGGCTCGATATCGGCGAAGACGTGTATGGCAGCGTCCCCAAGGTAGCGCCGGACCTCGTCGACCATGCCGACCGCCTCGCATCGTGGATCCGAGACGATGAGCACCTGCTGGACGTGCAGCTGGCGCAGGCTCTCGAGCGAGCCTGCGTTGAAGTACGTGTCGGAGGGCACCCTGAACCACTGCGGCGGCGCCTGGCGATGCGAGACGGCCTTGACGTTGATGAGGTTGCGGTAGTTGATGTTGTCGGTCGTGTGCGAGCCGCCCCACGTTCCGCAGCCGAGCGAGAACGTCGGTGTCATCGCGTTGTAGATGCCACCGAGCGCCCCGACCGCCGTCGGCGCGTTGACGAGGATCCGGCCGGTCCGGATCGCCTGCGCGAATCGGTTTGACACCTCATCGTCGCACGCGTAGACCGCGGAGGTGTGGCCAAGGCCGCCGTGCTCGGTCACCAGCACGCAGGCATCGATCGCGTGCTCGACCGACGGCGAGCGGACCACACCGAGTACGGGCATCAGCTTCTCCTGTAGGAGGGGATGGGCGGCAAGAGCGTGCAGGTCCGACGGCAGCGGGGCGAGCAGGATCTTCGCGTCGGCACGCACGTCGAAGCCGGCAATCGCGCTCAAATTCAGACACGACTGTCCGAGCGCTGCCAGCTCGATCGCGCCGTCGTCGGCGACGATGTGCTCGCACAGGAGCGCGACCTCGGCATCGTTCAGCACCTGCGCCCCCATGCGCTCGAACTCGGTGAGCAGCTCGTCGTACACCGGGTCGTCCACAACGCAGGTCTGCTCCGCTGGGCAGATCACCGACGCGTCGAAGGTCTTCGAGATCAGCATGTCGACCACCGCCATGCGCAGGTCGGCGCTTCGGTGCACGTAGACGGGCGCGTTCCCCGAGCCGACCCCGAGGCACGGCTTGCCGGCCTCGTTCGTAGCCTGGACCGCCTTCGGCCCGCCGGTCGTCCAGATGAAGTCAACCCCGGGGTGGTGGAAGAGATACTGGGACACGTCAAGTGTCGGGTCGGGGATCACCTGAAGAGCGTGCGGCGGCAGCCCGGCCTCTTCGCCCGCGGTCTGGAGGATCTCGACCGCGTGCGTCGCGCAGCGTGCCGCTCGCGCCGACGGCCGGAAGATCATGGCGTTGCGCGTCTTAGCGCCGACGATCGACTTGAAGAGCGCCGTCGAGGTCGGGTTCGTGATCGGCAGCAGGGCCAGCACCACGCCGATTGGCTCGGCCACGTACTCGATGTGTCGCTGAGGATCCTCGTCGATCACCCCGACCGTGCGCTTGTCCTTGAGGTAGTCGAAGAGGAACTCGGTGGCGATGTAGTTCTTTACCACCTTGTCCTCGAAGACGCCGAAGCCGGTCTCCTGCATGGCAAGCTCGGCCAGCTCGACGGCGCTCTCGAGCCCTGCCACCACCATCGCCCATACGATGCGATCGACGGCTTCCTGATCGAGCCGCCGAAAGGCACCCGCCGCGGCCTGAGCTCGCTCGGCAAAACCGTCGAGCCTCTGCGCCTGCTCGCGGTCAACCTCGCCGATCGGCTGGATCTCGGTTGTGGAAGTCATCCAGGCGTGGCCCTTAGGTCAGAGCAACGCTAACCGTGCGCTGGCGCAACCGCAACCGTGCGCGGCCGTGTCTTCGGGTCCGGGGAAACTACGAAGTGTGTCCGAACCGCGCCCGTACGCAACCATCGTAGGGGGCCTTCGCGCTGCTGCTCTCGCGTGTAAGCGAGCGTCTGCTGGACGTCGCCCGAGATGCCTGGTTTGGACGAGGTGGAGGCGCCGGCGCCGAGAACGTGATCGCGACTGCTTCGCCCGGCGCAAGCGAGCGTCTGCCGACTCTCAGCCGGCGCGCTCAAAGATCGTCCAACGCGAGCAGCGGGAACGTTACGCGCATTAGCCGAGGCTCCCGCCGTCGTCCCCGAATGCGGAGTGCGGGTGCTCTCCGACCTATCTATCGTCGGAGGAATACTCGAATGTCGACTCGTAGGCACAACGTCCTCGGACCGAGAACGCCAACGAGCCAGCCTCGACCTCGATCGCGTCGCTGAAGAGCTCGCGCCCATGGCGGTGGTGGCCCGGAATCACGCACGTCACCGTCTCCTGATCGGGCACAGGCTCGCGCACCCGCACCTCGACCTTGCCGCCGGCCCTGAACCATCCGCGCCCCGGGGTGTGGTCGATCTCGATGTCGAGCGCTTCCACGCCCAGCAGGTTTGCGTTCTTGAACACCCACGGGAACTGCTTCTGCGGGGTTCCGCCGAGGTGACCGGTGAATATGTCTGCCATCGTTTGGCGCTGGCGCTCGTCGCCGCGCGCGTCCACGAACAGAGCGAATGTCCAGGGCGACCCGGGCTCGTCATCGTGATAGCGGCTCGCCAGCACCGCCCTCATGTGAGCCAGGTCAACGTCGCCCGCTCGTCCCTCTTCGACGATCCACGAGAGCGCGCCCAGGCACTCTCCGTACGTTGATCGCCCGCCGGGACTCCCGCCGATCCGCCGGCACGGGCAGATAGCCTCGCATTGCACCCCTCGAGGTAGCTCCCGGAGATCCGCCACGACAGCGCTTCCACGAGCCGATTCTCCAGGGACTGCGGTGGGCAGTCAAGCGGCGGTCGCCGGCCGTGCCAGCCCGTCACCACGAGCACGAGGGATTGACTTGCCTGACCCCCGGGGCGATAATCGCGCTCACAATCGCGTCGAAGCTAGGAGGCGGCATGTCCTGGAAGGTCGCAGGGTCGTATTTCGAGACGTGCTCGTGTGACGTGGTCTGCCCCTGTACGGCGTCGTTCGCGCTCGGCGCGACGCTCGACCGCTGCAAGGTCACACTCGTGTTCAATGTGCAGGACGGTGAAGTCGAGGGGACCGACGTGAGTGGGCTAACTGTTGCCGCTCTCGCAGACACTCCGAAGGTGATGAGCGAGGGCAACTGGCGCCTTGGCGTGTTCATCGATGCGGCGGCGTCTGACGAGCAGGCCGAGAAGCTCGGCGCCGTGTTCTCGGGGGCGCTCGGCGGCCCGATGGAAGCCCTGGGGCCGTTGATCGCGGAGAACCTGGGAGTCGAGCGCGCGCCGATCGAAGTTCAGGAGGATGGTCTGCGCCACTCGATTCGCATCGGCGACGCAGTGGACTTCGAGATCGAGGATGTCGTGCCCTTTGGGGTGGCGACGGGCCAGCCCGTAAAGCTCACCGGCGTCTTCCATCCCGCCGGCTCCGAGCTGAATGTGGCGAAGGCGACGCGATCCAATATCGATGCCTTCGGCATCCAATATCAGGGCAAGGCCGGCTTCTCCACGTCGCAGTTCTCGTGGGCGGCTTGAGCGCAGCGCGGCTCCCCACGCTCGCCGACGGGCATGGGACCCGCAGCGAGCTCGGCGACGCGTTCGCGGCCGCGCGCACGCGGCTTGCGCTCGTCGCCCTGCTGTTCCTGCTCGCGGCCCTTGCCTGGTGGTCGACCGCCGGCCGGATGGCCGGGATGGATGCGGGCCCCGGCACCGACCTCGGGGCGCTCGGCTGGTTCGTGGGCGTATGGGTTGTGATGATGGCCGCGATGATGTTCCCGGCGGTCTCGCCGACGGTCGCGCTCTACGCGCAGATGACGCGCCGACGCGGGCTGGATCGACCGCTGCTGTTTACAAGCGGCTACCTGTTCGTATGGGGCGTCGCGGGCGTGGCCTCTTATGGCCTGTTCCGACTTGGCAAGAGTCTGTTCGGCGCCGACCTGAGCTGGGGTGGTGGTGGTCGGTGGTTTGCAGGAGGGGTGCTGGCAATCGCCGCCTTGTACGAGCTCACCCCTCTGAAGGACGTTTGCCTTGAGAAGTGCCGCAGCCCCCTCGGATTCCTCGTCGGCACGTGGCGGGACGGGCGCCGGGGGGCTGTGGACATGGGTGCTCGGCACGCCGCCTGGTGTGTGGGTTGTTGTTGGGCGCTCATGGGAGCCCTGTTCGCGCTCGGCGTGATGAGCGTCGCGTGGATGGCATTTGTCGCGGCATTGATCACCCTCGAGAAGACGCTTCCATGGCGCCGTCTGGTGACGTGGGGCACTGCGGCGGTGCTGCTGATCCTCGCGGTGTTGCTCGTGGCGGCACCGCACGCCGTTCCGGGGCTCGTGGTGCCGAACGGCGGGCACAACTCGCCCGCCATGAACGCGATGCACTAGTGGCTCATCCTGCAATTTCGCGCCCGAGTAGTGGTGTCCTGCCGCCGATCTCGAAGTCCTTGCCGACAAGTTCGGCGAGGATGGGAGTCGGTGATGGCTTTGGCAGGAGTTGGCAAGCGGTTGGAGCTCGGCCAGGAGGAGCGGCTGGAGCTGGAGCGGATCGTGCGGGCAGCGAGCTCTGAGGTGCGGATGGTCGAGCGCGCGCGGATCGTGCTGTGCGCCGCCGAGGGGATACGGCTGCGGCGATCGCGGAGCGGGTGGGCTGCGCCGAGCGGACGGTGAAGAAGTGGCGTGGGCGCTACGCGCGCCACGGGATCGAGGGGCTCAGGGATGCGCCGCGTCCCGGCCCTCCGTTGACACACGGTCCGGAGACGCGGGCGTTGTTGATCGCGAAGGCGTGCACGCGGCCGCCGGATACGCCAGAGGGCGCGCGCCAGCAGCGCTGGACCTACGAGCAATTGGGTGAGGCGGTCGGGATGTCGGGCTCGCAGGCGCACGTGATCCTCTCGCGGGCGGAGATCAAGCCGCACCTGACCGAGTACTGGATCATGAGCGACTTCTCCCAGCCCGAGTTCGAGGAGCGCCTGGGCGAGATCTGCGGGCTGTACGTCGACCCGCCGGAGAACGTGCTGGTCGTCTCGATCGACGAGAAGACCGGGATCCAGGCCAAGGCGCCGACCAAGCCCGACTCACCGCCCCAGCCGGGCAAGCCGGCCCGGCGCGAGCACGAGTACACCAGCAACGGCACCCAGTGCCTGTTCGCGTGTCTGAACGTCCAGGAGGGCGACGTGCTGGCGATGCCGTCGAAGACCCGCAACCGGTGGGACCTGATCCGCTTCCTCGACCACCTCGACGAGGAGATCCCGCTCGTCGAGGGTCAGCAGATCGTCGCTGTCAGCGACAACCTCTCCACCCGCGGCACCGAGGAAGTCCAGAATGGCTCGAGGCGCATCCGCGCTGGAGCTTTCAGTTCACCCCCACGCACGCCTCGTGGCTCAACCAGGTCGAGATCTTCTTCTCGATCCTGTGGCGGCGGCTGCTCAAGCACGGCATCTTCACCAGCGAGAACGACCTCGCCCAGCAGATGCTCGCGTTCGTCGAGACCTACAACCAGACCGCCAACCCGTTCAAGTGGACCTACACCGGCAAGGTCCTTGAGGCGTAAGTGAACGGATCAACAGGATGAGCCACTAGGCTCGAGCGAAGGCGCTCGCTCCTGCTTCCGCGCTAAACCAGCGGTGTCGCATCCTGCGTAAGCAGCGTCGCGCAGCAATCAGACGACGGGTCCTTTCCCCGCGCCGAACATCGCCCTGGCCAGGAGCAGAACGCAGTAGGCTCAGCGGATGACGGCGCAGTTGGGCGAGCTGACCCTCGAGCTGAAGCGCGTCCTTCCCGCCGCTCCTTCGGCCGTGTTTGGGGCCTTCAGCGCTCCGGAGGAGGTGGCGAAGTGGTGGGGGCCGGAGGGCTTCACCATTCCGGGGCTCGAATTTGATCCCCGCGTCGGAGGCCACTTCCGCATCGAGATGCAGCCGCCGGAGGGCGATCCCTTCTATATCACAGGGGAGTTCCGCGAGGTCGATCCGCCCGCCCGCCTCGCCTACACGTTCATATACGAGGCTCCAGATCCCGACGACGTCGAGAACCTGGTTGAGCTGTCGTTTCGGGATCTCGGCGAGTCGACGGAGGTCGTGTTGACTCAGCATCCCTTCAAGACCGAGGCTCGCCGTGAGCTTCACGCAGACGGTTGGGCGGACAGTCTTAACAAGCTCGAGCGATTCGTCGCGCAGGCATAACCAGCCTGCGACGGCCCAACCCGGGCTCGAGCGGCTGCCGGCTTGCCGCGGGCTTCGTGCCCGGTTTCTCGGTAAGCACTTGCCGTCCAGATCATCCGTCACGCTACCGCTCCGGACGACGGAGGCGTCTCGGACGATAGGGGGCCATTTCAGACCCCCTATCTCCTATTCCGTCAGGCTGCCCGAGGGAAGCGCCTGCCACGCCTGCCGTGAGAACCGAACGAGAACGTGGAGGCTGCGCTACACGCCCGCGCCAGGTGGTGCAGGTGGACCTTTGATGCCTGCGACGCTGGGCGTGTGGTGATGGTGGGCTCGTGAACCACGAGGCGGTCAGCGGCTGCGCGGGGCCTTTAGTGGGATCTCAAGCTCGCGGTAGATACCGCTGCCTCGTTTCGCTGCGAAGCCGGCCGCTTGCAACAGTCCCGCACCCGCCGAGTTCTCGCGCAGCGTTGTTGCGGTTAGCAAGTCGAGCCGGGCCAGCCGGGCATGGTCAACGGTTTGCCTTAGAAGCTCGCTGCCGAGGCCACCGCCCTGCCAGTCATCGGCGACTGCGATCGCAACTTCAGCCGATTGCTCGTCGCCGGCAGCCCGTACGTACCGGACCACACCCACGCCGGTGCTTTCGTCGGGAGTCAAGGCCAACCACGCCACGTGTCGGTGACCGTCAACTTGCGTCATCTGGTCCAGCATTCTTTCGCTCATCTTCTCTATAGGCGCGAAAAACCGCAGATAGCGCGAGCGTGGCGAGAGCGAGTACACCGCCCGCTCGTATGTCGCGCGGTCAGTCGGGCGCAAAGGTCGCATGCGAACGCTGCGCCCATCGTGAAGCGCGAAATCCCGAGGATGTTGGGTGGGAAGAATCATCCGCTGTTACGGACTCCTATCCGGTGGAAACATTCCGTACCGCCTCCAACGACCCGGCGCGCCCGAACCCTCTATTTCGCCGGCTGCCGCTCTAGGCGTGTTGCTCAACAGACGATGACGGCTCCGAACCGGTTTGTCTGTGCCGTTGGGCACATGGACCGCATCGGGGTCAGCGGGGCGCCGCAGAGACTCCAGCCGGCTCGTGCGGAGCTTGAACTGGCCTTCGAACAAAAGACCTCACCGAGGCGTTTCGCGACAAAGATGGGCCACCAGCGCCGCCCAACCGCACCCGGCCTCGAGGAGCCGGCGCCGACGACGTGATCACGACTGCTTCGCGCGGCGCGGCGTAAGCGAGCGTCTGCCGATCCTCAGGCCGGGGCGCTCGAAGATCGTCCCACGCAGCAGTGTCAGGTGTCTACCGCGAGACGTCCGCTCGGGTGGGTACGCGGTAGCGAGGGATGTCGTGAGAACCGGGGAAGTCCAGCAGCTCATAGCTCGCCGGTGCTCGGGTGCGGCCGTTGCACCCGATCCGATCGTGCGAACGACCCCGGCGGCGTCTGGCGTTAGCCGGTCGGACGCAGCTCGATCCAGATCGCGCGAGCCACGGCACAGAGCTCGCCCTCAGCCGAGAAGATCGCGGAGCTGGTACTGAGCTTTCGCTCGTCGCGTCTCACAGGCCATGCTTGAACCACATACGGTAGGCCAGCCGTGAGCGGCCTGCGAATGTCGGCGGCCAGACGGCCCAGCAGGATGAGGCCAACCTCCCCAAAGAGGTCGGTCACGATGCCGCTTGGACAGTCAAGCGCAGCCCAGACGAACTCATCGCGGACGATGCCGTCGGCCTCTGCAAGCGATCGCTCGGGAACCCACGGCGCCGCATAGATCGAGCGATGGTCGACCGGCCCGGGGAAGATCCCGAGCCCGTCCCCGGCCTCCCGCTGTGGCCCGCAGACAAAGCAGGTCGGGTAGGGATGGCTCTCCCGCCACGGATAGCGGGCGGCCGCAGTTCCCGCGTCATCGACGCTGACTGGCTCGGGAACATCAAGCTCAACGATGCCAGGTCGTGCTTCAGCGATGACGGCACTGCCGTCAAGGAGCACGACGTCGCCGTCTCGCCGCTCGATATGCAGCGTCTGGGACAGTGGCGGCGGTGCTCGCAACGTGACCTCGGCCGGTCCTTCGACACATCGGGCCAGCAGGCCACAGGTGTAGCCTCCGTTGGCGCTCTCCGGCGGCCCTCGAAAGCGCCGATCGATGATCACATCTTTGGTCACGTGAGGGCCATCCTACGCGGGCTGAACTGGGTCAGGCCGGCATATCTCCTGGTGGACCCGTGTAAGCCGCTCCGCGAGCGCCCTTGTGCGGCATCACGGCGCTGGCGATCATTCCTGTTCGGCTAGATGACTGATTCCGAATTGGCGCGGGGCTTGGGCCTGGCGCGAGGGGTGATTGGCGGGCTGTCGAAGGTCGGCGTTGCTAACGCAACGTCGACCACGGAGGTGGCCTCGTGCTCGCCGACCTTGACAGCCTGCTCACCGCACTTTACGTGCTGGTGGACGATCTCCTGCCCGCGCGCACCGGTGCAGGGCGCCGCCCAAAGATCACCGACGCCGAGCTCATCACGCTCGCTGTCGCGCAGATCTTGTTGGACTGCCACTCCGAGCGGCGGTTTCTTCGCTTTGCCCGCCAGCGGCTCGGGCACCTGTTCCCCTATATCCCCAAGCAGCCGGGCTACAACAAGCGCCTGCGCGCGCTCGCACCGAGCATCTGCCTGGTCATCAGCACGCTGGCGCGGATCTCCCCGTCCTTCTGCGACCGGCTGCGGCTGCTGGACTCCACGCCGGTGCCGTGCGGCGCCTCCCGGCGAGACCGTCAAGCGCTCCGAGCTGGCCGGCTGGGCTACCTACGGATACTGCGCCAGCCATTCGCGCTACTTCTGGGGGCTGCGGCTGTACCTGCTGTGCGCCCCCGACGGGATGCCGGTCAGCTTCGCCTGGCACCCGCGAACGAGCCCGAGCGCGAGGTCGCTGCGGCGATGCTCGAACGCGCACGCCGAGAGGGGCTGCTCACCGGCGGGGAGGTCATCGTCGCCGACAAGGGCTTCGCTGGCGAGGAGTTCGAGCAGACCGTCGCCTCCCTGGACGCCAGCTCATCCGCCCCGACCGCAAAGACGAGAAGCCGCGCTTCGGCAAACTCGGCGGTATCCGCCAGTGGATCGAGTCGATCTATGACACCGCCAAGGGCCAGCTCTCCCTCGAGCACCACGGCGGGCCACATCCCCGAGGGCGTCTGGGTACGCGTCTGCCAACGCGTACTCGCCCTCGCCGCCAGCGTCTGGCACAACTGGCTGCTCTGGGAAGCCGGCCGCACCGACGCCCCTGGACGCCACCTCACCGCCTACGACCACTGACCCCGTGCAAACGGAATCAGTCATCTAGGGGACGGGGACCACCGTCAGCCTCCTGCGCGAAATGCGCCTCGCCGGGCAGCTTCCTATCGGCGGAGACTCGCCGACATGAACGGCGATCTCAAGCGATGGGCGCGTAGTTGGCGTAGCACCGAAACCATCGTCCGACCTGCGTTAGCGACGCCGGAGCTGCGGCGCAACCGTCTCCGCCACCAGTTCGAGCTGCCGCGCCTCATCACCCAGCGGCCACAAGTAGACGCGCTCGCAGCCGGCCTCGGCGTAACGCGAGAGGAGCTCGGCGCAGTGCTCTGCGGGACCGACGCAGACCTGCGGGCGAAGCTCGTCGGGATCTCGTCTCAGGACTGGAGCCAGGACGTCGGCGAGCACACGATCACCCTCCGTCCGATCCTTCGATACCCAGGTCCACATCGTCGCGAGCGCGTTGGGAAAGCCGTGCGATTCCCGCCCGTGTTCCGCGAGCGCACGCTCCAAGGCACTGCGGGCGTCGGAGAACCGCTCGGGCGTCGTGTTGTACGCGGACGCGAGCCAGCCGTCACCCGCCCGCGCGACGCGAGCGAGCCCTGCGCGTGAGCCCCAGCTTCCGATCCAGAGGGGGATGCCATCCTGCTGGCGTGGACCGGGCTCGAGCTCGACGTCGGGCGGAACAGGGTAGTAGCGCGGCTGCTCGGGCATCGGTTGCCCTCTGAGCAGCGCTCGCAGCACGGCGATCGCCTCATCGAATCGCTTCCAGCGCTCCTCGAACGGGATGCCGAGAACCCGGTAGTCACGTTCGGAGGATCCCGGGCCCAAGGCGGCGACGAGTCGCCCGTCGGAGAGGACGTCGATCGCGGCCAGCGCCTTGGCCAACGGAACCGGGCCCCTGAGGGTGGCAAGCGAAACCGTCGTTGCCAGCGCCATCTCCCCCGAGCGTTCGATCATGCTCGCCAGCGCCGTCGGCCCGTCGAGCCAGGGCGTCTGGAAGACGAGATGGTCGTTCGCCGAAACAGCTGAGAATCCGCAGTCTCTCGCGGCGTCGACGGTCGCCTCCAGCCGCTGGAGGGAGAGCACCTCATCACCGAACTGCATCAGCGGCAAATGGACCCCGAGCTCCACCCGCCAATGCTCTCAGTTTCCTGGCGCCGGGGCACGGTGCCACCGGACGCTACGGACGAACTGCGCAAGCCTCCATCCGATGCGCGACTCGCTACCGCTTTCGCGTGACAGCAAGCGTCCGACCAAGGGCCGCTCTCACGCTCGCGTTGGACGATTCTCGATAGCACCCACCAACGATCGGAGCGCGCCTGCTTTCAACGCATGGGGCCACCGCGGCGAGCGCGACGGGAGGCGCGACGGGCGCGGACATTGCGGGAACTTCCAGTGATCCGCACGCTGCTTCACTCGCTGCTTTATTTCCCCTCCCGCCCCATCGTCCAGACGCCTGACCAGGTAGGGGCTGGACTGCCGCGACCTCGTGGTCGAGACCGACGATGGCGAGCGGGTGAACGGCTGGTGGATCGGTGCGCGTGCCGAGTCGCTGGGCCATCTGCTTCTCTGTCACGGAAACGCCGGCAACGTGGGAGACCGCGTCCTCCACGCGGTCCTGCTGACGGGCGCCGGATTTGACGTGCTGCTCTTTGACTACCGCGGCTACGGCCATAGCAGCGGCAGGCCAAGCGAGCAGGGCACCTACCGCGACGCTCGCGCGGCCCTGGCCTGCCTGCTCGAGCAGGCAGGCATGGACGCGACGCGTGTCTTTTATCTCGGCGAGTCACTCGGCGGCGCTGTCCCGGTGGATCTTGCGCTCGAGCGCCCCCCGGCTGCTCTCCGCGTTCAGCAGCGTGCGCGAGCTCGGCCATGTGCACTATCCGTTTCTCCCAGCGTCCCTCATTCCCGACGCCTATCCGACCGTGCGCCGCATCCCCGACCTGCGCGCTCCGCTCTTGGTTCTCCACGGCGACCGCGACGACATCGTGCCGCTCTCGCAGGGCAGGGCCCTCTTGGAGGCCGCACCAGAGCCGAAGCGCATGCACGTCTTCCCCGGCGCCGGCCACAATGACCTGCTCCAGCTGGCAGGGACCGAGTTTGCCCGGGTCATCGCCTCCTGGGCACGCCGCCTCCAGCGACCCCCAATCGCCACTTGATTCACCCGGCGGCGAGCGCGATCCCGAACGTCGCACGCCCGATCTCGTGCCTCGCGACATCAGCGGACGCGAGCGTTGACAGCCTTCGGGCCTTCCAATAGCCTCCCTCCCCCAGCAAAGGAGGGGTCGATGGCTGATGCACTTGTCACGCAAGTCGGTGGACGCACCCTCGACGAGTTCATGACCGCGTATCTGGAGGCGTGGAACTCGCACGAGCCGGAGCAACTGCTCGAGCTTATGGCACCGGACATCGTCTATGACGACTCCGCGTGGCCACAGACGATGCGGGGACACGAGGACGTCCGCGCATTCCTGAAGCACACGTGGACCGCGTTCCCGGACATGCGCTTTGAGCTGCTCGAGGGCCCCTACCAGCTGGACGACAGCAAGGCCGCGTTTTGGTGGCGCGGAACTGGGACACTCACTGGCCCTCTCGATCCGCCCGGCTTCGCCCCCACAGGCAAGCGTTTCGACATCGACGGAGCCGATTTCCACGAATACCGGGACGGGCGCATACGCCGCCTACGGATCGTGTTTGATCTCAACGGCGCCTCGCAGCAGCTTGGCCTGGTGCCCGCGGCCGGCAGCCGCGCGGAGCGCCTTGCGGTTGTCTTACAACGGCTCGGGGTGAGGTTCGCGCGACGGTAGGACGGTCGGCAAGGCCACGTCCCCAGCCACGACCATCTCGCAGCTGTCGATGCATGGCCCGAAGTGCGCTTCTGGGCGCTGCGCGCCCCGTTCAGCCGCTGGCCGAGCCCAACGACTCCGACATAATGAAGCGGCCTTCCGTGGGCTGCTCCAATTTCGTCGAAGCAGAAGTCTCCGGCGATGCGGGAGGCGCGAGCGCTCTGGACGAGACGCAGTCGTCCACCGCCACGCCGAACTCGCGTCTGCTTTGCGCGGTGGAGCGACGGCGTTCGTGTTCGATCCATTCGTCGCACGATTCGGGCACCGCGACCTCGTCGACCCACCGCGCCACGTCCGCCACCGCGGGTGCCGCGGGAGTTGACAGCGGGCGTCTACCCGCGACAGGTGGCGGTCTGAGACGGCTTAGAGCGTAGGTGTGGTGTAGTTGTGGACTGGGAACTCCTTGATGTCGGGCGGCTCGGGGAACGCGCGGTCGCCGAGCTCTGCGACGGCTGGCATGAGCTTGCTTTGAGCGAACTGGTCGAAGGCATTGCGGCTGTGCCAGAAGTCGAGCACGCCCCAGCCCCCGTCGATCGGGCCGGACGAGTGGAAGATCAGCCCTTGAGGTGGCCTGTTCTCGATGTCGAGGTGGTCATGGACCGCGACGTATTGCTCCTGGGTTCCGCGGGGGAACTTGATTCTGAGTCCGATGGCCATTGCCGGTCCCTTCGTTGCGGGTGTCGGGCGAGCCTATTACTCCTGGTCCCGCTCATGCGAGCGGCGGGGTCGACGGCACTCGCGGGGTACCCGGCCAGTCCGGCGCCGGTGATGTCGTCGTCACCAGCTGGGAGGACGTCGCCACCGAGGTGCAGGAGTACCGCGAGCTCGACAGCGAGCGTGTCCTCGTGCTCCACCGCTTCAGTGCGCGTGGCAAGACAAGCGGACCGGGCCTCGGGCAGGTGCGGTCGAACGCAGCGGGCCTGTTCCACGTCCGCCGCGGCAAGGTGACGAGGGTCGTCCTCTACTGGGACCGCGAGCACGCGTTCGCCGAGCTCAGCCTCACTCCGGAGGCGGATTCTCCCGGCTCGTAGCCCCTTCCGGGCCAGCTTGGGACGCTATGGGGCAGGACCCGCAACTCCGGGAAGCTGATGCAAAATGTGCTCAACGCCGAGAGCTGGCAGCTCCAGGAATGAGCGCATGCATCACCTTCGCCTGCGGGCCAAAGCGCGGCAGGCTACGCGAACAGGCCGTGATGCGATTCTCCAGCTCCACGGCGTCGCAGGCACGCGTGATTGGGTCTATGCGCCCTACGAGATCTGCAGGGGAAGTAGCGGCTAGGCAGCCGCTGGCTGCCCCCCCAGCGTCACAGTACCCGGCAGCGCCAGGATGGTTCAGCGGATCGCGTCCAGCGGGGTCACCGGCTCGTCTGCGCGAGCGCCGCGCGCACGGCGAGCCACGCGGCTCGTGACCGCGGCGTCGGCGACCGCTTGGGCCACCGATTCGGCGACGTGGCGATTGAAGACGCTGGGGATGATGTAGTCGGCGTGCAGCTCGTCCTCGGGGATCACGCGTGCGATGGCGTGCGCAGCGGCGAGCTTCATCTCCTCGTTGATGGTGCGTGCGTGCACCTCGAGCGCGCCCTTGAAGACGCCGGGGAACGCGAGCACGTTGTTGATCTGGTTGGGGTAGTCAGAGCGCCCGGTGGCCATGATCGCGACGTCGTCGCGAACCTGCTCGGGATGGATCTCGGGCAGCGGATTGGCCATCGCGAACACGATCGCGCTGGGAGCCATCCGCCGCACCGCGGACGCTGACACCGCGCCGGGCCCGGATACGCCAACCAGCACGTCGGCGCCTACCAACACTTCGTCGGCCGTGCCTCGCAATCCGTGCTTGTTCGTGCGCTCGGCGAGCGCAGCTCGGTCGGCGTCGAGGTGCTCAGCGCCGGCGTAGAGAGCGCCGCGACGGTTGCACACCACGATGTCGCCCACGCCGTGGGCAAGCATGATGTCCGCACAGGCCAGGCCGGCTGCGCCCGCGCCGATGATCACCACCGTGATGTCCTCGGCCCGCTTGCCGACGACTTTCAGGGCGTTGAGGAGTGCCGCCAGGACGACGATCGCCGTGCCGTGCTGGTCGTCGTGGAAGATCGGGATGTCGAGCTGCGCCCGCAAGCGCCGCTCGATCTCGAAGCAGCGCGGCGCGGCGATGTCCTCCAAGTTGATGCCGCCGAACGTGGGGGCCGCCGCCTTGACGAAGGCGACTATCTCCTCGACGTCCTTGGTGTCGAGGCACAGCGGGAAGGCGTCGACGCCGGCGAACTCCTTGAACAGCATCGCCTTGCCCTCCATTACCGGCATCGCCGCCTCGGGACCGATGTCGCCGAGACCAAGGACGGCGGTACCGTCAGAGACGATCGCCACTGTGTTGCTCTTGATCGTGAGCGCCCACGCCTTGGCCGGGTCCTCGTGAATCGCCATCGAGACACGCCCCACGCCAGGGGTGTAGGCCATCGAGAGGTCGTCACGTGTCTTGATCGGAAGCTTGGCCTTGACTTCGATCTTGCCCCCCTTGTGCATCAGGAACGTGCGGTCCGAGACGCTGTCGACGCGAATGCCCTCCAGCTCACGTACCGCCAGCACGACCGCCTCGGCGTGGGCGGAGTCCACGCACGCGACCGTCACGTCGCGCACGACCTCCTCGCGCTCCACGCGCACGAGATCGATCGCGCCGAGCATCGCCTCGGCATCCGCGATCGCATGAGCGATAGCCGCGAACGCAGCGCCCTGCTGCGGCATGTGCAGGCGCATCGTGAAGCTGTAGGACGCCGAGGGCTGCAGCCGCGGAGCCAGTACGTGCGAGGTCTCGTAGGACATGGCGCTGCCTCCTCACCCGCGCAGTCTGTCGTTTTCAGGCGCCGGCGTGCTGGCATCGGCGTCTTTGCTCGTCAGATCGATCCGGACGTCCACTAGCCCCGCGTCGGGCGGGCCGATGGTCGTCGGTCCCAGCCGGCTCAGCAGACGGATGACCGTGTGGTTGGTAGCAAGACAGATCGCCGTGAGGCGCTCGATGCCAACGGCCCGGGCGCTCGCTGCGACCCGCTCGAGCAGCATGCCGGCGATTCCCTGGCCTCTCCAGTCGTCGGCTACCGCGACCGCGACCTCGGCCGCTCTGGCCTCGCGGGTGCGGATGTAGCGTGCGATCCCGACCGTCGTTCCGTCGGGGGCGACCGCCGCTATCGCCTCGTGGTCGAAGTGGTCGACGCGCGCTAGCTCCGACTGGGTCCGATCGTCGAGGCGCTCGAGCCAGGCGAAGAAGCGTGCGTAGCGCGTCTCGGCCCCCAGCCCCGCGAACCAGCTGGTGATCGCAGCGGTGTCGCCAGCAGCCAGCGGGCGGATCATGACGGTCGAGCCGTCGCGCAGGATCACCCGCTCAACCGCGGCCCTCGGCGCGAGCTTGGAGCCCGCATCGACGTCGGGTGCCAAGGCGGTGACGGCAGATGCGAGGCTCGGCGCCTGCCCTGCCGGCGCCACGATCACCTCGAAGGTCTTTCCGCGTGCGTCTGGGAGAAAGAGCAGTTGCGTGCAGACGTCGGCGAGGTCGGCCCGTGAGATCCGGCCCTCGGCCGTATCGCCCTGCGACACGGCCAGCGGCTCACCGCCAACTCCGTCCGTCAGCCAGCCGGAACGCACGATGCAATAGGGAACCCCAGAGCTGCGGATGACCTCCTCGGCCCTTGCTTTCCATCCCAGGCTCGTCGGCTCCACATCTTGGTAGTGCTCCGGATGGCTCGCGTAAATGGTGGAGACGAAGATGACTTGGTCGACGTTCGCCGCGGCCGCCTGCTGGATGACGTTGCGGGTGCCGTGATAGTCGACTATCACGGCGCTGTTGTCGCGCTCCGCACCACCGCACGTGGCGATGATCACGCTGCGCACGCCGCCCATCGGCTCCGTCAGCGTCTCACCGCTGCGAACGTCTCCGACGCATTGCGGCACGTCTGGCGAAAGGACCTCGCGACCCCTGGCGGCATCTCGCACCAAGGCGCGAACGGGAACGCAGCGCTCGAGCAGGCGACGAACGATCAACCGGCCGGTTCGACCGGTTGCTCCGACGACTAGGACGGGAGCTTGAGGCATTTCCCGGACTCACGAAGCGCGCCGCCGCGAGCGAACCCCGTGCGCCCAACGGTCTGCCTCCTCGAGCGCCTCCGCTGTCACCCTGCTCACGAACACCTCGCCACCGCTTACCTCGGTTCGCGTCAACTCGAACTCACCGAGGTTCTCGCGCACGTAGTCAAAAGCAAGTTCGTTGGACGCATCGGCAGCCGCCTTGTCGTGGAAGATGCTGACTGTCTCCACCGTTGCCTCGCCCGTGTCGAGCGCGAAGTATGCGACGAAACCGGGTTCCTGGCTGATGGCGGGGGCGAACTCCTCGTCGACTCGATGCATGAGCGAATCGATCGAGCCGGCGCTCATCCTGTAGTGGCGCACGCTTGCATACATCGTCCTCTCCTCCTCTCTGTCTCTGGCTGTCCAGACACGCTACTCAGCGTTCCTCCCACCCTCTCCGTCGTCTTCTACGCGCTGCCCGAGGCGGTCTGGGCCTCGATCGTCCGCTCCTCGATGCCTGCGGTGATCGGCACCTTCCGGGGCTTGGCGGCCTCGGCCACCGGGATGCGCAGCGTCAGCACGCCGGTTTCGTAGGTGGCCTGGAGGCGCTCGGCGTCGAGCGTGTCGCCCAGGAACAGCTGGCGGGTAAATGCACCGTGCGGGCGCTCGGCGGCGATCACCTCATCGCCCTCTCGGCGCTCAAAGCGCCGCTCCGCCTTGATCGTAAGCACGTTCTGCTCGACGGTGAGGTCGATCGCGCCCGGGTCCATGCCGGGCAGGTCAAAGCAAACCACGAACTCGTCGCCGCGCCGATAGGCGTCCATCGGAAACGGACGCGGCGTGCGCGCGCCCGCCGCGAGTTGCTCGGCCAACCGGTCAAACTCGCGGAACGGATCGAATTGCATCAGCATCGCTATGCACCTCCTGCAGGTGTGAATGCGGTTCGGTGTGGGCGCGCGCCAGCCTGGCCAAGCACGTCACGGCGCCAAGGGAATGTCCTTCTCGCGAGCCTTTCGCTCGCGTTGGGCGCCCCGGGCAAGAATCGCCAGCAGGTGGGGGTCCGAACGCCAGTCCAGCGCATCTGTGTCGCCGCCGCGGTGCACGCGAGGGACGGCAACAGAGCGGACTCGGACCTCCTGACGCGTTTCGCGGCTACAGGGGCCAGCCGGACGCTCGCGCGAGGGGAGCTGCGCGGCCGGTGACTTGGTGAGCATGGGACCTCCTTGAGCGCCGTGCGGACACGACCTCGTTGAGAATCGGCCCTCTTCAGCTGAGGACGAAACTGTCCGTGAGGTCGCCGTGGGCGTCCGGCCGGCGGTGGCCATGCGCGAGCGGATTCGAAGAAGCCGCGAGAAGCCTTGCACCACCCAACCTACCAGGTTCGTGCGCGAAAGCCTCATCCTTAGCAGCGTCGCGCATAGCTGCAACAGATCGTCGGGTGGAGCGACTAGAGGCCGTCGATCTTAACGCCTCCCTCTCGCGAGCCGAGGCGGAGTCGCGAGCATCCGCTGCGCTCCCGCTATCTGCTTGTTTGCGACAGTCTCCGCAGCGTCACCACAGACGACCGCCTCTGTGTTGCGCTTGAAGCAGCCAATGCAGCTATCAGGTGGTGCCAATGGCGCGGTCATGCCGTCAGCGCCTCGCGGGCCGCGGCACCGCCGACCCGAAGAACGCCGCCTCCTGTCGGCCGAGATCCCCCGACGGCCCGAGCCCGTTCAGCAATTCGCCCATGATCCGGTGCCAGTTGGCCGTCGTCTCGAGTTGTCCGAGGACACCGAGCGTCAGCATCTCGAGGCGCCGTGCGAATAGCGCCTCCGCGGGCATGCTGAGGCGCTTCTCCAGCTCCCAGTTTCGCGATCCAGGCCCGGAGGTCGAGATCAGCTTGTTCACGTAGCTGCGGGTGATCGTGAACGGGCGATCATCAGCATGCCAGTCGTGGAACGCGCGGACGTAGGCGAGTAGCTGCTTCGAGTCGACGCCGGAGTCATCGAGCGCAAAGAAGCCGAGTGCCGCGAGTTCCGCGCGCACGCCCGCGGCGTCGCCTTGCATAGTGGCCCGGATCGCCGCCTTCTCTTGCTCGAGCCCCTCGGGCTGGATGCGCTTGGTCATGCCGAAGTCCAGAAACGCGACGCGGCGGTCGTCCATCAGCAGGTAATTGCCCGGGTGGGGATCGCCGGAAAAGTGGCCGTCGCGGTATAGCGATCCGAAGAAGAAGCGGAACACGATCTCCCCGAAGCGGTCCCGCACCGGGCGATCGAGGCGCTTCACCTCTTCGAAGCCGACACCGTCGACCCAGTCGCTGACCAGCACACGCTCGCGCGAGAGGTCGGTCATGACGTGTGGCACGACAATGAACGGATGGCCATCGAAGCGCCGCGCGAACGCCCGTTGCGCCTGCGCCTCGTGCTCGTAGTCGAGCTCCTCGGTGAGGCGCTCGCGAAGCTCGGCGGCGACGGCTTTGGCGTCGAGCGCGGGCGCCATCCGCTTCGCCGCCCGCAGCAGAAGCCCGATGTTCTGCAGGTCGGCGCGAACCGCCGCCGCCACGCGCGGATACTGGACCTTCACCGCGACCCGCCGGCCGCCAGCGAGGCGAGCGCGATAGACCTGTCCGATCGACGCGGCGGCGACCGCGTCGGGCTCGAACTCGTCAAAGACGTCCTCGAGGCGCTGTTCGAGGTCGTCCTCGATCACCTTCCGCATCTGCTTGAAGCCGACCCGCGGCGCCGAGTCACGCAGCGCCGCGAGCTTCGCCTGAAAACTATCGCGAGCCTCCGGCGGCAGGCCCGTGAGATCGATGAACGAGGCGACCTGACCCACCTTCATCGCGACGCCCTTCATGTGCCCGAGGACGTCGACGATATGTTCGGCTGCCTCGATCTGGCGCCGGTCGGCCGAGGCTCGGCGGCCGACCGCGGAGCGCGTCAGGTTCGCGGCCCATGTGGCGTAGCCGCGGACCGCCTGGCCGCCGACTAGCCCGCCGACCTCCGCAGTCCGCCGCAGCCGTCCGGTCGGGATCGACTCGTCGCGTTTCGCCGGGTTAGATCTACTGCGAGCCATGCTCGCTCCTCTGGTTTGGGAGATTCGTCTCGGTTCTTGTCCGCCTCAATGGTCGGTGTTCCTCGTTTCCGGCCTCGCGCCGACGATCGCGGGCGATTGGCTGTTCGTCATCAGCCCCGTCGTCAATGGTAGGCCGGTCGCGTCATCCATCTCCCTAGTCCGACGCGGAGAGGCTCGCTGTCACACGGGCATCTGACGAGGCTGCTATGGGCGGTGCCAAATGGTGAGCATCCTCACCGTGGCCTCTAGGGGCTCGTCGGACTCGTGCTCCAACTTCACCAGCGCGCGGCGGAACGCCTGCTCCAACGCTACCGTGTCGCAGAATCTCACTGCCACGCTCGGCGGGTTGACATGCAAGATCGCCCCACAATGGTCGCAAGTGACCTCGGCCCTTAGCGGGTTGAGTCTGAGCGTGCCCGTCGCTCTGCCGTCGTGGTCGCAAAGGTCAGGCGGATAGGCGAGAATCCAATCTAGCTGCTTGAAGATGTCCCCATCACCCGAGCCTCCCGTGCTGAGCAACAGCGCGCGTTTTAGGCACCCGCTGAACGTAGCACCGGCCCAAGACGGCCACGCCCGCGTCGCGTGAGTTCGTAAACGGAGCCGGTGGCACCTTCGACGCGCTCGAGCCTTTGTTGGTCGAGACCTGCCACTGGAGGGACGCGGCGGAGCAGTAGGCCGGGACCGCGCCCTCCTTGACCGTGAGCGACGCTTCACCGGGAGCCATGACCGTCACGCTCACCGGCTGCTGTTCGATCGACGGGGACGGCACGTAGCTGAAGCGGTCCTTGCTCGACGTCCCGCTCGTGCCGCCAGGGTTGTCTCTCACTAGCGGAGGCCTCGGCTTGTGGCTCACTGACGGGCGCGAGCCTGCCAGTCGGCTTGCTTCTGCACGTATCCGGAGGGTAGGACTCCGTCGATCTGTTCGAGCACCTCTAGCCACTGCAGGGCGGACTTGAACTGGCGACCAGCGGCATCGTGCTCGGCGAACGTCAGGGCCAGTTCACGAGCTTCGTCGTGTGACTCTCGGAGCGTCGCGCGATCCTGGGTGGAGGACGGACGGTCTTGGAGCGTCTGGCCGCGGGTGAGCGGGCTATGGCCGGCGAGGTAGGGTGCCAGGTAGCGGCCGGCGATCTTGCTCGGTGGCCACCAAAGTGGGTTGGCCGCGGCCTCGGAGTAGTCGCCGGTACCCGCGATCTGGGTGCGCAGGTAGGTCGGGGCGATACCGGTGAGGAGCATGCCCCTGAGCGTCGGGCGGATGGGAGACGGCGTGACGGCGGCGCCCACTCGTGCCGCTATGGCCTCGGCGGCGGCATCGGCCTGTTGCGTTGCGATGCCCCCTTGCTTGACCGGGAAGGTTGTTCCATCGCCCGCGGCGTACACGTCCTCGAGACCGGCAACCCGGCTGTGCTCGTCCACGGCGATGAAGCCGGCCGCGTCGCAAGGCAGCCCCGGCAGAGCGGGGCCGTCGAGCTGGGCCAGGGTGACCACCTGATCGACCTCGAGCGTGGCGGATGGGTGGAGGTGGAGCTTGCCGCTTTGGATCTTCTCCGCGTAGGCGCCCGCTTTGAGCGCTATCCCGCGTGCCGCGAGGAGGTTGCGCAGTAGGCGGCTGGCCGCCGGCCCGAACAGCGACAGCGGATCGGCCTCTGGCGTAACGACAGTGAGCTCGACGCCGATGACGCCTCGATCGGCTAGGTGCGAGGCGGTCAGCAGCGCGAGCTCATACGTCGGCAGCGTCCAACTGATCGCAGCGGGGTTGACGAAGGACAGCCGCTGGTCGGCGCCGCTCTCCAATCGCTCGAGCAGGGCCCGGAACGCCGCCACGTCACCCGCTCCACCGAAGTGCAATGCACCCTGCAGCCAGTCGTGGCGCCGGGCGCCCACCGCGACGACCAAGGCATCGTAGGGAAGGCTGCTGCCGCTGGCGAGTCCGATGCGCCGGTCCTCGGCGTCCACGCGCGCCAGCGAGTCTACGTGCAGCTCGGCGCACTGGTCGGCGGCGATCCCCGCGAGATCGGAGAGGTGAACCTCGGCGAGATCAAACGGCGCCGCGACCGCGAGCGGCTGGTAGACCAACTGGCGGTTCGGGGCAACGAGGTGCACCTCAACCCCGACCTCCACAAGCGCGCGCAGCGCCAGCAGGGCCTCGACCGCCGCGACGCCGCCGCCACAGATAACGACGCGTCTCGGACTTGGCGATGCGTGGGGTCGTGCCATCGTCAGCTCGTGGGCAGAGGCCGCCGACGCTGGCTTGGAGCCCGCATCGGCGTCGGGTGCCAAGGCGGCGATGGCAGATGCGACACTCGGCGCCTGCCCTGCCGGCGCCGCGATCACCTCGAAGGTCTTTCCGCGTGCGTCCGGGAGAAAGAGCAGTTGCGTGCAGACGTCGGCGAGGTCCGCCCGCGAGATCCGACCCTCGGCCGTATCACCCTGCGACACGGCCAGCGGCTCACCGCCACCTCCGTCCGTCAGCCAGCCGGAACGCACGATGCAGTAGGGAATCCCAGATCCTCGGATGACCTCCTCGCCCCTTGCTTTCCATCCCAGGCTCGTCGGCTCCACATCTTGGTAGTGCTCCGGATGGCTGGCGTAAATTATGGAGATGAAAACCACGAGGTCGACGTCCGCAGCAGCCGCCTGCTGGATGACGTTGCGGGTGCCGTGATAGTCGACTATCAGGGCACAGTTGTCTTGCTCCGCGCTTCCGCACGCAGCGATGATCACGCTGCGCACGCCGGCCATCGGCTCCGACAGTGTCTCACCACGGCGAACGTCTGCGACGAATCGCGGCACGTCTGGCGGAAGGACCTCGCGACCCTTGGCGGCGTCTCGGACCAGGGCGCGAACGAGAACCCGGCGCTCGACTAGGCGGGCGACGACCAGCCGACCGGTCCGACCGGTTGCTCCGACGACGAGAACGGGACCTTCGGACATTTGCCCGGCCTACCGAGAGCGCTGCCGCGCGCGAATGTCGCCCCACCATCGGTGTGCATCGTCGAGTGCCTCGGTTGTCATCCTGCTCACGAGCACTTCCCCGCCGCTGACCGCCGTGAGCGTCAACTCGAACTCGCCGAGGTTCTCGCGCACGTAGTCAGCAGCAAGTTCATTGGACTTCTCCGCGGATGCCTTGTCGTGGAAGATGCTGACTGCCTCCACGGTTGCGTCGCCGGGGTCGAGCGCGAACTGCCCCAAGCCGGGTTCCTGGCTGGTGTCGAGCATGAAATACCCCACGAAGCCGGGTTCCTGGCTGATGGCGGGAGCGAACTCCTCATCGACGCGATGCATGAGCGCATCATGCGAGCCCGCACCCATCGTGTAGTGGCGCACGCTTGCGTACATCGTCTGCTCCTCTCTTCTCTCTCGTCTGCTCCTGTCTTCTACCTGCGTTACTCCCGGGCGCGGCTATTGCCATCCGACCAAACTACGGGTCGGCCACCTGAACAACTACGGATCGCTCGCTTGCTCGAGTGCGAGAGCGCAAGAGGCGGCGTCGGGGGCTACCCGTTCGGACGACACGCAGGCGTCTCGCGGCCCACCCAGCAGACGCCTCCTTAGCCTCGATCCACCGTGCGACTGGGTTTGATGTGAGTGTTTGGGCGGATCGGGGGTTCGGCAGGCGCTCTACGCTGTCACAGGGTGCTTCGTGGTGGCTGGTCACGGCGTGGGCGGTGCCGCGGGCCGTCGCGGGGCCCGTTTCGCGCAGCGGTGAGTGTGCCGGTGTCGGCTGACGGGGTGCGCTGGTCCTCGTCGCGGAGTCGGTCGCTCAGGTCGGAGCAGGGAGCGCCCGGATGCGGGTGAGCGCGTTGGCGAAGTCGGTCTGCCAGGGCCAGCGGGCCGGGAGGTGAAGCGTCCATCGCCGGGCGCTGCGGGTCAGGCGTCCGGGGATCTGCAGCAGTCGGCGGCGCAGTGTGCGGGCAGCACGGACGGTGTCGCCGGGCAGGCCGATCGCGGTGGTCCAGCGGGCGAGGTTGTGGGCCAGGCAGGCGATCACTGTCCACGCGCTGTTGGCGTTGAACTCACCGGAGGGGAAGTGCGCGAGCGCCTGGTCTTTCAGATCGCGGATGGTGAGCTCAACGACGGCGTGTTGGCGGTGCTCGGCCTCGATGAGCGTGATCTCCTCGCTGCGGTTGGTGAGGAACGGGAAGTGGCGCCAGTCGGGCCACAGCTCGGCCTGCGCTCCGAGCAGCCTGGTGCGTCTGACGATCATGCGCTTGCCGGCGTAGGTCGTCTCGGCGATCTGCGCCTCCCCGTCGGCGGGGTAGTCGGCGAGCGTCTGCCAGCCGCCCTCGGGGATGCTCGCGATCGCCTCACAAACACCCTTCTGGCAGCGGATGCTGATCGAATAGAGCCACCCGGCTCCTTCGAGGCGCTTCATCAGCTTGTTGTTCCAGAACGCCGAGTCGGCGCGCAGCAGCTTCTCGCCGCTGGCGCCGGCGCGCGCGACACGGGCGATCAGCTCCTCGGCGAAGCGCACCACCCCGCGGCTTGAGTTCGCCTTGCCCTTCCGCAGGCGCACGTGCAGCACCTCGCCGCTGCCAGCGCGGCTGGCAAGCAGCGGGTGATACCCCCGCTTTTTGGTGTACCCGAACGACGCGCCCTGCTTTTTGTAGCCGTGGACCTCCCCAATGAAACTGTCGACATCCACGACCAGGCGCTCCTCGCCCGGGCCGGCGCCAGCCCGCCACGCGCGCGTGAGCGCCTCGGCGAGCAGCCGGTCGAGTTGGCGCACATGCCCGAAGGTGAACGCCCGCAGGAACGTCCCCAGCGTCGAGGGCGCCGGCAGCCAGCCACCCAACAGCCGGCGCGTGCGACCCGCACGCAGCACCTCGCAGTCATCGATGCAGTCGGCGCCGAGCAGCATCGCGTAGACCAACGCCATCACCTTGCGGCCCGCGTTCGCCGCCCCCGGCCGGTCACTAGCAAGCCTCACCAGCCGGCCCGCGAGCGCCTCGATCCCGAGCCGGCCCGCGAGCGTCGCCACCAGCGCGATCCCCGCGTCGGACACCAGCCGCTCATCGTCGAAGCGCACCTCGACGCCGTCCAGTCCGACCCCCGCGTCATCATGCACCATCTAAGTGACCTCCTGGCACAGGCCCCCGACTGCCCACACAGTCGTGAAAAAGGCCTGCTCAGGAGGTCATTTGAAATTTCACTCCCGGACGGAACCCCACCCACCCCATCGGTGGATCCAGGCTTAGCCATGGCGAAGCAGTCTGAGCGGGCTCGGCCCGGGCTGTCGAGTCGTAGGGTCGGCGGGAGGCTTCCGCGGCCGCACGGCGCTTACCGGCCCGACTGGCGTTGGTTGCCTCCCGCCGCCGCATCGAACCGTGCATGCGGTTCTCCCGCACACGGCTCTCCGACATCGTTCACCGGCTGGCGAACGCAAGCGTGGGTCTCACTGTTCCGCTGAGGCGGTAGACGCCGAGCTGGGCAGCCCACTGGTAGTTGAAGCGGCTGACCCAGTTGCGGCCTTGGAGTCCGTGCTTGGCGCTGGCGAGGATCGCGAGGCGTTCGCGGACGTAGCCGTCGATCTCGTCGAACTTGTCCGCGGAGTTTCCGTAGCGGAAGTAGTTACCCCAGCCACGGACCACGCGGTTGACGTTCTCGACTGCGTACTCCAGCGGCAGCCTCGCGAAACTGCGGTCCGTCCGGTCGCGGATCTTGGCCTTGATAGAAGCCATCGCCCGCCGGGACGGCCACTTCTGCAGGTACCACCGACCTTGCTGCTTCCGCGACTCGCGCATCCGGTGATGGAAGCCGAGGAAGTCGAACCCTTCGGCACCTCTTGCGAGGTGCACGATCCTGGTCTTCGCTGGGTGCAGTCGCAACCCAACGACGTCCAAGATCGCCGCCACCAACTCACGGGCCTGCTCGGCCTGCTCGCGGGTGGCGCACAGGATCACAAAGTCGTCGCAGTACCTGACCAGCGTCCCCAGCCGTTGCGCGCCGCCCGCCCACGCCTCATCGAGCATGTGCAGGGCGATGTTTGCGAGCAACGGTGAGACTGGCGACCCTTGCGGCGTGCCCGCCTCAATCGCAGACACAATCCCGCCTTCGAGTACCCCCGCTCTCAACCAGCCCCGCAGCAGCTTCAACATCCGTCGATCGCACACCCGCCGCTCGATCTGAGCGACCAAGGCGTCCGTCTCGATTTCGTCAAAGCAGCTTTGGATGTCGGCGTCGAGCACCCGTTGCTTGCCGCGCCAGGTGGCGGTCTGCCTGACCGTCTCCAAGGCATGATGGGCCGACAGCTTCGGGCGGAACCCGTAGCTGGTGGGCAGGAAGTCGGCCTCGAAGATCGGCTCAAGCACGATCTTCGCCGCCGCCATAACCACCCTGTCGCCCAGGCAAGGAATGCCGAGCGGCCTGAGCTGGCCTGGTTTGCCCGGCTTGGGGATGTACGCTCGCCGCAGCGGCCGCGGCCGGTAGGTCCCGGCACGCAGCCGCTCGGCGAGCTGCTCGAGGAAGTCGCGAACCCCGGAGCGGATTACGTCGTCGATGGTGACCCCATCGACGCCGGGCGCGCCGCGGTTGGCACGGACCTCGCCCCACGCCTTCCAGAGCACGTCGCTGCGGGCGACCTTGTCATAGAGGGCATGGAAACGGCGATCCCGATCCTGCTTAGCGCAGCGGTAGAGCACGCGTTGGAGAGCACGAACCCGGTCCACGCCCTTGGCGCGGCTGACGGACCTAGCCGATACGGCACTCATCAAGTCCTTCTGCTCCTTCCCGTGCGTCGATGAAGCGCAGGCCCTTCCCCATGTGGCCGGCTTTCCCGACCTCGGAGTACTACGACCCGTTCCGACTGCCGCTCGGCCGCCCACTCCACTTCCCGGGTTCGCCGGTTATAGGAGGGGCATCGCTTCCCGCGCCCCGCAGGCGACGGGGCCGAGACGGCTCTCCCGGGTTCCCAGGACGACCATCCGCACGTTCAACGCCCAATACGCCGGAGGGTTCCTCAGCGCCCGCTCCTGGACCAAGAGCGCTTTCCGTGGCCTTCGCCGTGGACGAACCGGCTCGGCTCCCTCTCTCCCCCGCCTCGCGGCGGGACTCAGTGACGACGCTTGTTCGGGCTTCACTTGCGTTGCAGACCGCGCGGTCGATCCCGCCCCGCTTCGCACCCGGCCTCTCGGCCACGCACGGGGGCTTCACTACCGGGGACCCAGGCGTCTCCCCGGACCGGACTCACACCGGCAGGCCACCCTGAACTTGTCGCTCCTACGTCATGTGGTCCTCCTTTTCCTCATGGCGCCAGAGCAGTCCCGGCGCACTCGTCCAACTCAGGAGTGTGGGAGTAGTGATTGACGCGCTCGCTCGCAGGTCGAAAGCAGCACGAGCGGTGTCGGTTAGCTCCATCGCACGGTCGACGCAGCCGGCCGGCGCGGTCACGTCCATTGGCGGCAGGCTGCGCAATACTCGTGTGGAGATGTCGAGAGACAAAGTGGACGTTGCCAAGCGGGTGACCGATGCCTACAACCGCCGCGATGTCGATGGCTTGTTCGCCGAGCTCGCGACCCCCGACTTCGAGTGGTACCCGGCAATCGTCAGGGCTTTCGATGGTGGCGCCGGCTACCGCGGACGCGAGGGCGTCGAAAAGTTCGCCGCGGATACTCGCGAGAACTGGGAGGAGATGCAAGCGCACCCTGAGGAGTTCCGCGATCTCGGCGACCGGGTGCTTGTGCTGGGCACGGTGAAGGGACGCGGCAAGGGCAGCGGCGCACCGGTCGATACGCGATACGCGGGCATCTTCGATTTTCGCGGCGACAGGATCTGGCGCTACCGGGTGTACTTCGATCGTGCAGAAGGACTGCGGGCGGCGGGACTCTCCGAGTAGCGGTCAGGCCGGTGTCCGGTGTGAGGCCGAGGTCGACAAACACCCGACACGAGTGCTTCCGCACGGATGCGAGCGTCCCGACGAGCATCGCCCCGGCTCCCGCATCGGACGACGACCACTCGTCCGTGCTCGGACGCACGACACGCTCGCTTAGCCCATGGCAAAGGAGGCGTCTCGTGGGCGGAGGTCGAGACCGCTGGTGGTCGTCCATTTCGATAGCCAGCGACGGACGCGCAGAGACCGCCGCATTCACGCGAAAGCACTAGCACGTCACAGGACCCGTCAAGTGTGCAGCAGATGGCGCAGCAGCAGAGGCGTTCCCGCATCGGCTCAGCGCAGATCGTCGAGCACCAAGCGCGGCGGAGCGCGCTCGCGGGGGATCGTTAAGCGTCCTGACGGTTGAGTCCAGAGGTCTCTACAGCCCAATCTCGTGGAAAGCACCGATGCGCCGGGGCGGCACAGGTGGTAAGACTCGCCGCATCGCGGGTACGCGGTTGTGTCGGTCGCGGCTCGTGTTCGATCGCATGAGGCGTAGCCGATGAGGAGGAGTGCCGATGCTGACCAGGCGACAGTTCATCCAGCGGGGCGCCGCGGGGGGCGCCGGCCTGATGTTTGGGGGAGCGTTGGCGCGAGCCTCCGCGCTAGGTGCGACGTCGGTGGCGTCAAGCCTGACGCCCTACCTCGATCCGATGCCGCTGCTCGTCGACAACGCGATCGATGCGACCGCGACTCCCGGTGCCGCGTATGACCTGGAGGCGGCGCTCGTGACGCGCAAGGTGCATCAGCAGCTTGCGGCTGCGCAGTTCTTCGGCTACCTGCGCAGCGGTGGGCCGGGGCTCAGTGACCCCTTAGCCTCGTACCTCGGGCCGGCGATCGTGGCAAAGACTGGCGTGGGGTTCAGCGTCAACTACCAAAATGGGCTCGCGCCCGACGACTTCCTCAACGTCTTCAAGACGCCCGGTGCTCCGGGCAGCAGCTATCTGCAGTTTCCGCCGCATCCGGAAGTGAGGACCATGACCCATCTGCACGGCGCGCGCGTAGCGGCGGCGGACGACGGCAACCCCTACTTCGATTACGACGCCTTCGCGTCCGGCAGCACCCAGTCGGTCATCTATCCCAACGAGCAGCCGGCGACGCTGCTCTGGTACCACGACCACTACCAGGGTGACACGCGCATGAACGTGGTGGCGGGGCTGGCCGCGGGCTATTTGATCCGCGACGACGTCGACACGGGCAACGGCGGCCTTGGGCTGCCGCACAACATCGCGGGCGGCGGCCTGTATGAGCTTCCGCTCGTGATCCAGGACCGTCAGTGGAACCCGGACGGGTCGCTGCTCTACCCGGTCAATCCGCCCTCGGAGAACGGGCCGTGGATCGGCGAGTACTTCGGCGACACGATGCTCGTCAACGGCAAGATCTGGCCGTTCCTGACGGTCGATCCGTGCCTGTATAGGTTTCGGATCCTCAACGGCTGCAACGCCCGCATCCTGGGCCTCAGCATCCCGGGCGCGAAGATGACGGTCATCGGCTCCGAGCTGGGCCTGCTGCCGACGCCCGTGGACACGAACAAACTTGTGATGGCGCCGGCCGAGCGCTACGACGTGATCGTCGACTTCAGGCACTTGGCGGGCGAGACGACCTACATCAAGAACAGCAAGCCGTCCCACCCGGTCTCGACGCCGGCGCCGTCGCTTTCCAACGTGATGCAGATCCGGGTCAACCCGACGATCACTGGCGGCGGTCAGAGGAGGTGGCCCAGCGTGCTCCCCCCGCTCAACGACGACCTCCGTCGACTGGGCCCGCCGAGGCTCAGCGGCGGCAGCGTTCCCGGCCGGATGATCGTCCTCAACGAGGTCGCTCCCGAAACGTCGAACTGGAAGCTCAACCTGAACGCGATCCCTTACGACGGCCCGACGAACACGTTCAGGGAGACGTTGCAGCTCAACAGGGTCGAGGACTGGTACTTCGTCGACACCACGCCGGACACGCATCCGATGCACACGCACCTGTTCGGCTTCCAGGTTATGGGCCGCTACATGTTCGACGCGGCGAGGTTCGTGGCGGCGCACGGCGGACCCAACGGTGTCGGCCAGCTTCCAGTGTCCTCCCTGGCGGCGTATCTCAAGTCGCACCTGATCCCGTTCGACCCCGAGGAGGCGGGCTTCAAGGACACGGTCAAGGTGAACCCAGGCCAGGTCACGGTCGTCCGCGCAAAGTTCACCCTGCCGAGCACCGCGATCACCACCAAGAAGAAGACCGGGAAGCAATCGGTCGCGGGCGGCGAGCAGCGCTACGTCCACCACTGCCATATCGTCGAGCACGAGGACAATGACATGATGGAGCGATTCGCCGTCGTCGACCACGCGCCGCTGCCGCCGCAGTAGCGGCTCGACGAGGCCGGGCAGACAGCGTGCCCCTCAGCCTCGGAGGCTAGGAGCAGCAGGGAGCAGTCCGGCGTGCCGGGCGTCAGCGAGGCGCTTCTGCTGGTCGGTCAACTCGGCAGCATGGGCGCCTTCGTCAACATTTGTCCGGCTGCTCCGTCTCCGGTGGCGGTCGGCCCGCGATCGCTGTGGACGAGCACCAGCACGGACGCCCCACAGCCCCCGAGACTGCTGCATCGCGTGGTCAAAGCAGTCGTCTTTCGATCGTCAGCGCCGGCGCCCCCAGGTCGTCCAGGCCCGAAGCAGAAGGCGCATGGCAACCGTTTGCTCGAGCTGGCCGAGCAGGCACCGGGTGCGCTTATCCTGGGTTCATGTCGGCGCCAACGTACGCGTCAGTTAACGGGTTGCGGATGTACTACGAGGTCCACGGCAGCGGCCCGCCGCTCGTGCTCCTGCACGGAGGTGCGCTCACGGTCGGTCTGACCTTCGGACCCATGATCCCGGCCTTGGCTGAGAGCCACCGGGTCATCGCGGTTGAGATGCAGGGCCACGGCCATACCGCGGACATCGACCGAGAGATGACGCTTGAGAACTTCGCGGATGACATCATGACCCTGCTCGGGCAACTTGGCATCGAGCATGCGGATCTCTTTGGGTACAGCCTCGGCGGCTGCGTCAGCCTGGCGATCGTGACACGCCATCCAAACCTGGTGGGAAAGCTCGTGCTCGCTTCCACGCCGACGTGTCGCCGGGACTTTGCACTCGATGGACAACTCGACGCTGACAGAATGCCTACCGCAGCCGACGGCCAAGAATGGGAGGGAGAGTACCGACGGGTTGCACCGCATCCCGATCGCTTTGCCGACCTGATCGCTCGGGCAGAGGCGATGGTGGGCGCGATCGAAGACTGGTCGCCCGACGAGCTTCGCACGATTCGCGCGCCCACCCTCATCCTGATCGGCGAAAAGGACTTCATCAGCATCGAGCAGGCAGTCAAGACGCTCGACCTCATCCCCGATGCGCAACTTGCGATCCTCCCTGGCGCGACGCACGTGGAAGTGACCCGTCGTCCCAATCAGGTGCTCGCGATGATCGCTCCCTTCCTCGACCACGCCCCCTGAGCTCCTGCGCTTCCTCGCAAAGCTTCCAAACCGCACCGAAGTGGAGCAATGAACACCGCCGAGCTTCGCGATCAATGCCTCTCGTTCACCGGAGCCGAGGAGACGTTTCCGTTCGGCCCCCGGACCTCCGTATTCAAGGTCGCCGGGAAAATGTTCGCGCTGTCCCAGCTCGGCGCGGACTCGCTTCGCGTCAGCCTCAAGTGCGAGCCCGCGCTCGCCGAGGCGCTACGCGAGACGCACGCCGCGGTAATCCCCGGATACCACCTCAACAAGAAGCACTGGAACACCGTAATACTCGACGGCTCACTCCCCGACGAGACCATCCGCGACATGATCGAGGACTCATATGACAACGTCGTAAGCAAGCTGGCGCGAGCAGATCGTCGCGCCCTCGGCTGGCGCGGCGACACCTAGATCTAGCAGCCAATCGTTCACTCCAGGGTGCTGCTGGTTAGTCGAAATCGGAGAAGGTGTTGCCACCGGTGGTACGGTCGATACATGGTCCGCCTTGCAGCCTTCCTCGCGGGGTTCGCGACGCTCGCGTTCCCGGCCGGGGCGGTCGGCGAATGGTCGCGCCCGCGGACCCTTGAAACCGGCCGGCCGTCGCCCTACGCGGCTCCCGCCGTGGCCGTGGCGGGCCGCGGCGATGCGGCGGTCGCGTGGGAGACCGTCCGGGGCTTCCCCCCGCGGTCGCAGAACCGGAGTTGCGCGTTGACGCCCTCGCGCGCCGCCTGCTACCCGATCGTGAGCGTGAAGGTCGCGGTGCTGACGGCGAACGAGCTGTTAGTGACGCGGACCCTCTGGAGCCAGCGGGCCAACCCGACGATGAAGCTGTCCGTCGCCGTCGCGAAGGGCGAGGTCACGGTCGCATGGGGCTACTACGAGCTGAACGGCGGCAGCGAGAGTGCACGCGTCGCCTACGGCCCGCTCAAAGGCCGCTGGCAGCCATCCAGGCTTCTCGCCCACTTCTCGGATCTTTGGGTCACGGGCGGCAGGACCCCTGCCTACCCGCAGCTGGCCCTTGCCCCCGACGGCCAGGTGCTCGCCGCCTGGAGCGCCTGCCGCAGCGCGAGCGCGTGCCGCCGCCCGACGGGAGGCGTCGCGCTCGCCTGGCGCGCTCCCGGGCACGGCTTCGGGCCTTCGCGGCTGGTGGCGGCCGCACCGGAAGGCGCCGTGCCCGCCTACGACCGGGCAGGCACAACATACCTCGACAGCCCCTGCAGCGCTCGCGTCGTGCTCGCGGAAGCGGGCAGTCGCAGCTTCGCTCGGGTCGTGACGCTCACCAGGGGCCCGGTCTCCGACCTCTCGCTCAGCCTGTCCGGCGCCGACGAAGGGCTCGCCTCGTGGGTGGCCGGGGCATGCTCCACCGACCAGGCGGTCGGGAACGCGCCCGGGCCCGTGCTTGCGAGCATCCTGAAGGAAACGGTGTTCGCGGCGCCCGTGATGCTCACTCGTGTCGGCGAACGAGCCTACGAGAGCCGCAGCGCGGCGGTCCCGGGCGGAGGGGTTGTCAGCTGGGTGACGAACGCCGCGAACGGCACACCTCGCGGAACCGTGACGACGGTCGGCTCGCCGGGCCCGCTGGCGCCGATCCCTCCCGAAAGCGCTCCCGTCGTCGCCGATGGCGGCGGGGACATCCTCTTCACGCCGACGCGGCTGTTCCCGACGCCGGGCGCCAGGCAGTTCGTGCTCCCCCGCAGGGGAGCACCCGTGCAGTTCGCGCCGTCGGAAGCGGGGGTGCTAGCAGCGGCGCCGTTCGCGCGTCTTGCTGCCGTCGCATGGTTCGCGAAGGGTCCCGCGTTGAAGCTGTCGGTGTGGCGCTCGGAACTGCTGCCCTGAACGACGGCCCGGTGTCCGGTGTGAAGCCGAAGTCGGAGAGCACCTGACACGAGTGCTTCCGTGCGGATGCGAACGTCACGCCACGTCTCGGTCTGGCTTGCGCTCAGGACGAGGTTCGAGCGCGTGGGCCGACGGAGCCGACACGACTGCTTTCCCATGGCAAAGGAGCAGTCTCGCGAGTGCTGGACGAGACGCTCGCGGCTCGTCCAAACCAGGCACATGGTCGGTGCGCGGCGAGACGCCCGCTTGGCCAGCAATGCAGGCGCGTGACATCATGGCGCCCGCCTTCATGGGGGGGTTCCGCACCAACGCCGGCAGGCTCGCCAGTGCCCACGGTCAAGCCGAGGTCGCGGAGCTCGCACTGTGACTTGCCAGCGATCTTGCGTCCCAGCGGCGGGCCGCTGGGTATGTTCCCGAACGGCGGCCACGGTCTTCTCAGGTTGCCGCCGCCGGGTGACTCCTGAACCGGTGCCCTGCGGTTGCCGCGGTGGGCCGAATCCAAATCGAACTGGAGGTTGTCGTGGACAACGAGGCACGTGTCACAGGCTGGTGGGTCTTTGCGGGGATCCTGCTCATGATCGCCGGCATTCTGAACATTATCTGGGGGATCGCCGCGATTGCCGAATCGAAATTCTTCACCGCGACCGGGGCTTACTACGTCTTCAGCAGCCTGAACACGTGGGGCTGGATCACGCTGATCCTCGGGGTGATCGAGCTCTTCGCCGCGTTCTCGCTGTTCGCCGGCGGCTCGTTCGGGCGGTGGTTCGGCATCATCGCGGCAGGGCTCGTGGCGATCGGATCGCTGCTGGACATCCGGGTGCTGCCGTTCTGGTCGATATGCGTGTTTGCGCTCTCGGTGATCGTGATCTACGAGCTTGCCAAGAGGCCCGAAAATCAAGGCCCTGAAACTAGATGAGCTAGCCGCCCGGCTCTGCGAGATGAGAGGATTGACATGAACCAGATGGATGCAGTGGGCCAGTCGACTACCTGGTGGTCGAGTTCCTGCCGGAGAAGGCGAGCTTCTCGGGCGAGATATCGGCCGAGTGTAACCACAACCTGAAAGGGGCAAGATGACCGAAGCAGCCTCCGATACCCCCGTCCTCGACACGCTCGCCGCGATGACCGCGGAGTCCGTCGCACGCTGCGGCCTTGACGAGAACTCACTCCTTACCGCGCGAATCGCTGCCCTCGTGGCCGTCGATGCGCCTGCCGCCTCTTATCTCATGCACATCGGCCCTGCGACAGACGCCGGCGTCACGATCGAGCAGGTGCAAGACATCCTGATCGCCGTCGCGCCGATCGTCGGCACGCCACGGACGGCGTCCGCCGCCGCGAGGATCACCGAGGCGCTGGGGATCGCCATCGTCGCGCTCGAGGCCGAGCTCGAAGCCGAGGAAGCGGAAGAGCAGTAGTCGCGTCGCCGCGGGCGGGCGCAGCTGAGGCCTAAGGCTAAGGCTCAGCGCTGGGACTGGGACCGCGCGGGCCGCGGTCCCAGCGTTGCCCAGGGTTCCCAACCGTCAAGGACCGGTCGGACAACATCACTGCAAGCAGAGGAAGTGCAACCGTATGGCTACGCCGTCTCAGTCACCGGGCCAGAGCATCCCGATCCCAACGGTGCCGAACCTCCAGGACCTGAGGATGGCCCACCGCTAGCGGAAGGATTCGCCACGGCCAGCTCTTCCGCTCAGGCGAGTTCTCCAGTCTCCAGGGCGAGGACGCCGCGGCGCTTGCCGAGCCTGGTATCCGCACGGTCTATGACCTGCGTACCAAGAGCGAGCGCGCAGCGCAACCTAGTGTGGTCCCGGCCGGCATCGAGTACGTCGTCCTCGACATCCTGAAGGATTCCTCCAGTGCCGGGCCGGCGCAGGTGTTGAAGGTCCTTGGGGACCCGAAGGCGGCCGAGGCGATGCTCGGTGGGGGAAGGGCTGTTTCGCTCTTTGAAAAGGGCTACCGCGGGCTACCGGTCAACGCCGCAAGAGCGCTGCGGTGACGCCGCAGAAGCTCTGGGTGCCGAAACCGCATGGGCTTGTGCAGCCCCTTAGGGACTGTAGATAATTAACGTTTCGGAGTGATGAGGTAGTTCCACTCGTGATGGAAGTCGTTGCCGTGGAGATTGACGGCCGCTAGTTCGGCGTCTGAGACTTTCACTTTCGAGGGGTAGCTGCCCTCGTCGAGGCGGGCGTAGACCTCCAGGCCGGTGCTGGTTTTGGTGCCGGCGATGAGGTTGATGATCGTCTCCAGCGATACGAGTGGCTTGCCGCGCCAGTTGATGGTGATGAACGAGAAGAGGCGGTGCTCGATCTTGTTCCACTTTGAAGTGCCGGGCGGGAAGTGGCAGACCTCGATCTCGAGCCCGGTCTCCTCGGCGAAGCGCTGCAGTTCGACCTTCCACAGTCTGGTGCGGTTGCCGTTGGAGCCGCCGCAGTCGGCGGTGATCGTCAGGCGCTGCGCGCGCGGGTAGCGCGCAGAGCCGAGGTGCTTCCACCAGCTGCGGATCGAGTTGACCGCGAACTCGGCGGTGTCGTGGTCGATGCCGACGTTGACATAGCCCTCATCCAGGCGTAGGTCGTAGACGCCGTAGGGGATCGCCTTGCCGAGCTGCTTGTCCTGGAAGTCGTGCACGCGCACGAGCTCGGGCTTGCCCTGCAGGCGCCATTCGCGCCCTGCGTTCTTGAAATCGCCGACCAGCTCCTTCTTCTTCGTATCGACAGAGATCACCGGCAGCCCGGCGGCGACGGCCGCCTTCGCGGTCTCGTTGATGTGCCGGAACTGAGCGTCGCGATCGGGATGGGAGGCGCCCTCTCTGGTCTTCACGTTCGCCTGCAGCGAGTACCCCAGCAGCCGCAGCAGCATCGCCACCGTGCTGAAGTGCGCCTCGTGGCCCAGGTCGCGCAGCGAGGCGGCGATATTGCGCACGCTCCTGGCCGTCCAGCGCAATAGCGACTCCGGATCGCCACGGCTGTCCTCATCAACCAGCCGCTCGATGTCCTCGAGAATCGTCGGGTCGCGCTCAAGGATCGGCTTGCGCCCACCGCCCGGACGGCGCACACGCCCTGGATCGACTCTTGAGCCCGCCTCCAGTTCGGCGATCCCCCTGCGGATCGTGACCACCGAGATGCCCGTCGCGCGCGCAGTCGCCGTAATCCCACCCCAGCCCGCACTGCGCGCCTCGCTCGCCGCCCACAGCCGCCGCTGGCGCTCGTTCAGCTCAGCGGCCAACGCCCTGAACCGGTCACCAATCGCCACCTCATCGATCACACCCCACAGTTCTACAAGCGGTGCAAGAACCCTGTCAGGTTATTTTTCGACAGTCCCTTAGATGCGATCGCCTCAGACCGCGATCGCGGGCGTCACCGGCCGCAGCCCTAGCTCTCCCATTGCTCGCGCCGGGCATAGGACTACGTCGGAGGTACCACAGTTCTCAAGCTCTAGGAACAGCTCGCCATTGACGTTGTCAGAAAGAGTGTGCCCGACGCAGAACAGCGTCGCTCCATCCGTGAGGTATGCGCCTGCAGATGGTGCCCACAGGGTGTCTTCGACTCCGGCCGCGGTGTGAGTTCGGTTATTGGTCCGACCAAGGAGACGCATGCCAAGAAGCTACCCCTACCGATGCGAAGAAGCTACCCCCTTCCGCCCAGAACCGGACTCGGGGCGAAACCCCCATCCTTGCCGACTTGCACGGAGTCATCCTGTTCCTCGCCTTGGCCTTCCTGGGGACCAACGTGCTGCGCCGCCAAACCGCGGCAGAGTTCCCCGACGCCTGGACGAGCGGGCGGCCACACGGGGCCCCGCTCGGGGAGGCTGCTCAACCCAGGTGGCGCCGCGCGATCAAGACGGAACGGCGGAAGAACCCAAGGCGCATGAGCGTCGGCTCGCCCCCTGCCAGGCGATCGTGACACTTCCTTAACACTTGGGGCGGGTAGCGGGCCGGTAGCAGAATGGCGGTCTGGCACAAGCCGGCATGGTGTGATTCGGGGGCTAGCACCCTTGTGCCCGCGCCCCGCAAGGTGGAGAATCGCGCCATGGCCCCGGCCAAAACTCGCGGGACTCCGAGAACGCCGACCACGGCCAAGACCCCCGAGCACAGGCGGCTGGAGGAGGCGCGCACCGGCGAGGTTGCCGTGGAAGGCGTGGGGCCCGTACCTCAGCGAGCGCCAGTGGGGCACGGTGCGCGAGGACTACAGCGCCGGCGGAGACGCCTGGAACTACTTCCCCCACGACCAGGCCCGCTCGCGCGCCTACCGCTGGGGCGAGGACGGGATCGCCGGGATCTGCGACGAGCGCCAGCGGCTGTGCCTGGCGCTGGCGCTGTGGAACGGCGCCGACCCGATCCTCAAGGAGCGGATGTTCGGCCTCACCAACGGCGAGGGCAACCACGGCGAGGACGTCAAGGAGTACTGGTTCTACCTCGACAGCACCCCGACGCACTCCTACCTGAAGTGCCAGTACAAGTACCCCCAGCGCGCGTTCCCCTACGAGGACCTGGTCGCCACCAACGCGCCGCCGCGGCAAGCAGGACATGGAGTACGAGCTGCTCGACACCGGCATCTTCGACGACGACCGCTACTTCGACGTGGTCGTCGAGTACGCCAAGGCGCGCCCACGACGACATCCTGATGCTGGTCACCGCGCACAACCGCGGCCCGGACGCGGCGACGCTGCACCTGCTGCCGACGCTGTGGTTCCGCAACACCTGGTCGTGGGGCGACGAGGTCGCCAAGCCGACGCTTGACGGCCGCCGACGGCGGAGCCGGGAGTCGCCGCGGCGCGCGCCTCCCACCCCGAGCTCGGCGACGTGGCGGCTGCGCGCCGACGCGTCGGCCGAGCTGCTGTTCTGCGAGAACGAGACCAACAACGCAGCGCCTGTTCGGCGCGCCCAACGCCTCGCCGTACGTCAAGGACGCGATCAACGACTTCGTGGTGCACGGCGCCGAGCGACGCGGTCAACCCGGCGCGCACCGGCACCAAGGTCGCGGCCCATCACGTGCTCGAGATCGCGGCGGGCGACAGCGCCTCGATCCGCGTGCGGCTGAGCGCGGACGGAGCCGCCGAGACGGGGTCGTCAGCCAAGGCAAAGCCGCTGGGCGCGGGCTTCGACCGCATCCTCGAGCGCGCGGCGCGAGCGAGGCCGACCAGTTCTACGCGACGGTCATCCCCGCCGACCCTGCGCCCGGACGGAGCGATGGTGATGCGCCAGGCGCTGGCCGGGCTGCTGTGGGGCAAGCAGTACTACGAGTACGACGTGCACCGCTGGCTGCGCGAGCACGGCGTCAACCCGTGGGACCCGCAACGCCCCCGCCAGCTCGGTGCGCAACGTGCCGTGGTTCCACATGGTCGCCGGCGACGTGATCTCGATGCCCGACAAGTGGGAGTACCCGTGGTTCGCCGCCTGGGACCTGGCGTTCCACTGCGCGCCGCTGTCGCTGGTCGACGTCGACTTCGCCAAGCAGCAGGTCGAGCTGCTGCTCGAGCACCCGCTACCATGCACCCCAACGGCCAGATCCCGGCCTACGAGTGGAACTTCAGCGACGTCAACCCGCCGGTGACCGCCTGGGCGGCGCTGTACGTCTACGAGCGCGAGGCCGAGATCCGCGGCGAGGGCGACCGCGAGTTCCTGGCGCGCGTGTTCGACCGCCTGCTGACGAACTTCACCTGGTGGGTCAACCGCAAGGACCCCGACGACCGCAACCTGTTCCAGGGCGGCTTCCTCGGGCTGGACAACATCGGCATCTTCGACCGCTCGGCGCCGCTGCCCGGCGGCGGCACGCTCGAGCAGGCCGACGGCACCGCCTGGATGGCCCTCTACTGCCAGTGGATGCTCCAGATCGCGGTCGAGCTGGCCAGGCACGATCCCGTCTACGCCGACATGGCGCTCAAGTTCGTCGCCCACTTCGAGTGGATCGCGCTCGCGATGAACCCGCCCGACGGCGACACCGCGCTGTGGGACGAGCGAGGACGGCTTCTACTACGACGTGATGCGCATGCCGGACGGCAGCACGATCCAGCTCAAGGTGCGCTCGCTCGTCGGCCTGCTGCCGCTGTGCGCGGCGACCGTGTTCGACGGCGAGCTGCTCGAAGCGCTACCCCGAGCTGATGGAGCGCATCCTGCAGTTCGTCGCGCGACTTCTCCGACGACGTGCCGGCGCTGGCGCACCTGCCCGGGCCCGAACCCGGAGGGCCGGCGCATCGCCTCGCTCGTCGACGAGCGCGCGGCTGCGGCGGATCCTCGCGGTGATGCTCGACGAGGACGAGTTCCTCGGCCCGCACGGGATCCGCGCGATCTCCCGCCGCCACCTCGAGCAGCCGTGCGTGTTCGACTGGGGCGGCCAGCGAGTACGGCGTCCGCTACCTGCCCGGCCGAGTCGGACACCGGCATGTTCGGCGGCAACTCCAACTGGCGCGGCCCGGTCTGGTTCCCGATGAACCTGGTCATCCTGCGCGGGCTCGCTGCAGCTGCACCGCTACTACGGCGACCGGCTCAAGGTCGAGTGCCCGACCGGCTCCGGGCACGAGATGAACCTGCTCGAGGTCGCCACCGAGATCGGCACGCGCCTGGCGACGCACCTTCACCGAGGACGAGAACGGGCGCCGGCCGGTGTTCGGCGGGATCGAGAAGTTCCAGACCGACCCGCACTGGCACGACCTGCTGCTGTTCCACGAGTACTTCCACGGCGACAACGGCGCCGGCATCGGCGCCAGCCACCAGACCGGCTGGACCGGGCACGGTGGCGCTGCTGTTCCTGCTCGGCGGCGCCCTGCACGCCCAGCCGAGCCAGGCCGCGGCGCGCCGGCCGGCTGACGGCGCCGACGTGCGCCTGCCCGCCCGCCCGACGGTCTACGAGATCAACACGGCGGTCTGGCTCGAGCGGCTGGGTCGCGAGCGGGGACGGCCGCTGCAGCTGAGCGAGGTCCCCGGCGCGAGCAGTGGGACGCGCTGGCGGCGCTGCCGGTCGACGCCGTGTGGCTGATGGGGGTCTGGCAGCGCAGCCCCGCCGGCCTGCGGATCGCGCTGGCGAATCCGGAGCTCGACGCCGGCAACCGCGCCGCGCTCCCCGACCTGCGCGCCGAGGACGTGATCGGCTCGCCCTACTGCGTGCGCGACTACGTCGTCGACGAGCGCTTCGGCGGTCCGGACGCGCTGGCCGCGGCCCGCGCAGCAGCTCGCGCGACCGGGGCTCTGGCGCTGATCCTCGACTACGTGCCCAACCACGTGGCGCCCGACCACCCGTGGCTGACCGCGCGCCCGGAGTGCCTTCTGCGCCGGCAGCGACGAGGAGCTCGCCGCAGCACCCGGAGGCGTTCATCCGCACCGCCGGCGGCGTCGTTCGCCAACGGCGCGCGACCCGTACTTCCCGCCGTGGCCCGACGTCGTGCAGCTGAACGCCTTCTCGCCCGCGCTGCGCGACGCCGTCGCCGAGACGCTGATCGCGGTCGGCGAGCAGTGCGACGGCCTGCGCTGCGACATGGCGATGCTGATGACCAACGAGGTCTTCGCGCGCACCTGGGGCGAGCGGGCCGGCCCCGCCCCCGAGGCCGACTACTGGCCGACGCTGATCGGCCGCGTCGAAGGAGGCCCATCCCGACCTGCTGTTCATCGCCGAGGCGTACTGGGACATGGAGTGGACGCTGCAGCAGCAGGGCTTCGACCTCTGCTACGACAAGCGCCTCTACGACCGCCTGGTCCACGATCCGGCCGACGTCGGTGCGCGGGCACCTGCAGGCCGACGCCGCCTACCAGGAGCGCCTGATCCGCTTCATCGAGAACCACGACGAGCCGCGCGCGGCGGCCACCTTCGGGCCGGCGCAGGCGCGCGCCGCGGCGGTCGTGATGTCCACGCTGCAGGGCGCGCGGCTCTACCACGACGGCCAGCTCGAGGGTCGGCGGACGCGCATCCCGGTGTTCCTCGGCCGCGGGCCCGACGAGCCGGCGGACGCCGACCTGCGCGCGTTCTACGAGCGGCTGCTGCGCGCGGTCGCCGACTCCGGACCTGCGCGCGGGCGACTGGCGGCTGTGCGAGTGCAGCGGCTGGCCCGACAACGACTCCCACCGGCAGCTGGTCGCCTGGTGCTGGTCGACCGCCGAGCGCGCGCCACCTCGTGGTCGTCAACCTCGCCGACGCGCCCGCCCAGGCGCGGGTGCACCTGCCCTGGGAGGACCTGGCCGGGCGGACCTGGGAGCTGGCCGACCGGCTGAGCGGACAGCGCTTCGAGCGCGACGGCGACGAGCTGGCCGGCGCCGGCCTGTACGTCGCGCTCGACCCCTGGGCGTCGCACTTCCTGTCGTTCGCGGGCGCGACCGACGCCACTCGCGCCGCGGGATCGGACGAGGCCCGGGGCTGAGGCGCATCGACCCCGCACTGCTGCTTTCGTGGGACGAGCGAGTGTCCGACAAGGGCCCCGCTCGCGCTCGCGTTGGACGAGAAGCACTCGTCGGGGCGAGCGCACGGCGCGCGCCTGCTTTTTGCGAATGCGAGCGTCTCGGCCGACCTCGCCCCTTCAGTCCTGGCCTCGCTCTCGCTCTTGCACGGTCGGGCAGCTCCAGTCTGCCCAAGCTTGATCGCGCCCAGGCGCGAGCCGGACCCCAGCGGGCGGACCCGTCCGGGCCACCGTATCCCGTCACTTCTTGTTCAGGCAGAGCGAGGTGTGCGCGCCCGTCGCCGAGCGCCGCCGACGCCATCTTCGGCCTTGACGGCTTGGGCGAGCTCGCCGGCGATCGCCGAAAGCTCTTCGTAGGCCCGGGCGACCTTGAGCATGTCTCTGCCCGCAGCTACCGTGGCGAGTCGCGTCGTTGCATCGTCAAAGCGTGTCCAGAGCTTCTCCGGACCGCGTCGTCCAGTACCGGGGCGCAGCTCATAAGGAGGCTCGCTCTCAGCCTTGCGCGCGGACGGCCACTCAAAGCCCGCAACGCCCGCCGTCCGACACACGCGCGCAGCCTCGCTCGCGCCGCGGGCAAGCGAGGCCAGGCGATCGGCGAAATTCAGATCAGGCGGTGCCAGCTTGTGCGCATCGACGGCGCCAGCCCAGCTCGCCATACCCCTCTGGAAGTCGCTGAGTATCTGCTGATCAGACTCCGCAGCACCACTTTTGCTCATTTGGGCATCGTACTCAGCCGACTAACTCCAGGAGCTCCTCGATCGCCTTCTTGGCGTTGATGCAAGCTTCCCGAGCGGATCGTCCAGGGTTGCCATGGCGCAACGGCCAAGATCGCCTGCGCATCTGTTATTGGTGGTTAGTACTCTTTTTGCTAACTTGGTTACATGTTATGTCTGCTCCGAGGCGACCAGACGACACATGAGAGCCCCGCTCGCGACGCGAGGTCGCGTTGACGCAAGCCGCCGCACCAGCCGCGCGCCACGTCGTGCAGCTCCTCGAGGTACCTTGCGGTCGGCGTATCCGCGCCGTCGCCGCCTGCGCCACAGCATCACCGGGACGGCTCATGACCAACTCAGCGCCGTCTCTCGGCCGCCCGCTCACCGCCGCCGACGTGATGACCGCGGCCGAGGTCGCCGCCCTGCTGCGCGTGCCTCGATCGACCGCCGAGGACTGGGCGCGCCGAGGCGTCATCCCCTCCAAGAAGGTGGGCCGGCGACGGATCTACATCCGTTCACGGATCGAGGCTCTGCTGCTTGAAGACTCCGCCGAACGCCGCTCCCAAGGGGGCTAAGTGGTACCCATGGGTGGTACCCACGCTCTGATTTCCACGGTCCCGACCTGCCCGCACCGTCAATAAACCAATCAATTTGCAGGCACTTCCTGTGAAGCGGATGAAGGGATTCGAACCCTCGACCTTCGCCATGGCAAGGCGACGCTCTAGCCAACTGAGCTACATCCGCGCGGCCCGGCCATTCTAGCCCGCGGCCGTGCCTGCGTCGAGGAGTGGGACGTGATCTCCTATCCGCCGCCGACTTCGAGCCGGACCAAGGCCGAGCCGATCGGAGGCGCCGCACTCACGCGGGTCGCCGCGCGCGGACCTGATAGACGGCGGTCAGCCCGATGTCAAAGCCTCGCCGCGCCGCGCGCAGATACAGCCGCCATACACGCGTGCGCTCGGAACCGGCGAGCGCCTGCGCCTGCTCGAGGTGCTCATCCAGCCGCTCTGCCCAGTGGCGCAGCGTGACGGCGTAGTCCTCCCTGAAGCCCTCCACGTGGTCGGTGTGAAAGCCCGCGCGCTCGATCGCGAGCTGGACGCGCGAGAGCGGGAGCGGCTCGCCGTCGGGGAAGACATAGCGCGTGGAGAACACGTCCTCGAGCGGTTCGTCGTCGGGATCGAGTGCCGCGATCGCGTGATTGAGGAGCACGCCGCCCGGGCGCAGCAGGGCGAACAGCGACCTTGCATAGCGGTCGATCTGGCTGTCGCCGACGTGCTCGGACATTCCGATGCTCGCGATCGCGTCGAAGGACGCCGCCGGCAGCTGGCGGTAGTCGGCCACGCGAATCTCCACCCGATTGCCCAGGCCCGCCTCGGAGACGCGCTCGCGCGCCAGCTCGGCCTGGGGCGGGGACAGTGTCACGCCGACGACCTCCACGCCGTGCTCGCGGGCGGCGTGGATCGCGAAGCTGCCCCAGCCGCAGCCGACGTCGAGCACCCTCATGCCGGGCTTGAGTCCGAGCTTGCCAGCGACGAGGTCGAGCTTCGTACGCTGAGCCTCCTCGAGCGTCTTCGCGCCCCTCGAGAAGATCGCGCAGCTGTAGGTCATCGAATCGTCGAGGAACAGGGCGAAGAAGTCGTTGCCGACGTCGTAGTGGTAGCGGACGGCGGCCGCGTCGCGCTCGATGCTGTGGCGCTCACCGCGGAGGATCAGCTCGAGGCGCGGGCGCCGCGGAATCCCGCCCGGCGCCGCAGCGGCGAGGATCGCCAACCCCAGGCGCGCACGTTCGGCGACGCTCATCGCCGGTGGCTCCCACGTGTCGACCACCTCGAAGGCGGCGTCGAGGTCGTCTACCGCGAGCGAGCCGTCGACGTAGGCGCGCCCCAGGCCGAGCGTGCCGGGAGCCATGATGAAGTGCGCCAGAGCGGAGGGCCTGCGCACGAAGAATGTCGGCGCCGGCGCGACGGTCGCCGGTGTGGCCGTGCCGTCCCAGAAGCGCACCTCAAACGGTCGCGTGGGCAGCAGGCGACGGAGCTCTCCGCCGAGGGGTGCGCTGGTGCGAATCAATGCCACGCGCGTACGATCGCATACGGGCCATGACGCTGTGCGCAGGCTCAGCCGGTGCGATACTTCGCCCCGTGATCCCGGATCGCTTCTATACGCGCATGACGATCGCGATGCCGGCTGGGGCCCTGCGCGCAATCGGCAGACTGAACGTGCCCCTCTATCGGGTCAGCCGGGGTCGACTCTTTGGCAAGATCGACCGCTCTCCGGTGCTCCTGCTCACCAGCACGGGCCGCCGTTCAGGCCTCAAGCGCACGGCTCCTGTCGTCTGCCTCGCCGACGGCGAGCGCCTCGTGGTGATCGGCTCCAATGCAGGCAACGTCAATGCGCCTGCGTGGTCGCTCAACCTGAAGGCCAATCCCGACTGCGAGGTGCAGCTGCGCGGTCAGCATCGCAGGGTGCGCGCCAGGATCGCCGAGGGCGAGGAGCGCGCGATGCTGTGGAAGACGATCAACGAAGAGTACAGCGGCTTCGACGACTACGAGAGGACCACCTCGCGCGACATCGCCGTCTTCGTGCTCGAGCCGCGCCCCTAGCGGCACTGCCACCCGGCGAAGCGCCCGCCATCAGCACAGACCACGAGACCGGGAGCCAGATCAAGTGACACCCCCAAGCCCCACCACCGAGCAGCTCATCACCGGCGTCGACTTCTTCGCCCTGCCCACCCACAACGTGGCGGCGGCCGCCGACTTCTACCGCGATACGCTCGGCCTGCGCCAGTCGGTCTACATGCCGGAGCGCAACTACGCGGAGTGCGAGACGGGCAACCTGACGCTGAGCCTCATCGACGCCGAGGCGATGGGCCTCGAGCACCACCCGCACCGCCACGAGGTCGCGCTCCACGTCGACGACGTCGACGCCGCGCGCGAGACGCTCACCGCGCGCGGTGTGGTCTTCAAGGGCGACACGCTGGACACGGGCGTGTGTCACATGGCGTTCTTCTCGGATCCCGACGGCAACGCGCTCATGCTCCACCACCACTACGCCCCAAGGCAGCCCCAGGCGTAGACCGAAGGCTTCCCCGTGGTGCAGACTTCGGCATCGGCGCAACGGATCAGGCTACGACCCGAGCGGCCCTGGCAGGAGCACCTGGGCCTCTACAGGGAGCTGTTCGCGGATCCCGCCGTCGCCGAGGTGCTGTGGCCGGGGACCCGTCGCGGCCCTCGCGCCGAGCGCCGGGGCGCGGACATACTTGCCGTGGACATACGCCACTGGCAGCGCGAGTCCTTCGGGCCGTGGATCTTCTTCGAGACGGGCAGCGGCCTGTTCGTGGGACGCGGAGGGCTGCGCCGCGCGACCGTGCTCGGGCGCGAGTCCGTCGAGCTGCTGTATGCGGTGCGCCCGGAGTTCTGGGGGGCCGGCTACGCGACCGAGATGGCCGCGACCGCGGTCGCGCGTGCGCGCCAGCTGGGGCTCGGCGAGGTCGTCGGCTTCACCGCAACGACCAACGGCGCCTCGCGTCGCGTGCTCGAGAAGGCCGGCCTGCGCTTCGAGACGATCTTCGAACATGCCGGTCTGCCGCACTGGCTCGGACGCCTGCGTTAAGCTGCGTTAAGGGTTGGCCCGCGCGGGGTTGCCCGCGCGCACGCGAAGGTCGCCGAGGATCGTCTAGCCTGCGGTGAGGATGCTCTTCACGCGCAAGCGCACCGACATGGTGGACGGGGACTCGGCCCTAGGCGGGCGCTCAACGGAGATGGCTGTGCCGGACAGGCACGAGGTGCTGGGCACACCGCTGAAGCCGCCGTTCCCGGATGGCGTGGAGACGGCGATCTTCGGGATGGGCTGCTTCTGGGGTGTCGAGCGAATCTTCTGGCTCGCAGAGGGCGTCTACACGACCGCGGTCGGCTACGCCGGCGGCTTCACGCCCAATCCCACCTACGAGGAGGTCTGCTCGGGACGGACCGGCCACGCCGAGGTGGTTCTCGTCGCGTTCCACACGGAGAGCACGAGCTTTCAGGAGATGTTGAAGCTGTTCTGGGAGGGGCACGACCCCACCCAGGGCATGCGCCAGGGAAACGACGTGGGCAGCCAGTATCGCTCGGCGATCCTCTGGCATGACGAAGCCCAGCGGCTCGCTGCCGAGGCGTCTCGAGAGGCCTACCAGAAGATGCTCGCCCAGGCCGGCTACGGGGACATCACCACCGAGATCGCCCAGGCGGGACCGTTCTACTACGCCGAGGGCTACCACCAGCAGTACCTCGCCAAGAATCCGGGCGGCTACTGCGGGCTGGGCGGCACCGGCGTCAGCTGCCCCGTGGGCCTGACGCCCCGCGCCTAGACGACGAAGCGGCCCCGCCATGGCGGGGCCGCCCCATCGATGCCGGCCTGAACGCGCCCCAGAGGAAAGACGCGTTCAGGCCGTCAGAGTCGCCTGGCTACGCCGCTATGCCCCCGCGGGCGCGGCGTCCGGGCGCCACGCCGGCGGGTGTGGACCGCCGAGCGTGGGTACGTCCGAGGGGTAGACCTCGTTGCCGTGGATCGCGTGATCGCCGATCTCGAGCTCCTCGTCGTTGAGGCGCAAGGGCACGAAGATGCCCAGCACCTTGAGGATGATGAACGTCACCACCGAGGTGTACGCGATCACCCACAGGGCCGTCTCGGCCTGCCATCTCAAGAGCGTCCAGCTACCGCCGATGAGCAGCCCCGATTTGCCCGGTAGATTGGAGGCGCCGCCCACCCCGACGTACTCGACGATGGCGGGATCGGCCAGCAGTCCGACCAGCAGACCCCCGCATAGGCCGGCGATCCCGTGCGTATAGATCACCCCCAGGGTGTCGTCGACGTGTCTGAACATCGGCGCGCGGCTGAGGAAACGGATCGCCATCCAGACGATCGTCGCGTCCACGATGCCGATGACGATCGCGCCCCAGCCGTTGACGAACCCGGCGGCGGGCGTGATCCCGACCAGCCCCGTGATCATGCCGTTGACGGCGCCGATCAACGACGGCTTTTCGCGGAAGATGTAGTCCCAGGCGATCCACACCATCATCGCCACGGCCGTGCAGAGGTTGGTGTTGAGCACAGCCGCCGAGGCGTCGGCGCCGGCATAGTAGGAGTCGCCGCCGTTGAAGCCGTTCCAGCCGAGCCACAGCAGCCCTGCTCCGCAGGCGACCATCAGCAGGTTGTTGGGCGCATCGATCTCGCGATCTCGCTGCAATCGTGGCCCGATCACCGCCGCGAACACGAACCCGGAGATCCCCGCCGCCAGGTGGATGACATACCCACCGGAGTAGTCCAGCGCGCCATGGGCCGCGAAGTAGCCGCCTCCCCAGATGAGGAAGGCGTTGACCGTGTAGACGCAGGTGATCCACAGCGCGACATAGGGGATCCACGCCTTGAAGTTCACGCGTCCGAGCACGGAGCCGAGCGCCAGGATCGGGGTGATCGCGGCGAACACGAACTGGAAGTAGACGAGCGTCGACAGCGGGAAGTGGAACGGCGGACCTTCGGTGATCGATTGGATTTCCGCTTGGCCCTCCTCGCCGATGTGGCTGAGCACGCTACCCGGTTCCCCCAGGGCACTGCCCAGGAAGCCCTTGGTCCCAAACACTCCCGAGCCGCTGTGCGCGATCGCATGACCGAAGCCCATCTTGAACGCCCACAGGCACCAGACGATCAGCGTTATGCAGAACGCCACGAAGGTGAGCATCATGCTGTTGACGGACCAGCGCTTCTGCATGACACCGCCGTACAGAACCGCGAGGCCCGGCAGGCTCATCAGCCCGACGAACGTCGCCGCGGTCATCTGCCATGCGTTATCACCGGGATTTAGCCAGCTTGGGTATGACAGCCAGGTCATATGCCTCCGTTCCCTACCGTTTGTAGATCTGTTTGACCCTCCGACCGCGCGGGCGGTCGAAGGCGCATTTGCAGTCCTCCTATGAAACCCGTGGCCAGGGAACGCTGCTAGGGCCACCGTGGCCAACAGTTCGCCCAGTGGTTTCGACATTTGTCTAGGCACCCGCGGCGGCGCTCCCGCAGCCGCCCGGGTCCGCCGCCGATCAGCCGGGATTGAAGGGAAAACCGGCCTTCCTGCAGGCGGCGCGCAGCTCTTGGCGGAGGCCGTGGAAGGCTCCGGAAGCGCATATCTTCCTGGCTCTCGAGCCGCAGGCATGCATCTCGGCGCCGCCCAGGGTGCTGGCGAAGGTCACATCGATGCAGTCGGCGCGCGTCGGCGCCCCGCTCGTCAGCGCGTATGCGCCAAGCCCTACCGCCGCCAGCAGCACGCAGGCGAGCAGGATCGCTACGACGGCCCTCTCGCGCCGCCCCCATCGCAGCGGCTCGGACAGTCGCCGGGACTGGTCGATCATGATCATGGCGATCGAGGAGGCTACTGCGCGGGCTCGCCCTCGCCGTTGTCCTCGCCCTTTCCCGCGCCGGAGGAGGCTGCGGCGGGGGCGAAGGACAGCGCTGCCGAGTTGATGCAGTAGCGCTCGCCGCTCGGGCCGGGGCCGTCGTCGAACACGTGGCCCAGGTGGCCGCCGCACGTGCGGCAGATGACCTCCGTGCGGCGCATGAACAGGCTGTTGTCGGGTCGCAGCTCGACGGCCTCGGCCACGGCGGGCTCGGTGAAGCTCGGCCAGCCGGTGCCCGAGTCGAACTTGGTATCGGCGGAGAACAGCATCGCCCCGCAGGCCGCACAGCGGTAGTCGCCCGACGCCTTGTTATAGACGTACTCGCCCGTGAACGGCGGCTCGGTGCCGGCCCTTCGTAGGACGTCGTACTGGCCCGGCGTGAGCTGCTCGCGCCACTCCTGCTCGGACTTGACGACCTTCGGCTCGCTCGCGCCCATCCTCACATGTTCTAGCACTCGAACCGCCTCATACGCGCGCGGCGCGCCTGCCGCCGTGCGAGCCTCCCTGCTATCATGATCTTTACGTTCACGTCAATTTCGTAAACCGCCGCCCGGGAGCAGGCCACTTGAGCACCGCACCCTCCGTCCCGAAGTCCTCTAGCGGCAGGTCCCCCCTGGGAGTGGGCGCCGGGCACGCGAACTACAAGTGGTGGGCGCTGTCGTGCACGAGCCTCGGAATGCTGCTCGCCGCGACCAACTCGGGCACGCTGATCATCGCGCTGCCCGACCTCGAGCGCTCGTTGCATTCCAGCCTGCTGGCGCTCGTGTGGGTGATCCTCGCGTATCTGATCGCCGCCACCGTGCTGGTGTTGATGGCTGGGCGCCTGAGCGACCTCTTCGGGCGCAAGCGTGCCTACGTGGGCGGCTTCGTGGTGTTCGCGCTCGCCTCCCTTGGCGCCGGCTTCGCTTCGGACGCGACCGCGCTGATCCTGTGGCGCGTTCTGCAGGGAATCGCCTCGGCCTTCCTGTTCGCCAACGCCGCCGCAGTGGTCACCGATGCGTTTCCCAAGGAGGAACTGGGCCTGGCGATGGGCGCCAACACGATGGTCGCCGCCATTGGGCTGGTGCTCGGACCGGTGCTGGGCGGCGCGCTCGTGGCGATCTCCTGGCACTGGGTGTTCTGGTTCAACGTGCCGCTCGCGCTCGCCGGCGCCGCCTGGGGCGCGCTGATCCTGCGTGAGCTGGCCAAGCCGGATTCCGTCCGCGGCTACGACGTGCTCGGGAACGTGACCTTCGTGCTCGGGTTCACGGGGCTCGTGCTGGGCGTCTCGCGCGGCGGGCTCAGCGGCTGGCACGACCCGGTCGTAATCGCAGGCCTGGCTGCGGCCGCGGTGCTGCTGCCCGCCTGGATCGTGATCGAGCGCCACTCGCGCGCGCCGATGCTCGACCTCGACATCTTCAAGAGCCGCCTGTTCGCGGCGGCGACCGGTGCCGCCTTCATCAACGGGCTCGCGCGCTTTGCCCTCATGTTCCTGTTCGTGTTCTACTACCAGGGCGCCCAGGGCAACTCGCCGATCGCGGCGGGCATCAAGCTGATCCCGCTCGCGCTCGGGATGCTCATCGCCAGCCCGCTCGCCGGAATCCACGCCGATCGGCACGGATCGCGCACCCTTGCGGCCATCGGCATGCTCGTCACAGCCATCGGGCTGGCGCTGATGACGACGCTGCACGTTCACTCGCCCTACTGGCAGAGCGGACTGTGCCTGCTGATCGTCGGCGTCGGTTCGGGAATGTTCAACAGCCCCAACACGGCGGCGATGATGGGTGCCGTACCTGCCTACCGGCGCGGGGTCGCCGCCGGTGCGAGAACTCTCGTGCAGAACACGGGCGCGGTGCTGTCGATCGCCTTCGTGCTGGCGATCGTCACCTCGGCGGTTCCGAAATCAACGCTGTTCGCGGTCTTCTCGGGCCTGGCCAAGGGCCTCTCACCGGAGAAGCTCGCGCCGTTCATCGCCAACATGCACGTCGCGCTGTGGGTGCTGGCCGCGACGTCGCTGCTGGGCTCGGCTGTGTGCCTGATGCGTCCACGTCACCTCAGCGAACCGGAGCCCTCGCGCAGCGTCGCCGGCCCCGAGCTCGACGCCCCCGAGCCCGAAGCCTCCGAGCCCGATGCCTCCGAGCCCGATGCCTCCGAGCGGGCGACCGGCGCGCCCGCCAACAGGGCCGCGGTGACCGCGACCCGGGGGCGTCCCGCCGATCAGGACGCCTCCGGCGACACCCTGTCCCCGACGCTGCCCGTCGGGGCGCGCTGAGCCTTGAGCGAGATGACCCCTCCTAGCCCCAACCCGCCCGCAGCCGGACCCCGCGCGCAGAGCCTGCGCATCGGCGATGTCGCGCGGCGGCTGGGCACCACGACGCGGACGATCCGCTACTACGAGGAGATCGGGCTGCTGGGCGTGCCGCCCGAGCGAGCCTCCGGCCGCCATCGCCTCTACACCGAGGCAGAGGTCGAGCGGCTGCGCGAGGTGATGCGCCTGAAAGACCTGCTCGGCGTGTCGCTCGAGGAGCTCAAGACGCTGCTCACCGCCGAGGAGGCGCGCGCGGAGGTGCGCGCCCAGCTGCGCCGCCAGGACGTCGACCCCGATCGCCGTCGCGAGCTGCTCAGCGAGGCGCTCGGCCACCTCGACCGCCAGCTCGGGCTTGTCCGCCACAGGGCCGGCGAGCTCGCCAAGCTCCAGGACGAGCTGGGCGAGACCCGCAAGCGGGTCAGACGCAAGATCCGTGAGCTCGACGCGCACGCCGAGGGCGCCTTCGCTCCACCGCCGCCACTTGAGGCAGCCCGGGAGCCGCGGTCGTGAGCCCCGCCGCGGCGCCGGCGGTCCTCGTCGATGACCTCGTCGTGCGCTTCGGCGAGTTCGAGGCCGTCGGCGGCATCTCCTTCGCGGTCGCCCCGGGCGAGGTGTTCGGCCTGCTCGGCCCCAACGGGGCAGGCAAGACGACGACGATCCGCGTGCTCACCACGCTGCTGCGCCCCAGCGAGGGACGTGCACTCGTGGCCGGCTTCGACGTGCGCGCCGACAGCCTCGCTGTGCGCGCCCGAATCGGCTACATCCCCCAGGCGATCTCTGTCGACGGTGCGCTCACCGCGTACGAGAACCTCGACTTCTACGGGCGCGTGACCGGCGTGCCTCGACGCGAGCGTCGCCTGCGCATCGCGGAAGCCATCGAGACGATGGAGCTCGAGCACATGCTGGACCGCCTCGCGCGTACGCTTTCGGGCGGCATGCTGCGCCGGCTGGAGATAGCTAGCGCGCTGCTCAACCGCCCGGCCGTGCTGTTCCTCGATGAGCCCACCGTCGGTCTCGATCCGAACGCCCGCGCGATGGTGTGGGAGCGCCTGGCGGCCTTGCGCGAGCATGCCGGCACCACGATCCTCGTGACCACTCACCTGATGGAGGAGGCCGAGCGCCAATGCGATCGGCTGGCGGTGATGGACCAGGGACGGCTCATCGAGCAAGGAGAGCCGGCCGAGCTGATCGAGCGTCACCGCACCGTCAGCCTGGAAGAGGTCTTCAGGAGCATCACCGGGCGCGCGATCGGCGAGCATTCCGACGAGGAGGAAGGGAGACTGTCCGATGTCCGCGCCCAGCGCCGCGTCGCCCGCCGCCTCGGCTGACCTCTCCCGCCGGTCGCTGTCGATGGGCCCGATCGGCCGCGTGGTCGATGGGACCCTGGCCATGGCGCAGGCGGAGCTGCGTAAGTTGCGCCACGATCACCTCGACATCATCACCCGCTCGGTGCAGCCGCTGTTGTGGCTTTTCATCTTCGGGACCGCGCTGCAGAACAACCGCTCGCTGACACTCGGCGCACTCGAATACCGTGCGTACCTGGCGCCGGGCGTGATGGCCCAGGCGGCCATGTTCATCGCGATCTTCTTCGGGCTGTCGGTGATCTGGGAGCGCGACGTGGGCCAGCTCCAGCGTCTTCTGGCGACGCCTCTGTCGCGCACCTCGATCGTGCTGGGCAAGTCGGCCGGTGCGTGCGTGCGGGCGCTGGTGCAGGCGTTGCTGCTGCTCGCGGTCATCGCCGTGACGGGTATCGGCCTGCGCTGGAGCGTCACCGGCGTGATCGGCGCGCTCGCGATGCTGATGCTCGGGACCGCTGCGTTCGCGTGCATGTCGATGCTGCTGGCGGCCGTAGTCAAGGAGCGCGAGCGCTTCATGGGGATCGGGCAGCTGATCATGATGCCGCTCTTCTTCGCCTCCAGCGCGCTCTACCCGCTGGCCATCATGCCGCCCTGGCTGCGGGCCATCGCCCGTGTCAACCCGCTGACATACGAGGTGCAGGGCCTGCGCCAGATGCTCGTCGGCGTTGGCGGACGGGGCGTGCTGTGGCTCGACTTCCTGGTGGTGACGAGCTTCTTCGTCGTGATGCTCTTCGCCGCCACGCGCGCCTACCCCAAGGCGATCCTTTGAGCCGATCGCGAGCGTGGCGCGAGCTTGCCTCGATCGCGTCGGCGTCGATCGCGTCGGCGCCGCTCGCGTCGGCGCCGCTCGCAGCGCGGCCAGATCATCAAGAGCTCAACGTCCAGAAGGGAGCAGCGGATGTCAGACGCAGTGCAGGTGAAGGCCAGCCCTGAGGGCGTGCCGGGCGCGGTCACCGACCCGAGCCGGGTGCTTGCGGAGGCGCTCACGTTCGCGGGCGCCGGCGGGACGCAGGTGAACGGCTACCTGGCGCGCCCCGCCGACTCCGACCCGGCCACAGCGGGCCATCCTGGCGTGATCGTCATCCACGAGGCCGGCGGCCTCGGGGAGCACATTCGCGACGTCGCCAACCGCTTCGCCAACCTCGGCTACATCGCGCTGGGCGTCGACCTGTACACGCGCGAAGGCGGACCGCCGCCGATGGACGACGTGCAGGCATTGATGAAGCGCCTGTTCGCGATGTCCGACGCCACCGTGCTCGGCGATCTGGAGGGCGCGGCCGATCTGCTGCGCGCGCGCGAGGACGTGACCGGCAGGATCGGCTGTATCGGCTTCTGCATGGGCGGGCGCTACACGCTCCTGTTCGCCTGCGCGAGCGACCGGCTGAATGCCGCCGTCGATTGCTGGGGCGGCTTTATCGACAGGGCCACCCCCGATCAGCGCTCGACGTCCGAGCGCCCGACACCGCCGCTGGAGCTGGCCGAGCAGCTGAGCTGTCCGCTGCTGGCAGCGGTGGGCGCCGAAGACCATAACCCCTCGCCGCAGCTCGGCGAGGAGCTGCGCGAGCGCGCCTCCCGCAGCGGACAGGACGTCACCGTTGACGTCTACGGGGGTGCCGGACACGCCTTCCTGGCCGACCACCGCCCCACCTACCGGCCGGCGCCGGCCGCCGAGCTGTGGGCCAAGATCGTGCCCTTCTTCGCCGAGCACCTGCAGGGCGGCTGAGGTATCGATCGAAGGGCGGCCGCGCTCACGACTCCCTCTGCTCATACCCGCGACAGCTCAACACGGGCAGGCGCGGATAGCGTGGATAAGCTGGATCCCGGCGCGAGCGCGAGCAGAGCGAGAAGATCGATCCACGGGTGTTGCGGACCTCGCGCTGGTGAATGCAGGTGTCGCACAGTCCCGCAGCGGGAGCGGATTCACGGCTCGCGTCTGGCGCGTCGGACACGATCGGAGCGTAGTGCCGGGCGGCCACCGTGGCCTGCTGCCATTATCGTTGACTAGACAACTATGACCACCTTCCATCGGCTGCTTGGCTTCCTGCACCCCTACAGGCGGGGCCTGATCGTCTCCTGGGTGCTTGCCAGCGTCGCGATGATCATGACGGTCGTGCTCCCGGCCCTGGCGGGCCGAGCCGTGCAGACGATCAGCAACGGTGCCGGCGCCGTTGGACGCCACGGGGTCGCGGCACGCGCGCACGACCGCCACACGCTGCTGATGCTCGCCCTGGCGATCCTGGCTGTCGTGCTCGTACGCTGGGCGCTCACCTACTTGCGGCGGATGATCGCCGGACGGGTCTCGCTCGGCGTCGAATACGACCTGCGCGAGCGCATGTACTCGCATCTGCAGAGCCTGGAGCTCGGCTTCTTCGACCGTCAGCAGACCGGCCAGCTGATGTCGCGGGCGACGGTCGACCTGCAGGCCGTGCGCTTCTTCCTCGGATACGGCCTCGTATTCATCCTTCAGTCGATCCTCACGATCGTGCTCGCGGGAGTCGTGATGATCGCGACCGATCCGCGACTCGGACTGATCTCGCTCGTGCCGGTGCCGTTCGTCGTGTTGATCTCCTACCGCTATGGCCGCCGCGCCCGCCCCGCCATCCAGCAGGTGCAGCAGCGCATCGCCGAGCTGACCGCCGACGCGGAGGAGAACATCTCCGGCGTGCGGGTGGTCAAGGCGTTCGCCCGTGAGCCCCGCCAGCTGCGGCGTTTCCGTGAGAGCGTAGGGCGCGTCTTCACCCAGGCGATGATTGCCACCCGCCTGGAAGCGATCTATAACCCGATGATCGGCTTCCTGCCCCAGCTCGGACTCGCCGCCGTCCTGCTGCTGGGGGAGAGAGCGTGATCCACCACCGGCTCTCGCTCGGGCAGTTCACCGCGTTCTACCTCTACCTGAACATGCTTATCGCGCCGATGCGCTCGCTCGGCGTGACGCTCAACCTCGCCCAGCGCGCCACCGCGTCGGGCGCGCGCATCTTCCAGGTGCTCGACCGCCAACCCCGCCTGACCGACTCTCCTGACTCCCCGCCGCTGCCACCGGGCAACGGCCACGTGGAGCTGCGCGGCGTGACGCTGCGCTATGAGGACTCCGACGAGTTCGGCGCCTCCTACTCGGCCTCGCGCGCACCGGACACCACCCCATCTGCAGACGGCGCCGGGGGGGCGCGCGCCGCGCGAGCGGTGCTGAGCGACATCGACCTCGACGTTCCCGCCGGGCAGACGGTGGCGCTGGTGGGAGCGACCGGCTCGGGCAAGACCAGCCTCGTGTCGCTCATCTCCAGGCTGTATGATCCCAGCTCCGGGCGGGTGCTGCTCGACGGCGCCGATGTGCGGACCCTGAACCTGCGCTCGCTGCGCCGAGCTGTCGCCGTCGTCAGCGACGATCCGTTCCTCTTCTCCGCCACCGTGGCCGAGAACATCGCCTACACGCAGCCGGGCGCCGGACGTGAGGAGATCGAATGGGCCGCCCGCCGTGCCCAGGCGCACGACTTCGTCGCGCGCCTGCCCGAGGGCTACGACACGCGTGTGGGCGAGCGCGGCCTGACCCTCTCCGGCGGCCAGCGCCAGCGGATCGCAATCGCGCGCGCGCTCCTGGCCAACCCCCGCGTGCTCATCCTCGACGACGCCACCTCCTCGGTCGACGCCTCCACGGAGCGCTCGATCAAGCTCGCGCTGGCCGAGGCGATGACCGGACGTACGACGTTCATCATCGCCCACCGCCTCTCTACGATCGCGCTCGCCGAGACGATCGTCGTGCTGGAGCGGGGCCGTATCGTCGCGCAGGGCAGCCATGGGGATCTCCTTGAGGTCTCCGAGCTGTATCGCGAGATCGTGGAAAAGGGCCTGCCCGAGCACGTCTTCCTGACGCGCGAGACCTCCGAGCGCGAGGTAAGCGGCATATGAGCGCCCGAGCGACGGGCGGAGCAGGCGGCGGTCGCGGACTGGGGCCGGGGCTCACGCGCGGCGGGCAGGGCTGGAGCGGCGAGCGCGCCAGCCGAGGAGCCCGGGGGCGCAATCTTCGCGGCCTGCTTGCGCTCCTGCGCCCATACCGCCTGCGCGTCACGGCGATGCTCATCGCGCTCGTCGTGGGCACCGCCGCCTCGCTCGCACCCCCGCTGCTGGCCAAGGTCGCGATCGACCGCGGCATCGACCGCCATGACGTCGACACGCTCGCACTAGTGGTGGCGGCGTTCATCGCCGCGGGGCTGGTGCTGTGGCTGATGACGAGCGCCCAGACCTACCTCGTCGGCTGGGTCGGGCAGCGCGCGCTCGCCGATCTGCGCATCCGCATCTTCACCCACCTGCAGCGCCAACCGATCGGCTTCTACGAGGGCCGTCCCGCGGGCGTGCTGATCTCGCGCATGACCAACGACGTCGAGGCTCTGGAAAGCCTCGTCACGGACTCGGTCGTCACCCTCTTCCAGGCAGGCCTGACGCTGATCGGGGCGATCGCGGTGCTGCTGTACCTGGACGTGACGCTGGCGCTGCTCACGTTCTGCATCGTCCCCTTCGTGGCCGCCCTGAGCATCTGGTTCCGGCTCGTCTCGACCGGCGCGTTCAGGCGCACGCGTGAGACGATCGGCGCGATCACCGGATACCTGCAGGAAACCCTCTCCGGTATTCGCGTCGTGCGCAGCTTCGGACAGGAGCCCCAGCACGAGGCGCACTTTGCGGTGCTCAACCGCGAGAACTGCGACGCGAACATGACTACGGTGCGGCTCAACGCCGCCTACTTCCCGGCGGTCGAAATGCTCTCCGGTGTAGCGCTCGCGGTGATCGTCCTCTACGGGGGCTATCAGGCGATGGACGGCCACATCACGGCCGGCACCGTCGTCGCCTTCGTGGCGACGCTCTCCTACCTGTTCGAACCTATCCAGCAGCTCTCCCAGCTCTACACCACCTACCAGTCGGGCATGGCGGCCCTGGAGAAGATCTTCCAGCTGCTCGACGTCCGTCCAGAGCTCGAGGACCGCCCCGATGCCGTCGAGCTGCCCCGCATCGAGGGCGAAGTCTCCTTCCAGGATGTCTCCTTCGCCTATGCCCGCCGCGGAGCACGTGGGGGTGGCGCGGCCGGCGCCAGCGGCTCCTCGAACGGCGCCGGGCGCCGAGGCGGTGCAAACGGGTCTGCGGCCAACGGCGGCGGGCGGCGCCCGGTGCTCGCGCTCGACCATGTCAGCCTGCACGTCCCCCCCGGCCAGACGGTGGCGCTAGTCGGCGCCACCGGAGCCGGCAAGTCGACGATGGCGAAGCTGCTCGCGCGCTTCTACGACCCGACCGAGGGAAAGGTGCTGGTCGACGGGCATGACCTGCGCGAGATCTCGAGCGCGTCACTGCGATCGCAGCTGGGGATCGTGCCACAGGAGGCCTTCCTGTTCTCCGGCACGATCAGGGAGAACATCGCCTTCGGTCGCCCGGACGCAGATGACGGGCAGATCCGCGCGGCGGCCGCCGCGGTCGGTGTCGACGAGTTGATCTCAGAGCTCGACGACGGCTATGACACCGAGGTCGGCGAGCGCGGCGCGCAGCTCTCCGCCGGCCAGCGACAGCTGATCGCGTTCGCGCGCGCGCTGATCGCCGATCCGCGCATCCTCGTGCTCGATGAGGCCACGTCCAACGTCGACCTGCACACAGAGGGTCGCATCGAGGAGGGTCTACGCCGCCTGCTGTCGGGTCGCACCTCGATCGTGATCGCGCACCGCCTCTCCACCATCCGCCAGGCCGGCCGCATCGTCGTGCTCGAGCATGGCCGCATCACCGAGCAGGGCACCCACGAGGAGCTCATCGCGGCCGGGGGCCGCTACTTCGAGCTCTATCGGGACTGGGCCACGCAGGCCGAGCCCTAGAATCGCCGCGGGCGTCAATGCGAAGGCACTGAGCGTGAGCCCTGAGCGAGGCCGGCAGTCTGTCGTGGTCGACAGCCGCGTCGACGGCGCGCCGCATACGCTCGACCAGGGCGGGGTCGCGGACTTCTCGAACATCGTGAGTGGAACATCCCGTAGGCAAGGAGCGGCGTTCCCGCTGAATGTCCGCCCTCGGTGCAACGCTGTACGCGCCCAGCCAAACGATTGATTGGGGGCGCGTCCCCCGGCCCCCTCCTGGACCGGGGGCGCGCACATCCCGGCTCAAGCACGCGTACGCACTGAGCCCTGGCCTCCTCCGCACGAGCGAGAGGCTACTGCCTGTCTGACTTCTCGACCACTTTGGCCGACTCCGCTGCTCATCCCTTGCGGAGGAGTCGGTCTTCTCGTGCACATCCCGCAAGACTGGCCCGAATCCTGGCACGAGCGGCCCCGAAAACGCCGAACACCCGGTAATCACGGGGCGCCGGCCAGCTCCGGAACGGGGGCTCGAACCGTTGGCCACCGTGCACCGCAATCGCCGTCGTGGAGCCAAATCTCGCTGTATGGCAGGGGAAACTGGGGAAACGCCTAAGGCAACAATCCGGCTGAGTCCGGTGAAATCCGGTGGAATCAGGGCACGACTGGCCCGAGACTTACGCTTTAGAGGGGTCTGGTCATCACCCGGGCATCCCTCCGACCGGCGCGAACGGCCGGGAGCAGTCCCGCTCGAGCGCCTGCGCGTCGCTGCGGGCCAGTTCGAGCGCCTCCGTCTGCGGGTCCGGACGCTCGCCCGGCACGGCGAATTCGAGCGTGTGGAGATAGAGCTCGAGTGCCGTCATGAACTGCGTCGCGTCCGCGGCGCAGCGCTGCTGCTGTGCTGGGCCCGGGCCCCGGCGGGCGCCGCCAGCGCGCAGATCAACGCCACCATCGTCATGCGTTTCATTCGTTCTCCTTTGCCTAAGCTCAATCTTGACCAACGTCCACGAGCAGGCGATTCCGGAGATGACCCACTCCGCGAGCAGCCACTCCCGGCGGCGGCGTCTACAGCCTGCACGGCGAGCCCCCTGGGCCTCCTGTTCGGGTCCTTCGCAACCGCCGCCGCGACATTGCTCCTGAACGCCGTAAGGTAGCGGCGAGCCTGCTCCACGTCGATTGCGGCGGGCATGTAACAACTATGACCTATGCGACGAGCTTGAGCGCGGGACGCTGCATTAGATAGACGTTCGCCGCCGCCTCGTGCAGACGGCCGGGCATCAGGTGCCCGTAGGTGTCGAACGTCATGGCGATATGGGGCCGGCGTTCAGAGCGCGCGGCCCCACTGGCTGTGTCTGCGCGTCGGCACTCTACGCCTCCCGCTTGACGGCTGCGAGGGCTCCCCGCCCGTTGCGTTTGAGCGGAGCACCTAGGCCGCCCGGCGCTCGGCTCGCCGCGCCCGAACCATTCGCCTTCCGATCGTGTCGCTGATCGCCGTTGCGGCCCAGATGATCACCGTCGCAAGCAGATACGTCTGGAGGCCATTGATGTACAGGCCACTGACGATTGCGTTGACGATGATCAACGAGACGATCGTTGACGCGAGCGCCAGCAGTCCGGCCAGCGCTATCGAGGGCTCGCGGACGAGCACGCGCAGAGCCACGAAGCTGACGCCCAGGTGGACGAGCCAGAAGATCAGAGTCGCCTCTACGACGGCCGTCGCGTCGATCGAGAACTTGCTCAGCAGAGCGCCCGAGAGGAGCAGTCCGACGGCGATCCCGACGAGCGAGGCACCGAAACGGATTCCCAGGCGGATGAGCATAGGCGGATGCTACGCCCAAGGTGCTGAACGGGCGCGCGACAAGCCCATCCGGCCCAACGAGACGCGCGTACCCAACGAGACGCGCGTAGTTTCCGCCGCCCTCCTGGTGGCTTCCTACCGATGCCGAGGTCGTGACGACAGCCTCATGGGGTCTTTACCCCGTCCTCAGAGAGGCATGGAAGCCTATCTCGGTGGGGGATCGAACATCACCGCAAGACCAACGGAGAGGACGATCTCATGGCCCGAATCATCGTCACCACCGAACAAAGTGGACGACCCGACGCCTCGGTGCTGCTCGACGAGCGCGTCTGCCCAGAACATCTCAGCGACGACCATTCCGCCGCGCAACTTATCGAGCGCCTCGCTTGGGCGATCAACGACGCCGACAGCGCCGAGCGGCGTGCAGTCGGCGCCATCGGCCGCTGAACGACACGACGGGACGGCACGGGGCCCGTTGCTGCTGGCGGACCCCGCGCCGCTCAAACTCTGTCGACGGCGCCGGCCGTCCCCCCTCACGCTGCCCGGTCGGGTCAGCTGCAGGACTGGTCCAAATCCTGGCCCGCATCGGCCCCGAAACCGCCGAACGCCCCGGAGTCACGGGGCACCGGCCAGCTCCGGGACAGGGACTCGAAGCGTGTGCCAGCTTATGCCGCAAACCCTGTCCTAGAGCCAAAAATGGCTCCGGCGCAGGGATTCCCCCCGATTCGCAAACACGGCCGCCGGCCCGCAGCCCTGACCGATGCGGCCAGCTTGGCAGACGCTCGCTGTACATCGCTCTCCACACGTCGCCGTCGCGGCACCCGCGCGCACGCGAGAGAGAGCACGACACGGCCTACGGCGTCGGCGGACCGCGCACGGTGTTTGGGCTTCGCCGCCGTGGGCGTTGCGCGTAACGCTCAACGATGCCGCGGAGCCATAGGCGGGCGACGCCGTGCGGCGACGAAGGAAGCGAGCAGCACCACGAGGCCCAGCACCACCCCGACGACCCCGAGCTTGGTCCGAGGAGACATGTCACCGTGGGTCGGCCCCAATATGCCCGGCAAAGCGTGACATTCCACAGTTAGGTAGACGATGCCGACCGCGAGGAGCACGAGACCGACGGCTCCCATCACCAATGTCAGAATGCCCACGCCACGCCGCATGGGCGCGAGCTTATCGCTCAACCTCGCGGGCCGGTAGGGCCCGAGGGGCTTTGCGAGCTCTGGGCGTAGCAGGGGGAGCACCGTCGCCCGCGTGGGCATCTTCGTCCTCGGGCCGGCGTAGCTTCAGACTTGCGCTTAGCGCGATTTGCGAGCGTCCGCCGAGCTTCGCTCTAGACGCCTGCCTGGGACGACTTCCGAGCGCAGCGACTGGGGAGCGCCACACGCCTGCTTGCGGAGCCTAATGTGCGACAGAGGCCCGGTAGCGGACGTAAACCACACGAGAGCCAAAGGTCTGTGTCTCGACCAGCTCCAGATTGATCCGGTCGTCCAGGGCCGGAAAGTAAGGGGTCCCGCCGCCCAGGATGACCGGGCTGACGAAAAGCCGGTACTCGTCGATGAGACCCAGCTTTATGCAGGTGGAGGCCAGGCCAGCGCCGCCGACGGCCAGGTCCTTACCCGGTTGCTGCTTGAGCTTGACGACCTCGTCGGCAACGTTGTCCCGGAGAAGCCGGGCATTCCCCTCGACTTTCTCGAGGGTCCTCGAGAAGACGATCTTCGGCAGCGCCTTCCAGATGCGCGCGAACTCGAGCAAGTGCTCTGCGCCCGACGGGTTCTCCTCAGCGGTCTCCCAGTAGAGCATCGTTTCGTAAAGCCGCCGTCCACAGAGGTGCTCGCCCAACTCCCGCGTCTGCCGGTTGTGGAACCGATGCAGCTCCTCGTCCGGCGCCGACCAGTCGATCTCTTCATCGCGCCCAGCGATAAAGCCGTCCAGTGACACTCCCATCGAGTAGATCAGCTTCCTTATCACGGTCCTCCTCGGTCGACGCCCATTCTTCCGTGTCCAATGACCTCGCGCCGCGTCCAGGCTCATCGGTGGTGGGTCGATCAGGCGCCTGCGCTGACCCCTCCGCGCTGCTGGCGATCGCCCGGCGTGGACAGCAGGGCATTCACACGCTGACAACGCTTGAGCTGGCGGCATCGCGTGGGAATTAGCGGACGAGCAGACTGAGAACACCGGCCGCCAGTGTGACGCGCACACCATGGCCCGGTTGTGGCTGGCTACCGCTCTCCACCGGGAGCAGGCGCGCCTACCCTCGCGATCGAGACTGTCGAGATGGACGAGCTGCGGTCGTACCCGTGGTCGGCTCGGCAGACGCTCGCTTACGCCTGGCGGGCAGGCGCGATCAGATTGTCAGCGCCCGCGCCTGCGGCGCCGATGCTGGTGCGACCTCGGAGGCGCTATGAGTCCGATGGCGTGGCCACGAAGACCGGAATGATTCGGCTCGTCTTCTTCTGGTAATCCGCGTAGCTGGGATAGGCCTCGACGGCGCGGTCCCACCACAGCGCTCGCTCGTCGCCGTGGACATCACGTGCGACGAAGTCCTGCGGCTCCGCGCCGTCCTGGATCATCAACGCCGTCGGGTCGGCGGTCAGATTGCCGTACCAGGTCGGGTTGGTAGGCGCGCCTCCCAAAGACGCGACGAGGGCGTACTCGCCGTCGTGCTCAACTCGCATAAGCGGGAACTTGCGAATCTTCCCGCTCGTGCGCCCTCGGGTCGTGATGATGACTACAGGAAGGCCGGTGTCAGTGAGGGTGTTCGCACGCTCGCCGTTGCTCGCCTCGTACTCTGCGACTTGTTCGCGCACCCACTCCGATGGGCTGGGCGCGTACTCGCCTTCTAGTGGCATTTCCACTCCTTGTGCGGCTGGGTTTGGAGGTGCTACCCGTCTGCCGGACGACGAAGTCGCAGTCCATACCGACAACGCATTGCATCCGGCGCGATCGCCTAGACGCTGGATGCGATCTTACCCTCGTCGTTGAGATCGTGTTCGGTCTGGCGCTTGCGCCTGGTGAGCGAGCCGTCCAGAGCGACGCGCGGACGACCCTGTTAGAGGCCGTCACCGAGTGCAGACTACGCTCCGGGCAAAGCTGCGCCCCAGCCCTGCGATACGAGGAGGAGGAGATACGCGATGACGTTACTTTGGCTACTGATCTGGTTCGTCGTCGGCCAGGAACCGCTCACGTTCGACCCCGTGAACGCCTGGACGGCCACGCTCATCCTCGCCATCGGGCTCGACCTCAGCCGCGCAGGAGGTGTACCACAACGAGGGCATTAGCCACGTCACCGCGCGCCCGCGAGGGTTCCGAGGCTGAGCTCAGCGGTCGGTCGAGCGGCGGCACCGGCACCAACCCGTGGTCGGCCCGACCGTGATCGGCACCACCGTGATCGGCACCCGCGACCCGCCGACAGAAGGCGACGTGCGTCCGTCAGAGTGACCTTGCCCGAGCCGCTACGCTCACCCAGCCCGCGATACTCCCCCCATGTCCTCGGCCAACCTGGACCTCGTGCGCTCGATCTACACGGCGTGGGAACGCGGGGACTACAGCTCGGTAGAGTGGGCTCACCCAGAGATGGAGTACAAGGTCGCCGATGGTCCCTCCCCCGGTACATGGACGGGCATCGAAGGGATGACTGAGGGCTTCCGCGACGTCCTGGCTGCTTGGGAGGATTGGGGCGTGGTCGCGGACGACTACCTCGACCTAGCAGGGGATCGTGTCCTCGTGAGCTTCCATTGCACCGGACGCGGCAAAGCCAGCGGCGTGGACCTCGCGCAACTGCATGTAAACGGGGCAACCCTGTTCGAAGTCGGCGACGGCAAGATCACCAGAATCGTCCAGTACTTCGACAGAGATCACGCCCTCGCCGACCTCGGCCTCACACCGGACACCGGCAATCGCGGTAGGGACCGCCATTGCTGACGGCCCCCCGCGCAGATCCCAGCGTGCACGTCTAACGCACTGGGCTCCTGCCTTGGGTTCTGGCGTCGAAGCGCACGTCGGGCCAGGGATGCTGGATGCGGGCTCGAGGTAGCCACCGGCCGGCGATGCTGCGCATCCGCTCCCAGGTCATGCGAGTGCGCTGGCTGCGATGCCGTAGCGTCGTTAGCCAGTGCCGCATGACCGCTTCGCGGAATGTTTGCAGCGCGCGGATGTTGTCGGGCACCGCGTAGTAGCGGTAGTGCCCGGTAAGGACGCTGGCGAGCCAGCGTCCCTGCTCGGGGATTGATTGATGCCTGCGTCGCCTCATCTCGGCCTTGACCTCGCGAAGCTTGGCCCGCATCTTCTTCTTGCTCGTAACCCGCTTCAGCTTGAACCGTCCGTTCCTGTCCTTCGCGCACATGTGCGTAAGACCCAGGAACTCAAACGTCTCAGGCTTCCGCTCGCCGCGCCTGGCTCGGTTTCCGGCGGCGGACCGCCCGAACTCGATCAGCCGCGTCTTCTCCAGATTCAGCTCCAGAGCGAACTCCGCGAAGCGTCCGTGGAGATCGGCAAGGAACCGCTCGGCGTCCTCACGATGCTCGAAGCCCGCCAGGAAGTCGTCGGCGAAACGCACCAGGATCACGTCCCCGCGCGCGTGACGCCGCCGCCACTGTGCGGCCCATAGGTCGAACACGTAGTGCAGGTAGACGTTTGAGAGCAACGGCGAGACCGAAGCTCCTTGCGCCGTCCCCTCCCGCGTATCCGACCACTCCCCGTCCTCGATGACTCCTGCCCTGAGCCATTTCTGGATCAGCCGCAGGACCCTCTCATCCGCGATCCTGTGCCCGAGGAACTTCTCCAGCCAGCCCTGATCAAGGCCGGTGAAGAAGTCGCTGATGTCAGCGTCGAGCACGTAGTTCACCTTCTTGCGCGTGATCGCGACCGCGAGCGCGTCCAACGCGTCATGCTGGCTGCGCCCAGGTCGGAACCCGTATGAGAAACCGAGGAAGTCCTGCTCATAAACGGCGTTCAGCACCTCAACCACCGCCCGCTGAAGGATCTTGTCCTCCAAGGCGGCGACCCCGAGCGGCCGCAGCCGCCCGTCCGGCTTCGGGATGAACACCCTCCGAGTCGGTCTCGCCCGATACGCCCCTCGATGGACCCGAGCATGCAGATCGCGAAGGTTCCCTTCGAGATCTGAGCCGTAATCCCGCCACGTCACCCCGTCGATCCCGACGGCAGCGTCTGGGCTGATCGCCCAATACGCCTCCCGCAAACGATCGACGGTCACGTGATGAAGGAGCGCGGTGAACCGCACATCCTTGACGCAACGCGCCACTCGGCGCACACGATCCAGATCACTTGACACGCCCTCTCCGGCACTGCGTCCGGGACGTGTTTTGCTGGCCGTGTTCCCCTTGGCCGGTCCCCTTCCCTCCACCGCCTCCGCCCCCGGCAAGCCGGGTTTGTTCGGCGGCTTTGCAGGTACTATGAGACCGTCTGACTTCCCGCGGTCGTTCATCGAGGGCTTACCGCCAAAGCGTTCCCCTCACGGCCCACTGAGCGCCGATCTGCCACCCCGCGAACCATCCAGGACGGGGCATCATCAACGCCCGTGGGCGACCGTGGGATCTCCCGGTTCTCGCGCATGGAGATTCTGTGCGTGCCCAGGTTCTCTGACCGCGCAGGGTCCCACGACGACTCGCGATAACGCCGCCGTGAACGTGGCCTTCCGCCTGTCAGGAGGACGTCGGCACCCTGATCAAGAAAATTTCGCGGCTCCATAGCCCAGCCCACACGTACCCCTGCCAACGCTTCGCCGACGTCCTCACGAACGTCAACGCATGACTCAGGGCCACCGTGGATCGCTACTCCTTTCGATGTAGAGAACTCTCATCTCCTTCTCCATGCCGGTTTATCCCGGCGCTCCCTGACCCCTACTCGGACAGGCCCTCCGCCCGCAACGCCTCGCCGTGATCGAGATAGGCGCGGACACGCGAGATCTTTCCGTCGCGGAAGTCCAAGACGGATCCCATCGGTGTATCGACCGGCACCCCACTACCCAGCCCCCGAGCTTCGAGCCGACCCAGCAGCAGAACACGGTCGCCCACCTCGCGAACATCGGTGACGGTCACGCGAAACTCATCCCAGGTTTCGCGCACCATCGCGAAGTACCGCTCAAAAGCTGCACGTCCCCGGTAGCTGCCGCCCTCGACCGCGCTCGTAGTCGGAGACACCCATTCCAAATCCGGCGTGTACAGCTCGTCATAGATGTCGAGATCGCGCCGCTTGTAGGCGTCCAACGACCGCTTCGCAAGCTCCACGTTCGCCTGCGACATCGCCTACTCCCTCTACTCCGTCCTCCTACCTCTTGGTAGCCCGGACGGCGGTGCCGTAGGCACAGATCTCCGTCCAGGTCGCACCCAACTCCGAGGTGTCGTAGCGGAACGCGATGATCGCGTTGGCGTTCTTGGCCTCGGCCTCCTCGACGAGCCGTTCCTGCGCGTGTACGCGGCCTTCGGCGAGCATCTTGGTCATTCCCTTCAGCTCACCGCCCACCAGCGACTTCAGCGACGCCCCTAGCTGGGAGCCGACGTTACGGGAGCGAACAGTAAGTCCGAACACCTCGCCCAGCACCTCTTCGATCTCATACCCAGGCAGGTCGTTCATGGTGGTGATGATCATCGGCGCTCCTCGCTCGTGGTTCTAACGGGAGCATAGGGACTGTCGAAAAATAACCTGACAGGGTTCTTGCACCGCTTGTAGAACTGTGGGGTGTGATCGATGAGGTGGCGATTGGTGACCGGTTCAGGGCGTTGGCCGCTGAGCTGAACGAGCGCCAGCGGCGGCTGTGGGCGGCGAGCGAGGCGCGCAGTGCGGGCTGGGGTGGGATTACGGCGACTGCGCGCGCGACGGGCATCTCGGTGGTCACGATCCGCAGGGGGATCGCCGAACTGGAGGCGGGCTCAAGAGTCGATCCAGGGCGTGTGCGCCGTCCGGGCGGTGGGCGCAAGCCGATCCTTGAGCGCGACCCGACGATTCTCGAGGACATCGAGCGGCTGGTTGATGAGGACAGCCGTGGCGATCCGGAGTCGCTATTGCGCTGGACGGCCAGGAGCGTGCGCAATATCGCCGCCTCGCTGCGCGACCTGGGCCACGAGGCGCACTTCAGCACGGTGGCGATGCTGCTGCGGCTGCTGGGGTACTCGCTGCAGGCGAACGTGAAGACCAGAGAGGGCGCCTCCCATCCCGATCGCGACGCTCAGTTCCGGCACATCAACGAGACCGCGAAGGCGGCCGTCGCCGCCGGGCTGCCGGTGATCTCTGTCGATACGAAGAAGAAGGAGCTGGTCGGCGATTTCAAGAACGCAGGGCGCGAATGGCGCCTGCAGGGCAAGCCCGAGCTCGTGCGCGTGCACGACTTCCAGGACAAGCAGCTCGGCAAGGCGATCCCCTACGGCGTCTACGACCTACGCCTGGATGAGGGCTATGTCAACGTCGGCATCGACCACGACACCGCCGAGTTCGCGGTCAACTCGATCCGCAGCTGGTGGAAGCACCTCGGCTCTGCGCGCTACCCGCGCGCGCAGCGCCTGACGATCACCGCCGACTGCGGCGGCTCCAACGGCAACCGCACCAGACTGTGGAAGGTCGAACTGCAGCGCTTCGCCGAGGAGACCGGGCTCGAGATCGAGGTCTGCCACTTCCCGCCCGGCACTTCAAAGTGGAACAAGATCGAGCACCGCCTCTTCTCGTTCATCACCATCAACTGGCGCGGCAAGCCACTCGTATCGCTGGAGACGATCATCAACCTCATCGCCGGCACCAAAACCAGCACCGGCCTGGAGGTCTACGCCCGCCTCGACGAGGGCCAGCTACCCCTCGAAAGTGAAAGTCTCGAGACGCCGAACTAGCGGCCGTCAATCTCCACGGCAACGACTTCCATCACGAGTGGAACTACCTCATCACTCCGAAACGTTAATTATCTACAGTCCCATAGTCTTGGGCTAGGAGCGTGGGTCGCTATCGGCTCGCGACGCGGGTGAGCGGCGAAGATTCACGGTCCTGACGGTGGTGGCGGGCGGTGTCGTGGTGGTGGGCTTGGGTCGATTGCCCCGGCTGGCTCCGCTTCGGGGGCGGCTCCCGGCCCTGGGAGCCGCCCCGCGGGCTTCTCAGCTGGTGTTCAGGAGCGCCAGGCCGCCTGCGCGGTGGAGCTTGAGCAGGTTGTGGATCGCGCACTGGAAGCGCCATTGGGCGCGGGCGGCTGGCTTGCCGCGGATCAGCACCCGGCGGCCGTCTTGGACGGTGTCGATCTGGCCGAACACCGGCTCGACGATCGCCTTGCGCCGGCTGTAGATCTTGCGGCCTTTCTTGGTTCTGGTCTTGCGCGCCATCCGCTGCTTGGGGGTCGCGTCCTTGGGGATCGGCCCGCGCGGCGCCGGCGGCTGGCGGCTCTGAGTGCTTGAAGCGGCCGGTCGCGATGTACGGGTCGAGCTCGTGCTGCTCGCAGGTCTGTGACGTTCTCCTCGGAGAAGTAGCCGCCGTCGGCGGTCAGCACCGCACCCTGCGGGCAGCTCGGCGCCGATCGCCTGGAGGTTCTCATCCAGCTGCTCGAGCGCCGGCTCGAGCTGCGCGCGTCCGGCGCCTGGTCGGACAGCTCGGCGACGACGATCACCTGGCCGTCGGAGTCCACGATCGCCTGGCCTGAGTAGCACTGGTGATAGGACCCGTCCGAGGTCTTCATGATCTTCGACTCCGGATCGGTGAAGTTCCGCTGCGCCGTCGGCTTGGGCGCGAACGGGTCGCGCCCGTCACGCGGCGCGCGCGGCTTCTTGCCCTGCGCCTCGAGCTCGGCGCGCCGCGCGGTCTCTCGCCTCGCGCGCCTCGGCCTCGAGCGCCTCCTTGGCCTCGCGGATCTTCGCCAGCCGCTGCTCGCGACGCTGAAGCTCCTCCGGCAGCTCATCGCCGCGACGGTCAGGCCCGAAGCGCTCATCCTCCTCCGCATCGACCCGCTCGGCCTCCGAGAGCAGCGCGTCCACGTTCTGCGCGCAGCTCGGCGATCTCCGCCTCCAGCTGCTGCTCCTTCTTGACCATCCGCTCGTAGCTCATCGCCTTATGCCGCGAGGCGTTCGCGCGCAGCTTCGTGCCATCCAACGCCAGGCTCCCAAGCCCGACCAGCTTCGCCTGCTTGCACAGCCGCAGCGCCTGCACGAACAACTCCCCCAACGCCTCCAGGTGCCGCTTGCGAAACCGCGCGATCGAGCGGTAATCCGGGTGCTGATCGGCGCACAACATCCGCACCGCCACATCCCTGTAGCGTCGCGCGCTCCAGCTTGCGCGAGGACATCACCCCGTTCGCATAGCCGTAGACCAGCAGCTTGACCATCAACCGCGGGTCATACGGCGGAAAGCCGCGCTCCTCCTCATAGGAGTCATAGATCGCCGACAAGTCAAGCGTCCCGGACTCGACCAGGTCAGAGACGAAATGCGCCAGATCCCCCTCCGGGATCCACTCCTGCAAGCACCGGCGCCATCAACAACACCTGATCAGGGTCATACGGGCGAAACGTCTTCTCCTCACCCACCGGCGGCACGGTCCCGGACCACCGGCCTCGTCCGCCTCCACCTCCACCAGCCGCTCCTGCACCACCGCTGCCGACATGAGAACCTCCTCGTCGTGTGCAACGAATCGTCTTAAACCCGCCGGACAGCTCCGCCCTTACTGACCCACGCTCCTAGGTAGCGAGTGGGGCAGATTGGCAGCCTTCTACCGAGATCGCATGTGGTCGGATACGGATGCACCGCCCTACTGCCGTGCCATAGACCTCCGTGCATAACTTGATCTGCGGGCGACGCTTGGGTTCGCCTGCACTCGACAGGGAGAGACGGACAGCCTTTCACCTGCGTGGGGTATGAGTTCGCGGTAGCCCAGCAGGGTGTCGTCTTTACAGAGCAGGAGGACCGATGTTTCGGTGGTGGTTGGGGCGCTTAGATGAACTCGGGAAACTCATCCAAGGGGTGCAAAGCACGGCCCGCTCGTTGAGCGAAGCTAACGTCATGCCAACGCCGGAAGAAGACCCCGCAGGTGAGCCATAGGCTCGCGTTTACGGAGTCGGCAGCTCCCGCATCGCGGGGGGCCCGCCGTGCATTGGGGGTCTATGGCATGGCGGGCGGGCGCGCATCGGTATCCGGCCACATGGGCGCTGGGTAGAAGGATGGGGTCTTCTCGCCAAACGCCGTGAGAGGCTGCAGCACGTGGCCCAGATGGCAGAGCCGCGACGCAGCTTCAGCTCGCGTTCGCAGGTGGCGAGTGCTTGACTTTCCTCATGGTTTGGCCACCGGGTCCGCATGCTTACGGATACATGGAGGTTGGGGATGAGAGCGTTCAAGGCACTTCGCGGCCTAGGTTTAACGAGCGGCGTGCTTGGTGATGAGTCTGCTGTTGATGGCGGCCAGCGCGGCGTCGGCGGCCTCGCCGGTGCGGAGCGATCCCTTCATCCGGCAGGGCGAACCGCTGTGGCTGGGCTTTCCTTGCGATGCCTGTGAATGGGAGTTCGCCCAGGGCGGCAAGAGTGTGGCGCTCTCCGCCGACGGCAACACGGCGCTAGTTGGGGCTTCCAACAGCGCGTGGATCTTTACGCGCTCAGGCTCAACCTGGACCGAGCAGGCCAAGCTCACCGCAGGCTTCGGGGACAGCGTCGCGCTCGCATCAGACGGCAAGACCGCGCTGATCGGCGGTCCCACCGACAACGAAGGTGTCGGCGCGGCGTGGGTGTTCACCCGCTCGGGCTCGACCTGGAGCCAGCAGGGGGAAAAGCTCACCGGCACGGGCGAGACCGGACGAGGACAATTCGGTACGAGGGTGGCGCTTTCCTCGCAGGGAAACACTGCCCTGATTGGCGGTAACGAAGACAACAGCGGGCGCGGCGCGGCGTGGGTGTTCACGCGCTCGCGCTCGACCTGGGCGCAGGCCGGATCGAAGCTAACCGGCGGCGCGGAGGTCGGACAGGGCAACTTCGGCCATAGCGTGGCGCTCGCCGCCGGTGGCAAGATCGCGCTGATCGGCGGACCGGGCGACAAAGAAGGTATCGGCGCGACGTGGCTGTTCAGACGCTCCGGCAAGACCTGGAACCAACAGGGGGAAAAGCTGACCGCCACTGGCGAGATCGGCAACGGCCACTTCGGTTCCAGCGTCGCGCTGTCCTCCGACGGCAAGATCGCCCTGATTGGGGGCGACGAGGATAAGGCAGCCGAACCGAACGAAAGCTTCAGCCACTACGGCGCGGCGTGGGTCTTCACGCGCTCCGGCAAGGTATGGACCGAGCCTGGCGAAAAGCTCACGAGCCGGCCATTCTACGGAGGAGCCTACTGCGGCGCATTCGGCTCCAGTGTGGCCCTGGCCTCCAACGGCAACACGGCGCTGATCGGGGATCCCTCGGCTCCTTACGCCTGCTTCGGCACGGCGTCTTTCTTCACGCGCTCCGATACAACATGGACCCGGCAGGACGTAAGTGAAGGCCCCGCAGGAGAGCACCCGCCCCAATTCGGCACCAGCGTGGCCCTTTCCTCCGACGGAAACACCGCATTGATCGGCAGCCCCGAATATGCACACCAGTACTCAGGCGCGGCGTTCGTGTACGTGAACGCGCCACCTCACAAGTAGGAAACTAGGAGGGGTTGGCGAAACGATTGGCGAAACGGGCCCGCTGGCGCGTAGAATGATGATGCATGTGTGCGGCGTGCGCAATCGCGGCAGCAGCGGGAGCTTCGGGCGTCCGCTCCTGGCTCCAGGCGCATCACCTGACCTGGCTGACGCCGAGGCGCATGCGTGCCGCCACGATCGCCCTGTTCGCGGTGGCGGTGATCGTGTCCTCGGTGGGCTTTAGCGGCTCGTCTAAGCCGCCGCCGAAGCCCGCGGCACCCCACGCTGCCGCGCAAGTGCCATAGACAGCTTGGCGAGGCTTGTCAGGTCGGCGTGTAGACGGACGCGCTCGATCCCGCGCACGCGGAGCGGCGTCAGGCTCCATTCGTTCTTGAGCCTGCCGAACTCGCGCTCTACCGATGCGCGACCCCGGTAGAGCCGCTGCCAGCGCAGAGTCTCGCGCGGATCAGCGGATGCAGCCGGTCGGCCTTGATCCAGACCGACGCAGGCTGGCACTCGCCAGTTGGGCAGCGCCACTTGCAGGCACCCCGCTTGCGGTCGGCCCCGGCAAGTCGCCACTCGCCGTGTTCGCAGGCAGGGGCATGATGCGCCCCGCGCTTGACATCGGGCGTTTCGCGCAGCGGGATCACCGGGGCGACGTTTCGCTCCGAGCACGTCGCACACACGGCATTGTTGTCGTAACCCTTGTCGAGCGCGCACGTCTCGGGGTCGATCCCGAGCGTGTGCAGCTTGTCCAGCAGCGGCGCGACGGCGTTCGTTTCGTGCGAGCGCGCCGTCTCCACGCGCCACGCGAGCGGCAGGTCAGTCGCCGTGTCCACGGCCATGTGCAGCCGGTAGCCGTAGAACCCGCCGCCCTTGCGTGTCGTGACGGCCGAGCGGTGGCCCCACGAGGCGTCGGGGTCGGAGTATGTCTCGCGTTCGGGGCCATGCTTAGACAGGTAGCGTTGGCCGTTCGCGTAGGCGGGCAGGTCCTAGCCATCAATCGCCACGTCGCGGCCAAGCTCGGGGAAGCGCTCGGCCAGCGAGCCGATCACGCGGTCAAGGCAGTCGGCAAGCGCCTCGGAGTGCTCGCGCAGCTTGCGAGCGAAGCGGTAGCACGCCCACTCAGACGGAGCCTCCGAGCCAAGCACGGCCCGCAACTCTGAGTGCTCGCGCACAAGCCGTACCGTTCGCGTCCACGTTGACAGCCCGTAGATGCTCTTGGCGAGCGCCATGCCCACCATCGTGCGGACTGGGTAGCCGGTACGCCCCGTCCATCGTAGGGCTTGAAGCTCTGCGATCAACGCCCCGATCTCGGGGGCGTAATCGCCGATGTCCGTCGCGATGCTGACCACTACCTCGTCGACGAGGTGGTCGTTGAGTACGAGCAGCGCCTCGTCACGCGTCAGCTCGCGGTACTTCCATGTAGGCATGGTTCTCCCTTCCGGGATTCGGGTTGTCTATGAACCCGCTGCGCCATGCCACGCTGGAGCCCGCTCACCGCGAGCGAGGTAGGCGTCCAGCAGGCCCGCCGCCTCATCCTCATTGCCGGGCATGAGATGTCCGTATCGGTCGAGCGTAATGCCGATCTGCGAGTGTCCATGTACGTCGAAAGCGCCTTCGCGTTCGCGCCCCGCGAAGCGCGCCGTCGCCCATGACCGCCCTGATGGTCCATGAGGGCCACGCCTGGGCGGGATCACCGCGCGCTCGCCCAACTCGGCAACTCGGCATCACCGGTCATGGGCACGACTCCGACCACCGGCCCGATCATCCCGGGGACGATCATCGCGCCTCGTGGCCACCAACCGCCGACCACTTCGCCCCGGAGTGAGGCACGTTGGCTGTGCAGGACTGGCGCGAGAACTGGCGCGCACCCGCCCAAAAATGGCGAAAGCCCCGCGGTTTGCGGGGCTTGCATCAACTCCGGGACAGGGACTCGAACCCCAAATTCGACATCCAGAGTGTCGCGTGTTGCCAATTACACCATCCCGGATCGGGCCTGAAGAATAGTCGCTCCCCAGGCGCCGTCCGGCAACGCACGCGCCGCGTCCCGCGCGGGGCGCGGCGCTCAGCCGGAGTGGCCGTTGGGGGCGAAGAAGGCCGTGATCCTCTCCTCCAGGCCCGTATCGAGCACCAGCAGGACCTCGTCGCCGGCCTCGATCACGGTGTCGGGCGTTGGCACGAAACCGATGCCCCCGCGCAGAACGGAGATGATCAGGCTACCCTCGGGCAGGGCGATCTCGGATACCCGCTCGCCGACGGTCGGAGCATCATCGCTGACCTCGAGCTCGATGATCTCCAGGCGCTCCTCTTCGAAGTCGAGCAGATGCACCAGCCCGTATCGCGGCACCTCGTGCTCGATGAGGCGCAGGATCAGGTCCGTTGCCGAGACCGCCGGCTGGATCCCCAGCAGCCTGAAGTGGTCGTGGTTGCGCGGATTGTTGACCCGGGCGATGATACGACCGCAGAGATACTTCTCCTTCGCGACCTGGCAGACGAGCATGTTGTCCTCGTCGTCGCCGGTCACGGCGACTACCAGGTCGGCGCGCTGGATGCCCGAGCGCTCGAGAACCCATAGCTCGGTCGCGTCACCGTACTGCGCGGCGTGCTCGAACTCCTCCTCGATCGCGAGATAGCGCTCGCGCGAGGACTCGATCACGGTTACCTCGTGATCCCTGTCGATCAGCTCTCTGGCGAGGTTCCGACCGACCTTCCCGGCGCCGACGATGATCGCGTACATGAGGGCTAGGCCGGCTCGGGCGCCAGCGCGCGCTCGAACATCTCGATCGCGTGCTGGGTCGGGGAGATGGTGTGCAGGCCCTGGTCGCCATACCAGCCGGCGCGTGCCGGGTCCATGACGCGCACGATCACCTTCTCCACGCCGAAGCGCTTCTGGGCGATCTGGGCGATGATCAGATTCGTGTTGTCGCCGACCGTCGAAGCGATGAAGACGTCGGCGCGTTCGACGCCCGCCTGAATGAGCGCGTCGGTCTCGAGCGCCGTCCCGACGGTGAACTGCCCGTCTGCGTCCTCCCAGCTCTTGCTCTGGCCGGCATCCAGACGCTCGTGCGAAAGCGGGTCCTCGTCGAGAACCGACACTTCGTGACCGGCCGCCAGCGCTGACTTGGCGACCGCCGAGCCTACGCGCCCGGCGCCGACGATCAGGACGAACATTGGGCGGAGATTAGACGATGGGGGCGCTCGGCTCATGCGCGCGCGCCGGGACCGCCTCGACGAGGTCCTTGGCCGGCGGTGCGGTGACGATCACTCGACAGTCCGCCTTGTTCACGACGTACTTGGTGACGTCGCCGACGAAGTTCTCGAGCGGTCCACCCCGCCCACCCAAGCGCGCGCCGCCGCGGATCAGCGAAGGCTCCTCCGCGCCCAGCACGATCGCCTCTACGCCTCGGCGCCGTGCCTCGTCGACGATCGCGAAGCCGGCCCGTCGCGTGCGCACGGTGGCCGTCGCCACCTGCACGCCGGCGTACTCCTCCCCCACCACCTTGGCCCGTGCCAACGCCTGGCGAGCGTGCTTGATCTGGGTCTCGGGCAGCCTCGCGTCGAGCGGCAGCGACATCGGTATCACGAAGATCCATACCGCCTCGATCGTCGCCTCGTCGATCGCCGCCTCATCGGTCGGCTCACCCGATACCAGGCGAGCCGCCGTCTGCACGATGTCCTCGTCGAGCTCTGTGCCGAACAGCGGCACGAGTATCGAGCCGTAGTCCTGCTCGGCCGGCTGCTCGGCGCGGAGCGTCTGAGGGGAGACCGTCACGCGCCGCAGCAGCGACGTTTCATCGGCGCGACGGTAGATGACATACAGCGCTATTCCCACCGCCATCCACGCCATGCCGACGTAGCGCGCCGGTTCGTGCAGGACCATCACGGCCACCCAGGCACCAGCCGAGACGACCGCTCCGAAGGCCGCCGGCAGCGGCAGCTCGCCGCCGCGCAGCCGGACCGACAGCGGCACCCGGTAGGGGCGGTCGCGCTCGGGCTCGGAGTAGCGCAGCTTGCAGATGGAGAGGTGGGCGATGGTGAACGCAAGCATCGCCCCGAAGGCATAGATCCCGACCAGTAGGTCCAGATTCTCGGGCACCACGAGCCCGGCCGCGATCACGCCGGCCAGGACGATCAGCACGTACGGAGTCGAGCGCTCCGGATGCAGGCGGCCCAGGCTGCTTGGAATCTGGCGATTCGTGGACAGCGAGTAGGCCAGCCGGGACAGGCCGAGCATCGCGGAGTTCGCGGCCGCCACGAGCGTGATCGAGGCCAGACCCGCGACGAGGTACTCGAGCGCCTGCTCGAGCCAGTGCGGGTGCACCTGCTCGACGATCCCGATCATCGGGGCATCGAGGTAGCGGGTGGCCAGCTCGGTGTGACCGTCATGCACTGGCAGCGCGGTGACCGCCACCAGCGCAATGCCCACGTACAGGAACGCGACCGTCGCGGTGCCGCTCGCCACCACCCGCTTGACCCCCTGACGGCTGATCCTCACATCCCCAGCGAGCCCCGCGGCGGACTCCAGGCTAGTGAAGGAGATCACCGCGATCGTCAGCGCGAACACCAGGCCCGACCACGTGGGCGCGGTGCCCAGGTGAATAGGGTCAAGCCAGGTGCTCGGGTTGAAGAACAGCACCAGTCCGAGCACGACGATGAACGCCTGCAGCGCCAGGTCGCCGACCAGCAGCATCCCCACCCGTCGCGCACGGCGGCCGCCGAAGCCACGGATGTTGCCGAGCACGACCAGAGCGATGAATGCCAGCGCCAGTCCCAGCGCCTCCCCGCGGTTGCCCAGCGGGCCCCAGAAGACGCGCAGGTACTGGGTCGCCGAGTAGGCCGTGACGGCGATCAGGATCACGTAGTCCAGCAGGATCGCCCAGCCGGCGATGAAGCTCACGAGCTCGTTGAACGCGTAGCGGGCGAACACCGTGGAGCCGCCCCTGTCCTGGTGAAGCGAGGCGCCCTCCGCATAGGTCATCGCCGTCAGCGTGAAGAGCAGTGCGGCGATCAGGAATACGAGCGGCGTGAGACCGAGCGCGTGACCGGCGATCACACCCAGGGAGAAGTAGATCGCGCTCGCGAGCGAGGCGTAGACGACCGTGAACAGGATCGGCGAGCCGATGCTCCGGCGCAGGATCATGCGTGAGCGCACCGCGAGCTCGGCGGTCGCCCCTTCGCGCTCGCTGCCCCCGTGCGCGGCCGCCTGCTCGGCACGCCCGTCGGGCCGGGATCCGTCCGGCCGGAGCGACGGCCCGTTCTGCCCACTCGGTGCGCCAGGGCCATCCGGGCCCGCCGGAGCGCTCATGTCCGCCGGCCCCTCCCGAGCAGGTACAGCCGAGCCACGCCGGCGGCCAGGAACAGCACCCCCAGCAACAGGCGCGGAGAGATTGCGCTGCCGCGTGCCGTGACAGCCTCGGCGATCAGCGCGAGGCCGATCGCCGCCATCAGTATCGACAGCACGAACGTGCCGTTGCGATGGACCCCTCGGCCGGTCATCTCAAGCTGAGCTTAGGGGTCGCCGCGGCTGAGTGGCGCCTGTTCGCCTCTGGCGCGCGCGAGCCGATGGCGTGGCGGCCGGGGCCTCAGGTGATCAGCGGGATGATCAGGATCGCGACGATGTTCGCCACCTTGATCATCGGGTTGATGGCCGGTCCGGCCGTGTCCTTGAACGGATCTCCGACGGTGTCCCCGGTCACGGCCGCGGCGTGGGCCTCCGAGCCCTTGCCGCCGTAGGCCCCGTCCTCGATCAGCTTCTTGGCGTTGTCCCAGGCGCCGCCGCCGGCGGTCATCAGCACGGCGAAGAAGAAGCCGACCACGATCACGCCGATCAAGAGGCCGCCGAGCGCCTTCGTGTCAATCAGTCCCACGATCACGGGAAGCCCGATCGGCAGCAGTGACGGGAGGATCATCTCGCGCTGGGCGGTCTTGGTGACGATGTCCACGCACGTCGCGTAGTCGGGGGTTTCCGTGCCCTCCATGATTCCCGGGTGCTCGCGAAACTGGCGCCTGACCTCCTCCACGACGGCGCCGCCGGCGCGGCCGACGGCCTCGATCGACAGCGAGGCGAACAGGCAGACCATCATCCCGCCGAGCAGAAGGCCGATGAGGACCTGTGGTTCGTTGATGCCGAAGGTGAGTGATTCGATCGTCTGGTGGCTCTTGTCGGCGAGTTCCTGGCGGAAGCCTGCGAACAGCACGACGGCCGCGAGCACGGCCGATCCGATCGCATAGCCCTTCGTGACGGCCTTCGTCGTGTTGCCGACCGCATCGAGCGGGTCGGTGACGTTGCGGACCTCGTCGGGCAGCTCGGCCATCTCGGCGATACCCCCGGCGTTGTCGGTGATCGGCCCGAACGCGTCGAGCGCGACGATCAGGCCGGTCAGCGAGAGCTGACCCATGACGGCCACCCCCACACCGTAGACCCCGGTCGAGCCTCCGCCGGCGAGCTTCCAGGCACCGAGGATGCCGAGCACGAGCACCAGCGCCGGCAGGGCCGTGGCCTGCAGGCCGGAGGCGAAGCCCTGGATGATGTTCGTGGCGTGCCCGGTGATCGACGCCTGGGCGGTCTTCTTGACGGGCGAGAAGCGCGTCGAGGTGTAGTAGTCGGTGATCACGAACAGCAACGCGGTCACGCCGATGCCGATCAGCGCGCACAGGTAGAACTTCTCCCACGAGGGCGTGTTGACGGCGCTGCCCACACGGCTGAAGCTGAGATCGCGCATCAGCCAGTAGGTGACGGGCGCGAAGGCGGCCGCGGCGATGACCCCCGAGAGGATCAGCCCCTGATAGAGAGCCCGCTCGACGTTGCCTGACCGGGAGCGCACGGCGAAGGTGCCGATGATCGAGGCGATCACCGCGACCCCACCGAGCACGAGCGGGTAGATGACCACACGCGTGGACTCGTGGAAGGTGAGCACGCCCAACAGCATCACCGCGACCGCGGTCACCGCGTAGGTCTCGAAGAGGTCGGCCGCCATGCCGGCGCAGTCGCCGACGTTGTCGCCGACGTTGTCGGCGATCACCGCCGGGTTGCGGGGGTCGTCCTCAGGGATTCCCGCCTCGATCTTGCCGACGATATCGGCGCCGACGTCGGCCGCCTTGGTGAAGATCCCGCCCCCCAGACGGGCGAACACGGAGATCAGAGAGCCGCCGAAGCCGAGGCCGATCAGCGCGTCCACGGCTGTCTTCTGGCTGTCGTTGAAGACGGCCGTCAGCAGACCGTAGTAGCCGGCGAGGCCGAACAGCGCGAGCCCCGCGACGAGCAGGCCCGTGATCGCGCCCCCGCGGAAGGCGACGCTAAGCGCCGGCGGCACACCCCCGCGCGCCGCCTCGGCCACGCGGGCGTTCGCGCGCACGGACACGTTCATGCCGATGTAGCCGGCCGAGCCGGACAGCAGACCGCCGATCGCAAAGCCGCAGGCGACCGCGATGTTCTGGATGAAGATGAGCGCGATGAACAGCACGACCCCGACCGCCGCGATGGTCGTGTACTGGCGATTGAGATATGCGCGCGCACCCTGCTGGACCGCGAGCGAGATGCTCTGCATGCGCTCGTTGCCGGGCGATAGCGAGAGCAGGGATTGCGTCGTGAGGACCCCGTACACCACGGCACAGGTGGCGCAAACGAGGGCGACGACGACCCCGTGGTTCGTCAGAAAGCTGCTCAACAGTAATCCTCCGCGGTCTGATTGGTATGCCGCGCGAGGATGTTCGCGCGCGCGTTTGTTCCCGGATCGCTTCCTAAGGCGCATCCGGCGTAAAAGCGTGCGCAGTCTATCGTGCCGACCGGCCCGGTGCCGGGCGAGGAAGACCAGCGCTGGCGCAGCGTCAGCTTCCGGGCACCCACAACCTGCCGCTTGCCTGCGCCGGGCCAGGGGCGCGTGAACGCTCCTCGCCCTGCGGCGCATCCTGCCCCTGTTCGGGCCGGGCGGGCTCCTTGGCGCCCTCGCTCCCGCCGCTGACCTGGGCCTCGCGCGCGTAGGCGAGCTGCAGCTGGGAGAGCGCGTCGCGCAGCGGGCGCAGCTGCTCGGGCGCGCTGCGCTCGAGGATCTCCAGCAACACGCTCACGCCGTCGATCGCGTCGCGCACCTGTCCCAGATCGCGCCTGGCGCCCGCCTGTGCGTCCGGCTGGGCGCCGGCGTCCGGCTGCGGGTGCTCGGGCCCGCCGGTCAGGCCGAGCCTGCGGGCGCCGATGTTCAACAGCGATACGGCCGCCTGAAGCATCATCTCGGCAGGCGTTATGCGGCTCAGTTCAGCTTCGTATGCGGCCCGCAGCTCCGCCTCGCTCGGCTGTCCAGATGCGCCGCCCGGCGCCGTGGAAGACCCGCCTGCCTGCGCGGTTGGATCGCTGCTCACACCCTCACCTCCTTCCAGTAGCTCTGTCGAGTCTCCCTCACCGAGGCAGCGAAGACCTCCTCGCGCGAGGCACCGGATTCGATCATCTGCCGCTGGCGCTGGGCGCCGTTGGCCTCCGGAAAAGCGGGGTCGATGTCGAGCTCGGCGCGGATCGGCGCCGTCCAGTCGAGGAGTTGCTCGATCGCCTCCCGCGCCGGAAACTCGGTGCCGCGTGCCAGATCGATCAGGCGGCCGTCGAGCCCGAAGCGAATGGCCCTCCACATGTTCTCCTCGATCATGCGCGGGGCGAGATCGGAGAACGGGACCCCTTCGTCGACGTCCCGGGCTCCCTGTGCGATACAGGCGACCATCAGCGCCGCAAGCGCCTCGGACTCCTGCGCGGTCGCCTGCGCGTCGCAGATGCGGACCTCGACGGTGCCGAAGCTGAAGTGGGGCCGGACCGACCACCAGACCTGGGTGAACTCGACGATCGAGTTGGTGCGCGCCAGGAACTCGATGTATTCACGGTAGGCTCGCCAACTCCCGAAGGCGTCGGGGACGCCGCAGCGGGGAAAGCTCTTGGTGAAGCTCTGCGTGCGCGCCGAGTGAAGGCCGGTGTTCAGGCCGTCGAGATAGGGAGAGTTCGCCGAGATCGCAAGCAGCAGGGGCAGGATCGGTCGCAGGCGATCGCACACGCGAACCGCGCGGTCTATGTCGCGCAGGCCCAGGTGCACGTGCAGGCTGAAGGTGTTGTTGCGCCAGGCCACGTATTTCAGGCCCTCCTCGACCCGCCGGTAGTGCTCGGTGTCGATGATCGCCTGCGCGCGGTAGTCCGCCCAGGGATGGGTCCCGGTCGCGCCAAGCGCGAGACCCTGGTCTTCGGCGAGCGTGAACAGGCGCCCTCGCCGCTCGCGCTGGCGGGCAAGCGCATCGTGCAGGTCGGCTCCGATGCCCGAGATGATCTCGATCTCCGAGCGGATCAGCTCGCCGGTGATGCTCTCGTGGAGGACGAGGTCGTTCTCGGCGGCGGCGCACAGCTCCTCGAAGCGAGGGGCCAGATCGAGCGTGTGCGGGTCGAGGATCGAGAACTCCTCCTCGACACCGACGGTGAAATCGGCCACCTCGGCGAACGTATCGGCCACTCGGTCTAGTTGCAGGCTCATGTCACGTGGTGATCGCGCTCAGAACGTTGTGCTGTCAGGGGTGGCGCGGTTGGGCGGGACCATCACCCTCAGGTCAGGTAGAAGTACAGCGCGTAGAGCAGGTCGACCGCTGGGCTGGAGGTGTGAACGGTCACCTCCGGCGGCACGACGAGCAGCGACTCGGAGTAGTTGAAGATGATCTTCACGCCCGCCTGCACGAGCTCGTCGGCGAGGCCCTGGGCGGCCTCGGTGGGCACCGCCAGCACGCCGACCACGATGTCCTCCTCCTCCACCAGCTCGCGCAGCTCGTCGGTGTGGCGCACCACCTGGCTGCCGACCCGCGTGCCGACCTTTTCGGCGTCAACGTCGAAGATGGCCACCACGCGGAAACCGTGGTCGGCGAATATGTCCGAGGAGGCGATCGCCTTGCCCAGATGCCCGGCCCCGAGCAGCGCGATGTTGTGCTGACCCGCGGTGCGCAGGATCTTGCGGATCTGGGAGACGAGCGCCTCGACGTTGTAGCCGACGCCGCGCTTGCCGAACTTCCCGAAGCCCGACAGATCGCGGCGTATCTGCGTGGAGTTGACGTGCGTGTAGTCGGAGAGCTCCTGCGAGGAGATCGTCTCCTTGCCCATCTTCTTGGCCTGCGTGAGCACCTGCAGGTAGCGCGACAGCCGAGCCGCCACACCTAGCGAGAGCCGCTCGCCGGGCGGGCTCGCCGGCTCCTTGCGGGAATTCGTCGCGCTGAGCGTCGGTTCGGCGTTCATCGTCGCCGTGACTCTAGACGTTCGCGCAGCACGTCCTCCTCGACGAAGTAGTCGAACAGCACCTCGCCGTCCAGCACAACCACCGGAATTCGCTCGAAGTAGGCGCGCTCTAGAGCCTGATCGGTGCTGATGTCGCGCTCCTGCAGGGCGAAGCCGAGCTCGGACTGCAGCTCTCGCAACGCCGCCAGGGCCTCGTCGCAGAGGTGGCAGTCGCGCCTGGAGTAGACCGTGATCGTAGCCACGTCTGAAGGGATGCTACGCGCGTGGTGCTTCCGGTTGTCAAGTAGTCGGCTTGGACGGACCGCCGAACCCGTAGCCAAGGGGCAGAACGCCCCGAGCAGGGCGGGGGGGCGTCGACACGGCGCGTGCGCGAGGGTCTACAGCGGCCAGACCGCGCTCGAGACAGAGCCGGGCATCGCCTTCTCCCACAGCTCCCCCAAGCGCTTCAGATCGCGCTCTCCCAAGCGGGCGAGCAGCAGCTCGCGGACCACCGCGTGGTGGGTGACCTGTGCCGCGCGCAGGCGCGCGAGGCCCTCCCGCGTCAGCCTCACCAGCAGGCTGCGCCCGTCGGCGGGATTGGCGCTCCGCTCGATCAGGCCGACCTTCTCCAGCCGGTCGACCGACCTTGAGACTCCGCTCGGGCTGAGGTTGCGCTGCTCACCCAGCTCACCGATCGTGAGCATGCCGCTGGGTGCGCTGACGAGCGTGATCAGCACCCCGTAGGCGTCAACGCCAAAGCCGTGATCGGCCGACAGCCGGCGGTCGAGCTCGCGAAAGACCGTGGCGTGGACCCGCAACATGCCACGCCAGGCGCCGAACTCGCTGAGCGTGAAAGGGTTCGGCTCGGGGGGGCCGTCGAGCTGTGGCGCGAGCGCGGACTCGCTTCCCGAACTACTTGACATCCGCAAATACTCTGGTGTATTGTTTGCGCATGGCAAATAGTCTAACGCCTACATCCAAACCAGATGGGAGCTCCTCATGACGACCACCACCGCTTCGCACACGGTTCTAGCGCCAGGCGAAGGCCTGCGGCTGCAGTCGGGTCCGGGCCGAGATCTCATCTTCAAGGTCACCGGTGAGGACACCGGCGGCGCGTTTGACTACTTCATCGTCGAGGTCGCGCCCAAAGGCGGGCCCCCTCTTCACGTGCATCACAGGCAGGAGGAGACGATTCAGGTCCTGAAGGGGAGCTTCAAGGTCAGGATCGGCGACGAGCTCTTCCAGCTGGAGGAGGGCGGCTTTGCCTATCTGCCGTCCGAGATCCCGCACGCGTTCCTCAACCTGACCGACGAGCCGGGCGAGATCGTCGTGGTGTACACGCCCGGCGGCGGGCACAAGTTCTACGAAGAGCTCGGACCGGCGACCCGGAACGGGACGCCAGATCGCGCGGTCATCGCAGCACTGTTCGAGCGGCACGACATGTCGCTGCTGGGCCCGCCGCTGAGCGCCGACTGATGTGTGTTGAGCGTCAGCAGCGTCACCGCGGCCGTTCTCCACTCGCGTAAGCGTCGAGGCCCAGGTACTGCGGGTAGGGCAGCTGCTCGCCGAAGCGCGCCGCGCTGGCGATCATGGCGGCGTTGTCGGTGCACAGCACGGGCGCAGGAACGTGGAGGGTCACCCCCAATCCCTGCAGCCTCCGGCGCAGCTCGCCGTTGGCCGCCACTCCGCCGCCGACCGCCAGGCGATCGAGCCCGGTCCGCTCGAGCGCCTGCTCGGCGCGCATGATCAGGGTGTCGACGATCGCCCCCTGATAGGAGGCGGCCAGATCGGCCGCCCGCGCCGCCGCCTCGTGCTCGGATAGCTCGCGCAGGCGGTAGAGCAGCGCGGTCTTGACGCCGGCGAATGAGAAGTCGAGGCTCTGCGCGAAGGCCTGGCGAGACGCCCCCCACCCGCCGCGCGAGCGCTCGGCGCGCGAGCCCGGGAAGGTGAACGCGTCGGGGTCGCCGCGGCGGGCAAGGCGCTCGAGCGCCGCTCCGCCCGGGTATCCCAGTCCGAGCATCCTCGCGCCCTTGTCGAAGGCCTCTCCGGCCGCGTCGTCGAGCGTGCGGCCGACGACCTCGAAGCCGTCATGGGCTCGCACGTGTGCGAGCAGCGTGTGCCCGCCGCTGGCGATCAGGCACAGGAAGGGCGGGTCAAATGGGGCGCGGGCGCCGGCGCGACACTCCGTTCTCTGGCGAGACGAGGAAGTTGGCCGCCACGTGGCCCTGCAGGTGGTCGACCGCCGCGAACGGCAGCTCCCTGCCGGCTGCGAGCGCCTTGGCCGTGCAGAGCCCGACCAGCAGCGCGCCCACCAACCCCGGGCCCTGTGTCGCCGCAAACAGGCCGACGTCATCGAGCGAGACTCCCGCCTGGGCGAGCGCGTCCTCGACGACGAGGTTCACCAGCTGCAGGTGCTGGCGGGAGGCGATCTCAGGGACGACGCCGCCGTAGCGGTCATGAACGCCCTGCGAGGAGATCACGTTCGCGCATGTCCGCCCTCCGTCGTCGACCACAGCCGCGCAGGTGTCGTCGCAGCTGGTCTCGAGCGCCAGGACCAGGCTCATGAGGGTCCAGGGTTGGGCACGTCGTGCAGCGGATCGACCCCGGGGCGCTGGGTCAGCGTGGCCGGCGTGCGCCACATCACGAGTGCATCCTCGCCGTTGTCCTGGTAGTAGCGCCGGCGCACTCCCGCCGCTCGAAAGCCCTCGCGTTCATACAGGCGAATGGCGACGTCATTGGAGCGGCGCACCTCGAGCGTGAAGCGCGCATCCTCGTCGCCGACCCGCGCATACAGCTCGGCCAGCAACGCCGAGGCCAGGCCCATGCGCTGTTGATCGACGTCGACCGCCACGTTCATCACGTGCCAGACCGTCTCGTAGCGCGAGCAGATCACGTATCCCACCAGCCGCCGCCCGGCCATCGCGGCAAGGCAGATCCCGGACTGCTTGGACAGCTCGAGCACGAACATCGCCAGCGACCAGGGCGTCGGGAAGACGCGACGCTCGATCGCGATCACCTGCGGCAGATCGGTGTACACGAGCTGCCGGATCTCGATCCGCGGTGACTGGCTGACCTGCGCCTGGACCGATGCCATGGTCCTCAGGCCCCCAGGGCGCCGGCGCCCTCCAGGGCGATCTCCGCATCGGCCCGCCGGCGGTAGTCCGGCACGATCTGCTCGTAGCGGGACGTTGCCCGGGCGTCGGCCCCAAGCGCACAGATCGCGCGGGCGTCGACCAGATGAAGGGGCGAGCGATCCTCGGGAACCGACGCGCCCGCGAGCTCGAGATGCTCGCGAAAGCGGATCGCCCCGTCGCCGAGGGCGAGCCATCCCCCTTCCCGCCGCCCGTCCTCCGACTCTGCCCCCTCGTGCGCGCCGCCGGCCCCCTCGCCCTGCGCGAGCAGCTCCTCGAGGTGCTCCGGGGCAAGCGCACGAGGCGCCGCCAGCTCCTGGACCGAGCTCCTCCCACCGGCGCGGTAGGCGCCCGCGAACGCCTCCCCGCGGCGGGCGTCGATCACGGCCAGCACGCCCCGAGGTCCGTCCGCGGCAAGCGCGCCCAGCGCGAGCGCCCGCAGGCTCGAGACGCCGACGAGCTCCATCGACAGCGACTGTGCCAGCCCGCGCGCGGTTGCGATCCCGACCCGCAGGCCGGTGAACGTCCCCGGCCCGACCCCGACGGCGATTCGCTCGAGCGAGCTCCAGCCGACGCCCGCCCCGCGAGAGCAGCTCAGCGGCCATCGCGAGCAGTCGTGTGGCGTGACCGGGACGCTCTCCGGCGCCGGGATCATCGCGCGCGGTGAGCGTCTCTCCGTCTGGCAGGCGCAGCCCCACGACGGTCGAGGGCGTCGCCGTGTCGAAGCCGAGCAGCATCACCGGGGTGGCACCTCCCCCACGTCCGGGCATTCGCCCAGCTCGATGCGACGCCGATCGCCTCCGCGGTGGCTCATCGTCACCTGCAGCCGTGCGCCCTCCAGCTCGCGATCGGCCCGCGACGGCCACTCGATGAATGCGATCCGTCCAGGCCCGAGATAGTCCGCCAGCAGCGCCGGATCCTCGCGTTCGAGCCCGGCCAGGCGATACAGGTCCAGGTGCGAGACGGTGACATGAGGGGTGCGGTAGCGGTGACCGATGGCGAAGCTCGGACTGGTCACCGGGTCGGTGACCCCCAACGCGCGAGCGGCGCCGCGCACCAGCGTCGTCTTGCCCGACCCCAGCTCCCCGCGGATGAGCACCACATCGCCGTCGCGCAGTCCGGCTGCCAGCTCGGCACCGAGCGTTTCCGTGCCGACGGGATCCGAGGTTTCCACGACGTGTACGGCCACGAAGAGACTCTAGAGGCAACCGTCCGAGCCGTCTTTAACGCGACCAGCCCGCGGGAGGAAGGGTCGCGGGCTGGTCGCTGCTTCCAGAGGGATGGAGACAGAGCCTTCATCGGCGCTCATCATCATCTACTTTAGGGCCCGAGCGCAGATCCCTCCTGCAGCCGCGAAATCCCCCGCGATTGCGGGGAAAGCGCCCTCAGCGGCGTCTAGAACGCACGGGCACGGGGCGGAACCTTCTGCCAGCGCCACTGTAGCTGCGGGGACCCCACATCCGCGATGGCGTCCGCATGCTGATTGCGCGCGCCGTCGGGCAGCTCACCGACGGTCCACGCACCTGCGGCCTGCATGGCGTCCCGCAGCGCCGCCACGGCAGCGATCCTGCCTGCGTCGGAGGCCCGTCGTTCCAGCTGCGCCACCCGCAGCGTGATCCGTTCGGCCGTGACGTGGTCATAGATCGTGGGCATGAACTCCTCAGAACAGTCCCAGCTGGTCGACCGCCTGATCGGGCTCGTGGGCATAAGAGCCGGCGTCCTGTTGGCCCGCCTCGGGCGCCTGCTCGGGCTCGGGCACCTGCGCCGGCCCGGGCACCTGCTTGGGCTCGGGCACCCCCGGCAGCTGCGGCTGCTCGGGCACGCCAAGCGCGAGCAGCTGCGGCAGGCGGGTGAAGTCCTCCCGCAGCGTCTCGAGCATGCGCGGCGTATACAGCGCGGCGGCCGGATGATAGATCGGGTAGAGGCGCACCGAGCGGTGACCAAGCCTGATCACCTCCGGCTGTCCGTGCACGCGCGTGATCCCGGCGGGGTCGCCGCGCAGCAGCTTGGTGGAGAAGTTGCCGAGGGTGCAGATCACGCTCGGCTGGATCAGGTCGACCTGGCGGCGCAGGTACTCCTGGCAGTTGTCGATCTCGACCGGCAGCGGATCGCGGTTGCCGGGCGGGCGGCAGTTGTGGACCACGCCACCCGCGGTGACGAAGTTGTTCGTCTCCTCCACGTCGAGGCAGAAGAACGTGACATCGGCGCGCTCCCGGTCGGTGATGTCCTCGATCTCCACGTCGTCGTAGAGAACGAGCGGCGGGCCGCTCTCGAGCAGCGACAGATCGAACGGCATCCTCGCCTCGATCTCGGGATCGAGCTTGTAGCGCATCGACGGCGTCACATAGGGCGCTATCAGCCGGCATAGACGCTCGGTCGCGTCCACGTTGAAGTAGAGCCGCCGTCGCGAAGCGGTCGCCGCCAGACCGAGCCGTGCGAGTCCGGCGATCAGGACCTGGAGGTCGGCGTCCGAGAACGCATTCGTCGCGATCTCGGCCAGCGGCCGTCTGCCCTCGCGGATTCGCGTGTAGCCATCGTCCATGAACCAGAAGGCCAGCATCCGCGGATTCAGCTGCTGTGAGATCCACGCGGGAACGACCTTCTGCGGGCGATAGAAGTCCTGGCGGATCACGCGTAGCGCCCGCTGAGCGAGGGTGCGCACATGGACGATCGAGTAACTCCGATCTGCGCCGACGGCTGCGGCGAGCTGGCGCTCTTCGACCTGCACGCTGAGCTCCGCGAGCAGCTCGGCCTTGAAGCGCGCGTACTCCCCTTGGCGCCACGAGTGGGAGAACGTGAGATAGGAGGGGCGCGCCTGCAGGCAGCCGTCGCCGAGCACAGTCCCGCACAGGACGTCGCGGGCCAGGGCGCTCAGACCCTGCCCCGTGGCGATCCGATCGCCGCTGCGAAGCTCTTGCACCGGCACATAGCCGCGCTCGGTGAGCACGGGGTGATCGCCGGTCAGCTGAATCTCGACGCGACTTGCCCCGGCATCCTTGCACGAGGCGTAGGTGAGCCGGTACACGCGCCGGCCCGCAAGCGGCGTCGCATGCCAGCCCGTCACGCGACGGCGCACCAGCGCCCCGCGTGCATCCACGCTCATCACCTCGCCGTCGTAGCGGGAGCGGACCAGCCTGCCGATCCGCTCCCAGGAGCCGTCCCCGAGCTGCACGAGCGCGGTGTATCGCAGGCACTTGAGGACATTCGCGATAAACACCTCCGTGCGGGTCATGCCGATCTCCTCCAGAAGCTTCTCGAGCAGCTTGCCGGCCCGCCCCACGAACGGCAGCCCCTGCTCGTCCTCACTCGCCCCCGGCGCCTCCCCCACGAACATCAGCTCCGCGTCGGCGTTGCCGGCGCCGAACACGACCGTCCGGCGGGTCGCGGCAAGCTCGGAACAGCGGGTACAGGCCCGTGCCTGCGCAAGCACCCCCTTCAGCTCCTCGCGCCGCTCCTCGGCCGACCGATCGGGCTCCCCTGCGGACACACCCGGATGGTAAGGCTTCATCGCGAGAGCCCAGATCCGGGCCGCTGTGTGAGCCCGCGCACACAGTGACCTCGATCCCCACGACTCCGGGGCGGCCTGTATCATTGGCGCCAGGCCGTCATCGAACTCGATCGAGACGGACCGAAGTCCGTTTGCTTCACGAGTCTTCAGTCGCGCCGGTATCCGCAGGGAACTGGACCGAAACCGATGAGCCACCACCCCGACCCCGAGCGGCGCATGCTAACAGTGTGCACGGTGGCCGAGCTGCGTTCGGCGCTCGCGCCGGCGCGCCGGCAGGGGCTTTCGATCGGGCTCGTGCCGACGATGGGCGCGCTGCACGAGGGCCATCTGTCGCTCATCGACCGCGCTCGCGCGCGGTGCGATCTGGTCGTGGTCTCGCTGTTCGTCAACCCGACGCAGTTCGACGAGCGCTCGGACCTCGAGCGCTACCCGCGCCAGCGCCAGCGCGACGCCGCGCTCGCCGCCGGCGCCGGCGCCGACGTGCTGTTCGCGCCGACGCTCGAGGAGGTATACCCGCCGGGCTTCTCCACGACCGTGGAGGTGCTCGGCGTGAGCGACGCGCTGGAGGGCGCCGCCCGCGGCGCCCAGCACTTCCGCGGCGTGGCCACGATCGTCGCCAAGCTGCTGTGCATGGGCATGCCCGACGTCGCCTTCTTCGGCCAGAAGGATGCCCAGCAGGTGCTCGTCGTCCGCCGCCTGATCTCTGATCTGAACCTGCCGGTGCGGATCGAGGTGTGCCCGACGGTTCGCGACCCGGACGGCCTCGCGATGTCAAGCCGCAACGCGTTGCTCTCCGCTGAGCAGCGCACCCGCGCGCTCGCCCTGCCAGCCGCCCTCGAGGCCGCCTCGCGACTCGCCGCGGCCGGAGAGCGCTCCGCCGCACAACTGCTGTGCGCCGCGCGCGAGGCGATGCTGGCGTGCGAAGTCGAGCCGGAGTACGTGGCGCTCGTGGACCCCGAGACATTCCAGCCGCGTGAGACGCTCGTGCGCCCCGGCCTGCTCGTCCTCGCCGCACGGATCGGCGAGGTGCGGCTGATCGACAACGCCGTGCTCGCGCCGGCGATCGCAACCACGCGCACAGTCCCCCGCCATCGAGGGCTGCCGAGGACGGTGACCGCCTGAATGCAGCGCGTGATGCTCAAGTCCAAGATCCACCGCGCGACGATCACCGGTTGCGACCTGCACTACGTCGGTTCGATCACGATCGACCCGGAGCTGCTGGCGGCTGGCGACATCCTCGAGCACGAGCAGGTCCATGTCCTCGACATCGACAACGGCGCGCGCTTTGAGACCTACACGATCGCGGGCGAGCCGGGATCCGGCGTCATGCAGATCAACGGGGCTGCCGCCCGTCTGGTTCACCGGGGCGACACGATCATCGTCGTCTCCTACGCCCACTACGACCAAGCCGAGCTTGAACGCTATGAGCCTCGCGTCGTTCACGTTGAGGCCGACACCAACCGCATCATCACCGTCGACGACGCGGTGGCGACCCTGCTCACCTCCAGGCCCGTCCCTGCCGGGACGGGCCTGGCCGGGTAGCGCACCGGGCGTCAACCTGCCGTCAGAGAGGAGCAAAGATGTCAAGCCATCCCAGCCGCAGCGCCCCCACGGGCCTCTCCCCCGTGAACGTGCCCGCCGATCCGGGGCGCCTGCCGATGACCCTGCCGATGCTGGCCGAGAAGAAGCGCCTCGGCGACCCGATCGTGATGGTCACCGCATACGACTATCCGAGCGCCCGCGCCGCAGAGGCGGCCGGTGTCGACCTCGTGCTCGTCGGCGACTCCGCCGCCACCACCGTGCTCGGCTACAGCGCGACCACGCCCGTGCGCCTGGAGGACATGCTCGTGCTCGCCGCCGCAGCGCGGCGCGGCCTGGCGACCCCGCTGCTGATCGGCGATCTTCCCTTCGGCTCCTATGAGATCTCCGACGAGCAGGCGGTGGGCACCGCGGTGCGCATGGTGCAGGAGGCCGGCTGCGACGCCGTCAAGCTCGAGGGCGGCGGCGAGGCTCCCGCTGCCCGCGCGCGCGCGATCGCGAACGCTGGCATCCCGGTGATGGGCCACGTGGGACTCACGCCCCAGACCTCGACGGCGCTCGGCGGCTGGAAGGCCCAGGGTCGCACGGCGGCTGCGGCAGCGCGCATCGCCACGGAGGCGCTCGCGCTGCAGGATGCCGGCTGCTTCGCGCTCGTGTTCGAGGCGATCCCGGCGGCGGTCACCGAGGAGCTGATGGAGCACGTCTCGATACCGGTGATCGGTATCGGCGCCGGGCCGGCGACCGACGGCCAGGTGCTCGTCTTCCACGACCTGCTCGGCATCCGCGACGGCCTCGGGCCACGCTTCGTCAAGCGCTACGCGAACCTCCAGCAGGAGATGAACGCCGGCGTCACGGCCTTTGCCGAGGACGTGCGAACGCGGGCGCTATCCCGGGCCCGAGCACACCTACTCGATCGACCGGGGCGAGCTGGCCGAGCTACGATCGCGGCTGGGACGAGCGGCCCCAGCGAGCTAGAGCGCCTGGCCATAGCGCTCGGAGAAGGCGAACTCCTCGACCGGTTTGCGCGAGAGCGCCGCCGGCCAGGGATCGACGCGCTCGCCGACGAGCACGTAGGCCGCGAGCACGACGCCCTCGGGGATCCCGAGCAGCTCCCTGACCTGCGGCTCGGCCGGAGCCAGCAACGTGGTCAGCGCCGCGCCGAGGCCCTCGGCGCGGAGTCCCAGGAGGAGGTTCTGCACGAAGGGGTAGACGGAGGCGCCGCCGACGATGCTCGGGCGGTCAAGTCCCGCGTCGACGATCGCCAAGTCGCCGAGTTTCGCGCACACCACAAGGTGCAAAGGCACCTCGTGCACGCGCTCGGCGAACTCGTTGGCGCGCTTGACCATCTTCAGTCGTCCGGGATCGGCCGAGCCGGGGTCGGCGAGCATCGCCGCCGCGCCGGTGAGCTCCATGTAGGCACGCCAATGGGGCTGATAGAGGTCGCACAGCGCACGCCTTAAGGCGGCGTCGGTGACCGCGATCACGCGCCAGCCCTGGCGGTTGCCGCCACTGGGGGCGAAGCGTGCATTGTCGAGCACGCGGCGCAGCACCTCGGTGGGGACGGGGCGGCTTGCAAAGCGGCGCGTCGTGGGAGCGCAGCGCATCGCCTCGTACAGGTCCATACCGTGGACACTAGTCGCCGGCAGGGATCCGGGCTCCCACGCGGCGCCGGGCGGGGCGCTCAGCAGTTCATCACCGAGGCGTCCAACCGGCCCGAGCGCTCGAGGTGGGCACCGTGGAAGACGCGAAAGAAGTAGGACTGGACAGAGCTGGGGCTGGCACCGCCGCACTGTTCGCCGATGCTGCGCGCAGGCCCGTTGCTCTCGACGACCACGCGGTTTGACCCGGCGGCAACGATGGCGTCGATCCGCCCGCCGAGCGATCCGCCCCAGGCGCTCGCCTTGCGGCTGCTCGTCTCCGTCGTGAGCGCCGTGCCATGACCGGACTGCATCAGGACGAAGGCGGTCCCGCTCGGCGTGTCCACGGCGATGGCCTTCGGCGTGGTCCACGACAGGGCGTACCCCCCATCCGGTCCGGCCGAGAGCCGCAGCGAGTCGCCGCTCGGCACGCCCGTCTGCGTGAACGGATTGGGGAGCTTGCCGCTCGCCCTCAGCGTGGCGCTGTTGACCTGCCCGGCGCCCGCGGTGTCGCTCCACGCGACTGCAAGCACGTTCTGCGCGCCCGCGAGGAGCATCGGCCCCATCGTGAGCGAGTACCCCGTCTGCACCGACCTGAAAGACATTCGACGGGGGCCCGACACGCGCGAGACCTCAAGTGAGCTGGTCGTGTTCCTGAACGGGCTCCCGTCGATCAGGCCCGGGTCGTAGTCGTCTTCCTACCGAGGGACGGCGATCCAGTTCGCTGCGGCGGCCACCGTTGCGAGCGTCGTTACCTCCTGCACTCCGGTGTAGGTGGCGCGGGCCGTGACCGGGGCGAGCGTGAGCATCCCTGCGAGCAGGGCCGCCGGCAGCGATGCTCGCGATCCTCGCAAGGCGGACAGGGATCAGGCCGCCGCCTGGAGTGTGCCGAAGGGTCTCGTGGCACGGGGCCCGACGAGCATCGGCAAGCCCTCCTTGGGGCTGATCGTCGGCATCTGGCGGATCGACAGCCGGAAGCCCACGGGCAGCGAGAGCGTGGTACGCGAGAGGATGAGCGTGGCGATCGTGCGAACCTCGAGCTGACCGAAGCGCATGCCGATGCAGGTTCGCGAGCCTCCGCCGAAGGGAACGTAGGCGCCCTTCGGGAGCGCCGCCCGCGCCTGCGGTGAGAATCGCTCGGGGCGAAACTCCTCCGGCTCCGCGAACACGTCCGGAAGGTGCTGGGAGGCCCATGAGGAGTAGTTCACGAACGCCCGCGCCGGAACGGTGTGACCTTCGAACTCGAAGGAGTCGATCGCGCGGCGCGGGCCCACCCAGGCCGGAGGGTACTTGCGCAGCGTCTCCTCCAGCACCATCTCGAGCTCGGGCAGCTCGCCGCAGAGCAGTTGCGAGGCGCTCGGCCTTCCCTCCGTCAGCATCGCGTCCTGCTCCGCGAGCAGGCGCCTGAGGAGGTCGGGGTGGCCGGCCAGCTCGTAGAACATGAACGACACCGTCGAGGTGGTGGTGTCATGGCCCGCGAACAGGAGCGTCATGACCTCGTCGCGGATCTGCAGATCGCTGAGCCGGTTCCCCTCCTCGTCGTGGGCGTCCAGCAGCAGGCTGAGGATGTCCGCTCCGCGTTGGCCGTCCGCGCGGCGGCGCGCGATCTCGGAGTAGATCAGCGCGTCGAGCCTGCCCGCCGCACGCTGCATGCGCGCCCACGGCGACCGCCGTCCGCGCAGGACGCGCAGGAGGTAATCGCTGGCATAGAAGGCGAGTGCCTCCTCGAACAGCCCGGCCGCGTCGATCGAGCGGGCCCGGGGCCCGTCGGGATCGACGCCGAACAGGGCGCGCATGGCGACGCGCATGGCTAGGCGCCGCGTCCACGTGTACAGGTCGACGCGCGCCCCCGGCGTGAGCTGCTCGAGCGCGCGGTCGGTCTCCTCGAGGATCACCTCGACCGATGCCTCGAGGTGCTCGCGGTGGAAGGCCGGGAGCATTATCCGGCGCGAGCTGCGGTGGAACTCGCCGTCGATGGTCAGCAGCCCGTCGCCCATCAGGCCGATGAGATCGCGGAAGTGCCCCTCGCGCCAAAGGAAGTTGGACGCGTGCGAGACCGTGATGTAGTGGTTGGCGGCCGGCCCGAGCATGAACACGACGTTTCCGTGGAACAGTCGCAGCGTGAAGATCGGCCCGAAGCGCTCATATGACTCGAGCAGGATCTCGAGCGGTTCGGCGGCGAAGCGCCGGGTTCTCGCGAGCGAGACCCGGGTCTCCCCGGGCGGGAACGCCACCGTTGCTGCGCGCTCGTCGCGAAGGTCGCTGATCAGCACCGACAGCGGACTGCTGTTGAGCAGTGGCGGGGGTCCCTCGAGGGCCATTCGCACAAGCTAGAGCAAACTCTCCGCGCGGCCCGGGTGAAGCGCTGCGGGGGCCCGGCTCGCTCCTGAGCGGACCCCTGGTTCCTACCGGTACTCCACACGCTTGATGACCCGCGCGGGAAGGCCGGCGGCCACCGAGAACGGCTCGATGTCGCCGGTGACGACGCTGTTGGCGCCGATCACGCAGCGCTCGCCGATCGTCACGCCGCTCGTGACGACGACGTTCGCCCCCAGCCAGCAGTTGTCGCCGATCCGCGTCGGACCCTTGCTCTCGAACCCCTGCCAGGTGATCGGCGTGGCCGGATCGTCGTAGCGGTGCGAGGAGTCCGACACGAAGCAGCCGTTGGCGAGCATGCAGTGATCGCCGATCTCCACCAGTTGCGCCGACGCGACCATCACACCGATGTTCAGGAACGTGCCTACGCCGATCCTCACGCGTGCGCGTCCCGGGGCGGTGATCCAGACATGCGGCTCGAACAGCGTGTTCGGCCCGACCTGCAGGCGTCCTTCGCGCAGGGCCTCGAGCACGTTGCCGTGCACCGGCCAGCGCACGAACGCTTCGCGACGCAGGAACTCCCGATGGATGCGTGCCCGGTTCCATGGCAGCGAGTTGCGCTCGTAGAAGCGCCACTTGTGCGCCCACAGTCGCGCCCGCTGGTGCGACGGAGCTGTCTGTGCGGTCGGGGACATCTTCCCGGGATTCTGCCAACACGGGCGCCCTGCACGGCAACTGCCGCTGCCTGCACACCGCGACATGCATCAGAGCGCTGAGGATCTGCTCTGCGTGGGGCAATGGGCGCGCCTGCAAGCCGTGTAGCAGCCGAGCGCTTGCGCGGAGCGACAGGACTAACCCAACGTCTTGGCTACCAGGCATGGAAGCGACAAAGGGCAAGTGACACGGAGGTCCCTCGCGGAGGGCTCGGCGCAGGCCGCCCACAGGGGAACGAGGTCAACGCAATGACGCGACAACCGCTCGCGCGATTGTTCGCCGTCCTCGCTACCGCTGCGCGCTCACCGCACAGCCGCCGCCAGCCGCCGCCAAACCCGCGCCCGAGCCACTGCCCTACACCAGTGTGACCCCCGTCAACGGCGCCACGATCGTGGCACAGGGAGCTTATGAAGGCGGATTCGCACCGATCCCCTGGACGTTGGTCGCCGTCGGTGGACTCGAGTCGGTCACAGTCAATCTCGCAGCTACCGCCGCCATCGGGAAAGGTGGTTATACGCTCTCCGACCTCGATCGCCTGCAGAGCTTCCCGCTGTCTGCAAGCGCGACCAACGAAGCGCTCTACACGGGGATCGACCAGGCCGGCGTCTACAGCGGCTGGTCAACCAGGCCGGGTACCTACTACTGGCAGATCGAAGCTGAAAAGGAAGCGCACGGATACTTCAGCCCAATCTTTTCGCTCAGTGTCGTAGCACACGGGGAACCCGGCCCCCGTCGCAGGTGCTGCCGCCGATACAACCCACTGGCCCGACCCAGTCAGGCGCAGTCCACCGGCCGACATGCGGACATGGCTACACCCGGGCGACCATCGGCGGGAAGGTCAAGTGCCTGCGCCCGCGACAGACCTGCAGCTGGCGTTACCGACACCAGTACCTTCGCTATCACCTCGCCTGCGTGAGAAGAGCCCATGCGTTCCGGCTCGTGCGCCGCCGAGCGTAGCAGCGGTCGGCACGCAGAGTCGTCACTCGCCCCGGACCCTGCGACCACGGCGCGGGCGCGAGTCTCGCGCCCGCACGTTCACGCGGCGACCCTGGCCCGACGCCTGCGCTGCGCGCGCTTGCCTGGCTCTGCCGCGCCTCGCTGACGCGCCGTCGGCAGGATCTCGGCCAGGAAGCGCCCGGTATGCGAGGCGGGCTCGGACGCCACCTCCTCGGGGGTGCCGACGGCGATCGCCATTCCGCCCTCCTCGCCCCCTCCGGGCCCATGTCGACCAGCCGGTCGGCCGACTTGATCACGTCGAGGTTGTGCTCGATCACGACGACGCTGTTGCCGGCGTCGACGAGGCGCTGGAGCACCTCCAGCAGCCTCTGCACATCCGCGAAGTGAAGGCCCGTGGTGGGCTCGTCGAGGATGTACAGCGTGCGCCCGGTGGCGACCTTCGAGAGCTCGGTGGCGAGCTTCACCCGCTGGGCCTCCCCGCCAGAGAGCGTCGTGGCCGGCTGGCCGAGACGCACGTAGCCCAGCCCGACCGCGTTCAGGGTCTCCAGGCGCCGGCGCACCTTCGGGATGTGCTCGAAGAAGCGCAGCGCCTCCTCGACCGGCATGTCGAGCACGTCGGCGATGCTGCGGCCCTTGAAACGCACCTCGAGCGTCTCGCGGTTGTAGCGCTTGCCGTGACACTGCTCGCAGGGCACGTACACGTCGGGCAGGAAGTGCATCTCGATCTTGATCTGCCCGTCCCCGCGGCACACCTCGCAACGCCCGCCCTTCACGTTGAAGCTGAACCGCCCCGGCTTGTATCCACGCGCGCGCGCCTCCTGAGTCTTCGAGAAGAGGTCGCGGATGACGTCGAACAGCCCCGTGTAGGTGGCCGGGTTCGAGCGCGGCGTGCGCCCGATCGGCGACTGGTCGACGGCGATGATCTTGTCGAGCTGATCGAGGCCACGAATCGCACGGTGCGCTCCCGGCCGCTGACGCGCGCGGTGCAGGCGGTTTGCCACCGCCTTGAACAGCACGTCGTTCACGAGCGTCGACTTGCCCGACCCCGAGACGCCCGTCACGCACGTCAGCACGCCCAGCGGAACGTGGACGTCGACATCGCGCAGGTTGTGCTGGCTGGCCCCGATGATCTCCACATATCCGCTCGGCGTGCGCCGGCGCTCCGGCGTCGGGATCGTGCGCTCACCGGAAAGGAACTGCCCGGTGAGCGACTCCTCGACCTTCTGCACCTGCTCGGCGGTCCCCTGCGCGACGATCCGCCCGCCGTGTTCGCCAGCGCCCGGTCCGAGGTCGACGAGGTGATCGGCGGCGCGCATCGTCTGCTCGTCGTGCTCGACCACGATCACCGTGTTCCCCAGCTCGCGCAGGCGCTCGAGCGTGCCGATCAGCCTGGAGTTGTCGCGCTGGTGCAGCCCGATCGAGGGCTCGTCCAGGATGTACAGCACCCCCACCAGCGAGGAGCCGATCTGCGTCGCCAGGCGAATCCGCTGCGCCTCGCCGCCGGACAGCGTGGAGGCGGCGCGATCCATCGACAGGTAGCCGATGCCCACGTTCTCCAGGAAGCGCAGCCGCTCTGAGATCTCGCGCAGGATCAGCCGGGCCACGTGCCGGTCGGTCTCCGAGAGCTCCACCTGCTCGAGCCACTCGAGCGCCCGCCGCGCCGACAGCGCACAGAAGTCCTCGATGCGCGTGCCCCCGACGAGCACCGCGCGCGACTCCGCGCGCAACCTCGCTCCACCGCACACCGGGCAGGCCCGCAGCGACATGAACTCCTCGATCTTCTCCCGCGTCCACTCCGAGTCGGTCTCCCGGTAGCGACGCTCGAGGTTCGGCACGATCCCCTCGAACCTCGTCGCGTAGGAGCGCCGCCGCCCGTAGCGGTTGCGGTAGCTGACCTGCACCGGCTCGCCGTTGGTCCCGTGCAGGAACAGGTCGCGCTGCTCGGCGGGCAGCTCCTCCCACGGAGCGTCGAGATCCACCCCGTAGCGCTCGGCGATCGCCTCGGTGACCATCTCGTAGTAGCTCGAGGTGCTGCTCGCCCACGGCGCAAGCGCGCCTTCGCCGATCGACAGCGTGGGGTCGGGCACGACCAGCTCGGGGTCGATCTCCATCTGCGAGCCGAGTCCCGTGCAGCGGTCGCATGCGCCGTGCGGGGAGTTGAAGGAGAAGATCCGCGGCTCGAGCTCCACCAGCGAGGGCCCATGCTCGGGACAGGCGAACCGCTCGGAGAAGGTGAACACCGTGCCCGGCTCGGGCGCCACGCCCGGAACGATCTGCACGGCCGCGGCCCGCGCGCCCTTGGCGCCGGTCGCGTGCGCACGCTCCCCCCCGCCAGCGTCCTGCGTGGCCGGCGCCGAGGCGGAGCCCGACAGGGCGGAGCCGACGATCTCTATCTCGACCAGCCCGTCTGCGAGCGAGACCGCCGTCTCGATCGAGTCCGCCAGCCGCTTGCGCACGTCGTGGCGCATCACGAGCCGGTCGACCACGACCGAGATGTCGTGCTTGTAGCGCTTGTCGAGCACGATCGACTCCTCGAGCATGCGCACCCGATCGTCGATCTTCACGCGCGCGAACCCGTCCGCCCTCAGCTCGTCGAGCAGCTTGCCGTACTCCCCCTTGCGCCCCCGCACGACCGGCGCGAGCACCATGAAGCGGGTCCCCTCCGCGAGCTCCATCGCCTGGTCGATGATCTGCTCGGCCGACTGGCCCACGATCGGCCTGCCGCATATCGGACAGTGCGGCTTGCCCACCCGCGACCACAGCAGCCGCAGGTAGTCGTAGATCTCGGTGACCGTGCCGACCGTCGAGCGCGGGTTGCGCGAGGTCGTCTTCTGGTCGATCGAGATCGCCGGCGAGAGCCCCTCGATCGAGTCCACGTCGGGCTTGTCCATCTGCCCCAGGAACTGCCTGGCGTAGGCCGACAGCGACTCCACGTAGCGCCGCTGGCCCTCCGCGTAGATCGTGTCGAACGCGAGGCTCGACTTGCCCGAGCCCGACAGGCCCGTGATCACCACGAGCGCGTCGCGCGGCAGCGAGAGCGAGATGTCCTTGAGGTTGTGCTCCCTCGCCCCGGAAACCCTGATCTCGTTGCCGCGCGCCATGTCGGGCCCATTCTATTAGGGCGAACAGATGTTCGAGCCCGGGTCCGTGAGCGCCTTTCCCGATGCACTGCTCCAGCTGTTCAACGGCGAGCACATCGGCAAGCTCGTGCTGCGCGTCGGCCGGACTGTGCGCGCGAGGAGTCTCAGCCCTCGATCGCCGCGTACACCTCGTCGATCAGCTTCTGCCTGTCCGCCAGCTGGAAGTTCTCGGCCAGATAGCGATCCGCCTCCGCACGCGACTCGCCGTTCAGCGCCATGTTCAGCGCGATCAGCCGGGCGCCGTCGAGGTCGCCGTTGGCGGCCGCCGGCGCACCCTCCGGGGCGGCCGCAGGCGCCGCGCCGGCCGGGGGTGATGCCTGCGCAGCCGGCGCCTGTGCCTCGGACGGCGGTGGCGGCGATGGATCAGCGGAGGCCCCTGCGGAGGACGGTGGCCGCGCAGGACGGCCCGGAACGTCATCGGCGGCCTGAGCCTCGGGCGCCTTCGCCGGCCGGGGGGGCGCCGCAGAGCCCGTCGTCGGCCGCTCGGCGCCCGCGGCCGCCAGCCGTCCCGACGCGGCATCGTAGAGCTCGCCCATGTTCGCCTCGACCGCCGCCAGATCGCGCGCCAGCCGACCCGCGCCCGCGCGCAGGCTCTCCACCAGCGCGCGCACCTCCCCGTCCATCGAGGAGACCCGCTCGAGCAGGACCGAGGTGGCCTGGGCGACGGCCGCCACGTGCGCCTGTGCCTGCCTGATGGCCTCCTCGCGCGTTCGCTCGGCGTCCCGATCGGCCTCCTCGCGCGTGCTGCTCGCGCCCTCGCGCGCCTGGCGCTCGATGTCCGCCGCCGCCGTCTCCGCCGCCTTGAGGATGCTCTGCACCTGGCTCGCCGCCGTCGAGGCCAGCGAGGGCTCCTGCGTCCCGCCGGCGCTCGCGCGCTGGAGCTCCTCGAACTCGGCGGCGAGCGCGCGCAGGTGCGCGTCCACCGCCGCGGGGTCATACCCCCTGCGGCCGATCGGGAAGTCCCGCCTCTCGATCGCCTGCCGGTCGATATCCACGGCGGCAATCCTAGGCGATGTCGCCGGTCGGAGCCTCACTTGCCTGGATCTCCCGCAGGTCTCGGCGCAGCTCGCGCAGCTCGTCGCGCAGCTGCGCCGCGTACTCGAAGCGCAGCTCGTCGGCCGCGGCGATCATCTCCTCCTCGAGCTCGACCACCATCCGCTCGAGCTCGTGCTTGGGCATCTCGGCCTCCGAGCCCCGGGCTCGCCTGCGCCGTTTGCGCGCGCGCGGGACCTTGGACTCGGCCTGCAGGAACTCGGCGATGTCGGAGATGCCCTTGACGATCGTCGCCGCCGTGATCCCGTGGCGCTCGTTGTAGGCGAGCTGGATCTCCCGCCTGCGGTCGGTCTCGGAGATCGCCGAGCGCATCGCCTGCGTCTCTTTGTCGGCATACATCAGCACCGTGCCATCGACGTTGCGCGCCGCCCGGCCGATCGTCTGGATCAGCGAGGTCTCGCCGCGCAGAAAGCCCTCCTTGTCGGCATCCAGGATCGCCACCAGCGAGACCTCCGGCAGGTCCAGGCCCTCGCGCAGCAGATTCACGCCGACCAGCACGTCGTACTCGCCCAGGCGCAGGTCGCGGATTATCTGGATGCGCTCGAGCGTGTCGATCTCCGAGTGCAGATAGCGCGTCCTGAAGCCCATCTCGAGCAGGTACTGCGACAGGTCCTCGGACATCTTCTTCGTCAACGTCGTCACCAGCACCCGCTCGTCGCGCTCCACGCGCGCCCGCACCTCGTTCATCAGATCGTCGATCTGGTTGCGCGTCTCGCGCACGTCCACCACCGGGTCCACGATTCCGGTCGGGCGGACGATCTGCTCGACCACGCGCCCCGAGCGCGCTCGCTCGTACTCACCGGGGGTCGCCGAGACGAACAGCAGCTGCGGGGTGATCGAGAGGAACTCCTCGAAGGTCTGCGGGCGGTTGTCGAGCGCGCTCGGCAGCCTGAAGCCGTAGTCCACGAGCGTCTGCTTGCGCGAGCGATCCCCCACGTGCATCCCCCCGATCTGCGGCACGGTCTGATGGGACTCGTCGATGAAACAGACGAAGTCCTTCGGGAAGTAGTCGATCAGGCAGTACGGCCGCTCGCCCGGCCGGCGCCCGTCGAGGATGCGCGAGTAGTTCTCGATCCCCGAGCAGAAGCCGACCTCCCTGAGCATCTCCATGTCGTACTGCGTGCGCTGGCGCAGGCGGTGGGACTCCAGCTGCTTGCCCTCCGACTCGAGCTCCTCGCAGCGCTCGTTCAACTCGCAGCCGATCTCCGCCACGGCCGCCTCGATCGTGCCCTCCTTGACGTTGTAGTGGGTCGCCGGCCAGATCGCGACGTGCTCCAACTCGTCGGCCACCACCTCGCCGGTCAGCGGGTCGAACTGCGACAGCCGCTCGACCTCGTCGCCGAACAGCAGCGCCCGGAAGGCCGTCTCTGCGTAGGCCGGAAACACCTCGAGCGTCTCTCCGCGAACGCGGAAGCTGCCTCGCGAGAGCACCGAGTCGTTGCGCGTGTACTGGATCGCCACCAGCTTGCGCAGCAGCGCATCGCGGTCGATTTCCTCCCCCCGCTTGAGGATCTGCATGTTCATCTCATACGTCTCCGGCGAACCCAGCCCGTAGATGCACGACACCGACGCCACCACGATCACGTCCCGGCGCGCGAACACCGCGGCCGTGGCCGCGTGACGCAGCCGGTCGACCTCCTGGTTGATCGCCGAGTCCTTCTCGATGTACAGGTCCCTGCTGGGCACGTAGGCCTCGGGCTGGTAGTAGTCGTAGTAGGAGACGAAGTACTCGACCGCGTTGTCGGGGAAGAAGGTCCGGAACTCGTTGCACAGCTGAGCCGCGAGCGTCTTGTTGTGGGCGATCACCAGCGTCGGGCGCTGAACCGCCTCGATCACCCCGGCCATCGTCATCGTCTTGCCGGTCCCGGTCGCTCCCAGCAGCGTCTGGAAGCGCTCACCCTGCTCGACGCCCTCGGCCAGGGCGGCGATCGCCTGGGGCTGATCGGCGGTGGGCGTGAAGACGGAGTCGAGCTTGAAGTCGGGCATCTGGGGTCGCGGCTTGAACAGTAGCCCGTCCGCCAGCGTCCGGAAGCTCGCCGGAGGCTCAGCCTGCGTGGATCGCGGTTGCGCTACTCGAGCCCCAGCTGGCGCGCGTAGACGGTGCGGTAGTCGCGCTGCGCGTTGAGCACGCGACGCACGTATTCGCGGGTCTCGGGGAAGGGGATCGCTTCCTCGCTCAGTGATGTCCCGTCGGCGCGCGCATGGGCCACCCATTGATCGACGTTCGTCACGCCTCCGTTGTACGCGGCCACGGCGAGCATCTCGTTGCCCTTGTAGTGATCGAGCAGGTATCTCAGGTAGTAGCTGCCGTAGGCCACGTTGATCCTCGGGCTCGCCAGGTCGCCGGCGGTGAAGCTGGTGCCTCCCGACAGGTGGGCGAGGAAGTACGCGGTTTCGGGCAGAATCTGCATCAGCCCCTGCGCACCCGCCGGAGATGGACGTGGGTCGAACTTCGTCTCCGCGTAGATCACCGCGGCGATCAGAGCCGGGTCGAGATGCTTCTGGGCCGCCTGTTCGCGGATCACGCTCGCATCGCTGAGCGGCAGTCCGTGGTCGTGCACGGCGTGATCGACCTCGACGAGGATCAGCGCCACGCACAGGATGGCGGCCGCCAGGGTCGCGAGCGTGCCAAGCGCTCTCCGGCTCATCGTCCAAGCCTCTCAAGCACCGCTGACAGTTCGTGCTCGAGATCCTCCTCGCTGCCGTCGTTGCGCACGACGAACGTCGCCCGCCGCGCCTTCTCATCCTGACTCAGCTGGCGCGCAGCCCGCTCGTCCGCGAGCACGTGTCCTCGTGCAGCTGCCCGCTCGCGGCATAGCGCTTCGTCGGAGACGACCGCGATCGTCGCGTCGTAGAGCCCCTCCTGACCGGCCTCGAACAGCAGCGGTACCTCCACCACGGCGGCGCGCGGGGGACGCGTGTCGCTCGCCGCGCCCGCGCGCACCTCGCCGAGCCAGCCCGCCACCCGTGCGCCCACCATCGGCCACAGCAGGCCCTCGAGCCAGGCCCTGTCCTCGGCCCGCGCGAACGCCCGCTCGGCGACGGCCGCGCGATCGACCACGCCGTCGGGGACCACCTCGGGGCCCCATCGCCGCAGGAGCTGCTCGCGCACGCGATCGTCCTCGTATAGCTCGTGCACCACCGCGTCGCTCGAGAGCACCGCGGCCCCCAGTCGCTCGAGCGCCGCCAGGGCGGTCGACTTGCCCGCCCCCATGCCTCCGGTCAGCCCCACGAAGGGCACGCCCGGATCCACCTGCTTCGGCGCGTGCCAGACGTCAGTCCGCCGAGGACTCGGCGGCGATCTCCGGCTCGCCGCTCTCGGCCTCGGGCGCGGACTCCTGGCCATCGGCGCCGTCTCCGGACTGCGCAGCCTGCGGGGAGGAGTCCGACGCGGCCTCCGGCGCGCTCGCGGGCGCCTCGTCCTCCTGCGCGGCCTCGGGGGCGCCAGCGACCTCGGCGGACCCGGCGGCCGCCACCGTCTCGGGCGTCCCGGGCGCCTCCAACGTCTCGGGCGTCCCGGGCGCCTCCAACGTCTCGGGCACACCCTGAGCCGCGTCGGGCGTCGCAGCCGCTTCCGGCGCGGCATCCGTTCCGGCGGTGTCGACCGTCGCCTGCGGCGCCTCGGGCGCCTCTGCGCCGTCGCCACCCGCCGAGGCGGCGTCCTGCGAGGCAGCCGCGGACTCATCGCCGGCCTGGCCGGGGCGCGCGACCGGCAGGATCTGATCCTCCACGCGCTTGGCCGACAGGGAGAGTCGCCGGCGCTCGGAGTCGATCTCGAGGATCTTCACGCGGATCTCATCGCCGGGATGGACGATCTCGCGCGGGCTCTCGACGTGATGGGGAGCGAGCTCGGAGATGTGCACGAGTCCCTCCACGCCGTCGAGGATCTCGACGAAGGCGCCGAACGTGACGACCTTGGTCACCTTGCCCTGCAGCTCGTCGTTGACGTTGTAGGTGTCGACGATCCGCTGCCAGGGGTCCTCCTGGGTCTGCTTGAGCCCGAGGGAGATGCGCTGACGGTCGCGGTCGATGTCGAGCACCTTGACCTTGACGGTGTCGCCGATCGCGAGGATCTCGCTCGGGTGGTTGACGTGCGACCACGACAGCTCGGAGATGTGGATCAGCCCGTCGATGCCGTCGAGGTCGACGAATGCGCCGAAGTCGACGATGTTGGAGATCTGACCCTCGACGACCAGCCCGGGCTGGAGGCCGTCGAGGATCTGCTGGCGGACCTCCTTGCGCTCCTCCTCGAGCACGGCGCGGCGCGACAGCACGACGTTGTTGCGCGAGCGGTTCAGCTCGATGACCTTCGTCTCGATCTTCGTGCCCATGTATTCGTCGAGGTTGGGCACCCGGCGAATGTCCACCAGCGAGGCGGGCAGGAAGCCGCGAACGCCCAGGTCGATGATCAGTCCGCCCTTGACGACCTCGATGACCGTCCCCTCGACCGGCTCGCCGGACTCTGCGGCGGTTTCGATGCGGCGCCACGCCTTCTCGAAGCGCGCCCGCTTCTTGGACATGATCAGGCGCCCGTCCTGGTCCTCCTTGGTGAGGACGATCGCATCGATCTCCTCGCCGAGATGGACCTCGTCGTGCGGGTCGACGGACTTGCGAATCGAAAGCTCGTTCGCGGGAATGACGCCCTCGGACTTGTAGCCGATGTCGACGAGGACCTCGTCCTTGTCGATTCGCACTACACTGCCCGTCACCACCTCGCCCTCTTCGATGGGGCGGAAGGTGGCCTCGTAGTTCGGGACGATCTCGCCGTCGACTTCCAAGAGAAGCCCGTTCGAGCCCTCGACAACGCGAGCGTCGGGGTTCTCCGTCACAGTCTGCACCGACGGAAGCCTAGCGCAGCCGTATCATTGCCGGGCATATGACGGTGCGAGCGACGAAGCGGGGGCTCGAGCGCACCCCCTTTCAGCGAGGCGACTGCGACGTGCTCGTGTGCGGGGCCAGCTTTGCCGGCCTCGCGGTCGCGCGCGAGCTCGCCGGCTCGGGGGCACGCGTTCTGATGATCGACCGCTATGAGCTTGGCGAGCGCCAGACATCGGCGTGCGCGATGCCGACCCTCTGGATGCAGGCGCTGGACGTGATGGGCTCCTGCCGCCAGAGCTTCGACCGCATCACCGTGCACACGCCTTTTCGCACCTCGCGCTGGCCGCTGCCATGGTCGTTCAGCACATTCGACTACCGCGAGATATGCGCCGAACTGCGAGGCCACCTCAACGGGGCCGACGTCGAGTTCGAGACCGCGACCGTGACCGGTCGCGACGGCTTCACGGTTCACACCGATCGCGGTGCGTTGAAGGCGCCGCTGATCGTCGATGCGATGGGCTGGCGACGAGTTCTGTCCAACCGCACCACGATCCAGCCTCCCGACGCTCGGCTCTCGCGCGGCCTCGAGGTGCATCCGCCCGGCGCCAGGGCGGAGATGGAGCTGTGGATCGATCCCGGCTACGTGCGGGCCGGATACGCCTGGCGCTTTCCGGCCCGTGATGAGTTGCGCGTCGGCGTGGGCTCCTTCTGGCCCACTCACCATGTCAAGGAGCCGACGGTCAGGCTCGCGCGCGACCTGGGGCTGGAGCCGGTCAACTATCAGGGCAACTGGATCCCGCACCGGCTGCGCCCTGCGATCGAGGACGGCGTCTTCTTCGCCGGTGACTCCGCCGGACACTGCCTGCCGCTGACCGCCGAGGGGATCCGCACCGCGCTGTACTTCGGCATCGCGTGCGGGCGCGAGCTGCGCGCGGTGCTCGAAGGTCGCCGCACGCGCGAGGATGCTCTACGCCGCTACGGCGCCTTCTCGGACTCGCATGCGCGCAAGTACCGCTGGATGCTGGCGGTCCAGCGGGCGGTCGGGTACATGACGCCGAGCCGCTCGCTCAGTGCGATCGTCGGCCGCGTTGAAAGCCGCCGGATCGCTCATTGGATCTTTCGCCACTATCTCGAGATCGCCCCGCCGTCCTTCGTTGGCTCCGCGAGCGGCGGCACTTCCGCAAGCGCCTCCGCGAGCCGGCGGATGCCCTCCTCGATGGCCGGCTCCACGAGATTGGCGTAGCCGAGCACGAGGCCGTCGTGCACGGCCCTGACCTCCATGTAGGCATAGCCGAGCGGGTAGACGCCGACCGAGCGCCGGCGAGCGGCCTTGAGCAGCGACAGCCCGTCAACGGCGCGGCCGAGGCGGACGATCGCGTGCAGGCCGGCCGCCAGTCCGGTGACCCGCGCGCCTGGAAGGTGACGCGCGACCGCGGCTGCGAGCGCGTCGCGGCGGGCCCTGTAGCGGCGGCGGGCCTGGCGCAGGTGACGGTCATAGGCGCCGCTCTGGAGCATTCGCGCGAGCGCGAGCTGATCGAGTGTGGGACAGCCGCGATCGGCGAGCCTCTTCTCCTCGGCCACCGCTGAGAGCAGGCGCTCGGGCAGAACGAGCCAGCCGAGGCGCAGGGCCGGAGCCAGCGTCTTGCTGACGGTGCCCATGTAGACAACCCGGTCCGGAGCCAACCCCTGCAGCGCGGCCAGCGGCGCCCGGTCGTAGCGGTACTCGGCGTCGTAGTCGTCCTCGATCACGACCCGTCCCTGCGCGCCGGCCCAGTCGAGCAGGGCGGCGCGACGCTCCGGTGCGAGCGCGACCCCGATGGGCGACTGGTGCGCCGGGGTCACGAGCACGGCATCGATGTGCCCCTCGCGCGCAGCGATGGAGGCCAGCTCCTGCACGCGAGCGCCCCGCTCGTCCACCGCCAGGGCCAGCAGCGACGCGCCCTGCGCGGCGAGAATCGCGCGATGGTCGGGCAGGCCCGGATCCTCGACCGCCATCCGGCACCCGCCCAGCGCCCGCGCGAGCAGCCCGAAGGCCTGCGCGGCGCCCGAGCAGACCACGATCCGCTGCGGGTCGGCCACGACCCCGCGTACGCGCCGCAGGTGCTCGGCCAGCGCCTGGCGCAGCTCGGGGGCGCCGCGCGGGTCGGGATAGCCGAAGGCCCGATCGGGCGCCTCGAGCAGGGTTTCACGGATCACCCGCAGCCACGCACGGCGCGGGAACGAGGCCAGATCCGGGTAGCCCGGGAAGAAATCGAGCCTCAACGGGCGCTCGGTGGGTTCGCGGGCGGGCGCGCCGGTGGTGGCCGCGGAGTCGGCCACGAACGTCCCTGCTCCGCGGCGCGCGCGCAGATAGCCCTCCGCCAGCAGCTGGGCGTACGCCTCCACGACAAGTCGCCGCGAGACCCCCAGGTCGGAGGCGAGCGCCCGCGTGGCCGGCAGCCGGGCATGTGCCGGCAGGCGCCCGGAGCGCACAGCCGCGCGCAGGGCCTCCTCGAGCTGGGCGCGCAGCGGATCGCGCGCTCCCCGATCGAGCTCGAGAAGCAGCTCGGGTCCGGAATTGGCACCCTCTTTCATGCTCAAAGTGGTCCTTTACAGTGAACCACTCCCGCAATAACGTGGAGCCCGCATGACCGTCCTCGCCGCGTCCACGCCGACCGCCGAGCGCTCCGGGCCCCCTCCGGGCACGGTCGCGGTGGGGATCGGCGCGTTCGCCGCCGTCGAGCTGGCACTGGCCGTGTTCATGGCCGCGGCGCCGCACGCCTTCTACACCGCGGTCGGCCCGTTCGGGTCATTCAACGGCCACTACGTGCGCGACGTCGCGAGCTTCGAGGGCGCGATCGGCGTAGCGCTGCTGATCTCGCTGCGCCGGCCAAGCTGGCGCGCGCCGGTGCTCGCGCTGACGACCATCCAGTACGCCCTGCATAGCGTCAACCACCTGATCGACATCGACAGGGCGCACCCGGCCTGGCTCGGCTACTTCGACTTTCTCTCACTCGCCGCCGCCACGGTCGTGCTGGCCTGGCTGTGGCGCGAGGCCAGTCGTCAGGACGCGGCGCACACTGGCGCGCGCGAGCCCGCGGCGAGCCACCTGCCCACCGCGCAAGGGAGCGTGACATGACTCGAATCGAGGGCGTACCGACACGCAACGCAGGCCCGCTCGTGCGACTGATCTACCGGTTGTCCCGACGGCAGGTGGGTAGGGACGTGGATCCCGTCGCGGTCTACGCCCACGCGCCGCAGCTCCTGATCGGCTACGGGATGCTCGAGCGGGCGACGGCACAGCAGCACGGGGTCGCCAAGCGCCTGAAGACGCTCGCCCAGTTGAAGGCCGCCGCACTCGTGCACTGCGAGTTCTGCGCCGACATCGGCTCGGCCCTGGCCCGCGCGTCGGGAATCACCGAGGCACAGCTGCTCGCTCTGCCCCGCTACCGCGAGAGCGAGGAGTTCAGCGCGCTCGAGCGGCTGGTGCTCGACTACGCGACGGCCATGAGCAGCACGCCGGCGAGGGTCGGCGACGAGCTGTTCGCCGCCCTGCGCCGACACTTCCACGAGCGCCAGCTCGTCGAGCTGACCAACGTGATCGCGCTGGAGAACATGCGCGCGCGCTTCAACAGCGCCTTCGAGATGACGGCGGCCGGCTTCAGCGAGGGGATGGTCTGCGCCATCCCCGAGGCATCACCCGAGTCGCTCGCGCCCGCATGAGGATCTTCCTGGCGGGCGCCACCGGCGTCATCGGCCGGCGACTGACGCCGATGCTCGTCGCCGGCGGCCATCAGGTCACGGGCATGACGCGTTCGCCCGAGAAGGCAGGCGCGCTCGCGGCGATGGGCGCCGAGTCGGCCGTGGTCGATGCGCTCGATGCCGCGGCCGTGCGGGAGGCGGTCCTCGCGGCCCGCCCCGAGGCGGTCATCCACCAGCTCACCTCGCTCCCGCGCAGGATCGACCCGCGCAAGATGGAGCGGGACTTCGTGATGAACGACCGCCTTCGCAGCGAGGGCACGCGCCACCTCGTGCAGGCCGCCCAGGAGGCCGGTGCCGAGCGCATCCTCGCGCAGAGCATCGCCTTCGCCTACGCGCCCGGACGCCAGGGCACGCTGCACGCCGAGACCGACGCCCTGTACCTGGACTCGCCCAGGGCCTTCCGGCGATCGGCCCTCGCCCTGAGCGAGCTCGAGCGCACCGTCCTCGACGCCGGCGGCATCGTTCTGCGCTACGGCTACTTCTACGGCCCGGGCAGCGCGATCTCGAAGAGCGGCTCGATGTGCGAGGACATCGCCCGCCGTCGCCTGCCCGTGGTGGGCAAGGGCGCGGGCGTGTGGTCGTTCATCCACGTCGACGACGCGGCGCGGGCCACGGTCGCGGCGCTGACCACGGGCGCGAGCGGCGCGTACAACATCGTCGATGACGATCCGGCTGCCGTTTCGCAGTGGCTGCCGGCGCTGGCCGATGCGCTGGGAGCGCCCAGGCCCCGTCGCGTACCCGCCTTCATCGCCCGCATCTTCGCCGGCGACTTCGGCGTGTCGGCGATGACCCGCGCCCAGGGGGCATCCAACGAGCTCGCCAGGCGCGAGCTCGGCTGGATGCCCGAGCACGCCAGCTGGCGGGAGGGCTTCCGCTCCGCCCTGGGCTGAGCGCCTCTGGCGCCGCCCGCGATCCAGCGTGGGCTGCGCCTCCTCGGCGAGGCCTATCAGGAGGCCTGTGCGACAGGCGGCTAGCGGCCTACCTGCGCACGACGAGCACCACGCCCACGAGCAGGAACACGAGCCCGACGATGCGCGGCGCGCCGATGTGCTGCCTGGACAGGCCCAGCAGGCCGAAGCGATCGACCAGCGCGGCGATCGCGAGCTGGCCGCGTCACGACGATCGCCGTCAGCGCGCTGAGGCCGAGGGTGCGGACCGTGAGGAGGGCGACGGTGACGTAGAAGGCGCCGAGAACGCCCCCGATCAGCGCCCACCAGGGCGCCTTGCCGGCGTTGCCGATGCCGGACAGGCCGCCGCTCGAGAGCGAGGCCACGAGCACCAGCGCGAGCGTGCCGATGAGGAACGACACCGTCGCCGCCTGCAGGCTTCCGACCTGGCGCCCGAGACGCGCGTTGACGGGCGCCTGCAGGCCGACGAAGCAGCCGGCCGCGACGGCGAGCAGCACCGCCAGCCGCGCGGCTCACTTGGCCTCCAGCCAGTTCTGCCCGACGCCGATGTCGACCGCCAGCGGCGGCTCGCGCTCCCACACGCCGACCATCTCGCGCTCGATCAGCTCGGCCGCTGAGCTCGCCTCCTCGGGCGGGCCCTCGAACAGCAGCTCGTCGTGGATCGTGAGGATCAGACGCGTCCGCTGCTCGGACTCCGACAGGGCGCGGTGACAGCGGACCATCGCGAGCTTGATGATGTCGGCGGCGGTGCCCTGGATCACGGTGTTCACGGCGAGGCGTTCCCCGAGCGTTCGCACCTGGTAGTTGCGCGCCTGCAGCTCGGGGATCTGGCGGCGGCGGCCCCACAGGGTCGTCACGTGTCCGTCGCGCTTCGCCCGCTCCACCGTTTCGCTCATGAAGCTCGCGACGCGCGGAAAGCGCTCGAGATAGGCGTCGATGAACTCCTTCGCCTCCTCCCGCGGGATGTTGCAGGCGATCGGCCAGGCCGTAGTCGGAGAGCCCGTAGACGATCCCGTAGTTGATCATCTTGGCCTTCGAGCGCATGCCGGGGTCGATGTCCTCGGGGGCGACGGCGAAGACCTGCGAGGCGGTCGCCGTATGCACGTCTTCACCGCGTCTGAAGATCTCCTTCAGCGCCGGCTCGTCGGCCGCGTGAGCGAGCACGCGCAGCTCGATCTGGGAGTAGTCGGCCGAGATCAGCACCGCGCCCGGCTCGGCCTCGAAGCATCCGCGGATCTCACGCCCCAGCGGCGTGCGTATCGGCACGTTCTGCATGTTCGGGTTGGTGCTCGACAGGCGACCGGTCTGCGCGACCGCCTGCAGGAAGGTGGTGTGGACGCGCGAGCGCTCGTCGACGAGCTCGGGCAGGACGTCGAGGTATGTCTTTATCAGCGTGGACAGCTCGCGCCAGCGCTCGATCTTCGGCACGATCTCGTGCTCGGAGCGGATCGCCTGCAGCACGCGCGCGTCGGTCGAGTAGCCCGTCTTGCCGCGGCGCTTGCGCGTCAGGCCGAGCTTCTCGAACAGGATCTCTCCCAGCTGCTGGGGCGAGCCGATCACGAATTCCTCCTCGGCCAGCGCGTAGATCTCCCGTTCGCAGGAGGTGATCTCCTCGTGCACGCGCCTGGTGATGACCGCCAGGCGCTCCAGGTCCAGCCTCACCCCGAGCAGCTCCATCTCGCGCAGGACGACCACCAGCGGCAGCTCGATGTCGCGCATCACGCCGTCGAGGCCACGCTCGGCGATCTGCTCGCGCTGCCAGCCGGCGAGCGCCTCGAGCAGCAGCGCGTCGCCGGCCACCGGATCGTCCATCGCGGCGGCCAGGCCGCGCTCTTCGCACAGCTCGGCAAACGGATAGCCCCGCCTCGCGGGGTCCAGCAGGTAGGCGCCGAGCAGCGTGTCGTGCGCCAGCCCGGGCGGCACGAGGCCCAGCGCTTTGGCGTCGTGGGCGACCGCGGCGCACCCGCCACAGGCCGCCGCGACCTGTTCGGGCGAGTCGCAGTCGCCGGTCAGGACCTCCACCGCGCCGGCGCTCCCCCGCCCGGTGCCCGCGCCGCGCTGCCGGCTCGCGACGACGGCGAAGCGCCAGGGCGAGCCCTCGGCGAACAGCGCGCCCTCGGGCGCCTGGACGCTGCTCACGACCACGCACAGCTCCACGTCGGCGCCCGCGAGACCCGCGATCTCGGCGGGCGTGCCGGCACGGGTGCGCGCGCTCAGCTTCGATTCGACCTCCATCGCCGGCGCCGCGAGCTCGGCGTCACCGAGAGCCTCTTCCAGGCGGCGCAGGGGATCGCGCAGCTCATAGCCGCGGAACACCTCCCGCAGGCGCGAGCGGTCGGGCTCGCGCGCCGCCTCGGCCGCGATGTCCACGTCGACCTCCAGATCGCGCCTGACCGTGGCCAGGCGCTTGGACACGCGTGCGTCCTGCGCGTGCTCGAGCAGGTTCTGTTTGCGCTTGGGGCCGCTGATCTCCTCGACGTGCGAGAGCACGCCCTCCAGCGACCCGTAGCTTCCGATCAGCTCGCTGGCGGTCTTGTCGCCGATCCCGGGGACCCCGGGGATGTTGTCCGAGGTGTCGCCCTTCAGGCCATAGAAGTCGGGGATCAGCTCGGGCGGGATCCCGTAGCGGTCGATCACCGCCTGGCGGTCGTAGATCTTGGTTTCGGTGATTCCGCGCGTGTTCGCCATCACCTTGACCAGGCCCTCCCCGTCGATCAGCTGGAAGACGTCGCGATCGCCGGTCACGATCATCACCGGCACCGGCGGGCTGGAGCGCAGCGCTCGCTCTGCGAGCGAGGCGATCACGTCGTCCGCCTCGTAGCCCTCGAGCCGCACGTTTCGATAGCCGAACGCATCGACGAGCGGTTCCATCGCCGGCCACTGCTGCTTGAGCAGGTCCGGGCGCGAGCGCCGCTGGGCCTTGTAGTCGGCGAACAGCTCGGTGCGACCGGAGGTGCCCGCATCCCAGGCGACGACGGTCGGACAGACGCCGTACTCGCTCACGATCTTCACGAGCATCGAGGCGAATCCGAAGATCGCGTTGGTCGGCACGCCGGTCGACGTCGCGATCGACTCGGGAAGCGCGAAGAAGGCGCGGTAGACGAGGCTTGGACCGTCGATCAGGAACAGGCGCTGCTCCCGCGTGGCGTCGCTGCCGGCGGAGGCAGGTGCTCGGCCTGTCGTGCTCTGAGCCATCGGGGCATCACTCTACGTGGACGCTGGAGCTTCGAGCGGCGTCCCGCGGGCGCGGGCGCGCGCGTCGGGCGACATCGCGCAGGCGCGGGCGTGGCGCAGCACACTCCCGGGGCCGGCGCGCGCGTGGAGCGAGCGTGGTGGGCACGGATAGCGCCTAAGATGCCGTGCCCCAACAACCGAGGAGCACTCGCGACGATGAGCGCCACCCCAAGTGCGCAATACCGCCTCACCATTCGCGTCAGAATCGACGACGCACAGGGCATGCTCGGAGTGCTCACGGGCGCCATCGGAGAGGCGGGCGGTGTGGTCGCCGCCGTGGACCTCGTAGAGGTTGACGGTGGCCAGAGCCTGCGCGACATCGTCGTCGACGCCTCCAGCAGGGAGCACTGGGAGCGGATCATCGCTGCGATCTCGATGTTGAGCGGCGTGCAGGTGATCGACACCACCGACCGTACCTTCCTGCTGCACGTCGGCGGCAAGATCGAACAGCGCAACAAGCATCAGCTGAAGACCCGCGATGACCTCTCGATGCTCTATACGCCTGGTGTCGCGCGCGTGTGCCTGGCGATCTCTGACGACGAAGACAAGGCGTTCCAGTACACGATCAAGCGCAACACCGTTGCGGTCGTGTCCGACGGCAGCGCCGTGCTGGGGCTGGGCGCGATCGGCGCCGCCGCGGCGATGCCGGTGATGGAGGGCAAGTGCTGCCTGTTCAAGGAGTTCGCCGGCGTCGACGCCTTCCCCATCTGCCTCGAGACGACCGACGCCGATGAGATCGTGCGGACGGTCGAACTGATCGCACCGGCGTTCGGCGGCATCAACCTCGAGGACATCTCGGCCCCGCGCTGCTTCGCGATCGAGGAGCAGCTCAAGCAGCGTCTGGACATTCCCGTCTTCCACGACGACCAGCACGGCACCGCGGTGGTCGTGATGGCGGCTCTGCTCAACTCGGTGAAGCTGACAAGCCGCGGGATGGAGGACCTGAACGTGACGATCATCGGCCTGGGGGCGGCCGGCATCGCCGTGACGAAGATCCTGCTGGCCGCGGGCGTGCGCCAGATCATCGGCGCGGACTCCCGCGGCGCCCTGCATGTCCGCCGCCAGGACTACCTCGACGGCTCGATGAACCCCCTCAAGCGCTGGTTCGCCGAGGTTACGAACCCGGACTGCCGCGATGGCGTTCCGGCGGACGTCATCGAGGGCGCCGATCTGCTGATCGGCGTCTCGGGCGCGCGCGTGGTGCCGGCGCAGGCGCTGTCGCGCATGAACGCCAATGCGATGGTGTTCGCGATGGCCAACCCCAACCCGGAGGTCGACCCGGAGGAGGCCGCTCCCTACGTGCGCATCATGGCGACGGGGCGGTCGGACTACCCCAACCAGATCAACAACGTGCTCTGCTTCCCGGGCATATTCCGCGGCGCGTTGGACGTGCGCGCGCCGGCCATCACCGAGGAGATGAAGATGGCAGCCGCGCGAGCGATCGCCGCGATCGTCGATGAGAAGGAGCTGCGCGAGGACTACATCATCCCCTCGGTCTTCAACCGCGATGTCGCCCCTGCGGTGGCCGCGGCCGTGGCCGACCAGGCGCGATCCGCCGGCACCGCCCTGGCCGGCCAGGAGGTGGGATTCGCCTACGGGGACACCATGACCGGCAGCTCCTCGAGCGACGGGCACACGACCCGAGGCGGCGGGCACACGACCTGAGGGGCGGGCACACGACCTGAGGGGCGGGCACACGACCTGAGGGGCGGGCACACGACCTGAGCGGCGGGCACACGTCCTGAGCGGCGGGCACACGTCCCGAGGCGGCGGGCACACGTCCTGAGGCGGCGGGGACGGCGAAGGTCGCGTGTGAGAGGCTGAGAGAGTGAGCGTCTCACGGGTGACCGTCACCGGGGCGACAGGGCTGATCGGCTCGCAGCTCGTCGCCGCGCTGCGGGCCCGCGGAGCCCACGTCACGATCCTCACGCGCGATCCCGATCGCGCGCAGGCGCGGTTGGGCACGGGCGACCCGGCGGAGGCGGTGGGCTGGGATCTGACGCGCGAACCGGCGCCGGCCGCGGCGCTGGCCGGACGCGATGCCGTCGTGCATCTCGCGGGCGAGAACGTCGCCCAGCGCTGGACGGCGAAGGCGAAGGCCGCGATTCGCGAGAGCCGCGTGACAGGCACGCGCAATCTCGTCGCAGGCCTGCGCGCGGCAGAGCCCCGTCCCCGCACGCTCCTCAGCGCTTCGGCGATCGGCTACTACGGCGCTCACGGCGATGAGCCGCTCGACGAGGACGCACGGGCCGGCAGCGACTTCTTGGCGGCCGTGTGCGCCGATTGGGAGCTCGAGGCGCAGCGGGCGTCGGAGCTCGGGCGTGCGCGTCGTGCAGGTGCGCACCGGCGTGGTGCTGGACCGCAACGGCGGGGCGCTCGCGAAGATGCTGCCCGCGTTCAGACGCGGCGTGGGCGGCCCGGTGGCGGGCGGGCGCCAGTACATGTCCTGGATCCACCGCGACGATCTGATCGGCATCATGCTCACCGCGATCGACGACGAGCGCTGGAGCGGCCCGGTCAACGCCACAGCCCCTGAGCCGGTGCGCAACCGTGACTTCTCGCGCGCGTTGGGCAGCGCGCTGAGACGGCCCTCATGGCTGCCCGTGCCGGCGGCAGCGCTGCACGCGCTCTACGGCGAGATGGCGGAGATAGTTACCGGCGGCGCTCGCGTCGTCCCCGCCAAGGCGCTCGTGCTCGGCTACCAGTTCAGCCACCCCCACCTGGCCGAGGCGCTGGGCTCCGCCCTCGCCCCTGTCGATTAGACGGGCCCCCCCCTGCGCCGCTCAGGCCGGCACCGGCGCGCTCGGATGTGCCCGCGCCGGGCGACTCTGGGACTCGATGATCACGCGGCAGGGACGCTTGCTCAGCAGGTACGCCGCGGTCGGGCCCATCTTCTGCTCACCGGCGGGCGCGTGGATGGTCGACCAGTAGATCACGTCCGAGCCCACCCGTTCGGCTTCTTCCACGAGCGCCGCCCCTGGGTTGCGCGTGCGGATCAGGCCGGTGCGGATCTTGATCCCGGCACGCCGCGCGTTGATGCGCGCGCTCTCGAGCACCGAGCGGCCCTGCGCCTCCTCCTCCTCGAGTCCCGACTCGAGCGATAGCTGGCTGGGCACGGGCAGCACGAAGATCGCGTAGACGACACCGTCCTCGCCGATCAGCTTGGCGGCCCTCCCCAGGGCCGCGGCGCTGACGTCGTCTCCGAAGATCGGCACGAGCGCGTTCTTGTACTCCAGCTCCTCGAAGTCGGGCGGGCGCTCGGGCCGGGGCAGCCGGTAGGACCTGCGGGGATCGAGGCCCAAGCGTCTGCGGTAGTAGAAGTAGCCGCACATGCCGATGATCATCCAGGGGATGCCGACGATCCTCGCCTCGGTGTGCAGCACGGTGACCGCGACCCATGCCGCGGCCGTGCCGATGCCCCCTATGACGGCGGTCATCGGGATCACAGTAGCCGCGGATGCGCACCCCCCACGGGCACGCATAGGGGCGCTCGCGATCGGGGTCTCTTACGCGCAGGGCCACGATCGCGACGTTGGCCGTCGTGAACGACAGCATCGCGCCGAAGGAGTAGAGGTTGCCGAGCACTTGGGTGTTGCCGTAGATGATCAGGACGGCGGCGAGCGCCGAGAAGAAGATCAACGTGAACCACGGCGTGCGATAGCGCGGGTGCAGCTGGGAGAAGATCGTCGGCAGCTGGCGGTGCTCGGACAGCGACCAGGACAGCCGCGAGATGCCGATCATGCCCGCGTTGGTGGCGATGAAGAGGATCGTTGCGGCGAGCATGCCGACGTAGTATTCGGCGAACTTCAGAACGCCGCTTTCGAGGCCCAGGCGCGAGATGACCCCGAGGATGGGGTCGTTTTCAAAGAAGTGCCCGAGCGCGGTCGCGTAGCCCGGTTCGGTGAAGGTCTGTTTCAGCTCCGGGCTGTAGCCGACGCCGTGATGCACGACCGGCAGCGCCGAGAGCGCCACGACGGAGATGCCCGCGTAGACGACGAGCACCGCCAGCACGACGAGGTTGACGGCCTTGGGAACCTGCGTGCCGGGATCCTTGGACTCCTCGGCCATGTTGGCCACCGTCTCGATCCCGGTGTAGGCGAGCATCGCCAGCGAGAGCGCGAATATCAGTTCCCGCCACGTCGGCACCGTTCCCAGGTGCACCTGATCGACGAGCAGCGAAGGGTTGAGCACGAGCACGCAGCCGACCGCCACGAGCAGGATCTGGGTGCTCAGGTCTAGGATCGCGAGGACGAAGTTGAGCTTCGCCGACTCGCCGAGTCCGCGTATGTTCAGCCACGCCAGCGCCACGACGACGACGAGCCCGCCGAAGATGTCGCCGGGGTTGTGCTTGAGCGCGTGCAGGCCCGGGAAAGGCGCTCAGGTAGTGCGGCACGAAGAACGCCGAGATGGCGATCGTGAGGATGTAGTCGAGGCTGAGCGCCCATCCCGCGAAGAAGGAGACCACGTCGTTGAAGGCGTGGCGGGCGAACGAGGAGGACCCGCCCGCTTCGGGAAACATCGAGGCGCCCTCGGCATAGGTTTTGGCGGTCAGCGCGAACAGGCCGCCCGCAAAGACGAACACCAGCGGCGTCAGGCCGAGGGCATGGGCGGCGACGAGCCCGAGCGCGTAATAGATCGAGGAGCCGACGTTGCCGTAGGCGGTCGCGAACATCCCGGGGACGCCGACCGACCGGCGTAGCCCGCGCTCCGTGAGGCGTGCCATGACCGTGCAGCGTATAGGCCGGGCGCCCGGTCATCGGATGCAAAATCCCATGCATCACAGGCTGAAAAGCAGGAAGCAGCCGTATTATCCCGACGACCCGGGTGCACAGCGATTCCCGGCCTTGATATGTCGTCGCGCCGCGGAAACTACAACTCGGGAGAGGACTTCGTCCTCGAATACGGAGAGCTGCGCTTCACCTTCAACGAGGCGGACTTCTCGGAGCGTTGCGAGCAGGCGGCGCTCAAGCTCGGGTTCGTCGGCGGCCGTCTCGGCGATGAGGAGCTCGAAGATCTGGTGAATCTCGCCGTCAACGGCGACATCTCCGACCCAGCCTCGGCACTCGGCGAACACGTCAACGAATGCTGGCCGGAGCTGATCGGACCGGCCGAGCGCTCGCTGGTCCACTGGCTGCGCCGCCTGGTCTTCCGCGGTGCGTGGCTGGACCAGCGCGTCAACGAGCGGGAGCTCGACGTCCTCTTCGACGAGGAGACGGGCGGCTTCGCCTACGTACAGCCGGTCGATCCCGTGTCGGCCGCGCGCGGCGAGCCGATCGAGCTCGCGCCCGAGCCCTCCTGGGGCCGGGTCGCCTACCGGCGCTAGCTCGGCCGCCGGAAGGGCTCTTGGAAGCTAGCCCGCGGCCCCGATCGCCGCCGCGCGCGCCTGTGTGATCGCGCGCGCGCCGTCCTCGCCGACGAGCAGCTCGGGCTTCAGCGTGCCACTGCCCGCGAGGTCCAGGATCGGTTGGCGGCCTGTCGACGTCAGGGCCACATCGAGCGCGATGACCGTCGTCTCCCCCCCGAACGGGCGGGTGGCCGTGGCGATCACCGTCAACGAGCCGGCGTCGCGCAGGTTGCGGGCAGCGGCGAGCGTCTTGCGAGCGGCGTGCGGGACGAGACCGTCGAGGCTGTCGATCAGCACCAGCGCGTCTGCCCCCCGCGGCCGCCACCCGCCTGGCCGCGTCCAGCGCGCGCTCGACCGCCTGGGCCTGCGCGTCTGCGGAGGCGCCGAGGCTGAGCGCGGCCACGGGCGGCACGGGACCCTCCTGCCACTCTGCGATCTCCTCGGGTCGCGCTCCGAGCAGCACCAGCGTCACCTCGAGATCGTCCCTGTCGCAAACCGCCTGCGAGCAGGCGGCGCAGCGTCTCGGTCTTGCCCGCGTGCGCCGCCCCGACGATCACCGCGCGCGAGCCGCGCCCCAGCGGCGTGAGCCACTCGATCGCCTCGAGCGTGGGATCCTCCGAGCCCAGCGCCAGACGCTCGCTCGGGTAGGCGACCGGCAGATCCTCGTAGCGGGCGCCCTCGGACACGCTCTCGGCCGATGCCCCGTTGATGGTGTCCACGCGCACGAGCGACGGGTAGCGCTCGGATCGGCGCGGCGTGCGGATCGGCCCGCTGACGCGATCCCCCGAGACGAGCTCGCAGCGGCGCACCTGGGCGGCGGAGATGTAGACGTCGTCGTCGGAGGGCTCGGGCGGGGCGACGCGCATGAAGGCCGACCCGTTGCCGAGCAGCTCTACGACTCCTTCGGCGATCGGGAGCGCCGCGCCGGCGGCGCTCTGCTCCGACTCACCCCTCTGGGCGCCGGTCTCCCCGTCGGCCGGCGCCCTCGAGCGGCGGGCACGGGTGGCGAGCGAACGGCTGGAGCGACGTCTCGTGCGAGCGGTCTGGGGGCCGCTCCGCCTCGCGCTCGCCACGATCCTCGCTGGGCGGCGCCTCGCCCGAGCCATCCCCCCCGGTCCCCTCCTCGCCGAGGATCGCGTCGATCAGATCCGCCTTGCGCATGCGCCGGAAGCCTTCGAGGCCCAGCTGGTCGGCAATCGCATGCAGGTCGGCAAGGGGGCTCGCCTGAAGCTCGGAGCGCTCGAGTACTGCCATGTGGGTTGCATCTCCTTCGTCGGTTGGATGGGCGGTTGGCGTCCCGCCGCGTTGAGCAGCGACGGGCACCCGTTGCTGTGTCTCAGCCTAGCGGTCAGCCGACCCTTCCAACGGCTCCCGGCCAACTCGCGCCCGCCGGCTATTCGACCGTCGAGCGCTCGTAGCGCAGTTCCTCGGGGAGTGCCAGATCCCTGCTCGGCCGTAGCTCGCCCGACAGTGCGGCGCGCACCGTGAGGAAGTCGCTGGCCGCCGAAACGTCGTTGACCCGGAACAGCTGCGCACCGGCGTCCAGGCCTGTGGCGAGCGCGGCCAGCATGGGGGCCGGGCCTGCGTGCGGGGGCGCTCCGGATGGCTGAGCCGCCCAGCTCATCGCGCGAGAGGTCAATGAGCAGCGGAGCTCCGAGCGCGTGCAGGCGCTCCACATCGGCCAGCACGACGATCGCCTCCGCCGGAGTCTTCGCGAGCGCCGGGCCCGGGTCGAGGACCAGCTGCTCGCGGACCACGCCGATCGCGAGCGCCTCCTCGACGTGCTCGCGCAGCAGTACGAGGGCGGCCCCGGTCCGCGCGCAAAGCTGCGCAAGTCGCGCTTCCCGTGCCGCGCACCCGCGCCGTTGAGGATGCACGCGCCGGCGGCGATCGCGCGGCGGCGACGAGCGGCTCGTCGGTGTGCACCGACACGAGCGCCCCCAGCTCGGCCACGACCCGCTCGGCCAGCGCCGCGACGCGCTCGGCGACGCGCTCGATCTCCTCGCGCGCATCGGCGGGCGCCAGCCCGACCCGCCGGGGCACTCCCTCGAGGTCCAGGATGTCGGCCCCCGCTCCCAGCAGATCGCGCGCGAGGCCGAGCTGCGCGTCGAGCGTCCCGTCGCGAGCGCCGCCTGCGCCGCAGGCGGGCGCTGCGCCAAGGACGCCCGACAGCAACGGGCGGGCGCCGAGCTCGAGCAAGTGATCGCCGGCACGCAGGCGGCGTGCAGGGGCTCTCACCGCCGGGGCTCCGGCGGGCCTGCGGCGGCCCGCGCCTCTGGCGCCCTCGCGTCCTGCTCGGGATTCGCGTCGGCCACGATCCCCTCGGCATCGGCCTCCTCGGCAAAGCGGCGCAGCTCGAGCGCGCGTCGCTCGGGGCTCCAGTCGAGCTCCTGCGCGAGGACGTCGCCGACGCGCTCGACGGGGCCCAATCGATCCATCGCCGCGAGCTCCCGTGCGGCCAGCAGTCCCAGGCGCGTGCGCCGCAGCAGCACATCGCCGACGCTGCGCGCCTGCTCGCGGCGCGCCGCCAGCGCCACCTCGGCGAGCAGGTCCGGCAGACCGGACACGATCGGCTGGGCCAGCTCGCCCCGCTCGGCCGCCAGCGCGAGCACCTGGTGGGCCGCGTGGCCGTAGCGGGACGCGAGCGCCTGGTAGGACTCGGCCGGCACGCCCTCCACCCGTGGCAGCTCCTCCACCGCTATCGCCTGCCCGAGCGGGATCTCGTGCGTCCGGCAGGGGGCGTCCCGCGCCTCGCGCTCCACCAGCCGATCGACGGTCATCTTGGCCATTCGCCGCCAGGTGGTGAGCTTGCCCCCGGTGATCGTGATCATGCCCGACGAGGTCTCATACAGCTCGGCCTTGCGCGAGATGTCCACCGACTTCTTGGGGTCGCCGGTGGAGATCAGCGGCCGCACGCCGGCGAAGGCACCGGTCAGCTCGGCAGGGCCGAACGCCGACCCGAAGAACCGGTTGATGGCATCCAGCAGGTAGGCGATGTCCTCGGCCGAGGGCCTGACGTGGTCGAGCGGCCCCACGTAGTCGTTGTCGGTCGTGCCGACGAGCGTGTGCCCCAGCCACGGCAGCGCGAAGATGGTCCGTCCGGCGCCCGCCGGCACGATCGCTCCGCCGGCGAGCGGCAGATCCTCGTGGCGGAGCGTGACGTGAGTGCCGCGGCTGGGCCGGATGCGCGGCAGCTCAGCCTCGTCGTGGAGCTCCTCCGGGCGCAGCTCATCGGCCCACACGCCGGTCGCGTTGACCACGTTCGAGCCACGCACCTCGAAGCGCTCACCGCTCTCTCCGTCGAGAGCCCGCACGCCGTAGGCGCGACCGTCGCGCTCGATCAGGCCGGTGACGCTGAGACGGTTGGCGCAGATCGCGCCGAAGCGCTCGGCCTCGCCGAGAACGGTCAGCACCAGGCGCACGTCGTCGGTCTGGCAGTCGTAGAACAGGTATCCGCTCGTCGGCTCGCGCGCCGCGAGCGCGGGCAGCAGCTCGAGCACCTCCTCGCCGGAGATCACGCGATGACGCTCGGGGCTCCAGGACTCGCCCTCCGGCGGGCGCTCGCGGTCCCCGCGCCGGCCGATGCCTCGAGAGCAGACCCGCCAGGTGCCGGAGCGCGCCCTGTGCCCGATCGGCGGGCGCAGCGCCCCGCGCCCGTGCGGCGCGAGCGCGTCGCGTGCGGCGCGAGCGCAGGCGGTCGCGGTCGACGGCCATCACGTCGTAGAGGTTCAGCCCCACCCCGACCATGCGGTCGGGGCGAGCGCCCTCGAAGGCCGGCACGACCATCGGCAGCGGGCGGACCAGATGCGGCGCCAGCGCCACCATCAGCTGGCGCTCGCGCAGCGCCTCGCGCACCAGGCCGAGGTCGAAGTTCTGCAGATAGCGCAGACCGCCGTGCACGAGCTTGCTCGAGCGGCTCGAGGTCCCCGAGGCGAAGTCCGCGCGCTCGAGCAGCGCCACGCTGTAACCGCGCGTGGCGGCATCGAGCGCGACACCGGCGCCGGTGATGCCGCCGCCGACGACGACGACGTCGAACTCCTCCTGCGACAGCGCCGCAAGCGCCTGGCTGCGCTCGATCACGAGCCCAGTCTGGCAGAGGTTACGCTCAGATCTGGGCGAGCTCGGCGGTGATCTCGCCGACCGCCGACTTGGCGTCCCCGAACAGCATCGCGGTCTTGGGGTCGAAGTAGAGCTCGTTCTCGATGCCTGCGAATCCGGGATTCATCGAGCGCTTGATCACGATCACCGAGTGGCTGTCGGCGACTTCGAGTATCGGCATGCCGTAGATCGGCGAGGACGGTGTGTTCTTGGCCGCCGGGTTCGTCACGTCGTTCGCGCCGATCACCAGCGAGACGTCCGTGCGCGCGAACTCGGGGTTGGCCTCGTCCATCTCCTTGAGCTGGTCGTAGGGCACGTCGGCCTCGGCCAGCAGCACGTTCATGTGTCCCGGCATACGTCCGGCGACCGGGTGGATCGCGTAGCTGACCTCCACCCCGCGCGCCTCGAGCTCCTTGGTCAGCTCGCGCACGGCATGCTGGGCCTGCGCGACGGCCATGCCGTAGCCGGGCACGATCACCACGCGACTGGCATACGCGAGCTGGATCGCGGCGTCGGCGGCGCTCGTCGAGCGCACCGTGCCCGCGTGCTCGCCGGCGCCCGCGGCGCCCTCGACGGCCCCACCGCCGCCGAACCCGCCCGGCGACGATCGCCGGGATCGATCGGTTCATCGCAGTGGCCATCAGGTTCGTCAGGATCGAGCCGGACGCGCCCACGATCATGCCGGCGACGATCAGCGCGGTGTTGTTCAGCGCGATGCCCGTCGCGGCCGCCGACAGGCCGGTGAAGGCGTTCAGCATCGAGATCACCACGGGCATGTCGGCACCGCCGATCGGCAGCACGACGGCGTTGCCCAGCAGCGCGGCGCACACGAGCAGCCCGATGAACAGCGCTTCGGAGTGGTCGCCGGCGGCGATGTCGACGGCGGCGGCCACCGCGAGGATGAGCAGCACGAGGTTGACGATCTGCTGGGCCGCGCCGAGGCTGATCGGGCGCCCGGGGATGATTTCCTGGAGCTTGCCGAAGGCGATGTTCGAGCCCCAGAAGGACACCGAGCCGACGATCGCGGCGAACAGCGAGAAGATCGGCGATGTACGTCGCGCGTGTGCGAATAGCCGTCGGTGAGGCGGAACTCCGACCAGGAGATCAGGAACACCGCGCCGCCGCCGACGCCGTTGAACAGCGCGACCATCTGCGGCATCGCCGTCATCTTCACCTGCCGCGCCGCGGGCACGCCGACGGCCATGCCCAGCGCCATCCCGAGGGCGATCAGGCCCCAGTTGCCCTCGTTCGGGTTGAGCAGCGTCGCGATCACGGCGATCGCCATGCCGACCGCGGCGATGCGGTTGCCGCGCACGGCGGTCGTCGGGCCGGAGAGCCCCCTCAGCCCCTGGATGAACAGCGAGAAGGCGACGATGTAGAGGACGTCGAGGAAGCTCTGGTTCTGCAGGAAGGAGGTGGCGAGCGGCGGGGCGGTCACGGCCTTTCCCTTCTCGCCGTCGCCGCCCTTGCCCCCGTCGGCGCGGGCTGCTTGGGCTTCGACTTGAACATCTCGAGCATGCGATCGGTGACGAGGAAGCCGCCGACGATGTTGATCGTGCCGAACGCGATCGCGATCACGAGGATGACCTTGTTGAAGGTGTCGTTGCCCGACAGGCCGATGATCGAGCAGGCCGCCGAGCAGGACGATCCCGTGGATCGCGTTGGTGCCCGACATCAGCGGCGTGTGCAGCGTGTTGGGCACCTTGGAGATCACGACGAAGCCGATGAAGCCGGCCAGCACGAGGATCGCGAGGTTGGTGGTGAGCGTGCTGGCGAGGATCACGGTGCAGCCTCCGAGTGCATGGCCTCGACGGCGGCCTTGGCCCCGGCGTGGACGATCTCGCCGTCGCGCACGATGCACGCGCCCTTGACGATCTCGTCGTCGAAGTCCAGCTGCAGCGCGCCGTCCTCGCCGACGAACAGCTCGAGCAGCGCGAGCACGTTGCGCGCGAACAGCTGCGAGGAGTGCTCGGCCATGCTCGCCGGCAGGTTCAGCGGCGAGACGATCTTCACGTCGTGGCGCACGACCGTCTCCCCCGGCTCGGTCAGCTCGCAGTTGCCGCCGGCCTCGCCGGCGAGATCGACGATCACCGACCCCGGCTTCATCCCCTCGACGGCCTCGGCGGTGACGAGCTTCGGCGCCGGGCGGCCGGGGACGAGCGCCGTCGTGATGACCACGTCGAAGCCCTTGATCGCGTCGGTCAGCGCCTGCTGCTGGCGCGCGCGCTCCTCGTCGGTCAGCTCGCGCGCGTAGCCGCCCTCGCCGCTGGCCTCGAGGCCCAGGTCGAGCCACTGGGCTCCGAGCGACTGCACCTGCTCGGCCACCTCCGGGCGCACGTCATATCCGGTCGTGCGCGCGCCGAGGCGCTTGGCGGTGGCGAGCGCCTGCAGGCCGGCCACCCCGACGCCCAGCACGAGCACCTTGGCGGGCGGGATCGTGCCGGCGGCGGTCATCAGCATCGGGTAGAAGCGCCCCATCTTCTCGGCCCCCAGCAGCGCCGCCTTGTAGCCGGCGACGTTGCTCTGCGAGGACAGCGCGTCCATCGACTGCGCGCGGGAGATCCGGGGGATCGCCTCCATCGCGAACGCGGTCGCCTTGGCGTCGGCCAGCGCGCGCGTGGTCTCGGGGCTCGTCAGCGGCGCCAGGAACCCGATCAGGATCGAGCCGGAGCCGAGCCCGCGGATCTGCTGCGAGGTCCGGCGGCGCGATCGTGACGACGACGTCAGAGCGCCAGACCTCCGCGGCGTCATCCGCTGACCTGCGCGCCGGCCTCGGCGAAGGCGGCGTCGGGCAGCAGCGCGTCCGCGCCCGCGCCCGTCTGCACGACGACCTCAAGACCCTTGGCCTTCAGCTTGCTGACGACCTCCGGCACAAGCGCCACCCGGTGCTCGCCCGCCGCAGTCTCCTTCGGAACGCCGATCCGCATGTGCAGGGCGGGAACGTATCCGATCGCAGCCGACGGGCGGCAGTCAGGGTGTGCGAGACTCGAAATGTCATGACCGTCAACCTGACCCGCATCTACACCAAGCTCGGCGACGGCGGCGAGACCCACCTCGGCGACATGAGCCGCGTGTCCAAGCTGCACCCCCGCGTGGAGGCCTACGGCACGGTCGACGAGCTGAACGCGACGATCGGCGTCGCCCTGCTGGCAGCCGGGCCTGCCGGAGCGCTTCGCGAGTGGCTGCGCCGCGTGCAGAACGACCTGCTCGACGTCGGCGCCGACCTGTCGGTGCCCGCCCACCGGCCCGCGGACCGCATCTGCAGAGCCGCCGCTCAGCGCAGCGGCGCCTGCGCGTCGGCCCCGCCTACACCGAGTGGCTCGAGCAGGCCTGCGACGAGGTCAACGCCACGCTCGAGCCGCTGCGCTCGTTCGTGATCCCCGGCGGCAGCCCGGCGGCGGCGCACCTGCACGTCTGCCGAACGGTCTGCCGCCGCGCCGAGCGCCGCACGATCGCCGTGGGCGCGGAGGGCAACCCGGAGGTGGTGCGCTACCTGAACCGGCTCTCGGACCTGCTGTTCATCCTCGGCCGCGCGGCGAACGTGCAGGGCGACCGCGGACGAGCGATCGGAGTCACTGTGGGACCCCGGCGCGCACGGCTCGAATCCGGCCGCGAGCCTCCTGAGCCCCCGGGCGAGCCATCGGCGCGGACGGCCAGCGCCGCTCGGCGGCGCGCAGGGCGGCCACCGCCAGCGCCATCCACAGCGCCGCCACCAGGTAGCCGCCGAAGACGTCGCTGGGCATGTGCCAGGCGAGGATCAGCAGCGAGCAGCCGACGGCCGGCCGCGAACGCCGCGCCGAGCGCGCTCGACGAGCGGGCGCAGGCGGGCGGGCGCGACGAGCACGGCGCACAGCGCGAGCGCGAGCGCGGCGGTCGAGTGGCCGCTCGGCCAGGACGCGGCGTCGATGTGGAGCGTGCCGATCTGCACGTGCGGATGGGCGAGCAGCGGCTTGAGCGTCTCAGAGCTGAGGGGCGCAAGCGCCATCACGAGCACGACCGCGAGCGCCACCCGCGGGCGCTCGCGGGCGAGCGCGACGGCGACGAGCACGACGCCTCCACAGCACGAGCTCGGCGGGTCGAGCAGGTGCAGCAGGGCGTTTGCGAGCTGGTCCACGTGCGGGCGGCTGAGCAGCGCGAAGTCGATAGAGCGCCACGGAGTCCCTGCGCCTGCGCCGCCGGCACCAGCTCGGCCACGACCCACGTCAGCGCAAGCGCCACCAGGCACAGCCCGGCGAGGCCGAGCGGCGTCGCGGCGTCCGAGCGCCCGGCGCGAGCGCGCGATCGGCCCAGGTGGCATCACGCCCGGGTGTAGCCTGTCTGCAGCATGCCTCACCAGGGTAGGGCGCTCGCTAAAGCGCGGCTGAAGCGCTCAGCCGATGGCGCCATCACCCGAGCAGCGGCGACAGGAGCGCCCCGACGAGCATGCCGACCGCGTGGGCGAGCTCGTCGAGGCTCAGAGCTGCGTGCCCGGGCGATTCGCCGGCTGCGCGTTAGACGATCCGCCGCTCGCGCGCGAGCGCTCGCCCCGGCCGTGTGACCCCCATGCCCGCCCGCGCCCGGGTGATCGCCTGCCGGGGTGATCGGGACCCGCCGCCATCGAAGCGAGGGCCGCGGAGCGTGATCGCGCCGGCGGCGGAGCGATCGGGAAGGGCTTGCCCGCGAGCGCGGTCAGCGCCTGGGCGGTCACCCACACGGGCGTCTGCGCGCCGGTGCGCGAGTAGCGCACGCTGCCGTCCGGAGCGACGAGGCTCTCCAGGTAGCCGAGCGGCGAGCGGCTGCCCGCGCGCGTGATCGCGCCGGCGTTGCGCCCGGCCGCGACCAGACCCTGGATCGCCCACGCGGTCGACTGCGCGTTCGATTCGCCGCCCGGCTGCTGCGGGAAGCCGCCGTCGAGGTTCTGGGCGCGAACGAGGAACGCCACGGCACGCGAGCGGACCGGCCCGCTGCGCACCCCCGCGTCCGCGAGCGCCTGCAGCGCGGCGGCGGTGTCGTCGACGTCGCTGCCGGAGCCGCGCGCGCCGAAGCCGAAGCCGCCGTCGGCGTCCTGCTGGCGCTCAAGCCAGCGTCCGGCGCGCGCGCACGTCGGCGTTTCCGGCGCGATACCCGGCGGCGCGCAGCGCGAAGATCGCGAACGCGGTCAGGTTGCCCAGATGCGCCGAAGGAGCCGTCGCGCGTCGCGGAGGCGCAGCAGCCGGGCCACGGGGTCGCCACCCGGCAAGCGAGTGCACCGAGGCGCCGCAGGCGCGCAGCGCGAGGATCGTGCGCTCGAGGTCGCCCGCGCCCTGCAGGCTCGATGCTTCGCGCGCGCAGGGCGTCGAGCACCGAGTGCCCGCCGCGGCGCACGCTCAGCGGGTCGCGCCCGGCGGCGGCCAGCCCCATCGCCGCCCAGGCCGTGTAGAGCTCGCTGCTCGACTGCCCGCGCGCGGCGCCGAAGCCGCCGTCGGCGTTCTGGGCGCCCGCGAGGAAGGCGAGCTCGCGCGAGACGCTCGGGCGCGCCTGCGGCGCGCGAGGCGCGCGGCGCGCGGCCCGCCGAGCAGCGAGCGCTCGGCGAGCAGCGCCGCCGCCGGCAGCCGGCGGCGCCAGCGACCGCAGCGGGCCGCGCCGCCGGCCGCCCGGCGAGCGGCGAGCCGGCGGCGCCGCTCGCGGCCGAGGCGCCGGCGGCTCCCAGCTCACGTCCATGCGCGCGCGCATCCGCGCGAGCAGCCTCGCCAGCTCGGGGCCGAAGGCGAGGCCGAACAGCAAGCTCGCGACCGACGTCGGTCAGGTCGAACGGCAGCGCCGCGACCGCCACCGCCAGGAACGCGGCGGGCGTGTGGCTCGCGCCCAGCGTCCACGTGTACACGTTCATGACCTCCTTGGCCGCGAGCGCGGCCAGCGCGCAGGCGAGGGCCAGCCCGACGCGCCCCAGGCGCCGCCCGCTGAGCCGGCCGAGCGCGGCGCCGGCGAGGCCGACCACTCCCCACGCCGCCATCTGCCAGGGCGTGTAGGGGCCCTGGCCGAGCAGGACGTTGGACGCCAGCATGCCCAGCGCGCCGACGGTGAAGCCGGGCAGCGGGCCGAGCGCGTAGCCCACGACGAGCGTCATCGCGGTGATCGGCTTGACGTCGGGCAGCGCCACGAAGGCGTCGCGGCCGAGCGCGGCGACGGCCGCGAGCGTCGCCACGACCGCGACCATGCGCGCGGAGGGGCGCCTGCGCTCGTATGCCAGCCAGCCGAGCAGCCAGCACCAGGCCGACGAGCAGGAACGAGGCCAGCGGCCAGCTCACGGCGCCACCTCCGGGGCGATCCTGCGGGCGTGCGCAGCGCTCCTGCCCGTCGGCGACAGGCCCGTCGGGGACGGCGTCGCCGCCGGCTCGGCCGCGCCGCGCGCGCAGCTCGGCCGCGCCGGGCGCGGACCCGTGTCGGGCGAGCAGCGCAGCTCCCTGCTCGGGCAGCAGCGCGCCGCCGGCGCCGCCGAGGATGCGGGCGGTCTCGGTCGCGAAGTACCAGCCGCCGGCGAGCAGCTCGGACGCGGCTCCGTCGGCGATCACCCGCCCGTCGGCGAGCAGGATCGCGCGGTCGGCGCAGGCGGCGGCGAACTCGGGGTCGTGCGTGGCCACGATCACCGCCTGGCCGGCGCCCGCGCGGCGGCGCAGCTCGGCGGCGAGCTCGGCCTTCGTCTGGCGGTCCATGCCGCGCGTGGGCTCGTCGAGCGCGAGCACCGCCGGCCAGCCGGCCTGCGCGCTGCCGTCGCTCGCCTGCGGGCTGCCGTCGCTCGCCCCCGCGACGATCGCGAGCGCCAGGCGCTGGCGCTCTCCGCCGGACAGGTCGCGCGGGTTGCGCGTGCGCCATCGCTGCCAGCCCGACCGCCTCGAGGGCGCTCGCGCGGAGGCCTCCTCGGCGACGCGCTCGTGGATGAAGTAGTCGCCCGGGTTCTGCAGCAGCAGCGCCACCCGCCCGGCGCGCTCCACGCGCCCCCGCGTCGGCTCGAGCAGGCCGGCGGCATGGCGCAGCAGCGTCGACTTGCCGGCGCCGTTGCGCCCCATCAGCGCGACGCGTCTCGCCCGGCGGCGAGCTCGAGCGTCGACGCCGCGCAGGATCGCCGGGCCCGTCGCGCAGCTCGTGCCACACGCCGCGCATCCTCAGCGCGCGCCGGCCGCGCGCACTGCGGCGCAGCCTCGATCTCAGCGTCGTCGCAGAGGACGCGGGCCCGCGCGCCACGGGGGCCTGCGCATGATCCCCCTCGGGCAGCAGGCCGCGCGAGCGCAGCGTCGCGCGCGCCTGCCTGACGCCGACCGGCGCCGGCGCAGGCCCGCGAGGGCGAACAGCTTCGCGCCCGGCGTCTGCAGCGCGGGCGCGCGCTCGCCGGCCCAGCGAAGGAACGCCTGCGGGTCGCCGTCGCAGGCGAGCCGCCGCGCTCGAGCGCGATCACGCGGTCGGCCGCGGCGAGGCAGCGCTCGAGCCGGTGCTCGGCGAGCACGATCGTCGTCTCCCACTCCTGGTTCAGCCGTCGCAGCAGCCCGATCAGCTCGTCTCCGGCGACCGGGTCGAGCTGCGAGGTGGGCTCGTCGAGCAGCACGATGCGGGGCCGGCCGGCGAGCGCCGCGCCGAGCGCGACGCGCTGCTTCTCTCCCCCCGAGAGCTCGTGCGTGGGGCGGTCGAGCAGCGAGTCGATGCCGAGCGCGAGCGCCACCTCCTCGACCCCGCGCGCGACCGCCGCCGAGGCGTGCGCCGCGGCTCTCCAGCGCGAGCGCCAGCTCGGCGCGCACGGAGCTCATCACGAGCTGCGTCTCGGGGTCCTGGAAGAGCACGCCGACGAACGCCCCGAGGCGCGCCGGCCCGTGCTCGCGCGTGTCGAGGCCCGCGAGCGTCACGCGCCCGGCGAAGCGTCCGCCGTGGAAGTGCGGCACGAGGCCGCAGGCGGCGCGCAGCAGCGTCGACTTGCCGTGCCCGGAGAGGCCGGCCAGCAGGCAGAACTCGCCCGGCTGGACCTCGCAGGCTCACGTCGCCAGCGCGTCGGCGTCCCCGCCGGGGTAGCGGTAGCTGACGCGCTCGAACGACAGCAGCGGAGCGCTCATGGCTCGATCCCCCGGCGATCGGCGAACGGCAGCAGCACCGCCGCGAGCAGCGCGACGCACAGCGCCGGCGTGCCCGCGTCGAGCGCCATATGGACCATCGGATAGGCGTCGAAGGTGGCGGCGCCGTGAGCCGCCCGAACAGGGCGAGCCGAGCGATCGCGGCCGCCGAGGCCGCGAACGCGATGTCGTGGCGCGACCACGCGCGCCGCAGACGCGGCGCGCGGCGCGCGCCCGCGAAGCCGCGCACCTCGAGCGTGGCCGCGACGTCCATCGCGCGGTCGAGCGAGCCGCCGATCACCGCACCGAGCAGCGCCACGCGGCCGCGCGTCCCGCGCGGGGCGCCCTGCGGACGGGTCCGCTGCGCCTCGGCCAGGCGCTGGGCGTCCGCCGCGAGCACGGGAATCATGCGCGTGGCCAGCGACGCGGTCAGCGCCGAGCGGAACGACAGCCGGCGGAACACCCTCAGCAGCTCGTCGGGGTCGACCGCGAGGCCGGCGAGCGTCGTGATGAGGATCAGCAGCGTCACCTTCAGCGCGATCACGACGCCGTAGACGAGCGCCTCGACGGTCAGATCGCCCTGGCCGAACGGCCCGAGATCGCCGAGCCGCGCGAACACGGTCAGCCCGTCGCGGGAGACGAGCACGTTGACGAGCACGATCGGCACGGCCACGATCAGCGCGGTCCGCAGCGAGCGCGCGAGCTGGCGGCCCACGCCGGCGCCGGCCCCCGCTGCGAGCACGCGCCACGAGCAGCGCCAGCAGCAGCGAGCGGGTGGAAGAGCAGCAGCGTCGCGGCCGTCAGCGCGAGCGCCCATGCGGCGCCCACGCCCGCCCGCGTGGCGTGCAGCGGGCTCGCCATGCGCCGGTAGAACAGCGGGTCGGTGCCCATCGACTTCACCGCTCCGGCCTCGGGCACCGCCACCGCGACCGGCCGGCGTGACCGCCACGGCGAAGCGGTTCGCGAGCGTGCCCTCGTCGAACGCGTCGGCGGCGAGCTCGACGCCCGCGGCGTCGGTCCCGTGACGACCCACACCGGCGCCTCTTCGCCGCTGGCGGTGGCGGCGATCAGCCCCGCGCCGGCGCCCAGCGTCTGCGCTCGGCGGCCGTCCTGATCGAGCAGCGTGAGCGTCCGCCCGTCCGCGGAGAAGCGCGCGTAGACGCCGCTCGCGCGCGGCCCGCGCTCGAGCGCCTGCGCTGCGAGGTCGCCGTCCACCTGACTCCACGGCCCCACCATCACGCGCAGCGTCTGCGGCGCGCCGCCGCTGCCGATCGCCGCGATCGCCGCCGGGACGCCGACGCCGCGCAGCCGCGCGGTGACGGTGCTCGCAAGCGCCAGCCGGCGACGTCGCGCATTCGACGCGCACCGGCAGGCGCTTGCCTTCGATGCCGTTGAGGAACGGCTCGGGGAAGGACCCGACGACCGCGGGCACGTCCTCGGTCTGGCTCCAGTCGTGGCGGTCCCACCAGATGTGATCGCCGGGATGCACGTTCGTGGCGGCCGCGCCCTTGGTCGCCTCGACGCCGTTGACGTAGTAGAACCAGTCGACCGGCTGTCCCGCTTCCTGACCGCCGGAGAGCCCGTCGATGCTCTGCACGAAGCCGCCGCCGTAGCGGGTGCGTGACGGCGTCGTTGCGCATCAGCAGGCTCATCACGGTCTCCTGCCCCTGCCACCTTCGGAGCGCCGCTGTGACGCAGCACGCCGGGCGCCGAAGTCGCGCGTGACGGTCAGCTGGACGGCGCTCGGCGCCGGCCCCGCGCCGAGGCCGCAGCCCGCGGCCGCCAGCGGCCCCGAGCAGGAGCAGCGAGCCCGCAGGAAGGACGGAGCGCAGGAATGCGATCACCACTCTCACCGCACCACGATCGTCTCCGGGAACGACGGCACGAGGCCCTGCCTGGCGGCGCTGAGCTGGTAGCTGCCCGGCGTCGCCGGGCGCGATCAGGGTGGCCCGGCCGGCCGCATCGGTGGTAGGCGAAGTCCGAGCCGAGCGTCACGATCGCGCCGGCGACCGGCGTGCCGTGGCCTTCGTTGTCGTAGCCGCGGACCGTCACCGCGAGCGAGCCGCCGGCGGACGCCCTCGACGCGGCGGGCGCGACTTCAAGCGTGCGCTGGCAGCCGCCGCCGGAGGCCACGCACCAGAACCACAGCACGCGCTCGCCGCGAGCGCAGCAGCCGCCCGTCGCCCCTCGGGCCGCTCGGGTCGCCGGCGCCGGTGCTGCCGGCGCGCCGTCGACCTTGTACTCCCAGCCGTTCTGCCCGCGGTTGGCCTCGCCGCCGAGCGAGTACACGAACAGCTGGCCGGAGTTGGCCGGCGAGCGAGCCGCAGCGGCCGTAGTCGCGCAGCGCAAACGACGGGCCGCCCGCGCGCCGGACCGCGCGAGCACCGCCAGCGGCGTGCCGGCGGCGACGGCGCAGCGCCTGCGGCCGACGCGTCACCGTGGTGGCGCTCGCCCGGACCGTGCGGGCCGCGAACAGGATCGTTCCGCCGACGCCGACGATCATGCTCTGCACGAGCGGGCGCCGCGCCGCCGAGCGCGGCCCGACGGCGCGGTCCGCTGCGCGGCGCACGACCGCGGCGCCAGCGCACGCGGCCGCGAGCGCGAGGCCCAGCGCCGCAGGACGAGGCGCGCCTAGCGGACATAGAAGACGATCCTCGACGTGCCGCGGCGAGCCTCGTGCGGTTGCCCGCGTCGTCGGTCGCCTCGGATGTCGAGCACGTAGCGCCCGGCGCGGCAGCGCGGCGGGCAGCAGGTAGGAGAAGACTCCGTTGGCTCGAGACCTCGAAGAAGCTGCCGTGCCGCGCCGCAGCGCGCGCACGAAGCGCTCGCTGGTCCCGTCGTATAGGCGTAGCCGAAGCGGCCCCCGTAGGCTGCGCTGCAGCGTCAGTCGCAGTTCGACGTCGCGGAGGGCGTTCGTGCAGGCTGATCGTGCCCGCCAGCACGCGCGGCGCGCGACGGCGCGGTAGACGTGGCCGTCGATCAGGCCGTCGACCGTCGGCGACGAGCGCGTACGGGCCCTTGTAGGGGGCGCTGACGTAGCCCAGCGACGCCCCCGCCCGCCGGTGGCCGGTCGGGAGGGCCGGGCACGCCGCAGGTGCCGTCGTTGCCGTTGTGGACGCAGACGATGTAGGCATCCGACGGAACCGATTCGGCGCGCGCGCCTGCACGGCGTAGGTGCCCGCCGCCGCGAACTTCAGAGTCGCGTACTCCGCTGGCGTCGGACTCGCGGCGTTCCGGCCCGCCGATGACGGTCACACCTGCGGTGAAGGGCCTCGGGAGCGCCGGTGGCGGTGCTGATCGACCCGACGGTTACGGACACGGGTCCCCGACGCCTACGACCGCGTAGCCGGGTTCGGTGGGCGTCGATGGTCAGCGAAGTGGTCGGGCGCCGTGTGTTGGTAGGGCAATACGGCCCCAACGCGAAGCACTGACGCCGCGAACACGACGCGCTCGTTCGCGCTGAGCTCTGTCTTCGCATGCACCGTGCTGCGCGAATTCCGTGTTGTTCGAGTCCATACCGCCCAGTAGGTGTAGTCTCCCGAGCCGAAGGGCTGGTAGATCCGACTGCCCTCGATGCGAGGATCGCGACGCCGTTCGATTCCAGGCGCGCCTCCCATGTCGCCGTGAGTTCGCAGTCATCGCAGGGCACCGCCGGCGCTTGTGCCGCTAGCACGAGCGCCGCCTTGACTGGGACGGGCTGACTCCTGGAGGTCGATCGCCTGGGTCTGACGGGAGCAGCGTCGACTCCGTTCGAATCCCTCCACCCGCACCGTGACAGTCGCCGGCTCTGCCGCATCGCAGCGCACGGAGTACGCGAGGACGCGAGCGCGAGACACAGAGGCGCGCGAGCGCCAGACGGATACGACGAGATGAGAGCATTGAGCCAACCCCTTTCCACGAGGGCTTGTGGGCTTGCGGTCGGAGGCAGGTCTCCTGGCTCCCGGGCCTACCCCTCCGCGCCTTCCCGTCCCGCCGTGGGCGAATCGGTGGCTGCGCGCTGTGCCGACGCGCCGCGGTGGGCATCCCCGGTCACAGTGGCGGGTCCGCGCCGGATTCTCACCGGCTTCCCTTCACCACCGACCGTATGAACGTACGGATCCTACCGGTTCGACGCTCGGCCCGCCGCGTGCTAGGGTCGCGGCCGATGCATCGAGCTGCCACTGATCGAGGCCTCGCGGGCCGCCAGTGGCGACCGTCCCGACGACTCGCCGGCGTGCTCACGGCGAACACCGTCATCGCGTGTCTGCTGTCCGCAGGACCAGCCGACGCGAGGGTGACCGACGATCCACGGCTGCAAGATCAAGCCACACACCAACTGCAGCCACAAGCAGCTCGACCAGGCGCGCCTGAAGAAGGCGGATCTGGCCTTCGCCAACTTCACGGGCTGCCAAGCTGATCCAGGCCAACCTGCAGCACGCCAACCTGAAGGGCGCCAGGGTGTCCAGCGCGGACTTCGGCCAGGCCGAAGCCCAGAACATCGAACTGTCAGGGGCGAAGGCACTCGGCACCGACTTCATCCAGACGCACCTCGAAAGGGCCAACCTGTCCCGGGCCAACCTGACCGGGGCCTCGTTCACTCAGGCCTACCTGCAGAACGCCGACCTGGTCGGCGCAACGCTGCCCAAAGCCACGCTCACCCAGGCCAACCTCACCGGGGCCAGCTTGGAAGGCGACGACCTCGAAGGCGTGGAACTGATGCAGGCGACCCTCGCCAACACGAACTTCCGCAACGCGAACCTGTCCGGGCAGGAACTCTTCGGCCATCCTCCCGGCGGAACCGACTACCAGGGAGCCAACCTGAGCGGCGCCACCCTGACGGGCAACTTCCAGAACGACAGCTTCGCGGGCGCCAACTTCACCGGCACGAAGTTCTGCAACGCGACGATCGAAGGCGTTCCGCGCCCATCGTCCAACGGCTGCCCCGGCGGCTACTACCCCTAGCCCGGGAGACTGGCCGGAGCACGCGGTGCTCGGCGCCCGGCGGGGCGATCAGGGCCCGACCGTCGCCAGGTCGGCGTCGAGATCGCCGAGCGCCGCTCGCTGAGCATCGTCCAGAGCGGCTCCCTCGACGAGCAGCCGCCGCGCCTGATCGAGGTCCTCGCCGCGGCCGAAGGTGAGGGCGGCCTTCACGACGCCGTTCTTCAGATACCAATTGGTGAAAGACCCCTCGGCCAGCGACCCGCGCACGATCTCCTCGTCCCACTCGTACGCCGGGCCGACGTATTCGAGCTCGCTCCAGTCGGCGAGCACGGAGAAGAAGTAGGGGACCTCCTCGTGCGGCACGTCCCTGCCGAGCATGTTCAGCGCGGCCGTCTTGCCGTGGTTGAAAGCGACGTCCCAGTGCTCGATGCGAACGGGCGCGCCGCCGTGCACGACCGAGTCGTACTCGCAGATGTCCCCGGCGGCGAACACATCCGGGGCCGAGCTCTGCAGGCGCGATGAGCAGCGCACGCCGCCGCGCTCGCCGATCTGCAGGCCAGCCCTCTGCGCCAGCTGCACATCGGGCGTCACGCCCGCTCCGATGACCACGGCGTCGGCCGCGAGCTCGAGGCCGCCTCTCGTGAGCACCTTGGCGACCCGCCCGTCGCCCTCAAAGCGCTCGAGCTCATCGCCGCCGTGCACGGTCACGCCGTGAGATTCGAGCAGCTCCTGAACGAAGCGCCCGACGCGCGCGCCGAAGCCCCGTTCGAGCGTGCTCTGCTCCTGCATCACGATCGTGCACCGCTTGCCGACGAGCGTCAGCGACGCGGCGACCTCGCAGCCGATGTAGGAGCCGCCGATCAGCACCACCTCCTCGGCATCGGCCACGCCGTCGCGTATCGCATCGGCGTTGCCCAGCGTGCGCAGGTAGTGGATCTGCTCGAGCTCACACCCGGGGACGTTCAGCCGGCGCACGTTCGCGCCGGTGGCGATCAGCGCCTTGCCGAACTCGATCTCCTGCTTGCTCGACAGCTTGGCCGTGCGCGACTGCACGTCGAGCGCGGTCACGCTCGTGCGCGTGAGCAGCTCGATGTTCTGCTGGCCCCACCACTCGCTCGGGCGGAAGAACGCATCCTCACGCGCCTGTTTGCCCTGCAGATAGCCCTTGCTGCAGTCCGGGCGGTTGTAGGGGGGGTCGGGCTCGCGGCCCACGAGCAGCACCTCCCCACTGGCGCCTTCCTCACGCAGCCAGCGCGCGCAGTTCGCCGACGCGAGACCTCCGCCGATCAGCAGGTAGTCGACCGTGCGATCCGCCATCGCCCGTCACCTTACAGCCCCGGCGGGTGACGAACCGACCAGTGCGCCCAGGTGGGTATGTGATCGAGGATCCGCCAGCGCGGGCCGTCTTCACCGCGGTTCGGGCCCACGTCGGTGCCGTCGTGGCTGGTATCCAAGCGGAGGCCCGCGATGAGGGCGAAGACGTGCGGCGTAGGGCTTATCGCCGCGTAGATCGTCACCCACCGCCCAGGGCCAGGCGCACCCCAGCGCACATAGCTCTGTGCGAGCGGATTGTCCTTCACAATTTCCGCGATCGGCCGCACCCCTGAGCGGTAGAGCACGTAGTTGACGGTGCTCGAGCAATCCTCTTGAGAGGCGCCGCGCGGGTCCGGATGACCGTCGGGACCGTATGGCAGGTCCTGGAGCTCATTGCCCGCGACCACCATCGCCTGCACCGTCGCGGGCACGCCGGACGGGACCAGCGCGAGATGCCCGTCGCCGGGCGCCAGCGCGGCGCGCTCCCCCGGGACGAAACGAACTGCCGTCGGGCTCTCGCCTTCAAGAGCCCGGTCAGCACCCGCAGCTTCGCCTTCACCGCTAGCGAGCGGCGCCCGTGATGCCGCCGGAGCGCGGTACTCCTGCGCCCAGTGCTCGACCTCGGTTACGTACCAGCCTGCGTGGTTGTAGGACAGGAGCGCCCGCCGGTAGTCGTGGGGCGCACCGGTGGCGCGCAGGTAGTTGGCGGCCGACGTGATCGCATCGGCAGGGTCCCAGCGGTCGCTTCGACCGTCTCCATCACCATCCACGCCGTAGTGTGCCCAAGTCGATGCGATGAACTGCATCGGGCCTCCGGCGCCGGCCGAGTTGACCGCGCCCTCCTTGAGGCACGAGGGATCCGGGTCGCGCCCGTGATCGCACTCGACCTTGCCGATCCCGGCCAGAATCGCCCAATCGATGCCGTAACGGCGCGCCGCGTGCTCGTAGTCGACGAGGTACTGCGGTGGTATTTCCCCTAACGCGAGGGCCGAGACGGCGTCGTTCGGGCCGCCCGATTCCCCCTGGCCCTCAGCCCCAGTGGTGAACGAAGCCGTTGAGAAGACAAACAGCAGGGCGGCTCCCGAAGCCACCGCTCCGGCCGCCAACGCCCCCAGAACCACCAGCCGTGCTGACCTGCTCGCGCCAGTGACCGCGTCCACCGTGCTCGCGAAGCTCGTCACCGCCTGGGGTCCCGGCCGAGCTGGCGTTTGCGCCGAGCGGCCACCTCGTGCGCGTCGCGCATCACGCTCGAGTCCCTCGTCCTCGTCGATCCGCGAGCGGATCGTCCGTCTCTCTGCCAGGAGGCGAGAGCCGACGGCTGCAGACGCGAGGAGGGCATGTCGTGCCCGCCCTCGCGAATGCGCTGCTCGAGTGCCCTGTCGAACTCCCTGTTCATCTCATGCCGCTCGCGTCGGCCGAAAGACGAGGCCAGCCCGCCGCCTGCCAGATCTCCTGCCGTCGCGGTCAACTCCCTACGCAAAGCCAGCTCGCGATCGATCTCCAGTCGAGCCGCTCGCTGATCACGGGGATGGAGCCGCTCGTACTCGTCGCGTCCGTATCCGACGAGACTCGCCAGCGCTAGGTAATCGCGCCGCTCGCCCCCCGCCGAGCCGCGAGCGCGAGCACTCTCGGGCAGCGCGGCCTGGGCGTCGAGAAAGCGCGCCCTCTCCTCAGCCTGCTCACGCGTGTATACCCTTCCGCTCGCTCGCCGAGCACGCTCGCCCTCGCCGACACGAAGGCGTGCCGCGTTGAGTCGCTGTTGGGAGCGGCGTATCGTCGCTTCGACTCGCTGCGCTCGATGGCCCAGTTCGGCCGCCCTGCGCGAGTCGCCGGCCTCGAGCGCCTTTCCGTGCTCACCCCGTAGGCGCTCCAGTTGCGCGCGTCTAGCGGACAGCCGGTCCTGGATGTCCGGGGCCGCCTGCATGTGTCCAGCCGCATCAAGGTGCTCCGTGCCCAGCGCCCGCCCGACCTGCTCCTCGGCGCCGGACCTTGCTCGCCCGCGGGCCGCCTCGACCCGGGCACGCCTTTCCTCTGCGCTCGGTGCGCGCTTTGACAGCCCCCGTTTCACGAGGGCCGTCCCCGACAACACCATCCTCGGCGCCTCGAAGGCGCCACGTACCCGTCCAGCGAACGACCCGCTCTCGCGCCGCCGTCCGTACTGTCCAAGTGCAACGCCGAGCACGTGGTGACGCTGGAGGAACGCACCCCACCACATCGTCGAGATCAGCAGCCATTGCGTGAACCAGCCGAGAGCAGTCAGGTCAACCGTCAGGATCTGCCCCATCAGCAGGACGACGCCGAGCAGGAACGAGTAGATGAGCTTCGACATGACCGCGCCGAGCAGCCGTGCAGCCCAGCTACGAAAGGCCGCCCGTCCGCCATCACCGAGCGCCGGCGCCAGCACGGCCACTGGTGCAAGCAGCAGATAGAGGAGGCTGGCGATCGCGGCCCCCAGTAGATGCACGGCGATGAAGCCGAGCAGGAGAAGCATGCCCAACGCGCCGGCCCAGATGAAGACGAGTCCCATGAATCGCCATTCCGTGCCGTGCTCGGTGCGAAACTCCGCCTGCGCGGCGGTTGGTCCCCTGCAGGGCGTTTCGCTTCCGCCGCAGAGCACGTTGAACAGCGAGTCCGAATCGTTGATCGAGTTGCGCATCGCCTGGTTCGCCGGCAGGGCGAGGAACATCTGCCCGTTGGTGTGCGCCTCGCGCAGCTCATCGACGCTCTGGCCGAGCACACGCGCCTGGTCGCTTCCAGGCCGTACGCACGGCCCGAACGAACCACCGCTCGCACACCCAATCTGAGCGTGCTCGCGTGCGGCGATTGCCATGGCCGACGCACGCAGGCGGGGATCGAGCCGAGCGGGCTCGCTGCACCACCCCACATTGCCGAACTCCATGAAGCACCAGGGCCCGGCGATCGCGCCGCTGAAGAGATCGCCCATGCTGTTGGCCAGCGTCCGCCCAGGATGGATGGGAGAGCCTCCAGCCGCGGCTCCCAGCGCTCCCAGGCCGGCCTGGTTGGCCCACCGTCCCAGCGACCCGACGGTCCCGGTGGGATCCAGGATCACCCATAGCCCGCCCACCATCATCGCGACCATCAGCGCGGCCTGACCAACTGTCTCGGCCACGCGGCGGCGCACGAGACCCTGATACATGGCGAGCACCGACGCCACCGTCAGCACGACAACCAGCCACGGCTGGGTGAAGGTGGCCTGTGCCTCGCGCAGCCCATTCGCGACGCCGCTCATCGCGGAGCTGTCGATCAGGTCGATCGTGTAGCACCACTCGATCATCACGATTACCCCGTGCACAGCTGCCACGAGGACGGTCCACGCCAGCTGGAGCAGGTTCTGAACCGTCGCGTCGGCGTCGTTGGTGAGCTTTGCGATCCCCGTGTCGATGTGCACGTCGAACGCGTAGTTGCCCGTAGGGACCGGCGCAGCCTCGAAGCCCGATGCCACGCAGTTCCTCTGGCTGCTGCGCGAGAGTTCGGCTTCGGACGGTCCGGTGCGGCACATCGGGCTGCCCAGTCCGTTGCTCACCAGCGGATCGCCGGTGCTCGATGCTGTCGAGAAGCCCTCTTCGCTTCCGGTATCCGCTTCTAGCGGGGCGGAGGTGAGCGGGGGATCGCTCGGTGCCCTCCTCGAGGCAACACTCACACCGGCTCTGGACGGCGGTGCGTCGGCGGCTCGGGAGGGGCCCGCTGCTGCCCGTGCGACCGAGGCGGCGCACGCCCCATCCCATACCGCGGGTGCACCGGCGCCTAGCACCAGCGTCCCGGCTATCAGCAGAGCACGCTTCCGCGCAACGCTCACTGCGGTGCAGGGGTCGTCGAAAAGGCCCTCAGCAGTGCGGGCACGACGACATCGACCTGAATAGCCTCGATCCGCCCGTGGTGATCACGAAACAGGCAACGACCAGACTCCAGCTCGAGCAGGCCCTGGCGCATCCTACGATCGTCGGGGTCAAGGCCGAGAAGCGTGAGCGCCCGCGCGGCCTCCGCCTCCGAGCGCATCCCGAAAACGAATGTCGCCCCGACCAGGTTCTCCAGCGACTCGCGCTCGCCGATCAGTGCGTCGGTGACCAGTTGCGTGCTGATGATCGGAACCGCGAGCTCTGAGCGTCCCATGCGCTGCAATGACGCGAGCAGAGCGCGCCCCGCAGGATCTCCCAACAGCCGCCAGCCCTCATCGAATGAGAAGAGCTTCAGCCGCTCGCGCTCGGCGCTCATCAGGTGCATTGCGAGCATTGCGATCAGCCGCACAATCTGCTCGCCCACACGCTCGGCCTGGGAGTACTCCGACCGCCGTGTACCCGGCTCCGGTCCGGGAAGATCACGGATCGGTAGATAGGTCACCTGGCGATGACCCACCGGTGGCAACTTCACGTCCGCGCTGGCAAACCCGAGCTGTGTCAGTCCCGAGCGGGCGTACACCTCGAGCGTCCTTCCGACGTGGACGTCGGTCTCGTCGCCCTCACAGAGCGCTTGCACGACCTGCTGGCAGGTTGGCTCGCGCGAACCTCTCACTACGCGATCGACGGCGGCCACCACTGCGGTCTCCCATGCCGGCTCGGCCCTCCCGGGCAAGAGATCACGCAGGAACGACACCGCCGCGTCCTGGCGCAGATGCTCTGGGGCGACCCGTAACGGGTCGAGCACGCCCCGTAAAGCGGGGTCGGGACGCAGTGTTACGCACTCCGCGTAGGGCGCCACCTCTTCGAGCAGGTGAAATCGGTGATCTCCCTTGGGGTCGCAATCGACCACGCGGGCGCCGAGGAGAAAGCCCTCGTACTTGAGCTTCTGGTCGAGCGTCGTCTTGCCAGAGCCCAGTGCCCCCACACTGAGGATCGTTGTGTTGCGATCGCCATCCGACCCCTCCCTCAGGTTGAACCTCACGGGCTGCCGGGAGCCCGACAGCGTGTATCCGAGATAGAAGCCTCGCTGGGACCCCGCCACATGGGTGGCGGTGGGCATCATTGCGGCGACCTGCTCGGTGGTCAGGGTGTCGTCGTAGCCTGCGACGCGCGTCCGCTGCGCAGGGAGATGCTGCATGAAGAGCTGCATCTGATCGCCGAGCGGTCGGTACAGACGAATCTCCCCGTATGCCCGCCTGCACATCTCGACGCGCTCCTCGAGCCGCTCCTCGGCGGTCGCCCCGACGGCTATCGCGAGCGTTGCGCGCAGCAGCGGGGGACGACTCGACGCCTGCAGATATGCGAGCAGATCGCGTGCCTCCTGGGTGCGCTCGTAGGCGAGATCCGACACGCCCTGCTCCCCATCGGACTCCGCCCGCATGATCTGGTCGGCGTCCTGAATTCTTTTCCGCGCCACCCGTAGTGCTAGCTCGTTGGGCAGAAAGCGCGCGTTGAGAGACAGGTCAATCGCGAAGGGCAAGCTTTCCGCCGGCGCAAACATCAACTCGGCGCGGGCGCCTGGAAACGGAGTCCGATCGGGAAGTGCCCCCAGGACGAGCTGTGCCTGCCAGCTGGTGCCGAGCTCGGATTCGATGCGCAGCACTCGGCCCCGGTGCTCGACGAAGCCGTCCATCCAGCGCATCACGTCCCCCTCAAGCGGTGCCAGCACCGCCTCGCCATTGCACTCGAATACGAGCGCTCGAGGCTCATGGAGACCGTCCACCAGCGGCTCACCAAGGCCACGACAGAACGCCCTGCGGATGAGCCATTGGAGCTCCGGACCACGCGTCTGGCGCACCGGCAGGAAGTCCGCCAACCGCGCGTGCGCCTGGTCTGCGCGCAGCCGGGTGAGCTCGAGGTCGGAGCTCTTGAGCAGACGTCTATCGCGCGTCGAGAAGGCGCGCCTTATGTCCTGCCACCAGTCTCTCGGATGTTGCTCGGCGACTCGCGACACGTACGAGGCGACATCCCGCTCCGGATCGCGAAGACTGACGATCAGATACACGGCGGGTCTCGCCGTGCCGATCTCCCGCAGGCGCATGCGATGCTCCTCCACGTAGCTCGCTCGCGCGCGTGCCCGTGCTGACATCGGTCCCTTGCCGGACCCCCCCTCGGCGAGGCCGCCGTCCAACTCGCGTGCGTATTCCTCAGGCTCCCCGCTGCGACCGACCCGCAGGATCTGCACATCCGCTTCGAGCGCCTCCAGCGCCCCGAGCAGGGCGAGGAATCGAGCACGCTTGCCGTCCTCGCCGAGCCACTCATAGGAGGCCAGCTCGACCGTGAAAGCCGCCCAGGCGTCGTCGAGACCGCTCGCGAAGATGCAGTTGCCGTACACGAACGCGATCGGCGCCTTCACCCCGCGTCCCTCCCTCGCGCTCGCGTCCGACTTACGAGCAATCGGGCCCCGGGGGCAAGCGCGATCACCTGCCCGTCGTCGAGGGCCCGGCCGTCTCGCAGCGCTCGCAGCGTGACTGCGGTACGGCGTCTTCCCGACCCAAGGCCGGATGAGCCCTGCTCGGACCCGCGCGTCTCGCGCTCATGCTCCAGCGCGATCAGCACACCGCCCGGTCCCGTGTAGCGCATCCTGCGCAGCCGGGCGTCCGAGCCGTCGGGCAGAAGGACAATCTCCTCGGGCTGCCAGCGCTCGACGTGGGCCGTGCGGGCTCGGCGCTGCGAGGACTTCCGACATTCGATCCGGTAGCGCAGCAGAGCGTACGCCGCGGTATGGAACGGTCGGCCCTCCACACGGATCAGCGTGAAGACTGCCGCGCTCACCATCGGAAGCGCGAGATCGCTGAGGTACCAGGGCAGGGCGCTCGCCGGGTAGGCCATCACGGGCAATCGCCGGGCAAGGAGGGCGCCTGCGAGGATCGCTAGGAAGTAGACGACTCCACGTACTGGGATCCCGCCTGGGTTCAGCCGCATCCGATCGACGCGATAGATGCGCCGCTCGAGATCAAACACCCTGCGGTATGAGCGGATCTCCATCAACTCGACCCGAATAGAGACCTGACCGTGTCGCGCAGCAGGCTGACACCTGCAGGCGTGGCCAGCAACACGGAGACGATGCCGACCGCGAACACCCCCGCCGCCTCCTTGAAGTCACGGCGGAACGCCAGCACGGTGGCTGCCACCGCAAACGCCAACCCGATCAGGCTCATCGCCACAGCCCGCCCCGTGTTTCCGGCTCTCGCAGCGGCTGATTCCAGCGAGCTTCCGTTCGATTCAGACGTGGACGCCTGTTGCGGGGCAATCGGGGAAGCACTGTTGACCGCCGCGTTGACGGGGACAGGCACCGCCGTGCTGCACGCGAGCACCAACGCTGCGACCGCACACGCTTGAATCGCGCCGCGCGCGGCTCGAACCGCTGGCGGCCGTTGTGCGCGAGAACGTTCGACGAGGTTCATACCGGACTCCTTGGGTAGGGGGTTGCCATCGCGTATCCGGCTCGACCGCGACCGCGGGCTCATGCGTCTGGCTCCATCTGCACGGCGGACACCTCCCACCGACCCTGCTCCCGAGCCACATCCAGTTCGTAGTCGAGCGTGTACTGAACGCCGCGTCGGTCCCGTGCTTGCACCAGCGCGAGCACCGAGCTGCCCCCAGGTGACCACGACAGGCGCTGCACGGACCCCAAGCTCAGCGCGAGTCCTGGGAGCGAGACACGGGCGCCACTGGTGAGATCGGCCGCCAGCTCGCCCGCGGAGCCGCTCAGGTAGTTGCGCAAGGCGCGTGCCACCACTGTGGCGAGCGTGCGATCCTCGACTTCGCGCAGGTTCGCGGGGCTTTGGGCCGAACCGAACGAGGGCGGCCCCACGAAGGCGGGGTAGCCCGCAAGCGCAAGGCTCCCGTTCGCAAGACGAACCACGCTCACGGTCAGATAGAGCAGGCCTGCCGTGTCGGTCTGAGCGGCCATCGTGTAGATGTGCTCGCCTGCCACCGGTTCGCGCTGCTGCACGACTTCGACCCATTCCACTCGCTGCTCGCCGGTCGGCGGAAGCTCGAGTCCGGCATCGGGTTCCATGTCCGAGCCTGCAAACGGCGCGAGCAGCCGCTCATCGGCTTGCGGTTCTGCGGCATCCCACGTTAGGTAGCGGCGCGCGAACAGCGATGCATATCCTTCAGCGGCCCGATCCGGCGGCGGCAACGTCCGCGAGGTTCTCGCGGCCAACGAAGGCCGCGGGGGCGCGATCGCAAAGCGGGCGCTCGCCGTCAACCCCGCGACGGCCAGCGCGCACACAACGTACCGAGGGAGTTCGCGGGTCAGCCTGATGCGCCATAGCGGCCTCGCGCTCACCCTCACCCTCGCCCGCAGCTCCTCGGTCCCTGCTCGGGCCATCTCAGCGCTCGAACCCGAACTCGCTCTGGGTCGGAGACGTCATCGCGACGTCGCCAGCCTCCCCCTCTGCGCGGCCCGTCACGCTCGCGGTGACCGGCTGCGGATAGCCGCTCACGGTTGACTTGCGCCACGGGTAACTCGTCGACGACCCGGTAGCCCACCGCGACGACGCCATGCTTACCGCTGTCCTGACGATCACGTGCCGGCGAACGCCCCGTGAACGGCTGACGGGCAAGAGCCTTGCCGCCGTGACTCGAGCTGTCTGACCAGCATCGTCCGCGAGGGCAGCTCGCGAACGGCGCGAGGACGTGCCGGCCACCACGAGGTCCGGGCGCGCCTGAGAAGACGACGCATTGCTGGGCGCAATCCCCCGCTCGCCCTCGGGCGAGCGGGCAGGCATGATAGTCACGGCGATCAGCGCGCCTGCGACTCCGACGGCAACGATCAGACCAGTCACGCCTACCAGCCCACGCAGCCGCTGCCCTCGCGGCGGCTCCGGCGCACGCGGCATGCGCCAGTCGGTCAGTGTGTCATCGGCGGCAAGATAGGCATGCTCGCTGTAGACCCGATATACGGTGCGTGGCGTCCTGCGCAGAACCGCCATCACGCAGTCGGCCGGCCTCGGGAAGCGTCGAGAAGCACGCGAGCGGCCGGACGCCGACCTCGAGAAGCCCCAGGCGGCCGGCCGCGTGCGCGCGAATGGGCGTAACCGTGCGGTCGTCCGTTCGATCGACTGCCGGCGTCCCAGGGGAGCCTATGAATGGGGGGAGTAGTGTTCATAGGTGGTCCCTATGTCCCCTTCCGACGCGCCGTCTCCGAGCGGGACGCCGGCCTCCTCAGCCGCCATCAGCCATCTCAGCCGGGTGCGCGCACGCTGCGCAAGCTTTCGATACTTCTCGAAGGACCAGCCGAACTGCTGGCAGGTCTCCTCGCGACTCATCTGCCGCAGTTGACAGGCGAGCACCAATCGCTGCTCGCGAGTCAGAGCGCGCGCGAGCTGCCCGATACGACGCACCTCGTGACGCAACATGACGAGCCGCTCGAGCTCAGCGCGAACGTCGATGACCTCCACACCTGCCTCACCCACCCCGCCCAGGGGAACCGATGCCTCCAGCGCCGCCTGGATGGGGCTTCGCCCGGAAAGCGCGCGACGGCGATCGCGGACCCGGGATTGGAAGCGCTGCTCGAGAACGCGTCCGAGGTGCAGACGGTCGACAAAGGCGCGTTCTCTGCGCGCGTACACCACGAGCTCGAGCGTGGCCTGGCTGTAGCAGTCCTCGAGATCCTCCCGGCGCAACTGGTGGCGATATGCACGGAGCAGCAGCTCACGCCTGGCCCGCGCCACGAGCGCCACCTCCTCGGCCGGATCGGCACCTGGCCTGCCCCTCGCAATGCCGGATCGGTCCGCGCCGGGCCCAGGTCTCTCGAGCTCACATCGGGTAGACACATACCGATGTCGAGCCCTACCGCCAAGCGACCCCCCTGCCAATCCCCCAGCTCGCCGGCAAGCTGCCTTGGCGGCGCAATCAGCGGGGGCTCGTGATGAGCTTCACCGGCCACCTCCACGCCTTCGACCGCCGCCAGCAGCGCACGCGCGGGCTGCGCTTCCTCGCCGCCGTCCTCAAGAAGTTCTCCGACGATCAGGCCGGTCAGCTTGCGGCGCTGATCTCCTACTACGCCTTCGTCTCGCTCTTCCCACTGCTGCTCGTGTTCGTGACGATCCTCGGCTTCATCCTGCAGGGCGATCCCTCCGAGCAGAAGAAGGTCCTCGAGGGCACCCTGGGCCAGTTCCCGATCATCTCAGAGCAGCTGAGGCTGCAGCCGCTGACGGGCAGCACGACGGCGCTCGTCGTCGGCATCGTGCTTTCGCTGCTCGCCGGCCTGGGCATCACCAACGCCGCCCAGCACGCCTTCAACCGCATCTGGGCGGTGCCGTTCAAGCGCCGCCCGGACTTCCTGCGCGCCCGCCTGCGCGGCCTGGCGATCCTGGCGATCTTCGGCACGCTGATGATCATCTCGACCGCCGCGGCCGGCGTGGTCGGCGCCACGAGCCTCGCGGCGCTCGAACTCGCCGGCGGGATCCTCGTCGCACTCGTGGTCAACCTCATCCTCTTCATGTGCGCCTTCAAAATGCTCACCGCGCTCGAGCTCTCCTGGCGGGAACTGTTGCCCGGCGTCGTCGTGGCGGCGGTCTGCTGGCAGCTGTTGCAACACCTGGGCGGCTACTACCTCGATCACGAGCTCAAGCGCACCGGACCCCTCTACGGCGTCTTCGCGCTGGTGCTCGGCCTGCTCGCCTGGCTCTACCTGGGCGCCCAGCTGACCATCTTCGCGGCCGAGATCAACGTCGTCAGACGCCGGCGGCTGTGGCCGCGCAGCTTCTTCGCCGAGCCCCTGCTCGACGCCGACAAGCGCGCGCTCACCTCCTCGGCGGAGGTCGAGGAGCGCGTCGAGCAGGAGAACGTCGAGGTCAACTTCGAGGGGCCCTCGTAGGAGGGCATCGCGAACCGATTAGCGATCTGTCACTGGCCAAGTCCACGGACACATCGGGGTCGCTTAGTTTCTCGTTCCCGTCTGGGTTTGGGGTCTCCGGGATCTGGTGCGCGATGCCGGGTCCGAGTGCTCGGAGATCGTGTTGGAGCGACGGAGCGCACGGAGCTCGTGCATCGCGCCGCGTGCTACACGCGGCCGCACCGTGAGGTGTTGCGCGCGAAGCTGGTGCTGCTTGCCGCAGAGGGTCGTTCAATGCTGAGATCGGTGAGCGGCTGGGGATGAGCACGAAGGCTGTCGGCCGCTGGCGACGACGCTTTCATGAGCATCGCCTTGAGGGTCTGGCGGTGAGCGCGTCGGGTCGCCCGCGCCGCTTTCCCCCCTCAGCAGATCGCCGAGGTCAAGGCGGTCGCGTGCGAGCCGCCGAGCGGGGCGCTGCGCTCTCGCGCCGCTCAACGGCTGACGTTCACCGCCTCGTTGTGGAGCGCGGGTCGGATGCGTCGCAGTCGACGATCGTGCGCTGGCTGCGCGAAGACGCGATCCGCCCGTGGCGTCCGCTCCTGGATCTTCCCGGCCGATCCCGATTTCGCTCACAAGGCCGCAAATCCTTGACCTGTACGAGGTCGCTGGGAGGCAAGCTGCTGCTCCCGGCGACTGCCATCTCGCCGATGAGAAGCCCTCGATCCAAGCCCGGCAGCGATCACCAGACGCTCCCGCCAGCTCCCGGGGTTGGGCGTGGCCAGCGCGTCGAGCACACCTACGATCGCGGCGGGCGCACACGTTGCTAAGCTGGCTGTCCAGGCCAAAGGATAGATTGGATGCGCAGCCCCCGGCTTCCCCTCCTCCGGGCCGGGGGCGCGCATATCCCGGCTCATGCGCCGTAACGACACGCTGAGCCTTGCCTGCTCCCCTCTGCGCAGCGGGAAGGCTACTACTTGCCCTGCGTGTGCGCGTCGTGCTTTTCCGCCACTTTGGCCTGCTTCGCTCTGCCACCCTCAACGGGGCCACGGGATCGGCGCCAAGGGGTTGACAATAGGGCTGCTGTGCGGAATCCTGGCGGACGCAGGAGGCATCCAGGGAGGAGCCAGGGTGCGGTCGCCGCCGTCGCGACCGCACCCCTGGCCTCGGGCCACCGTCAAGTCAGTCGAACGAGACCTCCGTCGCGGTGGTTCGCCGAGTCCTCTCAACTACCTGGCGCTCAGCGAGGCCGCCAGGGAGAGCACGCCGCACCTGGACCCCGGCGCGGTCATGCGGCCGCTCGCCCGGCGCGGGCCCTTGAACTTCAGCGCCACCACGAACGACCCTCTAGGTCCGCTTAGGCGTGCTGCGCCCGTTGCGTTGATGAAGAGGTTGAGGTTTCCGCGCGGACCGCCGCAGCGGGCCAGCCCGGGCGGGAAGTCGATGCCGGTGGCCGCGCGCCCGCCGGCCGTCACCTGGAAGCTGTCAGACTCACCGTCTGAGAAGCGCAGCGTCCAGGGGCCCTTCTGGACCGTGCGGCGAGTCGCCGGGTGCATCGCCCTGGTCAGCGTGCCCACGCATCCCGCCCTACGTGAGCCCGTGGCGAAGCTGCTCGACAGCGTCGCGCTGCTCGAGCCCGCGATCCCGCCGCCGATCCCCTCGGCCGCCAACGGGAAGGAGCCACCCGGGCCCAGCGGCGTGGGTTCTTCATCTCCCACCACCCCTACCGAGTACTCGTTGGCGGCCAGCGGACAGCTCGAGGGGTCCAGCGTGGTCAGATCCTCATAGCCGTATGAGGGGCGGCCGAGGGCCGCGTATTCGGGCGCGTACACGAGCTCAAAGCTCGCCGGGTAGCCGCCCACGGTCCCCTCCCAGTCACCGACCTTCGGCACAAAGGAGCCGTGGCGGGAGGAGGTGATCGGCGGGAGTGCGCTGCTCGACGCAGCCTGCGCGCGTGCGGCCGCGACCAGCGAAGCGGCGAACACGAGTGCGGCGGCGATCGCAGCCGGCCGGCACGCCGGGCCTGTCGAAGTCACCGCTCCCATCGCCTTCACCCCCTTGCCGAGTGCCAGCGCGCGCCCGTGGGGCAGCGCCATTGCACCTAAGCGTATAGCGCCGCCGGCCGGCGTTCGCCGCCTCAACAACTGGCGCCCAAGAAGTACTTGCGCGCACAACGACCGCGCGCTATACTAACTACACTTTCGTAAGCTCATATGGAGCCGATACCTATGCCCTCACCTTCAGAGCAGCCCCAGATCCAGCCTTCGCAGCCCAGGAGCGTCCTGCGGCTCATTCCGCTCGATGACACCGTCGTGTTCCCGAATATGGGCATCACGCTCACGGTCGACGTGGGCGAGGACGAGCGCGTCGTTCTCGTGCCGCGTCACGAGAACGAGTTCCTCGAGGTTGGCACCGTCGCTGAGGTCTCAGAGCAGATCCGTCTTCCCGGCGGCGGCCACGCCGTCGCGATCTCAGGCCAGCACCGCGCGCTGATCGGCGCCGCGCAGACGGGCGCGAGCGGCGAGCTGCGGGTCGAGGTCGACGAGCGTCCCGACGAGGTGCCCGTCGACAAGCGCACGCGCGAGCTCGAGCGCGAGTACCGCGCGATCGTCGAGGAGATCCTCGAGCTGCGCGGAGACGACGGACGCATCTCCGCCTTCCTGCGTGCGATCGCCGAGCCCGGCTCGCTGGCGGACTCCGCCGGCTACTCCCCCAACCTGTCCTACGAGCAGAAGGTCGAGCTGCTACGCACGCTCGACGTCACCGATCGCCTCGAGCTGGCGGTCAAGCTGCAGCGCGAGAGCCTCGCAGAGCTGCAGATACGCAAGCGCATCCGCGAGGACGTCCAGGAGGGCGCCGAGAAGCAGCAGCGCGAGTACATCCTGCGCAAGCAGATGGACTCCATCCGCAAGGAGCTCGGCGACGACGAGGGCTCGGTCGTGGAGGAGTACCGCGCCAAGATCGAGGAGGCCAAGATGCCCGAGGCCGTGAACGAGCAGGCGCTCAAGGAGCTTGGCCGCCTGGAGCGCATGGGCGAGCAGACGGGCGAGTCGAGCATGATCCGCACCTACCTCGACTGGCTGATCGCCGTGCCGTGGAGCAAACGCTCCGAGGAGCACCTCGACCCGGTCGGGGCGCGGGAGGTGCTGGACGCCGACCACGCCGGCCTGGAGGACGTCAAGGACCGCATCACCGAGTATTTGGCGGTGCGCAAGCTGCGTCAGGATCGCGGCATCGAGGCGGACCCCAAGTCGGGTGCCATCCTGACGTTGATCGGGCCCCCCGGCACCGGCAAGACCTCGATCGGGGAGTCCATCGCCCGTGCCACCGGCCGCGAGTTCGTGCGCATGTCGCTCGGCGGCGTGCGCGACGAGGCCGAGATCCGTGGGCACCGGCGCACCTACATAGGCGCGCTCCCCGGCCGCCTGGTCAGGGCTCTGCGCGACGCGGGCACGATGAACCCGGTGATCCTGTTGGACGAGGTCGACAAGGTCGGCGCCGACTGGCGCGGCGACCCTTCGGCGGCCCTGCTGGAGGTCCTCGACCCGGCGCAGAACCACTCCTTCCGCGACCACTACCTGGACGTCGAGCTCGATCTCTCTCAGGTCATGTTCCTGGCCACGGCCAACGTCGCCGACACGATCCCGGGACCGCTTCTGGACCGTATGGAGGTGATCCGCTTCGACGGCTACACCTCCGATGAGAAGCTCGCCATAGCCAAGGGATACCTGTGGCCGCGCCAACGCGACCGCAACGGCCTGCGCGAGGACGAGGTAACTATCTCAGACGACGTGCTGCGCACGATCATCGCCGAGTACACCCGCGAGGCGGGCGTGCGCAACCTGGAGCGCGAGCTCGGCACGGTGCTGCGCAAGACGGCCACCAGGATCGCCTCGGCGCAGCCTCAGGGCGCTAAGCCGGCCTCGGCGACGACGGCCGGCGATGGCGCCGTGGCCACCGAAGACGCAAGAAGGGCTCTGCGAGCGAGGCCAACAAGAAGCCCGCGAGCAGGGCCAAGAGCGCCGCCAAGGGCTCACCAAGGCGGCCAAGGACGCGCTCGCGAGGCCGATCCAGACGCCGGTGAAGATCGACCTGGAGGCCGTGCGCGATGCGCTCGGCCGCCAGAAGTTCTTCCAGGAGTCCGCGGCGCGCACCGCCACGCCGGGCGTCGCGACCGGACTGGCCGTCACCGGCGCCGGCGGCGACGTGCTGTTCGTCGAGGCCACCGCCATGAAGGGCGGCGGCTCGGGCAACGGCCTGGTGCTCACCGGCCAGCTCGGCGACGTGATGAAGGAGTCCGCGCGCATCGCCCTCTCCTACGTGCGCGGGCACGCCGAGGAGCTCGGCATCGACGAGAGCGCATTTGAGAACCGCGAGTTCCACGTGCACGTTCCCGCCGGCGCGATCCCCAAGGACGGGCCGAGCGCCGGCGTGACGATGGTCACGGCGCTGGCCTCGCTGCTGTCCGGGCGTCCGGTCAAGCACACGGTCGGGCATGACCGGCGAGGTCACCCTGCAGGGCCGCGTGCTGCCGATCGGCGGGCTCAAGCAGAAGGTGCTCGCCGCGCACGCCGCCGGCCTGACCGACGTGATCCTGCCCGAGCGCAACCGCGGCGACCTGGACGACATCCCCGAGGAGGTCGGCAAGCAGATGACCTTCCACCCGGTGATGACCGTCCAGGAGGTCATCGACCGGGCACTGGAGCCGGCTCGCGATGTCGCGCACGTCTCGTAGGTGCCAGCCCGTTCCCCAGGAGGTCCGCCAGACGGCGGACCTCCTGGAGCGGCGCTGGCAGCTCTCCATCATCTACGCCGCCCTCACCGGGGCGCTGCGCTTCAACGAGTTCGCCGAGGCGGTCGCCGGCATCTCCCCCACGGATGCTCGCCGAGCGCCTGCGCGACCTCGAGGCGGCGGGGCTGATCGAGCGCAACGTGATCCCCTCCAGCCCACCGACGGTCGAGTACCGGCTGACCGCCCGCGGGCGGCGGCTCGGCCCGATGATCGACGCGATGCGCGAATACGCTGGCGAGCTGGCTGAGTCGAGCGAGCCGCTCGCCCGGACTCCGTGCAGACCGGACAGCGGAAGCCGCTGACACCGACCCGGCTGCGGCTACGCGCGCGAGCCCGTCGGCTGCGCTTTGGGCGAGCCGCGAGCCACCGTCTGGCCCACCTCGGAACTGGCCCCGACCAGCTGCCCGGCGGGACAGGCCGCGGCGTGCACCTGTCTGCTGGGGTTGCGAATACCCATCACTCCCACCACCCCGCCGCCGGCAACGAGCGCCGCGGCGATCGCGATGCCCAAGTGGAAGCTGTGCAGGGACGCCTGTTCGGCGGCGCTCGCCAGCGCCCGGCCCTGTGCCGCCGGTAGCGCGTGGACGTCGGGGCGTCCCAGCGGAAGTCGCTTGGCCTGCTTGAGAGCCTCGCGCGCCGCGACCCCGAGCGTCGTGCCCGCCAGGCGGCTCTCAAGGGTCGCACCGAAGGAGGCAGCCACGATCGCGCCGAGCGATGCCGTGCCGAGCAGCCCCGCAACGCGCGCGATCGCGTTGTTCACCCCCGAGGCGATGCCCGCCTGATCCTGCCCAGCCCCGGCGAGCACAGCCGCCGTCAGAGGCGCAACCGTCATCGAGAGCCCGACCGCGAACACGAGCAGCGCAGGAAGCACTTCTGAGAGGTAGTCAACTCGCAGGCCAACGCGCTGGAACAGCAGCAGTCCGCAGGCAGCCACCAGCGGCCCGGCCCCCATGAACAGGCGCGGTCCGAAGCGATCGGCCAGCGCCCCGAAGCGACGGGACAGCACGAACATGATCACGGTCACGGGCAGCGTCGCAAGACCGCTCTGCAGCGGCGTGTAGCCGCCGATCTGCTGCAGGAACAGGACGAGGAAGAAGAACAGGATCGCGAGGCCCGCATACATCGAGAAGGTCTCGATGTTCCCGGCCGAGAAGTTCCGGCGGCGGAACAGCCCGAGGGGCAGCATCGGGTCGCGGGCGCGGGCCTCATACGCGAGGAAGCAGACCAGCAAGACCATGCCGCTGATCAGCGGAACGAGTACGGCGGGGCTTGCCCAGCCCAGCCGCGGCTGCTCGATCAGCGCGAACACGGACCCGCCGAGACCCGTCGCGCACAGCAGGGCGCCGGGCACGTCAACCCGACGCTCGCCCGACTCGTGGCGCTCGCTCTTGGGGACGGCCAACAGGATCAGCGCAACGCACACCGCCACCAAGGGGATGTTGATGACGAAGATCCACCGCCAGGAGCCGAGCGCCAGCAGCTCGCCGGCAACCAGCGGTCCCAGCACCCCGGCGATCGCGCCCCACGCCGTCCAGCTGCCGATCGCCCCCCCGCGCTCTGACTCTGGGAATGTGCGGATGATCACGGCAAGCGAGCTCGGCACAAGCAGCGCGCCGGCGATGCCCTGCAGGGCGCGAGCGGCCACCAGCACGCCGATCGACGGCGAAAGCGCACACGCGAGCGAGGCGAACCCGAAGCCGCCCACCCCGATCGCGAACACCCGCCGCTCGCCATAGAGATCCCCGAGTGAGCCTCCGATCAGGATCAGCGAGCTGAGCGTCAGCAGATAGCCGTTCACCACCCACTGCTGCGCTGCTAGCCCACCGCCGAGCGCGAGCTGGATCCTCGGCAGCGCCACGTTCACGACGGTGCCGTCGAGCAGCACGATGCCGGAGCCCAGGATGCAGGCGACGAGGGTCAGCCGCTTCACCGACTGCGGGCTGCGCGTGGCCATCACAGGGACGGTAGCCTCGAACCGCCCGCGGATCGGCTCAGCCGGGGCGCGTGGGCGAGCTCATCAGCGCCACCGGCAGGCTCAGTCCCGCCGAGCGGCGCAGGGTTGCAATCAGACGCCCCGGCTGCACCGCTGCCCGTGCCGGACCAACGAGCTCGCCCAGACGCTCGACGGTCGCCTCGAGCTCGCCGGCGCGCAGCGCCAGCCCCCAGAAGCGTGCCGGTCCGCCGACCCTGCCCTCACGCTCGAGCACCTCCTCGGGCTCCTGCACGACCTCGAGGATCGCCTCGCCGAGGCGAAAGAAGGCCTGACGCGGCGCGCCGGCCGCCGTCGGCTCATCGCGGATGCGTCGCAGGTCGAGCCCCGCCGCCTGAAGCGCCTGCACGCTGCGATCCAGGTCTGGTGACATCGCGACGACGTGATCGATCGCGACGATGCCGTTCGCATGCGCCGGCGCCGGCGGCGCCGGCGGCCGCGCGGACTGCGTCGTGGGCAGGCCGTCGAGCTCGGTGCTGCTCGCGCCCCGTAGCGACCATCCGACCATCCCGCGAGCGAGCTCCATGTCGGTGAACCTGAGGCGAACGCTGCCGAGCGGGCAGCACCCTTCATCGACGGTGAAGCCAAGTGCCGCCCAGCGGTCGGGGTGATCGGCGATGAGGAGCTCGTCGATCGTCGCAGCGGCTACCGCCGTGCTCTTCGTATCGACCCCGCCGTCCTGCATCGGCCCTCATCGTAGTCATCCGTAGAGACCTCCTCGCCTCCCAGCACATACAGTCCGCCGGCAGGCCCCGTGTACCTCGGCAGAGAGGATCTACCCGCATGGACTTCGAGCAGATCGCCAGCCAGCTCGCCGACGGCGTTCTCACCATCACGCTCAACCGCCCCGAGCGCCTCAACGCGTGGACGGCAACAATGAGCCGGGAGCTCATCGAGGCGTTCGACCGCGCGGACGCCGACGACGAGGTCCGCGTGGTCGTCATCACCGGGGCCGGGCGGGGCTTCTGCGCCGGCGCCGACCTTGCCGGCGGCGGGGATACCTTCGACTATCGCGAGCGCCGTAGCGCCGGCTCGGTGCCACGCGACAACGGCGGCCAGTTCACGCTGCGGGTGTTCGCCAGCACAAAGCCGGTGATCGCCGCGATCAACGGACCGGCCGTCGGCGTCGGCGCCACGATGACTCTGCCGATGGACGTCCGCCTGGCGGCCGACGACGCCCGCATGGGCTTCGTGTTCACTCGTCGCGGCATCGTCCCCGAGGCCTGCTCGAGCTGGTTCCTCCCGCGCGTCGTGGGCATCAGCCGTGCGATGGAGTGGGTGGCGACCGGTCGGGTCTTCACGGCGCAGGAGGCGCTCGAGGGCGGGCTCGTCCGCAGCCTGCATCCCTCCGGGCAGCTGTTGGACGCCGCACACGACCTCGCTCGCGAGATCGTCGAGAACACCGCCCCGGTGTCGGTTGCGCTGGCACGAAGGATGCTCTGGAGCATGCTCGGCGCCGAGCACCCGATGCTCGCCCATCGCGCCGACTCCCGTGGCATGCTCTACCGCGGCCAGTCGGCCGACGCCAGCGAGGGCGTGACCTCGTTTCTCGAGAAGCGCCCGGCTCGCTTCACCGACAAGGTGAGCGAAGGGCTGCCCGACATCATGCCCGGCTGGACGGCTCCGGAATTCCAGTAGGCGGACCGCGTTCGCCCCACGCCGGACCGGGTGGCCTCGTTGCGCGACTGCGGTGAGCTCTTGGCGCACGAGGGTACACTCGAGCGGTGAGCTGGCAGCTGAGAGCGATTCGCTACGTCCTGCCGGCGGTCGTCGTGATCGCCGGCCTGACGGTGATGGCCATGGGCGGCGAAACGGAGCTCGAGGGCGGGGCGAGCATCGTCAGCGCGGGCCTTGCCATCTTCCTGCTCAACTGGCTCGTCCGCCTGGGCGTGGCCGGGGAGCGCGAGCGCGACCTCGAGGATGCCGCGCGCGACTACTTCGACCGCTACGGCCGCTGGCCGGATTGAGCGGCATCCCCACCACATAGCGCTGAAGCGGCGTCAGCTCCGGAGCGCACCGCGATGCCCTCGGCGCGACCGCGATGCCCTCAGCGCACCGCGATGCCCTTGGCGCGACCGGCACGTTCAGGCCAGAAAGTCCACGATCGCCCGTGTGAAGCGGGGGTCTGCCAGCGCGCCGATGTGGTCTCCCTGCACGATCCGCAGGGTGGCATCGTGGATGGCGTCGGCGAGCACCTCGGGGCGCACCGCGAGCGGGTCCTCATCCCCGGCCAGGATGAGCGTCGCGGCTGATATGCGCTCGAGCGCGACGCCGCCTCTGTAGACCGAGCGGGCCTGGGCGACGAGTGCCTCGCGGTCGGCGCCAACAGCGTCGGCCAGCATGCGATAGGACCGGGACTGCGGCTCCTCGAGCGTCGAGGGGTCATCGACGCTGAGCGCGTGGATGATCGAGCTGTTGCTGACCGCGCGCCGGTCGACGCCCCCGCACTCGATCACGCCCGATCCGACTCCTCCCACGACCAGACGCCGAACCCGCCTGTCACTGCTGCTGAAGATCAGGGCGACAATCGCCCCCATCGAGTATCCGACCAGATCCACGCGCTCCGCATCGATCGTATCGAGCAGCACGGCGAGATCGCGCGCCATGCGCTGCTCCCCGTAGCGTGCCGGCTCGTGTGGCTTCTCGGAGGAGCCATGCCCTCTTGCATCGAGAGCGATTACCCTTCGCCCTGCAGCCGTGAGCGCGTCGACGACGCCGGTCGCGAGCCAGTTCGCCTCCCCATCGGCGACGAAGCCGTGGTGCAGAAGGACCGGCGGTGAGGTGCTCGCCCGCCCCCATTCCCGGTAGGCGATCTCGAGATCGTCCCATGTCCTGAAGCTCTTCACGACGGTAGTCTTACCCGATGGACTCCGAGCGAGCGCGTCAACTGCTTGCGCGCGAGCGGGAGCGGATCGAGCGGGCGATCGCCGGCCTCAACGAGGAGGACGCACAGGCGAGCGCCGGCCGCCCCGAACCGGGCGACGCCGAGTTCGAGGACCTCTACCAGAGCGAGTTCGACGCGGGCCTCGCAGAGGACCTCGCCGAGCAGCTTGCGGGGCTCGAGCGCGCCGAGGCGCGACTGGCCGCCGGCACCTACGGACTCTCCGTCGACAGCGGCCGGCCGATTCCCGACGAGCGCCTCGAGGCCCTGCCCACGGCCGAGAGGACCGTCGAGGAGCAGGAACTGCGGGGAGGTCGCTGAGCGTTTGGCCGCGGCCGCGCGGCCGCAGATGTCTCTGTTCTATTCGGCGATGCCGGCGCCCCTCCTCGGGCACGAGCAACTCGCGCTCGGTCAGGTAGGTCTCCGTGATCTGTCGCGAGCCTGCGTGCTCATACGCTTTCGCGCTCCGGTGATGTCCGGAGTCCGGAGGGGAACAGGGGCCGTCCGCGCGGTCACTTCCGGCCGCACAGCCGTTTCGCGGCCCTGCCGGCGTCGGAGCGCCCGCGACGGTCCCGCGTCCGCGGCGGTCCCGCGTCCGCGGCGAGCTTGCCGGGCCGGCGCTCGGCCCTCACGCCCCGGCCAGGGCGTCGGCGACGATCAGCGCATGGTCGAATGCGAGCTCGGGGAGGCTTTCCACAGAGAACCAGCGCGCGTCGCGTGCGTCATCGCCACCGGCAACGCGCGTGGCGCGAGGCACACGGGCGAGGTAGACCACCGACACCGTCCAACCGCGCGGATCGCGCCCCGGCGTGTCGTACACGCCGAGTAGATCGATCGCTCCAACACGAAGGCCGGTCTCCTCGCGAAGCTCCCGGCGCGCTGCCTCGAGAACCTGCTCGCCCCTCTCGACGAAGCCCCCGGGCAGCGCCCAGCGACCGGCGAACGGGGGGTTGGCACGTTCGACGAGCAGGATGCGCGGCCTCTTTGCGCCTGACGCGAGGGCCACGACGTCGACCGTCAGCATCAGACCGCCGCGTGAGCCTCTGTCGGCTGCTCTCTTCACCGCCACAAGGATGCCCAAGATCGCATACGCCCGGCTGCACGCTGCGAAGGCGACCGGCCACCGTCGACGGGCATTCGACTCAAGCTAGGTCCGCAGCAAGCCGATGCCTCGATCAGCAAGCACAGGGGCTTGGCAGACCCGAAATGTGGAGACGCACCGTGATCCGCAGTCCCGGCCCAGGCCAAGGCCTGGAGGTCCAGAGCTGGCCGCTCCTGTGGGCGCTCGGCCTCGCAGCCACAGTCGCCTTCGGCATCCTCGTCAGCGTTCACGCAGGAAACTCCCGCGGCTGGACCGCCCTCTCGGACCTCGGCCAGACGCTTGCGGCGACGATCGCGTGCCTAGCCTGCACGTCGAGAGCCGGTAGAGATCGACGGGAAAGCTTGCCCGCGAAGGGTCGCGAGCAGCGGATCTGGCGCGGGTGGCGCCTGCTCGCCTGCGGCATCGCGGCATGGGCGGCGGGTCATCTCGTTCTGAGCATCTACCAGGTCGGGCTCGGGATAACCCCGAAGTCACCGTCGGTCGTGGACGGGGCACGTCTGGCCTCATCGGTGCTGGTGGCCGGTGGGCTGCTAAGCATGGTCAGCACTCCCGCCGGGCGCCTATCGCACCTGCGCGGCGCTGCCGAGGGGCTTCTGATCGCCGCCGGATGCCTGCTGGTCAGCTGGTGCACGGTGATCGCGGCCGTGTCGGCAACCGGCGGGGGCTCCACCGCGAGCCAGATCATCAACCTCGCCTACCCCATGCTCGACGCCTTCGCCCTATCGGGTGTCCTGTTCGTCGCGATGCGCGGTGGTGAGGACCTGCCACCAGGGCTGGGCTTGCTCGGGCTCGGCATCACGTGCGTGGCCATCTCGGACTCTGCCGCCTGGTATCTGCACGCGCGCAACCTGAGCTTTCCGAAGGTCAGCCCGATCGACATCGGATGGATGGTCGGCTTCCTGGTGATCACAGCCGCAGCAGGCCAGAGCCAGCGTCCACGTAGATGGGCGAAGAGAGTGGCGGCCGGCTTCCTCGTGCCCGGGCTGCCGACGCTGCCGGCCCTGGTGGGCATCGCGACCGCACTGACGAGCCTGCTGGTCGGCAGAAGCCTCGGACCGCCGGCCGTTCTGCTGTCGATCAGTGCGGCACTCGTTCTGCTCGCCCTGCTCCTGCAGTTGATCGGCGTCTACGAGAATCACGCTCTCACCGCGGACCTTGAGCGCCGTGTGCAGCAGCGCACCGCCGAGCTGCGCGGGGCGGAGAGCTACTACCGCGCTCTGGTGCAGAACTCTTCCGATGTCATAACGGTGATCGACTCCGATCTCATCATGCGCTACGTCAGCGACTCGATGGAGGACATATTTGGCTATCGACCCGAGGACCTCGTGGGTCAGCGCCTCGAGATCGTCACCGGTGGTCCGAGTGTCCTGACGGAGGCACTCAAGCGGGCGCTGACTCAGCCGAGTCCCGTCTCGGCGGTCGAGTGGGAGCTCACCGACGCCACCGGTCGCATCAGGCATGCCGAATCGGCGATCACCAACCTCATCGGCGACCCGAACGTGGGTGCGCTTGTGATCAACACCCGCGACGCCACCGACCAGGTCGCGCTTCAGCGCCAGCTGCGCCACCAGGCATTTCACGATCCCCTCACGGGCCTGGCTAACCGCGCCCTGCTCACCGACCGGGCCGAACAGGCACTTGCACGCTCGGCGCGCTCCGGTGCGACCGTGGCCGTGCTGCTCGTCGATCTCGATGGGTTCAAGTCGGTCAACGACAGCCTCGGCCACCAGGTCGGCGACATCGTCCTGTGTGAGGTTGCCCACCGTCTGCAGAAGCTGGTTCGCAGCGAGGACACCGTCGCGCGCCTGGGGGGCGACGAGTTCGTCATCCTGATCGACGATGTGAGCGGACTGGAGCAGATCAACGCCCTGGCCGAGCGCGTGTGCGAGGTTCTGCGTCCGCGCATCACGCTGCCGGAGTGGGACTACGCGGTGACAGCGAGCGTGGGCATCGCGCTCGGATCAGCGAGCGAGGTCGACGTACACGACCTGCTGCGCGACGCGGACACGGCGATGTACGTCGTGAAGACCAACGGCAAGGATTCCGCCAAGCTGTTCGCCCCCACGATGCACGAGCGGGCGCACGAACGCTTCCGCCTGCAGGTCGACCTCCGCCAGGCCTTGGAGCGCTCCGAGTTGCTCCTCTTCTACCAGCCGATCTTCGAGATGATCGATGGCCGGCTGAAGGGCTTCGAGGCGCTCGTCCGCTGGAGCCACCCCACTCGCGGCCTGATAGCGCCCGAGCGCTTCATCCCGCTGGCCGAGGAGAGCGGACTGATCGTCCCCCTGGGTCGCTGGGTGCTGCACGAGGCCGTCGGCCAGCTCGCCGCCTGGGACATCCGGCACGGGAGCGCGCGCTCGCTCTCGATGTCGGTGAACGTCTCCACCGCACAGCTCGCAGCGCCGAGCATCATCCGCGACGTGCAGAGCACGCTCGAGCAGACGGGCATCGCTCCGGCGCGGGTCGTGCTCGAGATCACCGAGGGCTCGCTGGGCAAGGATGCCGAGCAGACGATTGAACTGCTTCACGAACTGCGGGCGCTGGGCGTCCGCATCGCGATCGACGACTTCGGCACGGGATACGCCTCCCTCTCGCACCTGCAGCGCCTGCCGGTCGACATCCTCAAGGTCGACAGAAGCTTCATCAGCGCACTCGATGACGGCGGCAACAGCCGCGAGCTGCTCGAGGCGATTCTCAGCGTCGGACAGGCCCTGTCGCTTGCTGTCGTGGCCGAGGGCATCGAAGCGCAGAGCCAGATGGGCGCTCTGCACGAAATGGGGTGCGACATGGCGCAGGGGTTCCTCGTAGGCAAGCCGAGCCCGGCAGAGGTGGCCGAGAGTCTGCTCGCCGGCGACCTCTCGCCCGCGCTCCTGCAGACCGCGGGAAAACCGCATAGCCGCTAGCGCGCCGGCGATCGCCTCGCCGGCCCAAAGCCCCGGCCGAAAAGCCAGCACCGCCGCCCCCCGAGGGGAACGGCGGTGCTGGTCAATAGTCGCACGAACCTACGCGCTCGGACTGTGCCGATCCCTCTCAGTACCCCTTTGGGCAGAGCGGGTTGGCAGGCACGCCCTGGCAGGGATTCGGCATGGTCTGCTGCCGGGGCGGCGCCGGCTGTCCGACAGGCGGCACTTTTTCCCTGATCGCGTCGGCTTCCTCCTGCAGCCCGACCAGGTATTCGACCGCGGGCAGGCCGCCGCCCGGGCTCGGCGTGGTCGCTTTCAGGCAGCTCTGGGACTGGTCGATGTTCGCCGGGAAGGTCGCGTCGGAGAGCCAGTTGAAGCTGGCGCAGTTGTTGACCGAGTGCGATTCCGGGTACCCCAGGAGTTTGAACAGTTCAATTTCGCTGAAGCCTCCCATCAGCGCAATGTCGCCGGTGAACGGCCCGCCTTTGGTGCCGTTGTGCGAGAACCAGTTGCCGCTGATCCGGTTGCCCGCCAGCTGGAAATACAGGGTGTACGGGAAGAACGGGTATTCCCCTTTTACGAGCGCTTCCCCGCTGATCGGGTTGGGATACTCGAATCCGAGCACACCATCGTTCGGGTTGTTGGTGATCGTGTTGCCTTCGACCAGATCCGCATAATCACCGGGAAGCTCCACGCCCGCACCCCACGGCGCGACCCCGGTCGATCCGTTGACCGGCACCGTGAGGTTGTTGTTTTCGGTGATCCAGTTGTTGCGGATGATCGTGCACCGCGGGATCCGCGTCGTGGTGATGATCGGGGTCGGATTCGGGTTTTCGATGTTCGGCCGGCCGCATTCGCCGTCCTGCGGCGGGGGCGGGTCACCCGGGTTTTCGGAGTTCGGCGCGATGCCGACGAGGTTGTGCCGCCAGATCGAGTTTTCCAGCACCAGCTTGCCGCCGGAGTTCGAGCCCGAGTAGCCGAGCGCGTTGTTTTCCATCACCGCGCCGCTGACCCGCGCGTCACATTCCTGGCAGGCGCCGATGTAGATGCCCGAGTCGGCGAAGCCCGAGGCGTAGACGTTTTCCCACGAGCCTTCGGTCTCGTTGCCGGTGAAGATCCCGTAGCCCCCGAACAGGCCCGTGTCATAGGCAGTCAGGTAGCTCCCCCACCAGCCGTGCGCGCCGATTTTGCCGGACTCCGCGCCGCCGTTCCACCAGATCTCGTTGCCGCACTCTTCGTCGGGGCATTTTTCCCCGAATTCGAAGTTGCGGACGGTGAGGTTTTCCACCCATACGTTGTTCGCCTGGTCTATTTCGATGCCGTTGGCAACTTTGTGCTGACCGTCGATGATCACGGTGTTGCGGTTCATGCCGCGGATCCAGATCCGCGAATGAGCCGAGGTGACCTTCACTTGCTCGTCGTAGGTGCCCGGTTCGATCAGTACGTAGGTACCGGGAGCGGCGGCGTTGACGGCGGCCTGGATGGTCGTGAAGTAGTGAACGTTGGGGGGGACGTTTTGTGGAGGTGCGCCCTGGCGGACGATGTTCACCGGCCCGCCTTGGCCACCTCCGCCTCCCCCACCTGCGAAGGCGCTTGCTGCCGTGGCGCCGAAGGCCACCGCCACGATCGCCATTACCAGGATGTTGCGGGGCCGCAGCAGGATGCCGCGGCGACTGAGAGACCAGCGCACGGATGGCATAACCAAATCTCCTCCTAGTTGCACGGGGTAGGCGTCCTGGGGAGGTCGATCGGGCTCATCAGCTCGGTCCTCCTGCACGAGCCCTGTCCTCCTGCACGAGCCCGGTCCGCCTCGCCAACGAGGCGCTCTACCGACCCCGGCATGCCCCGGGACAGCGCAAGTCTATACCGGCCCGCTGGGAAGATCAACCGACGTACACCCGCGCGAGCGTCTCGGCGACGCACACGGGCTTCTCGCCGCCCTCGCGCTCGAAGGTCACCTCGGTCGTGAGCTGCGCGCCGCCCGGGATCTCCTCGACCGCCGCAAGCTTCGCTCGCATGCGCACCTTTCCTCCCACCGGCATGGGCGCGGGAAAGCGCACGCGGTTGAGCCCGTAGTTGACCGCGAAGGCGAAGCCCTCGAAGTTGAACATGTCGTATGAGAATCGGGGGGCCAGCGACAGCGTGTAGTAGCCGTGGGCGATCGTCCCGCCGAAGGGGCTTTCCTTCGCGCGCTCGACGTCGACGTGGATCCACTGGTGGTCGCCGGTGACCTCGGCGAACTGGTCGATCGTCTCCTGCGTGACCAACAGCCAGTCGCTGACGCCCAGCTCCTTCCCTACATGGGCTTTGATCTCCTCCAGGCCGGTGAGCGTGAGCATGAGTCGGTGGTCCCTCCTGTGGTCGCGGTGTCAAGGTCCGACCCCAGACGGGGCGGCATCCGAACGCGAGGTGATGGTACGCGTCTTTGCTCGATCGCGGCCGCGTCCCGCCGGCACCATGCTTGCTCGCGCCCCACCTCAGGCCGGGCCGCCGCGAGCGTCCGAGGGGCCGCCGGAGCACCACAGACGGCTGTAGGCTGCTCGTTGGAAACGATCACGGGGAGCGGCCATGACCGATGAGACGGTGAAGTTCCTGCTAGCCGAGCGCGACATACCCACACAGTGGCTGAACCTGCTCGTGGACCTGCCCGGCGAGCCGCTGCCGCCGCTCAGCCCGCAGACCCTCCAGCCGGCCGGTCCCCCCGATCTCACGCCGATCTTCCCAATGGGACTCATCGAGCAGGAGGTCTCCCCCGAGCCCGAGGTCACGATGCCCGAGCAGGTGCTCGAGGCCTACAAGCTGTGGCGCCCCACGCCGCTGTTTCGTGCCCGGCGCCTGGAGCGCGAGCTGGGCACGCCCGCGCACATCTACTACAAGTACGAGGGGACCTCCCCGGCCGGCTCGCACAAGCCCAACACCGCCGTGCCACAGGCCTTCGAGAACGCCCGTGCAGGCATCAAGCGCCTCACGACCGAGACCGGGGCGGGGCAGTGGGGCTCCTCGCTGGCCTTCGCGTGCTCGCTGTTCGGGCTGGAGTGCGAGGTGTTCATGGTCGGCTCCTCATATGACCAGAAGCCCTATAGGCGCTCGATGATGCAGACGTGGGGCGCCGGCGTGCACCGCTCGCCCACCACGCTGACCGAATCAGGACGCGCGCAGCAGGCCCACCCCACGGGGTCGCTCGGGATCGCCATCTCCGAGGCGGTCGAGGTGGCGGCCTCGCGCGAGGACACCAACTATTCGCTCGGCTCGGTTCTCAACCACGTGCTGCTGCATCAGACCGTGATCGGCCAGGAGGCAGCGGCGCAGATGGAGATGGCCGGCGAGCAGCCGGACGTCGTGATCGGCTGCGTGGGCGGAGGCTCGAACTTCGCCGGGCTGTCGTTCCCGTTCGTGCGCCGCGTGCTGCGCGGGGAGGCGCAGATGCGCTTCCTGGCCGCCGAGCCGACGGCCTGCCCCACGCTCACGCGCGGCGTCTACCGCTACGACTTCGGCGACACATCCGGCCTTACGCCGTTGATGCCGATGTTCACGCTCGGGCACGACTTCGTGCCGCCGCCGGTGCACGCTGGTGGGCTGCGCTATCACGGCGATGCGCCGATGATCTGCGGTCTGGTCCGCGCCGGCGTGATCGAGGCACGCGCCTACCGCCAGAACGAGACCTTCGCCGCCGCGCTTCGCTTTGCACGCAGCGAGGGCATCATCCCGGCGCCAGAGCCGGCCCATGCCATTCGCGCGGTGATCGATGAGGCCGACGCGGCCCGCGAGGCCGGCGAGGCGCGGGTGATCCTGTTCGGCCTGTGCGGACACGGTCACTTCGACCTTTCGGCCTACGACGCCTACCTGGCCGGCGAACTCGAGGACCCCGAGTTCTCCGAGCAGGAAATGGACGAAGCGATCGCTCGCCTGCCGCAGGCCCCCACGCCTGCGTGACCGCGACGGACGGTCCCTACCTCGACGCTCTGGCAGGCTGATGGGACGTTCAGCAGGCGACGGTCGTCCAGCCGACGCTCGAGCTCGGCGGGGTAGAGCGCAACCTCGCCCGCGTCGAGGATCTCGTTCGCGACGCGTACCGCGAGCACGCTCCTGCGGTGATCGTCGTGCCCGAGGCATGCACCTCGCCCAACGTATACGCCAAGGTCCTGCGCGGCGTCCCGCGGCCGATCGGCGACTAGCTCAGGCGGTGCGCTCGCGGCGACGCAGGTAGCGGGTCAGGCCCTGAAAGCCCTGACGCGCGGATGTCGCCTGCCGGTAGGCCTCCGCCGTCTCGAAGGGGGCCGACTCGGCCACCCGGGCATCGATCGCCGCGACGAATGCCTCCCCGTCGAGCTCGCGCGCCATCTCCTCTGCCTCGTCGAGTTGATCGCGGAGAGCACAGAGATGCTCCTCGACATCGCCGTAGGCACCGAAGTGGGTGATGCCCAAGCCGCGCGGGTGCCAGCCCTGGATCAGATCCAACGAGGAGCGCCATGCCTCGAGATCGATATCGGGCGGCGGCGTCGGCGCCAGCACGAGCCCCGCGCCGATGCGTACCCCGGTGAGATCGCCCGTGAACGCGAGGCCGCTCGGGCCGTGAAGGTAAGAGACGTGATGGGAGGCGTGGCCGGGCGTGTAGGCCACCTGGAAGGGTCCGATCGCCTCGCCACCGTCGAGCACCCTCAGCCGATTGGCCGGCACCGGCAGCACCTCGCCCCACAGCCGACCCATCTCCTCCCCATAAAGGCGTGCGGCACTCTCCAGCAGCCTCTGCGGATCAATCAGATGGGGCGCGCCGCGCTCGTGCACCCACACCTCGACGTGCGGGAAGCGCGCCAGCAGCGACCCACACGAGCCGGCGTGATCGAGGTGGACGTGGGTCAGGGCCAGAACTCGCGGCGGGTGGCGATCGAGCACCGGGAGCAGCTGCTCCAGGCAGCTGCTGGGTCCGGGATCGATGATCACGTCGCCCACCCGCCAGGCGCCTATCACGCACCGGCGCCCCATGTGCAGCAGGTCGATGAGCTCAGGCTCAGAGGTTGCGGGATCGGACATGAGGGCGCGCTCGCGCCCCCTAGCTCGACGGGTGCGTGAGCATCTCGCGGACGGCGTCTTGGAAGGCATCGGTCGTGAAGCACTGCGGCTCGGCGAACTCCTCCATCGCGAGCGTGCTGTCCCAGCTCCCATCGGCCGCCGCGCGCAGCAGCGGCTTGGTCATGGCGAGCGCGTGAGCGGGCAGCGCGGCGATTCGCGTGCACCAGCCGTCGGCGGCCGCGAGCAGCTCCTCGTGGCGCACGACCTCATGCACGAGCCCGAGCTCCTGCGCGCGGCGAGCATCGAGGTGCTCGCCGCCCACGTAGTAGGCGAACGCGCCCTGGTAGCCCAGCCTTCGCGTGATCGCCCAGGAGGTCCCAACCTCTGGCAGCAGCCCAAGCCGCCCGAAGGCGGGCACGAGTCGGGCACGCTCGGAGGCGATTGCCAGATCACACGTCAACGCCCAGGCGAGTCCCACCCCAGCAGCCGGTCCGTTGATGGCCGCGATGAAGGCCGTGTCGCTTCGCGCGATGAGCCTGACGATGCCCCCGAACTCGTAGCGGATCCAGCGCCAGATGTCGGTCGCGCCCTCCGGCGAGGCCAGCGCTGCGGGCGCGTCGTCCATCATCCGCAGGTCCCCTCCGGCCGAGAAGCCCGGGTCGGCGCCCGTGAGGACGATCGAGCGAATCGACCGGTCGGCGACGAGTTCCTCGAGCGCGGCCCTGAGCTGCCGCACGAGCGGCGCGCTGAGCACGTTGAGCTTGTCGGGATCATCGAGGGTCACGACGGCGCGGTCGGTTCCGCGCTGCACATGGACGACGCGCTCTGGCTGCTCGCGCCCGCCCGCTACGAGCTCTTCGTAGAAGGTCATCCCGCCTGGCGCACGTGCTCGTCGAAGAAGGCGAGCATCCGCCGCCAGCCGTCCTCGGCGGCCTGCTCTTCGTAGCCGACCGCCATCGGCGAGGGCACTCGCGCCAACCAGCCCTGCCAGCCGTCGACCTGCGAGAAGAAGGAATGTCCGGCCTCCTCGTAGATCTTGACGTCGTGAGGCACGCCGAGCGCACTCAGGTGGCGCTCGAGCCGCTCGGCCATGGCGCGCCCCGCGATTCTGTCCCGGCCGCCGTAGCCTGCGACCACCGGGCACATCCCGTCCAGCCGCGAGCGATCGGCCGGCACCATTCCGTAGTTGACCGCGGCGGCGCTGAAGCCGGGGCGCGTGCCGGCGATCAGCGCAAAGCCCCCGCCCTGGCAGAAGCCGGCGACGGCGATGCGCTGAGCGTCGACCTCGGTCCTCGCGGCGAGCGCCTCGCGCACCGCGTGGATGTCGGCGATCTCGCGGGCGAACCCACCGCGAAGCATGTCGATCATCACGCGACTGAGGCACACGATCCGCGAGCCATGCGAGTACAGGTCCGGCGCCAGCGCCACGTAGCCCGCGTCGGCGAAGCGAGCGGCGATGCGGCGGATGTCGTCGTTCAGGCCAAAGGACTCGTGCAGCACGACGACGCCAGGGTGCGGGCCATCGCCGGTCGCCATGAAGAGCTCGGCGCGGAGACTTGAGCCGTCGGGCGTACCCAGCTGCAGTTGCTCACCGCGACTCGGCATCGCGCCAGACGATAACCAGTAGCGCCGGTGGGTGCGCGCTAGCCGGTGCATGTGCGCTAGCCGGTGCATGTGCGCTAGCCGGTGTTCGAGAGCTAGGCGTTCAGGCGTACCGGCAGGGTCTTCAGCTGGTTCAGGAACATCGACTCCACGGCCATGGGGGCGTCGGACAGCTCGATGCCCGGATAGCGCGCAAGGGTCTCTTCGAACATTACCTTGAGCTCGAGGCGGGCAAGCGCGGTGCCGAGGCAGAAGTGCCGCCCGCCCGCGCCGAAGGCCTGGTGCTCTGGGTTGCGCCGTACATCGAAGCGATCAGGGTCCTCGTAGCGCGTCTCGTCGCGGTTGGAGGAGACGTACCACATGACCACCTTCTCGCCCTCACGGATCGTCTGTCCGTGCAGCTCGGTGTCGCAGGTGGCGGTGCGGCGGAAGTGCGCAAAGGCGGGGAACATCCGCAGCGACTCCTCGACAGCGCCGGGGATCAGCGAGGGGTCCTCGAGCACCATCTGCTTCTGCTCGGGGTTTTCCATCAGTGCGCGCATGCCACTGCAGTAGGTCGCCTTGGTGGAGTCGTTGCCGGCGGCGACGAGCAGGAAGAAACCCATCACGATCTCGTGTTCCTCCAGCTTTTCGCCGTCCACTTCGGCGTGCACGAGCACGCTCGTCAAATCGTCGGTCGGGTTCTCCTGGCGAGCCGCGATCAGCTTCCGGCAGCGCTCGAAGATCTCGGGCACATCGCGCTCGACCGCGCCCTCGGGACCGTAGGGGTTCAGATCCGGGTCGCTGGCTCCGAGCGTGGAGTTCATGAGCCTCGCCCAGATCGCGTCGTCCTGCTCGGGTATGCCCATGAAGCTTCCGATCACGCGCGAGACGATCGGCTGGGCGACATCACCTACGAGCTCGCAGCTGCCGCGCCCCTTCAGGCGGTCGAGCACCTTGATCGCGATCTCGCGGATCGCGTTCTCGTGGTCGGCGATCCGCTTGGGCGTGAATCCGGCCTGGAAGAGCGCCTTCAGGCGGTCGTGCTTGGGCGGGTCCATGCCGATGAACATCGCGCGCGCGAGCTCGATCGGAAAGCCGGCAGCAGCCGCGACGACGCCGCCGCGTTCGGAGGAGTATGTCTGCCAGTCGCGGCTAACGGTGTGGATGTCATCGGCCGTCGTCACCGACCAGAAGCCGGCCTCCTCGGGAAACAGTTCGAAGCCCTCGGTCCAGTGCACCGGGCATCCGCTGCGCATCTCCTTGAACAGCTCGTACGGCGGACCATTCGTCCAGTACGCCTCCTCCGTCAGTTCAACGTCCTTCAGATCGCGCCCAACGGTCGCCATTTCGGTCTCCATTCTCAGTCAGAGGATGCTGGCTTGATAGTAGCTGCGGAGTGACCCGATTGCACGGAACGGCACACACTGCCCTCGAGGCGCTCGACGCCGCCCGATGAGCTGCGCCGGGCACATCGGGGTCTCACGTCAGCGCCTGCACGCCTAACTCGCGCTGGGCCAACTCGAGCTGGGGCTTCATCGCCTCCGCGAGCGCGAGCGCCGCCGAGAGCGGCCGCACCATGACCGAGAATTCGTCTATCAAGCCGTCCTTGTCGGTGTGCAGGAAGTCGCATCCGTGCAGCTCGCGATCGCCCACGCGCGTTCTGAAGACAAGGGCGTGGTCAGGCGCACCGTCCGCGCCGATCTCCCGTTCGTAGCGGAACTCCTCGAACACGCGGCCTACCGCGAGCAGGATCGCGGCCAGGCTGTCACGCCCACGGTAGGGCCGGAACACGATCGGGCTGTTGAACACCACGTCCTCGGCGAGCAGCTCGCGGATGCGCTCGCTGTCACCCGACTCGACGGCGCTGCGGAAGGGATGCATCACACTCAACCTTTCGATAGGGACTCGGGCTCTCCGAGCACGCCCGCGAAGTATCGCCGCTTGCCGGGAACCGCGGCGCTCAGGTGCACGGCGCTAGATTGCCCACGTGATGGCGGGCTATGCGGGCACCCCGCTCTGGCGCAAGCTGGGCATCAAGAACGGCCATGTCATCGCCGTGCTGGGCCGGCCGGACGGATGGACGATCGAGGGCCTCCCGAGGGGGTGCTCGTGCGCGCGCGCCCATGGTCGACTCGATGTCATCGTCGCGTTCTTTCGCCAGCGGGCGAGGCTGGAACGCCGCCTGCCCACCCTCGTGCGGGTGCTGCACGCACACGGGAGCCTGTGGATCGCGTGGCCGCGCAAGGCGGCCGGTCACGCCAGCGACATCAGTGAGAACGGGCTCCGCGAGATCCTCCTGCCGACCGGGCTGGTGGATGTCAAGGTGGCTGCTCTCGACGATGACTGGTCCGGCCTGAAGTTCGTCTGGCGCCGCGAGCTTCGATCGAGCCTGCCTGTAGCCCGGTGAGCTCGCCCGCAGCCGATCCAAAGTACAGAGCCGGCTCGCTCGGAGCAGCTCTGGTCGGATACTCTCATCGGCGATCAGCTTGAACGGGTAGTCCGCGGAGCCAGCGCAACGGCAGGAAGGGGCACGATGAGCAAACGCACGTTCGTCATCGGGGTGGGGATGTCGAAGTTCGACAAGCCCGGCAGCAAGGACGGCGACTACCCGGAGTGGGTGCTCGAGGCCGGGTCGAGCGCGCTTGCCGACGCGGGCATTCCCTATGAGCGCGTGCAGCAGGCCTTTGCCGGCTACTGCTACGGCGATTCGACCTACGGTCAGCGTGCGATATACGGACTCGGCCTGACGGGCATCCCGGTGGTGAACGTCAACAACAACTGCTCGACCGGCTCGAGCGCGCTGTTCCTCGCACGCCAGGCCGTCAAGGGCGGCCTGGTGGACTGCGCGCTCGCCGTCGGCTTCGAGAAGATGGAGCGCGGCTCGCTGGGGATCAAGTACACGGACCGCACGTCGGCGATGGACAGGCACATGGCCCGGATGTTCGAGATCCGTTCCCCCGAGGAGTCTCCCTTCGCGCCGCAGATGTTTGGAAACGCCGGGCGCGATCACATGGACAAATACGGCTCCGCACCCGACCACTATGCCTGGATCGGCTGGAAGAACCACAAGCACTCGGTCAACAACCCCTACGCGCAGTTCCAGGAGGAGTACTCACTCGAGGACATCAAGGCGGCGAGGATGATCCACGAGCCGCTCACGAAGCTGCAGTGCTCGCCCACCTCCGACGGCGCCGCAGCGGCCATCGTCGCCAGCGAGCGGTTCGTGGACGAGCATGAGCTCTGGGCCCAGGCGATCGAGATCGCCGGCCAGGCGATGGTCACGGACCTCGCCTCGACGTTCGACGAGACCACCGACTGCATCAAGATCGTCGGCTACGACATGAGCCGCGAAGCGGCGCTCCATGCCTACGAGGAGGCACAGGTCGGACCCGAGGACATCCAGGTCATCGAGCTGCACGATTGCTTCAGCGCCAACGAGCTGATCACCTACGAGGCGCTCGGCTTGGCCGAGGAGGGCCACGGACACGAGCTCGTCGACGCTCATGACACAACCTACGGCGGGCGCTGGGTCGTCAATCCGTCGGGAGGGCTGATCTCAAAGGGACATCCGCTGGGGGCCACCGGGCTCGCGCAGTGCAGCGAGCTCTGCTGGCAGCTGCGCGGCCAGGCCGGCGCGCGTCAGGTGGAGGGCGCGAAGGTCGCCCTGCAGCACAACATCGGCCTGGGCGGCGCCGCCGTCGTAACCGTCTACAGGCCGCCCGCGACCTGAGGCCACGACGCCCGCCGTCCCTGCGTGTTGATGCGGACCGCTGCGGCTCGGCGGTGCACACGCTGCTCGTCGATGACCTCGATGCCTTTATGGTCGACCTGACGAATCGTGGAGTCATCGCCGGCCCCATCGAGACGATCGGCGGCGCGGTGCGCCACACCATCATCAGCGACCCAGACGGCAATCGCCTGAACATCGCCCAGACCTCGGCCTGAGGGCAGCGGACGGCCATCGGTCCGCAATTCCCTTTCAAAGCCTAAGGTCGACTGAGGGCCGGTCGATCTAGCGGCTGACAAAGCCAGTGCCGAGGTGCCAAGGCAGAGTGTCCAGCAGGACGCGTAGCAAAGCCGGCGGCCTCTCATAAGGGGGACGCATCGCCGCTTGAGGCGATTACCGAGGGCACGAAACCGGACTGCCGGACTGCCCTGGCTCAGGTGCTCCGACCGGCGGCGCCTGCCTGTTGACGGCAGCAAGAATCGAAGAAGGAAAAGGATTTGAAGTCGTCGCCAAGGCGCAGAACACCGGCGATGAATTCAAGATCGTCCGCAACGCGGCCAGTGAAGACGTGCGCTCATGCGCGAGCACCGAAGGCAGCAAAACGGGCTGCTCGGGTAACTCGACCGGCTCCTGGTAGTCGCATCGTGAGCGCGCTGTGATTCGCCGGCGAGACGCGGAGTCTCGCCGGCGCGCGCTCACTGCGCCCCCGTTGACTGCACCCGGTCGATCGCGGGCTCCGGGTGCTCGCCGAGATACTCCACCCACGCGGTCTTGATGCACGGATAGTGCTTGTGGGCCTCGACCGAGTCCAGGAAGTTGACGACGTTCGCGTCGAAACGCTTGCGAAGCGCCCCGTTGACGATGCGGCCCTCGCTGTCTAAGGCCTCATGCGCCTGTGCAAGGGAGAACATGTCCGGGTATACGCGCGCGCCGAGGTGCTCCAACGGGACACGCAGGGCCCACAGGCCGCGATTTCCGCCAACCATGGAAGGGGACGCCGACATGAGCAGCCCATCGAGCTCGTTGAACGGCTGTGGATGGAAGCGCGAGACCCAGTCGACAGCGTTCTTGAGCACACCTGGCATCGAGGCGTTGTACTCCGGCGCGGAGATCACGAATCCGTCGCACTGCTCCAGACGCCGGCAGAACGCCTCGGCTCCGCGCGGAAAGCCCGTGCCATCCTGAACATCCGCGTCGTAGGACGGCGTGTCGAATTCGCGCATCGAAGCGAGGTCAACCTCGCCCCCGTTGGCTTCGATCGTGACGGCTGCGAGCTGGGCGAGCCGCGTGTTCAGCGACTCACGGCGCAGGGAGGCCGAGAACACGAGCAGGCGAACCGGCTCACGGGGGCGCGGACTGTTCATCACCTACGCCAAAGCCTACCCCCAGGGAGGCCGCACCGCCTCCACACGCCCCCGGCTGCCGGCGGCGCTAGCCGCCCAGCGGCGAGGGCGGTATACGGGTCTCGCCCCTTACCTCGGGGATGTGCATCGCGACCTCGTCGAGGTAGCACCACGACCACACCTCGCCCGGCTCGAGCGAGCGGATGATCGGATGGCCGGCGGAGTGAGCATGGGCAGTGGCGTGCCGGTTGGGTGAGTCATCGCAGCAGCCGACGTGGCCGCACTTCAGACAAATGCGCAGGTGCAGCCAAGGGTCGCCCGTCAGCAGGCAGTCCTGGCAGCCATCGACGGTCTGCGGGAGCTGTGTGATCGAAACCTGGTTGAGATGCGTGCAGGTAGCCACGACACCTACCTTACGCGAACAGGATAGAGGGCGTAGGATCTCGCGTGGTCCGAGGACAGCGACCGTGCACAGAGCGCCGGACGTGCTGAGACACCAGCCGCCGGAAGCGCTGACACGCGAGCGAAAGGCACGTACATGGCCACCATCTCCAAGTACGAGCAGGAGCAGATCGACGGGGCGAACGCGACCGGCCTGACGCCCGTCGTGTTCATCCACGGACTGTGGCTGCTGCCGAGCAGCTGGGATCGCTGGACCGCCCTCGGCTTCGTCAAGCGCTTCGCCTAGCCGGCCTGGGGCGGGGCAGGCGATGATCGAGGCGGTGATCTTCGATCTCGATGGGGTGCTGATCGACTCCGAGAAGGTCTGGGCCTCGGCCCGCGAGCAGCTCGTGCGCGAACGCGGCGGAGCCTGGCGCGGCGACGCGGTGCGCGCGATGATGGGCATGAGCTCGCTGGAGTGGTCGCGCTACATGCACGAGGAGCTGGGCGTGGCGATGGCGCCCGCACAGATCGTGCGTGAGGTCGTGCAGCGCCTGGAAGGCCTCTATCGGAAGCGTCTGCCCTTGATGCCCGGAGCACGCGAGGCCGTCGCCTCCCTCGCCGAGCAATGGCGACTCGGGCTCGCCTCCTCGGCCAACCGCCCGATCATCGAGCTCGTGCTCGACCTGGCCCACATGCGCGGGCTGTTCGCGGCCACGGTCTCCTCCGAGGAGGTGTCACGCGGGAAGCCCGCGCCCGACGTCTATCTCGAGGCGGCACGCCGGCTCGGCAGCGAGCCTGCGCACTGTGCGGCGGTCGAGGACTCGACCAACGGGCTGCGCGCGGCAGACGCCGCCGGCATGCTTGTCATCGCGTTGCCGAATCGCGACTATCCGCCGACGGACCGCACGCTGCGCCTGGCCGACGTCGTCGTCGAGTCGCTCCAGCAGGTGCACCCCGAGCTGAATCGCCTGGCTGCGTCCGTCTAGCGGCCACAGGCGGCCTGGCCAGCCCGGCGGCGCGCTGGACGCATGGCAGCGCGTCTTTCGTTTCTTCGACAAGGGTCTGCAGGCGGGCTGAGCCCCTGCCTCAGCCGGGCCGAGTCCCTGCCTCAGCCGGGCTGAGTCCCTGCCTCAGCCGAGCACGGCCCCCTGATGGTCGGTCTCGACGTCGCCGCTCTCCTGCTGCACGCCTGTTCGCAGACCGGCCATCGCGACGATCATCGCTACCACCATGATCCCCGCCATCACAAAGAGGACCGAGCGCGTTGCGTAGGCGAAGTCGAGTCGCACGAAGTGGGGGATCGATGAAGTCGCCCCGTTGCCGCCCCGGGACTGGGAGATCTTGGATGCCTCAGTGTGCGCCCGTCCGCTCGACAGGCCCTTGGCTATCAGCGACGTCGTGAGCCGGGAGCGCATCTGCGCGACCAGGATCGTGCCGAGGATGGCCAGTCCCAGGCTCGCCGCGTAGTTGCGGACCGTCTGGGTGATGCCGGTCGCCTCTCCATAGGAAAGTCGCGAGGCGCGATTGACCGCATCCGTGTTGGCCGGGCCGAGCATGAGCCCGAGGCCGGCGCCCGCGAGGATGATAAACGGTTGCTGGGAGCTGAAGTCGAGTCCCGTGACCTTACGGGCCCACAGCCAGAAGCCTACGGCGCCGACCGCGCATCCGAGCACCACCGGGCGCCTTGCACCGCCCCGGTCGAGCATCCGCCCGCCGATCTGCGCCGCGATGACGAAGCCGATGAAGAAGTAGAGGATGTAGACACCCGCCTCGCCGGGCGGCTTGCCCAGTGCGATCTGGGCGTACTCGCTGGCGAAGAAGAACACCGGGATGAACACGAGCATGGCGGTGCCGAGCACGATGTTCTCCACCCGAAACGCGCGGACGCGAAAGATGCTCACCTCGACGAGGGGCGACGAAATGTCCCTCTCGACGATGCAGAAGATGACCAGCAGCGCCGCCCCGAGCGCGATGCAGCCCCCGGTGGCGGGATTTCTCCATCCCCAGACGACCGCCTGCTGGAAGCCGAACACGCTGAGGGCCACGCCGGAGGCGATCAGTGCCAGGCCCCGGTAGTCCATGCGCGCCGGACGGTGCAACGTGACGGGCCTCGAGAGGGCGATCAGTATCAGCGCGATGATGGCGACCGGGATGTTCACCCAGAAGATCGCCCGCCATGTCCACTGCGTGAGATAGCCGCCCAGGATCGGGCCGACCGCCGTGAGGCCGCCGGCGATGCCGAAGAAGAGCGCCAGGGCGCGTCCCCGCTCGCGAAGCGCGAATGTCTGCACCACGATCGCCAGCGCGGCCGGGAACATGATCGCCCCGCCGGCCCCCTGAACGACCCGGAACGTGACGAGCCACGCCTGCGCGAGGCTGCCTTTCGGGGTCAGCCCGCACAGCGCGGAGGACACGGCGAAAAGGATCACGCCGAGCGTCACCATCCTGCGGTGGCCGATCGTATCGGCGAGTCGCCCGCCATAGGCGAAGAGCGCCGCCAGCGACAGCAGGTAGGCGTTGATCGCCCACTGCATGCCGGTGCTCGTCAGGCCGAGCTCCTTCTGGATTTCCGGTGCGGCGATGGAGACGATCGTCTGGTCGATGAACGTCATCGCGACCGCGAAGATCATCGCGGCGAGGATCAGGTTCCTCGATCGTCCGCTGTCTGCCTCGCCGATCGCCGTGGCTTGCGTCGCCGCTGCACCCTCCATCGGAGCTAGCTCGCCGCCTCGGCCGCCAGCTCCTCGAGCAGCTTCGCCATCTGCTCCAGCGTCGAGCGGTGCCGAGCGACGTCGTAGCTGCCGCTCATATCGAGGGGGTTGCGGTAGCCGAGCAGGACGTCCTCTCCGTCCCGCCACGCCAGCATCCGCAACGGCAGCTCGATCCCGATCCGCCGATCGCTCTGCATCAGGGGCGTCCCGCCGCGGGGACTTCCGAACAGCAGGACTTCCTCATCCGCAAGCTCCAAGCCGACCTCGCGGGCAGCGGCCGCGTGGTCGATTCGGGCAAACAGGGTGAGCCCGCGTCGCTCGATCGCCTCGACGAGCAACCTCGTCGTCTCGACGAAGCCCGACGCGCTCCGCTTGACGATCATGCTCCGCATTTTCCACAATTCCCCACCGCGGCGATTCCCGGGGTCAAGGGCGGCGGTGCGGGAGCGCCCGCGCGTTGCGAAGCGGGCTAGGCGCCGGCGCGCATTCGCCGCCGCTCACGACGCTCGGCGATGCTCGCGAGCAGCAGGCTCGCCTCGAACAGCAGGTACAGGGGAATCGTCTCGAGCAGCAGCGTGATCGCGTCCCCGGGCAGCAGCGCGGCGACCGCGCCGCAGGCGAGGATCGCGTAGCGGCGGTTCTGGCGCAGCTGGCGCGGCGTCACGATGCCCGAGCGCGTCGCCGCCAGGATGGCGACGGGCACCTGCGATACGAGGCCCATCGCGATCAGCACGACCGCCGCGAAATGGTAGTACTGGCTGGCCTGCACGAGCACGCTGAACTGATCGCCGTTGAAGTTCTGGAAGAAGCGCACGCCGGCCGGCAGGACGACGAGGTAGCCGAACGTCACGCCGGCCACGAACAGCAGCGGAATCGCCAGCGCGAGCGAGTTCGCCGCGCGCCGGTGCTCGGGGGTGAAGGCCGGCAGCAGAAAGCCGTAGAGCTCGTACAGGATGATCGGCAGCGCGAGGACGAACGCAAAGACCAGCGCGACGCCGACGGTGGTCGTGAACGGCTCGCCGATCCCGAGCGTCACCGGCCTGTTCCCTTCGGGCGCTCTCGACAGACCGGCGATCGCCCTGCTCAGCGCGGGGCCGACGCTGCCGAGCGCCGCGCGGGTGACCGGCGATGCGCCGCTCCCGGGCCGCTTCAGCGCGTCCACCACGAGCTGTAGCTGCGTGGCCACCGCGCGAGCGTTCTGCTGCACGCTGTAGGTGGCGCCAAGGGGGCCCTCTCGGCTCGCACCTGCTTCTCGGTCTGGTGGGCGAACGTGCGGTTGATGATCTTGAGCAGCGCATGGTTCTGCCGCACGCACAGGCCGAACGCGACCGCCAGGGCGGCGAGTGAGATGATCAGCCGCGCGCGCGGCTCCTCCAGATGGCCGACGACGTCCAGCCGATCTTCGCGGCCTATGCTTGCGGCCGATATCGCCATCTCAGGCGGCGAAGGGCGGCGTGGGCTCCTGGCCGGGTGCGTCAGGAGCGTGAACCGCTGCAGCGAGAGGTGCCCCGGCAGGCGAAGCCGCGGTTGCAAGCGCCGGTGAATCGACCGGTGCGAGCGCGTTCGCGGCGGCGGGCACCACAGCGGTCGCGGCAGCGGGCACGGCGGCCGGTGCGGTGCTCGCGCTGGTCGCGGCTGGCGCCGAGGCCGGTGCGCTCAGCGACTTCTGGGCGCCCTCGCCTCCGAGCGCCTCCTTGAAGCCCCGCATGCCCGAGCCCAGCGAGCGACCCATCTCGGGCAGTCGCTTGGCCCCGAACACGAGCAGCAGAAGGATGAGTAGAAAAGCGATGTGGATTGGATTGTCAAGACCCAGCATTAGGCAGCTCCCGGACTCGTTTTCCCCTGCCTGCCGGCACGGGCTCATAGACAACTACGCACCGGGACGGCTCGTGGATCATCAGAGCCGGCCGGGAGCGCATCAGAGCCGGGCGGGAGCGCATCAGAGGCAGAGCGCGCATCAGCGCCCACAGAGCGTTCGCTAGGCGGCAGCGAATCGAGGCGCTCGCAACTCAAGTGATCCGCGAGCGGAGATGGCGCGTATACGGAAAGCGACGGCACCACTCAAGGCGACGGCGCCAGCGAAGGCGCTTCGACGAGCCCCCGGCAAGTGGAGGATGGATCAGTGAGCGATCGGGATGTGGATCATGCTGCGAGGCGCGGAGGCGCGATGGCGGAGGCGCGATGGCGGAGGCGATAGCGACCGACATGCCGGTGCTGGCGATGGTCGTCGATGTCGAGTCCGCCGTCGCGCTGATGCGCGAGCGCGGCCTGCGCGTGTCGGCGGCACGACGGCTGGTGGTCGAGGCGCTGCTGGCCGCCGACGGACCGATGTCCGCGGAGCAGATCGCCGAAGGGATCGGCGGACGGGTGCCCTCGTCGGACATCGCGTCGGTTTACCGGAACCTGCAGGCGTTCGAGGACATCGGCCTCGTTCGACATGTGCATCTCGGGCACGGCCCGGGGCTGCACGCCCTGGCCGTGGCCGGCGAGCGCGAGCACCTCACATGTGAGCGCTGCGCCGACTACCGGTTGATCCTGCCCGAGGAGCTCGACGCCGTGCGCGAGCTGATCGAGCGAAACTTCGGCTACCGTGCGAGCTTCACCCACTTCCCCATCGTCGGCCTCTGCCGTGATTGCGCCGCGGCCCTGCAGGGTCGGCCGCGATGAGCGCCCGGCGCACGACTCGCTTTGGAATGCTCGGTCACATAGTGCAGGTGGTGAGGGCGCTGACCCCGGCTGAGCGGCGCCGGGCCGGCCTGATGTTCGGAAGCATCGCGGCCCTGCACGTCGTCGGCTTCGGCGTGTTCATCGCGTTCGTCGCCCCCTCCCACTACAAGGGGCTGGGGATCGGCGTCGCGGGCCTGGCCTACTCGCTCGGGCTGCGGCACGCGTTCGACGCCGATCACATCTCCGCGATCGACAACACGACGCGCAAGCTCATGAGCGAAGGGAAGCGGCCGCTCAGCATCGGATACTGGTTCTCGCTCGGACATTCGACGGTCGTCGTCGCAATCGGCGTCGGCATCGTCGTGGCCGAGAAGACCGTGTACGGCGCCGTCTCCAACCACAACTCCCTGCTCGGGCAGTTCGGCGGGATATTCGGCACGATCGTCTCGGCGACGTTCCTGTACCTGATCGCCCTGCTGAACGTCGTGATCCTCGCCGGGATCGTTCGCGTGTTCCGGTCCATGCACGCCGGCAACTACGACGAGGCCGAGCTCGAGCGCCAGCTGAACAACCGCGGGCTGATGTCGCGCTTCTTCGGCAGGTGGATGAAGGCGATCGACAGGGAGTGGCACATCTACCCGGTCGGAGTCGTGTTCGGCCTGGGCTTCGACACCGCAACCGAGGTGGCGCTGCTGGCGACCACCGCCCTGCTCGCGTCCAGCCACGTTCCGTTCTACTCGATCATGTGCCTGCCGATCCTGTTCACGGCCGGGATGACGCTGATGGACACGATCGACGGCATGTTCATGAACTTCGCCTACTCGTGGGCCTTCTTCAACCCTGTGCGCAAGGTCTACTACAACCTAGCGATCACCGGACTCTCGGTGGCGATCTGCTTCCTCATCGGCACGATCGAGGTGCTCGGCCTGCCGACTCAGCTCGGCGGACTGCATAGCGGCTTCTGGCGCTACGCGGCCGACTTCAACCTCAACAAGGCCGGCTGCGTCATCGTCGGCATGTTCGTCGTCTGCTGGATCGGCGCGATGGCCTTCTGGCGATTCGGGCGCGTCGAGGAGAGGTGGGGCGCGAGGTTGCGAGAACGAGACGTCGCCGCCGAGGGCGCCGACGTGTAGCGGCTAGCGCGAGTTCTCGTCGGGGGCCACTGCTTTCTCCGGCTCCTCGTGGTTGCCGGCACCTCGACGCACCGTCCACCAGGAGCGCCAGGTGATGTGGAGTATCAACAGCGCGATGGCCAGGCCGATGATCGGATCGGCGCGCGCAGCTCCGAGCGCGACCACGACGGCGCGCATGGCTATGGCCATGCGCTCAGCGTCGCGCCCACTGGCGCTGATCTCCACCTCGACACCGAGCATGCCGGCCTCGGTATGAACGATGAGCGCCCCCAGGTCCTGCCCTACTACTGCCCTACTACTCCGGCCCAGTAAACGTCCGACGGGGTTGGTAGGTTTTGGTGTGTGAGGAATCGGGATGCGAGGCGGCTGGGGCAGGCGGCTCAGGAGGAGCTTCGCCGGCGTGCCGTTGCGCTGGTGGGCGAGGGTCGCTCGCAGACTGAGGTGGCGCGCATCCCCTCGTCGAGCGTCGACAGCAGCTGCTCGGCCACCGCATCGACGGCGAGATCCGTCGCGCACCGCGCCCAGAACCCGGTTGGATCGGACTCGCGCTCGACAGCGGGACGATCGTGTCGCAGAAGACGCCCAGCGTCGCGCGTTGGCTCGCGGACAGCATCATCATTGCTTCCCGCCGTTTGAACTCTGAGCGCCTGCCTTCGGCAAGGGTGGCAGACGGATCGGCCGCCACCCGGGGCCGGCACGGTCCGCGAGCTCGGTCGCTCGCGTGGCCTTCGACACCGCCGCCGGCGCTCCTGCACGCCCGTTGCGCCGCCGCCCTCGCAGCGCGCGCAGGCCGCCGGCCTGCGCGCCTGTCAATCGTCGCGAGGCCCGCACCGGCCTCAGGTTGTGCTCACAGCATCCACGTCTCGGTGGGCTGGTCCAGCAGCAGGCGCCCGGTCAGCTCCCAGGTTGTGGGGTTGACCTGGAAGTGCGCAGTCGCGGTGTACGCGTCGCGGAAGCGCCGCTGAAGCGGGGAATCCTCGTAGATCGAGGAGCCGCCGCCCAGGTCGTACATGTCGCGCGCGACCTCGGCTGCGGTGCGGACCGCGTGCGTCGCCGCCAGCCGCAGGCCGGTGCGCAGCTCAACCGACACGGGCGCAGCGGCCTGGGCGGCCTGCCACGCCTCATCGATGGCCTGGTAGTAGAGGGCACGCGCCGCCCGCAGCGACGCCTCGGCGCGTGCGACGGCGCTCCAGGTGGCCGGCCGCTGGGCGAGCGTGCGATTGGACCCCAGCCCGACCTTCTCGCCGGCAAGCGCGATCAACTCGTCGATCGCGCCCCGGGCATTGCCCAGGGCGGCGGCGCTGATCGACAGCGCGAAGAAGGCGAACATCGGGAACCTGTAGAGCGCCGCGTCGGAGCTCGGCGGATCGAGCAGCCACAGGCTGCGGTGATGGGGAACGAATAGGTCCTCGGCGACGGCGTCGTGGCTGCCGGTTCCGCGCAGGCCGCTGGTGCGCCAGGTGTCGATGATCTCCAGCTCGCTCGTCGGCATCCCGAGCACGCGCCCGCTCGGGGGGCCGTCGCCGCTCTCCTCGACCACGCAGCCGCCGAACAGGTGGTCGGAATGCATGATCCCGCTGCAGAACGCCCAGCGGCCCGACACGCGATAGCCACCATCGACGCGGCGCGCACGCCCGCGTGGCGCCCAGACCCCGGCCGCGACCTTCTCCGGATCGGCGAACGTCTCCGCGAGCCCCTCGGCCGGCAGCCAGCCGGCGAGCAGGCTGCTGGTGGCGGCGATCGAAACGCACCATCCCGCGGAGGCATCGCCACGTGCGACCGCCTCCGCGCAGGCCAGCGTCACGGCGGGAGACGCCTCGGGGGCGCCGATTGCCGCCGGCGCCCCGGCGCGGAACAGGCCCGAGGCCCGAAACCCGGCGAGGAGCTCGCCGGGCAGCCGCCGGTCAGCCTCGATCACCGGCGCGAGCTCGCGCGCCTGCGCGGCCAGCTCCTCGGCCGCACGCTGAAGGCTCTCGCTCGAGCTGATGGCGCCAGGGGCCGCAAGGTCGGGCATCGCTGATCTCCCCGTTCGTTTGTACTGCCGGCTCAGACATTCTTACCGCTGGGGCGCCTCGACGCCCTCCAGCAGCGTGAACTGGGGCGTTGCGCTCGGCTCCGACCCGAAGGCTGCGCCGCCCCGGGGGCTGCCGGGAGGCTTCCATTCGATATGGTGGCCCGGTCGCGGGGATTCCCGCGGGCTACGGAACATTCGACGAGCCACGCACATAGGGGGGCACCATGCTCGCTACCAGCTATCCGTTTCTCGAAGTCTTCTGGACGATGCTGATCTTCTTTGCGTTCTTCATCTGGCTGTGGCTTCTGTTCATCGTCTTCGCGGACATCTTCCGCCGCAGCGACACCTCAGGGTGGGCGAAGGTCGCGTGGATCATCTTCATCATCATCCTTCCCTATCTGGGTGTGTTCGTCTACCTGATCGCCGAGCACAAGGGCATGACTGAGCGCTCGGTCAAACAGCAGCAGGCGGCCCAGGCCGACATGGATCAGTACGTGCAGTCGGTCGCGGGCAAGGGCGACCCTGCTTCGCAGATCGCCAACGCCAAGACGCTCCTGGACCAGGGCACGATCACCCAGGCCGACTTCGAGCAGATCAAGCAGAAGGCGCTCTCGGGCTAGTCCTCTACGTCGGGCCAGCCCTCTACGGGGTATTCCGGCGGGCGATCAGCGTGCCGGTCCTGCTCAAAGGGATCGGGCGCCTCCCCGCCGGCGCCTGCGCCTGCGGCTGCCCCGTGACCTCCATCAGCGCCCGGCGCCGCTGCTCGCTGACGGGCGGGGAGGCGATCTCCCGCCCCGGCGCCAGGCGGCTGCGGGCGGTCGCGGCTGCGGGCGGCCCGATACTTGAGCGGACGATGTGGCCCCAGACGCCCTCTGAGCTGATCCGCGTGCAGCGACGGCTCGCGCGCTCGCACCCAGCCCCCTGGCGCCCACCCGCTACGCGCCCGCTCACCGCCGCGTGCTTCGTCTGCTTTGCGCGCGCCGCCGGCACGGGCGAGGGCCCCGCAGAGCGGGCCTGGGCGGCAGCGGCGCTGATGTACGCCGACCGCCACCTCGTCGCCACCGCGACCGTGCGGGGCCGGGCAGGTGCTCCCTACCGGTCGGGACTGCTGGCGCTGCGTGAGGGTCGCTTGCTGGAGGCGGCGGTGCGGGCGCTGTCGGTGGCGCCCGAGGTCCTGATCGTCAACGCCACCGGGCGTGATCATCCCCTCGGCGCCGGCCTCGCTCTTCACCTCGGCGCGGTGCTCGATCTCCCGAGCATCGGCGTGACGGATCGCCCGCTGCTCGCCGAAGGCGCGCAGGTCGCACTCGAGCGCGGGTCGAGCAGCCCGCTCCGGCTGCGTGGAATGGAGGTCGCGCGCCTGCTACGCACGCGCGCCGGCGCGCGGCCGCTCGTCGTGCACCCCGGCTGGCGCACGGACCTCGACACGGCGGTGGCGCTGGTGCTCGCCGCCGTGCGCCGGGCGCGCACGCCCGAGCCACTGCGGCGGGCGCGGCGTGAGGCGCGGCAGGCGCGGGCGGCCGAGGAGCACTTCTGATCCGACTCGGCAGCCCTCAGTGCAGGGCGTATCGTTTCGCCCATGGCCGCCGTTCCCGACTCATCGACGTGGGTGCCGGAGACAAGGTATGCGCGCAACGGCGATGTGCACATCGCCTACCAGGTCCTCGGTGAAGGCGAGGTCACGTTCGTAGGCCTGCCGGGGATCGTTTCGAACATCGAGGTGCTGTGGGAGGACCCCGAGTCGCGACGCTGGCTCACGGGGCTTGCGTCGTTCTCGCGACTCGTGCACTACGACAAGCGGGGCCAGGGCATGTCCGATCGCGACCCGGGCGTTCCAACCCTGGATGACCGGCTCGGCGACCTCACCGCGGTGCTCGACGCGGTCGGCGCGGATCGCGTGGCGTTGGGAGGGATCTCCGAGGGCGGGACGACCGCGGCGATGTTCGCGGCCAGCTACCCGGAGCGCGTGAGCCACCTGGCTCTCGTCGGATCATTCGCGCGTGTCGATGTCGCCCGTGGTGACGTCTTCATGCCGCGGTGGGCCGAAGGCTGGGGAACGGCAGAGACTCTCAGCATTCCGGCGATCGTGCCGAGCAAGGTCGGCGACCTCGACTTTCTGCGCTGGATGAACCGCTTCGAGCGCCAGACCACGACACCGGGAGGGTTGCTCGCCGCGTGGCGCTGGATCCGCGAGGTGGACCTTCGTCCCGTCCTCGACTCGATCCAGTGCCCGACGCTGGTCGTTCACCGCAGTGGTGACCGCCTCGTTCCGGTGTCGAACGGACGCTACCTCGCCGAACATATCCCCGGCGCGCGGATGGTGGAGCTGGACGGCGATAGCCACGCACCCCAGTGGGGCGACGTCGAGACGGTGCTTACGATCACCGAGGAGTTCCTCACCGGCCGTCACTCCTCTCCCGGGCAGACCGAGCGGGTGCTCGCGACCGTCCTGTTCACCGACATCGTCGACTCGACCGCACGCGCTGCGGCCCTGGGTGACAGCGCCTGGAGGCAGGTGCTCGACCGGCACGACAAGATCTGCCAGCGCACGGTCGCCAGCTGCGGCGGTCGCCTCGTGAAGGGGACAGGCGATGGCGTGCTCGCGACCTTCGACGCGCCGGCACGCGGACTTCGCTGCGCCGACACCCTGCGGTCCTCGCTTGCCGACGCCGGGATCGCGATTCGCGCGGGCGTCCACACGGGCGAAATCGAGCTCAGAGGCGACGACGTCTCGGGGATCGGAGTCCACATCGCCGCCCGCGTCGCGGCGCTCGCCAGCTCGGGTGAGCTGCTCGCCTCGCGGACGGTGAAGGACCTCGTGGCCGGCTCGGACTACGCGTTCGCCAGTCGCGGCATGCACAGCCTCAAGGGCGTGCCCGACGACTGGGAGCTGCTCGCCGTTGGTGAGCCGTCGTGAGGCGTCGAGCCGGCCCCGTCAGCCGCTGACCGCGAACGAGGGCTCCACCGATGCCTGCTGTGCTCGCCACTCGTTGAGCGCCAGCAGTGAACCGTCGATCACGCGGTTGAGGAACTCGGTGCGGTCGTTGACGTGCGGGAAGGGCTCTTCCGGGACCGGCAGCTCGAGGAAGTCGCAGAGCGGCTCCCACCCATCGGTGACGCTCCAGACGAGCAGCCGCTCGGCCGGGACGGTGCGCTTGACCTCCTCGTTGTGGCGCTTCATCGTGTCGATCAGCTGCTGCGGCTCGGCGTGTCCGGAGGCGAAGGTCCCCTTGCCCTCCCAGATGAGCCGATCGATCATGTCGAGGAAGGCCTGCCACTGGGGGTTCACGTGGGCCTGTGCGCTCGAGAGCAGACGCACGAGCGACTCGCCGTGACGCACCGCCCAGATGGTCTGGCGCATGCTGCGCTCCCATGCCTCGGGCTCGCGTTCGCTGAGCAGGACCTTGGCCTGCGGATAGGCATCCATGAGCTCGCGGTAGAAGTACCCGCCCGGCCAATCCACCGTCGAGTTGAAGTCGTCGAAGATCTCCCCCCACGGCTGCTCCCCGTCGAGGGCCCGCGCCCAGAGGTTCGCCTGGTCGAGGTCGGCGAGCACGTCGACCATGTGGTAGCACGGGCCCAGGCCGAGCATCTCCATCGCAACCTTCTGCGTCAGCGTGCCTGTCCGCGGCATGCCCGCTCCTATCAGCTTCATCAGACCTCCTTCGCCCTCGCGGGCTCGATCGGCGCGGCGCTACACGACGACAGCGCCGTTCGACTGTCAGCTTGCCTACCGCTCTCAGCGCTCAAGAGCGAGGATCTCGGCACTCTAAGGCCAGCCCCGAAGGCCAGTTGAAGAAACCCGTAAGAGGAGCCGAGGCGCCTGCGTGGCGGGAGCAGGCGTGCTCCGGCAGGTGCCGGCGCCGGCTCATGGCGCGGCGAATTGCGCCACGAAGCGCAGAAACGGTTCGACCTGCAGGGCATGTCCCGTGGCCCGGCGAATTAGCGGCGTCGTGTCCAGGCGTCTTCCGTGACGGTGCACCCGCTCGCCCAGCCAGCGCTGGATGGACGCCACGTCGCCGCGGCGAAGGTCCTCCTGGGTTGGTCCGAGCTCCGCCTCGAGCGCCTCCCACAGCTGGGCCGCGATCAGACAGCCGAGCGCGTAGCTCGGAAAGTAGCCGAAGCTGCCGGATCCCCAGTGCGCGTCCTGCAGGCATCCGAGCGCATCGGAGGGCACCTCGAGGCCCAGCAGGCGCCGCATCCCCTCCCGCCAGGCGCCGGGAACATCGGCGACGGCGAGATCGCCGCCGAGGAGCGCGAGCTCGAGCTCGAAGCGCAGGACGATGTGCAGCGGGTAGGTGAGCGGATCTGCGGAGACGCGGATGAGCGAGGGACCCACGGCAACGAGCGCGGCGTAAAGCTCGCCGGGAGCGATCGTGAAGCCCCCGGCGCCCAACTCGGCGGCCAGCACCTCCGCGAAGGCGGGGCTGCGGGCCACGTGGTTCTCCCACAGCTTGCTCTGGGACTCGTGGATCGACATCGACGTGCCGCATCCGAGGTTGGTGCGCTCCAGAGCCGGATCGATCTGGCGCTCATACAGCGCGTGGCCGTACTCGTGCAGCGCCGCAAGCAGCGACTCGAGCCCCTCCTCGCCGTAGCGCGTGGTCACGCGGCTGTCGCGGCGGCCGATCCAGGCCGTGAAGGGATGGGCCGCCACGTCCACCCGCCAGCTCGAGCTCTCGACGCCGATGCGGCGAAGCGTGCCCTGCACCGCGCGCTGCTGCGCAGCGACGGGGACCTCGAGGGTGCGATGCGGACAGGTGTCCCGCGCGCCTGCCGCGAGCGGCGGAAGCTCCTGGGCCAGCACTCCAAACAGGCGCTGGAGCTCCTCCGTGCGCAGCCCGAAGTCGTAATCGTCGAGGAGCGCCTCGTACGTGCTCTGACCCGCATCTGCAACGCATTCCCCGTAGGCGCGCGCGAGCTCGACGTTTCGCTTCAGCGCCGGGGCGAAGGCCGCAAAATCGTCGTTGGCCCGCGCCAGCTGCCAGCTCTCCTGGCCCTCGGCGCTCGCGCGGGCGCGCTCGAGGGCGAGCTCGCCCGGCACCCGGCGGGCGCGCTCACAGTCGCGGCGCGCGACGCGCACGATGTCTCGGTCAAGCTCGTGTAGCGCCTCCCCGTCGAGCTCAGCCAGCCACTCCTGCAGATCATCGTCCGTGGCGCGTTCGTGGGCCAGGCGCGCAAGGGTGCCCAGCTGCAGCACCCTCGCCGCCGCGCCCTCGCCCGGCATCATCACGCGCTGATCCCACTGCGCCAGCATCTCCAGGCCCGTGAGATCTGCGAGCTCGCTCATGCGGCTGCGTAGCTGCTCCAGGGCGTGCACCGCTGAAGCCTATGCGGCAGGAGCCGCGAGCTGCGCTTGCGACTACAATCCGGCCCACAGCAGACCGATGGCACTTGCATGACGACCAGCAAAGACTTCACGCAGAGCGAGTGGGAGCAGGTCCTGGAGGGGCCACCCAGCGCCGGCATGCTCGTCATCACCGCGCAGCGCGGCGGCATGTGGCGGGAGACGATCTCGATGTCAAAGGCATACGCGGAGGCGCGCGCGCAGCACGGGCAGAGCGAGCTGCTCGATGAGATCGTCGCCGCGAAGCCCAAGGTCGATCACACGCGCTATCACACTCCGGAGGAGCTCAAGGAGCACTCCCTCGCGCATCTGCGCGATGCCGCGGCGCTGCTCCAGAGCAAGGCCACACCGCAGGAGCTCGAGGAGTACAGGCGCTTCGTCGTCAGTCTCGCTGAGAGGGTCGCCGGTGCGCACAAAGAGAGCGGTGAAGAGGGCTCGGTCAGCGACGCCGAGCGGGCCGCGATCGACTCGATTGCGCAGGCCCTCGGCTAGCGCGTCGGCCGCCCGCGACCGGCCACGGCGGGGCTTCTGTTCTACGACATCGTCGACGGATGCCCGATGACGACCCGGCCGCGTCCGATCACCTCGATCTCGGCCTGGGGGGCGCAGACGGCGATCGCGGCCGACTCATGGCGCAGCGTCCGGCGCAGCGAGACGAACGCGGCGGCACCGAGTATGGCCGGGACCCACAGCGCGATCGCGCGGTAGGCGAGCACCGCCGAGGCCGCTGAGGTGATCGGCACGCCGTACACGACGAAGGTCCCGACCAGGCCGGCGTCGACGCCGCCGAGTCCCCCGGGGACCGGAATCAGCCCACCCAGCTCGCCGATCAGGTATGCGATCCAGACGATCGCCAGCGGCGGCGCGGCGCCGAATGCGCGAAAGGTCGCCCACAGGACCATCACGTCGAAGACGAGATAGGCCACCATTCCACCGAGCAGCCACGGGTTGGCCTCCCGCAGGAGCGCAACCGCCTCCTTCACGCCATCCGCGACCGCGATCAGGATCTGCAGCGCCACCCGCGAGCGGCGAGAGGCTTCGCCACGATCTTCCATCCGCTCCAGGCGCCGGTGCAGCCGCGGGGCCGCCTGCCCCGCCAGCAGTGCCCCCGCTATCGACATCGCGGCTATCGCCGCGGGGACGACGGTCAGCAGCAGGTCGCTCTCGCCGGGAAAGATGCGAACGGCAAGTCCGATCCCGACGATGATCACGCCGGCGACGTTGGCGACGCTGGTCAGCAGGAAGAAGGCGACCGTGCGCCGGGCGATCTCGCTCCCGGGCATCCCGCCTCGCCTGAGAGCCCAGGCACCGAGCGCCAGGCCGCCTGCTCCGCCGGTGGGAAAGAGCGCGTTCGCACCGAGCTCGGACATGCCGATCTGATAGCTGACCCGCCAGCTCATGCGCCTGCAGAAAACCATCCGGAAGACGGCCACGTAGCCGAGGCCCGAGAGCAGCTTCAGTCCTGCGCCGAGGAGGAGCCAGCCCGGCTCGGCCCGGGAAAGGCGCGTGCGCAGCCCCTCGAGCCCGGGCAGGAGCGTCACCACTGCGACGACGGCCAGAACCAGGCCGAGCAGGAGCAGTAGCCGAGTTCGCAGTCTTCGCCGGCTCAGCTCCTCGGGAACCGCCAGCTCGCTCGCCGCGACTCGGGCCGCTCGCTGCTTGTCGACGTCAGTAGCGCTCACGCTGGCAGCTAAGCACGTCGCAGCCGCCTCGCCGTGCTCGGCTCGACGTTGGGCCGAGCAGCCGTTCCGGACCCGCTGTGAACCGGACCCGCTGTGAACCGGACCCGCTGTGAACCGAGGAGCCGCTGGGGAGGTAACGCTACGTCACCTGAACGCGAATCATCCACAGGTTCTCCTCGAGCTTGGCGATGACGCCATGAAGGAGGTCGGCGGTGACCGCATCGACGTCCTCCAAGCGATCCATGCGTGCGCGGATCGAGCCGATCGCGTCGGTGAGCAGGCGGGTGAACGCGATGGCCACGTCGCGATCGACGATCGCTCCACTCGGAAGCGGCTCGAGCTCGGTGCGCGAGGCGACGGTCCCAACCCTGCCGTCCGGAGCGTGGCCCAGCGCGACCGCCCGCTCCGCGACCTCGTCTGCGGCCTCTCGCCAGTAGTCGATCAGCTCATCGAGCTGCAGGTGAAGCGAGCGGAAGTTGGGCCCAATGACGTTCCAGTGTGCCTGCTTGCCCGCGAGCGACAGGTCGATCAGGATGACCAGGATCTCTTGCAGCTCGGCGCCGATCGCCTCACGGTCCTCGTGGCGCAGTGTCGGGTGGTGGTCTTGGCTGATGATTCTGGCGGACATCGAAGGCTCCTTCGGCTGGGTGTCCCTGACAGGGTGCCAAAAGCTCGCGCGGCGAGCTTCGCCAGACCCCGTGCCCGGACGAGCAACGCACAGCGTGCGGGGCCCTACGCAAGTCTGGTCAGGCCAACGACCACCTGGACCGAGAATTCCGCCGGCGTCTCCCCCGCCCCGATGATCGCGCTGATCTGTGCGATCGTCTCGGCACGCCGGTCCTCGGGCAGTGCCGCGACCCAGCTCAGCGACGCAAGGTAGTCGACCAGTTGCTCGGGAAGAGTCGGCTGCCGCGTGATCACGCGGACCTCACGGGGCGCGGTCCAGCCGCCGGCCACACGCACCGACTGCGCCCACGGTGGACCATCGAAGTATGGGTGCTCGGGGCGCAAGCCCGCCATCAGCGTGCCCACCTCGTGCGCCCACGACGCCCCGCTCCAGTCGGGTACGCTCGAGATCACCGCCAGTCCGCCGCCCGGGCGCAGCACACGCCGAATCTCGTTCAACGCGGGTGCGCGATCGAACCAATGGAAGGCGTCGGCGACCGTCACCGCCACGACGGACGCGTCGGGGAGCGGGATCGCCTCGGCGAACCCCTCGCGCACGCGCGGCGCCGACGCTCGCGGCGAGGATCTCGCGCAGCGAGGACTGCGGCTCGACCGCCACGACATCCAGGCCCATCCCCAGCAGAGCGCGCGTGAGCTTGCCCGTGCCGGCCGCCAGATCGAGCACCCGGCGCCGACGGTCGGATGCCCAACTCGGCGGCAATCGCGCCGACGACGGCGGGCGCATACTCGGGTCGCCCACGCTCGTGCGCGCCGGCCACGTCGGCGAAACGCATCGCTAGAGGGTGCGGCGCCATCTCCCACACCGTAGACCCTGGAACACCTCCGTCGGTCAACCCGCGCTGCGCCTCAGGATGGCGCCACTGGCACGCGAGCAGCCGCGCGGAGCGGTCGCGGGCCCGATACGTTCACAGCGTATTGTCTGACGCCATGCTGCACTTTGCGCCGAGCGAGCTGACCGACGCCGAGCTCGAGCTGCAGGCGCAGGTGCGCGAGTTCCTCGCCGCCGAGCTGCCGCGCGGAAGCTTCACTCCGGGGCTGGGGATGGCAGCAGGTCGTGACCAGGGCTTCTCTCGTGCGCTGGCGGCGCGCGGCTGGCTCGGCATGGCGCTCCCGCGACGATACGGGGGTGCGGAGCGCAGCGTCGTGGAGCGCTTCATCGTGGTCGAGGAGCTGCTGCGTTGGGGAGCTCCGGTTCGCTACCACTGGGTCGCCGACCGTCAGACCGGACCGCTGATCCTGCGCTTTGGCAGCCCGGCGCAGCGCGAGCGCTTCCTGCCTGCGATCTGCCGCGCTGATGTGTCGTTCTCCATCGGCATGAGCGAGCCCGAGGCGGGCAGTGACCTGGCTGCCGTCCAGACGCGTGCGAGGCGCACCGAGGGTGGGTGGCGCGTGAGTGGCACGAAGCTCTGGACCGGCGGGGCGCATGAGAACGATTGGTTCGTCGTGCTCTGCCGCACGAGCGACGAGGATGATCGTCACCGCGGCCTGTCGCAGCTGATCGTCGACCTGCGTGCTCCAGGCATCACCGTGCGGCCGATCGCCTACCTGGACGGCAGCGAGTTCTTCAACGAGGTCATCCTCGACGACGTGTTCGTTGCCGATGACCTCGTCCTCGGCGACCTCGGAGCCGGCTGGGAGCAGAACACCTCAGAGCTCGCGTTCGAGCGCGCCGGACCCGAGCGCTGGCTGTCGACCTACCTCGTGGTCGAGCAATACCTGCGCGAGCACGGTGTCGCCGGCGAGCGCGCGCAGGCGGCACTCGGCGAGGCCGTTGCCGGCTGGTGGGGAATTCGTGCCCTGTCGCTGTCCGTCGCGCGCCTGCTCGACGCCGGCCAATCTCCGGCCGCGGAGTCGGCGCTGGTCAAGGAGCTGGGCACGCGCTTCGAGCAGGACGTGCTCGACACCGTGTGGCGACTGGTGCCCGACGATCCCGATCCCGCCGCCGAGTCGCCGTTCGAGCGGCTGCTCGCCGCGGCGATCACGGGTGCCCCCTCGTTCACGATCCGTGGCGGGACGAACGAGATCCTGCGTTCGGTCGCAGCGAGGGCGCTGCGCGCATGAGGACCGCGGACGCGCTGGCGAGGCTGCGCGAGCGGGGGCCCGACCGGGCGGCGGAGAGCGCGCTGCTCGGGGAGTGGCTGCTCGCGCACGCCGGCCTCGACGGCGAGGCCGGCGAGGTGAGCGTCGTGCCCGGCGACAGGCGCGACAGCGTCGCAGTGCGAGGCGACGAAGTGAACGGCGTCGCGCATCGCGTGCCGTGGGCACGCGATGCGGCTCAGATCGCAGTCCCCCTGGACGGCCGCACCGTGGTGGTCGATCGTGCGAGGGTCACGATCCAGCCGCGCCTGAACCTCGCGGGCGACCCGCGCGACACGGTCGTCTTCGATGGCGCCGCTGCACGCTCGGGAGCGGGTGTGCAGCGCGACGAGCTCTTCATGCGCGGCGCACTCACGCGCATCGCACTGATGGCCGGGGCTCTCGATCGCGTGTATGAGATCGCCGTCGCACATGCAGGCGAGCGACGTCAGTTCGGACGGCCGATCGGCTCCTTTCAGGCGGTGCAGCAGCACCTCGTCAACATCGCGCAGCAGGTCGCTCTGGCCGGAGTCGCCGCCGACGCGGCCGCACGCCGCCCCGGCGGCTTCGAGATAGCCGCGGGCAAGCTGCTTGCCAACCGCGCGGCGCTGATCGCCGGGCGCGCGGCCCACCAGGTGCTCGGAGCTCGCGGCACTACGCGTGAGCATCCGCTGGGCCGACTCACCTGCCGGCTCTGGGTGTGGCGCTCGGAGTACGGTGACGAGCACCGCTGGAGCACCCGGCTCGGAGCGAGCGTTGCGCGCGCGGGCGCCGACAGCGTCTACCCCGCGATCACCGGCGGCTCCACGGCAGTGAGCGTCTGATGTCCGACATCGCCTACACCCTGCATGGGCATCAGACCGCGCGGGCGCCCGTGCTGCTGACGCACGGGTTCGGCGCCAGCCAGGCGATGTGGTCGCCCAACCTCGACGCTCTCGCCGCCGACCGACAGGTTCTCACCTGGGACCTGCCCGGCCACGGCGCCAGCCTCGCCTTGGGTGAGCTGTCACATGATCGATGCATGGCCGAGATGCTCGTGCTGCTCGACAGGCTCGGCGCGCCCCGGGCCGTGCTCTGCGGGATGTCACTGGGCGGGTTCCTCTCGATGCTCTTCTGCGCGCGCCATCCCGAGCGGGTTGCTGCGCTGCTGCTCGTGGACACCGGCCCTGGCTTCCGCGACGACGCGGCGCGCGACGCGTGGAACGCGTGGGCTCAGGAATTTGCGGACGACCTCGAGGCCCGTGGCCTGGCCGCCCTGTCGCCCAGCCGGGAGACCTCGGCCGCGGAGCACGCGGCCGGAGCCGCCGGCCTGGCCGCAGCGGCGCGCGGCATCCTGACCCAGCGCGACGGAGAGGTCTCCGAGTCGCTGCGCGCGATCGCTGCTCCGACGCTAATCGTCGTCGGCGCCGACGACCAGCGGTTCCTCGCCGCGGCGCAGGTGATGGCTCGCCGCATTCCCGGCGCGAGGGAGATCGTCATCGAGAACGCCGGCCACGCCGCGAACATGGACCAGCCGGCGGCGTTCAATCGTGCCGCGCGGGAGTTCCTGGAGGCGCTGTGAAAGGCGGGCTGACAGTGAGCGTTGGCGAGGACCACGTCGCGACGGTCGAGTTCGACCGCCCGCCGCACAACCACTTCGACGTCGAGCTGATCAGCGCCCTGGCCGACGCCTACGAGGCCCTCGACGAAGAGCCGGCCTGCCGCGCGATCCTGCTGTGCTCGGCCGGCCGGCACTTCTGCGCCGGCGCGAACTTCGCCGGCAAGGGCGAGTCGAACGGCCAGGCGCTCTACGAGCAGGCGGTGCGGCTGTTCGCCGCCGCTACGCCGGTCATCGCGGCCGTCCAGGGCGCCGCGATCGGCGGCGGGCTGGGTCTCGCGCTGTCCGCTGACTTCCGCGTGGCGAGCCCCTCCTCCCGCTTCGCCGCAAACTTCGCCCGGCTGGGCATCCACCATGGCTTCGGTATCACCGTGACGCTTCCGGCGGCCGTCGGCACGCAGGCCGCGCTGGACCTCCTGTACACCGGCCGGCGAGTGAGGGGCGAGGAGGCGCACGCACTCGGCCTCGCTGACCGGCTTGCCGGTGACGGCGAGCTGCGCAGCGTGGCGCACGCGCTCGCGTCCGAGGTCGCCGCCTCTGCGCCGCTGGCCGTGCGGGCGATCCGCCAGACGATGCGCGGCGACCTCCCCGATCGCGTGCGTGCGGCGACCAGGCGCGAGCACGCGCAGCAACTCGAAACGTTCGCGACCGATGACTTCCAGGAGGGCGTTCGCGCAATGGCCGAGCGCCGCACTCCGCGCTTCAGGGGTCGCTGACCGCGAGGCGCGCTGGCGATGCGGCGCGCTTGACAGTTCGGCGCCATCCACGTAGCGTCGATCGACCAAGCCGTATGCAGACAGGCCCCCGCGCGACCCATCTGAGCAGTATCGCCCAGGCCTACCCGGACAGGGTCGAGGTGCGAGGGCACGACCTGTGCGGCGAGCTGATGGGCCGCCTCAGCTTCACCGAGTACTTCCACCTGCTGCTGACAGGACGCGAGCCGAGCGCAGAGCAGCGTTACTTCCTCGATCTGCTGCTGATCGCGATCGCCGAGCACGGCATGATGCCGACGAACGTCGCGGCGCGGATGACGCTCGCCGCCGATCCCCGATCGCTGCAGGGTGCGATTGCCGCCGGCATCCTCGGCTGCGGGCCGGTTCTGCTAGGGACCGCCGCCGAGTGCGCAGACCTGCTCAGCTACGCCGCGCAGCGATCCGGGCAGACCGGCGAAGAGCCGGCATCACTCGCGCTCGCGGTGGCCAGGCAAGTCCATGCTTCGGATGGCAGGCTCCCCGGGTTCGGCCATCCAGTGCACAGGCCGCTGGACCCGCGCGCAGAGCGGATTCTCGAACTCGCCGACGAACGTGGTGTGAGCGGGTTCCACATCGAGCTCGCCCGGCGTCTGCGCGAGGCTGTCGCCGAGGTCTGGGGAAGACCCTTGACGATGAACGTGTCGATGCCGATCGCCGCGGTGCTGCTCGATCTCGGCTTCGCCCCGGCGACGGTGAAGACGATCCCGATCCTGGCGCGCACGGCGGGACTGCTGGCGCACCTCATCGAGGAGCAGCAGCAGCCGATCGGCTTCCTGATGGCGGCGCAAGCCGAGGAGGCGATTGCCTATGAGCGCCCCCCTGGAGGGGGCGCTTGATGCTCGCCGGCGCGGGCGTCCCGTGCTCGTCGTGCAGGCGCAGGTGGACCTCTCCTCGCGGGTAAGCCGCCAACGCAGTGAGTACCCGTCCAAGCCGATCGATCACCAGGTGGAGGATCTCTATGAGGAAGCTGCAGAGTCAAGGTGTTCACCACATCACGCTCGTCGGCGCCGACCGTCAGACGTCGATCGACTTCTGGGAGGGAGTTCTCGGGATGCCGTTCATCTTCGAACAGCCCAACCTCGACCGGCCAACCGAGAACCACCTCTACTTCGATCCGGGTGACGGGCGGCTGGTCACGGTCTTCACCAACGAGGAGCGAGCACCCGATCCGGAGCGGACCTCGACCGAGCAGGGAGCTGTGCATCACATCGCGTTCACGCTGTCGCAGGCGACCTTCGACCAGGCGGTCGAGAGGCTCGACGAGCGCGGGATCGACCACAGTGGCGTCAAGGACCGTGGCTTCATGGACTCGATCTACTTCAACGACCCCCTGGGGCTGCTGATCGAGCTCGCGTCCTACAGGTTCGAGCCGCCAGCCGGCTTCACGCATGCCGACGTGCTGCTGGAGGCGCACAAGCTTCGCGTTGTGCGCGGGGAGGAAGCGATCGCGCAGATCCACCTCACCGACGCGATCGAGCTCCTCACCGAGCGCTCGCGCGAGTCGCTGTCAGACGACCGATCTGCGCGTGATCCGTATCGGCGATCCGACATCCCGCAACACAGCTAGGAGGCCGGTCAACACCGGCGCAGCGTGCCAGAGGAGTCCGACTTGGTCGAGCTGACGCGGCGGTCGGTGGAGGCTGCGAGCGATCGTGACGGGCGAGCGTCGAACGACGAACAGGGGCTCGGCGAGGATCGCCGTCACACCGCTTGCGGCGGTATCTTCCGTCCCGAGGCGTCGGTGCTTTCCTTCACGACCCAGCGCCTCTGCATGACGTCCCTTCGGTACTCCCCCTCCGGGCCGATCCAGCGCCTGACGCACTCCTCGTCGCCTGGGTTGGTCACCGAGTACGAGCCGTCTTTCGCCTCGACGCCCACGCCCGTCTTGAGCGCCAGCGTCAACATGCGGACGAGCCCGTTCGCCACCTGCGTGGGGTCGGTGTCGTCGAAGTCGATCTCCATCTTCATGCGTCCCCTGTCGGCGCGCGCCTGCCGCAGCTTTAGGGCTGGGGGCTTACACTCGGCCGTTAGGCCGCCCGGTCGATCGGAATCCCAGCCAGTGGGCGCGTCTGTGCCCGCGACCGCGTCTACCTGCCCCCACACGCCGAGCGCCACCGAGGGCGCCCGGCGCGCGCTCCACCGGAGCAGCGAAGCGCGCGTCGTCGAGGGCGGACTCGGAGGGTCAGGCCGTTCCCCTAGCCCGGTTCCTAGCGGCTGTGCGGGTCGACATAGACATCGTCGATCGCCCATGCTCCCCCGTACTGTTCAGGTTTGAACACCAGCCTGGCGCTGATCGTGCTTGTCGATGTCGTCAGCGGCAGCGTGGTGGCGAGCTGCAGGACCGGGCTCGGCGTCCATGAGGTACCGGTCTGAAGCGCTGCCACGGTTGTGTCGTGGCTCACTCCGGAGGAGTCCGTCCAGCGCAGGATCACATTCAGCACGGCCCAGCTCGCATCCGAGGTCTCGCGCTAGTGCAGACCCTCTCCGGGGCGCATGGCACCCGCCGGAGTCAGGATCTGGACCAGCTGCGCGCGTCGCTAGTCAAACTGGCGGGGCGGGCAGTGGCGGGCTCATTTCGCGCCCGAGGCTGACTACAGGGAGCGAGATCCATGATCACGCTGCCGTCGTCAAGGCGGGTTGCTCACCCTCGGGCGCGGGTTCCTTGCTCTTCGATGCGGGCTGCTCGGCGGGGATTCGGCGGCTGAAGAACAGTCCGATCAAGGCGAGGATGGCGAGTACCGACAGCGCCGAGCGCAGCCCGTCCAGCCTCGCGGTTTCGTTGACTTCGACGATGGCGTCCGTTGCCTTGGGTGGCACATGGGCCTTGTCGAGCGCGGCTTCCAATTCGGCGTCGGAGATGAACGGCACGCCACCTGCGAGGCTTGTCGTGGCCTTGGATTTGACGGGGGCGGGCACATCCGGATTCTGCTGAACGCCCGTCAGGAACGAGCTGCTCAGGGTCGCGATGACGATCGCGCCGGCCAGGGCCGTGCCGACGGAGATCCCGAGATTCGTGACGGTGTTCTGAAGCCCGCCCACTTCGCTGCTCTTCTCATCTGGAACAGATGACACGGTGACGCTCCCGAGCTGGGAGGCCAGCGCCCCGATTCCGAGGCCCGCGAGCAGCATGGGCCAGGTCACTATCTCCGGTCCCGCGCCCGCGTCGAGCGCGGCCACCAAGACCACGAGGGCGACGAAAAGCGCAAGGAAACCGAGCTGGGCCACGCGGCGCGGTGAGGCGTCGGGGAAGAGCTTGGGGATGCCGGCGGCCGCCAGCAGCAGCGTGATCGAAAGCGGCAGCAGCCGCACCCCCGTTTCGATCGCAGAGAGCCCGAGCGCGATGGAGAGGAACAGGGGCACCGCGAAGAAGAGCCCTCCCTGCACGAAGTACTGGAAGAAGAACGAGCCCAGGCCACCGCGCAGCACGGGGACTTGCAGGATCGCCGGATCAACGAGGGGCTCGCCACCACGCGCGAGGAGCCTGCTCTCCCACTCGATGAAGAGATAGACGACGAGAGCGCCGCCGAGGATAAGCCAGATCGTCGGCGACAGGCCGAGCCACTCGGGGGCTCCCGGCTTGGCCTTGACAAACCCCCACACTCCCGAGCGCAGGATCCCGAACACGATCAGCCCCAGGCCGAGCGCCGACAGCGCGGTTCCCATCAGGTCGAGGCGCATCCCCGTTTCACGCGGCCCCTCCCCGATACGGCGGGCCAGCAGGAGGGTCGCAAGCACGACCAGGACCTCGCCCGCGAACACCCAGCGCCACGAGAGGTAGGTCGTGAACAGGCCGCCGATGATGGGGCCGACCGCGACCGCGATCGCGGCGGCCGAGGCAACCAGCCCGTACGCCCGCGGCCGTTCCCCGCGTCCGAAGTTCGACGCTACCAGCGCAACGATCGCAGGTAGGATCAGCGCGGCCCCGATGCCCTCAAGGCACGACCATCCCAGCAGCAGCACGCCGAGGCTCGGCGAGATGGCGGTCGTGAATGACCCGCAGCCATAGATCACGCACCCGATCGAGAAGGCACGCTTGCGGCCGATGATCTGACCGATCTTCCCGCCGGTGATCATCAACGACGCCATCACCAGCGTGTAGAGCGTGATGGCTGTCTGGATCCCGACTACGGTCGTGCCCACGTCCTTGGCAACCGTCGCGATCGACACGTTCATCACGGAACTGTCGAGCATCATCAGGAACTGGCCCGCGCATAGGGTCAGAAGCACGACCCCAGCCGCGCCCGCAGTGCCTGCCTTACGCTCCACCGAGCCCACCAGCCTTCGACATCAGACGCCGAACAGCCGGACGGCTAGGTCGCGGCCGGGGCATGGTCGTTCTCCGCACTGGGTCGCGGCGCAAATGAAGACAGGTCTGTCGCTCATCTCCTTCTCCAAGAATTGCCGCGTGTGCGGCGGACGTGCGTGGACGACCGAACGTAGTCATATGCAACCGGCGCCAGCGAGCCATCCCGGAGTGACCACACCCGCCGCGTGGGCTCCCTCCCACCGGTCCCACACGGGAGGACCCGCGCCGATCATAGCCTGCCTGAACGTGCTCTCGATGTCCCGAGATCGGCACGAGGTCATGCTTTCTGCGCTGCTCGATGCGACCCTCGGATCGCCATCAGCCGTCGGTAAGGTGGACATATGCGTGTCGAGCTTCTGTTCTGGGCCGGTTGTCCGTCCTATCCGAAGGCACTCTCCGATCTGCGCGAGGCGCTCGATGAGGCTGGCCTCGATCCCGACTGCCTGATCGTCCGCGAGGTCCAGAGCGAAAGCGACGCGGCGGCCGAGCGGTTCATCGGCTCGCCCACTATTCGCATCGACGGCATCGACGTGCAGCCGCCAGACGATGAGCCAACCGGCCTCAGCTGCAGGATCTACAGACGACGCGACGGCCGCATCTCGCCCACGCCCGACCCCGCCGACCTGCGCGAAGCGCTACGCGCCGCGTCCTCGGCGCCGAGCGCAGCGATCTGAGATGCCCGCGATCGGCGAGCAGGCGCCGGTGTTCACGCTGCCCGACACGCGCGGAGCCTCCCACGGACCCGAAGGCGCCGCAGCGACAGTGGTTGTGTTCACCTGTAATCACTGCCCTTACGCGCTGGCGTGGCATGAGCGGATCATCGGGGTCGCAAGAGACTATGCAGACCGCGGCGTGCGCACGCTGGCGATCAACCCGAACGATGCCGATCGCTATCCACGCGATTCGACCGACGCGATGCGGGCTCGCGTGGAGGACGGCCAGTTCGACGGCGTGCCCTACCTGCGAGACGAGTCTCAGGACGTGGCCCGCGCCTACGGCGCGAAGACTACCCCTGATGTCTTCGTACTCGACGCCCGCGCGATTCTTCGCTACCGGGGAGCGCCCGACCGCAACTACGACGACCCGTCCGAGAACGCCGACTGGTTGCGCGGAGCGCTCGACTCGGTACTCGAGGGTCGCGCCCCAGACCCCTGTGAGACTAACCCGGTCGGTTGCTCGATCAAGTGGAGAACGTGAGCGCAGATACCGGCCGGCGATCGGGTCTCTGCGCCTGCGATTGCAAGGCCCGGTGTGGCGTTCCGTTCGCGATCCCAGCGTATAGGCTGAGCCCGGAATGAACTCCCTGGACTGGGTGGAGCGCAGCTGGCCGCTCCTACGCCGGCTGATGTGGGGCCATGCCGCTCTCTACCGCGCCAGCCACGGCCTCATCGGCCACCGTTTCCCGGGGGCGCCCCCGGTGCTGCTGCTCGATCACGTTGGCGCCAAGAGTGGCACGAAGCGCACGAGCCCGCTGGCGTACATGCGGGACGGCGAGAACCTGGTGCTGGTCGCATCCAAGGGTGGCCATCCGAAGAATCCGGCGTGGTTTCACAACCTGATGGCCAACCCGGATACCACCGCGCAGATCGGCTCCGCGCGCAAGGCCGTGCACGCCCGGATTGCCAAGCCGCCAGAGCGAAAGCGTCTGTGGCCTAAGGTCGTGCGCCTGTACAGCGGCTACGCCGACTACCAGCGGCGCACCGAGCGGGAGATCCCGCTCGTCATCCTCGAGCCGCGCTAAGCACAGACGGCAAGCCACGCTACGAGAAGCCGTTCCTCCGCTGGGTCGGTGTGATCGCGAGCACGACCTCGGCCGTCCCTGCCGGCGCGCCGCGCAGTCGTTGCACCGCTCTGTACACCGGCAGGATCACGACCCTGTCGATCCGATACTTACGTGCCATCAGCTGCTCGACGTGATCCAGTTCGCTTTGGGGCAGGAGCTCGGCTCGGGCGGGCACTGGCTCGCCGCGCAGCCGGCCGGTCGCGGAGCACGGCGCGACCGTCACCGCGGGGTTGCGACGGATCCGCTTGACCTTGAACGATTGCGCGTCGGCTTTGACCAGCAGTCGCTCGTTCTCGACTACGAACCACACCGGCGTTGCCACGCCGGTTCCGTCGCGCTTGAAGCTGGTCAGGCTGACGTACTTGCCCGAGAGCCGGGTGTCGAGTCGCTCGATCTGCTCAGTCGCCAGCTCGCGAGCCTGCTGCTCCCGATCGCCGCCCGCAAGGAGACTCGAGTCGGTCGCGGGCTTCTCGTTTGTGGTCTGCTGCGTTGGCATTGCGACGCCCCCCTTCATTTCGCCTGTCAAGGGTCCGTCATTCACGCGCATTACGCCACACTGGTCGCCGTCCTGTCATCGGTAGTTCGGAGCAGACCGGAGCGGACTCCTACCCCTTCGTCTCCGCTACCCCTTCGTCTCCCTCTTAGCCGCCTCGGGACAGGGCGCACCGGTGGGGTGCCTGGCGCATTGCTTCTGAGGCAACAGCCAGATCATGTCCGAGCAGTATCTCCGCGCTTCTCGTGATGCTCACTGAGCCTCGCCGCCTGGGTCGTCAGGTACTGCTGCTCGGGAAGGCTGGTCGTCCGAGCCGCAGCAGCTCGGTAGTCGGCGATCGCGGCGTCTACCTCACCGGCTGTCTCCAACAGGTGGGCACGTACCGCGTGCAGGCGATGATGACCGGCCAGCGACCCCTCTAGCGCCTCCAGCAGCGTGAGTCCGGCCGCCGGTCCGTCCACCATCGCCGCAGCGATGGCGCGGTTCAGGGCCACCATCGGATTGCGCGTCATCCGCTCGAGCAGCTCGTAGAGGCCGAGGATCTCACGCCAGTCGGTGTCCTGCGCCCGGGTGGCCCGGTCGTGCGCCGCAGCGATCGCCGCCTGGATCTGATACTCGCCGACGGATCCCTTGCCGAACGACGCGGCCAGCAACGCGTCGCCCTCGGCGATCATCTGCCGCCTCCACAGCCTCCGGTCCTGCTCAGCGAGGGGGATAAGCGCACCGCCGGCGTCCGTCCGTGCCGGGCGGCGAGCCTCGGTCAACAGCATCAACGCGAGCAGGCCGGTGACCTCGGGATCCTCGGGCAGGGCCAAGCGGACGATCCTCGTCAAGCGGATCGCCTCGGCCGAGAGCTCATCGCGAGCTAGCTCGGGGCCGCTGCTTGAAAGGTAACCCTCGTTGAAGATCAGGTAGAGAACATGCAGGACCGATCGCAACCGCGCCGCCCACTCGCCGCCACAGGGCATGCCGAACGGAACGGCGGAGGCCTTGATGCTCTGCTTGGCGCGGCTGATCCGCTGGGCCATCGTCGCCTCAGGGACCAGGAACGCGGTGGCGATCTCCCCGGTGGTGAGACCGCCAACGGCGCGCAGCGTCAGCGCGATCGCTGACGCTCCTGTCAGCGCCGGGTGAGCGCACATGAACATCAACGCCAGCGTGTCGTCACGGTCGCTCGCCACCTCCGCTGCAGGAATCTCTCGCGCCGCCATGAGCCCCTCACGCCGGAGCCGCGCCTGCTCGCTGCGCAACCGGTCGATCATCCGTCGCGACGCCACGTGAATCAGCCAGCCCACGGGGTTCTCCGGCGTTCCCTGCGCTGGCCATTGCGTCGTCGCCGCGAGCATCGCCTCCTGCACTGCGTCCTCGGAATCGGCGAAGTCGCCAAACCGCCGCACTAGTGCACCGAGGACCCGCGGCGCTGCTTCGCGCAGCAGGCCCTCGACAGTCGGCGGTCGGCTCACCTCACGCCTCGGCGCCCGGGGTACCCATCACCTCACGCACCTCGATCGGCTGCTTGATCGGCACGCCACCCTGAGCGGGCGCCGCCGAGACCTTGGCCGCGATCTCGATCGCACGCTCGGGCGACTCAACGTCCACGATCCGGTAGCCGGCCAGCAGCTCCTTGGACTCCGGGAACGGCCCGTCGGTCACGACGGGCGTGGCACCGAGGCCATCGTGGACGACAAACCTGGCCAGCTCTGGCCCGGTGAGGGCAAGCGCGTCGACGAGCTCGCCACGCTCGGTCAGCTCCTCGTTCAGGGCCCGCTGGTAGCCGATGTGCGCCTTGATGTCCTCGGGAGCCCAGTGCGTCATAGGCACGTCGCAATTCTCCCCGCCGGCGTAGTTCTGCAGCAACATGAACTTCATTTTCGCTTCTCCTTGTTCGTTGCACCCAGATCGGCGCGTTCAATGGTGTGTCGAAGCTGCGAGCGCATTCTCGACATCCTCGCCTGGATGCGTTCAGGGCATCTGACCCTGTTGCCCGGGCACATCATGCGGCTCGTCAGGTTTCGACGCTTTCAGCCGGTCGAGGTCTTCGATGTACCCTTGGAAGTCGAGCGCGGAGGTGCGCGTTGCTGAACCGAACCCGGACATAGCGATGAGTTTCGATCGGTTCAGCGGTCTTAGCGGGTGTAATCCCAACCCTCAGGAGGATGTCGTGACCAGCACCAAGACTCGCGTCAACAAGATCGGCACAGTCGTTGTCCCGGTGTCCGATCAGGACCGTGCGATCGAGTTCTATGTCGAGCAGCTCGGATTCCAGAAGCGCACCGATGTGCCCTTCGGCGACGGCTACCGCTGGGTCGAGGTGGCGCCGGGCGACGCGGTGACTACGATCGCCCTCGCCCCGCCGCCAGCGGGCAAGCCGATTGGAAACCGCGAGACGGGCATCGGCCTGCAGACCGAGGACATCGACGCCTACCACGCTGAGCTGAAGGCCAATGGCGTGGACGTCGACCCCGCGGTCAGCCGGATGGGAGATCCGGTGCCTCCGCTGTTCTGGCTGCGCGATCCGGAGGGTAACACCCTCATGGTCGTCGGCTGAGACGCTGCCCCTCCGGCCTCGGGCTTCGGCCACACGCCTGAGCCCGAGTGCCGCCGGTCGGGTCCTGTCGGTGGTCATGACCGCATCTCGCACGGCGCTTGAGAGCTAGATGCAAGCCATAATGACCTGGAGCTGCTGGGGAGTGGTGGTAGCCGTTTGGATCGCCGGAGCGTTCTACAACGTCGGTCGGGTCCCCTCGAGGCGGCAGTCCTCGGGTGGTCGAATCGCATGGTACGCAGCGGTCATCGGCGCCTGGCTGATCCTCAGGGCCACTCGCTCCGATTGGCATCCCATTACCACGCAATCGGGCCGGGTCGAGGCGATCGGGCTGGTTGTTCTGCTGATCTCGACGGTGTTCACCCTGTGGGCGCGACTTGTTCTTGGTGTCATGTGGTCGGCTTCACCCGATGTCCTCAAAGAGCACCATCAGCTGCGCACCGAGGGACCATATGCCGTCACTCAGCACCCGATCTACACAGGCTTGCTGGGCATGCTGCTGGGCACGGCGCTGCTCAACGGGCTTGGCGGCTGGATAGCGGCACTCCTTCTCGCTTTCGCGATTGCGGCAACCAGGGTGCATGCCGAGGAGCGATTGATGACCCGCACCTTCCCAGGCGAATACGAGCGCTACCGCGAGCGCGTGCCACAACTGATCCCTGGCCTGCAGCTGCTCAAGCGCCCAGGGCGCGGGAAGAAAGGTTGACCGCACTGCGGCTCGCGGGCGACACGATCATCCCAGGCGATCCTGACGCCGGTAGCGTCGTCAGATGGTGATCTCGACGATGAACGGTCAGCTCACGCAAGCCACCAGGTCAAGCCCGTGGCCACAAAGCCGAGGGGAGCGGCCCAAGACCATACCTGACCGAGCCCGTGCGTAAATGTGCCCGCGCTACCCGCGTCACGGCCCCACGAGCGCGAATGTGAGCGTGACGGGCTTGGCTTGCTCGAGCGCGCCCCGCATTGCCGTTTCGTCCACGTAGCGCGTGTCGAGACGTCGCGCCTCGCAGCGCACGTAGACGCGCTCGGTGGCGAACGGCCAAGGGTCGAGTGTCGAGGTGCCGTCTTCGTTGTCACGCAGCTCGACGTCAGCCAGGCCATCGGCCGTCGGGACATCCCGCGCCGTGAATGGCCGCCAAGCGTTGCAGAGGGCAAGTGAGAGGCCATCCCACGTCCACATCTGGCGCCGCGTGCGCTGCACCTGCGCCGCCGATATGCCCAGCGTCGCACGGAGCTTTGCCTGTCGGGCGCTCTCCTCATCGATGTGCTGTCGCAGCGCCGCAGCCTGCTCGGGTCCGCCTTGTGTGCGCAGCTCCGACAGCGAGCGGCCATGCAGTGAGACGACCAGGGCCGCGTAGTGGCTCTGGCTAAGCAGGCGGTCGGGCGCGCCACGCCAGATTTTGAGATGGTCGTCAACCGTCATCTCGAGGAAGCTCCGCGGCAGGCCCGTCTCAGGGTTGAAGCGAGGCTGGAGGTCGAATTGCGCCCAGCCGATGTCGTGTTGCTCTGCCCCGAGCACGATCTCCTCGCGCGGCTCGACCGTGCCGAAGCGCTCATTGCCCCACGCCCGCGCCAGCTGGCCCGACAGCCATGCGTGCGAGAGCTGACCAATGACGAGCGCGCCGTCGTCGTCGAGGCGGACGAGCACGCACCGAGCCTACCGCTCACGGATTCGCAGACGGCTCGCCGAGGCCTACTCGTGAACCCTTTCGACGCTTGCGCTACCTGCGAGGACCGCGCTGATGCGAACGGCGGGCAGCGGGGCGGACGGCGGCGTCCGGGTGTGACGTTGACACGTGCGAGGTTGCGATTGTCGGCGCCCGACCGGCGGGTCTGACGGCGGCCGGGCTTCCAAGCGGTCCGCTACCCTGCGGGGCTTCAGTGGCGCGTCGTAGCTTGATCGCTCTTGCCGGGGTGCTGGTGCTGATGACTGCCGGCTGTGGATCGAGCGCCGTAGTGCCACCGTGGATGTCACCGATCGCTGCCAGGAAGCTCGCGGCGACGATCACGTTCACGCCAGGCACGCCTATCAAGCGCTTGATCTCGGGCCAGTCAAGCGCGTCGCGCGATCAGCCGCTCGACCTCGGCGCTCTCGCTGTCGAGGGAACTCGATCTGGCGCATGTGGCTGTCGACGGTCGCGCTCGTCTGCCGCCAGCTGGAGCTCGGCGAGCCACTCCCGGCCCTTCACGCCGAACAGGTACACCGATCGCATACCCGCCCGGGAGGATACTGTAAGAACAAGATACGAGTGAGGGGCGACGAGGTCGCCTTCGGTGTCGAGTCGCATCGCCACGGCGCGCCGGACCAGAGCAAGTCAGAGCGTGTCTGATCGGATTCCTCGCGGCGGCGGATGAAGATGGAGATCGCCGGAGCCTTCCCGCTCGTTGCAAAGATCCATACGATCCGCCCGCTGGGCAGGACGCGGATAACCCTGCGCAGATCGCCGAAGTGCGGGGTGCGATACAAAGGAGCGATGGCACAGCGTCCCGCCTCCCGAACGGGCCTCACCGTGGCGGTTACCGGCCCGACCGGCGAGGTCGGCCAGGCCGTGGTGAGGGCGCTCGAGCACGCGCGCGAGGTGGGGCGGGTGCTCGGCATGGCGCGGCGGCCGTTCGACCCGGCCGAGCACGGCTGGAAGAAGGTGTCCTACCGCCGCGGCGACGTGCTCGACCGCGACGCCGTGGACGAGCTGGTGCAGGATGCCGACGTCGTTGTGCACCTGGCCTTCATCATCATGGGCGGGCCGAAGGAGAGCTCGGCGGTCAACCTCGACGGCTCGCGCAACGTGTTCGAGGCGGCTGCCTCGGCGGGCGCCGAGCGCGTCGTCTACGCCTCCTCGGTGGCCGCCTACGGCTTCCATCGAGAGAACCCCCAGCCGCTGACCGAGGATGTTCCCGCGCGTGGCAGCTCCAGCCTGTACTACTCGGCCCACAAGGCGGCGGTCGAGAAGCTCCTGCACAAGACCCTGGACCGCAGCTCCACCGCGGCCTACGTGCTGCGTCCCTGCATCGTTGCCGGACCCGACGCGCAGCTCTTGATTCACAGCATGCCCTACACGCTGATATCCGAGCGACTGCCGGTGCCCGTCCTGCGTCTGCTCGAGGACGTGCCGATTCTCAAGCCTGTACTACCCGATCCAGGCGCGCGCTTCCAGCTGGTGCACCACGACGACGTTGCCAGCGCCATGCGGGCCGCCGTGCTCGGCCGAGGCAGGCCCGGTGCGTACAACATCGCGGGACCCGGTCAGCTCACCGTCGCCGAGCTCGCGCGCGAGCTCGGCTGGTACTCAATTCCGGTACCCGAGCTGGCCGTCGACGCGGTGGCGGAGATGATCGGGTACCTGGGCTTCCTGCCCGCGCAGGCGCAGTGGGTCAGCGCCTTCCGCGAGCCGGTGATCATGGACACGAAGAAGGCACGGCGCGAGCTGCGCTGGCGTCCCCGGCACAACGCGCTGCAGACGCTGCGCGAGACGATAACGGCCGCGCGGATGGGGCGCCTCCTACGCTGAAGTCCTTCATCCAAGGAGCCCTTGCGTCTCTCGGACCGCAGCCCGCCGGCGGGATTAGACCGTGGCGGGCGCCGGCTCCCCGACGTGCCTCGGCAACAGAGTTTCGCGGGCGATGACCAGGCGCTGGATCTGAGAGGTGCCCTCGTACAGCTGCATGATCTTCGCGTCACGGAGGAGCTTCTCGACCGGGTAATCCTTCATGAACCCGTACCCGCCGTAGACCTGCACGGCGTCGGTGGTGATTCGCATCGCCGCATCGGCAGCGAAACGCTTGGCATGCGAGGACACGAGCGTGTTGCGCAAGCCCTGATCGAGTAGCACCGCGGACTTCCAGGTCAGCAGGCGAGAGGCTTCGATGTCGGTGGCCATGTCGGCGATCATGAACTGGATCGCCTGGTGCATCGCGATCGGCACGTCGAATTGAACGCGTTCCTTGGAGTAGTCGGTGGCGAACTCGCACGCGGCGCGGGCGATGCCGACTGCCATCGCGGCGACACCCGGGCGGGTGCGGTCAAGCGCCATCATCGCGAGCTTGAAGCCCTTGTTCTCCTCCCCGAGCAGGTTCTGGGCGGGAACCTCGACGTCGTTGAACGAGACCGTCGCCGTGTTCGAGGCGCGCTGGCCGAGCTTGTCCTCCTTCTTGTCGACGACGACGCCCGCGTCGCGAGGAACGACAAACGCCGAGATGCCGCGGTGACCGGCGTCCTTGTCGGTCTTTGCGTAGACGGTGTACCAGTTGGCGTAGCCGCCATTGGTAATGAAGCACTTGGAGCCATTGATGACGTACTTGTCGCCTTTGCGCACGGCGCTGGTACGCATGCCGGACACATCCGATCCGGCGTCGGGCTCGGTGAGGCAGAAGGACGCTAGCAGTGGGGCCTCGGTTAGGCGACCGAGGTACTCCTTCTTGATCTCCTCCGAGCCACCGAGCATGACGGGGGTAGCGGCCAAGCCGTTGCAGCCGAGCGTGGTCTGGATGCCGGAGCAGCCCCAAGAGAGCTCCTCCTCGATTAGGCAGCCGTCGAGGTGGCCGGCTCCAGGTCCACCGTAGTCCTCGGCGATGTGCGTGTTCATCAGTCCGACTTCCCATGCCTTCTGGATGATGTCTTCGGGCCAGGTGCCGTCCCTGTCGTACTCCCAGGCAACAGGACGGATCTCCTTCATGGCGAAGTCGTGTGCCATGTCGCGCAGGTTCTTCTGCTCGTCGGTGAGCGTGAAATCGACCATTGTCGTGATCTCCTGACAGGTGGGCGAAAGACAATAGATTGACTGGTCAGTCAATCTGGCTCTACCAGCGTAACGGAGAGCACGCCGTTGAGCAACAGCTGTGTAGCCCGTGACGACCCGTAGCCATGGCCCGCTCCTTCTTTGGTGCGGGATGCGACGCCCATTCGTGCCTTACTGCACGAGTGCAAGAAACAGGCCATTTACAGCCATTTCTAGTCGGGGAGACAGGATTGAACCTGCGACCGCCCGGCCCCCAGCTGAAGCCTCTGCACTCGGGTTAGATACCGCCGCCGAGGCGGTCCAGCTCAGGCTCGCGTGCGAGCGCACGCAGCTGGAGCTGCTCCTCGTCGCGGACGATGTGCACGACGGCGTTGATCAGCGCGAGGTGCGTGAACGCCTGCGGGAAGTTCCCGAGGTGGCGGCCGGTGGCGGCGTCGAGCTGCTCAGCGTAGAGCGCCAGCGGGCTTGCATACGAGAGCAGCTTCTCGCACAGTTCGCGCGCGCGCGCCAGCTCCCCGGTCTCCGCCAGCGCCGACACCAGCCAGAACGAGCAGATCGTGAACGTGCCCTCCTCGCCGGCGAAGCCATCGTCGGTCTGGTCGACGCGATACCGCAACACGAGGCCGTTCTCGGTCAGCTCGTCGGCGATCGCCAGCACGGTGGCACGGATGCGTGGATCGTCCGGCGGCAGGAACCGCACCAGCGGCATCAGCAGCAGCGAGGCATCCAACGCGTCGCTCTCGTAATGCTGCACGAATACGCCGCGGTCGTTGAGGCCGTGCGCGCAGATATCGGCGTGGATCTCCTCGGCTGCAGCCTCCCAGCGATCAGCCATCGCGTTGTCGTGGCGGATCCGTGCAAGGCGTGCTCCGCGGTCGGCTGCTACCCAACACATCAGCTTGGAGGAGGTGAAGTGCTTCGGCTCGCCTCGCACCTCCCATATGCCACGGTCGGGCTCCTGCCAGTGCGCAAGTGCCGCCTCGACCTGGCGCTTGATGATCGGCCACAGCCGGTCGGGCAGTTGATCGCGGGATCTAGTGTGCAGGTAGATCGAATCGAGCACCGCACCCCAGACGTCGTGCTGCTCCTGGTTGTAGGCGCCGTTGCCGATGCGCACCGGGCGTGCGCGGTCGTACCCGGACAGATGCTCAAGCTCCTGCTCTTCGAGCCTGCTCTCCCCCCCGATCCCGTACATGACCTGCAGCTGCCCCTCCTCAGCCTCCGCGACGTCTGCGACGAAGTAGAAGAAGTCGTTCGCCTCCTCGTCGAAGCCGAGCGTGTACAGCGCCCACAGCATGAATGTCGAGTCGCGAATCCAGCTGTAGCGATAGTCCCAGTTGCGGTCGCCACCCGGCGTCTCGGGCAACGACGTCGTAGGGGCTGCAACCATGGCTCCGGACGGCCCGTAGGTGAGGCCCTTGAGCGTCAGAGCGCTGCGCTGCAGGAAGGAGCGCCACGGGTGATCCGGGAAGGTGCCGTGCTTGAGCCACTCTTGCCAGAAGCGACGCGTGGCCACCATTCGGCCCTTAGCCTCCTCGTAGGTTGAAGGCATCGGATTCTTCGACCAGCCGAGCGCGATGAACGCGACCTCGCCCTCATGCAGCGTCGTCCGCGCGCGCGCCCGTGGGCCCTCGAAGCCGAGGCGCAGATCGGTCACAAGCCGCAGCTCGAGGTCCATGCCCTCCGAGCGTGCCATTGCCTCGTTGTACCCGGAGTCGGTGTAAGACCAGTCAGCGGCCAGTCCACCGTAGTCGAAGGCCGGCTCGCAATCGAGCTTGATCTCCGCCGAGCCTTGCACGCACTTGATCAGCCGCAGCATGATCCGGTCGGCGTCGTGGTCGGTCGGCGAGCGCCGGTGGCTGCGTGACCGTTCTTCCTGGTGACGCCAGGGGCCGATGCTGAGAGCGTCGCGGACGATCACCCAGCCCATCCGCGTCTCCCAGCTAGTCTCCAGCACCATTGTCCCGGGGATGTAGCGCCTCGCCGCTGGAACTCTCACGTCGGCGGGACCGACGCGAAAGCCGCCCGCGTCACGGTCGAGAATCGAACCAAACACGCTGGGGGAGTCCATGCGCGGCAGGCACAGCCACTCGACGTTGCCACTGGGCGCGATCAGCGCCGTCGTCTCGCAGTCGGACAGAAACGCGTAGTCGCCGATCGGCGGAAACGGGCTGATCGGGACTTCCTGCTCGGAGCGCCCGTCACGCGTGTTCTCAGAGTCCCCCGTCATGGGCCCGCGATTCTGCTGCCGTGCATGCATCCTGTCAAGGTATGATCTGGTGCAAGCGGTGACGTATCGACTCGACGTGGAACCTCAGATTCAGCCCACCTCGATCGATGTCATCGCCTCGGCGCTCGAGCCAAGAATGCTGGATGTCGGTCGCCTAAGCTCGCCCGACGGAGCCATCACGCTCATGCTCAGCGACATCGCCGACGCGAGCATCGCAGCGGACCGGCTTGGTCCCGAGGGCTGGGAGCGGCTGCTGCGCGACCATCACACGCTCATCGAGCATGTGGTCGCGCATCACGACGGGAAGCTCGTCAAGTTTGAGCGCGACGGCTTCCTTGCGTCCTTCAACAGCGCCCACGCGGGCCTCCACGCCGCCGTCGAGCTGCAACGGACCTTCGCCGGGCCCGCCGGCGACGACGAGCACGCCGTGGCCGTACGCATTGGCCTGCACTCGGGATTCGTGATCGCCAACCCCGACCAGCTGCTCGGCCGCAACGTCGTGCTCGCAAGCCGCATCGCAGCCCAGGCGAAGGGCGGAGAGATCCTCGTCTCCTCGACGCTGAAGCAGTACACCGAGCAGGATCCGAGCTTCCACTTCGAACCCCACGGCGAGTACCACTTCAAGGGGGTCCTGGGCGAGCACACCGTGTACGCGGTCCGCTGGCGCTAAGGCCGACCCGTCGCGGCTGGGCCCTGTCAGCCGGCCCGCACGTGGCTCGAGGCTCAGGTGCCCGCTGCTGCGACGAGCATGCGCACGTACTCACCGGCACTCTGAGGCCGCTTGTCGGGATCCTTCTCGCAGCGCCAGCATCAGTGTGCGTCCAAATCGCGGCGACATATCGCAGCGAAGGCCGCATGGGTCGGGCGGCTCGTCCTGCAGATGGGCCCAGAGGACCCGCATACCCTGAACCCCGGCAAACGGTGGTCGGCCGCACATGCACTCGTACATGACGCAACCAAGGGCATAGATGTCCGTAGCCGCGGTGACGGACTCGCCGCGGATCTGCTCGGGAGCCATGTAATCCATGGATCCAAGTGCTTGGCCGGGACGCGTCAGCAGGCTTCCCTGGGTGTCCTTGGCAAGACCGAAGTCGGTTATGTACGCTTGGCCGCGTTCGTCGAGCAGGATATTGGCGGGCTTGACGTCGCGGTGAACCATTCCGGCGGCCCACAACGCCTCCAGCCCGGCCGCGACATCTGCACCGATGCGTACCGCGCTTGCCGTGTCGAGTGGGCCATCCCGCTTGAGCTTCTCATCAAGGGCGATGCCGTCGATGAATCCCTGCACCATGTAGGGGCGGCCTTCGTGCTCCGCCGTGGCGATGAGGGGTACTACATTCGGATGCTTGACGGTCTGGGCGATCCGCGCCTCGCGCTGGAAACGGCGCCTGAGCGTCTCGTCGCGTGCCATGTCGCTCTTCACGAGCTTGAGCGCGACTCGAGTGCCATCGTGAGCCGTCGCCTGGAAGACCTGACCCATGCCACCTTCGCCCAGCAGACGCTCGATGGCGTAATCGCCAATGCGGGCTTGGTCGAGAGGGCCGTCGGAGAACTGGTCGCTCATGAGCTCTGCGGCCGAGGGCGAGTGTGGGGCAGTGGATCGCCGTCCTCGGGAAGTTGGATAGGCGTCATGCCTCGAGCCAGAAACCGGTCCCGAAGTGCGATGGGATCAAGCTGGGCTTGGCGCCTTCCCTAAGCCGTCGCGTTCGCGCTCGTCCGCCGCCGGGTCTCCCCCGCCACCGGGGTTGTTTCTCCGGGGTGGCAAAAGAACAGTTCACCCGGCGCCACGCTCAGCGCTGTGTTGATCTTCAGGGTGGCGATGAAGACGAGCGCGTGCCGGCGCGAGCGCGAGCTCAGCGCGGCGGCCTTCGGCTGGCCGACGAGCACACCGCAGAGCGCCGGGGCGGTCTCCGTTGCAGGCAGCCTCTTGTTGAGTTCGCTTCGTTCGAGCACTCCGGTGTAGCCTCCGCTGTTGTCGTAGTCAATCCCGTGCACGACGACGACGGCATTGTTCTCGCGGATGTGCGCGGCGACAGATGGGGGGAAAGTCATCGTGCGTTTGTAGTTAATCACGCCCCCTGTCGGGAAACGTCTAAGCGCCAGGATGCTGGACGGGCTGGTATCGCCGCGTGTCGTCAGGGCTTGGACCGCATCGCCGTAGTAGAGGAGCCCGTCGGTGGTGCTGATCGTCAGATGACCGTTGTGCGGGCGCGCCGCCGACGCCGGGGGGCACTCACCTTTTCCGCCCGCGTGGATGTGCATCGCATGCACCACTTCATCGCCATAGTCCAACCCCTGCGTGGTCACGGTGACCGTCGCCACGTTCCCGTTGAGCTGTACGGTCGCTTTGCCGGAGCCCGTGACATGGTTCGTCGGCACCTGCGCCAGCGCCGACGACGCGAGCTGGCCGGTCGGCTTGGCGGTCCGCTTGGAGGAGGATGAGGTCACGAGCACGACCGCGATCGCCCCACCGACCAGCGCCACGAGCAGAGCTGGGTACCACCGTCGCCTGCCCCCTCTTGCTCCGTTGCGGGGACGATCGGGTCCCCCCGAGGCGCCACCAGGCGGCTGGCCGGCGGGCGGAGGCAAGTCGCCACCGTGTGCGACCACAGCTTCGCGGTCTGGCCCGATGACCCCGGGCGACCGCTCATGGTCGTCCTGGAGTGGGGTCGGCGGGGCCCCATGCCACCCGCCCTGCCCGGAGGCCGTGCCCGAGGTCATATCAGTGGCCGGGGGGTGCGACGGCGTCGGTTCCTGGGTGGGCTGGCCCGACAAGACGGTCGGTGGTCCAGCGGCGATGTCCACTTCGGACGCTTGCGAGCCCGAGGTCTGCGGGACCGGCTCCACGGCGGCGCGCGCCGCGGCGACGAACTCGCGGCATGTCGAATACCGGTCTTTGGGATCCTTGGCCAGAGCGCGCATGATCACCTCGTCGATGCCGCGCGGAAGCTCAGCCCGGATGGCGCTCGGCGGCGTCGGCAGCTCCTCGACGTGAGCCCAGATGACCGCGGCGTCCACGTCCTTCACGAATGGGACCTGGCCGGTGAGACACTCGTAGAGCACGCAGCCAAGCGAATAGATATCCGCCCGACCGTCCACGGACTTGCCCTGGATCTGCTCCGGGGCAATGTAGTCGATGGTCCCCACCAGCTGGCCGGTCGCCGTGAGCCCGCTGCGCGAAAGCGTGTGCTTGGTGATGCCGAAGTCGGCGATGTAGACGTGGTCGGGATCGCCGTCGGCTCCGCGTTCTATGAGGATGTTGGCGGGCTTGACGTCGCGGTGAACGAGTCCGAGGCGATGCGCGGCGTCGAGTGCGCGGCCCACCTGCCCGATCAGCAGCAGCGCTTGACCCGGCGAGATACGCTCCTGCCTGTTGAGCACGGTGCGCAGGTCGGAGCCGGCGACGTAGCGCATCGCGATGTACAGCAGTTCCCCGCACGGACCCGTGTCGTAGATCGGGATCACGTTCGGGTGGTTCAGCGAGGCGGCGAGGCGTGACTCCTTGAGGAACCGCGCGCGGAACACGTCGTCCGTCGAGAGCTCGGGCGCGAGCACCTTGAGCGCAACCGTATTGCCGAGGCGCACGTTCTCAGCCTCGTAAACGACGCTCATCCCACCGCGACCAAGGACTGCTCGCAGTCGGTAGCCTGCAAAGTCCTGTCCCACCAGGGGCAGCGAGGGCGTCATAACCCTCCGCAGGTGATGGTCACCGCTGCGACCGCGATCTGTTCCCCACCTCGCGTCCTTGTGAATCGTCGCATAAGACCGCCTTGCCTAGCAAGTGCGGCCATCGTATATCACGCGGTCTTATCGCGCATTCCGCCCGCAGCGGGAAACGCGTGGCCGCCAAGCTCGATCGGGGCTGGACCTCCCACCAGGAGCAATGGGGCCGATGAGACATTACGTCGACGAGGGGGAGCGCGCTCGGTCGACCGCGTAGTTGGCCGGCATGACGGCTACCGCGGCGCTTGAGCGTTGCATTCAAAGGTTTGACATCCCTCTCAGTGCGGCGACCATGCCGACGGCTACGATCACCAGCCCGGCAAGCGCGATTGCCCACCTAAGCGCCTCGAGCCGGCGGGCCCGGGCTCCCTCCCGGACTGGTGCTCGAGGAGCGTCGGGCGCCTCCGCCTGCATGTCGCTAACGGGGGCCGCCTCGCCGGTCGAGACGGCGGACCAAGGACTCGCCCGCCGCAGCCCGCCGGCGGCTAGGAGCGCCGCCTGCCCAAGGTCGCCAGCCGACGGATAACGCTCGCTTGGATCCTTCGCCATCGCGCGCCGCACCACCTCGTCGAACTCGCGAGGCAGGTCGGGGCGCAGTTCGACGGGCGACGGCGGCGGGGCGTCGACGTGGGCCAGCGCCGCCGGACCCTCCTGCCACTTGGCGAACGGCGCCTCCCCGGTGAGGGCCTCGAACAGCAGGCACCCCAGCGCGTAGATGTCAGCGCGTGCGTCGACGCGCTGGTTCAGGATCTGCTCGGGCGCCACGTACTCGGCTCGTGCGACGATGGACCCCTGCCGCGTCGGTCCGCCGACTGCGGTGGCATGCTTGGCGAGCCCGAAGTCGCTGAGGTACACGTGGTCTCCGCGGGCGAGCAGGACATTGGAGGGCTTGACGTCGCGGTGCAGCATCCCGCGAGCGTGGGCCGCGTCGAGCGCCGCGCCGACCTGGCGGACAATGCGGGCGGCCCGGAGCGGCTCGATGCGCCCCTCCGCAGCGATCAGCGCGCGCATGTCGGTGCCCTCCACAAGGCGCATCATGATGAAGAGCACGCCGTCCTCGTTGCCGGCATCGAAGATGGGAATGACGTTCGGGTGGTCGATCGCGGCCGCGATCCTCGACTCACGCCGAAAGCGTTCGCGGAAGCGTTCCTCCCGGGAGTACTCGGGGAGGATCAGCTTGAGGGCCACCTGGCGCTGGAGCGCGAGCTCCTGGGCCCGGTAGACGACCCCCATGTCTCCGTGGCCGATCACCTCCTCAACACGGCACCCCGCGAAGACGGAGCCCAGCGGGAGCTCGGGGGTCAGCTCCTCCCGGGCTGCATCAGGGACTGCTGGGGCGGGGGGCCTCTTCGCAGGGGTGGGGGGCGGGGTTGGTAGGGCCGGGGAGGCGGGCGCTCGCCCGACATCGGTCAGCTCCAGGGTCGTCGAGCCAATCCGTACCGAGTCGCCTACCGTCAGTACCTGGCGGCCGCGCACGCGCTCGCCGTTCACGAATGTCCCGTTCGCCGACCCGAGATCCTCGATGCTCAGCCCGCCGCTTGCGTCGCGGGCAACGCGGGCGTGGCGCCGGGAAAGCTCGACATCGTCGCTCAGCCTCCCATCTCCACTCACCCCCCGCCCGATGACGAGCTCGTCCGTCAGGGTGAGCCGGCGGCCCAGCGCCGTCCCGGCGGTGACCACCAGCACCTCACCCGCCTCCGCGGTCATTTTGGCGGGCTCCCCCGCAGGGACTCCCGTCGTGGCCCGGGACTTCGCCGGCACCGCGCCGGAGCGATCGGTCACCTGCAGAACCGTCTTGCCCACCCGTACGAAATCACCAAGGTCGAGCGCCCGCGGAGCGTCGATGCGCTCGTCGTTCACGAATGTCCCGTTTGCCGACCCGAGATCCTCGATCGTAAGCTGACCGTCAGCCCCGCGCGAGACATATGCGTGGCGGCGTGAGATCTCGGGATCGTCGCCGAGTCTTCCTTCGTCCTTGGGAGCTACGCGGCCGATCAGCAGGTCGGCGTCCACGCTCAGGCGCTTGCCGCGTTCCCTACCTTCGGTCACCCGCAGCTGCTCGTCGGTCATCAGCTTCGAAGACTACGCGTCTCCTGCCGTATCCGCCAGAACGCCGCGGGTCACTGGCGGCGACGATCGCGGAGTCCGATCTTGATCGTGGCCGTCGTCAAGACCGACCCCTCGACAACACTGGGTCCCCCGTAGATAATGTGCGGGTGTCCGCGAATCCTGCCGCCGACGTCCAGTCCGTCTCCGACTTGAAAGCTCGCGTCGAGGCCGAGCGCGCGGGCCGACCATTTCTCCTCTACAGGGACGGTGATGACAAGCAACGGCTCTTCTTCTTCGCGCCCGGCGCGGCGCATGCCTCGGTCGGCCGCCGGCCGCCGTCTGATCTCCTGCTCGACTGGGACGAGCAGGTCTCGCGCCTCCACGCCCGGTTCGAGCGGGTCGAGGACGGTTGGGACGTCGTCGACGATGGCCTCTCGCGCAACGGCACGTTCCTCAACGAGGAGTGCCTGAGCGGCAGGTGTCGCCTGAAGGACGGCGACACCCTGCGCTTCGGGACCACGACCATCACCTTCCGCTCGCCCCAGCGCGAGCAACCGGGTAGGCTGGACGCAGCCCAGACCCCGGCTGCAGTGGGCCTCTCGACCACCCAGCGCCGCGTCCTGGTGGCACTGTGCCGTCCGTGCAAGGCTGGGAGCGGGCTCGCCAGTCCAGCCACCGACCAGCAGATCGCGGACGAGCTGTTCCTGTCCGTTGGTGCAGTGAAGACCCATCTGAGGGTGCTGTATGCGAAGCTCGGCATCGAGCAGCTGGCCCAGAACGACACGCGAGTACGGCTGGTAGAGCGGGCTTTCTCCGACGGCCTGATCTCCGAGCGCGACCTGTAGAGAGGGTGCTTTCTCCCGGCTCCACCTTTGCCGGATACGAGGTCGAGAGCGTCCTTGGCGCCGGTGGGATCGGGATCCTCTACCGCGCCCACCAGGTACGGCTCGACCGGCCGGTCGCGCTCAAGTTGGTCGAGCCCGAGGTCGCGCGCGACCCCGTGATTCGGGAGCGGTTGCGCCGCGAGGCACGAACGGTGGCCGCGCTCGAACACCCCAACGTCGTCCCGCTGTATGAGGCAGGCGAGGAGGGCGGAACGGTCTACATCGTCACGCGGTGGGTCGAGGGCACCGAGCTGGGCACTCTGATCGTGGGCGAAAGTCCCTTGGAGCCTGGACGGGCGGCACGGATCGCCGCTCAGATCGCCGCGGCGCTCGAGGTGGCCCACGAGAAGGGGCTCGTTCATCGGGACGTCAAGCCGTCCAACGTGATCCTGACCCACGAGGATCACGTCTACCTGACGGACTTCGGACTCGCCAAGCGAGCCGGGACAGCGCCCGGGCTGACAGCCGTGGACCAGATCCTGGGAACGGTCGACTACGTGGCGCCGGAGCTGATCGAGGGCAGCGAACCCGACATGCCAAGCGACGTCTATAGCCTCGGTTGCGTGCTCTTCGAGATGCTTACGGGCGCCCCCCCCTTCGCGGACCAGAAGGGCGGGACGGCCAAGATGTGGGCCCATGTCAACGCCGAGCCGCCCTCGGTGCGCGAACGGCGGCACGACGTGCCCCCGGCGCTTGAGGACGTGATGAGGAGCGCGATGGCCAAGGCGCCCGAGTCCCGGCCCACGGCGGCGGCCTTCCGGGCAAGCGTGCTCGAAGCCGGACCTCCGCCGCCGTGAGTACGGCTAGCGGCTATGAGCAGGCGTCGAGGACTTTCGTGGTGAGCATGATCCGGCCAAGTGCCACCCAGGCGGCGCCGTAGTAGGTCGGCGACCGCCGATTGAGGGCCTCGGCCTCGTCGAGCAGTCCGTCCCGGGCAGCCGGCTGTCCGGCGGCATCGGCCGCCCCGGCCGCGGCCACGAGCACGACGGGATGCAGGATGTCACCGATCGGCCGTCCAGAGAGGTCGTGCTGCACCGGCAGCCTGGTCGGGTCCTGCCCAGCGAAGACGGGCCATGCCCTGGCAGCGATCTGCCGGCCAGCCGAGTCCGGATCCTCGGCCATTCGTACGAGCGTGCGCACGGCATCGAAGCTGAACTGCGGCTGCAACTGCGGGGCGCCCGGCGCGCCGATCGGCACGGGCTTGCCACCCTCGAGTTCCGCCCAGTCCGGCGGCAGCCGCGACGAGCCTGACATCAATGTGCTCGTGATGGAGCGTGAACTCGCCGCCAGGCTGGCCCAGCGGGGGTCGCCGGACGCGGCGCCCAGCGCTGCGAACGTGGCGGGCGAGAAGTAGCTGGGGTTCACCGTGACCGTCGGACTGACCGCCCAGGGACCGGCCGTCAGCACCGGGGCGCCCTGGGACGAAGCGACCTCCATCTGCATGATGGCGTTCCCCAGCTCAAGCGCCTGCTGCCGCAGGGCGGGCTGGTGGAAGTGGCAAGCGGCGACCAGCAGCGCTCGGCTGGCGTCAAGGTCGGCGTCGGAGGCCGCTTCTGGATCTACCACGTGCCCATCGCGCCATAGGAACGAGATCAGCCCGTCGGGACGCCGAAGATTGTTCTGGGTCCACGCCCAGATGGTGTCGAAGCGGTGCGAGTCGCCGATCGCGGCCGCCAGCAACATGCCGTATGCCTGGCCCTCGCCGACGGTGTCGCCCCCCTGATCGATCCGTACGACGCGCCCATCGGGGGTGACGTAGTGGTTCAGGAAGTATTGGGCGGCGCCAACAGCCCGGTCCTGAGGCTGGGCCTGGAACCGGGACTCGATAGTCGAGCTCTGCACGGAGCCTTTCCCACCCCGGTCGGTGAGGAACCACACCGCGATCCCGCCCAGCGCCACCGCGACGACGATTACGGTTACGTCTCGCACGGTCCGGCTCACGCGAGGACCTCGACGGGCTCGAACGCCTCCGCGGCTGGAGCGGGCGGCTTCTGGAGCGCCGCCCAGCATCCGGTCATCAGGATCGAGACGTGGACGGCAGCGAACGACACGTTGTTGATCGTGGCGGCGTCCGGATTGTGAATCAGACCATAGATGCTGGCCGCGATCAACACCCCGACGGCCGCAAGCGCGGGCATCACCGCCGACGGCTGTCGGGCCTCGGCGCCCTTCTTCGGGGTCACGACGAAGGAGCCCTTCTTGCGCAGCACGGTGTAGATCGTGGAGAGCATGTGGATCCAGAAATTTGCGGCCGACAGCGCAAAGGCCGCGAAGGTGTAGGAGCCGGCTCCGGCAACCGCTGCCATCGTCAGCGCCACGGCGTAATAGGGGACGAAGTGAAGCAGGAACTCGGGAGCGTTGATGCCGCCGATCGGCTGGCCGCCACCGAGCAGACGAACGACCGGGAAGGTCATGTAGATGAGGACGGTCCACCCCGAGAGGAAGTACAGGCCCGAGAGCAGATACTGCGCCTTCAGCCGCAGGGGGAGCCGTGCTCTTAGCGCGCGCGGGATGCCCGATAGACAGCCCCTGGCCCAGCGCTGTTGCTGTGAGACGTAGGCGGCGGTGTCCTCGGGGCCGAGGCCGCGCGCCAGCACGTCCGGCACGTACACCGAGCTCCACCCCCTCTCGTGAAGGTGGATCGAGAGCTCGAAGTCCTCGGTAAGCGAGTTCGTCGGGAACCCACCCACGCTCTCGAACGCCTGCCGGCGGAACAAGACGTTGGTGCCACAGCAGAACACTGCGTCGAGCCCGTCCTTGCCACGAGCGATGGCCCCGAAGAACAGTGCCTGCTGGGCCCAGGACGCCGCCGCGATGCGATTGCCCTCCGTGTTGGCGTAGTACTGCGGCGTCTGAACGAACGCGACTTTAGGGTCCTCCATCCACCCAAGGGTGGCCTCGAGGAAGTCTGGGTCCGCCACGTGGTCCGAGTCGAACACGGCAATGAACGGGGCGGACGTCTTAGTCAGGGCGTGGTTGATGTTTCCCGCCTTCGCGCCGGTGTGCTGCGCGCGCCGGATGTACCCGACGCCGTAGCGTGCGGCGAGATCGCGCATGGCATCGTCGTTGCCGTCGTCCAGCACGTGGACCCTCACCTCCGCGCCCCGGAGGCCGACGGCGGCGGCCACCGTCAGGTCGACGATGTCCGGCGGCTCCTTGTAGACCGGGATGAACACGTCGACTGCCACCCGCCCGCTCGGTGCTCGCCTCTCTCGCACTCGCTCGTTGGAGACGGTCCACCAGAAGCCGAGCGCCTGCATGAGGTTGAAAAGCTCCGCTGCAATCAAGATGCCATAGAGGTAGGGGGTGCCGACACGGTCCGGGTTGAGCAGCCAGCCGAAGTACCACACGGCGAAGGGCACCCCGGGCAGGATCAGGATGCGCACCCTCCGGCGCACGCTCCAAGTCGGCACGGGGTCCCAAGTGACCCGCCGAAGGCGGACGTCCCAGGGCCGACTGCTCATTGAAACTCCCAGACGAGTGTTTGTGGTGTCTTGAAGCTGCGAACGGGCGTCCGGAAGAACGTGAGCTGCCCAACGATCTTGTTCGTTTCATTGAAGAACGCCTTGTTGTCCTGGAACGAGGCGAGAACGAATACCGGGCTCCCCTCGGTTCCTGCGGTTATGGGGACCGAGAGGGGCTGCCTACGGAGGTTTGGCGCGTAGTATTCGAGTGCGTAGCGCATATCTGAAGGCTCGAACAGGACGAGACTGCTCGGCCCCGCATCCGCCTTGATGTCATGGATCGCGCCGCGGAAGTCGAACAGCCGGGGATTGGCCTTGTTTAGCTGCTGATCGGCCAAGCCGACCAGCAATGTCACGGCGACGCCGCCGGCGACGAGTAACCGTGCCCTCGGTTCGCGTATCCAGCCGGTCACGAGCCGTGCGATCAAGAGCAGCACCAGCGGCACGAGGATCAGGAAGTTGCGCACCTCGAAATATGAGCGGTCGAACGCGGACACGGCGATCAGGAGCACGACGAGGGCGATCGCGGCGGCAGCGAGGCTCATCGTCTGGCGCGATCCGCCGCGGCCGAGCAAGACCAGCGAAGCGAGCAGGAACAGCGGCCACATCGCTGCCAGGAGAACGGTCGTTGCATCAGGCTGGTAGCCCCAGAGCGACCAGGCCATGTTCGCGAGCACGGAGTAGAACGACAAGTAGTCATAGGTCCCGCTCGGCGAGCCGGCCGCAGCGGACGTGCCTTGGTACTGGTGGTGGGCGAACACCAGGAGCGGCACGAGCTGCATCACGAGCAAAGCGGCCGAATAGGCAAAGCCCAATGCCAGCGGCTTGAGGGGTTCCCCGCTCCGCTTCCGGTGGACCAGGACGCCGACGAACACGAGCTGCTGCACGCCGATCAAGAGCAGGCCGAAGTAGTGCGACCAAAGGAGCGCGGCGGTGGCGAGGATGTACGCCGCCCAGTTGAGCATCGTCCCGTTGCGGATCACTCGCAGCTGCGTCAACACAGCGAGCAGCCCGAACAGAGCCACGAACTCGTACATCCGCACCTCTTGCGAGTACCAGATGAGCAGCGGCGAGACGGCGGCGAACGCGGCTGCGATCAGGCCGGTAAGACGGTCGTACAGCTCCCGTCCCAGCTCGTAGAGCACAGGGATCAGGAGCGTTCCGGCGATCAGCGAGGGGAGCCGGACGGCAAACTCGCTGTCGCCGAACACCCGGATCGTCAACCACAGCGTCAGGTGGTAGAGCGGCGGCTGGCGGTCTCCGTAGTACAGGTTGCGGAACAGGCCGTGCAGCGAAAGGCGCGCCTGGTGGATGGTGATCGCCTCGTCGAGCCAAATCCCCCGCGGCACCGCAAGGCGCAACGCCAGTCCTGCGAGGATGAGCCCGACGAGGACGAGAAGGGCGGTGTTGCGGCTCGTGTCCGGCTCACCTCGTCGCGGGAGCCGCCCACGCGGGCCGAAGAGCTCAGCCTCGTGAGCACCGCGGAGGCGCTGAAAGACCGTTCCCGATGAGCTCCTCTCCAGCGGCTTGACCGTTTGCACAGGACCACTGCCTCTCGACGCGACTGAGTGCTCGGGCCACTCTAACCTAGGCCGGGCGATCCTGGGCGGAGCCGTTATCTCGGGGTGGCCGGCTCCCTTGCTCGTCTGTTAGTGGTTGGCCTTGGCGCAAGAGCGCACAGCTCGCTGACACTCGGCGGTGATGGTGAACGGAGCAGTATGGGGCATTCACCGTGGCTGGCGTGACCAAGATCACGCGCCTAATGTGACTCGCCAGACCAGGCACACGCCGATCTGACGATCCTGTCCAATCTGTCCAACGCGCTCACAGAGGGCGCAAGCCGTGACAGTGGCCGCACGACTTCAGGTCGAGGCGACTGACGGCCGGTGCGTTGCAAGCTGATCGTTCAGGAACTCCAGCACGTCGGTTACTTCGCCGCCCACCCATTTGAGGCTTGACGGGCCCCGCATCCATGGTGGCCACCGAGTGTCGGCCGTGACCCAGACGGTCGGGACTCGCAGTAAGACGCGGGGGATGATGCCGTGGTGGTGGCGGCGGCTGACGCCGATGCGGCGGTACCCGTAGTCCATAAAGCCGGACGGGGCGAAGAGCTTGAAGGAGTCGATCTCATTCCAGGCGATGCGTGTCCGATTCAGGGGTCGAACAAGCTCGATGCCTTCGGAAGTGATGACGAGGCCCATCTTCCGCATCCGCCACTCGCAGATCGCGATAGGAGGCGTGAAGAGCGCCAGGGCAAGCACCACATGACCTGGTACGCCGGTCGAGATGCTCCCGACCAGGCCAAGAATCCACAAAGGGAACGCGAAGAACCCATACGAAGCGCGCGCTATTCGCGGCCAGCGAGCGTCCTGATACAGGACGCCGGGATCGTCTTTGGTCGGGCGCGCCCGAGGCACGTCCTAGCATCGGCAGGTCTGCGCCACGCCTCAAGCTTCCACAACGCCGTGAGTGGAGCCCAGCCAAACTGACCCGGGCACCGGACCCTATGGCACGTCGGCCGACCGTCCATACACGGCTCTCGCGCAGGGTGGCGAGACGCCCGCGTACCGCCAGGGTGCTGAAGGTCGCGAAAGCCCCTTTTTTCTGCTCTTGCGCGGCGCTTCGTCCGCGACCCCGGTCGCGGCGCTCGGACTTCTTCTTTACTGCACGGGAGGGTCCGAGCGCGTCGAGCGCAGATGCCTGGATTGGCAGGACCGGCAGTGGTCGGGTGGCGAGACACTGACGCCGGCTTTCTCCTGCGGTTGCGCTAGCCGGCGCTGTGCTGGCCGGTACTTTGCCGGACCGTCAAACTCAGCAGCCAGCCAGACGCCGGTCGGGAGTCCCGCTTCGCCAGGTCTGCGCGACTGACGCCGAATGCCCCGTCCTGCCCTTCCGAGGACATGTGGAGACTGTGGAAGTGGATCTGCACGCTGACGCCAGGCGTCGAAGTTGGCGGCGAATCGCCGTCAGAAGCCCGGCTGGCGCCAGACGCGCTCGCACAGGTACCGCTTGACCTTGGCGACGTAGCGTTCGGCGCGCGGGTTGTGCCAGCGACCTGAGAACCAGGCGCCGACGCTGCCCCACAGATCTCCGGCACGGTAGCGGGCGCGATTTCCTGAGACCGTCTTCAGCCACCCTTGGCGACCGTCGTAGTAGGCCCGGATGGTCGCGCCGTAGTAGTCGGCGTTGAAGGCGGTGTCATTGGCTGAGAGCAAGTCGCAGCAGTGGTAGGGCTGGCGGATCTGAAACAGACCGAACGAATCGCCGCTATTGCCGTTCGCCGACATCCGCCACCAGGACTCAACGGCTGCTACAGCGCGCAGTAGATTCGGATCTAATCCGTGCTTGTAGGCCGCCCACTGGATGATCTCGTCGGTGGTACCGGTGAAGGCGCCCGTGACCTGGGCCTTGTAGGGCATGTTGCTGTTGGCTCGGAAGTACACTAGGTCCGCGCTGTTGGGCACGCGCTGGTTGGCGGCGGCATTGTCGGGCCGGGGCTCCCACGGTGACCCGTGCACGAGCTGCGCCGCGGCAGCGTCTGTAAGCGGAGGCATGCCGACGCGGGGCGTGGCGACGTGGCAGCGTCGCTGGGCCACCGCACAACCCGCGCTGCAGTGGGGAGGCCGCGCGACGGCCGGCGTCGGGCTCGCGTACGCGAACGACATCAGCGCCGTCGCCACCACGAGTGTGTCGAATCGTTTGCTCATCCTTCCCTCCTATCGGCTGAGCTAGGCAGTAATGGCGGCCCAGACCCGCTCGACCACGATCCAGCAGGCGAATGCCAGCCCGAGCCAGTGCCCCCCTTGTCAGATCAGACTAACGGCTCCAGAGGGCCCACGTAGGCTTCCTGGAGCAGGCGTCTTGATCGCCAATGGCGAGATGCCCACTCTGGACGGTGGGCGTCGCTCAAACTTGCCGCGGGCGATAGTTGAGCGCCCAGCGGCGGTGACAGCGGCGCTCGTCGAGATCGGGGTCTGCGTGCCACGTCGGGTGCCGTGCGGCGGTTCAGGCCGCCTGGCGCCAGGTTGTGCTTGTGGAGCTTCATCAGGTTGTGAGTCGCGGTGATCAATCGCCACTCCGAGCGTACTGCGGATCTGCCGCGCCGCGGAACTGGTTGATCCGCCGGTTGTGCTTGGTCTGGGCGAAAACCGGCTCGATCATCGCCTGGCGTTTTCGGTAAAGCCCGCCGCCGAGGTCGCCGGCGAGCACGGTCCGCATGAACGCGTAGCGCCCGCCATTCCAGCCGCGGCGAGGTTTTTCATGCTTGCCCGCGTGGGGCGGGGTCAAGACCTGGGTGCCCGTGTTCTACCTGGTCGATCTGCTGCTCATGCCAGTAGCCGCTGTCCGCGAGCGAGACCCCGGGCGGTCGCTCACACCGACCTGCTCGAGCTCGCGCCGGGTGGCGCTGAGCATCGGCCCGGGATGCCCGAAGTCCGGCGAGCTGAGCGTGACCTCAGCCGCCAAGACGATCTGATGCTCGTTCACGACGGCCTGCGCGTTGTAACCCTGGGTGTGGCGACGACGCGCGCGAACCTGTCCAGGGACTCGCCGAAACTAGCCATTCCCGAAAAGCCGGTGTGCTCGCGAGTGAGTCCGGCTCCCGGTTCGGTGGACCGCGATGCGGTATGTGATCAGCACAGTCTCGGTTCCTCAGAAACGCGCTCGAGTGTTCTCGAACCACCACCGCGAAAGCGCATCCGCGGTCCTGCACGCTGGTGGCTACCGCTTTGGATGCCGCTTGCGCGGCGCGAGGAACACCGCGGGGCGAGCCTTCGCTGCCTTGAACCGCGCGCCACGACGTGCCGGACCCCATTCGCCTACGGCGCCCTCGGCGCTCACGCTGACCGCTCCGCCGTCGACGGGCGGATAGCGGAGGCTCAGCGAGTGCTGCTGATCGGACACTCACAGGGCTCGGGCGAGCTCCAGCAGCTGATCACGACAGTGATCGAAGGCCACTCGACCGTGAAGAGCAAGATGGTCTGCGAACGGCAAGAACGTCGGTGGTATGTTCAAAGAAATCCCCACCTGCCAGGCTGCGTGGGAAAAGCACTGCGTGATCGCCTACTCGACGTTCTACAAGGAACCGTCGGAAGTTACGGGCTTGGGCCGCACGCCAGTGCCTGGCGAGCACATCGTCTGCGTGAACCCCGCCTTGTTCACCCAGAACGGGGGTTCCGGGGTATTGGATCCGTACGAGTCCATAACGCCATTCCCAGGCCTGATCGGGAAATTCCAAGGCGCGCTGCCGACCGCATCAACGCCTTGGGGTCAGTACTCCCGGGGAGTACACCGCCCAATGCCACACGAACAACGGCCTGGCTGGTTGCAGCTCACTCCTCGGGGTGAACCGGTAGGTCCCCCGGAATTCGTGCCGGAATTGCTCTCACCGAGCTTTGGTCTGCATCTGTTCGAGGTGAACATCGCGTCGGGCAACCTCGTCCCGAGGGTTGCGCTCGAGACGACGAGCTATGAGCTCGAAAAGCTGCTTTGAGCTAACGCCAGAGTGGATTCTCCGCTCCCCGCTTCGGCAGCCAGCCTGTCGGAGCGAGGAGTTCCCTTTGCAAACACCCTGCGTCGGTACGACCAGCGTTGGGGGGTGGCGGCGGCACCCCCCGCTCGGGGCCTGCGAGGTGCAGGACCCGAGCGGAGATCCGAGCCTGACAATGCATAGTGACCGCCGGTTGCCGCGCCTACTCCGGACGGTTGATCGACATGACGCCTCGAGCACGAGCAGCACGGTGTGACGTCGTTTCGCCACTCTCCTGAAGGGCGGATGACGGAACGGTGTCGAGGCCCAGAGCGAGGGCGTAGTAGGTGGAGCGGTGCAGCCTGCCCGAGCCCGTCGCTCGAAACCGCCGGCTTGCGCTTCGCACTGAGGTCGTCGATCAACTCGACCGAGGCGCTGATGTTCGAGCGCCAGGGCTCGGGTACCTCGAGCCGTTTTAGGAGCCTTAGGCCTTCGGCCCCGAAGAGATCGGTGACCGGGCAAGCGCGGCCGAAGTTGATCAGCGTCGAGTGGATGCGGCACTTCAGGGCCGACTTGTGCTTGACCAGGTGCAACCTGAAGCACGCGAGCTCGCGCTCCTGCCTGACCCGTGGATCGGGTAGCCAGATCGCCGCCAGCAGGTCGCGGTGGCAGAGCACGGCAGGACAATCGAGTCGATCTTGTCGGTCTTGCAGGCCAGCGGCGCCAGGCCCTTGACCTTCTGGGCGTCTGCGATCTGCACCGCCCAGCCGCAGGCCTCGAGCGTGTCGTGGACGATCCTCGCGCCGGTCATCGACTCGATAACGGCGCAGACGGGCTCTCGATGGACCTCCTCGATCCGCCTCGCGAGGGTTCTCAGCGAGTCAACGTCGGGCGGGGCGGCGAGCTGGTCGAGGTGCGCTCCATCATCGGAGCGCAGGCAGACGTCGAGCTTCTTTCGACTCAGGTCTAATCCAGCGTGCAACATGTGAGGGGGGCCTCCTTGGTGCTCGGTTTGTGAACACGACTGAGCGTGTCACCAGCGGAGGCGCTTCTTCATGGCAGTCCTTTGCGGGAGCGCGTGGCGCTGCTTGAGACGCGCTTGCTCTTGGCTCGATGCGGCAGAGCCTGGCCGCGAGCCGTCCCGCTCCCGAGATCGGCGAATATCACCCAGGCGATGCGTCCAAGGTCGATATGAGCGGAGACCATCTCAAGGCTGGGCAGCTCGGCACGCTGGACGTGACAGCGTCCACAGTCGCCAACATCGGGCCAGGGATCGACTTCTACTTCGCCTTCGGGGTGATCGCCGTCACCGCCGGAGTTGCCGCGCCGTTGACGATCCTCGCGGGAGGTGTGGCCGTCGTCCTGCTTGCCTTCATCGTGGCCGAATTCACCAAGGCGGAGCCCTCGGCGGGAAGCTTCATCACGTACGTCGAGACCTCGCTCGGAGCGAGGGCCGGCGTCGCCACGGCCCTACTCGTCGCGGTGGGGTTCACCGTGGCTATAGCGGGGGTGTTCACCATGTCGGGGGGCATGGTGGCGTTGACCCTCGCCCATTACACGTCGTGGCACCCGCCCTGGGAGCCGCTGAGCCTCGTCCTGACGGTCGGCGCCATCTGGCTGACGGCGCGCGGCGTTCGCCTTTCCACCTCGGCGGTGGGCCTGGCCGTCGTGGTTCAGGTGGCGATCATGCTCGTGGTCTGCGTCGTCACCCTCGTCGACCAGCGCGCCCACCTCTCGGGCATACCGTTCTCCTGGGCCCACCTCACCGGCGGCCTGGCCGGCCTGTCCGCAGGCTTCCCACTTGCTCTGTACATGTTCATCGGCTGGGAAAACGGCCCGGCCCTCGCCGAGGAGTGCCGCGATCCGAGGCGCACCGTCCCGAGAGCCCTCTACATATCGATCGCGATCGCCACCGCCCTCTTCGTCCTCTTCGCCTACGCGACCGTCTCCGGCTTTGGCTACGACGTTTCTTCAATCGGTCGCTCATCGGTCCCATTCCTGGCCGTGGCCGACCGCTACCTCGGCACGGCGGCCCTGTTGGCCTGGCTCGCTGGCATCGTCTCCGTGCTCGCCACCCTGGTCGCCGGCGTGAACTCCCAAGCCCGCATGCTCTTCGACGGCGGCCGATCCGGGCTCCTACCGGCGCGGCTCGGTCACGTCCGCGAGCCCGCAGACACGCCGGTAAACGCCTTGCTGGTCATGGCCTGCGGGGGGCTCGGGATCATCGCGGTCTGGTGGGTAGCGCACCTCATCGGCGTGGACACGGGATCGACGAACCCCGTCGGCCTATATGCAGAGTGCTCGACGATGGGCACGATCGTGATCCTGTTCGTCTACTTCCTGACGACGCTCGCCCTCCCGATCTTCATGTGGCGCCGCCACCGACAGGCCTTCTCAGCTCTCCGACACCTCGCCATTCCGGTCCTGGGAGCCCTGACCCTCATTGTCCCGTTCGTCGAGCTGTGCAAGCCCGGGCAGCCATCGCCCTACAGCGAGTTCCCCTACATCGCACTGGCAATCGTTGCGGCGGCCACCGTGATTGCCTGCGTTGTCGTCCAGCGCCACCCGTCCGCCGGCTCCGGAGAGGGGACAACATTCGCCGAACCATGACGGTCAACGTCAAAGCCATGCCGAAGGTCGAGACGGCAGCTTATCCCGGAGCAGGCATGTCGAGCTCGACCATCGAGCCTGTTTGCGACTCCGACCGGCACTCTCTGACTCCCTCCTCCGCACTTGTGCACCGGACGGCGTCCGAGCGCCTCGAGTGAGGGCAGGGTTTGGCGGCTCAGTAACGTGAGAATCGTGGATATCAGGACCGCAGAACTCGCCGAGCAGGGTGCGCTGGACGAGCTGCATCGACGATCTTCATATGTTTGGGAGGAAGACCGCGCTAGTCTTGAAGCTCATCCTGACGCGCTCGGCGTCGCTTCCAACGCGATCATTGAGGGGCGTGTCGACGTCGCGATCGGGCTGGGCAAAGACATTCTCGGGTTCTCGATCGTTGCGTTCGCCGCAGGCGGGGTATGCGAACTGGATGATCTCTTCGTCGCTCCCGAGTTCATGCGACAAGGTGTTGGTCGTGCGCTCGTTTCACATGCTGCAACTCGAGCCGCTCTTGCCGGGTGCTCACAGATGACCGTCGTCGCTCACCCACGGAACTTTCCGTTCTACGAAAGCGTGGGATTCGTTGCCGGTGAGCCTGCGAGCACGCGCTTCGGGCCGGCGGTACGGATGCGGCGCAGACTCAACGATGGGGCCGACTAGCCCGACGCCGCTCGCTCTTCCCTTTCTCCGGAAATGCGCCACCGCAGCGACCTCCAATGGCACCTGATCCTCACACACCGATGAGGCGATAGAGAGATGAGCGTTGCTCGCCACCCCCAACTCGCCCGCGCACCCTGACCCGATGCCCAAACCCCGTCGACAAAGCCGCCTCCTTCATAGGGAGACGAAGACCGAGCGTGCGAGCCGGACTAACGCTCGCGCTCGGTTCTCGCGCGATGCTCAGCGACGTGAATGCTGCCGGCCGTCGCCACGGCGCCTTCCGAGCACGGGACCCCTGTAGGGCGAGCGTCGCGACCTGCCTGCTGAGCTGCCCGTTGCCACCAAGCGGGTGCGCCGTCATCCGCGCCCGCATGCTCGTTAGCATGGACCCTCGCCCGCGCGCGGTGGGAGCATTTGCTGAGCGATGACCGAGGTGAACATCCGCACCCCTCGCGGCGAGATGGCGGCCTACCTCGCCACGCCGGCCGGCGAGGGGCCGTGGCCGGGAGTCGTGGTCATCCACGATGCGCTGGGGATGAGCCACGACGTGCGCAGCCAAGCCGACTGGTTGGCGAGCGAGGGATCCTTGCCGTGGCCCCAAACCTGCAGTACTGGGGCAGGCGGATGAGGTGCCTGATCGCCTCCGCGCGCGACTGGTCGCGACCGCTCAGCGACCTCGAGGCGGCGCGCGCGTGGTTGGCCGGGCAGGAGCGCTGCACGGACAAGATCGGCGTGATCGGTTTTTGCATGGGCGGCGGCTTCGCGCTGATGCTGGCGCCCCGACACGGCTTCTCAGCGGCGAGCGTGAACTACGGGGGGCTCACCAAGGACTCCGAGCGCGCCCTGCCCAATGCCTGCCCAATCGTTGGCAGCTACGGCGCCAGGGATCGGTGGCCGGGGGTGCGCGGTGTGCCCGCTCGCCTCGAGCCAGTGCTCACCGCGGCGGGCATCGACCACGACATCAAGGTGTATCCGGATGCTGGGCACGGTTTTCTCAACGACCACGACCCCGCGGAGCTAGCGGTCTGGGTCAAGGTGACCGCGAAGCTCGCCGCAGCCAGCTATCACGAGCCATCCGCCCGTGACGCGCGCCGCCGCATCATCGCGTTCTTCCGTACGCACCTCGGCTAAGGGCTCACGACTCAGTTGTTGTGGGAGCGATCGTGTAGTTCCACTCGCCGTGGAATGGGTTTCGTGTGATGTTCACGGCGGCGAGTTCCTCGTCTGTGACTTCGACTTCCTTGGGGTAGGGGCGGTGGTCGAGCTGGGCGTAGACCTTCAGCCCGGTGCTGGTTGTCGTGGCGGCGATCAGGCTGATGATGACCTCGTGGCTGATCAAGGGCTTGCCGCGCCAGTTGATGCTCATGAAGCTGAACAGCCGGTGCTCGATCTTGTTCCACTTGCTCGTGCCGGGCGGGAAGTGACAGACGGTGATCTTTAGGCCGGTGGCGTCGGCGAGCTTTCCCAGCTCGACCTTCCACAGGCGGGTGCGGCAGCTGTTGGAGCCCCCGGAGTCGGCGGTGATCGTCAGCTCGCTGGCGTGCGGGTAGCGCTCCCGTCCGAGGTTCTCCCACCAGCCGCGGATGCTCGCGGCGGCGAACTGCGCGGTGTCGCGATCCACGCCGACGTTGACCCAGCCCTCATCGCGGGTGAGGTCGAGCACCCCATAGGGGATCGCGTGTCCGAGATCCTTGTCCTTGAAGTCGTGCGTGCGCACCAGCGTGGGCTTGCCCGTCGGCTCGAGCTCTCGGCCGACAGCCTTGAAATCCCCGATCAGCTCGCGCTTCTTGGTATCCACGCTGATCACCGGCTCACGCCGCTCGATCGCGCGGGCGACCGTGTCATTGATGTGCGCAAACTGCGCGTCACGGTCGGGGTGATCTGCTCCCTCACGCGTCTTCTGGTTGGCCTGCAGGCTGTAACCCATTCGCTTGAGCAGCCGCAGCACCGTGCGGTCTGAGACCTCATAGCCACGCTCGGCCAGCGCCCGCGCGAGCTTCGCGGCGCTCTTGGACGTCCAGCGAAGCGGCGAGCAGGGATCGCCCCGAGTCTCCGGCGCCACCAGACGCTCGAGCTCCTCTTCGATCCCGGGATGGGTCTCTGAGACGGCCTTGCTCCCAGCTCCCGCCCGACGCACACGGCCCTCCCGCAGCACCTCGCCCGATTCGAGCTCGCGCACGCCACGACGGATCGTCTCTTCGTGAAGCCCGGTCGCCCGAGCGACGGCCCGGATCCCGCCAAACCCATGCGAAGAAGCCTCCGCCGCCGCCCACAGCCGCCGCGTGCGCTCGTTCAGCGCCTCGCTACTGCTCAACAGCCGGTAGCGCTCCGCGATCGCCGCCTCATCAATCACACCACCCTATTCAACACACCCACCCATGACTCCTGCACTAATTTCGTCGTGATCCCTAACTGGTGCGTGAGGGATGCCCTCCGGAGCGGGTGTTCGCAGACGGAAGGCTGATGGTTCGAACGCAAGCTCAGCTCTCACAGGACGCCTGCTTCGCGACGAAAGGCGACACCGCTTCGAGCTTGTCTACCCGCGAGCGCTTTGCGCAAGATCCGAGTGTCTTGGACGAGGCCGCGACGCGAGCGAGCGTGATCTGGCCTGGGAATACTGCGGAACTCCACCAGCTACGAGTTCGGGTGGTCAGCGGTGCAACTCAGAACCTGCGACCACCCGGGCCCCGCGAGCCGAGCGCCGTACCGACGAGACTTTGGATCACAAATTGGACCCCAGCGATGGTTGGTGCTGTATCGCACAAGGCACCAAAACTAGCCTATTTGCAGGGCTCTTAAGATCGGGGAGACAGGATTTGAACCTGCGACCGCCCGGCCCTCAGCCTGAGAGATCCGGTGGCGCTCAGCCGATGAAGCCTGTCCCGCTTGACTCTTCTGCGTATGAGTTGTGCGCAGTGGCGCTCAATTTGTTCCCCAAATTGTTCCCCGGCGTTGGGCTGCCTGGTCCGCCCGGGCGCGACCAGACGACAGCTTCTGGTGGAAAGGGACGGCCGACCAGAGCGCGACCCCGGTTTTCGCTGATCGTCCAGAGCGATAACCCGAGGCCAGCTTCGCCGCATGCCTGCTTCGCTGGGAACGCGGGCGTCAACGCCGTGCGTGAACGTTCAGCGCCTGTTCCTGCTCATTGGGGGCTGGTCGCCCCGAGGACCGCGTTCGAGGCTGAGCGTTCATCACCGTGCGGGAGCATGACCTCTGCGGCCTCCTCCGGCGTGACGTCTGGGTAGAGGACTCGGAGCAGCCCGACCGCCGCGAAACCCCCGACGATCTGTGCTGCGATGAAACTCGGCACCGACGACGGCGCGATGCCGGCGAACGTGTTGGAGAAGATGCGTCCGATGCTGATGGCGGGGTTTGCGAAGCTCGTGGAACTCGTGAAGAAGTACGCGGCGGCGATGTATGCCCCGACCGCAGCGGGCGCCGCGGCGCCGCGGCGGGTCCGTGTGAGGGAGAAGATCACGAGCATGAGGCCGAGCGTCGCGACGACCTCGGAGAAAGAGTGGGCTGGCGAGGCGCGGTGCTTGGTGGAGATCGACACGAGGGCCTTCGCGAACATCGCGTTGGCGACGACTGCGCCCGTGACGCAGCCGGCAATCTGGGCAGGCGCGTAGGCGGCCGCATCGCGCCAGCGCATCCCGCCGAAGCTCGCGTCGACGAATGAGACGACGGGATTGAAGTGCCCGCCCGAGACCGCGCCGAACATCAGGATGATCGCGAACAGTCCCGCCCCGGTGGCCGCGGCGTTCTCGAACAGCTCGAGACCCACTTCGTTTGGGGAGAGGTTCTGGGCGGCGATGCCCGAGCCGATCACGAGTGCCGCGAGGAAGGCGGAGCCGAGGAACTCCGCGAGCAGGCGTCGTGGCAGTGGCTGAGTCACGGCCTCGGCGCCGGACGCTCAGGTGACGGAGCGGTTCTCATCCTCATACCGCCATGACGAGCTTGTCGGCGAACTCGCCGGGTATCCCGGCCTCGCGGACCTCGGCGGCGACGGCCTCGGCGTCGTAGTCTACACGCTCGATGCTCACGTCCACGCCCTCGACGGTCGCCCTGAGCACAGCAAAGGCGCCGCGGGGGTCGCCATCCTTGGGCTTGCCCACCGAGCCGCAGTTGACGAACAGCACCCCGCTGTACTCGTGGACCCAGGGTTTGTGGGTGTGGCCAAAGACGAGGACGGGATCACGCTCGGCTGAGGCGAGACGCTCAAATAGACGTGCCGGCTTGTCCTCGAACAGATACTCGTTGACCTTCCGTGGAGAGCCGTGAACCAGGTGTACGTCGGTGTTGCCGACCGGGAAATGCAGATCGAAAGGCAGGCCGCGCATGAAGTCCTTGGACTCCTGGCTTATGTGGGCCAGCGTCCAGTCCACCGACAGCTGACCAAGCTCACGGTCGTGCGGGGTGACATACGCGCAGCCGCAGTCCTCTTCGTCGCGGGCGATGGCGTAGTCGTAGTTGCCGTAGATCGTGGGAATGTCGCGCTCGGCGATCAGCGCGCAGACCTCGTTGGGATGCGGGCCGTAGCCGACGAGGTCGCCGCCGCAGAACACGCTGTCGATTCCAAGCTCCTCGATCCTTGCCAGGGCGGCTTCCAGCGCGGCCAGGTTGCCGTGGATGTCGGTGATGACCGCCACCGTCTCCAGCTCGTCGCTCACGAGCTCTCCCAGTTGGCGAGCACGTCACAGGTGTCCTGGCGCAGGCATTCGCGTGTTTGGCGGTGCGCGAGGGTCATGACGTGCGAGCGCACCCGGGCGCCGTCGTAGCGCTCGAGGATCGCGTCGGCGCACGCCCGGATCTCCTCAGCGGGCTTGCTGTCCGCGAACTCATCGGCGAGCAGCGGTAGCAGCCGGGCGAGGCGTAGCTCATGCGCGGTGCGATCGGTGCGGATCGCGCCAATGCGCTCTGCGATCAGCTCGCGGACGTGCGCCTCGATCCCGTCGCCGATCGCTCGCACCTCCTCGATCGGCCTGCCCGCTGGGTCGGGGATGTCCCACGCCTCCACCATGGTCGGGACGTACGGGCAGGCGTCGCCGCAGCCCATCGTGATCGCCCAGTCGGCGTGAAGCTGCATCTCGAGCGTGAGCCTTTTGGGCTTGCGCCCGGAAAGATCAAAGCCGGCCTCGCGCATGACATCGACCACAACCGGCCAGATCTCCGATGCAGGTTCGGTTCCGGCCGACTCGGCGCGCACGTCCTCGGGGGCGTAGCGCTCGAAGAACGCTTGGGCCATCTGCGAGCGCCCAGCGTTGTGGTTGCAGACGAACAGCAGGTACCGGAGCGCTCGCCCCCCCGGCTCCTGATCGGTGTGCGGTGCAACGTCGCCGTTCATGCTGCGATCGTATTACATCGACAGTCATGAGTGTTAGTGATATAAGTAGATAGATGCCTTTCGATTTGCAGCTGGCGCCGAAGCAGAAGCGAGCGGCGGGCGAGCGCTGTTGCGAGCCGGTCGTCTATCCCGACGTGGCGCGTGACCACGCCCTCCGCATGGCCGAGGTGGCCAAGGCCCTTGGCGACCCGATCCGGTTGCAACTAGTGGACGTGCTGCGCAAGCACGCCGGCAAGGTCTGCGTCTGTGAGCTGGTGCCGCTGTTCGAAATCTCCCAGCCCACCCTCTCCCATCACCTAAAGAAGCTCCGCGAAGCCGGGATCGTGGACTCCGAGCGTCAGGGACTGTGGGCCTACTACTACGTCATTCCCGATGCCCTGGAGGAGCTATCCGTATGGCTGACATGACCGCGCCCGACGCGCCCACCGACCCCTGCTGCGCTCCGGTCCAGCAGGCCACATGTTGCGAGCCGACGGAGAACGCCGACTGCTGCGGCCAGGGCGAGGGCTGTGGCTGCGATGCCGGCCCAGCGGCGGCTGAGACCGAGGTGCGCGAGCAGGTTAGGGAGCGCTATGCGGCAGCGGCTCGCGCCGCCGCCGAGCGGCAGCCGTCCGGTGAGCCGGACCCGACAACCAGCGCGTCCTGCGGCTGTGAGCCAGCCGTGGCAATGACGGATGCTTCCGGCGAGCAGGTGTTTGGCAGCGCGCTGTATGAGTCAGGCGAGGCGGCCGAGGCACCCGAGACAGCGATCGCCGCGTCGTTGGGCTGCGGTGTTCCGACGGCAGTGGCCGACCTCAAGGTGGGCGAGACCGTTCTTGACTTGGGCTCGGGCGCTGGTGCCGACGTGCTGATCTCCGCCCGGCGCGTCGGACCCGGCGGCAAGGCGATCGGCCTGGACATGACCGACGAGATGCTCGCCCTTGCCGCCAGCAACGCCGAGCAGGCGGGCGTCAAGAACGTCGAGTTCCACAAGGGCTACATCGAGGCGATTCCACTCCCGGACGCAAGCGTCGACGTCGTCATCTCAAACTGTGTTCTCAACCTCTCCGGCCATAAGCCGCAGACGATCCGTGAGGCCGCCCGGGTGCTGCGTCCAGGAGGGCGCTTCGCGATCTCCGACGTCATCGCCGATGAGGGCATGGACGACGCCACGCGCGCCGACATGCAGCAGTGGACCGGCTGCATCGCCGGGGCGCTGACTCAACGAGAGTTCGAAGAGGCCCTCACCAACGCCGGTCTCGTGGACATCGAGATCCGCGAGACCCACCGTGTGCACGACCAAGCCGCCGCGGCGATCGTGCGCGCGCGCAAGCCGAGCGGCGACTCGGCATGAGCGAGGCTTGCTTGGGGAACAGCAGCCCCAACCGCACAACGGCAACACCCTTCCCTCCTCTCGCCGAGAGAGCGCCAGCCAGGCGGCTGCCGTATTCCCCTGGATTTGTCAGGTGAGGATGCGGTCCGTCTGGCGGGGGTGACGAAGGCCCTCGCAGGTCCCACGCGACTACGAATCATGGATGCCCTACGGAAGGCGTCGCCGCAGGCTGTCTGCCAGTGCGAGTTACTACCGCTCTTCGACATGTCCGAGCCTGCGCTGGCCAAGCACCTGAAGGTTGTGAGGGCCGCCGGGGTGTTGAACGCCCAGCGTCGAGGTCTTTGGGCGTACTACTACCTTGACGCGGACCCGTTCAAGGACCTGCGCGCGTGGTTGAGCTGATGCCGAGTCCCTCTGCCAGCGTGCACCTACATGACCCACAGACGCTCTACCGTCACCGGGAGGAGAGCCAGTGGAGTCCACGGGACGTTGACTTGACCGTCGATCGCGACCAGTGGTCGGCTATGGATGACCGCTCGCTCGTGTCGTTCGTCCTGGGCTCGCTGATGGTGGCCGAGGAGCGAATCACGACGAAGTTCTCCGGCCTGGTGGGAGCCGAGGCCAGCGAGGAGGAGGTCACGTTCCTTGCCACCCAGCAGGTCGACGAGGCCAGACACATGCAGTTCTACGCGCGCTTCCAGGACGAGGTCGTCGCAGAGCCCGCGCTCATCGCCGCGCACGTCGAGCGCGCCCGTGAGCAAGTCTCCCCCGCCTCCCAGACGATCTTCGACGACAAGCTCATCGTCGCCCATGAGCGCCTCCTCGCCAATCCCCGGGATGTTGGCGCCAAGGTCGCGTTCGTGACGATCTACCACCTCATCCTCGAGGCCACGCTCGGGCTGACGACGTTCGAGTTCTCGACGCGCTTGCTCAACGGCGAGGGCCTCCTGCCCGGATTTCTCGCTGGCTACACCAAGATCCACCACGACGAGCACCGCCACATCGGCTACGGCATCTGGTTTCTTCGCGAGGCGGTCGCCCGGGAGCCTGGAATGGGCGATGTCGTTCGCGGGACCCTGCGCGAACTCCTGCCTGCCGTCGCCGAGTCACCAACGCCACCCGAGGGAGCTGACGCCTCGGTCCTGGGCGCATCGGCCGAGGAGCTTCGCGGCTTCGCACTCGACGGGCTGACACTCAGGCTAAAGATCATCGGCGTGCCAATCGACACGCTCTGAGCCACGCTTCGAGGCGAGAGCCCTCCTAATCGACGCTCGCCAACACCAACAGTGCCGCGGCTCCGCTGAGAACGGGCCACGACCCGGTAAACCAAGGGAGGGGTGAGGGGCCGCGGCCTCGTCTCACTCGCCACGCCGCGGCGAGCACGTCCCTCGCCTGAAGCATTACGCGACACCCTCCTGGCGAAAGATGGCATGAACAGGGCCTCCCCCGGCTCACCGCGAGACACTCGCGCGACAAGGCAATTGCCGGAACTCGAAGGAGGCCCCGAGATGACGATCGTAGCTGGCTTTGACGACCGCCGGCGCGGCGCGCTGCACGCCCGAGGCCGCCGGCATTTGGAGTGCCAACGACGCGGTCCGCCAAGCCGAGCGCGAGCTCGCCCGCCAGGCCGAGGTCGCCTACGCGCACCGTGCGCGACTGGCAGGCCGCCCAGGCGGTGAAGGCGGGCGCGAGTGTGACACTGGGGCACGCATCATGTGGGCCCTCGAAGGGCCAAGTCGCGCGGCAGACCACCAGCCCCTGACGTCTGCGCTTCGCTACGTCATCGGCTCGCGCCCAGAACAACGATCTCACATACCGGTCGTTCCTACAAGCCGGCACCCGCGCGCCGGCGCCGACCGGCATGGGCGAAAACCCTGCCAATCCAGAAGCCTAACCGGTGTGCGCCGACGCACTCGCATTCACGCGAATGCGGTCGTCGGAGGCTCAAGCCGACCGCGCTCTCGGAGCTCGTTGGCTACCGAATCGCGCGGGTTTGTCGGCGCTGGAGACTTTCGGTCACGATGCGGCAGCGCGCCTGGGATGGGTGGGAGCCCGTCAGTCCGAGTCGGCTTTTCGGTCTGGTAGTTGCGCGGATTCTGTTGCTCGGGAGTCCACGAGCAGTTCCAACATCTCGCCGATCGTCGGCTCTCGACCGACGGCTTGTCGCACGGGTAAATGGGCCTGGATGCTGTAACGGTTGCGACGGCCCTCCTTGTCCTTCACGACGTAGCCGGCTTCGGTCAGGTCGGCGACGATGCCGAAGGCGCTGCGCTCGGTGATGCCGAGCATCGCGGCGATGTCGCGCAGGCGCACCCCGGGGTCGTGGGCGATGCAGACGAGGGCACGGGCATGGTTTGTGAGGAAGGTCCACTCCGCCATGGCACAAGGATACCTAAAGATTCGCGAAATGGCTTGCTAGCTTCACGATACTAGAGTAGCGTGCGAAGCAGACACCGAGGCTCGGCTGTCGCCCACTGCCGGGGTGCTCGAATGTCAGCGAGAGAGGAACCAGCCATGCTGGTGAGCGGGCACCGAGCGGAGCGCGCCGTGACGACAGAATCGGAGGCAAGGACCGCCGCAGATGTGAGCCTGACCGCAACGAGCACTGCGGATCTGACTCCGACCGCAGGATGGTCGAGGCGCGTCAGGCGCGTCGGCGGGCTCATTCAGGCGGCCTTCGCCGCCTTCTGGCTTCTGCGCGGCAGCCTGGTAATTGGCGGCCGCGTGGCAGATGTGCTGATCGCGGTGTTTGGCGTGACCGTGATCGGCGTGTTCTCCTACGCCATCAGGGCTACAGCCGGCACCGCCCCCCGACCGAGGAGCCCGGAGGGCAAGCGGATCGAGCGAGCCGTAACGCTCGCCACCGTCATCGAGTTCGCCGCGGCGTTCGCCCTGCCTATAATCGTCATCGCCGCCGGCCACTCCGACTGGGTCCTGCCGTCCATCGCAATCACGATCGGACCGCTGCTGCTGTGGCTCGACCACCGCGTCCATATCCCCCGCTACCGGCCGGTCGGATGGGCGCTGACCGTCGGACCGGTGATCCTCGTTGCCACGATGTCAGGCAACGCACTCATCGCCACCACGGGCATCGCCGCCGGCGTGCTCCTGCTCGGCACCGCTGCCGCCGGCTTCCACGACCTCGCCGGAGTTCGGCGACGGGCGGAGCAGGCCAAGACCATCAACCTAGCCGTCTCTACGAACATAGGGGCGCAGCTATGAGCGGGGATCGACTGCATGTCGTGTTCGGGGCCGGGCAGGTCGGGCGTGCCCTCGCCGCCCGCTTGGCCGGGCTCGGTCTGGCGGTACGGGTGGTATCGCGCCACCGGCCAGCGGGGCTCCTCGACAGGGTCGACTGGCGGGGGGCCGACGCGAACGACCTCGATGCCGCCACCGATGTGGCCAAAGGCGCATCGGTCCTCTACCAGTGCCTGAATGCGCCATATACGAAGTGGCCGGAGCTCTTCCCGCCGCTGCAGCGGGGCGTGCTTAGTGCAGCCGAACACAACGGTGCGCTCCTGGTGAGCTTGGAGAACGTCTACGGCTATGGCTCCACCGGGGGCAAGCCGATGACCGAGGATCTCCCACTCGCCGCCACGACCGTCAAGGGCCGAACCCGAGCGGCCATGACCCAGGAGCTGCTCACCGCGGCTGAGGCCGGTCGGGTCCGCATCGCCATCGGGCGGGCATCGGACTTCTTCGGCGCCGGCGTCACCGAAACGACGCTCGGCGAGCGCGTCTTCGCCAACGCCCTGGCCGGCAAGCGCGCCGACTTCCTCGGCAACCCCGACCTGCCCCACACCTACAGCTACTGTATGTCCCGGACATCGCTGCAGGTCTGGCCGCCCTCGGTACCGACGAGCGCGCCGCCGGAGGAGTGTGGCACCTACCGGGCCCGGAGACCGTCACGACCCGGCGCGTCCTCGAGCTCATTGCCGGCGAGGATGGACACCCGGTCGCCGTTCGCTCGGTGCCAAAGCTGGTCATGCGCGCGCTCGGACTGTTCAACCCGCTGATGCGGGAGCTGGCCGAGATGACCTACGAGTTCGACGAACCCTTCGTGCTCGACACCGCCAAGTACCAGTCCACCTTCGGGACCGCCGGCACGCCACTCGCCACCGCCATCGCCTCGACCGTCCACTCGTACCGGAGCCTGACCGGCACGCCCAACCCGCCACAGGAAGGACCGACCCCATGGCTAGTATCGACACCGACCCCGGCGTCATCACAGATGCCGTTGGCAGCCTCCGCGGCGAGGACGCCGGCGCAAGGTTCCGACCCATCTCCAACCCCGCCACCAGCGAGTGGATCCAGTTCACGGCCGTCCCCCCAGGACGGCGACCAAGATATAGTCCGCTTCAACTGGCGCAGCATGCCCGGTGGTGCGATCACCGAGCACACGGCATTCGCCGGTCTGGCGGCCGAGGGCAAGACCACGCCCCGAGGGGCACCGAAGAACCCCCTCCAACTCGGCGCCACCCTGTGGCACTTCCGCCACGAGAGCCGCGTTACCTCGCCGGCGACCTGGGTGCAGAACCTCATACTCCCGCCGCTCTGGGCGCTAGCGAAGGTCTTTGGCGTGCGTCCCTACTACGCCCGCTGGGACAGCCGCAGTACCCCAAGATTGGAGCCCACCACGTGAAGATCCACGCCCTGACGACTGGAACCGTGCGCGTCAAGCGCAGCTTCCTATTTCCCAGCCGCGGTCCGCGCCGGCAGCTGGATCTGTTCCTACCCGGAGCCTGGTCAGACTCGCTGCCGATCCACTGCTGGGCGATCGCGCGAGCGCGGGCTTCTAACCCGGCGGCTTGACGGTACTCAAACCGACCGCGGGCGACCGCCTGGGACGGCGATGAGACTCCCGCTTCGCCAGAGGCGAAGGAGAAGCGCTCGCGGGCATCTCAGCGCTATCGCTTGGGACGACCTCCGAGCGCCTCGGCTGAGGACGGGCAGACGCCTGTTTACTCGGCGCAATGCGACAGTCTCTGGGCGAACGCGCGTCAGTGCTCGTGGTCGTCCAATGCATGAGTACGCAAGTCACCGACGGGGCTTCCGCATCTGGGGGCGGAGCGCCACTCAGTCGGCTCGTCGGCTTCGCAGCAACGACAACGCGATAGTGGCGAGTCCCACCACGAGTAGTGCTCGCCCGAGCGTGGAACTGACGGTTGCCCAAGCGGTGCCGAGGATCAGGCCCGTAAGCACGAACGCGGCCGCCCAAAGCGCGCAGCCGATCGTCGTGAGCGCGATGAATGGGATCAGCCGCACGTGTCGCGCTCCGGCCGGCAACGACACAAACGTGCGCGCGAGTGGCAGCAGTCGGGCGATGAACACGGCGCGGGTACCGTGTCGCTCGAGTGTCGCTCGAGCAGGCCCTCCCATCGGGCAAGCACGGTGCGGGCGCCGGGAAGATGCTGGAGTAGCTGGCTGGCGCCGAGGCTGTAGGCGAGCAGCGAGCCGACCAGGTTGCCGGCGGTGGCGGCGAGCACCGCGAGCGGGAAGCTCATCCATCCTTGGTGGATGGCGAACCCGGAAAAGAGAAGCGTCACCTCGCTCGGTACAGGGATGCAGGCGCTCTCGGGCACCATCAGCAGGAAGACGCCCAGCATCCCGAAGCGCTCGATTAGGCCGGTCACGGGAGGCGAGGTCCGCGATGTGGCGGACGGGGTCTACCGGGGGAATCGGGCGCGTGTGGCGATAAGTGGCCGGGGGGGTGTGGTGGTGGAGCGCCCGGCGCCGGTGGCCGTGGGCGGCGGTAGCCGAGTGCTGCCTGAACGCTTGATGGACGCCAGCGTGCGCCGCCGCGCTGGGTCGGCACACCGTCGGCGTTGAGCGCGTCGGCGATGGTCTGCAGGCTCAAGCCACGCTCGCGCATTGCCGTGATGCGCTCGCTCAGCTCTGGCGCCGCGACCGCGAGTCCGGGTCGGCCGCGCGGCGGGCGTCCTGGCTCCGGCTCGCGCTCCCACCGCTCGACCTCGCGCAGTAGGCCAACGATCCGTCGGCCCGCGGCAGTGCCTGTGTCGAGGGCAACGTCGAGCGCAACCAGGTCGGCGCCTGCGGCCTGGAGCCACTCGAGGACCGCGACGAGCTCGCGCAGCGAACCGGCCAGCGCGGCCAGGCGGGCCGTCACCAGGGTCGAGGCCTCCCCTGAAGCGATTCGCTCCAAGGCCTCAGCTAGGCCGCTGCGGCGAGGGCCGCGCTCATCGCGCACGACGGCAACAACCTTGAGGTCCGTTGCGCGTGAGAGAGTGACCTCGTCGGCCTCAACGGCTGCCTCGAGGGGCCGCACGTAGGCGATCGCGGTACGTGCCATGCCAACAGTATACGCAAACGTTTTGCGTATGGACCCCGTTTGGCTCCGCGGTCGCTGCTGCTACTCCGTGCTCATACAGTAGCTACTCGCAGGTTCTCGACAGATTTGTTCCCCAATTGTTCCCCAGCGAGCCAGCCGGCGATCTCTCGGAAGCACCAAAACCTCAAAACCTGCCGATTTGTAGGCCTTTCTCAAGTCGGGGAGACAGGATTTGAACCTGCGACCGCCCGGCCTCCCAGCCTGAGAGATCCAGTGGCTGGGAGTGTTCAACCCGCGTGTCTACTGGGGTTGGGTGTGTCTGAGTGCGTCTGAGTTGCTCTCACATTGGACCCCAAATTGGACCCCCGACATAAGCTTTGACTTCTACAAGCTTCTGTTTATACTGCTTGGGTGTGGGAAGTCGAGTACACCGACACCTTTGGTTCGTGGTGGCACGACCTCAGCGAGGACGAGCAGGAGCGCGTCGCTGCCGCGGTCGGTCTGCTCGAGCAAGGCGGCCCAGCGCTGGGAAGACCGTTGGTGGACTCCATCAAAGGCTCGCGGCATCCCAACATGAAGGAGCTTCGCCCCCGCGGCGGCCACATGCGCGTGCTGTTCGCGTTCGACCCGCGCCGCATGGCCATCCTCCTGATCGGCGGAGACAAGAGCCACAAATGGAGCAGCTGGTACGCACAGGCGATTCCCACGGCCGATGAGCTGTACGACGAGCACCTCCAAGCGCTTCGTGACGAAGGAGCAATCCCATGAGCAAGACCAAGCCCGCTAGACAGCCAAAACGCTTTGCCGAGCTGCGCAAGCCGATCGAGAGCGACCCCGTGCGAAGCGCGCGGGTCGAGGAGCACAAGGCAGCGATGCTCGGTGAACTGCGACGCAAGCTCGACCTCACGCAGGCAGTCGTGGCCGACCGGCTGGATGTCACCCAGGAGAACGTGTCGCAGATCGAGCGCGGCGAGGCCGACGTGCGCCTCTCTACGCTGAGCCGCTACGTCGAGGCACTAGGCGGGCGGCTTGAGGTTCGCGCGACATTCCCGGACGAGACCGTGGCCCTCACGCTCGGGCAGGCAGCCACCCTTCGGCGTCAGAGTGATCGAGGCAACAAGGGAAGAGCGGATGCCAAACGCAAGGCCACAGCATCGAGCAGTGCAGCGGTCAAACACCACGCCTAGTCGAGCGTAGTGCTCTCCCGCGCTCCTCGGCCGGACTCCTGGCAGGTCAGACCAGCGCTGGCAGCACGAAACTCACTGCTTCCTTGCTCCAGCTTGCGCCGCGCTCCGGGGACGGACGTTCGTGGCTACTCGAGCGTGTAGCCGAGGGCGTTGTAGGTCTTTAGGCGCTTGGCGAACATGCGCCGCAGCACGGGTACCTCGGCGTCGACGTAGTCGTAGACGAGCGCGTCGTGCTTGCCGCGGTGTGAGCGGTGCAGGCGTCCGGCGTATTGCACAACGGTGCCCTTCCAAGCGATCGGCATCGCGAGCAGGAGAGTGTCAAGCCGCGAGTCGTCGAAGCCCTCACCGATGAAGCGACCGGTGGCGAGCACCACGCGCGCAGTATCCGCGCTCGTGGTCGCGAGCTGCTCGATCGCTGCTCGTCGTGCGCGGGGGCGCATGTCGCCGTGCAGCTCGATCAACGCCGGGATGTGGTCTCGTAGGCGGTTGGTTAGCCGCTGCAGATGCTCGCGCCGCTCGGTGAGGACGATCGGCGAGCGTCCTTCGGTGGTCAGCTGGATCGCGTCTTGGGCGATCAGCTCGGCGCGCTCCTCGTCTGTGGCGAGCGCGCCGTAGATCTCCTGGATGCCGGCGTCGGTTGGGAGCACGGCCGGATCGAAGCTCGTCTCGCGGCGGACGATTCGCAGCCTCAGCTGTGCTCCGGGCTCGGTTGCGTGCCGGTTGATCTCGTGTCGGATCGGGCCGCACTGCATCGCGATGATCGGGTGATGCCCGTCGCGCCGATAGGGGGTGGCGGTGAGGCCGGTGACGTAACGCGCGGGAGCGGTCTGCAGCACCTGCTCGGCGGTGACAGCCGGGACATGGTGGCACTCGTCGACCACGACTTGCCCGTAGCCTGCCAGCAGCTCCTGCAGGTTCTCCCGACGCGCCAGGCTTTGCACGGTCGCGACATCCAGACGGCCTTTTGGTTTGTTCCTGCCCGCGCCGATGATCCCGATCTGCTTCGTATCGAGGTCGAGGAACTGGGTCAGCCGCTGGATCCACTGCTCGAGCAACGGCTTGCTGTGCACCACGACGAGCGTCGAGCGCCCGCGGGCCGCGATGACGTTCGCCGCCATCACGGTCTTGCCCATCCCTGGAGGTGCACACAGCACCCCGAGCTCGTGCGCAAGCATCTCCCGCGCGGCATCTGCCTGTATGTCGCTCAGCTCGCCCGTGAACGATGTGTCGAGTGCGACCCCGTCGCTGCGCTCATCGTCCAGATCCAGCCGTATGCCTAGCCCAGCGAGCATCTCCCGCAGCGGCCCGAGGGTGCCGCGGGGAAGGACGAGGAAGTCGCCCTGCTGCTCGAAGCACGCGATCACGCGCGGTGTGCGCGCCGTGGAGAGTCGAAGCCGCTGGCGTTCAAGAAACAGAGGGTTGGAGAACGTCGCGAGTCTGCGCATCGCGTCCAACAGCACGGCGGGCACCCCACCGGTGCAAACATACAGACGCTGTGCGAGCGTCGCGCTGAGGACATCCGGCATCGCCGCCGCGGCGAGCCTGCTGGAGAGCGACCGGGCCGCACGCCATGGCGCCTCGCGGTCGATCGACTCCCCGGCAGCGCCCAGAACCTGGCCGGCGGCATCGGCCTCGTCAACCAGGCTCTCCAGGCGGCTGGGCTCGATCCGCTCCAGTGACTCCAGGTAGGACCACTGATCCTCATGGGGCTCGAGCTCCTCATCGAGGAATAGAGAGTTGCCGCGCTTGCGCGCCTCATGCTGCAGGGGCAGCGCAATGAGGTTCCCGAAGCCGCCGCGCGGGAGCGTGTCCTGGCTCGGAAACAGACGGTCGTAGGACGCCATGCCCAGCGTCGAGCAACGCCCCATCGCCTCCGTGAGCAGCATCAGCCCGAACCGCCGGGCCAGCGCAGCCGAAACCGGGGCGCTGAAGAAGAACTACAGGTGCGCGCCGTCTCCCGAGCGCGATCGCTCAACCGCCGGGGGCACACCCAGCTCGCGGCACACGTCGCTCAGCGCCGCGACATCGGCCTGCCACGAGCCGCCGTCGAGGTCGATCGCGAGCAGCCAGCAGGTGTCATCCGCGAGCAGCGGATAGACACCCATCACCTGCCCGCCCTTCAGGTGTGCGAGCAGCTCTGACTCCCCGGGCGCCACGAACGCTTGATGCGCGCACTCTCCGCATCTCACGCGCGGCTTGGCGCACACTCCCGGAACCCACTCGTTCGAGCAGCGAGGCGCCCACCCGCTGCGACCCTTCCCCGGTTTCTCCCAACGACGCGGGAACACGTCCGCTCGCCCTCGGAATAGGCTCGCGAACAGCGCCACCTTACGCTCCGGCGACCACGGAGCCTCTCCCTCGTTGGCTCGCTCGATTGCCGTGGTGCCCGACGCAGACTGCTCGCACGCCATGCGCAGCCCTGTAATCCGCCCGCGTGCTTCGTCGCTCAGCCGCTCAAGCTCGGCGAGCTTAGGGATCACGACGAAATTAGTGCAGGAGTCATGGGTGGGTGTGTTGAATAGGGTGGTGTGATTGATGAGGCGGCGATCGCGGAGCGCTACCGGCTGTTGAGCAGTAGCGAGGCGCTGAACGAGCGCACGCGGCGGCTGTGGGCGGCGGCGGAGGCTTCTTCGCATGGGTTTGGCGGGATCCGGGCCGTCGCTCGGGCGACCGGGCTTCACGAAGAGACGATCCGTCGTGGCGTGCGCGAGCTCGAATCGGGCGAGGTGCTGCGGGAGGGCCGTGTGCGTCGGGCGGGAGCTGGGAGCAAGGCCGTCTCAGAGACCCATCCCGGGATCGAAGAGGAGCTCGAGCGTCTGGTGGCGCCGGAGACTCGGGGCGATCCCTGCTCGCCGCTTCGCTGGACGTCCAAGAGCGCCGCGAAGCTCGCGCGGGCGCTGGCCGAGCGTGGCTATGAGGTCTCAGACCGCACGGTGCTGCGGCTGCTCAAGCGAATGGGTTACAGCCTGCAGGCCAACCAGAAGACGCGTGAGGGAGCAGATCACCCCGACCGTGACGCGCAGTTTGCGCACATCAATGACACGGTCGCCCGCGCGATCGAGCGGCGTGAGCCGGTGATCAGCGTGGATACCAAGAAGCGCGAGCTGATCGGGGATTTCAAGGCTGTCGGCCGAGAGCTCGAGCCGACGGGCAAGCCCACGCTGGTGCGCACGCACGACTTCAAGGACAAGGATCTCGGACACGCGATCCCCTATGGGGTGCTCGACCTCACCCGCGATGAGGGCTGGGTCAACGTCGGCGTGGATCGCGACACCGCGCAGTTCGCCGCCGCGAGCATCCGCGGCTGGTGGGAGAACCTCGGACGGGAGCGCTACCCGCACGCCAGCGAGCTGACGATCACCGCCGACTCCGGGGGCTCCAACAGCTACCGCACCCGCCTGTGGAAGGTCGAGCTGGGAAAGCTCGCCGACGCCACCGGCCTAAAGATCACCGTCTGTCACTTCCCGCCCGGCACGAGCAAGTGGAACAAGATCGAGCACCGGCTGTTCAGCTTCATGAGCATCAACTGGCGCGGCAAGCCCTTGATCAGCCACGAGGTCATCATCAGCCTGATCGCCGCCACGACAACCAGCACCGGGCTGAAGGTCTACGCCCAGCTCGACCACCGCCCCTACCCCAAGGAAGTCGAAGTCACAGACGAGGAACTCGCGGCCGTGAACATCACACGAAACCCATTCCACGGCGAGTGGAACTACACGATCGCTCCCACAACAACTGAGTCGTGAGCCCTTAGTCTCCTCGGCGGCGATGGCCGCGTGGAACTCTGTCTCGCTGAGCATCTCCCGATTCTCCAGCCGCCACCGGCGGGTCCGCCGACATCAACCAATGGGCCCCATTCCCGCATGTACACGCAACGAGCGCCGCCGGCACCCGCTTTATCCGAGACCAGAACCCGCGACCACCCGGTCCGCACGATCCCAGCACCGTGTCTGCGGGGGATTGGACCACAAATTGGACCCCAGGGCTACTTAGTGCCGGAACGCACAAGCCGGGAAATATAGCCGTTTTGCAGGGCTTTTCTTATCGGGGAGACAGGATTTCAACCTGCGACCGCCCGGCCCCCAGCTCGACGGTTCTCGGGTCGCTGGGTGCCTTTGGCTTGCTCTCAGGCGCGTTGGGTTGCGCTCAGTTGCGCTGAGTTTCGCTCAGTTTGGACCCCGAATTGGACCCCGCGTGCCGCGCTGCCCTTGCGTTGGCCGGATGCTCGGGATGACCGTCAAGTCGAGATCGGGCGGATCTAAGACGGCCGGGCCCTAGCGCTGTCGCGCGGCTGCTGAGCGCGGGGGGACGCTTTCGCGCGGGGGCCGCTCGGCCTGAGCCGGAGATCGGCCGCCCCCTCACCCGATCCGCGAACGCGTAGCGGCCAGACGCATCCACTCCGGCGCCTATCGTGCTCTGCCGTGTCTGAGCCCCCTTTCTCAGCCTCAATGGTTCGCGGCGAGGCCGTGTTGCGCTTTCCCTACGACGAGCGCCTGCGCCAGCTCCTGCGCGCGATCCCGGGCCGCCGCTGGGATCCGGACCAACGTGTGTGGTGCCTCCCGCTCGAACCCGAGCAGGCGGAGGCGCTCGCGCGCTTGCTGGCGAGCCTGCCCGGCGAGCCCGAGGTCAGCGATGCGCTCGCCCGCGCGATCGGGCGCCGGCGCGCGCGACGTCGCGCAGATGAGTGCCTCCTCGATCTCGCGCGGCCCGACGAGCACTGGTGGCTCAGCTTCGCCACCGACGCTGCGCCCGAGCCTGTAGCTGAGCTGCTCGAGCACCCTGAGGCCCGCTGTCTGCCCGCGATCGGCCGTGCGCTCCTCCCGATCGACGATCGGGCCGCGCAGCTGGTCGGAGAGCTGCGCGCGCGAACCACGAGCCTGCGGCTCAGCGATGCCGCTAGTCGGGCGCTCCTCGCGCACGGCGGCCGCGCGGGGCAGGCGGGGCGCACCCCAGAGGGCGAGCAGGCGGGGGGCCGCAGTCGTGATGAGCGCTACGACATCGAGTTTCGCCGCGACCGTCGCGGCGGGCATTGGATACTCATCGCGCCCGAGCCTGCGCCGCTGGCGCGCGTGCTCGCCGGCCAGGCCGGGCTGCGTGCGCTCGATGGTCCTGAAGGCACGCTCGGGCTCGCGACTGTCGAGCAGCGACGCGAAGCTGCTCCTCGAGCTGCTCACGCAGCTCGAGGACGCAAGCGTCGACCCGCGAGTCATGGCATGGCTGCAGCATGCCAGCACCTGGCACGGCAATATCGAGGTCGCGGGTCCCAGCGAGGAGCCCGTCTTCCTGCTGCTCGGCGATGCCGCCCGCCTGCCGCGAGTGCTGCGCGAACGGGCCGCGAGCGCGCCGGGCGGAGCGACCGTCCCGCTCACGCTCGATTCATGGCGGCTGATCGAGGAGCAGCTCGACGGCTGGATGAGTGAGGCTGCCAAGCGCTGCGTCGAGGCGCTGACGGACGGCCGGCCGGCGCCACCGGCGGTCCTCGAGCTCTCCACCGTTCACGAGGACCCGACGTTCGTGCTCGCACCCGGACACGATCCGTCGCTACTCGAAGCGTTCGCCGCCCTGCAGGGAGCGCTGCCGGGCAGCGCCAGACGCGGCTGAGGAGCGCGAGCACGCTCGGCTCCCGGCGATCCGCGCCGACCCGTTCTGCGTGCCTGAGCTCGATTGCTTCCTTGCCTTGCGCGAGGTCTGGGTCGCCCCCGAGGCGCTCGAGCTGCTGCAGGAGGTCCGTGAGCAGCATGCACGGGCCGCCGGTCTCGTGGCACTGTCGGGCGCCACCGATGCGCAATTGGACGTTTTCGGCCTCGGCGGCGAGCTCAAGCCGTTCCAGCGCGCGGGGGTGAGCTACCTGCTCGCCCAGCGGCGAGCGTTCCTGGCCGACGAGCAGGGTCTCGGCAAGACGATCGAGGCGCTTGCCACGCTCGAGGCCGACTCTGCGTATCCGGCGGTCGTCGTCTGTCCGGCCAGCCTCAAGCTCAACTGGTTACGCGAGCTCGAGCGCTGGCTACCGGATCGCAGCGTCCAAGCGCTCGTGGGTACCGGCCCTGCCCGAGCCGACCCGCCGGGCCCGGCAGCCTGACCGCCGGCGCGGAGATCACCGTCGTGAACTACGACATTCTCGCCGCGCGGCTGGGCGAGCTGCGGAGCCTTCGAGCCCCGGGCGCTCGTGCTCGACGAGTCCCACTACTGCAAGAACGCCGCGGCGAAGCGAACCCAGGCGGTTCAACGGCTCTCCGCTGTCATGCCGCACGATGGCCTCGTCCTCGCCCTCACCGGGACGCCCGTGATGAACCGCCCCGCAGAGCTCATCTCCCAGCTGCGAATCCTCGGGCGGCTCGGGGACTTTGGCTCCGGCGCACAGTTCGGCAAGCGCTTCCGCGGCCCCGATGCCCACCTGCGCCTGCACTGGCATCTTCGCTCGCGCTGCTTCGTGCGTCGCCTGAAGGCCGACGTCCTGCCGCAGCTGCCGGCGAAGAGGCGCGCGATCGTGCCGGTCGAGCTCGACAACGAGCCCGAGTATCGACTCGCCGAGCGCGATCTCATCGCATGGCTTCAGAGTCAGCCGCTCGAACTGGGCGAGCTCCGGGCGAAGGTCGCGGCGGCGCTGCGGGCCGAGCGTCTCGTGCGGCTGAACGCGCTCAAGCTGCTGGCCGCGCGCGGCAAGCTTGCAGCCGCGCTCGCCTGGATCCATGACTTCTCCTCCTCGGGCGAGCGGCTCGTCGTGTTCGCCCACCACCGCGAGATCCAGCGCGCACTGCTCGGACGCTTCCCCTCGGCGCTCCACATTCTCGGTGAGGACAGCCACGCAGCCCGGGACGCCGCGCTGTGCGCGTTCCAGGCACCGGATGGGCCTGAGAACCAGCTCGTCGTCTGCTCCATCGAGGTAGCGGGTCAGGGCCTCACGCTGACCCGGTCCTCGAATGTTGTCTTCCTCGAGCTCGACTGGACGCCGGCCAAGCACGACCAGGCCGAGGACCGCTGTCATCGCATCGGCCAGGAGGACTCGGTCAACGCCTCCTACATCCTCGCTGCGGGCACGATCGACGAGACCATCTCGACCCTGCTCGAGCGCAAGCGCGCGGTGATAGGCGCGGTCACCGACGGCCGCGAGGAGGATGAGGAGGGCATCGTCGACGCGCTAGTGCGCGAGCTGAGAGGCGCGCCCTACCGGCACCTACGCGCGGTCGCATGACTAGGTTCCGCGACCTTCATGTCATCCCTCCCGACCAGCCTTGCGTGGTCACCTGGCCAAGCGGGAAAGCCGAGATCGCCCTCGCTCTCAGCATCTCCCCGGCAGGTGGAACGGCACCCGGTTTCACCTACGTGGCCCTTCGCACCGAGAGGGTGGAAACGCCGACCACATCCCCGACTGAATCTCGCGCCTTCATGGCAAGTACCACGTAGTCGCGTCCCGCTCCCAGTGGGTGCAACTCGGTGACCATTCCGCTGCACGTAATCGTCTCGCCGAGCCACACCGGCTTGGTGAACTTGGCCTCGATCTTCGTGATCTCGGTCGTCGCTCCCCAGGCGCGCAGCACGACCGAGCACAGAAGCGACAGCAGGGCCATGCCATGCAGCACGGGCTCGGGACCTCCGAAGACCTGGGCGCGGGCGCACCAGTCGGGGTCGACATGCACCGGATTGAAATCCAGCGAGGCCGCCGCGTAGCGGTCGATGAACTCCTGGGTGACGTGCTGGATGATCGGCGGGAGCTCCTCTCCGATCGTCAGGCCCCAGAGGGAGCCATCGGCGAGAACAGTGGAAAGCGCATCTGCGCTCATCTTGTCCTCCTCATGCCTCGGCGAAGGCTCTGACAGCCTCGCGAGTTGGTGGAATGATCAGCGTCCCCCACCACCGCGCAACCAGGCGGTCGCCGACTCTGAACTCGTTGAGGTTGGTGATGTAGTGCTTGCCGCGGCGGATCCAGCGGTCGACCGTCGTGATCGTGACCGCGACCTCATCTCCGACGTGCAATGGGCCCAGGATCTCGATGCGCTGGCCCGGATTGCGGGCACCGGGCGTGCGCGCCCAGGTGCCGGTGTCATCGGCTGAGGCGTAGAAGACGATCGCAGTCAGCATCAGCGGGTGGGCCACCACGGTCCCACTGTGTGAGTGCATGCGCGCATACTCGGGATCGACCATCAGGGGATCCGTCTCCCCCAGCGCGCGGTTGTAGGACAGGACGTCCTCCTCCTTGAGCAGGAACTTCTGAGGGGACTGCTTGGGACGCCCGATCTCCACTGTGTCCCACGTCTCGTAGTCCTCCCAACCGGCGAGGAAGTCCCAGGAGAAGCCACGCTGCTTCTCTGTCTCCAGGTACTCGGCCACTCGCGTTGTCACTTGGACCTCCCGGGGTCGTCGTTGTTTATCCGGCTGTAGAAACCTATCCATACGGGACTCGAACCCACGACCGCCTGGGCCAAAAACCGCCGAGCGGCGGCCGGCTACCGCTGCGGCCACGGCCGGCCAGCGCCGCCGGGGTGCGGCGGCTGTCTCCCGAGGTTCTGGATTGACCAGCCGCACGCCAACAAGCCGCCGGTGCTCATAGACGCGCTCAATCGCGTATCCGTTCAGCTGGGGCTCGCCGACGACGGCGCCCGGGAAGTCAATCCCGCCAGCGTGCAGCTCGGCAAAAGCGACCGGCTGCTCCCCCGCTAGGCGCAAGCGCTCCAAAAGCCGCTGCTGCTGAGTGTCAGTGGGTGTCACTGACCGGATTGTCGCCCTTCGGCGGGATTGTGAGCACAGCTTGAGCGGTTTTGGCCGGTGGTGGCGCTAGCAGAGGATGAACGGACGAGCGGGACCGCTCATCGCGACGGCGACGCATGCGCCGTCGCTCTGGCGATAGGACAAGCGAACGCCACACGGTCGGACGCGGCGCGCAAGCCTCCCCCCACGCCGACTCCACTTTTGCTTCGCCCACGATTGCGAGAGCGGGGTGCTCATGCGCCCCGCTCTCGCGGCTCGTCCGGAGCGCTAGCGCGGGGCCGGGCTCGCCACACGCTCGCTTAGGTCTGAACGCAGCGGTCAGGGATACTCCGAGCGATGGCCCGAGACAAAGTGGACGTTGCCAAGCGAGTGATTGATGCCTACAACCGCCGTGACGTCGATGGCTTGTTCGCTGAGTTCGCGACCCCCGACTTCGAGTGGTACCCCGGAATCGTCAGGGCACTCGATGGGAGCGGCTACCGCGGACGCGAGGGCGTCGAACGGTTCCTCGCCGACACGAGCGAGAACTGGGAGGAGCTCCAGATCATCGCTGGGGAATTTCGCGATCTCGGCGACCGGGTGCTTGTGCTGGGCAGGATGAAGGGACGCGGCAAGGGCAGCGGCGCCCCGATCGATCAGCCGTTCGCGACCATCCTCGACTTTCGGGGCGACAGGGTCTCGCGTTTCCGGGGGTATCACGATCGCGCCGAAGGACTGCGGGTGGCAGGACTGTCCAAGTAGCGCGCGCGGGCTCGGCAGACACTGCCAGCCCTGGGCGTAGCACGCGTCGAGCCTCAGCCTGTCCAGGCGGGTTCTTGCTCGAAACCGCCGGCTTGCGCTTATCTGTGCAGGGTCCCGCCTGTCAAGTGCGGGGTCCGGGTTGTTGGTGGTGAGTGGTTGTGGGGCCGGGGGTTGTCGCTCTCGTGCGCGCGGGCGCCCATGCTTATCTCGGTCCGCGACCGCGCCGGGTGGCAGGTCGGTGACATGATGGTTATGGGGTGTGGTTCCCGCTGGGTTAAGCGTTGCGGCCGCTCAGTCTTTGTAGGCCGTCCACCCGTGGGTGTCGGCAGCGCAATGCCGGGAGCTGGCCGCGGCGCATCTGTGTGAGGGAGGGCTTTCGCGCGCGCAGGGCTCCTCATGCCGGCTGCAACGCCTCCTCGCCGAGCTCACGCAGGGTGTGGTAGGCGCGCATCAGCAGCTTGCGGGCGACCGCAACGCACGCGCGGTTAGAGCCCAGCCGCTCGGAGGCCTGCTCGTAGTAGCCGCGGTCAGGGCTGCCCGCGTGGCGGGCGACCTGCGCGGCCTCGTAAAGCGCCCAGCGCAGCGCGGGCGGGCCCTGGCGCGAGAGATGTCCGGGGCTTCGGCGCTGGTCTGACTGGTAAACCGTGATGTCCATCCCGGCGTAGCGCACGGCCTGGCGCGAGGAGGAAAAGCGGCGGCAGTCACCGAGCTCGGCGAGGATCGTGACCGAGGTCAGCTCACCGATGCCATAGTGGCCCATCAGCGCCTTGCAGCCCGCCTGCCGGCGGGCGTAGAGGCGCAGATGTCGGTCAAGCGGGGCGATCTGCGCGTTCAACGCCTCGGTCATCGCGATCGCGATGGTGACCTGCTCGCGCGCAGCATCGGGCAGCTCGACCTGTTCAAGCCAAGCGCGGCCTTCGCCGCTGAGCAGGTGCAGCTCGCGACGGTGGGCCAGCCCGTGGTGGTAGAGCACCGCACGGATGCGCTGCTGCCACTCACCGCGCTGATCGACCAGCGTGTGACGCAAGCGGACGTTGGAGCGTAGATCGAGCAGGTGGTCGGGCGGAATCCAGGACTCCGGTAGCCGCCCGATCATCAACAGCTCGCGCAGATGCCGCGCGTCAGCCCGGTCGTTCTTGGGCCGCTTCTTGTTGCCACGCAACGCGCTGGTCTGCGCCGGCTCAGCCAGATGCACCTCCGCACCCACTCGGCGCAGCTCCTCAACCACAAACCGCCAGCCCGTCGTGGCCTCGAGCGCAACCTCGAGCTCCTGGCCGGCGAACCGGGCAAGGAACCGGCGCACCCCCTCACGGTGCGCCGGCGCGATACGCGCTCGACCGATCTCCCCGGTCATGCTGTCAAGCCACTCCGTCGTGATCTGTGCTCTGTGCTGATCGAATCCCATTACGATCGTCATCGGGGCCTCCTCAAGCTCCATGGTTTGAACGCCTACGCGGACTATCCGCGCTTGAGCTGAGGAGGTCCCTGCTCATGCCATCTTCGCGCGGGGATGCGAGCGTCTCAGGGGGCGCCCAACTCACTACTGCTCGGGACGAGGAGGAGCTGCGGGCGCACCCGGCCGGATCACGCTCGCGTGCCGACGATTGCGGAGGTGCGGCGGCGCGCGAAGCTGACGCCTCGAGTTCGTCCAGAGCTGGTTAGTTAGCTTTCCCTCCCGCCGGCTCCCGTTGGACTGGGCGATTGACGTCAACCGGGGCCAGGATCACGGCGCGCTGGCAGGCGCAGCTTAGCGATGCGACGGTGACGGGCAATCTAGTCGTGGGACTGTGGCTGCTCGCCTCGGTGTCGATGATCGCGGTGCCGTCTACCCGCTACGAATAGACCCGCTTATTCAGTCACTACGGGTCTAGTCACCCGCGCTGCGGCGTCTGTGCAGGCGGCGAGCGAGGTGGCAGCGACGAGCGCCCCACCAAGTGCGATCAATCGGCGGGTGAAGGCCCCGGCTCTTGTCAGGAACCTTCGCATCAACTCGCGGAGGCGCACATCGCGGCCCATCACCAGCTCACCGTAGCCCAGCGGCGCGCACATCCATAAACCGAACGGGGCTTGCGGCGCCGGAGCGCTCGCCTTCCCGAGGGTGCGAAGATGCGCCTTTGTCCCACGTTCACGGCTTGAAAGGAGCCAGCCTGTGCTGCACCGCCCCGAGCACCCCTCGTATGAGCTCGCTGTCGCTGAACATCGTTGGGTGGTGCCGGAGCACTTCAACATCGCGGTGGATGTGTGCGACAGGCATCCTCGGGAGAAGCTGGCGATGATTCACGAGCATTTCTCGGGCGCGTTGCGCGAGGTGACCTGGGGGGAGCTGCAGGACCTCTCCAACCAGTTCGCAAACGTGCTCGCGTCGCTCGGCGTGGTGCGCGGCGATCGTGTGGCGGTAGTGCTTCCGCCCACCCCCGAGGCGGCGGCTGTGTTCTTCGCGACGTGGAAGCTCGGGGCGCTCCTTCTGTCGATGTCAGTGCTCTACGGCGATGAGGGCATCCGCCACCGCCTTGGCGACGCCTCGCCGCGCGTACTTGTCACCGACGCCGCGAACGCCGGACGCTTCGGCAAGGACGTCACTCCAGAGCTTCTCGTGATCGATGAAACCAGCCTGGCAGGTGTCTCAACCGCCTTTGAGCGCGTCGACACCCTCGCGGACGATCCGGCGCAGCTCTACTACACCTCCGGCACGACGGGACTCGCGAAGGGGATAGTTCACGCCCACCGCTACATCCTCGCGCACGAGGAGTTCCGCTACTGCCACGACGTCCAAGACAACGAGCGCTTTCACGGGATGGGCGAGTGGGCATGGGCTGCCGGAATCTGCCCACTCCTCGGCCCATGGCGACTCGGCGCGGTGCAATGCGTGTACCAACGCGACGGCGGTTTCGACCCCCACAAGCAGCTCGACTTCCTCTCCCGCCACGAAGTAACCAATGTCTTCGCGACACCTACCGCGATCCGCTCGATGATGTCGATACCCGACGCCCGCACACGCTATCCACAACGCTTCCGGATCGTGTGCTCGGCCGGTGAGCCGCTGAACCCCGAGGCGATCCGCTGGTTCCGCGATCAATACGACGTCACCGTCCTCGACTTCTACGGGCTTACCGAGTCCTACCCCCTATGCGGAAACTTCCCCTTCATGGAGGTCCGCGAGGGCTCGATGGGCAAGCCACTCCCAGGCTGGGAGGTCGCGATCCTCGACGAGGACGAGCGACCAGTACCACAGGGTGAGCGCGGAGAGATTTGCCTACGCGCTCGCACGAACCCTCATTACCCGCTCGGCTATTGGCGCCTGCCTGACGAGAGCGAGCAGGCATTCGGCGGCGAATGGTTCCATACCAAGGACGCCGCCAGCATGGACCAAGACGGATACATCTGGTACGAGGGCCGCGCGGATGACGTCATCATCGCCGCCGGCTACCGGATCGGCCCCTTCGAAGTCGAGTCGGTGTGCCTTGAGCACCGCGCCGTAGCGGAGGCCGCCGCCGTCGCCGCACCCGATGAGCGTCGCGGCAATGTGGTCAAGGCGTTCATCGTCCTCGCCGTCGGATATGAGCCCTCAGATGTGCTCGCTGACGAGATCAAGCAGTTTGTTCGCGATCGCCTCTCAGCCTATGCCTATCCACGGCGCATCGAGTTCGTCGCCGAGCTGCCGAAGACACTCACCGGCAAGATCAGACGCATCGAGTTACGCGAGAGAGCGTAACGCTGAACGGCGGGATTCAGTCGTCTACGGATTGGAGCACGTCGTGCATAATGTCGAGCGAACCCCCAGCAACTTCGCCAGGCGCCTGCGGCTCATTTGACCACTGACGGACCCGCAGAAGTAACCATCGACCGCCCGGCCACCTAGTGGGTGGTCGATGGTTAGCGGGCCAGAAATGCCTGCAAACAGGTGCTTCTCTGCACTCCACCCCCAGCTCGACGGATCTAGAGTCTCTGGGTGCGTTTGGCTTGCTCTCAGGTGCGCTGAGTTGCGCTCAGTTGCTCTGAGTTTCGTTCAGTTTGGACCCCGAATTGGACCCCGTGGCTGTTCCGCTGGTCCGCGACGACGCAGGAGGCTTGCTGCTGCTCTTGTCTTGAAGCGGTAGCGTCTCAAGCTCCGCGACAAACGCCTGGTGTTCGTCCAATGCGGCCGTCGTGGCACGGTAGTCGAGAGTGCCGCTCTGCACCGAAGGCGGTGATTCTGCCTCCGAGCGCCTCGCCAGCGAGGTGAGTGCCTCGAGCCCTTGACTGTCCTCACCCAGCCGCGCCCACGCGCGGGCCTTGATTGCGACCCTGCCGACCTGGTTTGATACGCGCATGGCGGAGGCCCAGCTTGAGCGCTCGTTCACGGGCGAGCCCGACTTCGTGGACGCTCTCGCAGACGAGCTTTCCCAGGAAGGCGCAGAGATTGTCCGGGCGGCCACTCGGCTTACTGCTGCTTTCGCCATGGCGAAGCGAGCGTCTCGCGGGCCCGACTCCGGACGAGTGCTTGTCGTCGTGCGACGCGAGGTCGCACGTTGTGAGTGAAGTACACGATTGGAGGATCGACCGATGTGATGTTGAGCGCGTAGTTCTTGGCCCGTGCTCATGGCCTGTCCCCACCTCGACGTGCGTCGTCGGCTCTTGGTCGGCGGGGTGCGAAGCTCGGGGGAAAGCCCAAGGGCGGCCCGTTCCATCCGGGCGGCCACAGGCGAGGGGAAGACCGGACGGGTGAATTGCTTGAACCCCCGTTGATGCCTCGTGAACCAGACCCCTGCCGATGGGATGCAGGAGCAGGGCTAAAGGACTGGCCGCGGTAGAGCGGCAGGTGCCGGTCAAGGAGACGACTTGGCCGGGAGAGCACCACTGTCCTCGGGGTAGAGGGGGCACCCACCCCGGTCACAGCTCACGCGTGCGGAACGCGGTAACCCCGTCGGGGTCCGGGCGGGAGCGCTTGCCCGGTAAGCCGACCGTAAGGAGGGCCCAACTCCCCGGCGGGAATCGGATGACCGAGAAGCGAATGCCGGTGGCCGAAAGGCAACGGGAAACCGCGATGGATGGTCGGCTCCTCCAGCCGAATCGTGGCGGATAAGCGGCCGGATACCGGGCCTTGTGCCCGGGAGCGCAAGCGTGCTGACGCGGTCAGGTGAGCCTGTGAGGAGAAAGATGACCGAAGCCCCAGAACCCGAGGACAAGTTGGACGCCACGGCGAAAGTCGCGGTGAACGGACCAGAGGACGCGAACTTCGACTGGCGCCAGGTCGACTGGCGTCAGGTCGAGGCGAGCGTACGGCGGCTGCGGCAGCGGATCTTCAGGGCTTGCTTGAGCCGGATGCTCGGAAACGGGCACGTCCGGTTCTGAGGGCGGCCGGGCACAGCAATGTGCTCGGCCTACCCGTCCGATGCGAGCGTGCCACTGCAAAACTTCACGACGGCTGCATTCGCCGTGAAGCAGCCGCGGTCGCGCTGGGCGCAGACTACCTGACTGACGGAGGAAGCTCGTGACCTGGCCCGTGTGCGCTCATAGCTGTTCCGCGCCAGCTCGAAGCCGTCCGACAAGGTCCTTCCGGGCTGGCTTGACCGGGCGAAGACCTAGCAGCGAGACTTTCATGAACCAACGCGACAATGGGATGACCCTCTACAGCTAAGGGCCGTTGCCCGCGGGACCTCCGTAGATGTAGCCGCTGGCTGAACGCGCCGCTTCCCAGTGTTCGTGGACCTCGAGCCACGGGCTCCAAGGCGTTGGTCTCCAGTCGGAGTCATCGAGCAGGACGCGCCCGTGCGAGACTGCAGCCACGTACGCCACGTGTCCCGGGCCCCCATGGGAGTGGGGTACGAACGCGGCGAGCGCGCCCACCGCCGGTCGCCGGCCCTCCGGCACGCGACCCCTGGCCGCGCGTAACCATTCTCGCGCGTCGCCATGCACGATGCCCAGCAAATCGGGACGGCGCCCGACCGCATACCAGGTGCACTGCCCGACTGGGAGCGGGTCGTTGGCAAAGCACACCCCCTGGCTGTCGCAGGAGGCGCCGCTAGCGGTGGGCGCGCCTTTGGCGGGTGCTCCAAGAAGCGCGCCTGACCGTTCCGGGAAGCCCATTTCCGCCTTGTACCACGAGGCGACCCAGCTGGCGCCCTCGCGGCAGGTGGCGGTGAAAGTCCACACTCCCTTGGGCGCGCGCGCCGGCGCCCGCCAGCGCCACACCACGCTCCCCAGCCGGCTGCTCGGAAGCGTCTTGGCGAGGTGCTGGGCGCTGATCTGCAGCGTGCAGCTCGTCGTCGCGGGCGCCGAAGCGGCGACTGTGAGCAGGTTGACCGAGCCCGCCTTCGCGTTGGCGCTCACGCGCAGCTCCACGTCGAAAGGCAGCGACGCTGCGCGCGCACGCAGCGCTCGCGCCGCCGGCGCAGGTGCGAAGCCTGCCAGCAGGGCTGCCAGCATCAGCGGCGCGGTGAGCTGCCCGATGCGGCTCATCACGAGCGAATTATCAGCCCATACCACCAGCGCCGCGAAGATCGAGCGCACGAGGTCCACGTTCGCCGATGCCATCACAGAAGCGTGGCAGAAGCGCCGCTCTGGAGCCCGTGCCGCGCCTGGGCAAAGCGAATAGTTGTTGTGAATTTTCCGGAGCTGCGGATACCGCACCTGTAACGCCCTGACCGGCCCAGTGGGCTAGCGTGCGAGGGGTTCGCGCCCCAAGAAGACCTGGCTTCAGAGGGCGGCCTGGAGGCTTGGCAACCCGCTGCGTATGTGGTCGCTTCGCCTCGGTCTTCCCTGCCCGCCCTATACGCGTCGAAACGCAATCATCGTCGAGACGATCGGGCATCGCTCGGGCAAACGGCGCAGGGTGCCAGTCGGGTTTCTGGAAGAGGACGGCAAGCTGATCGTCGTTGCCGAGGACGGTCTGGCCGCCTCATGGGTGCGCAACGCGCTCAACAGAGACGGCCAACTGCGTGTCTTCTACCGCGGGAGTTGGCGTGACGCTCGGCTGGAGCCTCGGTCAGGCGACGCAGAGGTCTACCTGCGACGAATGAACAAGGCTCACGCTGCCTTCGTGCGGATGGAGTCGTCCGTTCCCGGGCTCGTCGAGATCACACCGAGTAGTCGCCACTCTGTCGGCCGACCGTCTCGTGGCCCCTGCAGGCCTGGGCAAAGCGACTAATTGTCGTGAATTGGCCGGAGCTGCGGATACCGCGCTTCTAGCGCCCTGGCCGGCCCACAAGGCGCGGCTTCACGCGAGCCTGAGTCCCCAAAGCAGACGACCCCCCGCCGGCGGGCGGGAGGTCATCAACTTCGAGCCTCTGTCGATCTCCCTTTCGGGGAGAACCGGGCTTAGTCCATTAGTGCACGCGGACCGAACCCACCACTCCGGCGTGGTCGGAAGGCCAGAACGGCGGCGTCAACTCGAACGGTGTGTTACCGATGAGGTGCGCGCTGACAGCGCTTGATGCCGCGTGCGTCAGCACGAGGTCGATCCGCGACGCCAGCTGCGACGTCGGGTTCGTGAGCTTTTCGTTCTGGCAGCACGAGAAGCCCGAATCGCCGGGGTTCGTGTCCCAGGCGTCCTGGAAGTAGGACTTCGTCAGATTCGCGTACGTGGTCGTGGTGCTGCCGTCCGCGGCCGAGTTGAAGTCGCCGGTGGCGATCACGGCGCCACCCGACTTCGCAGGCCCCTTGAGGAATTCCGCTCCCTGAGCTTGCTGGACGCTCGGGGCTTCCTCCGTTTCGAGGTGGGTGTTGGCGTAGTGGAACTTCTTGCCGGACAGTGTCCCGTCGATCGAGGCCCAGCCACGATCGAACGAGAGCGGGCCGACCGCCGTCGTCACGACCGTCTGCGTCTGGTAGCGCCCGCTCTGCGGATTCGAGACCGCCAGGTCGGGGTTGGCGCTGTTGACGAGGATCACGTCACGGTCCTGGAACGTGAGCTGGCAGCTGCCGAATGGCCCGCTGCAGGGGAAGAGGAGCGGAAGCGGACCGATGTTCGCGTTTTCCGACACCGACGCGACCGAATAGGACAGGCCGTGTTTGGCGAGGTCCGCTTGGAGGATGGCGAGGAAGTCGAGGCTCGGAGGCGCTCCGGGTCCGGTCGCGGTCCACTTGGACACCTCCTGCAATCCGATCAGGTCGGGCTGTTCGCTTGCGATCTCGTTTGCGATCGCTTCCGCGCGGGCCGGGAAGTTGGTTTCCTGGACGGTCCCGTAGATCGTCGCGACCGCGACGAAGAATTCTGTCTGAGTTTTCGCTTCGATCGCCGCGTTGAGGCTCGAACCCAGGTACATGTTCTGGGTCATCACCCCCAGGTCACGCTTGTCCTTGGCCTGCGCGATCCCTGTCAGAGCCATGGCAATCGCGGCGGCGAGCACAACGATAACCGTCAGTCGCGCGCCGAAAGCGCCTCGACCTTTGAACAACATCCCTCGAACCTTGAGCAACATGTGTGCCACCTCCCGTGGTGGTTGCAGCGCCCAGCTCGGCGCCCCTCCTGGTGTTGGGGCCGTGTCGGCGAGCACTCACGCCGCGTTCATTGCAGGCCCCAAAGGCCGATCCCGGCCTCGTGGCAACCCTATGGCCTGAGCGCGCCGGAATCAAGCGCGTCCAGAATCGAGGCCCCAGAGCGACTAGTTATGGTCCAATCCCCGAGCTGCGGATCCCGCCGCAACTGAGCCCGAGGGTCGTTGCCCTGCGGCGGCGCTCGCAGGGTCGAGAAACCCTATCTGGAGCCCGCTCTCACACTTCTCCGGGCAGATCTGGGACCCGTCTCGATGGCAGAGCGGCCGCTCCTCCGGCGCCGTCCCCGTCGTAGGCTGATCGGCTTCCCGGAGCTGCGGATTCCGCGCTCCTGAGCCCTGTGGGGGCGGCTCGGGACTTTCACGAGCGGCATGCTGGGGTCCAGTAGGCTCGGGCGACACAACGGAGAGGAGCCGACGATGGCATATCTGATTACGCACTTCTGGCCCGGGGCGACAGTGGACCAGTACAACGCGACCGTGGCAGCGGTGCACCCCCCGGGAGGTCTACCCGAGGGGCAGATCTACCACGTGGCGGGGCCCGCGGAGGGCGGGATCCTAATTGCCGCGGTGTGGGACTCCAAAGAGCAATTCGAGCGCTTCCTTCAGGAGAAGCTGATGGCGAGCATGCCCGTCGCGGGAGGGTTTGCGGGTCAGCCGGAGGAGCGCACCGCAGAGATCGTGAACCTGCAGACCGCGTGAGGCACTGAGCAGAGCCGCGTGGCGGCCCATGCTTTGCGTGGAGGCCGTGCCAGCCCTGGGCGTAGCACGCCTCCGCTATCGCAATGCGCGATTTGCGAGCGTCCGCTGAGGTTCGCTCCAGACGCCTGCTCGGGACGAGGACCGAGCGCCGAGAGCGCGGCTCTCCGCGCTACCGCGAAACGTGCGACGGAGCGCCGCAGCTCGGTGTCGAGTAGCCCTCGTCTAGCATGCTCCGCTTGTCCTCTCTTTACGACTGGGCCGGAGGCGAGGCAGCGTTTGCGCACCTAATCAACGCGTTCTATGACCGGGTGGAAACCGACGACCTGCTTTCGCCACTGTTCCCGGGCGGGGTGACGGAGGAGCATCGGCTGCACGTGATTGCCTGGTGGTCTGAGGTGTTCGGAGGCCCAACGCTGTACACCGATAAGCTCGGCGGCTACGAGCGGATGCTCGCCAAGCATCACGACCTGGCGATCACGCCCGAGCAGCGATTCCGGTTCGCCTCTTTGATGAGCCTCGCCGCCGACGACGCCGGCCTTCCCGACGACCCTGAGTTCCGTTCGGCTTTCCTCGCCTACGTCGAGTGGGGAACGCGGCTCGCGCAACACAACTCGCAACCCGGCGCCAAGGTCGTGGAGCACGCGCCGGTCCCGCGCTGGGGTTGGGGTGAGGCGTCGCCGTTCGAGCCGTAGCACTGTCGCAATGCACAGTGGCTGTTGCACAAAGCCGTCTGCGAAAACCTGGGCTGCGCTCGCTGTGACAGTCGCTGAGGGCCTGGTCGCGCCGAGGCTGGGCAGGACGCGCCTCGGGTGACCGACGAATTGCGGCTTTTTCGACGCCGCCCTTAGATAGGCTCCAGTGAGCCCGCCGGAGGTTTGTGCAACAGCCACCACAGGATCCAGGCGTCTCGGTTGCGACCGAGTTCACGCCCCCTCCGGACGACTTGCAGTCGTCCGAGCGCCGGCTCCCGAGCCGTCTCCTTTGCCATGGGCAAAGCGAGCGTCTCGCACGTCACTGAGCCGATGCCTGGGTTTCGTCCAACTCGGGCGTCTGCTCGCCGCAAGCGAGACGACTGCTTGCAACGCGGATGCGGCACTCTGTGGACCATGGAATCGCGCATCCATCTGATCACGCTCGCTGTATCTGATCTCGACCGCGCGCTCGCGTTCTACCGCGAGGGCCTCGGCCTGGATTCGGCAGGAATCAGGGGGACCGACTTCACCGGGGACGATGAGAGCCCGGCCGGCGACGTTGCGATGTTCCACCTCGAGGGAAACCTCATACTTGCTCTGTACCCGCGTACGGAGCTGGCGAAGGACGCGGGGATACCGTTTGGGCCACCGAAGTCGGGCGAGTTCAGCATCGGACAGCTCGTCGCCACCAAGCAGGACGTGGATGCGGTGCTCGCCCAGGCCGAGTCCGCCGGCGCCACGCTCGCCGGGCCGCCGCATGACAGGCCGTGGGGGATCTACTCAGGGTATTTCCGCGACCCCGACGGACACCTCTGGGAGATCATCTGGAACCCACGCGGCTAGGTGCCAACCCGGCAGGTGATCAGCCGCCGCCAGCACCAAGCGGGCGATCGCCGATCCAGTAGCGCGCCCCCGGGCCGAAGCCTGAAGCCCGATCGTTGGGGTTGGCCAGCTTGCAGCGGTCGAGGGACAGACAGCCGCAGCCAATGCACTCGGTGAGGCCCGCCTTGAGGCGCTCGAGCTCGGCGATCCGTTGGTCGATGCGGGAGCGCCATTCCCGCGACAGTCGCGACCAGTCGCGCCGGCCTGGCGCGCGATCCCGCGGGAGCTTGGCCAGCTCCGAGCCAATCTCGTCGAGCGTCAGCCCTACGCGCTGGGCGAAGACGATGAACGCGATGCGCCGCAGCACGGGGCGGGAAAAGCGGCGGTGTCCGGAGCCGGCCCGCTCGGAGGCGATCAGACCGCGCTCCTCGTAGAAGCGAAGCGCCGAGGCGGCGACGCCGCTGCGCCGTGATACCTCGCTGATCGTGAGCAAGTCCGCCATCGCGACAGAAAAGCAGGTCCTGCCCTTGACTTCAAGCTAACTTGAACTTGTAGATTGGCGGTCGACCACGAAAACTCTCGAGGAGATCAGCAATGACCAATAAGCGGCCAGCGAGCGAGCAGATCACCGATGAGGTCAGCTCCTGGCCGGGGGTCGAGGCAGGTCTTGGCAGGCGGGGCGAGTTCGCCTTCAGAGTCGCCCGCCGAGAGATCGGTCACCTGCACGGCGAGCACGCCGCACACTTCTCGTTCCCCAAGGATGTCTGGTTGGAGCTGAGAGAGGGAGGCCGGATCGCAGAGCATCCCGTGTTTCCTGGGAGGGTCGGCCCGGCGGCGCGGCGGATCGAGAGCGAAGCCGATGTGCGCGACGTGATCGAGCTGATGCGGCTCAACTACCAGCGCGCGCTGGCCCGTCACGGCCTCCCGGACGCCGCATGACCTCCGAGCCAGGCGAGCACCAACTGGATGAGCAGATTGGAGCGGCTCTGGAGCGGGACCGGACGATCGACATCACGACGCTCGGCAGACGGTCCGGAACGCCGCGCCGGACGGAGATCTGGTTTCACAATGTCCGCGGGCGCATCTACATCAGCGGCCTCCCGGGGCGGCGAGGGTGGTGCGCGAACTTGCTCTCACAGCCCGAGTTCACCTTCCACCTAAAGGAAACCGTGCATGCGGACCTCCGCGCCCACGCGCGCCCGGTGACAAGCCACGCTGAGCGCGAGGCCGTCCTGCGCGATCTGCTCGCCGGGCTCGGGCGGGAGGAGGCGCTCGAGGAGTGGGTCGCTCACAGCCCTCTCGTCGAGGTCCAGTTCGAGCTCGGGTCCGACGGGTCGGCTGGCGCTTGACCTTGGGGGCGCTCGGCGTCGAAGCGGACGACCGCTTCGAGGCGATCGCTAGGAAGGCCCGAGCAAGCATGCCGACAGGCACGGACTCCCTTTCCGCGCATACGAGGTCCGACCCGAGACCGTGGCGATGCGCCGTCCGAGAACGAAGCAGGTGTATGACGCGATGCCGGGGTGCGCCCGGCAGTGAGTCGCCGGACTCCCAGCGGCGTGTTTCCGGATCGCGTGCGGCTGCTCGAACCTTTCTCTAGGCGATCATCGTCAGCGCGGGGTTGGTGGCGGGACGCTCCGGTGGCACGCAGACCATTCCGTCGCTGAACCCGGCCGAGCCGATCCCGAAGGCGGCGTTGAACCGGTCGAGATTGACGAGGGTCAGCAGTGCGGTGATCTCGACGAGCTGCTCGTCGCTGAAATGCTCCTTCATCTGGTCGAACAGTTCGTCGGTGACCTCGACCGGAGTGCGCATCACGGCGACCGTGTAGTCGAGCGCAAGCTTCTCGCGGTCGGTGAACAGGTCGCTCTGGCCGTAGCGCGGCAAAGCCAGCAGCTCGTTGTCGGAGAAGCCGGAGTTGCGGCAGATCTGCGAGCCGAGGTCGACGCAGAACTCGCATCCGATCATCTGCGCGCCCTTTAGCTCGACCAGGTTCCTCAGGCGCTCATCCACGGACTTCCCCTTGCGCACCGCCTGGTTGAACCTGCCCATCCCCATCATCATCTTCGGCTGGTGGGCCCAGATCTCCATCGGCTCCATCCCGCTGCCGCTCTGCGGCGCGCGGCCCGTCAGCTTCCTCATCATCCTCGGTCCAAGTCTGTAGACGAGCCTGACCATCGGCCCGGCCTTGCGCTTCGAAACTCCCTCGATGCGTGCCATCGGGCATCTCCTGTCACATAGGTTGGGGTTCGCGGTCTATCCACTATGACCCGCGAGACCCGGACGGTGTGACAGCGATGAACGAACTTCAGTTGGCCGACAGGTTCGAGCTGCGGCGACCCCAGCTGCGGGCGGTCGCCTATCGGATCCTCGGCTCGTTGAGCGACGCCGACGACGCCGTGCAGGAGGCGTGCCAAGGCTGCGGCGGACCGATGCCGAGCAGATCGACAGCCTCGAGCGGTGGCTGACAACGGTCGTCGCCCGGATCTGCCTGAACATCCTCCGGGCCCGCCAGACCCGCGGCGAGCAGCCGCTCGACGGCTTCCTGCCGGAGCCGATCATCGACAACCCGGGCGCCGGGACCGATCCCGAGCACGAGGCGCTGCTGGCCGACGCGGTGGGGATCGCCCTGCAGGTCGTGCTGGACGCGCTCAGCCCCGCCGAGCGGCTCGCGTTCGTGCTACACGACATGTTCGCGGTGCCGTTCGACGAAATCGCGGCGATGCTCGATCGGTCACCGCAGGCAACCCGCCAGCTCGCCAGCCGCGCCCGCCGCCGCGTCCAGGAGGCGGCGCCGGTTCCGGACCCGGACCTGACCCGCCAGCAGGCGGTCGTCGACGCCTACTTCGCCGCCGCGCGGGAGGGCGACCTCGAGGCGCTGGTGGCGGTGCTCGACCCGGACGTCGTGCTGCGCGCCCACCGCCGGGACGGCGACCCGCTCGAGCTGCACGGCGCCGCAGTGGGTCGCGCGAGGCGCAATGAGCGCCCGGCGTTTCGCGCCGTATGTTCGCCCGGCCCTGGTCAACGGCACCGCCGGCGTCGTCGCGTTCGACGGCGAGCAGCCGTTCGCGGTGCTCGCGTTCACCATTGTCGGCGACCGTGCGGCCGCGATCGACGTGTTCAACGACCCCGAACTGGTCGCCAAGCTCGACATCCGCGGAATCACCGCCTGACTGACACAGCCACGCGAGGTCGTGAGCTACCAGCATCCAGCGAGCACGAATGCGGCTCTACGACCCGGTCGGTACACAAAACCTACTCCTCGCCACACGGGGGTTTCGACGGTGGCGGGACGTCATCGCCAGCAGTGGGCTCGCGGCTGCATCCCGCGCGTTGGAGGCAACAGCGGGCGGTGGGCAAGATGCCCGCCGGACGGGCAAACGAGGACGGAGCGGCTGGCCCTTCCTCGCGCGCTCTCGTAAGCTGCTCTGCCGTGCTGCCGAACCGATCGATCCCGAGCGCGACCACGATCCCGGTGCTCATCTATCCCGATGTGCGCGCCGCGGTCAGTTGGCTGACTGAGGCTTTCGGCTTCGTCGAGCGCCTCCAGATCGGCGAGGACCATCGATCGCAGATGAACGTTGGGGAAGGCGGCGCGGTAATCATTGGCGACGTCCGCTACGACCGCGTACCGCCACGTCCCGGCGAAGTCACACACTCGGTGCTCGTACGCGTGGAGGACGGGAGGGCGCACTGCGAGCACGCGCGAGCCCACGGAGCGAAGATCCTCGAGGAGCCCACCGACCACATGTACGGGGAGCGCCAGTACAACGCCGAGGACCCCTGGGGGCATCAGTGGACCTTCTCGCAGACGCTCGCGGATATCGACCCTGGGGACTGGGGCGGGATCCTGCGGGAATGACAATCCAGCGGATGGACCACGTGGGCATAGTCGTCCACGACCTCGCGGATGCGGTGGCGTTCTTCGTTGAGCTCGGACTCGAGCTGCAGGGCGAGGCGCCGGTCGAGGGCGATTGGGTGGACCGCGTCGTCGGGCTCGAGGGCGTCCGGGCGCAGATCGCCATCCTGCAGACTCCAGACGGGCACGGACGACTCGAGCTGACGAAGTTTCACACGCCGTCGACCGACGGCGGCTACCAGCGCGCGCCGGCGAACGCTTCGGGCATCCGCCACGTCGCGTTCGCCGTCGACGACATCAACGCCGTGCTCGCTCGCCTTCGAGCCCGCGGCGCAGAGCTCGTCGGCGAGCTGGGGCGCTACCAGGACAGCTACAGACTCTGCTATGTCCGCGGCCCCGAAGGGATCATCGTCGAGCTGGCGGAGCAGATCGGCTGACCGGTCCGCCCGCCGCCAGCCGCCTCGCCAGCGTTGGGAGGACCCCCGGGACGGGATCCCATCAGGCACACGCTTCGGCGAGGTCCGGACGTGAGTTCCGCGCGGCCCACAAAGCGCGGCTATCGATGCGCCGAACCGATCGACCTGCTTGTCGCCAACTGCAGGGCCGTGGCGCTTGCTTTCCCTCGGCGAGCGGTAGCCAGCATAGGGCTGACGGCGTCGCTGCTTAGGACGAGGGGGAGCAGCCATGGCCGAGGCGGGCGAGACTCCTCCTTCGCCATGGCGAAGCGAGCGTCTGGCGCGTCGGAGCACGGACGAGTGCTCGTCGTCCATTGCAGGCGCGCGCGCACCCGGAGTAGCACACTCGCATTCGGCGAAAAGCAGAAATCTTCGCCGGTGCACTCACGGACGAATCGCTAGCGTCTGGACTCCTGGCAGGTCGCCTTATGCAAGCTTTCGCGACGGCTTCACGATGGCTACACGGAAGCGCGCAACAGTGAGCAAACGATGAGTCCCGACACAGTCATCCTCTCACCCCACTTCGACGACGCGGTGCTCTCGTGTTGGCACGTGCTGGCGAGTCCCGGAGAGGTACTCGTGGTAAATGTCTTCGCGGGCGAGCCTCCTGAGGGAACACTCGGCTGGTGGGATCGCCTCGCGGGCGGGACGGACTCGGCCGCGGTAGTCCGCATGCGTACCGACGAGGACCGCCAGGCACTTGCGCTCGCCGGTTGCACCGCCGTCAACCTGCCTTTCCTGGACAGCCAGTACCGCCAACCGGACCAGGCCCCGGGAGAGATCGTCGAGGCGCTGCGTAGAGTGCTCGTCGCGGGCGCCAGGGTATACGCGCCGGCCAGTCTTGGCGACCACCATCGCGATCACACTGCCGTGCGCGCCGCAGCACTCGCGCTCCATGCAGAGGGCGCCGACCTGGCGCTGTACGCGGACCTTCCTCACGCGACAGTGTTCGGATGGCCGCGGTGGGTGCTCGACGGCGGGTCGTCCACGGGTGCGGATCCCGCAGGCGAGCGATGGGCGAGCCAGCTCGATGCCACCGGCATCCCGGTCGAGCGGATGCTGCGCGACGTGCATCGGCTGCCGGCCGAGGACCAGGCCGGCAAGCTCGACGCGGTGCGCGCCTACGGCAGTCAGATAGCGCCGCTGCGGCGGGTCTTCGGACCTTCGCTTGAGGATCCTCAGCTGCTCGGCTTCGAGGTCGATTGGCGGCTGCCGCTAGTGGCGTAGCGTCGGTCCCGGGCGGTCGATCTCTGCGAGTGCGCGCTCGCGAAACCGGGTACCGAGCTCCTCGTCGCCCACCGATGCTGCCATCGTGTCGATTAGCTCGCGTGCGCGCCGGCTGCGATCCTGGGCCTCCTCCAGCCTATCCGCCGCGGCGGCCACGCGGGCAAGCCCGGCTTCGATCTGCCAGCGCTCGCAGAGCAACCCCTCCTCACCGGCCGCCTCGGCACTGCGGGCGAGCATCCGCGCCGCCGAAGCCCAGTCGCCGCGAGCCTCGGCGCAGCGGGCCAAGAGACGGGCGGTCATTGCAATCGACCTCCGCGCTCCGCTGCGCTCCCACGCTTCGAGCCGGGGGTGCATTGCCTCCTCGGCGCGCGCGATATCGCCGGCCGCGAGGTGCGTCTCGGCGATCGCGAAGTAAGCCTGCTCTCCCCAGAAGTCGACTTTGCCGGGCGGCGTGGTGACCCGCTCTGCGATCCGCTGCGCACGCTCAGCGAGGGCACGCGCCTGCGGCTCGGAACCCGCGAGCCGCGTCGCTGAAGACAGCGCTCCGAGGCAACGGAAGACTTGCCCGCGCGCCCGGTTGCGCTCGGCGGCGGCAAGCCCTCGCTCGAGGACAGCGACAGCCTCCTCTGCGGCGCGCAGGTCCAGGAGGGGGGTCGTAAGGCCGGCCGCGGCCCAGCCAAGCCAGTCGGCGTCGGGTGTGTCCGCGCGTGCGACCGCCTCGCGGCCGAGCGCGAGCGATCGTGCGTAGTCGCTGCGGCAGCGCGCGATCCAGCTCAACGTGTCACGAATCAGCACTCCGCTGTTGGGATCCCCGATGCGCTCGCTAATGGCGAGCGCCTCCGCGATGCGGTGCTCGGCCTCCTGCCAGTCGCAGCGCTCCAGCGGCACGTAGCAGGACTCGCACAACGTGAATTGCAGGTACCACAGGTCGCCGCGCTTGCGCTGGGCTCGCTCGAGCTCTGTGCAGAGCTCCTCGAGGCGCTTGAGGTCGCCGAGCTGCAGCGCGGCGAACTTGAGGCTGTCCATCGCGCGGCTGACGGCAAGGTCGTCGCCGGTGCGGCGGGCGATCTCGAGCGCGCGCTCGCCCAGCTCGACAGCCTCGGCGAACTCCAGCTCGTTGGCGAGCACGAGCGAAAGGCGGTTTAGAGCGCTGACCTGGCCCGATTCGTCGCCGAGCTCCTCGGCGATCCGCAGCGCCTCTTCGTGACAGCGTCGGGAGGCCTGCGGGTCGAGCACATGCCAGTGCATTCCCAGGGCGTTGTGCACGTGCATCTCGGTCGCGCGGTCGCTGGCCGCCCGCGCGCTCTCTAGCGCGTGCTCGAGGTCGGCCAATGCCCTGTCGGGCTCTCCGAGCAGGTGGAGCGTCCATGCACGGGCGCGGTAGAGGTCGCGGATCGACTCCTCCGCGGCGGCGGTCATGCCGAGCATCTCGCCCGCGACGATCGCTCCTTCCAGGTTCTCGAGCACCGTCTCTTGAGCGTGGGCCCGCTCCGCTACCGCCGCTGCGCGGCGGTAGTAGTCGAACGCCTTGCGCAGCTCGCCGGCGGCACGGTAGTGGTAGGCGAGCGTGCCGGCGCGCGCGTCGGGGCGTTCCGTGGGTGCCTCCTCGATCGCCGCGGCGATCCGGCCGTGGATCGCCGCCTTGCGGGTGGCCGAAAGCTGCTCGTAGATCGTCTCGCGAAAGAGCGCGTGGGAGAAGCTGAGCCACCCCACCGGCTGGGCAGGCTCGACCAGAACATCGCTGTCGATCGCCTCGTCGACCAGGTCGATGAGACGATCGCGTGGGTGCTCGAGGACACGCTCGAGCACGTCAAGCTCGAAGTCGCGGCCCGCCACCGCGGCGACTGAGAGCGCCTGGCGGCAGTCATCGCCGAGACCGCGCAGGCGGCGCAGCAACAAGTCCCTGACGCTGTCCGGCACGCCGCCCGCCGTCGCATCCCAATCCGCCTCCGCGCCGAGGTCGTGCAGCAGCTCCTCAATGAAGAACGGGTTTCCCTCGCTGTGGTCCGCGACACGGCGCACGAACCCGCGCGGCGCCTCCTGACTGGCGCGACTCGCAATCAGCTCGGCGACCTCGGCCTCGCCGAGTCCCGGCAACGACAGTCGCTCGACCGCCCGCGAGCGGCGTAGCTCAGCAAGCGTTTCGGCGAGCGGGTGCTCGTCGCTGACCTCGACCGGCCGGTAGGTGCCGAGGACCATCAACGGCGCGTCCTTCGCCGACCGGGCGAGGTGGCGAAGCAGCAGCAGGCTCGGCTTGTCGGCCCACTGCAGGTCGTCCAGGAGCAGCACCAGCGGGCGAAGATGCGCAGCCTCGGCCAGCAGCGAGGAGACCGCCTCGAACAAGCGGAAGCGCTCCTGTTCGGCGTCGAGTTCCCCCGGCACGTAGGCGGTACGTGTGTCCTCGAGCTCTGGCACGATCGCGACGAGCTGCGTGCGCCGCGGGGTGACTTGCACAGCCAACTCGGCGGGAGGGCAGCAGGCGATGTAGTGGCGCAGTGCCTCGACGAACGGCTGGTAGGGGACAAGAGTCTCCTCGTGGCAGCTGCCCGCGAGCACCGTCGCGCCCCGCTCGTGCGCCGTGCGGGCGAACTCCTTTACCAGGCGCGTCTTGCCGATCCCGGGCTCGCCCGCGAGCACCACGGCGCGGAAACCGCGCTCTCGCACCGCCGCCCACGCTGCCTCCAGCGCAGCCGCGGCATCGGACCGGCCGACGAACGTGCCGCGGTCCTCGCCCGCCAACAGCGGGGGCAGTGGGATGCGCTGCTCGGTCGAGGGCTCCCAGATCACCTCGCAAGCGGGGACCGGGTCGGCGACGCCCTTCAGCGCGACCGGCTGAAGCTCGCGGTACGTGAAACCGCCGCGGGTGCCGATGAGCGCATGTACCAGCTCGGAGGCGAGGATCTGGCCTGGCGCGCCGGCGTCGCAGAGCCGCTTGGCGATCACCACCGGCGTGCCGAAGTAATCGCCCTCGTCGCGGATCGGCTCGCCGACGTTCAGGCCGATGCGAACCGCGAATGCAAGCTCGCCGCTGGCACCGGCGCGGTGGACGGCCTGCTGGATCGTGATCGCGCATGCGACGGCGTCAACCGCGCTCACAAACGCCACCATCAGCCCGTCGCCGAGGTTCTTGACCTCCTCGCCGCCGTGCATGGCCGCAGCCTCGCGCAGCAGGCCGAAGTGCGCGCGCCGGAGGCGCTCGCCCTCCTCGTCACCGAGTCTCTGGAGCGTCTCTGTCGAGCCGACCTGGTCGGTGAACAGCAGCGTCACCGTGCCGGTCCTCCGTTCAACCGCCGCTGCGGGGACGGGCGGCCCGGGCGGCGGGGAGTCTGATGGCGGCGACGCAACCGGCTGCGGCGTCTTTGTGCCCGCGCGGATCTGCTCGACCAGCTCGCGCGTGGCCGGCGAGGGCACGATCCCTAGCTCCGAGGCGAATCGGTCAGCAAGGCGGCGGTATGTCGTGAGCGCCGCCGAGCGGTCCCCATTCGCCGCCAAATGGCGGATCAGCTCCCGATGGGCCTCCTCGGAGAGCGGGTCGAGTGCGACCTGGCGGCGAGTGAGCGCGACCGCCGCCGCGGGATCACCTACAGCTTCCGCGGCAGCAGCCATCCGCTCCAGCAGCGCAGCCACGCTGGTGCGGTGCTCGTCGCGTCGCTCATAGACCCAGTCGTCGTCGAGGTCCTCGAGCAGATCGCCCCGCGAGAGCTCGAGCGCATCCTCGAACCGGCCCTCGGCGACGAGCCGTTCGAACTCGCCTACGTCGGTCCAGACCTCATCGGGGCCGGCGAGCGCGACTGCGTCGCGGGTGGCCAGCAGGTAGCGGTCGGCGTCGGTGCCCAACGCGCGACGCAGAGCAGACAGGGCGCTGCGCAGGCTCGTGCGCGCGCTCTCGTCGAGCACGTCGGGCCAGAAGCGCGCCGCGAGCTGGCCGCGAGGGTGCGTGCGCCGCTCCAAGGCAAGTAGGCCAAGCAGCGAACGCGCCCGCCGGCTCGCAGGCAACTCAACGTGCCTCCCGTCGACCTCGAGCGTCAGCTCCCCGAGCAGCTTGACGCGCAGCATGAACGAAGCCTACGCAGATTCACGCACGTTTCGCGCGCGCTTCGCGGTGGCGCCACGGAGCCCTGGGACAGTTGCCCTCCCGAGAGAGCAACCACGAACGGAGACACAGATGGCTACTGAGGTGCCGCTTGACCAGGAGAAGCTCGAAGCCTTCGTCGAGCGGATCGTGCTCGACGTCGGAACCGCGATGCGCGGGGGGCTGATGTACATCGGCGACCGCCTCGGTATCTTCGCGGCGCTCGCAGAGTCCGGGCAGGTGACGGCCGCCGAGCTCGCGCAACGAACGGGTCTCGACGAGCGCTACCTGCGCGAGTGGCTCGGGGCGATCGCGACGGCCGAGTACCTCGAGCACGACAGTGAAGGCGACAGCTACTTCCTGCCGCCCGAGCACGCTCTGGCGCTCGCCGACGAGGAGTTCCCCTTCTTCACCGGTGGACTCCTGCAGATGATCGTCCCGACGGTCACCGTCGCGCCGCAGGTGGCGGAGGCGTTCAAGCGGGGCAGCGGTGTCACGCAGGATCGGTATCTGTCCGACATGTACGAGGCGATCGAGCGCCTCACGGCGCCGTGGTACAAGCACCACCTCGTCCAGGCGTGGATCCCGGCGATGCCCGACGTCCAGGAGAAGCTCGAGCTGGGTGGATCCGCGTGCGACGTCGGCTGCGGGTCGGGTCGCGCCCCGATCACACTCGCCAGGGCCTTTCAGACGGCGCAGGTCGAGGGCTACGACGTGCACGCCGGCTCGATCGAGCGTGCGCGCGCGAACGCACAGGCCGAGGGGGTCGCCGACCGGGTGACGTTCACGGTCGCTGACGGCGCCGAGTTGCCGCAGGGACGGTTCGATTTCGTCAGCACGTTCGACGTCGTACACGACTCCGTCGACCCTGTCGGGCTGATGAGCGCGATCCGTGGGGCGTTGCGAGAGGACGGCACCTACCTGATGCTCGAGATGAACGCTTCCGGCAAGGTGGACGAGAACCGCAACCCGCTTGGCAAGTTCCTTTACAGCGTCAGCACCCTCTATTGCATGACCACCTCGCTCGCGCATGGCGGCGCGGGCATCGGTGCCTGCATGGGGGAAGAGAAGGCGCGCCAGCTTGGTTACGCGGCCGGCTTCACGCGCTTCCGCAAGCTCCCAATCGAGGACCCCTTCTCTGTCCTCTACGAACTCAAGGCATAGGAGCGGCGACCGCGGCGACCCCGTGAGGTCGCCGCGTTTGACTACGGCGATGCAAACAGACAATCTTGTAAGAAAGGGGCAGGTTAGATGGCAATCCAGACCAGGACGGGACCACCGCCGCTCGACGCAGAGGCGCACCGCGCCGCGCCGGAGGCGACGCGTGCTCGCTACCCCGACCGCGAAGGATTCGTCGAACGCGACGGCCAGCGGCTGTTCTACGAGGTCTACGGCGAGGGCGAGGAGACCGTCTTCCTGATCCCGACCTGGTCGCTGGTCCACTCCCGCCACTGGAAGATGCAGATCCCATACCTCGCACGCCACTTCCGGGTGTTGACCATGGACGGCCTCGGCAACGGTCGCTCGGATCGCTGCCGCGACGCGCGGCGCTACGCAGCCGCTGAGGTCGCCCGCGACTGCCAGGCCGTGATGGACGCGACCGGGACAGAGCGGGCCGTGATGGTGAGCCTCTCCACCGGCGCCCAGTACCAGCTCGAGTTGGCGCGGCTCGCCCCTGACCGGGTGGCCGGCGCCGCCTTCATCGGACCGATGTTTCCCTACACCCCGTCGCACTTCTCGCTCCTGCTCCACCCACCCGTCTCGCGGCTCTTCGCACGGCCCGCGCCCAACTACCTCTACCGCTGGTGGGGGCACATGAACGCGTTCCACTGGCAGCAGAGCTACCCCGAGTTTGCGGAGTGGTTCATCTCGCGAGGCCTGCCCGAGCCACATTCGAGCAAGGCCATCGAGGACGGGGTGGAATGGGCACTGGACACCGACCCGGAGACGCTGATCGCCACAGTGGCGAGTGAGGACTCCGGCGGGCGCTCCAGCGGCCGGCGCACCCTACGTCGGCTGGCACAGAACCTGGACTGCCCGGTCCTCGTGGTCTCCGGTGACCGCGACAAGATCACGCCGCCCCGCGACGCCGGCGCGCTGGCCCGCCTCAGCAAGGGGCGGCTCGAGGTGGTCCACGGCGCCGGCCACTTCCTGCATGGCCGCAAGCCGGTGCAGTTCAACCTGGCGCTGCGCGACTTCTCCGAGGATGCCTTCGGGCGGCGGCGCACGCCGCGGGACCCCACCGTCCACCGCCCCGACGGCCGTCCTCGCGCGCTGTATATCTCATCACCGATCGGCCTCGGCCACGCGCAGCGCGACGTGGCAATCGCCCGCGAGCTGCGACGCCTGCACCCGGACCTCGAGATCGACTGGCTCGCTCAGGATCCGGTCACGCGGGTGCTTGAGAGGGAGGGCGAGCGCATCCACCCCGCGAGCGCGCACTTGGCCAATGAGTCCCACCACATCGAGTCGGAGTCCGCTGAGCACGACCTGCACTGCTTCCACGCGCTGCGCCGCATGGATGAGATCCTCGCCGCCAACTTCATGCTCTTCCACGACGTTGTGCGCGACGAGCGCTACGACCTCTGGATCGGGGACGAGGCGTGGGAGCTCGACTACTACCTGCATGAGAACCCGCGCGAGAAGCGGGTCCCGTTCGCGTGGCTGACCGACTTCGTCGGCTTCCTGCCGATGGACGACGGCGACAAGCGGGAGAGCTATCTAACCGCCGACCACAACGCCGACATGGTGGATCACATCGCCGACCACCCCGAGGTCCGCGATCAGGCCCTGTTCGTGGGCAACCCCGAGGACATCGTCGCCGAGCGGCTCGGGCCGGAGCTGCCGATGATTCGCGACTGGACCGAGCGTCACTTCGACTTCACCGGCTACGTGACCGGCTTTGACCCCGCTGAGCTCGGCGAGCGCACGAAGCTGCGCGCCGAGCTGGGCTACGGGGACGACGAGCGTGTCTGCATCGTCACGGTCGGCGGCTCGGGCGTCGGCGCCAGTCTGCTGCGGCGGGTTATCGCCGCCTTCCCGGACGCAAAGGAGCGCGTCCCGGAGCTGCGCATGATCGTCGTCGCCGGCCCCCGCATCGACCCTGACTCTCTCCCGTCGCAAGCCGGGATAGAGGTGGTCCCCTACGTGCACAACCTCTACCGACACCTCGCTGCCTGCGACCTGGCGGTCGTGCAGGGCGGTCTGACCACGTCGATGGAGCTGACAGCGCAGAAGCGACCGTTCATCTACTTCCCGCTACGCCACCACTTCGAGCAGAACTTCCACGTCCGCCACCGGCTCGAACGCTACGGGGCCGGTCGGCGCATGGACTTCGACGACTCCCCGCCAGAGCGGATCGCGGCAGCGATCGCCGAGGAGGTTGGTCGGGAGGTCTCCTACCGCGACGTCGAGGTCGACGGCGCAGCCAGGGCGGCCCGGCGTCTCGCAGAGCTGCTCTAGCGGCGTACGTTCTCGACTGACCGCAACACCTGAGCCAGCCCCGGCCGTCGCTACTGCTTCCGTGTCGATGCAAGCGCGTCGATGGACACCGCTCACGCTCCTGCATCGGACGACCTGCGAGCGTCTCGCCGGGCGCAGGCGAGACTGCTCCTTTGCCATGGCCAAGCGAGCGTCTCGCGCATCGCGGGGCGGACACCTGAGTTTCGTCCTTAGCAGGAGCCGAGCAGTGTCCACCGACGCGCTCGCATACGCACGAAACCGGCAGAGCGCAGCCGGTTGTTTCGGCTAACCGCTGATCGTCTGGGGGCTGCTCTCAGGACGGTCACCGGCGCATCTGTGCATTGACCACCCGCGGCAGCAGACTGCGACCGATCTGCAGCTGGCCCGTCTAGCCCGAGTCTCGTGTCTCGCGCCAGAACACGCCGATCACCGCGCCGAGGATGATCACCACCCCGATCGCGATGAAGTACGCCATGAACCCGAACGTCACCCCAATCGGGCCGTACTTCTTGTCGTCCGTGATAACGGTTTCGGAGAACACCAGCGAGAAGACGATCACCATGCCCAGCCAGCACACGCCGGTGGCAATGGCAGACGGGAGCGAGTCGCGCCAGGAGATCCTGCCTCCCAGCAAGAACCAGATACTGAACCACCAGAACGCGATCAGAGCGGCGAGCCCGATTGCGCCGAGCAGCACGGGCCCGCCGGCATCGTGGAGCGCAGGCCCGGCCCAGCTGGCGAACGCGCAGCCGGCGATCAGGACGGCGAGCCAGCCGACGAGGCGCGGCAGGTCCCTCATCCCTCGGCTCTTGAGTGCGAAGGCATGGAGGTAGAGCTCCTGGACGGCCGCGGCGGCGGCGATCCCGCCGAGCACGAACAGGACGTATGCGCCTCCGGTGAGGGTGCTTGAGGTAGACGACGCGGGCTCGAAGAGCTTGCTGACATCGGTGGCCGCTTCCTGGTTGAGCCCGAGGTGGCGGACGAACGTGTCGACGGCCGAATTTCCCGACAAAGCCGAGAGGACGATCACGAACGGGAAGAAGCAGAGGAACAGGATGGCCGCGAACAGCATGCCGCGGTTGACGACATCCATCTCCATCAGCCGCTTCACGAACCGCTCGGTCTGCGACCCCTCGAACCTCCGCTTCAGACGATCGATCCTGCTGAGCTTGGTCTCGGTAGCCATCAGCAGGTCCTGCTTAGCCAGCCATAACCTGAGTTACACGGGACGGGGGTGCCGTGCGGAGCGTCCTAGCGCGGCACGGCACCTGTGTCATCCTCATGCATGCTCTTGGACTGGCGGGGGCCGCACGGTCAACGGCGGTCGCGGCGGTCCTCGCGACGGTCTTGACGGTCATCGCGTCGGTCCTCGCGCCGGTCATGGCGGCGGCCGACGCCTTTGCCGACGACCGCTGCGGTTCCTACGACGGCCGCAGTCCGCGCGACCGGTGCCCCGATCACGCCTGGGCGCCCCGCACGTCTTCTCGCTAGAGGCATCTCATGCTCCCTCGGTTGTGGTTTGCTCTTCGGCTTCGACTGCGGCAATGATCGCCTGGGTGGGGATACGCCCGTTGGCCACGAGTTGCCCGCCGGCGCGCCTGACAGCGGACCCGAAAGGGCCGGCCCAGGTGTTCTCCCACACGAGCACGCCCGCGACCGAACCCGGGTCTAGGGCCATGCCGATCGACTCCACGTCCTCCTCGGCCAGCAGCATCGCCGCCTCGCGCTCGAGCTCGCGCAGCTCGCCGACGAGGCTCTCGTCCACGTCGTCGAGCTCGAGCGCCTCCACCGATCCGTGCTCGTCCTTGCGAAGCAGAAGCAGGTCGAGCACGCGAATCGTGCCGCTGTCGATCAGGGCCTTCAGCTCGGAGGCGATCTCGCCCTGGAAGTTGGCCTTCTCCGCCGGGAACCCGACCACCAGGTAGTCGACCGGCCCAAGCACGTCCACGTCATTCATTGGTTCGCTCCTCGATTGATAGGGATTTGGCGACTGGCATTGCGCACCACCAGCTGTTCAGACCTTTTCCGGCTCGCCGAGCACCCAGATGCCGTGGATGACCCATAGGCAGACCGCGAAGACACCCAGTGACCACCAGGGGTGCGGTCCGCCGACATTGCCGAGCGCCTCGATCGCGCCAAGGGTGGCCGCGATGATGCCGATCACCCGCCCATACACGTTGCCGGCGAACAGCGAGAACGCCGCTGTGAACTGGATGACGCCCAGGACGATGGTGATCCATCCCCACGTGTGCAGGTCGCCGAAGACGAACCGTTCTTCGGCGACGTAGAAGCTCGAATTGGCGACCGCGGCGATGCCGTAGAAGACGTTCAGCGTGCCCACGATCAGCAGCAGGATTGCGACGAAGAACGCACTTCCTACACCTCTGACCGAGCCTCCTTCCGAGGTGCTCATTCGATCTCGTTCTGTGCTCATTGAATCTCCTTCGGTAGCGGATGTCATATGACGTTTGACCGCGACGGCCGGCCCGCGAGCAGGAGTGCGAAGACTGCATCACCGTCTACCTGCTCGACTGACAACCGTCCCTGTTCGTGTAGCCGGCTTGGCCTGTTTGGGTGCGCGCTCTCAGCCCACGTGCTCCCCGTTTTCGATTGGGGTGACGCTGCTGAGCGTGAGCCCGAGGCCCGCGATCCGCTCGAGTAGTCCCTGCAGATGCGAGGGGTCGGTGATTGGTCCGCTGATTGTTGTCTGACCATTTGCGGCATGAACCTCCAGTCCCTCAAAGGCCGCGAGATAGCGCGGTCCCAGTTCTTCCTCGACGACGATGCAGTAGCGGCCCGACGACATTCAGGCTGCAGCATCCCGCACTCCCACCTGGGTCCGCCCCACGATGGGGAGGATCACCCGGGTGATTCGCTGAGATCGAGAAGGCCCTGCGCCTCTGCGTGCGCGACCGCTTCCTCTCGCGATGTTGCGCCGAGCTTGCGGTACAGCAGACGGATGTGGGTCTTGACGGTGTTCAGTGAGATGTAGAGCTCAGCGGCGATCTCGCGTCGGGAGAGACCCCGTGCGAGGCAGCGCAGCACGGTCAGCTCAGCGGCACTGGGTTGCTCGACCATGTGGCTAACCCCGACATGCGCTCGGGCTGCCGCGAGGTCTTGCTCGACCGTGGCTGCGATCGCCGGCAGACGTCCTGGATCGGGAAACTCGGCGATCGCCCTACGCGCGTGCTCGAGATCTTTGAGTGCCGGCCCTAGCCGTGACCGTGCGATACGGACTTGCGCGAGCACCAGGAGGGCGTGAGCGTGACCGACGCTTGGCTGTGGCGCGCGTCGCAGCTGCTCGCCGCGCAGCGCCTCTCGCTCGGCCTCGTCGAGGGATCCCGTCGCGGTGAGGGCCAGAGCAAGCCCGAGGTGGGCAAGCGACACTATCCAAAGCCTGGCATGGCCTCGCGCGCGCGCGAAGCTAATCGCCTGCCGAGCCCACGCCTCGGCACTCTCGCTTCGCCCTTCCTCCGCGTCGACCAGGGCAAGAAGCCCGAGGCTTCCGACGTAGCCTTCGGGATTGTCCTGCGCATCGGGGTGTTCGACTACCTGGAGCGCGGTGCGTCGGACCTCGGCGAGATCGCCAGCGAAGAAGAGCGCCTGGGCCAGGCCCGCCAATGCGCCGGTGCTCAGGACGGTGGCGCCCGCAGCGGCCGCCGCGACCGCGCGACGAGCATGCTCGATGGCCGCCCCCACATCGCCCCGCTCGATCAGCGCGGCGCGCGTCGATTCAACGATCACCTCGACGTACGGGGACCAAAGCTCTGGTCGCTCTTTGCCTGCACGCTCCGCGATCCCGAGCAGGCGCGAGACTTCGACCTCAGGGCTGCCGAGCAGCGCTGCCGCCACCGCGCCTGCCGCCGGCAGGGAAGGGTGCTGTAGGAGCAGCTCGGAGGGAAGCCTCCGCACCCAGGTCAGGAACTGGGTTATCTGCCCGCCCCAGACGAACTCGCGGTCGTTCTCGACGAGCAGCTGGGCCACGGTCTCGGCGTCCCCCGCGGCGTCGGCGTGCTCGATCGCGTCCTCTATGAGCCCCTGGGCGCGGCACCAAGCCGCTGCGCCGAGGTGCAGCGCACGCGCGTCCTCGCGCCCGAGCTCCAGTTGCAGGAGCTCGCCGAAGAGATGGTGATAGCGGTACCACTCCCCGCGGGCGTCCAGAGCGACCAGGAACTGGTTCGAGCGCGAAAGCTCCGCGAGCAGCACAGCCGAGTCCTCGCGGCCGAGGACGGCGTCGCACAGCTCGGGCGTGAACCGCCCCAGGGCGGAGGTGCGCACGAGGAAGTCCTTGGTCTCGGGGGCCAGCGCGGCGAGAACCTCATCTGCCAGGTAGTCGGCGACGTGTCGATGGCTCCCCGCGAAGGCCCGCACACCCTCGTCCTGGTTGTCGAGGTCGCGCAGCCACAGCGCCGCGAGGTAGCACCCTGCGGGCCAACCCTCCGTTCGCTCAGTGAGCAACTCGACGCTTGACGAAGACAAGGCGATGTCCTCACGCAGCATCAGGTCACGCGTCTCCTCGACCGTGAAGGCCAGCTCGCGCGCACGAATTTCCGTGAGCGCGCCTCGCGCCCGCAGGCGCGCGAGGCTGATCGCCGGATCCGAGCGCGTCGAGACCAACAGGCGGGCGTTGGGAGGCAGCCGCTTGATCGCATGTCCGATCGCTCGAAGCGAAGTCTCGCTCTTGACGGCATGGAGGTCATCCAGCACGATCGCGAGCGGCCGGCCGTATGCGACGAGACCGTTCATCAGCTCGTCGACGGGTGTCTCGATCGGCGCTCCTCGAACGTTGAGAGACGTCAGCGCGCTATGTCCGAGGCCGTGACCGATCCGATCGACGGCGGTTGCAATGTGCGTCCAAAGGCGCGCCGGGTCGTCATCGGCCGCGTCCAGGGTGATCCAGACGACGGCTTCCGGCCGCTCGCTACACCAGGATCGCAGGAGGGTGGTCTTGCCGTAACCGACGGGCGCGTTGATCACGGTAAGCGCCGCCCCGCCGTCGCTGCCGAGCATCTGAAGCAGACGTGCCCTGCGCAGCATCCCCGGCTGAATCCGGGGCGGCATCAGCTTTGGCTCGATGAGTCTGGAGTTCGGAAGATCGGTGGGCGCGGTCTGTGAAGTCACGAACGTTGGGGTCCTCGGCCCGGGACGATCCTACCCCGTGGCCTGCTCTGGGCGTTCTCCACACCTAGCGTTCTCCATCTCAGCAAATCACCCGGGTGATCCTCCGGCCAACCGGCTAGATCCCGCCCGGCGTGCGGGATGCTGCCGTCTGTGACGCTGCTTGGGAGTGCGTGTCGAGACGCTCAAGTTCAGTCTTTCTACGCATGGACACCTAGAACTCGCTGCAACCATCACTCTCGTACTAGCCGAGCCGTACACGATTGGAGGAGTTTCATGATTACTGTTCTCGCTGTCTCAACGATCGGCTGGCTGATCTTTGTGGCCATCTGGATCGCTCTCGCCTTTTGGCCGGCGCGCGTCGCGGGCCGCAAGGGACACAGCTTCGCCGGGTACTTCATCTTCAGTCTGTTCTTTTTCCCTGCCGCCCTGATCGTGGCGTACATGGTCGACGATCGCTTCGCGACCGCCACCTAGCTCATGCCGACGACGACCAAGAAGCGGCCCACGAAGGCGGTACCCCACCTGACCGTCGCCGAGCGGGCGGCACGTGGCAAGGCCGCGCGAGCCGAGGTGCCGCGCTCGAGCCACGCCGTCTTCGAGCCGCCGCCGCGCCGCGACCGATCCGATCAAGCTGCTCGAGCGCCAGGCCGAGACGCGCGTGCCGGAGCTCGTGCCGATCCGCTACGGGCGCATGCTCGTCTCGCCGTTCACGTTCTACCGCGGCGCGGCGCTGATCATGGCCAGCGACCTGGCATCGACGCCGCGCTCGGGGCTCACGGTGCAGTGCTGCGGCGACGCGCACCTGTCGAACTTCGGCGTCTTCGCCTCGCCCGAGCGGCGGCTTGTGTTCGACATCAACGACTTCGACGAGACGCTCCCCGGGCCGTGGGAGTGGGACGTCAAGCGCCTGGCGGTGAGCATGCTGATCGCCGCGCGCGACAACGGCTTCCCCGTCAAGGACCAGGAGCGAGATCGTGCTCGACACCGTCGAGGAGTACCGCAGCGCGATGGCGGGCTTCGCCGCGATGAAGAACCTCGACGTGTGGTACGCACACCTGGACATCGAGGCCGTGCTGGCAGGAGTTCCGCTCGCAGTTCAAGCCCAAGCAGCTGAAGCGAGGCGAGAAGCAGGTCGCCAAGGCGCGCACCAAGGACAGCATGGCGGCCTTCTCCAAACTGACGCGCGAGGTGGACGGCGAGGCGCGGATCGTCGCCGAACCACCGTTGATCGTGCCGATCGACGACCTCGCGCAGGCCGCAGGGCATCGGACGCGATGAGATCTTCGAGGTGCTGCACGAACTGCTGCGCTCCTATCGCGGCACGCTGGAGCACGACCGCCGGGTGCTGCTCGAGGAGTTCCGCCTGACCGACTTCGCGCGCAAGGTCGTCGGGGTGGGGAGCGTCGGCACGCGCGCCTGGATCGCGCTGATGCTCGGCCGCGACGGCCAGGACCCGCTGTTCCTGCAGATGAAGGAAGCCGAGTCCTCGGTGCTCGAGGAGTTCCTCGCGCCCGAGCGAGTTCGAGAACCACGGCGAGCGGGTCGTCGCACGGACAGCGGCTGATGCAGGCCACCAGCGACATCTTCCTCGGCTGGCTGCACATCGAGGAGGGAGAAGGCGGCCTGCCCCGCGACTTCTACGGTCGTCAGCTGAAGGACTGGAAGGGCTCGGCGGAAATCGAGCAGATGGTCCCCGAGGGGATGGCGCAGTACGGCAAGCTCTGCGGCTGGACGCTCGCCCGCGCGCACGCGCGCAGCGGCGACCGCATCGCGATCGCCGCCTACCTCGGCAAGGGCCCGACGCTTCGACCGCGCGATCGTCGAGTTCTCCCACGCCTACGCCGAGCAGAACGACGCGACTACCAGGCGCTCGTCGCGGCGGTCGAGTCCGGGCGGATCACGGCCGAGAAGGGTCTCTGAGGCCAGAGGAAGGGCGGCAAGCATGCACGAGAGCGCAGCACCAACAGATCCTGCTCCCGGGGATGCCACACCGGGTAGCTCGGACTCGGCCCGGCCGGGGCCGGCCGAGCAGCCTCCGGCCACCCGCGGCCGGCGGATCCTCGTGCAGGTCCTGATATGGGGCACGACCGTGCTCGCGGTCCTTGCGATCTTCGCGGTGTGGGCGAACCGCCAGATGCTGAACCCAGACAACTGGGCCAACACGAGCACCAAGCTCTTGCAGAACGAAGAAGTCCGCGATGCGACCTCCAACTACCTGGTCAACCAGCTCTACGCCAACGTCAACGTCGAACAGGAACTCAAGGCCAAGCTGCCCGCGCAGCTGGCCCCGCTCGCCGGTCCGCTGTCCGGCGCGCTGCACAGCCTCGCCGACGAAGCCGCCAAACGCGCCCTCGCCAGCCCGCGCGTGCAGGAAGTGTGGAAGCGGGCCAACCGCGCCGCCGACCAGAGCTTCGTCACGATCGTCAACGGCGGCAAGGGAGCGGTCGCGATCACGGGCGGCCAGGTCACGCTCAACCTGGCCCTGGTCGTCAGCGACATCACCAACCGCCTCGGGCTGCCGAACGTCAGCTCCAAGCTGCCGGCCTCGGTCGCGCACCTGAAGATCCTCAAGTCCAACCAGCTCAAGCTGGTCCAGGACATCGGCAAAGCGCTGAAGAGCCTGGCGCTCCTGCTGACGATCATCGTGCCGCTGCTCTACGCGCTGGCGATCGGGCTCGCCCGCGGCTTCCGCCGCCGCACGCTGATGACGGTGGGGATCGCGATCCTCGGGGCAGGCATCGTGGTGTTCCTCGCGCGCAACGTCCTCGTCACCCAGGTGACCGACTCGCTGGTCAAGACCGAATCGGTCAAGCCCGCCGCTCACGCCGTCCTTACGATCGCGACCTCGATGCTCTCTGAGATCGCCGGGGCGTTCATCATCGTGGGGATTCCGCTGATCGCCGCGGCGTGGTTCGCCGGTCCCGCGCGCCTGGCCGTCACTGCCCGCCGGCGGATCGCCCCCTTCCTGCGCGACCAGCCTGGCTGGACGTATGGAATCGTCGCGGCCATCATGGCCCTGATCTTCATCTGGGATCCGATCCCGGCCACCGGCAAACTAGGTGGGATCATCGTGTTTCTCGCGCTCGCCTTCTTCGGCACCTATGTGCTGCGCCGCCAGACGGCTGCAGAGTTCCCCGATGCCTAGGGCAACGCGCGACGGTCCACATTGCCGGCGGCGGGCGGCGGGGCCGAGGATGGCCGCGAAACCGTCCCTGATTCCCCGACGGACCTTCCACCGGCACTAATCCGTGACCACGTCCAAAGGGAGCGCGGCGGCTCCTCCGCCGCCCCACCAGCGAGCAGAGAACCTCCTGCTGCGCAAGCCCCTGACCGCCCCGCGGGCGGCGCGGATCATCGCGTCCTTCACCGTCTCCGCGACGATCATCGCCGGGGTGCTGATCCACTTCACCGACGAACAGAACTTCCCCAACATCGGCGACGGCCTGTGGTGGGCCGTGCAGACGGTGACGACCGTCGGCTATGGAGACCTCGTGCCAACGAGCACGACGGGACGGCTCATCGCCGCGCTGGTGATGATCGGCGGGATCGGCTTTCTGACCGTCATCACAGCCGCGATCACCTCGACTTTCATCGAGAATGCGCGCAGGCGCATCGAGGGCACCGAGAGCGACGTCGTCTCTGCGAAGCTCGATCAGATCGGCGTGCGTCTGGACGTGATTGAGACCGCGCTCAAGGACATCGGCGCGCGCGACCGTGATGAGTGACGCCGCCTGCTCCTCCCGGCTGATCCGGGCTCGCTGATCCGCAGCCGCCAGTACCGCGTGCTGCTCGTGTTCGCCGCGGTGATCGGGGTGCTCGTCTCGCTCGCCTCGTGGGGCTTCCTCGAGCTCGTCTACTACATCCAGCACGGGGTCTACAAAGATCTGCCGAGCGACCTGGGGTTCAACACCGTCCCCTGGTGGTGGCCGCTGCCCTGGCTCGCCCTGGCCGGTCTGCTCACCGCGCTTGCGATCCTGCGACTGCCGGGTCGCGGGGGCCATGTGCCCGCCGACGGCCTGAAGACCGGGGGCGCTCCCACCCAGCCGATCGAGCTCCCGGGCATCCTGCTGGCCGCGCTGGCCACGCTCGGCCTCGGGCTCGTCCTCGGCCCGGAGGCACCGCTCATCGCCCTCGGCATGGGACTTGGGGCCCTGGCGATGCGACTGGCCAGGAAGGATGCGCCCGACCAGGCTTTGGCGTTGATGGCGGCCGCCGGGGCCTTCGCCGCCATCTCCTCGCTCTTCGGCTCCCCGGTCGTCGGCGCCGTGATCATCATCGAGGCCACAGGGCTGGGTGGGGCAACGCTGCCGGTCATCCTGCTCCCGGGCCTACTTGCCGCCGGAATCGGCTCGCTCGTGTTCATCGGCATGGGATCCGTGACGGGTCTGAGCGCGAGCGCCTACGCCTTGAGTCCGCTGGCCCTACCGGCGTTCTCCAAGCCGGATTTGGGCGACTTCGGCTGGACGATCGCCCTGGCCATCGCCGCCGCTGTGGTGACCTTCGTGATCGTCGAGCTCGCGAAATGGTCGAAACGTTTGGTTGCGGCTCGGCCCTCTGCTGCTCACGATCGTCGCCGCGCTGGCCGTCGGCGGCCTTGCGATCGCCTACGGCCAGGCGACCGGCGAGTCCGCCGACGCTGTGCTGTTCTCCGGCCAGGACGCCTTTGGAGAACTCCTCAAGACCGGCCCGACCCTCTCCCTGTCCACGCTCGCGCTCCTGCTCCTGTTCAAGGGACTCGCCTGGAGCCTTTCATTGGGCAACTTCCGGGGCGGACCGACGTTTCCGGCCTTGTTCCTCGGCGCCGTCGCGGGTCTCCTGGCCGGGCACCTTCCCGGTCTGTCAGAGACGCCCGCGGTCGCGGTGTTGATGGCCGCCGCATGCGTATCGATCCTGAAGCTCCCGCTCTCCTGCGTTGTCATCACGACTCGCCCTGACCTCCCGAGCGGGACTGGGAGTCTCGCCGCTGATCGTGGTCGCGGTGGTCGTTGCGTACATCGCAATCGAATCGCTCTCGGCACTGCGCACGGCAGGTCACCGCCGCCGCGCCGACCGAGGCGAGCTGCAGCCGGCGCGTCTCACTCGACCTGATCGCGCATCGTCCCGAGCCGAGCAGCGTCAAGACAGCCGCGTGAGCGGGTGCACGACCGGTTCTGGCTGCACCCCCCACGGCGCGTGACACGATCCGCGCACTCGGAGTAGCATCAGCTGCGGTCCGAGCTGACCTCTGCCTCGGACTCAAAGTCGAGGACGAGGAGTAGATCATGCCGTTAGGACCACGCCGCCGCCGCCCCGTTGCTCGGGCCGCAGTCGTTGGGACGGTCGCCTATAAAGCCGGCAAGAGCGGAGCGCAGCGCGAGGACGAGGCTCAGGCCGCGGCCCCCCCGCCTCCCGAAGAGTCACCACCGGCTGACGAGCCCGTGGACCCGACCACGGAGAAGATTAACCAGCTGGTCGAACTCCACGCCAGCGGCGCCCTCACCGATGAGGAGTTCGCAGCCGCCAAGGCCAAGGCGCTCGGCATCGACTGAGCCGGCGAGCGAACGCGCACACGTCCGGTCCTCGACCACGAGTAGTTTGGCCCGCCAGGGTGCGGGTTTTCCCTGAAGCGCGGCTGTCCTCCCGGGGCATACGGCTTCCCTCCGGTGGAAAGCGGGCGCAGCACGGGTCATCTGCGGGCGCGGATGGAGTTCCGCCGGATCCCCCTGAAGAGGATCATGTAGAGCGCGATGCCGAAGTAGATCGCGACGGCCACTCCCGGCACGGCGAGTCCGATGAGGATCGCGATCACATAGCCGCCGAGGACGGGCAGGAGTTCTCGCGGTTCATCCAGCCGCTCGTCGCCCTCGTCCTGGGTCGAGTAGAGGCGCTCGCGCCGGGCATAGGCGTCCAGGGCGAAGGCGAGGAGGCGGATTGCCAGCAGGGCGAGCCCATACATCGTCACAAAGACGCGCTCGCTGCTTTCGTGGTGCAGGGCGTCCGCGACGAGCTTGGTCGGAAACGGCAGGAACGCCACCACGAGCAGTAGCAGCAGGTTGATCCGCAGCAGGAGCGGGTCGGTCCTCGCGAGCCGATCGGTCAGCTGGGTGTGGCCGAGCCATGCTGCGCCGATCGTGAGGAAGCTGACGACATAGGCGAGGTAGAACGGCCAGGCGTCAAGCACCTGTTCGAGTGCTGTGCCCGGCGGATGAATCGCGATGTCCAGCACCAGGAGCGTCGCGGCGATCGAGAAAACGCCGTCGCTGAATGCTTCCATGCGCGTCGTGCTGAGCGATCGACGCGTGCGCGGCGGCTCTTCGCCGGATGCCATGCGGCAATCCTTGCACGACGTCCGGAGCCTGCCTGGTCTGTCTTCGGCTGACCATGCTCCCTGCGGGAAGACCCTGATACCGTCGCGGGCTTGGACGGATCCTTGACGGCGGATGACGGGAATGCTTGTCCGAGCGCGGTAGACCCGCGTACAAACCACCAGAGGGAGGGCTCCGGTGTTCAAGATCTTCAACAGGCCGGCGGTCGTAGCGGCCGTTCTGCTTGTCCCGATAGGGCTGGCCGCGTGTGGCGAATCGTCTGAAGAAAAGGCGACGGCGCAGGTGTGTTCGTCCACCAAGGAAATTCAGGCCCAGCTCTCCAAATTGTCCAGCCTGTCGATCTCCTCAAAGGCACCGGAAGAAATCAAAGACGCCGCCGCAGTGATGGAAAAGGAAGCGGCCAAGATCAAAGAATCCACCCCGAATCTGCCCGCGGCGAGCAAGGCTCCAGTGGAATCCGCGCAGACGGCGCTCAAGGCCGAGCTTGCAGCACTCGCGAAGGGCGTGGTCTCGACAGCAAAATCCTCGGGGAACATCGAAGCCGTGCTCAAGCAATCCGAGCCGGCGGTGAAGACTGCGGTCGCCGGACTTGCCGCGAGCTACAAGCAGGCATTTGAATCCCTCAAATGCTCCTAGCTTGGAGTGGAGGAGCCTCTCGTGGCGAGGTCCCACGATGACTCCATGCCGGCGGAATCCGGACGTCGCCGGATGCGGGAAGGGCGCAGGAAAGTAATGCTTGTCCGTGCGCGGTGGACGCGCGAATGGGTCCCCCACCAGGCGGACCCTCCGAACACTCCAAACCCTGAACAGGAGATCAAATGAGCGACAGGCCAGTTTTCATCTATGCCGCAACCTACGCCGACCGCGCCGGCGCCGAAGCGGACTACGACGCCCTTCTTGAGCTGCACGCGGCGAAGCTCGTGGGCACCTACGACGTCGCCTTGGTCACTAAGGACGCTGACGGCAAGGTCCAGGTCGAGAAGCACGAGAAGCCCACCCAGCACGGCGCCTGGGGAGGCATCGCCGTCGGAGCGGCGGTCGGGGTCGTGGCCGCGCCAGCGGTCATCCCCGCGGCGTTGGTCGGCGGCGTCATCGGCGGCCTCGGCGGACACTTCAAAAAGGGCATCCCCAAGGACGCCGCCAAGGAACTGGGCGACCTCATCGACGCGGGAGAAGCGACGCTGTTCGTGATCGGCGAGTCGCGCCTTGAAGAACAGCTCGACAAGGCGCTCACGCGCGCCGAAAAGTCGACCGAGAAGGAAATCGACGTCGACGCCAAGGAGTTCAAGAAGGAACTCGACAAGGCCGAGAAGGAATACGCGGCGGGCTAGCCGGCCGACTCCCCGGCGTCTGATCACGAAGACGCGGTGAGTTCGGTGTCGAGTAAGGCAGCCGCGACGGCGGCTGGCGGTGTTCTGCTGACCCTGTGCGCGGGCCAGTTCCTGATGATGCTCGACAGTTCTGTGATGAACGTGTCGATCGCGACGGTCGCGAAGGACGTCGGCACGACCGTCACCGGGATCCAGACAGCGATCACGCTCTACACGCTGGTGATGGCCTGCGTTCATGATCACCGGCGGGAAGGTCGGCCAGATCATCGGCCGCAAGCGCGCGTTCTCGATCGGGTGCGTCATCTACGGCTGCGGGTCGTTCATAACGGCGATCTCTACGAGCCTCGGGGTGCTGCTGCTCGGCTGGTCCTGCCTTGAGGGCATCGGGGCGGTGCTGATCCTGCCGTCGATCGTCGCGCTGGTGGCGGTGAACTACACGACCGACGAACGGCCGCGCGCCTACGGGCTCATCGCCGCGGCGACCGCGATCGCGATCGGGGTCGGCCCGATCGTCGGCGGCCTGTTCACCACCTACCTGTCATGGCGCTGGGTGTTCGCGGGCGAGGTCGTGATCGTGCTGGCGATCCTCGTCCTCGCCCGCCGCATACCCGAGGGGCCGCGGGAGAAGACGGTGCACCTCGACCTCGTGGGGACAGCGCTGTCGGCGATCGGTCTCGGACTGATCGTCTTCGGGATCCTGCGCTCGGGCGTGTGGGGCTTCGTCAAACCCAAACCGGGGGCCCCCGAATGGATCGGACTGTCGCCGGTGATCTGGCTGATGCTCGCCGGCGGCCTGGTCCTCTATCTGTTCATAGAGTGGGAGGATCGGGTGCTCGCCCATGGCGGCGAGCCGCTCCTCGACCCCAAGATCCTTCAGGTTCACGTGCTGCGCGGCGGCCTGAACTCGTTCTTCTTCCAGTTCTTCGTCCAGGGCGGGGTGGCCTTCGCCGTGCCGCTGTTCCTCTCCGTCGCACTCGGGCTCTCCGCGATCCAGACAGGGGTTAGGTTCCTGCCGCTGTCGATAGCCCTGATCCTCGCAGCGGCCGGCATCCCCAAGCTCTTCCCCAAAGCCTCGCCGCGCCGCGTGGTCCAGCTCGGCTTCCTTGCGCTGTTCGCCGGTCTCGTGATCATGGTCGCCCTGCTCCAGGAAGGCGCGGGAGCGGAGATAACGACCTGGCCGATGCTGCTCGCCGGACTCGGCATCGGGGCCTTGTCCTCCCAGCTCGGCGCCGTCACCGTCTCCTCCGTCCCGATGAGCAAAGCGGCGTGGTGGGTGGGCTGCAGAACACGATCACGAACCTCGGCATCTCCATGGGCACGGCGCTCACGGGAGCGATCGTGATCGCCGCGCTGAGCACCTCGTTTCTCACCGGGGTGGAGCAGAACTCAGCCGTCCCCGCGCCGGTCAAATCGCAGGCCACGACCCAGCTCGCCGGTGGCGTCCCCTTCATCTCCGACAAGCAATTGACAGAGGCGCTCCACAAGGCCCATGTGCCACCCCGCGCCACAGATGCAATCGTCGAAGAGAACGCGAAAGCGCGCCTCGATGGGCTGCGCGAGGCGCTGTCGATACTCGCCATCTTCGCGTTGATTGGACTGGCCTTCGGCCGGCGGATCCCTGCCGAGCAGCCCGGTTCGTCGAAAGAACCGGCTCCCGCGGCTGAAACGGCTCCCACAACCCAAACAGCCACAGCAGCGTGACTTGCTCATAGCGCACGCGCTCGTGCGCCGGGCCCGTGGACCTCGCGCAGCCGTCTTGCTTTTGCGCCCACGTTCACGGCGCGGCGTGCTACCGCTTCATCAGATGAGCGAGCGTCCGAGCGAGGGCTGCCTTCGCGCCCGCCTTGGACGACCTGCGATCGTCTCGGCGTCGGCTCGGCAGGCTTCCGCTTCGCCCGCGAAAGCAGACGTCTACCGAGCCTCAGTCGGGGCTATCGAGATTCGTCCAGAGCAGGCACGTGACCGGCGCACGAGACACGACCGCTTTCGAACGAGAGCAGGGCCCTCGCCTCGACTTATCAGGATCGACCCACGAGGGCCACGGCATCCTCCCAGCTCCCAGCCACTAGAGCCATCAGTCGCTTGGCGCCCCGGGGGCCCGAGTAAGTAGTGTGCCGCCGATGAGCAAGCACGTCGTAATCCTCGGGGCCGGGTTTGGCGGACTGGAGCTCGCGACCCGGCTCTCGGAGACGATCGTGGACACGGTCCGCGTCACGCTCATCGATCGCAACGACTCGTTCTTCTTCGGCTTCTCCAAGCTCGAGGTGATGCTCGGCCGCCAGTCGGCCGACGAGGTCCGACTCCACTACCGCGACTTCGAGAAGGACGGCGTCGAGTTCCGCCAGGAGACGGTGACGGGGGTCAACCCGGCGGCGCGCCGCGTCACGACCGACGCCGGATCCTACGACGCCGACTTCGTCGTCGTGGCACTCGGCGCCGACTACGACTTCGCCGCCACGCCGGGCTTCGAGCAGGGCGGGCACGAGTACTACTCGCTCGCCGGCGCCGAGCGGCTGCGCGACGAGCTCGCTGACTTCAAGGGCGGCAAGGTGCTCGTCTCGGTCCTCGGGCAGCCGTTCAAGTGCCCGCCGGCCCCGTTCGAGGGTTCCTTCCTGCTGCACCAGCACTTCACGCAGCACGGCATCCGGGACTCGGTGGAGATGGCGACGACATTCCCGATGGCACGCCCCGTCCCGGTGACCGGCGAGGTCGCGCAGATGTTCCGCGACGGGCTTGCCGCTCGCAACGTCAAGGAACTGCCCGAGCATCTCGTCGTCGGGATCGACCCGGCGACACGCACGGCACAGCTCGCGAACGGCGAGACGCTGCCCTACGACCTCTTTGTGGGCATCCCGATCCACCGGGCTCCGGCCCTGCTCGCGGACTCGGGCCTCGCGGAGAATAACTGGGTGCCCGTCGACCAGTCCAACCTCAGGACCCGTTTCCCCGGCGTCTACGCCATCGGCGACGTCTGTACCGGGCCGCGGACAGTTCCCAAGGCCGGGATCTTCGCCGAGTCGGCCGCGCGCGTGGTCGCTGACGACATCGCCGCGACGATCTCGGGCACCGATCCGCCCGCACCGTACGAGGGCTCGGGCGTCTGCTACGCCGAGTTCGGCGGCGGGCTCGTAAGCAAGGTCGAGATCAACTTCCTCCGCGGCGACGCGCCGGAGGCCCATCGCTACGACCCCTCGCTGGAGTACGCCGCCGAGAAGGAGCAGTTCGGCGCGACCCGCCGAGCGCGCTGGTTCGGGCGTTCGTGAAACGCGAGGTTTGCAGCCGCGACCGTTGAGCCCTGACTGCTGGTCTCTGACACGAGCGAGCGTCCAATCAGGCGCCGCGCCCGCGCTCGGATCGGACGAGGGGGAGCACTCGAGAGCAGCTGCGCCGAGACTTCCGCAATGCGCCGAGTAAGCGGGTGTCTCGCTGCCGTCAGCCGACGCGCCCCCGCGTCGTCCCGGGCGACAGCGTCGGCACTCGCCGGGTCGCGCGTCTGCTTTGGTCATCAACGCGCGAGCGACTACGAGGCCGGCGGGCCGCCCCCCGGAGCGAGGCCGAGGTCGGCGAGCGCGCTGTCGCGGTCGCCCGCGCCAGGACGCCGCCTCGTGGCCGAAGCTCTCGCTGCCGCTCGCGGCCATCCGGCGCGAGCGTGATCGAAAAGCCGGCTGGGCATCGCCGTCGGCTCAGGTGAGGGTCAAGATGCGCCGTGACATTGCTCGGCGCGGCGCTAATAGCGACATGGTCCCGACGTTGCCGCTCCGAGCGCACACAACGGAGGCTAAAGGCCGTGGCACTTCTTGAACTTTTTGCCGCTCCCGCAGGGGCAGGGATCGTTGCGCCCCACCTCAGCGAGCAGCTCGGCACTCAGCGAGATGAAGGGGGCACGGGCTTTGATGAACTCATCGTCAACACGGTCTGCGCCGTCGAGCTCGAAGTAGCTCGCGGACATCCTGAGCATGTGCGCCCAGGGCCACAGCGCGCCGAGCAGAGCACGATCAACCCGGAAGATGCTCGGCCCAGCTTCGGTCCGAAGCCCGTCGAGGTCGTCCTGCACGATGCTGCTGGTGAGCGACGTGGCCGTCGTGTGCATCGTCTCCGTGTTGTCCGCGTGCGCAACAGCGAACATGAAGCGCAGTTCACTCCGGCGTTCACCCTCCTCCCACTCGCCCTCGATCTCGTCGATGAGCTTATGCATCGGCATCCCGCACCACAGCTTGTCGCCCCACGGCCCGAACAGCTTGTCGTACTCCTTCGTCTCGGCCTCGGTAAGCGTCAGCTCGACACCCTCTCGACCGTGCGCACCGAGGCGCTTGTTCCACATGGCCATGTTGTGTCTCACGTGTTTCCGGAACCGGTCTCCTGCCAGCTCGGGGTTCAGCTTGATCCAGTGCGCTACTGCCATCCCCTCGAACAGGGACCTGTCGACCATTGCGCCTTGCGGCCCATAGCCGCCGAGCGCCGCGTCGATCACGCCCCGGTAGCTCTTGAAGGCCCGCGACATCTCGCCGGCGATCAGCCGCTCGGCCAAGTCCTCGCTGATCGGCCTGCCGGTCCACGGCTCCGTGCCGATGACCTCCCACGAGAACTCCATGAAGCGCTCGCACGCCGCGACCTGCGGCCCGAGGGCCACCCGCACTCGTTCTTCCGCTTCGGCCCGCGTGGTGATCGGTGGAAGTTCGGGCACTCACCGAGCATAGGCGCCGTCTCGGCGCCGGTTGAGGACTTTAGCCTGCTGATCTGGCTCCGCTGTCGCCGCCCGAGCGATGATCCGTTGCCGAGCGTGACTATTAGATCGGGGTGCCCGCCGGTGGGCTCAGCCACTTCGTAAGCAAGCGCAGCCGAGACTGCTCCTTTCGCCAGGGCAAAGCAGTAGTACGCCGAGCCGGCGCTCGGACGAATGCTCCTCGTCCAACTCAGGCGTCTTGCTGGCTACGCGGGCGGCGCCTGCTTTCCGCGCTTTCCGGGTCTCTGGGCGGGTTCGGCACAATACCCTCGCTCGGGCGAAAGCAGGGGGTTCGCCTAGTGCCCGCGTGGACGGCGTTGCAGCACCCTCGCCCAATCCTGCATGGCAACCCTGGCGGCGGCGAGATCAGCGTTAGTCGCGTGGCGGTACGGCCCGATGTGGAGAAGCGTCACGTAGCGACCCGCGGGGAGGGCGTCCGCCTGCACGCGTCCCTCGCCCGATACGTCATCCGGGACCGGCACCCAACCTCCAGCTTGAGCGGCTCGCCATCCATATCGACCTGGAGAAAACGGATGAACGGCGGACCTGCGGGCTCAACACCCCGTTCCCCCAGCCAGCGAAACAGCTCCGGGAAGGCGGTGTCGATTCACCGAAGGGGGTGTATGTGATCCGGTCCGGGTCGAGGTCGGGCGCAGCGCGGCCCCAAATCGGAGGCGTGTGGGGCGCGAAACACCAGCGTCACGGCAGGCCCGTGGTCTCTACGCGCCGTGATCGGTTGAGGCCACGGATGTTTGCGCCCGGCGCGGCGGCAAGGATCGCGGAGCCGCCGATGCGACTGCTCCCAGCCGACTCACAGCATCCGCACAAGGTTCGCCCAAGCTCGAACGCGAGGCTGGAGACATCCACCTAGTCGTCCGTGTCCTAGTCCGTCGCGCAACGAGAGGAACTCCGATGATCCGCCAACTCCAATCCCATCCCCGGACGGCCGTCGCGGCGGCCTCGCTCGCTTCGCTCGCGCTCGCATCGTGCGGCTCGACGGCGTCGACGACGAGCGGCGCATCCGGGGCGGCCGCCAAGGCGACGACTGCCGCGGGCAAACCCCCCGCGCCTCCGGGCGGCAGCGCTCCGGGCGGCGGCGCTCCGGGCGGCGGCTCCTCGGAAGCACGCATTACGCCCACCGGCAAGTACACATTGAGCGGCGGCTCGGCGACGAAGTCCGCCCAGACGTTCACGGCCACGGCGGCCGACCAGTCGGGCGTTCTCGTCACCAAGGGCGGCGTGCTGACGCTGAAGAGCTCACGGGTCAGGACCACCGGCAACTCCAAATCGAGTAACCAGAGCAGCTTCTATGGCCTCAACGCCAGCGTGCTGGCCAACGAAAAGGGCAAGGTCTCGATCATCGGGGGCACAGTCATCACCTCGGGGGCGGGCGCCAACGGCGTGTTCGCATACGGCTCAGGTGCGTCGGCCACGATCGCCAACGCGACGATCACGGCAAAGGGGCAGTACGCGCACGGCGCGATGACCGGGGGAGGCTCGCTCAAGCTGACCAATGTGAACATCGCCACGGCCGGCGGCAGCTCGGCAGCCATTGCGACCGACCGCGGGGGCGGGACCGTCATCACCAGAGGCGGCAGGTGGGTCACGACGGGCGGCACCTCGCCGGGTATCTACTCGACCGGCGCCATCAGGACGAGCGGTGCCACGATCATCGCCAAGGGCTCCGAGGGCGCGGTGATCGAGGGCGCCAACTCGATCATGGTCACCAACTCGAGCATCACCGGCTACGTGAAGCGCGGCGTGATGCTCTACCAGAGCATGTCCGGCGACGCCAACGCGGGCACCGGGAGCTACACGATGGTCGGCGGATCGCTGAGCGCGTTCACCGGGCCGGCGTTCTACGTGACGAACACCAAGTCCGTCATCACCCTCAAGGGCGGCGCCAAGGTGAAGGCGACCTCGGGTGTCCTGCTGAAAGCCGACGCCGAAGGCACGGGCTCGGGCAACACAGGGGCCGGCACCGTGACGTTCGCCGCCGAAGGCGAGACGCTCGCCGGCAATGTCGTCGCCGACGCCAAGAGCTCGATCGCGGCGACGCTCAAGCGCGCCTCGACGCTCACGGGAAAGATCGAACACGCCACGCTCGCGCTCGACTCGAGCAGCCGCTGGACGGTCACGGCTGACTCCACGCTCGTCGGCCTGAGCGGAGTCACGATCTCCGGTAGCACGATCACGAACATCGTCGGCGATGGACACACCGTCACCTACAACGCGAGTCTCCCCGCCAACAGCGCGCTCGGGTCGAAGAGCTACACGCTCGCCGGCGGCGGCACGCTCAAGCCGGCCTGAGCCGCGATCACGGGCACAGACAGTGCCGACTGCCCAGAGCAGCCTCCTCACTTACCAGCGAGCAGCAGACATCCGCTTACGCTAGTGCTGTGAGACAACCAGCGGCAGCGCCGGGCCGTCGCCGCTGGCTACTACTTCGTCCCCGATTGCGAGCGCGTACTGGTCACCGCGGGCGGCGCTGCCGACACCTCGGACGCCGACGCGGGATTCGCCGGCGTCGTGAGCACCGCGGGCAGCTGACAGCAGGTCCGCACGCCGGCCCACCGCGAGTCCCGCAAATCGCCCAGCACGGGGTTCGACGGTGGCGCGACGTCCTCGCCAGCAGCGGGCTCGCGGGGCTCGCCCCTGCAGTCCGCGCTTTCCGGGTCTCCGGGCGAGTTCGGCACGAATACCCCCGCGGGGGCGAAGCAGGGGGTTCGCCTCGCGCCCACGTGGCGGCCTTGCCGAACCCTGGGAGCGGCGCCGCCGTTGACGCGGACGCGCTCGCAATCGGGGACGAAGTAGTAGCCAGCGGGCGACCGGCTGGGCTCTGCTGCTGGTCGTCCAACTGGGGAGTGGAGGCCGGGCGCGTTGTCGCGCTGGCATCCACGTAAGCGGAAGCGGGCGGAGCATCCAGACCGACCACGTCGAGAGTGCGAGAACACGAGAGCCGAGCTGACGCAGCCGTCCATCGCCCAGTTCCCGCGGCGCTCCTAGGAGGAAGGCGCGTGTTGCACCCTGGGCTCCGGCGCCTCTCGCAGCGCTCCCGCACCCTGAACGGCGAGGAAGGCCGCGATCACGAGCGCCGCGACAGGATCAGCCCACCACCATCCCACGGCACGCTGGAGGATCAGACCCACCAGCGCGATCGTCGCCAGGGCCACGCCCGAAACGGACAGCAGACTGTCGGCGCGCAACGCGCGACTGCCAAGTTGGACTGAGAGCCGGTACTTCTCGAGGGCGAGGTATGGGAGCACCGCGAGCGACGCCAGTGCCTCCGCGATCCCGAACAGGGAAGGGCTTGCGTGCTCACGATCGACGAGCGCCACAAGCGCCCGGACGAAGGCATAGATCGCAATGATCGTGAACGCTCCGCCAGCCACGCGGACAGCCAACCGCTCAACGTGTATCGCCCGCTCGGCGTGCCCGCGCAGCCCGGCGCGAAACCGCCACACGAGCAGCGCCGAAACCGATGAGTCCACCACGGCGTTGATGCCGAAACCAATCAGCGACAGGCTGCCGCTGACGACCGCGGGTGGCGACCGCCGCAGCGCCCACAGTGAGGTTCCAGGCGACCGTCGCGCCGCACAGCCGCGCCGCGCGACGCAGGAGCAGAACAGAACGCACCGTCACGGCCTTGAGCGTAGGCCGCAGCACCTCCCTGCCGCTTCCGAGGCCAGACTGTTGGGCATGGACACGACCTTGGGCAAAGCCACCCGTGCATCCCTTCTGCATCGCGGGATCGCGCTGGAGCGGGTCACGCTCGTATGGAACGTGATCGGCGTCGGGGTACTCGCAGCGGCAGCAGTCGCTGCGCGCTCGATTGCCCTCGCGGGCTTCGGCCTCGACTCTCTGATCGAGATCGGCGCATCTACGGTTGTGCTCTGGCAGTTGCGCGGCGGCGGTGAGCGGCGCGAGCGGCGCGCGCTGAGACTGATCGGGATCGCGTTTGTGCTCCTCGCGGGCTACCTCGCCGTGCAGTCATCGTTGGTCCTGATCGTCGGTCACCGTGCTCACCACAGCGTCGCGGGCATCGCGTGGAGCGCCTGCACAGCGGCGGTCATGTTCGCGCTCGCATTCGGCAAGGGCCGCACCGGCACAGCGCTAGGCAACCCGGTCCTAGTGAGCGAGAGCCGCGTGACGCTCATTGACGGCATCCTCGCCTGCGCGGTGCTGGTCGGGCTCACGCTCAACGCTCTCGCGGGACTGTGGTGGGCCGATCCGGCAGCGGCGTATGTGCTCGTCTACTACGCAGCCCGCGAGGCCCACTCCATCTTCGCCGAGCAGGCTGCGTGACTGACCTGGCTGTCCTTCGGCGTGGCGCGCCTGCTCGGCTAACGTGGCCGTGATGGCCGTCGATCTAGGCGTGGACGTGCGAGCGCAGGCCCCAGTGATGCCCGACAGCGCCAGCGGCGAGGAGTGGCTGGGCGCAGCGCGACGTGCGCGCCACCTTGCGAGCTTCTCGCTGGCGTGGCTTTGCTTCGAGGGTGCCGCCACCACGACCGCCGGACTGCTCGCGGGCTCAGTCGCGCTGATTGGCAATGGTCTCGACGGAGCGATCGAGGGGCTCGCAAGCGTGATCGTCGTGTGGCGCTTCTCCGGGTCGCGCACGCTCTCCGCGACCTCAGAGCGCAGAGCGCAGCAGCTCGTTGCGCTCAGCTTCTTGCTGCTCGCGCCGTACATTGCCTTCGAGGCCACCCGCGCCTTGCTCGTCGGACACCACGCAGAGACGACCTGGCTCGGCGTCGGCCTGTCCGTCGGAACACTCTCGGTCTGCCCGTGGCTCGGACGCGCAAAGCTGCGCCTCGGCGAGCAGCTCGGCTCGTCCGCCACTGCGGGCGAGGGACGGCAGAACCTGCTGTGCGCCTACCTCGCTGCCGCCGTGCTCGTGGGGCTGCTCGCCAACAACCTGTTCGGGCTGTGGTGGCTCGATCCGATTGTCGCGCTCGGGATTTCAGGGCTTGCGGTTTGGGAGGGCCGTCGCGCATGGCGAGGCGAGAGCTGCGAGTGCGCGGGGTGCATGCTCCCTGTCCCGGATCCCCCAGCGGGTAGGGCCTAGCGCAACTTCAGGGCCCTATTCGAAGCTCCGCGAGCAGCGACGAGCCCGCTCCCGCATTGCGCGAGGGAATGGGCCGGAAGTCGGATCCGCGTTGAGACCCGTTTACCCAGGCGGGCGCGGCCTCGGCGGGTGGCGGGCTGGGGGTCGGGGTCGGGGTCGGGGTGGGGGTGGAGCTCCCGAGAGCGTGGCCTCGACACGTGGCAGTGCACGCGCGAGGGCGTCTGCCTCAGGGCGGGGAAGCTCGGCGAGCGCCGACGACAGGCGACCTCGCAGCAAGAGCCGTGCTGATGCGAGCGCCCGTCTCCCGCTGGCCGACAGCGCGAGCGATTGACGGCGGCGATCCTCGTGCACCTCGCGGCGCTCGAGCAGGCCGGCGGCGGCTAGGCCAGCGAGCAGCTGCGAGACGGCAGGGCCTGAGACTCCCGCCCGGCGCGCGAGCTCCGAGCCGGACTCTGCACCCGATGCGAGCGCGCGCAGGGCCAAGAACTGCGCGACCGTCAGCGGCGGCTGATGACCAGCGAGCAGCCGCTCGATCCAGCGACTAACGAGCGGCGCAACGGCGACGAGCGCCTCGGCGGCGTCGAGGGGCGCACGGCGCGGAGTGGGCATTAGATAAGTAGGCTTATCATCTAAGAATGCTTATCGACGCCTTGATTGTCGCACTCGCGGCAGTCGCCCACTGATGACCGGCTTGATCGAGCGCTTCGGTGCGCTTGGCGTCTTCGTGCTGATGGTGCCCGAGAGCGCCTGCATCCCGGTTCCCAGCGAGGTGACGCTCATCTTCTCTGGGTTCGCCGTGCACGCGGGTTGGATGAGCTTCCCACTCGCGGTGCTCGCCGCGACCGCAGGCAACCTGGTCGGCTCGCTGCTCGCCTACGGCCTTGGAGCTAGCCAGGTGCTCGATCGTCTTCCCGGCGCGCGCCCGGTGCTGCGTAGATGGGAGGAGCTACTCGATCGGCATGGAGTCCGCGCGGTCTTCATCGCGCGTCTGATGCCCTTAGCGCGCACGTTCGTGTCGTTGCCTGCGGGAGCGCGCCGCGTGGAGCTGGTCCCCTTCGTCGCGCTTACCACCGTGGGCTGCGCGCTGTGGGCGGTCGGGTTCGTACTCCTCGGCATGCTCGTGGGCACCGGCTGGACGGCGGCCACCTCGATCGTCGGACGGGTGCTGCTCGCTGTCGGGCTAGTGGCGATCGCGTTGTCTCTGATGCGGGGCGCGCGAAGCCGCTGAGATGGCTGCGAGCCCTGGGCACAGCATGCGTCCAGCTTGCGCCTTGCGCGATTTGCGGGGCGGCCGCTGAGCTTCGCTCCAGACGCCTGGTCCGGACGACGACGGGCACTGACGGTCAGAGACGCGGAGACTTGCGCATTGCGTCGCGTAAGCAGACGTCTGCCGACTCCTGCCCGACGCGCTCGGAGCTCGTCCTTAACGACAGTCTCGATCTCGGCGACCGATGCGCCTGTTCACGTGACGAAGCGATAGTCCTCGCGAGACCGCGACGGACGCCGCGGACCGTCCGCCGGCGGCGTAGCTTGAGTTGTTGGCAAGACACGTACACGCAGCAGCATGAGCGGCACCGTCGTGACCATCGCCCGCTTCGACCTCGATAGCTCGTGAGGCCGCGGCCCAGAACCCTGCATTCGTGATGCCTAATGGAAGGCAGGCCGCGCGTGCAGACCGTTAGCGCCCGCGTGAGTCGGCTAGGCGCCCGACACCGAGGGCGCGAGCGCTTGCTCGACGGATTGGGGAGGCAGTCGTCGGAGTGCCCCTGGTCACACTCTCGGCGTTTGTGCGTTTACTCTGGGTGTGGTCGCCTTGGATGCCTGCTCGGATTCCGTCCTGCTCGCAGGAACGCGGGCAGACCCGGACGCATTCGCCGCGTTCTACCGTCGCTATGAGCGGCTGATCATCGGCTACATGCTGCGGCGCACCGGGAACCCCGAGGTCGCGGCGGACCTCACGGCGGAGGTGTTCGCCTGCGCCCTTCGCGCGGCAGGCCGCTACCGTCCAGAAGGCCCCACGGCTGTGGGGTGGCTGCTGACGATCGCACAGCGAATCCTCGCCAGCAGCCTCCGCCGGGGACGCGTAGAGGCGCGCGCCCGGCTCCGGATCGGAATCCGCGAAGCGGTCATGTTCACGGGCGAGGACCTTGAGCGAATCGAGACGCTCTCAAGCCTGGACGGGCAGAGCCTTGCCCTGCTGGACGGGCTGCCGCCCGGCCAACGCGAGGCGGTGCGCGCCCACGTCCTGGACGAGCGCTCATACAAGGACATCGCCGGCGAGCTTGACACCTCAGAGCTCGTGATCCGCAAGCGAGTCAGCCGCGGCCTCTCAACGCTAAAGCGCCAACTGGAGGAACCAACATGAGCATCATCCCCGAGATCGAGCGCCAACTCCACGACGCCGCCGAGCGTCGAGCGCAGAGGCCGATCACGCGTGCTCTCGCCCGGACGCGCCGCTGGCGCGGTCTGCTTCTCGCACGGCCCCTGATGATCGGCCTCGCAGTCGTGGCGGGCGGCGCTGGCGTCGCCCTTGCAGCCAGAGCACTCGTTGAGGTCGGGAGCCCCGCGCCCCGCGAGTATCCAAACCTCGGCGAGAAGATCCTCCCCAAGGGAACGCGGCTGCTGTCGCTGCGGGTGCCAGACCCCGCCGGCGGCCCGCCGTGGGGAATGCGACTCATCTTCACGGCGGCCCACGGTCGCGGCGACAGCCGGGACGGCGGCACCGCCCACTGGGGGTGCGTGCAGATCGGCCGCGTCCTCGACGGCAAGCTCGGAGTCCTCGGCCAGGACGGCGCCTTCCACAGCGACGGCCGCTTCCATGAACTGCCTGTACAGCCCGAAGCCTGCGGGAGCCTCAATCGCGCCGGCCAGCTGGCCGGCATTACCGGCGAGTCGAACATCCAAACAGCAAGCGCCTACCAGGGACTCAAAGGCTGCCTCACAGAAGCGGTGCGCAGAAACCAGGCGCTAGCCCTCCCAACCATCCGGCGTCAACTGGCAATCGCCAGGGCCGAGAACGACCCCCAGGGCATCCGCTCAGCCATGCAAGGGCTCGCCTACACCCGCCGAATCGACAGCCAGCTCAACGCAGAGCCCAGCTGCCCATCCGCGGACTACCGCCGCATCTCCTACGGCATCGCCGGCACGCACTCCCGGAGCATCACCGTGACCCGCCAGGGCCTCAACGAGACGATCGCCCTGAACCCGAGCGACGACGGCGCCTACCTGATCGTCCAGAGAGCCTCCGCCCTGCACATCCCCACCCTGGGCGCCCAGCGCTCTGGATCGCGGACAGGCATCGAGCCCGCTCCCCAGACACCGCTCTCGCGCAGGGCCGAACGCGACCCCTCAACCCCAAACCCGGTCACCCTGACACCCAGCAGCGGCGGCCCCCACACGACGTTCAACCTCGCCTTTCGAGCACTGCTGAACGGCGGGGGTTACAGCTATCTCATCAGGACTGGCGGACCGCCCCGATGCCAGCGCGAAGCTGAACGCGCGACCCGCGGCGCGGGCGTCGCGATCGGCCGCACACCCATCGCTCGCGGCCAGACCATCACAAAGACCCTCACACCTCCACCCCACGGCCTCTGCCCCGGCAGCTACCGCATCTACGTCGCCTTCAGCAACCCCGCAGCAACCTCGCTGCCGAACTTCCCCTTCGCCACAGTCCATTTCGTCGTGACCCGATGACGACAGGTTCCCCGCCCCTGGCGCGCCCGACGACTCTGTGTGACCTGCCACGGTGTTGGTGTGGACGTCACAAACTCCGTGCTGCCCGGCAACTAGATAGCGATGAGGCCCGCGAGCGACTCAGATCAGCGGCTGCTTGAACGGGCGTCGACTGCACCTGAGGCGTTTGCTGTGTTCTATCGGCGCCACGAGAGAGCGGTCGTCGCGTTCCTCGGCCGACGCTCGGGCGAGCCGCAGCTGACGGTCGACCTGACCGCCGAGACGTTCGCCCGAGCCTACGTCGCACGAGACCAGTTCGACGCGACGCGGGGTGCTGCGCGTGGCTGGCTGCTCGGGATCGCCCGACACGTACTCGCCGGGAGCCTCGAGAAAGGGCGCGTTGAGAACGAGGCCCGCGAACAGCTCGGGATGCAAACGGTACGGGTAAGCGACCGCACGCTCTCAAGCGTCGAACAGGCGGTGATCGAGAGCGGCGAGATGGTCGTCCAGGGATGGCTTGAGCCGCTCCCGGACAGCGAGCGCGAAGCGGTCCGCAGACACGTGCTTGAGGACGCGAGCTACACGCAGCTCGCCGCCGAGCTCTCGTGCTCGGAGGCCGTAGTTCGGCAACGCGTCAGCCGTGGACTCTCCCGCCTACGTAGAACAGCAATGGAGGAACGATGACACTCATCCCTGAGCTCGAGCGAGAGCTCACCCAAGCGATAGGCCGCCAGCTCCCCGGGAACCGTGGGCGACGGTGGCGGCGTGTGTCGATGATCGTGCCCGTCGCTGCGACGCTGACGGGAACCGCCGTCGCGCTGGCAGCGACCGGGGTCATCGGGTTCGGTTCGCCCGAACGGGCCCCGGAGATTCGCACCGGCAGCCCCGCCGCGTCGCCCAGGTCCGGGTTTGGGGTCGTGCTCCCCGGCAGCGCGCACCTGTTGTCGCTGAGGGTGAAGGATCCCGGAAGTCCGCTGCCGTGGGGAATCCGCGTCTCGCAGACCAGCCGCGGACTTGGGTGCCTGGCCGCCGGATTGGTCCTGGATGGCCAGCTCGGGGCGCTCGGCAGCGACGGCGACTTCGCCAACGACGGGCTCTTTCACCCGTTCCCCGTCGATGCCTCGCCCGGGCCGTCGGGGTGCACGCCTCTGGACGGGCGAGGCGACCTGTTCATCAGCGTGAGCCAAAGCGACGTGCCGACCAGCGCATCCGCGCTGCACCGCTGCCCCGGAGCCGGAACGGCCGCGGGCGCACCGCCCAGCGAGCTGTGTACCGGAGTTGAGACGCGCGACATCTACTACGGACTGCTCGGCCCGGACGCGACAGCCATCTCCTACACGGACGGCTCCGCCACCCGCACCATCGTCCCGGAGGGCCCCCAAGGCGCATACCTGATTATTCTTCCCGCAGCCCCGCACGACCTCAACGGCGTGAGCACCGGCCTCCTACCCGCCGGGCCACCGATCACCCGCATCACATACCGCGGGGGCCTCGTCTGCAGCCTCGCAGGAGCAAGCCCACCACCCAGTCGTCGTTGCAAGACCCTGCCAGGCTACGTGGCCGCGCCCGCCCCCCACCCGACCCCATCACAGCTCGCTAGCCCAATCACGGCCACTGTCACCCACACTGCTAGCACCGCATGGAGCATCACGGTCGCGTTCAAAGCACGCGTGGCGATCAACAACGCCCGCAACGAGTACACCGTCAAACTGCGCGAGCCCGGCACACCGCTTGCCTTTGGGTTAGCCTCAACGGGGTCCGACCTGCGCGCCGGACAAGACACTCATCTCACCTTCTCCGACCTCACACGCCCGGGCCTCTACACCGGAACGGTGACCTTCACGACATCCAACAGCCCGGGGCAACCCGGCCTCACGGGCACGCGGGTCGGCGAATTCAGGGCACGCATACCCTGAAGACCAGGCATCTGGCCGAATAGCGCAGGACAACGCCACGTCGCGAAGCAAGGCGCCCCAACAGAGTGTTTTTCGGCGGTGTCTGAGAGCACCCGAGGTCCCGGAAAACCGCATACTAAGCCAGAACGCCGGGTCCCGGCAGACTGGAAAGCCGCAGGCTGCAGCGACTATGGCTCCGCTGATGCAACCCAGCCAAGCAGGTCTTCTTCTTTCGTTACCGGTGCGACGCGGCTCCCGTCGCCGGGGGTCGCGTCCCAGCATCCGGGTGAAATCGCCTGGCCGTAGCTCCGCTGGTGTGTGATGTTATTCGGCGTCTCCTCGGCGTCGACGCTGCCGGTCGAACTGCAGTCAGTGGGCTACCTCCCAGACCTGATAGCCGCTTTTGAAGCGCGAGACGAAGACGACACCCTCGGATAGGCTCGCGCTCGGCAGCTCCTTCGGGAAACGAAGTTCCACGACGATGGTCCTCGCCTGGATCGTCTTGCCGCATTGGAAGGCGACCTCGCCGCCGCGTGCTCCCGCCGCAGTCGCGACCTTCGACCAGACGACCATTGCGCCTTTCACGTTGAGGTCTTTGTAGCGCTTGGGCGCTGCCGCCAGCGCAGCCTGCCCGGCCTTCTTGGTGGCGTGAGCGGACAGCGGCAGTGCGGCCTTGGCCTGCTTCGGGCAGGTGCTCGTCATTTTGCCGCCCTTCGAGGCGGCCGCGCCCTAGGGCTGCGTGGAGCCGACTGCGGTTCCTTCAGCGTGCAAAGCGCCGAGCAGCGTCGCGTCCGTTGAGATCGATGATCCCTGCACGACGAGCCATGCACGTCCGACGCGCTTGGCGAGGATCGGCCCGCTCGCCCCGCCGTCCTCGGTGAAGACTCCGGGACGCGCGGTCGGTTTGAGGCCGGGCAGCTTGGGCGCGACCTCTTGCGGGTGTCGTGCGCCGAGCAGGATCGCGGCCGAAGGGGCTTCAGTGGAGCCCTTGATGGAATACCAGCTGCGGGCGCAGCTGAACAGCACATTCGCTTCGACGGCAGATCCCAAACTCGGCACACGTGTGGCGACAACCTCCCAGGAGGCGGTGATCTCAGGCTGGTGCGGCGCATGGATCGAACACAGGCTCGACGCGGCGGTGCTGTTGGGCTCATAGGAGCGTGTAGTCGCTCGCGCAGGCGTTGGCGGGACTCCGGTCGGTGACTCGGCAAATGACTCGGGAATCACCCGGCCGGCGCTGTCCAACGCCACGGGGTTGACCTGCCCGGAGACAAACGCGATGACCGCCTTCCATCCCGCCGCGAGGCGGTCATCGCGCGTCGCCGCGACCACATACCCTGGGCGTAGGCGAATGGCTGCCACGCGTGAGGTGACGATCGCCCAAAACAGGTCGGTGTTGCCCTGCTGCGCTGTTAGAGGGGTGTGCGAGGACTTCAAGAGGTCCTTGGCGTTGCTGATCGGCTCCCCGCCGGCCAGGACAATTGGCGCGCCCGGACGATAGGACGGCGCGCACGTCCCGCCGCCGGAATAGGGCGACGGGACACTGCTGATCGCGAAGCGCGGTTCGCTGCACCAGCCAGCGTGGCCAGGCTCCAGGTCCGGGGTCAGGGGCACGTCGTAGTGAAGCGTGCGAACGCTGGGCACCGTGCCGGTCAACGGCGCGGAACCACGGTCGACGAGCACCACGATCGCCGCGGCCGCGGTCGCGGCGATCGCCAGCGCCAGCGCCGCCACCGCCAACGGAGGCCAGCGGCGCAGCGGCCGCCACCGACCACGGCGCGCCTGAGAACGAATGTCACCCGTCGCATTCCGCGGCGCGCGGCTGTGGGCATGACTACCGTACTGACGCACCGTGGCGTCACTCAGGGCTTGCTCCAGTTGGCCGAGATGATCGTTCATGGCTGCTCCTCGATCAGTGTTCGCAGTCGCCGAAGTCCTCGGCTGACGTGCTGGCGGACCACCTGCTCCGAATGCCCGAGCTCCAGCGCGAGCTGCTCGTAGCCGAGCTCATCAACGACTCTCGCGCGAACGGCGTCTCGCTGCGCGGCGGGAAGCTGCTCGAGCAGCTCCAGTGCCGTCTCGCCCAGGCTCACCAGCTCCTGCACTCGGAGAAGATCCTCGTCGTCAAATGCGAGCGCCGGCACTCCCAGACGCTCCCGGGCTTCGACCTCGACTCTCCCCCGTCTCGCGCTCTCACGCAGCTTGTTGCGCGCAATCCCAAGCAGCCACGCCAACGCCGGGGCCTCGGCCGCTCGGTAGCGCTCGCAGGCCAGCAGCGCTGCGGCGAACGTCTCGCCCGCGAGGTCAGCCGCGACCTCCTCGGAGCTCACCCGACGCGCAAGAAACGCCAGAACCTCGGCGACATGGCGACGATAGAACGCCGCGAACGCCGCGCCGTCGCCTTTAGCCGTCGCCAGCAGCAGCTCGTCGTCGCCTCTCGGATCGTCGTGTGAGCCCACTACCAGTAGCTTGCGCGACGCGCTCGTTTGTGACAACCCAGGCGTCCCTCCCCAGCAAGGTCGGTCCTCGAGGAAACACACGGACCTTCCCGCGCTCCAGGACTCCACCGGCCCGAACTCGCAGGCACGTGTGGATCTCACAGTCGGGACATGCGCCGTCCACCTGCCATCAGCCCGAGACCGGCGCTCACCGGCCTCGCGGGGCGTCCCAAAGGCGCCCCAACGAAGCAATTTCCGGCATCGTCGGAGAGCACCGGAGGTCCTCGAAGACCCCATAGATAGGCGGAGAACACAGCTTTTGGGCAGACTGGGAAGTTGTCTACACCGGTTCGATATCGGCCCAAGAAGCCGCGGACACAGGCTCGCTAACCCTCCGTGCGCTTGGGCTCGTCTCAGCGGCACAAGTGAGGGGAACGTCGGCCCGCGTCACATCGAGAGCTGTCCGGGCGTCTGTATCTGCGTGAGATCGACTGAACGGTCAGGCTACCCCAGTGGATGAGGGCGAGTTTCTCGACTGCTATGAACTGGTTGCGAGGGATCTCGTTGGCTTCTTCGCGCGGCGGACCGGTGACCCACAGTTGGCGATGGACCTGCTCGGCGCCACGTTCCTCGCCGCATTCGAGCAGAGGGCGCGCTGTCGCGTGAGGACCCAGGGTCAGCGTGCCGCGTGGGTGTATCGGATCGCAGCCAGCAAGCTCGCTGATCACTTCCGCAGCCAGGAGCGCGAGCAGCGTGCGGTTGCGCGTCTTGACAGCGAACTGCGCGCACTGACGCGCGCGGAGGTGTCGGCCATCGAGCGGCTGGCCGCCTCAAGCGAGCTCGAGGAGCGTGTGCAGGCTGCGTTTGAGCAGTTGAGCGACGAGCAACAGACCGCACTCGACTTGCACGTGATCCAGGAGCGTTCGTACACAGAGCTGTCGTACGCGCTCCAGATCAGCGAGCCCGCCGCGAGGGCGCGAGTGAGCCGCGGCATCAGGGCGCTGCGACGCGCGACAGCAAGAGAGACCAAGGAGCAGCAATGAGCACCAGCACAGGCCGAGACCACTTTCGCGATCTCCCGATACTCGGCGAGCTCCGCGACCAGCTACAAGCACGGTTCGAGTCGGCGACGTCCCCGGTCAAGCTCTCGACGCGGCGACGGCGCTGGCCACGCACGGGGACCCGGCTGGGGGTCGTGCTCGCGGCGCTCGTCGTTGCTGGCGGCTCGGCCCTGGCGGCAGGATTGCTCTCGGGGCAGCGCTCACGCCCACTCACGGCCGTCTTTCAACCCGGGAGTCCGGGGAGCCAGACGGGCTACGGTCCGCCCGGATCGACGTACAGCATCTCGATCTCACCATCCATGCAGGCAGGCGTCATCGGCTGGTGCACCTCGGTCGTGACCTACCGCGGCGCTGAGAACTTCGACCTAGGTACCGGCGGATGCAACGGAGCACCGCCCGCCGTCGGCGCACCCATCTTCGGCGCCCAGGACGGCATCGGCTCACCGGACCTCTCATACGTGTTCACCGCCGGCCAGGTCGCCGCCGTGCGCGTCGCCGGCGGGCCGACGATCCTCACGCGCCCCGACCCGCGTCTGCCGTTTGGGTTCAGGGCCGCGGTCTTCTCGCTGCCCGAGCGATTGCTGGCGCACGAGCCCGGCGTAGCGCTCAGCGCTCTGGACAGCACCGGCCAGGTGATCCCGGGCGACTCCTACGCCGAGCCGGTCACTGAGGCCACGCGATCCTGGAGGGCTCCGGGCCCACCCGGGTCGGGAGCATGCTCGCTCTCGCCTCGACGAGGCTCACCCGCCGTCCTTGAGTCCGGGTCCGTGCTGAGCGCCGCCATAGGAGACCCCGGCATCCTCGGGCACGCATTCCTGCCGTGCCTCGACGCGTCCTTCACCCTCCACGGGACACGCTTCGCCGCAGCCGTGCTACTCGATGCCAAACAGCCGGGGCAGGTGCCCGCGGAACTGCCCGACATGCAGCCGGTCGCCGGGCACCCCGGGATGTTCGCGCGTCACCGCACGATGACCAATCTCTTCAACGATGAGGCGAACAATCTCGACATCGCAGCGCGGCGCGTCAGGAACACCTGGCTCGTCGTCGCCGGCGGCGCGAACAGTACGCAGCGGACGGCTGCGCTGAACGCGCTCACCGTCGGACCGGTCGATCTGAACCGGCCCAGCCCACCGGATGAGCCATCGAGCCACGCGCTTTGCTGGATCGCCTACCACCCCACCAACGGCCTTCGCGCCCTCTCGCAGACCGCGGCCACAAGCCCACCGCCGGTGCTCGCGATCCTCAGGCGCCGCAGCGGATGGCGCATCCACGGCTCCTTGAAGGAACTCACGATCGGGCACAGGAGCTACATCCTGCCGCGAAACGAACAGGCATTCCTCGCGCGACCCCCCTGCGCAACCGCCACGTTCCTGATGGGCGACTGGACGCTGGAAGCAACGCTGCAGCTCACCGTCGGCAAAGGACTCCCCGTCCAGCTGAAGGACACAACACCCATCGACGGTAAGGCGGCCTTCCTCCGGCGCCACGGCGCAGAAGGCGAACGCGCCGGCATCTGGCAAGAGGTCCGCGGCGCCTGGCTCCAGATCACCGGAGCTACCGCACTCCAGCAGGAAGCCCTCCTCAAAGAGCTCACCGTCACCACGCCGTCTCACTGACGCCGGCGGGTCGACTCGTGGCAAAGCCTGGCAACAGTCATCTCTACACCGCCTTGGCGAAACGAGCGTGGGTGCGCCACTCCTCGCCGGGCTAGCTGCTCGCGGTCTTCACTTCGGTAGCTCTGAGGCCGTGGCTGCCCGGCCACCACGCGAGGAACCAGCCGTTGGCGCAGCTGGCCGTCACGCGGGCGCCGTCGTTGAGCCTCACTGTGACGCCCCTGACCCCGGCGCCGGTACGACCGACGACGTAGGAGAACTGCCGCGAACCTTCGTCGGGCGGAGTCGTGGTGCTCCCTGAAGAAGCGTATGCCACCCGCCTCGGCGGCACCCGTGCGGGGGGACGCGCGCCAACTGCGGTGCCGAGCGAAATGGCTCCGCGGCTACCAGCGAAGCACGTTGACACCGCCCGACCACGGTCCACCTCGAACAGGACCGTCGTGTAGGGGCCACGGGTGTCCACGAGAACCGGGCGCCACCCGCGGGCGGGAAGCGTGCTCAGAGCTCGCGGGCCGATGCCGGCTTCCGTGCCATGGCGACGAGGCAGGTCCGCGAGCTGGGAGCGGCAAGGCGCGACGGCTCTTTGTGTCTGATCGCGCCCTGCGGCGGTTGGCGTCGCAGACCACCCGGCGAATGCGCGCGGCGCGTCTGTGCCGAGTCCGACGAGCGAGATCGCGATCGCCGCGGCCGCAGCCAGGGTGATGGTGGCCAGGGCGAGTGCCGTGCGCCCTGCGGTGCCGCGGGGCCGATAGTCGCCGGCCGACAGTCCTGCGCTCGCGTCGGCCGGCAGCTTTGCGACTCGTGCAGCCAGCGCGCTCCGAAGATCGCGCTCGAGTTGGGAGCTCATCGTGTTGCCCTCCTCTCGGTCTCAGCTCTGGACTCGGCAATCGGTGTGATCGCGGCGGTATCGAGGGCTTCGCAAAGCGCTTGGAGCGCACGTGATGCGCTGCTCTTCACGGTCCCGACCGGGCAACCGACAGCCGCGGCGGTCTCGGCCTCGGGCAGATCCACGAAGTAGCGCAGCACGAGCACCGCACGCTGGCGCACTGGCAGTTCGGCGAGTGCGCGAATGAGATCGGCGCGTTTGTCAAGCGAGGAGGCCGTCGCATCCGCGCCGGCAGGTGGGGATGCGGTGTCGATCGCGACCAGCTCAAGGCTCCTTCGTGAGCGTTGCGGGCGCCCGTCGAGCACCAGGCTGAAGGTGACCCGACGCGCGTAGGCGCCGGGGTGCTCCATGGCCCTGACCCGCGGCCATTTCCGGGCTATCCGGAGCATGCAATCCTGCACGATGTCTTCGGCCTCGTCGCGGTCGCCGACCATCAGCGTTGGGCTGGCGATAGACGGCCACGGGATCCGGCACGAGTTGATCTTCTCCGCCTCAACAAGCGCACTCCTGGCCGAGCAGGACGTGCTCGTGGGACGCGCACAGAGCATCCACGCCGCGCGCGGGACCGTCCTTGACTGGTCGGCCTATTCGGCTGGCCAAGTCGTCGACCGCCTCCCGGCGAAACCTCCGCTGCCTCTCACGGCACCCTGCATTAGGGGAGGCGGCACTGTTCTCTCTGTGCCAGGCTATCCGCAGGACAGCGTGATCGTCGGCTCCTCGGCTCGGCGACCCTCACTCGCACCAGTGCCGTCGCGCCACCCTTAGCCCGTCCATCTCCTTAGCTTAGTCGACGTCGAGTAGCTGGAGTCCGAGTCCGAGGCGGTCACCAGGCTGCAGTTGATAGCGGCCGACCGTCATGCCGTTGACCGTGACGCCGTTAGTCGATGCGAGGTCTTGAATGAGCCAGCCGCCATCACGGAACATGAGGCGCGCGTGCCGGCGGGATACGGTCGGGTCGCGCAGCGCGATGTCGCATTCTGCGCCGCGTCCGATCAAGAGCTCCTCGCCTGCGCCAGTCCAGTCGAGCGCAAGCACGAGCGGTGTGGGCTCGGAGCGCTCGCGAGCGAAGATCCTGCTTATGGCCCCTCGAATTGCGGCAGCAGTGGACGCCAGGGTCGCTCGCCCCAGATACTTGCGGTAAGTGCGAAGCGTGAGGTCGCTGACGACGCCATGCGGTTCGATCACCCTCGGCCCGAACACGAGTCCGAGTCGATGCGAGAGCGTCTGCTCACTGAGCAGACCCTCTGCAAACGCCGCGTTGAGGATCTTGGCGAGCCGCTCTCGCAGTCGAGAGGCTCCGAACATGTAGCCAGTCTCCCGCAGGAGCGTCCCGATGTCCATTCGGCGGGTCGAGACCCCAATCTCGCGCGCGCCAGCCGTCGGGGCACGGTCTGTGACCGGTCGCGTTCCGAGACCGTCACAAATTGCTCGCTTTCACGAGGTGGCGGTTGCGCGTTGACGGTGATCCCTTCAATGAGCCCTACTCGTGGCGAGTCGGCGCGATACGGAGCCATTTGGCTCCATTGACGCCGGTGCCGCTTGGGCGCACACGGCGGTCTCACTAGGCCAGGCGCTGGATGATCTGGATGAGCTCGTCGCGTCCGTAACCGTGATGACGGGCGAGCGCCAGCAGCTCGCGTGCTTGGGAGAGCACGAGGCCCTGCGCGGGAGTGCCGGCGACCCGCACGCCGAGACCGCGGCGGAACTCGAGCAGACCTTCCTCGCGCAGCTCACGCAGAGCGCGTAGCACGGTGTTGGTGTTCACCTTGAGCACCGCCGCAATGTCGCGAGCCGGCGGAAGCCGATCGCCGGGACGAGCATCGCCTTCGGCGATCGAGCGGCGAATGTGTGCCGCGACTTGCTCGTGCAGCGGCGTAGGGTCGGCCCGGTCGACCTTGACTTGGTCCATGGTGCTACTTAGACTAGCGCCACCGATGTTACTTGTCGACAGGCACCCTCCGAATCCGCCAGCCCAGCGGCAACCTCAACAGGGCGTGATCGAAGAGGCGCGGCGACGCCGGCGGGCGCGTCGCATACGGGCGCTGAGCGCGGCCGCGATTGCGATCGGCGCCACTGCCGGCGTCTTGGTCGCACTGAGCGGCGGTGGTGCGCCGCGGGAAGCGGGCTTGCGCCTGGCGCCAGAAGCACCACCGTCGACGGGACACTTGCGCGCAGGGTCGATCAGTGTGCAGTTGTCGCCAAATCTCGAAGGCGGTCAGGCCGGCTGGTGCGTTCTCATCTCGCAACGAGGAGGCGCCACCGGCACCTGCGGTCCGCTCCCCACCGACGGCCACCCTCTCGTGACGCGCATGTCCGGGTGGAGCCATGGCGAACGCGACCAAACGACGACCGAGATCACCGCGCCACGCGTCGCCTCCTTCCTCGTAGACGGCACCCGGCGCGTCGCGACCAAAGCGCTGCCGGGGCTTCCCTACGGCCTGCGTGTGGGCGTCATCCACACCCCCCTTCGCGGATCGCTCGAGCGACGCGGCGCCCCCCGGCCACCGACCGTCGTCCCGCTCGATGCACGGGGAGCGCGCATCACCGAATCCCGGGACTACGGTGCCGTCTGGTTTCGAGACTGGAATCGCCCCGCCGCCCCGCTCAACGGCCCATGCGGCCTGCACGCCTCAGGGCTCCCAGGGGTCACCGCCGAGTGGGGACAGGTCGCCACCGCTCTGCGTCCCTATCCCGCCCGCATCATCGGGCGCGGATTCCTCTCCTGCGTGGACACCGAGTACTACGTCCCCGGGCGCGGCTTGCGCGCGGCGGTCCTGCTCGACGCGGCTGATCCTGGACATGTGGCGCCGGCGCCGGTTCCGGGGCTACACGCGATCCCCCAGGCGCCCGGCCTCTTCAACGGCAGCGGAGACTACGGCTTCCGGGGGCCGATGAGTGCCAAGCGCGAAGGCAATGCATGGATCGTGGTGGCGGGAGGCGGCAGAAACGCGGAGGAAGCGCGCGTCCGCCTGCTGCGTCACCTGACCGTGTCGATCCGCGGGCAGTGGTGACCACGCTCACTGAGCCGCGGCTTTCTGCTGCCGACCCGGCGCCCGCGCCGATCGGCCCCGAGCAGGGCGTGATCGAAGAGGCGCGACGCCGCCAGCGTCGCAGGCGCACCGTGGGCATCGTGCTCGGCGCCCTCGCTGCGCTGGTAGTGGGCTTGTCGCCACTGATCGGTGGCGGCGGCGGACACCCGGCGGCATCGGGCGCACCGACGCCCGGCAGGCCGCTGAAGCTGACACTGGTACACGGGCGCGCATTCATCGGCGGTCAGCTCGCGCTGATGGGAGTCTCACCGTCGCTTCAGGCCGGCAACGTCGGAGTGTGCGTAAGGGTCGTCGACGGCGAAGGCTGCAACGGTCCTCCCCCGACTACCGCCGATCCCATCTACGGTGGCGACGGCGGGTTCAGTCCCGAGGAAAAGGTGGGACCAGCTGGTGAGATCGATGCGATCTTCACCGGCCCCCGCGTCGCCGCGATGCGAGTAGCACACCTCGGCACGTTCAACGCGCAGTCGGCACCGGGGTTGCCGCCCGGGGCCAAGCAGATCGTGTTCTACCGTCCGGCGGGATCACGCGGCACCGTGCTCGCCCCCGGGCTAAGCCCGCAGATACTCCAAGGCTTCGAGCACGCCCGCCGCGGCCCCGCGCTGACCGAGACGCTGCTCGACTCCTCCGGCCATCCGATCCATGTCGGCAAGTCGCCGGTATTCACGCTACCCAACAGCTACTGGCAAGGCACGCAGCCACCGCCAGCTCGCGGGCGTTGCGCGATGAGCTCTTTCGCTCCCCGACGTGCGCACGGAATGGGGGCAGGTTGCCACGCAGATCACAGGCGATCCGAACATCACCAGGCCCGCTTGGCTGACCTGCCTACATGTCTGGTTCTCCACGGGCGGCTCGAGCTATGAGACGGCGCTCCTACTCAACGCTAAATCGCCGGGTGTGGTCTCAGCTCCGCTGTGGAACGCAATCCCCTTGCCCGGGCACCCCGGGATCGTCGAGATCCCTGCGGTTCAGCGCGAGGTCCGCCTACCGCAACTCAGCGCCGCGCAGGCGAGCCGGATACTCGCCTCAGACACCAGGACCGTGGGACGCGTACGCGCCGAGCGGATCCTGCGCGAAAGCGAGCGCAGGACGTTTTGGCAGGTCCTCGTCCCACCGACTGTCGCACGACGCGTCGGGCCTGCCTGGGTTCTCGTCCGCTACGGCAACAACCTCGCAGGACGAGTCGCGTTCCTCCAGTCGCTATACGTCACGAAGATGAAGCTCGCGCACTCCTAGTAGCGAGCGGGAATTTGGCGCAGGATCCGTCCATTGGCTGCGATCCATGTGATGGCAGGTACGCCTCCCTCACCGGGCCATGTCAGGAACGCGAAGTAGTTGTTGTGGACCGCAAGCGCGAGCGTCCTTCCGCTGTGGAAGGCCAGCGTGATCCGCGCCACGTCGTCTGGGACGATTCCGCTCGCGACGGACGCGACCACGTGCGCGGTGGCGAGTGACTCCGTTTCGCCCGGCGCTTCGGGGTGGCTGCGGTAGACCCCCACGGTGGCGTAGTCGACGCCGTCTGCGATTTCGCCCGTTGCCGCGCAGTCGTCGATCTCGGGTGTCCCACTTGCGACTCCGATCAGGCACACGCCGGGCTGGTTGAGGAACCGACGCATACGTTGCTCCTCGGCACGAGTCGGCCCGTGCACCGCGCCGGTGGGTGCGGGACCGTTGTAGATCCGCTCTCCGCCAGGAGCTTGACGTGGCGATTCTTCTCGCGGCGGCAGCAGCCCGACTCGCGAGCGGTAGGGCACCAGGTAGAGCGCGTCGCCGATTGGGGAGACCCCGACGTACCGGACCTGGTTGACGCTGACGGCGGTGAGCGGGCCGCTGCGTGTGACTGCGAGCATCGCCGCGGGGGATCGGTCGGCTGCGGTCGCCGGTCGGCGCAGAGCCCCGAGCTCGACGAGGAGCCGTTCCTGCGGCGGACGCGTGGTGAGCGTCGGCGCAGACCTTGGTGCGAGAACCCCGCGCCAGACGCCGGGTATGCCGGCCAGTGCCGGGGTGGCAACCAGGAGCGCTGCGAGTGCAGCTCCGAGGAATCTGTACTTTCGCCTGCGCCGAGCTACCCGGCTTCGGTCGTGTTGGGTGCCATGCAGCCGCTCGGCGGCGTCCAGCAGGTCGCTTTCGAGGGTCGTTACGAAGTTGCTCATCGGCTGTTCTCCTTTGAGAGTTCAGTGCGGAGGGCGCTCAGCCCTCGGCTGACGCGCTTGCGGATGACGTGCTCGGAGAGCCCGACGCTCGCCGCGATCTCTCCGTAGTCGCGTTCGTCGAGCACCCGTGCTCTGACTGCCTCGCGTTGACCTGAGGGCAGGCCCTCCAGCAGCTGCTCGGCTATGTCCAGGTCGGGGTCGAGCAGCTCCTCGATGCCCTTGAGGTCCGCATCGTTTAGCTCGATCACGGACATCTTCAGTCGCGCCCTGGCACGGTCCTCGACCGCTCCGCGGCGCACCGCGTCGATGAGCCGACTGGAAGCCATCGACAGCAGCCACGACCGCGCCGCTCCTCTCGATGGGTCGTAGCGACCGGATTTCTCGAGCGCCGCTGCGAACACCTCAGCGCAGATGTCTGCCGCGAGCTCCGGTCGGCCTGTGCGCGACATCAGATACGCGAGCACCGCCGCGACGTGGCGGCGGTAGAACACCGGCGAACGCATGCTGATCGCCGGCCGTCCTCGCGAGCAGGTCGCCGTCCGAAACTCGGTCCTCATGGGCCATCTGCTCACACTACGAGCGAACCCCACCGTTTGTGACCGTCCTACACGATCCGACGCTGCGTCGGGGGCGACATCGCGGTAACGGGCGCCCCACCGGCCGCTCCTTGCTGCCCGGCACGCAGGTGGGTGCCTGCCCGCGATACAACCCGGTGCTGCCGTCGAGGCGAATATCGCTTTGCCGTGCTGATCACCGCGCAGGAGGAAGGACAGCCCGTGGCCACCTACGAGGCTGGCACATATGCTTTCACGCTTCGTTAACCACGTGTCGAGCTACACGCCGCGACGGCTCTGGGTCGCTGTGGGTGGCGTCCGAATGCGCGCAGAGTCGGCTGTCAAGCCCGGTGCGGTGTCGCCGACGCCGATCAGTGTCTACTGCACCTTCGTGCCAGCGGCGGTCGTCACTTCGGTGGCGCTTAGGCCGTGGCTGCCTGGCCACCATGCGAGAAACCAGCCGTTGGCGCGACTGGCCGTCACGCGGGCGCCGTTGCTCAGTCTCAGCGTGACTCCGGTTACGCCGGCCCCGGTGCGGCCGACGACCATCGAGAACTGCCTGGAGCCTTCATCCGGTGGGGTGGTGCTGCTTCCGGAGGAGGCGTAGGCAACCCGTCCAGCCGGTACCGTGGCGGGGGTCGCACCCCAACGGATGCGCCGGCCGAAACGAGCCCGCGGTGATCGACGAAGCAGGTAGATACCGCCCGCCCGTGGTCAACCTCGAACACGACTGTGGTGTAGGGCCCGCGCGTGTCGAGGAGGACCTTGTGCCAGCCGCGGGTGGGGAACCGCGCCGCGGGCTTCGGTTCACGGCGGCGGCGAGCCATGGTCCCCAGGTTGGAACGGCAAGCAGCGACGGCTATCTGTGATTGTCCGCCGGCTGCGTGGGTGGGGGCCGCAGACCATCCGGCGAACGCGCGCGGCGGGCCCGTGCTCGCCCGACCAGGAGAACCGCGAGCACCGCTCCTGCGGCGAGGGTGATCGTGGCCAGGGCGAGCGGTGTGCGCCGTGCGGCGACCCGAGGCCTGTAGTCGCGGGCCACCAGCTTTGTGCTTGCGTCAGGTGGAAGCTCGGCGGCTCGGGTGGCCAGCGCGCGCCGGAGCTCTGCTCGAGCTGTGCGTTCACGGCGTGATCCTCCTGTCGGCCTCGGTTGTCGGCCCAGCGGCTGGCGTCGTCGGGGTATCGAGGCCTTGGCGAAGTTGCTCCAGCGCTCGTGATGTGCGGCTCTTTACCGTCCCGACCGAACAGCCGAGAGCGGTGGCGACCTCGGCCTCGGGCAGATCGGCGAAGTAGCGCAGCACGAGCACCGCACGCTGACGTACCGGCAGTCCGGCGAGCGCACGGATCAGATCCGTGCGCGAGTCGATCGACGCCACCGTCGCGCCCCCGTCGGCGCGTGCGGCCGGGGTCTCGATCGCTCCCAGCTCGACGCTTCTCCTCGTGCGTTTCACGCCGCCGTCGATCGCGAGGTTGAGCATGATCTTGCGGGCGTAGGCGCCGGGATGCTCCATGTCCCTCACCCGCGGCCATTTCCGGGCAAGACGCAGCAAGCACTCCTGCACTATGTCTTCGGCCTCTACGCGATCGCCGACCATGAGATAGGCGGCGCGTAGTAGGCCGTCGGCATGGGCCGCGACGAAGCGATCGAACTCGGCACGGGACCTGGCTCGTGTCAACAGGTCGATGGCCGCCGGCGCGTTTGTCTCGGATTGCGCATCTTACCCCTAAACCCCCGCCGGGCCACAAAAGGTTCCACACCGCGCAACTCGCGGCCGCTCCCGCGACGAGATCCTCCGGACAGCGTAGGCGGCTTCCCCCGCCGGAGGTTCTCAGCGCTTGACCGCTGCTTCCGTAGCCAACCGAGCCTATGGCGGACCCAGCTAGAGATGCCCCCGTCGGACGACGCTGAGCAGCCACGACCGAGGTCGGCGAGACGCCTGCTTCGCCCTGGCGAGGGTGTCGCCCGTCGGAGCACGAACGAGCGCTCGTCCGGACAAGGCGTGCGGGGTGAGGCTTAGCGCACGCTCGGAAATCGCCCGTACCTGTTAAGGACAAGCCGTGCGGGGGGCGCCGAAGCGCATTGCCGCTACCACGGCGGCGGCGCCATCATCCCGCAGGCGGCTTCGGCTTCTGCCCGTTGGGTGGTGTTGCCTTGCTGAGGCTCACGGTCCCGACGATGACCGATTCGTGCGGTGCGCCGGCCGAGGGCCCCTGCTGGTTGAGGTAAATGACTTCGAACCCCTCGCTCGACGCGCAGGAGGGCGTCAGCACGAAGAGCCCCAGCGAGGTGGTTCTGAGTGTTTCGTGTGCCCTGACGTGGCGGTGTAGGTCCCAGCTGGTTTCGGGCCGGCCGCCGGCCCTGCAGATGGCGAACCCGTCGATGGCGTAGTCGCCGCTCGCCGAAGTGATCGCGTAGGGAGCCGTGAAGGCGACCTCGCCCTTGTAGCAGGGGTAGAGCAGGAACGCGGCGCTGCACGCTGCGCGGGGCTGGGGCAGCAGCGTGAGATGAATCGTCGCGTGTAGGCTGCGTGTCGGGTTGTACCGCCTCTCGAGTTCGACAAGGCGCCTCGGTAGTGGTGCGGGGTGCGTGCCGGGCGGCTCGTGGATCGTGATGCTGCCGAGGTGCGTGGGGTGTGGCAGGCCGCCCGCGAAGCTGACGTAGTCGACGGTGAACTTCACCGCCCGGCCGCATGCCTCCGAGAAAACTCGCCCGACGGGTATGGTCACGAGCGCCCCGCGCGCGACGTCGGCGCGAGTCCCTTCTCCGGCGAGGCCGCGGGGGCAGATCCGCGCCATCACCGAGTAGTTCTCGTCGGCGTTCGTGACGGGGTAGGGCGCGTGGAAGCTGATCTGCGCGCTCGTGATCACGTGGTTGTGGATGTGCATGTGTGCGCGCAGCGGCTCGCGCACGATCGGCAGCGCAGCCGGGCGTGGTGGCGGCACTTCCGAGAGTCCGCACGAGGCCAAGCGCAGGTTGCCCCGGTCTACGCACGACCGTCCCGCGTAGCTGTAGGTGATCGCGGTCAGCGCTCCGTTCGGGCCGGCCGGTGAGCTGTAGTTGCCCGGTTCGTCTCTGCCGTCGGTCTCGCTTTCGCTTCCCAGCGGCCTGCCGCTGGTGTAGCGCTGCACGATCAGGTACGCGCCCAAGCCCGGGAGGACTGGCTGGGTGCGGGTCTGCGAGCCTTCGCGGTAGGTGATGCTCACCGCGTGCACTCCGAGCAGCCCGAAGGAGATCTCGCGGCGGTCGGCGGGCACCCCAGCGCCCTGGCTGGGGCTGGTGGCCGCGCTGAGCTCGAGCCCCACGCTGTCGCCCGCGTAGATATCTCCCGGACTCGCGCAGTTTCCGGCCATCCCTCCGGCTGCGCTCGCGAGGACGTCCGGGAGTGCGTCTGTGGGCAGCGGGTGAAAGCGCCCGTCGTTGTGAAACGCGCCGTCGACGCCGAGCTGTCCGAGCTGGTCGTCATGGACGCGGCCGATCTGCACGCAGATGAGGCCGCGCGTGGTGTGGATGATCCGCATTCCCCACGGCAGGCCGCCCGCCGGGTCTGGCGCTCGCAGGGGGAGCAGCCGCGCGCCGCCCGCCACCGGGATGCCGTCGCCGGCGGTGGCGATCGGAGCACGCGCCACGCCGACCGGCGAGCCCGTGAGGATCACTCCGGTCGCCGCGAGCGTGATCGCAGCGGTGGCGAGCACGAGCACGAGCACGAGGAGTGCGATGCGCACACGCGCGGATGCGCGGCGTCGCGATGCCGTACGCGCGAAACGTGTGCGGACGAGCGCCGGCAGCGGCCGCCGCCCGGCGTGTCGGCGCCGCCCGGCCAGCACCAGCTCCTGTCCGAACCTGTCGATCGCGTCCATCCTCAGGCCTCCTTCATTCTCGTGCGGAGCTCAGCGAGCCCGCGGCTCACGCGCTTGCGGACCACCGACTCCGAGCACCTCAGGCGTCGGGCCAGCTCCTCGTACTCGGTTTCCTGAAGCACTCGTCCTTCGATCGCGCCGCGCTGCTCAGCTGACAGCCGCTCGAGCTCGAGCAGCGCAGCGCCGCCGTCCGCCGCCGCCGCCCGCTGCTCCACGCGCTCGATGTCCTCGTCGGTGAACACGAGCGGCTCGAGGCGCAGGCGCCTGCGCGCCCGGTCCTCGACCCGTCCGCGGCGGATCGAGTCCACCATCTTGTGGTGTGCGATCGTGAACAGCCACGCGAGCGCCGAGCTCCGCTGGGGGCTGTAACGCGGCAGGGCGGACAGCGCCGCGGCGAACGTCTCCGCGGTCAGGTCAGCGGCGAGCTCGCGGTCGCCCGTGCGCCGCAGGAAGAAGGCGAGCACGGCGTCCACGCGCCGTCCGTAGAAGAGCCCAAACGCCTCCGCGTCGCTCCTGCCCGCAACAAGAAGCGCCTCATCGGCATGGTCATCATCGACGCCCACAACCAGTACATCGTGAAGGCCGGCAGTTTGTGACGCAGGAGCGAGGCTGTCAGCCCATGCCTGTGGCCGATCGTCAACCCGGCGGCTCAGGCTTGTCGTGCGGCCTTCGGCGATCTCAAGGCCAACCGAGATCGAACCGGTGACCTCCTGCTTGCCTGCTTGCAAAAGTTGCAGGGATTTCTGGCTTGCTGCCTCGACGCGGTCACAGATCGGCGCGCTCGTTCGTTATGGGTGGGATGAGCGATGCTGGGGATGTGCTGGGCGATGGCGAGCTGCTTGAGAGGACGCGTCGCGGTCTTTCGCGTGGGCGGCCCTCTTGTGACGGTGGTCGGGCTGGTAGCCGATCCACCAAGGTGCTCCGCGGCCGACGAGCCGTCGCGATGCATACGCCGCCCGCCCGTCGTCGGGATGTAACGATGCAGAGCCAGAACGCCAAGTAATGGGTGTGGACCTCCCCGCAACCGAGGCTCCCGACGTCAGCATGCGGGCGCGCCGCTCGCCGCCAGCGTCGTTCGAGGGGCTGTACCGAGCCGAGCTCGACTCGATCACCGCTTTCTTTGCCCGGAGAAGCCGCGATCCGATGACCGTCGCCGACCTCACCGCAGACACCTTTCTCGAGGCGCTGCGCAGCTATCGCACGTTCGACCCCGCCCGCGGACACGCGCGGCCGTGGCTGTATGGGATCGCTCGCAACGTGTACGCGCGCCGGCGCCAGCGCGATGCCCGACTCGATGAGGCTGAGGCCCGCGCCGGTGGTCGGCGTGCGCTGGAGGACGAGGTCGTCGAGGAGCTGATCGAGCGCATCGACGCGCAGCGCGCCGGTCGCGAGCTCCTACAGCGGCTTGGGCGGCATGCGACAGATCGAGCGCGAAGCGGTGGAGCTAGTCGATCTCGCGGGACTCAGCCCGAAGGAAGCCGCGCTTGCTCTGGGCGTGAGCTCCGGAACGCTTCGCGTCCGGTTGTCGCGCGCCCGTGCGCGGCTGCGCCGCCACGGAGGAGCCGATGCCTAGCTTCCAAGACTGGATCTGGGACCAGCTGCTGCTCGAGCAGGCGCGGATCGAGGCGGAGCATCGGCCGGGACTGGCGCGGCTGGAGAGCGGAGCCTCGGCGCTCGTTGTCCCGCCAGTGGTGGACGGCGCGGCGGATGCTGGCGCTCGCCGCGATCGCCGCGGCCGCGCTCTGGCGGCGGATACGCGCTCGCAGGCGCCCTCGAAGACCAGCGCATCAGCCCGGACCAGTGGGTCGAAGGCAAGCGCGTGCGGCCCGAGCGCGCCATCGCTCCCGAACAAGCGGCGCACCTTGGGATCCTGAGGCGAGAAAGGACGGCGGTCGACGCGTTGCTGCCATGGGACGCGTACGCGGCCACACACAGTCCCATGGCGGCCAACGGGGTGAACCCGTTGCTGTCAAGGCGTGCGATGGGCTTCAGCGAAGGCGGCGCGTGGCTGATCCCGGGTAAAGGCATGATCTGCCTTGAGACCGCCAACGCAGCGGGCGTTCGCCAGGCGCTACAGACCATGCCCGCGGGCGCCTCGAGCCCGCGCAAAAGCGCTCGCGTTCGCGGCGCGCTCGGCGATGCGGCCTGCGCGACCAACGCCGAGGCGAACGAAGGCTTCTCTGCCGGCACGGCGGGGTCGGCCGACGCCCCCGGCCTGACCGCGACCGCGGGCATCGTCCCCGACGGCGTCGAGAGCGTGACCGTCACGCTCAGCGGAGGCGGCGAGGCGAGGTTGCGCGTGCACGAAAACGTCTACATGGGCGAAGTCCGTGGCTGGCCCGCGTCGGTTAGCTTCCTCGGCCCGCATGGTCGGGTGACGCTCAGCAACGGTCCGGTGGTGAGGATCGGCGCGCGCGCTGCGCGACCGCGCCGGCACGGCGCGCCGACACGACGCGACAGCGGCACACCGCTGCACCTGGCGCTGAGGATGCGCGGCCACGCGATCGTGGCCGCGGAGCTGCAATTCAAGGCACCGTTCGCGCTCACGCCTGGCCACGGGGGCTACGAGATCGACGAATACTGCGGCATCGACGTCACCAGCGGGACGATCACGGGCGCGATCGCCCGGGGCTCGAGCGTCGCTGAGCGCGTCATCCCCTGGGACTGGGGGGGCCCCGATCGCAGCGCTCACGCCGCTGGACGCTGCGCGACGATCTACAGGGTCAAGGTCTTCTACCGCGGCGACGCGCTGCCGGGCGGGCGCGCAGGCTCGATGTCCGAATCAGCCGTCCTCGTGGGTTCGCTCACCAGACACAAGCCACGGGGCGCTCGCGTCGCGTATCACTTATGTGTCCCGCCCCAGCGGGCGGCGGAATGCCAACACACGTGGCCGATCGGATAGGTCTCGGACCGCGCAGCCCTAGAGCTTGCCCTCGCGAGTGGAGCTTTGCGGCTCGCAAGCTCGCGGGCCTATGCTGGCCGGACACGCTCGCTGTTTCTGCGCGCTGATCGCATCGCGGCCTGCACCGGTAACCACAAGCGCCGAGGACGTGCTCGGGCATCCAAGGGCAAGTCGGCGGGGCGCTTCCCCTTCGCCCCGACAAGCGATCATCTCGATCATCACTCTTGGATGCTCGCATGGGACGACCAGCCGCAGCCCCGGGCCGTCGTCCGCTGACTACTGCTTCTCTGCTGATTGCGGGCGCATGCTGGCCGCCACGGGCGGCGCTGCCGACACCTCGGATGGCGACGCGATTCGCTGGCGTCGTGAGCACTGCGGGCGGCTGAAAGCAGGTCCGCACGACGACGCGCCGCGAGTCCCGCAAATCGCCAAGAGGAGGAGAGACGCATCGCGCCCGCTCTCGCGGCTGAGCGAGCGTCTGAACTGAGTCGTCGCTGACGCTCGCTGCGGACGAAAAGAGCTAATGCGGTAGCTAGCGGCGTCACGCTCGCTCCGGTGGCGGATGCGGCCGTGTGGAGTAGGCTCTGCTGGACGACGCCGCAAAGCCACCATGGAAGGACATGCCGTGAGCACCACGAGCCGGGAGCAGACACCACTCGACGAGGTGCGTCTCGGAGACCCCTCGACCTTTAGGGAGGGGCCGCCGCTCGAGCTGTTCCGGGAGCTGCGCGCCAAGTGCCCGGTCCACTGGACGGACGGCTTCGTGGACTACCCGGACGAAGACGGCTTCTGGTCGGTGACGACGGCCGACGACGTGTTCGAGGTCAGCCGCGACTGGCAGACGTTCTCCTCCGAAATCGGCGGCTTTACGGCAATCAAGAACGCGGGCCTCTCACTCGAGATGCAGCAGGCGATGTTCATCGGCATGGATCCGCCGAAGCACGATCGCCTCAAGGCGCTGTTCCAGCGGGGCTTTACGCCCAAGCGGATCGCCGAGCACGAGGACGCGATCCGCGCGATCACGATCGATGTGCTCGATCGGCTCGATGGCCGCGAGTCCTGCGATCTGGTCAACGACGTCGCGCAGCCGGTGGTGGCGCGGGTCATCGGGAGCTTCATGGGGCTCCCGCCCGAGGACGATCAGGCGTGGGCGGACCTCATGAACGCGATCGTCACGGCGGGCGATCCCGACGCGACACCCGAGGGTACCCAGGTTGTGATGGAGCGCCTCGTGCCTAAGGTGTTCGAGCGCTGCCGCCAGCTGATCGCCGAACGCGGCGAGACCCCGACCGACGATCTCACGAGCGTCCTCGTTCACGCCGAGATCGACGGCGAGCGGCTCGAGGAGCACGAGATCGTGATGGGCTTCTTCCTGCTGATGGCGGCCGGCAACGACTCGACCAAGGCGACCTACTGCAGCGGCATGCGGGCGCTGATGGAGAACCCCGACCAGCGACGGAAGGTTCTGAATGACCCTTCGCTGGTACCCGCCGCCGTCGAGGAGTCGCTGCGCATGTTTCCCGCCTTCGCGCACTTCGCTCGCACCGCGACCCGCGATACCGAACTACACGGACAGCCGATCCGCGAGGGCGAGAAGCTGGTGATGTGGTACCCGTCGTCGAATCGCGACGAGACTCGCTACGAGGATGCCGATCGCTTCGACGTCACGCGCAATCCGGAGCACCAAGCGTTCGGTGCTGGCGGCCGGCACTTCTGCCTGGGCACCGCGCTTGCGCGCCTCGAGCTGCGGATCCTCATCGAGGAGACCCTCGCGCGTTTTCCCGACATGGAGATAGCCGACACCCCGAAGTACGTCGAGTCGGGGTTCGCCAACCAGCTCAAGACGCTGCCGGTTCGACTGCGGCCGTAGTTCCACCTCGAGCGACACGCTCGGATTTCGTCCTGAGCGATAGCGCGGGGCCAGGCCCGCGGCACGCTCGCCTAACTCCGAAAGCAGCAGTCGGGGATACTCAGCGGACGATGTCCGAGGAGTCCACGACCCCCGACCTGGTGGAGCGCCAGAGGCAGGCGGTCGAGGCTGGCGGTCGTCGTGACTGGGATGGGGCGATGACCTTCTACGCCCCCGGTCCAGTCTGGGATACATCGCCTACGGGGGTTGGCAGCTTCGAGGGTGCGGCGGCGATCCGCAGGTTCTTTGAGGACTGGGCGGGTGCCTACGAGGAGTATGGGCATGAGATCGCGGAGAGCCGGGACCTCGGCAATGGGGTCGTGTTTACGGTGCTCGACATCGATGGTCGCCTTGCTGGCAGTACAGGCCGAGTGCAGGAAACATGGTCCTGGACCGCCACTTGGGCGGAGGGGATGTGCGAGCGCGTCGTGGTGCGCAGCGACATCGACGAGGCCCGTGCTGCCGCCGAACGCCTCGCGCAGGAGCGGAGGTAGGCGATGTCGGAGAACCTGGACCTTGTGCGCTCGATCTACGCGGCCTGGGAACGTGATGAGTTCAGTCGCATAGCCGGGTTGCACCCCGAGATCACGTGGGCTTACGTCGGCGGACCCGAACCAAGCAGCGGGACCGGGATGGCCGAGATGGCAGCGCCCATGCGCGACTGGCTACACGCCTGGGACGAGTGGCACATCGAAGCGACCGAGTACCGCGAACTCGACGGTGAGCGCATCCTCGTGTTCTGTCGGGGCGTCGGCCGCGGCAAAACGAGCGAATTGGACCTCGGGCGGCTGTCGACGGACGGGGCGAACCTGTTCGAGGCCCACGACGGCAAGGTCAGGAGACTCGTCATCTACTGGAACCGCGACCTCGCCCTCTCCGACCTCGGCCTCAAGGAGTAGGCGATGTCGCAGGATCACTCATGACGCCGTGGGCGTCACCCTCGACGGATGAAACGGGCGAGACTTGGCCCGCGCACCCAGGGGGAGCGAGAGAATCCAGGCAGCGGACCGGACGCACCGCGCGTTGCGGTCCGGCGCGGGAGCGGACCAGGCAGCGTAAGAGGGTCGCTAAGAGGCGACCCGCCCTCCAGACCCACCACCGATCATCCCCTTCGGTCGGACCTAGGTGCTCGGATGGGGGAGGGCCGCTAAGGTCTTTGTGTGGCTGTAAGTTCGCCCGTCTCGACGCCGATCGTCCCGCCGTCGACCCCCATCACCCCGGGTTCGGTCGGGACTCTCAAGCGGTTTCATCCGGCGGTGCGGGTCTGGTTTGAACGGCGGTTTCCCGATGGGCCGACCGAGGCCCAGGCCGGGGGCTGGCCGGCGATCCTGGCCGGCCAGCACACGCTGATCTGCGCCCCCACCGGTTCGGGCAAGACCCTCGCCGGGTTCCTAGCCGCGATCGACGCGCTCTACCACGCCCACGCCGCCGGCGAGTCGATCGAGGGCACAACGCGCGTCGTGTACCTGAGCCCGCTGAAGGCGCTGGCGGTCGACGTCCACACGAACCTCGAGCAGCCGCTCGCCGAGATCGCGGAGGTGGCCCAGGAGCTCGGCCTCGAGCCGGCGCCGATCACCGTGGGCGTGCGGACCGGCGATTCCACCTCTCACGAGCGGCAGTCGATGGTTCGGCGGCCGCCGAACCTCTTCGTGACCACCCCCGAGTCCCTCTACCTCTACCTGACTGCGGAGCGCTCGCGGGCGACCCTCGAGACGGTGGATACGGTCATCGTCGATGAGATCCACGCGCTCGCGCGCGACAAGCGGGGCTCGCACCTGACGCTCTCGCTCGAGCGGCTCCAGGCGGTGACCGAGCGGCCACCGGTGCGCGTCGGCCTGTCGGCCACGGTCAGGCCCATCGAGACGGCGGCCCGCCTGCTGGTGGGAGCCGCGGAGCCCTTCCCGACCGTCGTCGACAGCGGTCACCGGCGCCGGCTGGAGCTGAGCCTCGAGCTACCCGACGGCGAGCTCGAGGCCGCCCTCTCGGGCGACCAGTTCGAGGAGATCCTCGACCGCATCGCCGGCCACGTCGCGCGCCACCGCACCACCCTGGTCTTCGTCAACACCAGAAAGCTCTCAGAGCGCGTGGCCCACGAGTTGGGCGAGCGGCTCGGCGAGGACCAGGTGGCCGCGCATCACGGGTCGCTCTCGCGCGAGCGCCGCCAGCGCGTCGAGCAGCGCTTGCGCGCCGGCGAGCTGCGAGCCCTCGTCGCCACCGCCTCGCTCGAGCTCGGCATCGACATCGGGCCGGTCGAGCTCGTCTGCCAGATCGGCTCGCCGCACAGCATCGCCACGCTGCTGCAGCGGGTGGGCCGCGCCAACCACCACCGCACGGGCGTCCCATCGGGGGTCATCTATCCGACGACCCGCGACGAGCTGGTCGAGTGCGCCGCGCTGCTGGCCGCGGTCAAGCGGGGGCGCCTCGACGCCCTGCACCCGCCCGAGCAGCCGCTGGACATCCTCGTCCAGCAGATCGTGGCCGAGACGGCGGCCAGGGGTGAGGAGGGGGTCGGCGAGGACGAGCTGTTCGAGCTCCTCGCCCGAGCGTGGCCGTACCGCGAGCTCACCCGCGGGGAGTTCGACGAGGTGCTCGACCTCGCCTCCGCGGGCATCGAGACAGGTCGCGGCCGGCGCATGGCCTACCTGCACCACGACCGGGTCAACCGGCGCCTGCGCGCTCGCCGCGGCGCGCGACTGGCCGCGCTGACCTCGGGTGGAGCGATCCCCGAGACGGGCGACTACCGCGTTCTGATGGAGCCCGGCGACGTGTTCATCGGGACGGTGAACGAGGACTTTGCGATCGAGTCGATGCAGGGCGATGTCTTCCTGCTCGGCAGCCATCCGTGGCAGATCGCGCAGGTGACGAACGGCGTGATGCGCGTTCGCGACGCGACCGGGCGCCACCCCACGGTCCCGTTCTGGTTGGGCGAGGCCCCCGGGCGCACCGATGAGCTGTCCGAGGAGGTCTCCGACCTGCGGCGCGCGGTCGCGGAGCGGCTTGACGCGGACGGCCGCGAGGCCGCCATCGACCTAGTGCTGGAGGAGTCCGGCGTCGACGAGGTGGCCGCCGCGCTCGTCGTTGACTACCTGCAGGCCGGCCGGGCCGCGCTCGGGGGGGTGCTGCCGAGCCACGAGGACATCGTGTTCGAGCGCTTCTTCGACGAGAGCGGAGGCATGCAGCTGATCGTCCACGCCCCGCTCGGCGCGAGGGTGAACCGCGCGCTCGGGCTGGGGCTCCGCAAGAAGTTCTGCCTCAACTTCGATTTCGAGCTCCAGGCGGCCGCCAGCAATGACGCAGTGCTGCTGTCGCTCGGCCCCCAGCACTCGTTCCCGCTGGAGGACGTGCCCGCGTTCCTGCGCTCCCACAACGCGCACGAGGCGGTCTCCCAGGCCGTTCTGCGCAGCCCGATGTTCACCGCCCGCTGGCGCTGGAACCTCAACCGCTCGCTCGCGGTTCTGCGCCGCAAGGGCGGACGGCTGAACCCCTTCAACATCCAGCGCATGGAGTCAGACGATCTGATGGCCGCCGTCTTCCCCTCGCTGGCCGCCTGCCAGGACAACGCCCCCGCCGGTCCCGTCGAGATCCCTGACCACCTGCTCGTGCGCGAGACGATGGGCGACTGCCTGCACGAGGCGATGGACATCGACGGGCTGAAGACGCTCGTGCGCCGCTTCGAACAGGCCACCGTCCGCGTGCATTTCGTCGACACTGTCGAGCCGAGCGTCCTCGCCCACGAGATCCTCAATGGCGCGCCCTTCACCTACCTCGACGAGGACGCCGAGATCGGCGAGCGCCGCTCGCGCGCGGTGCCGCTGCGCCGGGGCCTCCCGGTAGAGCCGCGCGAGCTTGGTCGGCTTGACCCGGACGCGATCGCTCGCGTACGAACCGAGGCGGCCCCCGAGGTGCGCAACCCGGACGAGCTGCACGACGTGCTCCTGTCGCTCGTGGCTACCCGGCCGCGGCGGGAGTGGTCCGAGCATTTCGACGCCCTCGCCGACGCGGGCCGCGCCTTCGAGGTACACGCCCCCGACCTCGGCGGCGTCCTCTGGGGCGCGACCGAACGCCGCAGCGAGATCGAGAGCCTTTTCCAAGGTGCTCGCTTCACGCCGGATCACCGGCTTCTGCACCGCCTCGACGCCGGCCCCGACGCGCAGCACGTCGACGAGGCGGTGGCCCTCGTTCAGGGCCACCTCGACATCTCGGGTCCCGTCACAAAGGACGACCTCGTCGCGTCGACCGGCCTTTCCCCCTCGTCGGTGACGATCGGCCTCGAGACGCTTCGCTCGCGCGGCTTTGCGATCGCGGGGCGCTTCCAGCCCGAACGCGGCGAGCAGTGGTGTGCCCGCCGGTTGCTCGCCCGCGTGCACGCCTACACCCGCGACCGGCGCCGCGCCGAGATCCGGCCGATCAGCCAGGAAGACTGGCAGGGCTTCCTGCAGACGTGGTGGCACGCCTCGCCCGACAAGCGGCTCCATGGGCGGGCCGGGGTCGCAGAGGTAATCGAGCAGTTCCAGGGCTTCGAGTGGCCGGCCGGTGACTGGGAGCGTCTGTTCGCCGAGCGCGTCGAGTCCTACCGGCCCGAGTGGCTCGACGACCTGTGCCTCTCGGGAGAGGTGGCTTGGGCCCGGCTGTCGGTCCTCGAACCGGCCCCCGACGGTGAGGATCCCGCGGCCGGCGAGCCGCGCCGCTCGGGCAAGACCCCCTCGCGGCGGACTCCGATCACGTTCACGCTGCGCGAGGACCTGCCCTGGCTGATGCAGGCCCATCGTGGCGACGCCGTCCCGGCCGAGCCGACCGCGGGCTCAGGGCGCGAGGTGCTGGACACACTGCGCGAGCGCGGCGCCCAGTTTCACTCAGACCTTCAGGCGATCACCCGGCGCCTGCCGACCGACGTCGAGGAGGGCCTCTGGGATGGCGTCGCCCGGGGTCTCATCACCGCCGATGGATTCAACGCCGTCCGCTCGCTGCTTCACGCCGGCACCGGTTACGCCCGGCGCCGGCGACCGTACTCGCGCCCCGGCTCGCGCGGCCGCCGCGGCGGCTGGCGCCAGGGCGTGGAGGGTCGCTGGACGCTGCTGCCGCCCCTCGAGCCGGTCGACGACGCCCAGGAGCTGGCGGAGGCGGTCGCCACGCAACTCTTGCTGCGCTGGGGCGTGGTGTTCCGGGACGTCTACCTCACGGAGCGCCTGGCCGTTCCGTGGCGGGAAGTCCTCTGGGCGCTGCGCCGCCTCGAGGCCCGCGGCCTCATCCGCGGCGGGCACTTCGTAACCGGGATCACGGGCGAACAGTTCGCCGACGAGTCGGCCATGCCCCTATTGCGAGGTCGCCAAGCCGCCTAGCATCGCCACCGCTCGCTCTCGACCTACACGCCCCTCGCGGACCTGCCGACCGCGACAGAGAAGGCACGCAGCGTCGCTTGCGCTCCAGACACCGAAGCGATCGTGTCGGTGACCCCACCCCGAGCGACCGGATTGGACGAGGCGGGGGCGCCTCGGCTGAGGGCAGCGAGACGCCTGCTTACTCGGCGCAATGCGGAAGTCTCGGCGCGGCTGCGCTCGAGTGCTCAGACTCGTCCCAAGCGCAAGTGTGGCGTCGGGGCTGGCTGGCGTTCGCGTTGCCCGCGAAAGCGACACTCTGGGACCTCGTCTGCGATCTGGGTGCGGGGCCGCAGGGCTTCACGACCCGCGGACACCTGACGCCGGTAGCAAGGCAAGTGCATGCGTCTAGAGGGATCGGGCGTCGTCCACCGTCAGAGCCGAGGTCGGCGAGGGCGAGATATCGGGCGGGTCTGGGCCACGACGGTCGCTGAGCGCCCAACGTCGGTGTCACTGGATCACCAGCGCCCAGGGGCCGACACGGAGCAATCTCACACGCAGAACCACCGAGAAAGGAGTAGCGTGCCCTGCCAGGCCGTTATCGGCTGCTCCTGCTGAGACATCTCGCGCAGGCCCTCGCTGGGCACAGTTGCCTCTCGCTGACCTCATGGATCGTTTTGTCCGGAGCGACCGAGACGCGACCCAACACGGTTTGCGCGGGGATAGAGCCTCGCGCTAACAGACGAGGGACAAGGTGTCGGGGTCGAATGCCCTGGCGCGTCTACCGGCTAGGAGGCAGCGTATTATGCGCGAGCACGCAGTTCCCACCCTTCTCCGTCCGTCCGCGTTGTGGCGGGCGGTCATTCTCTTCGCCGTCGCCTGGGCGGCGATCGGCACCGCCACCGCCCATGCCCGCGGCCCAGTGACGGTGATGACGCAGAACGTCTACCAGGGCACGGAGTTCGCCAAAATTCGGGCGCTTGCGGAAAGCAAAAAAGAAGTGAGCTTCAAAGAAGCGATCGTGCTGACCACTGAAGACTACGCGACCTACCAGGCCACCAACTTCAAAGAGCGCGCCAAGCTGATCGCCTCCGAGATCGCGCAGAACAAGCCCGTGTTCGTCGGCTTGCAGGAGGTCGCCACGTGGCACAAGGGAGCATTCGTGGAAGCGGAACCCTTCGCGTTGCCGGAAGAAGTCAGCGAAGACTTCACCAAAGTGCTGATCGAAGCGATCGAAGCAGACGGGTTGCACTACCAGGCCGTCTCTGAGACGGCCCGCCCAGAAGGGAACTTCACGCTGGCCTTCCCGGTCGCGCCGGGCCCTGCTCCCTATTTCCTCACCGCAGTCGGCATGGTCGAACGCGGCGTGATCCTCGCCCGCAGCGACCTCCCGGCCGGGGAGCTTCAGCTGTCCAACCCGCGGTCGGGCACCTACAGCTGCGAATTCTGCAAAGTCACGATCGAAAACCCGCTCACCAAAGAAGTGATTCCGTTCACCGACAGCTGGGAGTCGGTCGACGCCAACTTCGAGGGCAGGGCGTTCCGGTTCATCACCACGCACCTAGACGCGCTCGAGCCGAGCGGGATCGTGCGCTATCTGCAGGCGAAAGAACTGATCGAAGGACCGGCTAACACCCCGCTTCCCGTTGTCGTCTCGGGCGACTTCAACAACGGGCCGAATACCCAGCCGCCGCCATACGGGCCCGCGGGCTACGACGCGTTTCTCGCGGCGGGCTTCACGGACACCTGGACGGCAGCGGGACTGGGCGCCCCGCCGCTAACCTGCTGCCACAAAGCGTCGGAAGACCGCCTCAACGACCCGACCGAGGAATACCAGGCTGGCCAGGAACTCGATCACGTGATGAGCCGCGGGAACTTCCCGATCCTCGGTGAGCATCTGGTCGGTAACACGGTGGCAAGTCTGAGTCCGCCACCGAAACCGTTCATCTGGCCCTCCGATCACGCTGGCGTCGTGGCGACCTTCGGACCCAACGTCATCTCGGGACAGATCACCGGCCCGCTCGTCGTGAAGAACGGCGAATGGATCGAACTCACCTCGACCGCGAAGGTCACCGGCCCGGTCACCGTTGAAGGTGGCGGCGCGCTCGACGTCGAGGGTGGAAGGATCACCGGGGCGGTCAAGGCCAACGGAGCGGCGCAGGTGCGTCTCTGCGGAGCAACGATCACGGGGCCCGTCGAAGCGATCAACGGCATCGGCTCGGTGGTGATCGGGGAAGGCACCTCCGGGTGCGCCGGTGGAGTCATCACCGGAGCGGTCACGCTCACGGGCAACAGGGCGGGCGTCCTCGTCGAGAACATGTCTGTCACCGGGTCGCTGACGGTGACCGGCAACACCGGGGGGACGACCGTGACCAACAACTCCGTGATCGGACCGCTCACCGTCACGGGCAACGGTGCGCCCGTGGTGGACAAACCCAACTCGGTCACGGGCCCTTCGAAACTCCAATAGGAGTTTCAGAGATCGCTTGGGGCAGTTAGTCGAGCGCGAGAATCGAACCACGGACGACGGGGGCCTCAGGGCCCCCGTCGTTTTGGTGGCTTGGAGCGCCATCCCGACCGCGCCGAGGTCCTCAGGTGAGGATGGAGAAGTAGACGCTCCCGGCGAGGGCGGAACGGAATCTCCTCGATCTGAGTGCTGCTTTCGCGTGATTCCGACACTCTCGACGGCATGTCGGGTCGCTAGCGCATTGGACGATGATCGAGCATATCCGTCGATGCTCGGCGCGCTACTGCCTTGGGCCAGGACCGGGCGTCGCCACCTCCGAGGCGGCAGTCGCAAACGCGCGCGCGGGGTACGCTTCCCGTCATGACGCTCGGGAGTGGAGAATGAACCGCGGACTGCTAAGCCTGGCGATCGTGTGAGGGGAGTCAGCGCTGGGGGCGGGCCTGTCGTTACACCCGTTTTACCCGCAGGCGCGCCAAGACCTTCTCGAAGCCTCGAGGAGCGCTTGATGGTTAGCTTTCCAGGTTTCTACCGGGTGGCCACCGCGCTGCTCCTCGGCTTGGTGCGGCCGCAGACGCGAGCACGTCGGCGCTTCTTGCGCCATGCTGTTGCCTCTGGCTGGGCCGCGGTGCAGCGTCGCGACTTTGAGCTGATGCTCGTGCGTTACGCACCCAGCGTCGTGTATGACGCCGACGCCGGCCTCCAGGCGCTCGGAGTTCCCGGCTCGGCGCGTGGGCGAGCGGAGATGGCGAGCGTGCTGACGGAGATATTGGACGTATTCGATCGCTTTGAACTCGCCCCGGCGCTGGTCGTCGACCTCGGTGAGTCTCTGATTGTGCTCGGCGCGAGCCGCGTGCACGGCCAGGGTAGTGGCATCGAGCTAGAGACCCAGGTTGCCCAGCTGCTAACGCTCGAGGGCGGTCTTGTGGTGAGCGAGCGCGACTTTTTCAGGTGGGACGACGCGCTGCGCGCGGCAGCACTCGATCCTGCCGTACTCAAGCTGCCCGGGTGACGGAGGCGTCGCCCTCCTTTCGCTATCGCGGACGAGCAAGCGTCTGGGCAAGAGCCGCGGTGACGCTCGCACGGGACGAGCTCCGAGCGTGAGCGCTCTGGCCGACCGCTCGGTCGCTTGGCTCTGGCGATGCGGAATCCGCCGTCTGCCGACCGTGACGGCCCGAGCGTACGTTGCTGTCGTACGATCCCCAACACGGATTTGCCATGCAAGATCGCGCTGCCATCATCACAGGAGCATCCCGGGGTATCGGCTTCGTCCTCGCCAAAACGCTGGCCGAAGAGGGATACCGACTGACGATATCCGCGCGCCGGCCGGATCGCCTCGAGGGGGCCGCCGAGAAGCTCCGCGAGGACGGGCACACCGTCACGGCGGTGGCGGTCAACATGGCGGACGAAAGCGCCGTGAGGACAGTTATCGACCATCACCGCGAGGCGTACGGTCGCCTTGACGTGCTCGTCAACAATGCCGGTGTCGGCATCGGCGCCTCTGCCGCGGAGCACCAGACAAAGCACATCGACCTGCAGCTCCAGCTCAACCTCCGCGCAATCGTGTTCTCTTATCGCGAGGCCGCCGAGCTTCTTCGTGCTGCCGGAGCCGAGCACGGTTCGGCGCTGGTAGTCAACCTCGCATCGATGGCGGGCAAGTCGGGCCAGCCATGGTTGTCGGTTTACTCGGCCACGAAGGCTGCCGTGATCTCCTATACAGAGTCGATGAACAAGGAGTTCTCGGAAGATGGAGTGAAGTCGGTCGCCCTTTGCCCTGCGTTCGTCGACACCGACATGACCGAGTTCGTAAGGGGCGAGATCCCCCGCGACAAGATGATCCGCCCTGAGGATCTCGGTCTGGCATTGAGGTTCCTGCTGCACGTCTCGCCGGCCTGCGTCGTGCCAGAGATCATGTTTCAGCAGCCCGGGGGCGGGCAGTTCGGCGCCTGATCGACGCGTGGGCCCTTACCCGGTCAGCCAGCTCGATACACAGGCCGATCAATCGGGCGGCCACTTGTAACGCGCTTTTGAGCCAGCGCCTAGGTGCGGAAAGCCCGCCAGCGCGTCGCGAGCCGGTACTCGTGCGGGTGGACGCTGTGAGGTGCGCCGCGGTGGGGCCGCGGGCCGAACCCTCGCAAGTGGTGGGCGTTGCGCGCATAAACCCAATCAGCAATCGGCCCGATCAGGTCTAACCCACACGCTCTACCGGCGCTCGCTCCCGAGCGAGAGCTGTGAGAGTGAGGCGGCGCCATCAACGGCGATCGCCTGCCCGCTGATCTGGGCCGCCTCGCTGCTGGTGAGAAAGGCAACCACTGCAGCAATCTCGGCGGGCTCGACGAGCCTCCCTGTCGGCACTGCGCGCAGCACCCGCTCGCGCACCTCATCCGGCATCGCCAGCACCTGCTCGGTCGCGACGAGACCTGGGAGGACCGCGTTGACCGTGATCCCTCGCGCCGCGTTCTCGCTCGCGAGCGTGCGGACCATTCCCAACTGACCGGCCTTTGACGCGGCATACGCAACCTGCCCCGGAAGTCCGCCCAGCGCAGCGATGCTCGAGATCACGACGATCCGGCCATGGCGGCGCTCGCGCATTCCGCCGATGCAGGCCTGAACGGTGCGGAAGGCGCCGGTCAGGTTGACGTCGATGTCGCGCTGCCACTGCTCGCGGGTCATCCGGTGGGCGGGCGCGATCGTGGTCGTGATGCCCGCGTTGGCGACGCACACGTCGACATCGTCGAGCGGCGGAAACTGGTCGCTGGCGACGTCGAGCGTGATATCGCATCCCTCGTGTAGGTCGAGTGCGACCACGTCTAGGCCGTCGGCGGCCAGGCGCTGGGCGATCGCCGCGCCGATCCCGCGGGCGGCGCCGGTGACGAGCGCCCTGCGTGTGTCGGTCATAATGAGGTCTCGATCATCATCGAAGGAGGGAACGATGACAGACCGCTGGTTTTCCGAGGAGGAGCTCGAGCGGCTCTCTCGACCGACGATGGACCGCGCGATCGAGGCGCTCGACTCCGGCGAGCTGGACGAGGCGAAGCGTCTGTGCAATGAGATGAAGCACGAGTGGCAGATGCTGCACGACCTGATGGCGGCGGGCGTGCTTGACCTCGTCTCGTTCATCCAGCAGCGGCTGGGCGACGGGGGCGTCGCCGAAGCTTGGACGGAGAGCATGGGCCGCGGGTGGCGCCGCCACCATGACGCGATCGTGGCGCTCGACCGGCGCGACCTGGTTGGCCTGCTCGCGGCGACGTGGCGTGCGCACTCCTGCTCCGGGGTGGGACCGAACCCAGGCAGCTTCACGATCACCGAGGACGAGGAGAAGGTGACCTTCACGATGAATCCGTGCGGCTCCGGTCAGCGGCTCGTGCGAAACGGCGCCTACGAGGGCCTGCCCGACGGTGGTGGCACGCGGGAGGCGCACGACTGGTCCTTCGGTCGTAAGGGCTTTCCGCTCTACTGCACCCACTGCAGCTTTATGAACGAGTCGCTGCCAATCCAGTGGTCGGGCTATCCGCTCTACCCCTCCGATCCGCCCGACGACTACTCCAAGGACCCCTGCACCTGGTACTGGTACAAGGACCCCGACGCGATCCCGGAGCGCCACTGGAGCCGCTACGGCGCGGTCAAGCCCGAGGGCGCGTCGCCACGATGATCTCGTCGGGGTTGCACTAGATCGACGTCAAGGTGATGACCACCGGGTCCGTGTCCGACTTCCCGGCGCTCCCTTACTCCCGTCATCGTGGGAAGGGGAGGGTAGTAGGAGGGGCTTTTTTGGCGGCTAACGCCGTCGCGATGGCCGGCTGCACCTCCCGTCGCCCCGTTCCACCGCGCTGACGCCGGTCTCCCCGGCCGGCGCTGAGGGCGCTTGGCGGCGGCGCCCCCGAGTGTGTGTGCAGCCGATCGTCACTTCGCTGACTAGGACGCAAGATCGAGGCGGTTGCGCACCTGCTTCGCAACGGATGCGAGCGCGAGTTGGGACCCCGAGCTGACTGTCGCAGCTCGGGGCATGAAAATGCGGGATTGAAGGCTGCTGTTCGGGCCCGACCGTATTAGGGTCGGCCGACCGGGACAGGGGCTTTCAGGGAGAACGCAGTTGGGCAGGCCGTTTTGGACGATGGGCTTCGAGCCCGAGCATGCTCAGTGGCCGCCCCTGCGACTTGCCCGGGTGAGCCGTGAGCTCGTATCGGTCGTTGTCGTTAGCCCGCTGCTTCTCCGCGAGTTCAACAACCATAGGGAGGACGAGGTGAGATCGGTCGGTAGGTCCATCGGGTTGGACGTGCACCGCGATTTCTGCGAGGTCGCGATCGCGCAGGATGGTGAGGTTCGCTCCTCAGGTCGGGTCGATACGACGCCCGAGCGGCTGGAGCTGTTCGGCGCAAGCCTTCACCCGCGCGATCGGGTGGCGCTCGAGGTGTCGGGCGGCGCCTGGGAGGTCGCGCGGATCCTTGAACGCCACGTCGCGCGGGTCGTGGTCGTGAGCCCTTCAGATACGGGGATCCGCCAGGCGCGCGCGAAGACCGATCGCCTGGACGCGCGCACGCTCGCGAGGCTGTTGGCGGCCGGGGAGCTTGACGCGGTCTGGTCACCGGATGAGCGCTGCCGGGTGATGCGCCGTCGCCTTTCGCGGCGTGAGCAGATGGTGCGCGCCCGCTCGCGCGCGAAGAACGAGATCCACGCGGTGCTCGTGCGCCGGCTCGTGGGCCGCCCGCCCGCCTCTGACCTGTTCGGGGTCAAGGGGCGCCAGTGGCTCGCCGAGCTCGATCTGCCGCTCGAGGAGTCAGAGACGATCGAGGCGTGCATGCGCCACATCGAGTTCCTTGACTCAGAGATCGCGACGGTCGAGCGACAGATCGCCTCCGAGGCCCTCCGATCGGCTGAGATCAGGCGGCTGATGACGGTGCCCGGGGTCAACGTGATCTGCGCGGCGAGCTTCATGGCCGCGGTCGGCGAGATCCGCCGCTTTCCACAAACCCCCGGATGCTCACCGGCTATCTGGGCCTTGACCCGCGCGTCTACCAGTCGGGCTCGGCGCCGGCGACGGGCGGGCATATCTCAAAGCAGGGCTCTGCCTCGGCGCGCTGGGCGCTGGTCGAGGCGGCGTGGTCGGTCGTTCGCCAGCCCGGCCCGTTGCACGCCTTCTATCAGCGAGTGCGTGTGCGCCGTGGACATGGGATCGCCGTCGTCGCTAGCGCGCGCAAGCTCGCTTGCCTGTTCTGGTTCTTGCTCACCCGCGGTGAGGACTACGCCCACCAGCAGCCATCGCTGACCGCCAAGAAGCTGCGGCTACTCGAGATCCGCGCTGGCGCCCGGACACTGAAGGGCACACCGACCGGCACCTGGGCCACCAGGCAGGCGATGCGCGAGGGCGAGCGCAAACTCGCCGAGCAGGCCGAGGCCTCCTACGAGCAGATGGTCCGCGACTGGCAGGCGGCCACGCCGAAGAAGGCGGGCGCGAGCGTGACACCGGGGCGCGCATCACAAAAGCCCTCAAAGGGCAAAGTCACGCGGCAGACCACGAGCCCCTGACGTCTGCTCTTCGACTCGTCCTCTACTCGCGCCCACCAGAAGCCTAACGCCCTGAAGGCTCCTCGACAACACGCCGGCCGGCTCCGGCGGCGACCCCGCCTGTCCAAAAAGCGGCTGAATCACGCCGGCCGCCAGCGCCCGGTCGAAAACGACGCCACAGGAGGCCCTCTGCGGCCCTCGCGAGGTGAACCGCGACCGATCCCCTGTCCGAAATCCTCGCAAAATCCAACCGATACCGAGCCCCAGCCCTTGATTTTCATCGGTCGTCCAACTCGAGCGTCTCGCTGGCTACACGGGGCGCGCCTCCTTTCGACGCGAAGCGGTCGCTCGTTGAGTCAGGCAGGTTCGCGTGTCAGACGGCCAGTGTTCACAACAACAGCTCGCGGGGCGCTCTCCCGCCGAATGGACAATCCGGCAGAGCACCTCGCGAGGTCGTCGAGACGCGCCGCAGGAAGGAGCCGGGGGCCTC
>CAVYET010000014.1:0-104436 GCA_963767655.1 uncultured Solirubrobacteraceae bacterium | reverse complement strand
GGGCGACGAGGATCTCGCGGAGCTGTACGCGAGCGCCCGCGCGGTGGTCGTGCCGAGTATGGAGGAGTTCGGCATCGTCGCGGTCGAGGCCCAGGCCGCCGGGCGGCCCGTGATCGCCGCCGCCGCGGGCGGAGCGCTTGAAACCGTCCTTGACGGACAGACCGGACGGCTTGCGAGGCTCGACGACGTCGAGTCCTTCGCGCGGGCGATCGAGACCATCGACGAGCTCGACTTCGATCCCGCGCGCGCGGTTGCAGAACGCCGCGCGCTTCTCGGTGGCATCCTTTCAGCGCCGGCTCGCCGCGGAGGTGGGTCGGATCGCTCAGGGCAGAGGGGAGACCGCGCGAGACTCCGGGCCGGGGGCCCCTCAAAGGGCCGCGAAGGTTCGTGGGATGGACCGACCCGGGTCTCTTGGCGGCCCCGTTCCTCGAGGGGGGGACCATGTCTAGGAACAAGCGGTACCCTTGCTGGTCCACGTCCTGTGGGGTTGCGCGTGCGGCAGCGAGTTGGTCTACCGGCGTGCGCCTGCGGCGCTCGCGGAGCAGCCTACGAGCGGTGGTTTCGCTCTGAGCCTATGGATACGGCAAGGAAGGCGACTTGATGGACACTGAGCAGACAAACCTAAGCCTCCAGCAGGCTCTCGGCGTCCTGCGTCGCCGCGCGCCGTGGATCCTGCTCTGCGTCGTCGTCGTGACGGGCGCCGCCTACGGGTTCTCCAAGCGCCAGACCCCGAAATACACAGCGACGGCCTCGCTCGTCTTCAACAGCAACGAACTCAACCAGGAGGTCGCCGGGCTGCCGCGACCAGCGCCAGCAACAGCAGCAACCTGACCACGATCGTGAAGCTCGTCCAGCTCGGCGACGTGGGCGCGAAGACAGCGAGCGCGCTCGGCCAGAGCGCGGCTGTGAGCGTGAGCCAGGAGGGGGAATCGAGCATCGTCGACGTCACGGCCACCGCGACCTCCCCGGCGCTCGCGGCCGCCTACGCGAACACCTACACCAGCCTGTTCGTCAAGGAGCAGCAGAGCGCGAGCAACGAAGACCTACGCCGCCGCGCTGGCGCTCGTCAACAAGCAGCTGGCGGCGCTCTCTCCGAAGGAACGGGCCAGCGCGACCGGCCTCGCCCTGCAGCAGCGCGCGGTGTCGCTGGGCGCCCTCGCCGAACTGCACTCAGGCGGCGTACAGGTCGCGCAGGCGGCGAGCGTCCCGACGGCGCCGTCCTCGCCGAAGACGAAGAAGAACACCGCCCTCGGCGCGGTGCTGGGCCTCCTGCTCGGCCTGGGCATCGCATTCCTGCTCGAGCACTTCGACCGGCGGATCAGGGAGCCGAAGGATCTGGAGGCGATCTACGGTCTTCCGCTGCTCGGCGTCATCCCTGAGAGCTCCGCGCTCGCCGGTTCTACAAAGAGTTATCGCTCCGCAAGAAGGAGGAGAAAAGCCAAGGTCCCATTGCCGCCCAGCGAGGAAGAGGCCTTCCACCTGATCCGCGCGCATCTGCGCTACTTCAACGTCGATCGCGAGCTGCGCACGCTGCTGGTGGCATCGGCTGCGCCCCGTGACGGCAAGACGACGCTCGCCCGTCAACTGGCGAGCGCGGCGGCCAGGGTGGGCTCGACGGTGCTGCTCGTGGAGGCCGATCTGCGGCGTCCGACGCTCGCCCAGCAGCTCGATATCCAGCCTGGGCCGGGTCTGTTGGACGTCTTGATCGGCGCGGTGTCGCTGTGGCGCGCGACGCAGATGATCGAGCTGGACTCACCGTCTGTCGATGGCTCCGCCGGGCGGACGCTCGATGTGCTGGTGGCCGGCGCCGTGCTGCCGCCCAACCCGGGCGAGCTGATCGAGAGCCACGCGATGGAGGCTCTGCTCGAGCAGGCGAAGTCCACGTATGACCTCGTCGTCATCGACACCCCGCCGCTGGCCGCGGTCTCCGACGCGTTTCCGCTGCTGCGCAAGGTCGACGGTGTGATCATCGTGGGGCGCATGGGACGCAACCGCCGCGACGTCGCCGAACGCCTGCACGAGACCCTCACGGGCGCGGGCGCACCGCTGCTGGGGGTCGTCGCGAACGGCGTCAAGGTCGGCCGGCGCGGCTCCTACGGCTACGCGTACTCCTACGCGTATGCCAAGGCCAAGCCGCCCCCCGCCACGCTGGTCGTCGGTAAATGGTGCCTCGGCCAACGGGGCGTCGCCCAACGGTGCCGCGGACAACGGGGACGTCCCGCTTCCCGAGTCCGCGGGCAACGGGGACGTCCCGCTTCCCGGGCCCGTGCCGACACGCAAGGACTGAATCGCTGCACCGGCTGCCCGCTGGCGTCGAGGATTAGCATGCTGGGGTGACCGACGGCGTCGCGATAGAGCCGTACACGCCCGCGAGCAGCGATGTGCCGGTGAGCGGCGAGGCGCCTGCCACGAGGGCGGGGGGGCTCGCGGTCACGGCGCTGATGCTGCTGCCCGGCGCCCTGATCGTCTTCATGGGGTTCAACGCCGGGGGCTTCTTTCCCGCGACGCCCGCTCTCGCCGCGATCGTGCTCGCCCAGATCCTGCTCGTCCGGATCATGCAGTCGCGCCGGCCGTTCGAGGGGCTCGCGCCCGCCACGCTCGTCGCGATCGCCGCGCTCGGGCTGTACGCGCTGATGACGCTGCTCTCCGCGTCATGGTCGCATTCGACCGGCCGGGCGCTGATCGAGTTCGACCGCGCCTGGCTCTACCTGCTGATCCTCGTCCTGTTCGGGAGCGTTCGCGCGAGCACGCGGGACCTGCGCTGGCTCATCAGGGGCCTCGTGATCGGCATCTCGGTCGTGTGCCTGGCGGGGCTGATCAGCCGCGTGCTGCCCGACGTCTGGCACACGGCGCCCGACGTCGCCAACGAGCGGCTGAGCTACCCGGTCACCTACTGGAACGCGCTCGGGCTGCTCGCCGCGCTGGGCATCGTGCTCGCGTTTCACCTCACCTGCATCGCTCGGCGAGCGGCGCCTGGTCCGCATCCTCGCGGCGGCGGTCGTGCCGCTGCTCGCCGCCACGCTCTTCTTCACCTTCTCGCGCGGGGCGATCGCCGCGGGGGCCGTCGGCCTGGTCGTCTACGTGCTCGTGGCCCGCCCCGGGGGACTGCTCAGCGGCGTGCTCGCGACGGCTCCGCCCAGCGCGGCGCTGGTGCTCGTCGCCTATCACGCCAACCTCCTGGACACGCTCGATCCGACCACGCCCGCAGCGGTGTCACAGGGTCATCGCGTCGCGCTTGCGGCCGGCGTCTGCGCCGTCGCGGCCGCCGGCCTGCGGGCGATCTTCGCCGTCGGCCTGGATCCCCCGCTGCGGCGCTTCGCAGCCCGCACGCCGATGCGCCGCGACGTGAAGCGCGCCGCGATCGCGGGCGCCGTCGCCGCGATCCTTGTGGTCGGCCTCGCGCTGGGCGTCCCCCACGGCGTCGAAGCACGACTGGCACCGGTTCATCAGCGGCGCCGGTCCCGGCGGCAGCAGTACCGATCTGCGTGCGCGCCTGACCGACCCCGCCAACGACGGGCGCACCGGGCCCTGGCGCGTCGCGCTGCACGCGTTCTCCGCCTCACCGCTCCACGGCTACGGGGCGGCGATGTACCAGACCCTCTGGGACCGCAATCGTCCCTACTTCACCTATCCGGTCAACGCGCACAGCCTCTACCTCCAGGCGATGGCCGAGCTCGGGATCCCGGGCATCGCGCTGCTGCTTGATCGCGTCGTCGCCGCGCTCTCGTCGGCCTCGGCATGCGCGCCCGCGGGTCGCGGCGCTCGATCTACGGTGCGCTGCTCGCGGCCGGCGTCGTCTGGGCGCTGCACGCCGGCGTGGACTGGGACTGGGAGATGCCCGTCGTCACGCTCGGGTTCTTCGCCGTCGCGGGCGCGGCCCTCAGCCCCCGCAGGGGTTCCGGGCCCGGCTGGGTGCCGGGCTACAACAGCCGCATGATCCTCGGCCTGCTCTGCCTGGTCAGCATCGTGGCGCCCGTTGCTGATCATCGGCTCGCAGAGCCAGCTGAACGACGCCAAGCACGCGCTGTACGCATCGAACAACTGCGCCGACGGCCAGCTCCGCGGCGCTGTCCTCGATCGGATGGCTGGACGTCCGCCCCGAACCGTATGAGATCCTCGGGTTCTGCGACATCCAGCGCGGTCAGCCGAGGCTTGGCATCGCCGCGATGGAGCAGGCGGTGCACGTTGACCCGGGCAACTGGGAGACCTACTACGCGCTGGCGATCGCGCAGGCGGCCGGCGGAATCGATCCGAGGCCGGCCGCCGAGCGAGCCCTGCGGATGAACCCCCTCGAGCCCCTCACCCGCCAGGAGGTCGAGGAGTTTCACACCTCGAGCCCGACGGAATGGGTCAACCGGTCGGCCGTCGTGCGCTCGGCCGCGCTGGCCAGCGACGATCTGTCGATCGTCCCGTCATAGATCGCCTGCGGCGATCGCGCGTCCGCGGCCGTTCACGTCTCGTGGCCGATCAGCACACCCCGCGCTCACTCCATCGCCTCGCGCAGCTTGCGCAGGGCCCGATACACGCGACCCTCCACGGTGGTGAGCCGCTCCCCGGTCAGCTTGGCGATCTCCGGAACGGTCAGGTCGGCGCCGAAGCGCAGGGCGATCGCCTCGCGCTCCTCCTCGCTGAGCACCGCCAGGCTGCGGCTGATGAGGTCGCGGTCGGCGATCGCCTCCAGCTCGGCGGGCGATCCGGGGCTCGGTCCGCTCGCGATGCGCTCGAGCGCCCGGCCCTCGGCGCTCCGCCGCCGGCCTGATCGCGCAGGCAGTTGAGCGCGATCGCATACAGCCAGGTCTTCTCGCTCGCCTTGCGCGGGTCGAATCGCCGGCGGGCGCGCAGGGCGCGCTCGAAGGTGTCCGCGAGCAGGTCTTCGGCCAGCACGCGGTCGCCGGTGCGGTAGCTGAGGAACCCGAAGAGCGCCTGGGCGTGCTCGGCGTAGAGCCGCTCGAATTGCTCGTCGCGCATCGGCTGATCATCGCCGATGTATCCAACTGTCGGGAATTGGCCGGCTCGTGCGTATAAGGGCACATGAGCCGATCGGAAAGCCACGAGGACCTCCCGAAGACCTCCAAGGGTCGCCGAGGCGCTTCGCGAGCGGCGTCCTGGGCTCGAGCCCCTGGAGCTCGACCGGATCAAGCTGCGGGCGATGAGCGGCGCACGCCGGTCCACCTCCTCACAGCAGAGGGGTTTCTCGATGAGGTCACGCCTGGCCGCATTCCTTACGGTCGGGATGCTCGCTCTGGGCACCGGTAGCGCGGTCGCGGGCCTGTCGAGCTCCGGCGGAGGCCTCTTCGGCTCCTCGGGGACGGGAGCGCCGGCTGGCGGCAGTACAAGAAACCTCCGTGTAAGGACCACGAGCGCTTCGGCGACGACCACAAGTGCCACAGAGATGACGATGGGGACCACCACTGGGTGTACGCGCACGGCTGGTGCTGGATCGAAGACGGCCATGGAGGCTGGACGTGGGGCTTCGGCAATGGCTGGGTCTACCAATAGCCGGAAGGCACAACCGTCGGTTGTGTGAGAAGGGCGTAGACTCGTCGGCTAGGGTGAGGTGATGCGAGCCGCGCTGGTCGTGTGGGGGGTCCTGATCGTCGGGGCGGCCGGAGTCTTCGTCGCGCTGGAAAGCCGGGGGAGCCAGGACGCTTTCAGGAGCGCGCAGTCGGCCTCGCTGACGCTCGCGCCGCCAGGTGTGCTGAGCGCGGCCCGCGTGGCGGCCGAGGTGGCCAGGGCGCCCGAGCCCGTCCCGGCGGCTCGGCGCACGCCGGCCGTGCAGGCGCGTTGCCAGCCCAAAGGGGCGCGGGTCGCTTCGAAACCCCTGGGCGTGCACGGTGCGCTACCGCTCCGGCACGCAGGCTCACTACCTTGTGCAGGTGCAGCCCGACGGCTCCTACAGCGGCGTGGGGACGGGCGTCATAGAAGGATGCTGCATCAAGGTCCCAACGCTCGACTGACCGTCATTCCGGCCGGCCAGCACCTCGAGCAAGCGACCCGCCGGCCCATCCAGGGCATAGTGCGCTTTCCCGCGGCTACCCGTAGGAGGCCGGCGCCGGCGGGTCTTCACGAATGTCGGCGATCTGCGTCAAGAGCCCCTGCGGCGGTGCCGCCGAGCACGCGCAGGCGGTGCAGGCGGTAGGGGTCGTCTTCGGGGTGCGCCCAGCCGGGGACCACGGTGGTGGAGCCCTTGTACCCGGCGGCCTTGACCGCGGCGATGACGGTCGCGTCGTAGTGGCCCGAGGGGCCCGAGGTGGGTGCCAGTCGGGTGCCAGTCGGATTCGGGGCTGCTCTCCGTCGGCACCCTAGATCTGGACGCACAAACGGAGTAAACTGGACGCATGAGTGCGAAGCTCCAGGAGCTGGCGAAGAGTCTGCAGGTCAACGAGCGGACCCTGCGGCGAGCGTGGGCGCTCGGGGCGTTGCGCGGAACCAGGGTCACCCCGTACCGGCTCGAGCTGCCGGTGGAGGAGCGCACCTACCTCCGTTCCCATTGGCCGACTCTGAGCCGGCTTCGTGGTGCGCTGCGCACTGAGCCAAACGTGTCGATGGCCGTCGTCTTCGGCTCCGTCGCCCGCGGCGACGATCACGCGGGGTCAGACGTCGATCTGCTGGTTGCGCTGCGCGATCCTGGACTGCGGTCTCAGCTGGCGCTGGCCGAGCGCTTGCGCAAACGCACCGGACTGGCCCTGGAGGTGGTGGCGCTCGAGGATGCCCTGCGGCGCCCATCACTGATGGTCGAGATCCTGCGCGACGGACGCGTGCTGGTCGACCGCGACGCACGCTGGCCCGAGCTCAGCGTGCAGAGGGAGCGATCCGTGCTCAGGCGGAGCGGGATCGGCAGCTGCGGGCCAAGCGTGCCCGTGAGGCAGCTGCGGCCTTCTCCCAAAGAGCCGGAGCGTCCAGGTGAACCCGCACAGACCGCAGAGGAGCTTGGAGCAGCTGCGCGAGAACTATGACGAGACCCTCGATGCCCTCCATCGCCGCTTCGAGCAGCTTGAGGCGGCGGTCGCCCAGTTTCAGCCCGATCTTGACGAGCAGGCGTTCTCGGCAGCGTGGCACTCCGATGATCCGCTCGAGCGCAACCGAGCCGACAGCGTCCTGTCCAGCTTCGAGAAGACCTACATGCTGCTCATGGACCTGATCGCGCTCAGCGCCAAGATCGGCAGACGGCTAGGTGCTGTGAGCGTCGATGACAGGTTGTCTCCCATCGAGACGCTGCGCGAGCTCAAAGTCCTGTCCCAGAGCACCGTGGAGGCGCTCCATATCGAGCGTGAGGTACGCAACTCGAGTCAACATGTCTATGTCGAGCTCACCGTCTCGAGCCTCCGCCAGGCGGTCGAGCAGCAGCTGGAGAGCTCGCCGCGCATCATCGGAAGCATCACCGCCTGGGTCGACTCGTTGACCGAGGCGCCGGCGGAGGACCAGACTCCCGTCGCCGCGTCGTTGAACGGCGCGTCCCTATCTGATCAGCCCATTTCGAGGACTACGCAGGAGATGCCCCCGTAGGGTCTACGTACCGTTGTACGACGCCGGGGCCGGCGGGTCTTCACGAACATCCGCGATCTGCGTCAGCAGCCCTTGCGGCGTCGTCCCGCCGAGCACGCGCAGGCGGTGCAGGCGGTAGGGGTCGTCTGCGGGGTGCGCCCATCCCGGGACCACCGTGGTCGATCCCTCGTACCCGGCGGCCTTGACCGCGGCGATGACCGTCGCGTCGTAGTGGCCGGAGGGGTAGCAGAACCAGTTCACGGGAACGTGGTAGCGCTGCTGGATGGTGGTCCGCGCGACGGCGACCTGTTCGTGCAGCTGTTCGGCGTCGAGGGCGATCAGGTCGGCGTGGCTGATGCCCTGGGTGTCGAGCTCCCAGCCGGCCGCCACGAGGGCGCGCACTTCTTCCTGACTGAGCCCACCTTCGGAGGGCGGCAGACCGCTGAGCTGGATGTTCTCATCGCCGACCCATCCGACCTGGCGCAGGATCGGCAGGGCCTGGGTGTACTGGGAGTGGTAGCCGTTGTCGAAGCTCAGCACGATCGGTTTGCCCTTGCCCAGCGGCGTGCCGTTGCGCCAGTAGGCCTCGACCTGATCGAGCGTCACGGCATGCCAGCCGGCGCTCTTCAGCGCCTGCACCTGGGCGGCCAGTTCCCTGGGCGTCACGTACAGGCCCGGGAAGGGCGCTCCCGCCGGCGGCGGGGCGATCACGTGGTACATGAGGATCGGGACCGGCTCGGTCCCGGGGTGTCCGGTGGCGCTGGCGCTGGCACCGGCGCCGGCGGCTCCCGACGAGCCTGCCCGTGGCCCCTCGGTGGAGGGTGCCCGAGGGATGAGACGAGCGCGTGGGCTGACCCGCAGGGCTGGATGCGCCGCTCGAGAGGTTGACCACCACGATCGCGATCACGGCGGCTAGCGTCAAGGCCAACAGCCCGACGGCCTGACGGCGGTGGCGTATCGACCGCCGGCGGGCCTCACGGCGCTCGTGCAGGGCTCCGCTGTCCATCTAGCTACAGATCGAGGCGGCCATCACGCAACCTGCGCACACCTCCCAGAGCATAGAGACCGTCCTCGTCGGCAAGCGCACCTTCCCTCAGCCGGTCCGGGATCGCCTCGCCGTCGCGAGTGCGGCAACTGCCACGATCAGCCCCAGCGCGCCGAGGACGAGCGCGGTGATGCCAAGGCCCTTGCTCGCCCCGCTCGTCGTGCTCGCCGCGGCCGTGCCCGACGCCGCCGGGGACTGACCGGCCGTCTGGCCCGCCGCCGGACCGGCCTCGTCGCCGGCGATGTCCTCGATGACGCCGCCCTTGGCCGTCACGTTGATCCTCGGCGAGGGGTGTTCGTCCGTCAGCGATGGGTCGATCCAGTGCACGACCTGTCCGTTCGAGTAGGTCTGGACGGTCTTGAATTCAAGCGCCTGCCCCGCCGCGCTGTCGGGGATCGCGAGCGAGAGGGGGAAGTTGATGAACTGGTTGTCGTTCACCTTGCCCAGCGGCCCCGTCCAGGTCCAGACGATCTGGGAGACCTCGGTGTCGATCGTTTCCCCGTCTTCCTTGATCGGGGTCGCGAGCTTGGTTTCGATCACCTTCGTTGACCAGCCGGGCACGTTTTCGTAGTCGACCCCCGTGAATCCAGGGGGGAACAGCACGGCGACCTTCGTGACATAGGCGCCTTCCTGCTCGCCCGGCACCCGCACGTCGAGGGTCGCGAACGCGCCCGCCGGGATGGTGTTGGGATGCAGGCTGATGTGTGCCTGCGCGATCGCGGGAAGCATGAGCGTTCCACGGTGGCGATCACCGCGACCGCTGTCGTCCTTCTCATTGTGCGTTCTCCTTGCGCTCGTTTGCGGGGCTTCATCCGATCGGAACCTTCACCGTGCGGATGTACTCTTCGAATTCAGATACGCGGTCGGTGAGCTGGATCTGCCACGTGCCGCCGGGGCTGAGCGCGGCGGAGCTCACGATGTAGTGACCGGGTCCGGCCAGACTCACCTGCAGGGGCAGCGGGCCGATGCCCTTGGAGGGGAGCTCGGCCTTGACGATCAATTCCTTGGTGGCCGTGAACTGGGCGCCGGTCTTGGCGTCGATGAGGTAGAGGTGAATCGTGTTCAGGCCGACCTTGGCCGGTTCGACCGTCATCTCGAGCTCGGCCGGCCCGAGCGTCGCATTCGTCGAGAACGGCCCGGAGGCCAGGTCGATCGGCGGGGCGTAGCTGACCAGGGCCGCCGTCACGCCGAACACGCACATCATGAGCGCGAGCTCGCCGCGCAGCCTGCGGCGGGCCAGAACGCCGGTGTCGCCAGGAGGCTGGCCAGCGGCGACGATGCGCCTGAAGGCGGGGATGAGGCGCTCGCGGTTGCTCCAGCCGAGCGCTATCAGCACGAGCAGCAGGACCGTCTTCGCGAGGATCAGCGCGCCGTAGGTGCTGTGCAAGAGGCCGTGGACGCTGCGAACGTCTATGTACGCCTGCACGATGCCGGTCGACCGCGATGACGATCACCGACGCGAGCGCCAAGGGGGAGAAGCGCACGAGCGCGGCGAGCAGCAGGCCGCTGCGCTCGGCAGGTTGCAGCTGTCGGGTCGCGGCCGGCAGCGCGAGCAGAAGGCAGGCGATGCCTCCCACCCAAACGCTGGCGGCGAGCACGTGCAGGAGATCGGAGGGGAAGAAGATCGCCGTCGGGCTCTCGATGCTCGCGTGGCCGGCCAGGGCCGGCGTGGCCGCGAGGTAGGCGGCGCAGATCGCGATCGGCACGAGCAGCCAGCGCGCGACTGGCGTGCGGGGCGCAGGACTGCGCCGACCGTCAGATAGCGACCGCCGAGACAGCCAGCCAGTCGATCGCCCGCAGGCCCCACACCTTCCCGAAGCGGCTTTCGAGCGTATTGTCGATGACGGTGGATTTCAGCGACGCCCACAGGGAGATCCCGGCGGCGCTCGCCCCCTGCAAGAGGATCCCGAGCAGGCTCGCCGCGACGCCGAGCGCGACGGCGGCGATCAGCAGCCGCCGCATCCGCAGGGCGAACATGTGCGAGGCCTGCTGCCAGCGCGGCTCCGCGCCTGCGACGGCGCGCAAGCCCGGCTGCCACGCGATGAGCAGGAAGGCCAGTCCGCCAAGCAGCAGTGCGATCGACAGGTAGTCCAGGCCGCGCACGAGCCCGAAGGCCACCGCCGTCACCCTGCCGCTCTTGTTTCGTGCGATCAGCCCGGCGACCGTGTACCGTCGGCGGGGCGCCGGCGTGGCCGAGGTTGAACACTAGGCCCCCGTAGACGATGTGCGTGTCGGCCGAGATGACCCGGTAGGTGGCGGTGTAGGTGCCGTCCGGAAGGTGCGCCTTCAGGCCGACGCCCATCCAGTGCTCCTGTCCCCCTGGATGGGAGACGTCGAGGTCGTCCACCTCTTCGCCCTGGGCGTTGTAGACGCGGACCGCGCCGAGCGTCCCGCCCACGTTCTGGTTGAACTTGAAGATCACCGCGGCAGGCTGGCTCTGCACGGTCGAACCCGACTGCGGCGATGTGCCAAGCAACTGTGCGTGAGCGAAGGCGGTGGGTGCCGATGTCAGCACATACAGGCACGCGGCCAGTGCGCCAGCCAGCAGCAGGCGTCCTACAGAGGCCGCATGCGCTCGCCGGGCAGCGTCCCGCGTATGGTCAGCATCCTGCGCACGGACAGGCGCCGGGCGCTCGTGGACGTCTCGGTTCGGCGCGGTCATAAGCGCGCCGGCTGTTGCGACAAGCGGGATGCATCGCATGCTTGACTCCTCGCAAGCTGCGCGTGGACAGGGCTCAGGGAACGAGCAGGGCCCCGCGCGGCGCGCGCCGGCCTAGCTCGCGGCGCGGGCGGCGGGCGGCGGACGCACCGCCAGCGCGAAGCCCATCAGCAATCCGCCGCGCGGCATCTGCACCGCGCTCACACGCGGTGATCGGCGAGCGCCGACAGGTCGCCGGCGCAGCTCGCAGCGGCGGGAAGCGAGGCGCATCAGCACCCGCTCACCGGGGTAGCGGCGAGCAAGCAGGGTGCACAGCAGCAACAGCGCCGGCGCCAGGCACAGAAGGCCATCGCCAGCCAGCCCGCTGATCGCGCACACCAGGAGAGCCCCGACACCCACAGCCGAGGCCACGATCACGCGCGGGCGACACATGGATCTCAGATCCACTGCGGGCCAAGTGTAAACGGATAGGCTTTCCCACAGCAGATGGCCGTGACGGGGAACGGGACGATCACTCGCCGTGCAACGATGACCGTCCGCGGGACGATGCCCCGCCGAGGTGCTCGCAGATGACGCGGGCGAGCGACGGCTGGCGGGTGATCATCGCCTACGCGCTCGTGTGCGCCGCGACGCAGGTGCTGTGGCTCACCTACGCGACGATCACGACCGAGACCGCGCGCCGCTATGGGGTCTCGGTCGCCGCCGTCGGCTGGCTGGCCGAGATCTTCCCGCTGCTTTACGTGCTGCTTGCGATCCCCGCCGGCATCCTGCTGGACCGCTGGTTCCGTCCGGTGCTCGCCGCCGGCGGGGCGCTCGTGGCGCTCGGCGGGCTCGTTCGCCTGGGCGGTGAGACGTTCGCCTGGGCGATGGCCGGGCAGATGACGGTGGCGGTGGCCCAGCCGATCGTGCTCAGCGCGATGAGCAAGCTGGCCGGCGAGTACCTGCCCGTCGGCCAGCGCGCCGCGGGCATCGCGGTGGGCTCGGCGGGAACGTTCGTGGGGATACTCCTCGCCCTGCTGCTGGGCTCCACCGTGGGTGCACATGGACACCTCGAGCGGCTGCTCGTTCTCGAGGCAGTGCTGGCACTGATACCGGCGATCGCCCTCGCTGTCACCCTGCGGCGCCCCGGGCATCGCAGCGAGGAGCATGCGGCCATCGCCGGGAGCGCCGCCCGGGCCCTGTGGGCGCTCGAGCCGATGCGCAACCTGTGCGGGCTGGTGTTCCTGGGCTTCGGCATATTTGTGGCGCTCGCTACCTGGCTGCAGACGCTTCTGCATCCCGCCGGCGTCTCCGAAGCCACCGCGGGCGCCCTGCTGGTAGGAATGGTGATCGCCGGGGTGCTCGGCTGCGCGGTCCTTCCGCCGGTCGTTGCACGGCGGGGCGCCGAGCGTGCATTCATGCGCGGCGCCGTCCTGGCCAGCTGCCTGGGGTGCGTGGCGCTCGGATTGACACCCTGGCTCGGCGTGCGCGCCATGGCGGTCTGCGTCATGGGGCTGTTCCTGCTGCCGGCTCTGCCGATCATCCTCGCCATCGCCGAGCGCCTCGCCGGGGCCGCTGCGGGCACCGCCGGGGCAATCGTGTGGATGGCGGGGAACCTCGGTGGCCTGATCGTCGCGCTGATGGTTGAGATCCTCGTTCACCATCCGCTGGCGGCGTTTCTCGCCATGGCCGGCGTCTCGCTGCTCGGGCTTCCGCTCGCCGCTCGCCTTGCCCCGCCACTGCCCGCGGAGGATCCCGGCGCTCGCCCAGCGCCCGCCGTTGCGGGCTGATGATCAAACCGTTCTGCGCACCGGCCGTGAACCGGCCGATGGGGAGTGGGATCCTGCGGTGGCCTGGGGGTCAGCCGCCGCCGTAGGAGACGATGAGGTCCGTTGCCATCCCCACCAGGAAGCCGGCGGCCGCCATGTACAGGCCAAGCGTCTTATAGCCGTAGCGGCGCATCCCGGTCCAGATTTCGCCGAGCACGTACAGGATCGCGCCACCCGCCAACGAGTAGAACATCAGCTCCAGCGGACTCGAGTGCACCTGATAGCCCACGATCGTGCCGACGAACGTCGGCCCGCCGCCGATCAGTCCGGCGAGCGCCAGCCAGCGCCACGAGGGGCGCACGCCGCCGAGCGGCCCGACGATGCCGAAGCCCTCCGTCGTGTTGTGCAGTCCAAAGCCGATGATCAGCACCGTCGCCAGGCCGATCGCGCCGGTCTTGGCCGACACGCCGATCGCGAGACCCTCGGCGAAATTGTGCAGGCCGATCGCCACCGCGATCACGAGGCCGGTCTGCAGGGCGTGCCGCCGCGCGAGCTCAGCTCCCTCGTAGGAGCGCGCCAGCGCCTCGGCGTCGAGGGTCACCGTCGCCCCGCCGCCGGCGATCGGAGGCGGGGGGCTGCGACGCGATCGCAGCCAGCGCTCGATCACGGAGATCCCGGCGGTCCCGATCGTGAAGCCGAGCGCCGACAGCGCGAACAGGCCGAGCACATGACCGGAGCTGGAAGTGTGGTCCTTGAACTGGGTCAGCGCGGTTTCGAGGATTTCCTCGCCGTGCCTGGTCACATCCATGAAGATGAACGCGAGGATCCCGACCGAGAACATCGCCAGGCCGACGCGCAGCCGGTCGTCGATCCGCTTGAGCCTCCCCAGCGGCAGCCCCAGGAAGATCGTAAAGCCGGCTATCGCACCCAGTGCGACGGTCTCTGAGAAGCTCATCGGCGTCCTTCGCTCTGCTGCCTGGAAGTTAGGGTTCCCTAACTTCTACCACAGCCGCGGGGAGGCACCCCGGCCTCGCCATCCGCCGCCGGTTCAGCGAGAATCTCCACATGCACGTCACCGCGAAGGCCGACTACGCGATTCGCGCCGTCGTGGAGCTGGCGGACAGCAGCCAGGAAGCGCCCCGCAAGGTCGATGACCTCGCGCGGGCGCAGGGCATTCCGGTGTCGTTTCTGGAGAACATCCTCACCCAGCTGCGCTCAACCGGGCTCGTTCGCAGCCAACGCGGTCCCGAAGGCGGCTACTGGCTTGCCCAGCCCGCGGATCAGGTCAACCTGGCTCAGGTCATTCGCGCGGTCGAGGGTCCGCTCGTGGGAGTGCGCGGACAGCGCCCGGAGGAGATCGAGTATGTCGGATCGGCCGAATCCCTGCAAGCAGGTTTGGATCGCGCTGCGCGCCAACCTGCGCAAGGTGCTCGAGCATGTGACGATCGCTGACGTCGCCGCGGGCAAACCTCCGGAGGAGGTGCTGGCGCTCACGCGCGAGGAGGAAGCCTGGCAGACGCGCTAGGCGCAGGAGGGGCTCGTATCGCCGTCACTACACTCTGGGTTGCCAGGTGCGGCCTCCGCACGAACTCGTTAGCCGCTATATTGGGAAAGTTGGGAAAGCCGAACCCATGTCAGCTTCCGCTTCAGCAACATCCACTCGCACCGACGCAGGCGAAGCGGCGCAGGCCGCAGCGGATGCGATCGCCGCCGCGGCCGGCCAGGAGGCGACCTTCTCGCTGCGGTTGAATCAGGACCAGAAGGACATCCGCGACTGGGTCCACGGCTTCGCCGCCGACGTCGTCCGCCCGGCCGCCCACGAGTGGGATGAGCGCGAGGAGACGCCCTGGCCGATCATCCAGGAGGCGGCCAAGATCGGCCTGTATGGGTTCGAGGGCGTGGCGCAGTTCTTTGCCGACCCAACGGGACTCACCCTGCCGATCGTCAATGAGGAGCTGTTCTGGGGGGACGCCGGCATCGGCATGTCGATCATGGGCACCACGCTCGCTGTCGCGGCCATCTTCGGGCAGGGCACGGGCGAGCAGATCGGCGAGTGGATACCACGCTGCTTCGGCAGCGGGGAGGAGATCAAGGTCGCCGCCTTTTGCGCCTCCGAGCCCAATGCGGGCTCCGACATCTCCGGCGTACGAACGAGCGCGAAGTTCGACGAGGCCAACGGCGAGTGGGTGATCAACGGGCAGAAGGCGTGGGCGACCAACGGAGGCATCGCCGACGTGCACGTCATCATCGCGTCGGTCGACCGCGAGCTGGGCTCGCGCGGTCACGCCGCGTTCGTGGTGCCGATGAGCGAGGCAAAGGGCATTAGCCAGGGCACGAAGGTCTCAAAGCACGGCCTGCGCGCGTCGCACACCGCCGATGTGTTCCTCGACGACTGTCGCGTCCCGGCCGGATACGTGCTCGGAGGCAAGGACAGGCTCGATGAGCGCCTCGCCCGCGTACGCGAGGGCAAGAGGAGCAAGTCTCAGGCCGCCATGCAGACCTTCGAGGCGTCCCGCCCGACCGTCGCGGCGCAGGCGCTCGGCATCGCTCGCGCCGCCTATGAGTACGCGCTGCAGTACGCGCAGGAGCGCGAACAGTTCGACCGCAAGATCATCGAGAACCAGGCGATCGCGTTCACGCTGGCCCGCATGAAGATGGAGATCGACGCTGCCCGCCTGCTCGCCTGGCGAGCGTCATGGATGGGGCGCAATCAGGTGCCCTTCGAGAATGCCGAGGGCTCGATGAGCAAGCTGAAGGCCGGCGAGGTCGCGGTGTGGGTGACCGAGCGCGCGATCCAGATCCTCGGCGGCAACGGTTACACGCGCGAGTTCCCGGTCGAGCGCTGGCACCGCGACGCGAAGATCTACGACATCTTCGAGGGCACCGCCGAGATCCAGCAGCTCGTGATCGCGCGCGCGATCTCGGGGATGCACATCAAGTAGCTCTGTAGAGCCATTTTCTTAGGACTCGTAGTCCGCTGCGGTGCCGGTTCGATGCTGCTGGCCGAGACCCTCGGACGCCCGATTTGTCAGCGGCTTGTCAACGAGAATCCGCGCGAGCGCTTCTGCCGCCGCGGAATCGCTGCTCGGCAGCAGGTGGCTGTAGACGCCGAGCGTGGTCCGAGGGTCGTCGCCCAGAGCTCGCCGAGCTGCGGCGAATGTAACAACGCTCGCCACGCGACTGCTTGAGCTACAGCGGCATGGACCGCTGGGCCACAGGCAAGCTTCTGGTCATCGAGATGGTCGAGACATCACCGCAGGCGGCCAGAGCACCACGCACCCGAGCAGAGAATGAAGGTGGCGTGATGCAGGGCAGATGGTCGACTACCTGGTCGCCTACAAGGCAAAGCGAGCCGCTGAACGCGCCGGCGAGCAGAAGCTGCAGGAGCGAGCCGCTCGGGAATGGGAAAGATTGAAGTCATAGGTCCGCGCGGACCGAGAGGCGAAGGGCCAAGGCGAGTGCTGAGCAAGCGGCCACGCTGGCGGCGATGAGCCCGCAGGAACTCGCCGCGTATCTACAGCGAGAGAGCAGGCGGCTCCCGAGAAGGAGACGGGCCAGCCGACCGGCTACGCGCTGGCAGTTGAAGCAATCCGCATCAGGATGAAAACAAGGCCCGCGAGGACCGCGAGCAGCGCGAGGCTGAGCTAGGTCTACCGAAGGCTCGCCAGCTCGCGGAGCGTGAAGGGCGCGAAGCCGACACGGAGCGCGACGAGGCCCTGGCGAAGCTGCGGGCTGAGCACGAGCAGGCGGCCGAGGCCGTCCGCGACCGCTGCCGGATGGCTCACGAGATGGCACGGCGACCAGTAAAGGCGCTGGAGGCCAAGCTCGATCAACCAGAAGTGAAAGCAGGTACGCGATGAATGGATACTTTGAGATACGCGAACGTGAACTCGGCGGCCCGACCTGGAACTACGGGGCCACGCCGCTCCTCTCCCCTCCTTCTTTCGACCTTCGACCCGCCCTATGAGTGGGAGCTTCACCGAGGTAATCCGGCCAAAAGCGTTCGCCCGCACGCTCGGCGAAAACCCCGACGTGTCGCTGTTGGTGAATCACTCCGGCGCACCATTGGCTCGCTCTACCAGTGGCACCCTGACCCTGCGCGAAGACGCGCGCGGGCTTCGCTTCGCCGCCCAGCTCGAGCCCGACGGACCCCGACGTGCGATCCCTTGTCCCGAAGATTCGGCGCGGCGATATGAACGAATCCTCGTTTGCCTTTCAGGCCACGCGGCAACGGTGGAATGAGGACAAAACCCGGCGCGAGCTGCGCGAAGTTTCGATACACAGGGGCGATGTCTCGATCGTCACGCACGCCGCCAACCAGAACGCAACGGCAGGGCTGCGAGCGCAGAACTTGACCCTTGAGCAGCGGCAACGCTTAGCGGAGCGGATCGGGAATCCCGTCTGCGGCCCGTACTCCGGTCTGGGTCTGGGTCCGCCCCCAGGCCGGTCGCAGATCATCGACCCGGGCTCTTACCTTGAGGTTGCCAAGGCTAAGCGGGCGAAGCTAACGAGCCGGCGTGAACGCCGCGCCCCCACCGAAGGCGAACACGGCACGCCGCAGGGCCGATACACCGATGCGGAGATACAGAAGCTCGGCGAAGAAGATCCGCCACGGGCGCTGAAGAAGCAGAACGGCAAGGGCTATCACTACCCGATCGTTGACGGCCGCGACGTAGCTAACGCGGTGGCCGCCTACGGCCGCGCAAGGCCGAGCGAACGGGCCGGCGTGCGTACGTGGATAGTGGAACGCGCGAGGGCGCTTCGCGTCGATTCACACCGGCTACCTCAGTCCTGGGGTCAGGTAGTCCAGAAACCCGGACCCAGCGAACCGCCGACCAGTGGCGCAACCTCAAGCATGGGCGGCCAGCCACAGTGAACTCTCACAAGCTGCGCGGGATCGTCCCTTCCGATTCCCCTAGCGCGGAGGCGGCCCGGCGTGGTCGGTTAGGTCGGTCTGGCCGCGTCGGGCGCTGTCGCTCACCTGGGGGGCGGCATGAGCGCCACGAAGTTTCGCCGAGCACGTGGCGCTGAGTGGCAGCTGAGGAGTCAGGGCGGAATCCCTCCCGACTTTCGCGGTGGGCGCCCCCAGAATGAAGGCTCGCCGGACCTCTCCGAATCGCCCCATAGGACATAATGTCCGAGGTGACCGCAACCTTGGGAAACAGGCTCAAAGCTCTAGACCTCAGCCTTTTCGAGCAAATCGAGAGCCAGTCCACACCAGACGACAGGCGCTCGCTGCTTGCTCTGCACGCCGCTTGCCGCGACACCTCGGAGACTTTACGTATCTCGAGATCGGCTCGCACCTAGGCGGATCGCTGCAGTCCTTTATTGTCGATCCCGTGTGCAGCGCGATCATTTCGATTGATTCGCGCCCTCTAGTCTCGCCCGATCAGGATCTGTCCGAAGGGATTGCGATTCCGGACAACAGTACTGGGCGGATGCTCGATCTGCTGAGTCAGATTCCAAGTGCTGACCTAACGAAGCTCCAAACTATCGAGGTCAGCACTGCCGACATTTTGCCGGGCGAGATCTCCCCTGCGCCTGACTTATGCTTCATTGACGGGGAGCACACTAACTCGGCCGCTCTCTGTGACGCCGAGTTCTGTCGGACCGTCGAGGGTCTGCCCGGAGTAATCGCCTTTCACGACTGGTCGAGGGTGAGCGTCGCAATCCGTCGCTTTCTCCAAAGCAGCGACGGGATAGGCTATCCGCTGCGCGATGCCATATTCGTCGTCGAGTTCGGTGGCGATCGGGTCTTCCGCCATCCGCTGGTCCGGCGGATGGTGCCTAATGTGCGTCTTTGGAGATTGGCAAACCGAATGGGCGTGGCTCATCTGTTGGCTGGCAGGCCGGCGGAACGGATGCGCAGGCGGATACGGCTGCGCACGCGGCTTCGCCAGATGCGCAGGAAGGCGTGACGGTGGTCGTCCCCCTCGGTCACAGGATGGCTTGTTCGTGACCTCATTTGAGAAGACCTGGAGCGAGGTTCAGACAATCGACGGCTGGCTCACCGAAGGCCAGGGCCGCATGCTCTATGACGCAGCCCAGCACGTGAATGCCGGCGAGGCCATCGTCGAGATTGGGAGTCATCACGGCCGGTCGACGGTCCTGCTGGCTCAAGCGAAGCCTGCAGATGTTGAGTTGGTCGCGGTAGATCCGTTCGGAGACCCGCGCTGGGGAGGGGGAGAGGACGCGTTGCAGATCTTCCGGGCCAACCTGGCCAAGCACCATGTTGGGGATCTTCTTCGCCTGGCACGCCAGAAGGGCTCAGAAGCCGGTCAAGCGTGGACCGGGCCCCGGGTGGGGATGCTATTCCTGGACGGTGCTCACGATTACCACAGCGTCTGTGCCGACCTCGCAGCGTGGCGCCCGTACCTCTCACCGACCGGGACCGTCCTCATGCACGATGTTACTCGTCTCACGGCGTCACGAGGGCAGCCTTTCGACACATGTTCGCTAGCCGTGATTTGCTCTACGCTGGCTCCTCGCGGTCGCTCGTTCAGTTTCAGCACACCGGACGCGCTTCGCGCACGCAAGTCGCTCTTAGCAGTATCCGCATGTTGCGTAAGTTGCCTTGGATGGCGCGCAATTTAGCGATCAAAGTCGCAGAACGTTTCGGCTGGGAGCGGGTCGCTGTCATGCTTGGACGCGCCGACTCCCGCTGCCTCTACTAGCCGGTCGCGCTGACCGTCGCCGGGAATCCTCAAACTGCACGACCTCTCACGGGCCGGTCAACGACGCCGCAGCCGACGGCCCAGTTTCCCGCGTGAACACCTTTGCCTGATCGGAGGCGGGGCGGGCATGAAGGTAGCGCTCGGTCGTGGCGATGTTGCTGTGTCCCATCGCGCTGCACGAGGCGTGCCGGCGATCGAGGGCAACTCCCGTCGCGGATCGGGAACGCCGACAGGCCTGCGACGTGCTCAAAAACACCCGAGAGGCGTGGCGCGACGCCTACAACCGCCGGCCGGACAACCTGGACGGGCTCATGCAGGGGTGATCGCTGATCACGGTCGGAGCCGCGTCCCAGCGGCTGTACTTGTCAACGCGATGTCAGCGAACGTAGCCGGACGGGCTGGCACGGACTAGCATCCGGGGACGCGGCGAGCCTCGAAAACCCCGTAAACACAGACACCCCGCTACCGGCCGACATGGGCCGGCACGGTTGGCGAGTATCTACGACATCTTCGAGGGCACCGCCGAGATCCAACAGCTCGTGATCGCGCGCGCGATCTCGGGGATGCACATCAACTAGCTACAACCTGGGTTTTCGGGCGCTGGGCGGCTTCGCGCCGGTCGTTGGGGCGAGCGCCGATCAACACCGCAAGGGTGGGTGCGCGCCAGTTCTCGCGCCAGTCGTGCGCGGCCGACGTGCCTCACCCAGGGCGAATTGGTCGGCGGTGGTGGCCATCCCCACGGTGGGCGCGGTGCCGCGCTCGGCCTAACCGCCCGAGAGCGAGCCAGGTGCTCGCCCTCAGCCACACCCGACGACCGTGACCGGGATACTGGCCGGGCTATGTCCGAGGAGTCCACGACCCCCGACCTGGTCGAGCTTGTGCGACAGGCGTTTGACGCCGGGAATCGCCATGACGTTGACGCGATCATGGGCTTCCATACTCCCGGAGCGGTCTGGGACCTCTCCGACCAGGGGCTGGGGACCTTCGAGGGCGTGGCTGCAATCAGAGGTTGGGTCGAGGATTGGTTCGGGACGTGGGCTGATCTGCATCTGGATGTGCTGGATGTCGTCGATCTCGGCCACGGCGTCGCGTTCTCGCGAGTTCGGGAAGAGGGTCGGCTACCAGACGGCGGCGGCCACGTCGAGCAGCAGCGAGGGTGGGTCATCCTTGGGGACCAGGGAAAGATCGCGCGGACCGAGATCTATCTCGACATCGGCGCGGGCTGTGCCGCCGCCGAACGCCTCGCCGAGGAGAGGGCTGATGGCTGAGGAGTCCACGACCCCCGACCTGGTCGAGAGTATGCGGGAGGTCTTTGAGGCTTTGAGCAGCGGTGACTTTGACGCGCTCACGAGCTTCTGCGCACCCGACGCCGTCTACGAGTCGGTAGCGATGGGTGCCACGTTCGAAGGCGTCGCGGCGATTCGTGAGTTCATCGAAGACATGGTGGGAGCGTACGAAGGGTTCGATGCGCAGATCGAGGAGAACCTCGACCTCGGCAAGGGGATCGGTCTTGCCGTGGTCAACCAGAAGGGCCGTCCCGCTGGCAGCAGCTTTGAGGCTCGGATGCGCTACGCAGCCATCAGCGCATGGGTCGAGGACTTGCTCGTGCGGATCACGATGTACACGGACATCGACGAGGCCCGTGCTGCCGCTGCACGCCTCGCCGAGGAGAGGGGGTAGGCCGTGGCGGACGAGGCTCTGGACGTTACGCGCAGTTGGTTTGAGACCTGGAACCGTGGCGACCTGGACGCCTTCATTGACCTGTACGCTGGCGACGCCGAGATGACGCCGCCGTCGTCGTGGGTTGAGACGGAAACCCTCAGGGGGCAGGCCGCGATCCGTCGGTTCTTTGAGGGCCTGAAGGAGGCCTGGGAAGGAGAAGACAGAGCAATCCTGCGAGAGCTGTTCAGGGCGGGCGACGAGGTTGTATCCCGTATGGAGTGGCAGGTTCGAGGTCGGGCGAGCGGCATTGACATGCATCTCGGCATCACGAACGTCAACACCATCGAGCACGGCAAGATTGTCCAACAGCGACACTACCTCGACCACGCCGAAGCCCTCAAAGCCGTGGGTCTGGCGGAGTAGGCGATCACCTTTCGCCACGCGGCGGAACGGAACGGGCCTTGTCGCCGGGCGCTCATCCGTTCACGCCTCGCGGGTGCTGCGCGGCTGGCCGACTACAACCGCGCGCAAAGTTCTGCCCGCGGCGGCCGGACGGACGGGCCTCGGCCACAAGCTGCGCTGCCTGCCGGTCAGGGTTAGGCAACTCCACCCCTAGGGTGCCTTTCCGGACGGCCTGGTCGGGGCGAGGATGGTCGCATAAACCAAACCCGCCTGAAGGAGGCAAACGAAATGTTCAGGAAGACCCGCACCACCATCATCACCCTCGTCGCGGCGCTCAGCGTCGCAGGCGTGGCGTCGGTCCCGACCGTCGCGCAGGCCGCACCAAAGGAAAGCAAGCAGGAAGCCAAAAAGAGCTGCGAAGGGCTCTTCAACATCTTTGAAAGCAACGTGAACAGGATGGAAGGTGCCCTGAAGGCAGGGAACTCCGCCGAATTCAACGACGCCAAAAAGACGGCGGAAAACGCTTTGACGCTGTATGAAGCAGGCGGATGCGACTCAGTTCTTGCGCTGAAACTGCGCCCAATGCCGACTCGCCCCATCATCGGCGTCTACAAGCCGATCTCCACGCCTACGCGCCTGGCCTGACGCGCGCAGCGCAGATCCGAGGCGCGCCGAGAGCCCCCGCTCACACGGGGGCTTTCTGCTGCCCTCGCTTGCCTCGTCAGCAGACCCTCCGCTCCGGTCCAGCAGGCGGGATACTCACCCGGCAATGACCGAGGAGTCCACGACCCCCGACCTGGTGGAGCTGACGCGGCAGTCCATCGAAGCTATGAACCGACGTGACGTTGAGGCGGCGATGAGCTACTTCGCCGCCGATGCCGTGTGGGATGCCTCGCGGATAGGCATCGGGACGTTCGTAGGGGTCACGGCGATTCGCAGCTTCCAGAATGACTGGCTCGCCACCTTTGAGGAGCTGACCGTCGACGTGCCCGAGATCGTTGATATGGGCAATGGAGTCATCTATGGCATCTGCGTCTTGACTGGCCGCTTAGCTGGCGGCGGCGAGGTCCGCCAGCGCTGGGCAGCCGTCAACACTTTGGTGGACCGCTTCTGCGTCCGCGTCGAGGCCTACCTCAGCCCCGACGAGGCCCGTGCTGCCGCCGAACGCCTCGCCGAGGAACGGGGATAAGCGATGTCGGACGCCAACGTCGAGAATCTTCGCGTGATGTTGGCGATGTACTCGACCCAGACCATCCAGGCGCTTTTGGAGGCGTGGAGACGGGGCGAGGTGGACCTGGCTCTCTTGGATCTCTTAGATCCCGAGGTCACCTACGAGGACTACGACTTGCCTGATCACGCTGGCGTGGTGTATAGCGGCCACGAGGGTGTGCTGAGGGCCATGGAAACCTGGTCGGAGCCCTACGAGGAGATGACGAACGAGCTACAGCGGATCGTCGGCTCGGGTGACTGCCTCGTGGCGATCCACCGCTTCCGGGCGCGAGCGCGGTACACCGGGATCGAGTTCGACCAGCCCAGCGCCTATGTCTATACCTTCCGGGACGGGAAGATCATCCGCATACAGGGATTCTGGGATCCGCAGGAGGCTCTCGAAGCTGCGGGGCTTGAGGAGTAGGCGATGTCGCAGAACGTGGAGTTGGTTCGGCGCTGGTATGCGTTCCTCCCTGACCTGGCGAACGCGGCCGCCGCCGATGATCAAACAATCCTCGACCGGGCATTTCGCGACTACTTGGACGAGGAATACGAGGTTCGGCTTCCGGCCGACTATCCGGAGGGTGAGCTTGTCTTTCGTGGCAGGGAGGGCTTGATCCGATTCGCCGCGATGCTGCGCGACGTCTGGTCCGAATGGCGCTTCGAGCCCCAACGTTCGATTGACGTAGGCGATCGCGTGGTCGTATTCATGCTTGTGGTCGCGAAAGGCAGGGAGAGCGGAGTTCCGATCGAGCAGACGAACACCCAAGTCGTCGCGATACGCCACGGCCGGATGACATCCACTCGCGTCTATCGCGATCAAGAGCAAGCCCTCAAAGCCGTGGGCCTGGAGGAGTAGCCGGTGTCCGCGAACCTCGACCTCGTGCGCTCAATCTACGCGGACTGGGAGCGTGGCGAGATGCGCTCGGTCGCGTGGGCGGACCCCGAAATCGAGTGTGTGATCGCGGATGGCCCTGCACCCGGCCAGTGGCGCGGGCACAGTGCGATGTGGGAGGCATGGCGCGACTCTTTCAACGTATGGGAAGACTGGCGGACCGCCGCGGACGAGTATCGGGAGCTGGACGGCGAGCGCGTGATCGTGCTCGAGAGTCGCCGGGTGCGCGCCAAGGGGAGCGGGCTGAGGATCGGGGAGATGTCTAGGGAGACGCGCTCGGAGGGAGCGAGCCTCTTCCATATCCGCGACGGCAAGGTGACCAAGTTCGTCACCGACTTCGACCGTGACCGTGCACTCGCCGACCTCGGCCTGGCGGGGTAGGCGATGTCAGAGACCCCTCCGAGATGGGCACGCTCGACCCCGACATCGAGCTACACCCCGACCCCCAAAACGAGTGGGTCGGCCTCAATGCCGTCTACCGGGGTCCCGAGGGCATTCGTGACTACATCCGTACCGTTGAAGAGGCCGTCGAGGATTATCACCCACAGGTCGAGAGGCTCATCGATGCCGGAGACAAGGTGGTCACGCTGGCCATCGAGAGCCACTCCTATACCCGAGCGCGTGCGCGCCAGTCTCGCGCCAGTCGTGCCCTGATCCGACCGGACTCAGCCGGACTGCGTCGGAGGTGCTTTGGCTCTGGCAAGCCAAATGTGGCTCTGCCATGCGGTCGTCGAGCGATCTACGACATCTTCGAGGGCACCGCCGAGATCCAGCAGCTCGTGATCGCGCGCGCGATCTCGGGGATGCACATCAACTAGCTACAACCTGGGTTTTCGGGCGCTGGGCGGCTTCGCGCCGTCCCGTCCGGCGCTCGCGGCTACGTAGTTGGTCGCCGCCGGATGCGGCTGCGTGCGGATGGAGCGCTGTCGGTTCGCACATAGGTTCGGGAGGTATGCGGGCTTTCTCGATCGGTGTGCTCGTCGCGCTTGTCGGTTGCGTGACGGCGTTCGCGACGCCTCCGGTCACGAAAGGCATCTACGGCGGGGTGATCATCGTCGGTCGTGGCGCGGCAGGAGCGACGCTGGGCATGACTCGTGCGCGAGTGATCGCGCGGCTCGGGCGCCCGCTCAAAGCGGGCAGGGCTTTGTCTTACGAGAACCTGCCACTTGGCAAGATCGGCCCAAAGACTGCGCACGGGATATTCGACCTCTACCTGGCGAACGGACGTGTCCGGATGATCGTGATCTCGCCCCACAGCGGATGGCGTCTCTCGGACGGCAACCACATCTTCGCGAGCGGCGCGATCGCACGCCTGATGCACCGCTACGGGCACCGTCTGAAGCCCACAAGGATCGAAGATGGCGAGCACGTCTACCGCATCACCGAACGCTATCTCGGACGGACCGTGTGGACCGAGTTCTATGTCGAGCATTTCGGGTCGAAGGCGAGCGTGTACGGATTCGACATGCTGTTCGCGCCGTCAGGCTGACCGGGTCCCGTTGACCGGACAGGCGTGCTGCGGTTAGGTTTGCTCGGACACGGGTTCTCGACAGAAAGGCGCACGATGAACACCTACGTGATCCTTCGCCGGAGCGGGTGGCGGTCCCCGGCGGACTTGCAGGCGGCTGCCGAGCGCTCCAGGAAGGTTGGCGACGAGGAGATGTCGGACGACATTCGCTGGATCCGTAGTTATGTGTTGGAGGAGGACGGCGGCTCGGTGGGAACGGTCTGCATCTATCAGGCGAGCAGCCCTGAGGCGATCCGTGACCATGCCTCGCGGGCCGACTTGCCCGTCGATGAGATCATCGCGGTCGCCGACACGGTGCTGGTTCGCCCGGACCCACAGCCGCAGCAGCAGGAGCAGCAGCCGCAGCAGCGCGAGCAACGACCAACGATGTACTAGCGGCGAGGCGCGGGCGAGCGGCGCCCGTCGCCTACGGCGCTACCAGACCTGGCCTGTGTCGCAGTGGGGGCAACTGACCGTGGTGGAGACCGGCGCGACGAACACGTAGCCGCACTGGCAGCTGTAGGAGGCGTGATCCACCGGCCCGCCGGCGTCACGTGCGCGTTGCACGGCGCGGTCCGATGTCCACGCGGCTGAGGCTGGGCCGTCGGCCACCTCTCGCCGGCGTTGGCCTCTGCGTGAGGGTCGTCGCTCGCGTAGGGCGTGGGGGAGGTTCGCTCTCATGGCTCTGTCGCTAAAGACCCTGCCCACGCTCCAAGGTTTCGCCCTGCAAGCACGATTTCCTCGTCGCGCGGCAGCACGGCCGTCGCGGCGGTCCACCGGGATGCCCCTACGGCGAGGACGGGGGTCTGAGATAATGGCCGGCGATGAACCCAGCGCGCAAGCGAATGGTGCGCCTGATGCTGGCGTTGAGCGCGGCTGTCGTGCTTGCGAGCGCACTGATCTACACCAGCTTCAGCGCTGCCAGTCCGGCGCTCAGCTCCCAGCCAGCTCGTCCGCCAGGCGCAGGCCGGCCGCAGCTACCAGCTGACCGGCAAGGTCGCGAGCGGATCGGTGCACCGCGAAGGCGCCGTGCTGCACTTCGCCGTGCAGGACCGCACCGGCGGGACGACGATTCCCGTCGCTCTACACCGGCACCGTGCCCGATCCCTTCCGCGAAGGGCGCGAGGTGATCGTGACGGTGCGGAAGCGCGACGGCGGCTTCGTCGGCGAACGCGACTCGCTGATCACGAAGTGCCCCTCGAAGTACAAGACCGCTCCAGCGAGCGAGAAGCAGAACTACTGAGTGCGCTCGTCCGCGCCGCAGATCGCTGGCTCAGACCGTAGGCGCTGATGGCCGGCCTCGGGCGTGTCTGCCTGCTGCTGGCGCTCGCCGTGTGCGTCGTACGGCATCGGCGCGTCGCTGTATGGCGTGCGCAGCGGCCGCGTCGAGTTCTCCGAATCCGGCCGCCGGTCGGTGTATGCGCTGGCGGGGATCCTGACGGTCGCGTTCGTGGTGCTCGAGATCGCGTTCCTGCGCAACGACTTCGCCTTCAACACGGTGGCCGACACCTCGAGCAGGACGACGCCGGCCCTCTACAGGGCCGCCGCCGTGTGGTCCTCGCAGGAAGGCTCGCTGCTGCTGTGGGCGTGGCTGCTGTCGCTGTGGGCGAGCCTCGCGCTGTTTCTCACGCGCAGGCGCATGCGCGAGGTCGCCGCCTACGCGACGGCGATCCTGCTCGGCTTCGGCGCCTTCTTCATCTCGCTGATGGTCTTCTACGCGACGCCGTTCGCGACGACGCAGCCCCGCGCCGGCCGAAGGCGTGGGACTCGATCCGCTGCTGCGCTTCCCGACGATGATGATCCACCCGCCGATGCTCTACTCGGGCTACACGCTGTGCACGATCCCGCTCGCCTTCGGCATGGGGGCGCTGCTCGCGCGCCGCGTGGACGCCGAGTGGATCAGGGCCACGCGCCGCTTCGCGTTCGCCGCCTGGCTGTTCCTGGGCGTGGGCATCCTGCTGGGCGCGCGCTGGTCCTACTCCGAGCTCGGCTGGGGCGGCTACTGGGGCTGGGATGCGGTCGAGAACGCCTCGCTGATGCCCTGGCTGACGGGCACGGCGTTCCTGCACTCGCTGATGATCCAGGAGAAGCGGGGGATGCTGAAGGTCTGGAACGTCTCGCTGGTGCTGGCCACGGGCACGCTGGCGATCATGGGCACGTTCCTGGTGCGAAGCGGCGTCCTCAACTCGATCCATGCCTTCGGCGGCGCGACGCTGGGCGTTCCCTTCGTGGCTGCTGATCGCGGTGCTGATCGCCGGGTCCATCTATCTGGTGGTCTCGCGGCGCGACATGCTGCGCAGCGAGCACCGGCTCGACTCGCTGCTTTCGCGCGAGTCGATCTTCCTCGCCAACAACCTCGTGCTCGTGGGGCTCTGCTTCGTGATCTTCTGGGGCACCTACTTCCCGCTGATCTCCGAGGCGCTGACCGGCCGCGAAGCCTCCGTCGGGCCGCCGTGGTTCGACCGCTACACCGTCCCGCTCGCGCTCGTGCTGGTGCTGCTGAGCGGCATCGGACCGGTGATCGCCTGGCGGCGCGCGACGCTCGCCAACGCGCGGCGCAACTTCCTCGTGCCGCTGGTCGTGGCCGCGCTCGCTCTCGTCGTGCTGCTGGTCGCCGGAGCGGCGCAGAAGCCGTTCGCGATCGCGATGTTCTGCTGCGGGGCGTTCGTGTTCGGCTGCATCGGACAGGAGTTCTTCCGCGGCGTGCGCGCCCGGCGCGCGATGGCGCACGAGGCGACGCCGGTCGCGCTGCGTGGCGCTCGTGCGGCGCAACCGCAGGCGCTATGGCGGCTACATCGTGCACATCGGCATGGCCGTCCTGTTCATCGGGGTGGCCGCGTCCTCCTCCTTCCAGCATGCCTCGGAGCTCGGTCTGTCGCCCGGCCAGTCAACGCGCGTGGGCGCCTACACGGTCCGCTACGTGCGCCCGACGGCGACGATCACGCCGAAGTACGACGCGGCCCACACGGGTTCGACGCTCAGCCTGGGCGCGGTGCTCGACGTGACCAAGCACGGGCATCACGTCGCCACGCTCCAGCCGAGCGAGGGCTACTACGCCTCTCAGGAACCAGGCCAGGGATCGGTCGGAAGCCTGATCGGTGGCCAGCCGGTCAGCCACGTGAGCATGGACGGCGGCGTCTCGCGCGATGTCTGGACCGCGATCGAGCCGGACATCGAAACCCCCGCCCTGCAGCAGGATCGTGACGGTCGGCAATCGCACGCTGCCACCGGAAGATGCGCTCGTGGCGATCGGCTACCTGGCTCGCGCCTACCTTCAGCACCCACCGCCGGCGCAGTTCCACCTCATCGTCTCACCGCTCGTCATGTGGATCTGGATCGGCGGCCTGATCGTGTTCGGCGGCGGCCTGATCGCGATCTGGCCGGCGCCGAGCGCGGTGCGCCGCCGCGTCAGCCATGCGCTCGCGCGCGCGGCGCCGCGCACGGCCTCGCTCGCGCCTGACCGCGGATGAGCAGATCGCGTCCGCCCGGCCGCACCGGGGCCGACAGGTGAACCTCCTGGTGGCGATCCTCGCGCTGGTGCTGCTCGCGGCGGTGGTGATCGTGATCAGCGCGCCCGCTGCGCGCCGCGCGCCGTCCCCCGGAACCGCGCTCATCCGAGCGCCGACGAGCTCGAGGTCGCGCGTGAGGCCAAGTACCGCGAGATCCGCGATGCCGAGCTCGACTACCGTACCGGCAAGCTCTCGCGCGAGGACTATGAGGCCGTCGACGGTGCGCTGCGCGCGGAAGCGCTCGAGATCCTCAACCGGCTCGAGAGCTGGACCGATAGGGTCAGGCCCAGGTGTACGGATAGGTTATTCCCAGGGCTTCGTGAGCAGCACGATCGCGTTCACGAAGAACAGGATCGCGAAGAAGATCGTCCAGCGGTTGAGGTTGCGCTCGACCATCGATCCGCCACCGAGCGGGCCGGTGCCGGTGCCGACGCCGAAGGCGCCCGAGAGGCCGGAGTCCTTGCCCGAGTGCATCAGCACCAGGAAGATGACGATCACCGAGATGGCGACCTGCTATGACCGAGAGAATGGTTTCCACGCCGCCAGATTATCGCGTCTGCGCCGATTCGCGGTGGCTGGCTTGACCGTGCACCGTCGCTTCGCACGCGCTGGCGCCGGACCGGTACGATGTCATCTGTAAACACTCAGGCACGGTTGCCTCAGGGTGGACGTGAGCGGCGGGCCGCTCACGTGGGCAGGAGGAGGCGCCGGCCCGGCGAAAGGCGACTGCTGGCGGTCTGTCGGCCCGATTACTAATCCTTTACTGGTTTGTGGTTGCTGTGCCGATAAGAATTTCGGTGGGCGTACCCGCGAGCGTGGGCTTGCTGCGCCGCTTCGCCGACCACGTCATGGGACGACCGCAAGATGATCCACTCCGGCGGCTGCCGCCGATGAAGACATCACGCCGCCGGGCGTGGCGTGCCCTGCTGTCCGCCCTGGCCGGAGGCGGGCTGACCGCCGCCGAGCCTGGGCGGACCCGCTGACCGGCGGAGCGCTCGGTGACGGTGCGTCGACCGGCGCCGACGCCACCCTCGATCGACCTCGGCCAACAGCTCCGGGCCCGAAGCTCAGGAACCGCCCGCAGACACAGCCGTCCAACACAACGTCGACGTCCTCACCCTCGCCGCCCGGCTCATCAGCGGGGAGCTCGACCGGCCCTGAAGTCGTCGGCAGCCAGCCCTCCGGCTCGGCGTGCCGGCCGCGAAGCCCCCCCCGTGGTGCTGCAGCACAGGCAGAAGAGCACGCCCACCAGCGCCAGCAAGACGCCGAGCGCCACGCACGACCAAGCCGCAAGGCTGCACGGGCCAACGAGCGCCGGGTACCAAGAAGGCGTCGAAGACGCCGGCTGGCGCAAACAACGTGGCGCCCCCACCGCAGCTCGTGGCCGGGCAGGCCGGGGCGCTCGCCGGCGCAGCTCGCCTCCTCGGCGGCATCGGCGCAGGCGCTCGCCTTCTACCGCATCCCCCTGTTCCTGCTGCCCATCTACCAGGCGGCCGCTGCCCAGTACGGGGTGCCCTGGCAGATCCTCGCTGCGATCAACGAAATCGAGACCGACTACGGCAACGACCAGTCCGTGTCCACCGCGGGGGCCGTCGGCTGGATGCAGTTCATGCCCGCAACATGGCTGTCCTACGGCGTCGACGCCCTCAACGCCGGCTACGCGGATCCCTACAACCCCGTCGACGCGATCTTCGCCGCCGCGCGCTATCTGCGCGCCGCCGGCGCCGCACAGACCTGCGCGGGGCGATCCTCGCCTACAACCACTCCGATGAATACGTCGACTCGGTGCTCCTGCGGGCCAAGCTGATCTCCACCTATCCGGCCTCGGTGATCGCCACGCTCACCGGCCTGGTCGACGATCGCCTGCCGGTGAGCGGAAAGCAAGTGTCGTCGGGCTCGCTGCTCTCCACGGCTCTCCCCTCGCCCTCCAGCGCGACCGCCAACGCCGTCGCGCTCGCTCCTGGCGCGAAGAGCGACTCGAATGCCGCCGCTCCGGTGAGCGGCGCCTCGCAGACACCGCCCGCTCCGCCAAGCAAGCAGCCCTCGTCGGCCACGCCGGGCTCCTCTGCTCCGCCAACGCCGGCGGCGGCCGCCGTCGTCGCGACGGGCAAGGCGGGCCGGTGCACAGGCGCCAGCTCGTCGACCTGCTGAGCGCCCCGCACGCCGCCGTGGTGGCCGTGCAGGACGGCCGCATCGTGAAGCTCGGCGTCTCGCGCAAGCTCGGCAAGTACGTGATCCTGCGCGACGTCTACGGCGACGTCTTCACCTACGCCGGCCTCGGCAGCATCGCTCCGAGCTACAGCCGGTCCAAGTCGCCGCACGCACCCGTCAAAGGACCACTGGCCGAAGCAGCGAGCACGCAGGCAAAGCCCTCGCCCTCCCAGCCTGCCAGCGCTGGAAGCCACCCGCCGGTCACGCTGCAGGTCAAGGCGCCGACCGGCCAGGGCGCCCCGAGCCCCCAGGCCACACACCAGGAAGCGACACAGCCGCTGCAATCGGAATCCGTGCCCGCCGGCATGGGCAGGGTGCGCCTGTTCGCCCACCCCGGCAACCCGGACGCGCTCGCCGCCGCCAGCGTCGCGCGCCGCAGCCGCGCCGCGACGCAGTCGCCCGCGGGCGGTCGTCTGCCGCTGCGGCGCGGATCGGTCGTCGCGGAAGGCACAGTGCTCGGTCACGTGCAGCGTACCGGCCGGAGCCAGGGACGGTCATCTGCGCTTTGCGATCCGCCCGGCTGGGGACCCCAACACGATCGACCCTCGTACGATCCTCGCCAACTGGGCCAAGCTCGAGGCGGCGCTGCACCCGCGCGGGCGCGAAGGGCGAGGCGCACCTGCTCGGGGCGACCGCGGGCGAGGTGCTTGCTGATGTCCAAGAGCCGACTCGAGCGCGAGGTCCTGACCGATCCCGGCATCGTCATGTCGGGCTGCTCACGCCACGAAGTGGCCTCGGGCGCGATCGACATGCGCGTGCTGGCCGTGCTCGCCTTCCTCTCGCGCAGCGGCCTGAAGCCGACCGTCGCGACGCTGCGCTGCGGCAACGGCGCATATGACGTCAAGGGCTACGTGCCGGCCGATCACACCGGCGACGCCGTCGCCATCTCGCAGATCAACGGCATTCCCGTCAGCGGGCACCAAGGCGCCGGCTCGATCACCGACACGACCATTCGCACGCTGCTCACGCTGCCGAGGCAGTTCGTCCCCCGTCAGATCGTCAGCCTGATGCGAGTACCCGGGCGTCGCGCGCACGCTCGCGCGGCCCGACCACGGCGGCTACATCGAGGTCGACTTCTCCCCGGCGCCGCCAAGCGAGCGCCCGCAGCGAAGTCCCCTGCGGCGGGCGCCAAGGCCGCACACTCGGCCGGTCCCGCCCCGACGGCGCCGGCACCGGCTGCCGTCGAGCGGCGAACTGACCGCGGCGCAGTGGGACCAGCTGATCGCCCGCATTGCGGCGCTGCCGGCGCCGAAGGTGTCCACCAAGCCGAGCTCCTCGGCGATCCCGGATCCGAAGACGCCTTAGCTACAGAGGCAGGCGTGGGGGACACGGCGGAGTGCCCCCGGCGGTGTGCCGCCTGCGCAGGTCAGAACGAACGCGTCTGCCGCGGACGGCGCGCGTGCCTTCCCGGACCTGCGCATGCCTTCCGGGCCGCTGGCCGGTGAGCGGCCCCGGGCTGGTCCCGCGTCGCCCCCGGTAGGGACGGTTGTCTGACGGTCTATTGGCCGCTTACGCTGGGTGGAGCGCCGGGGGGCGGACCGCCGGTGCTTCCTCCGCGCCTGAAGGTGCCCTCCAGATCTGCTCTGCACTTGCTCATGGCGCTCCGGAACTGGGAGCTTGTCGTGTTCAGGCCTTTGGTGTTGAAGATCGGACCGCTGCCGGAGGTGTTCGGTGCCGGCACGTTCACGCCGTTTTCGCGCATGCACGCGGCGAACTTCGCGAGCGCCTGTTTGACGGCGGGGCTTTTGATCCGAGCCCCCCGCGCCGACGAAGGCCCCGCCACCGCACTTCTTCACGGCGGCTTCGTACTGTGCGCGCGTCACGCCCGCCGGCAGCTGCGGGCCGCCCGTGCGCCGCCGAGGAAGCCGCCCGCACCGCCGGGCGGCCGCCGGCCGGGAGTCCGTTTGGGCAGCGTGATCCCGTTCTTCTGCAGGCATTCGCGCAGCGCCTTGAAGCGGCCCGGCGCGCTGTCCGGTGGGACCGGTGGCCCCGCCGCCGGAGCTCGTGGCGGCGGCATTCGCAGTCGTGGTCGCGGTCGAGCTGCTCGAGGACCCGCCGCAGGCCGCCAGCCCGAGGAGCCGAGCAGCAGGAGCAGGACGGCCGCGAGCGCCGGTTTCCACACGCTGCGGGGTCGCCGTCCTGTCTGCATTGGTGTGAGGCATGAAACTCCTTTGTCGATGATTGTGTCTCGCGACGCACACCCGCTCTAGCGGCGATGCTAGCCGCCGCCGTTGCCGAACAGGGCCGGTTCGCCCCCGCCGCCTCGCCGCTCCCCCGGAGCCGGATCCGCCACCGCGTGCCCGAGCCGAACAGCGCGCCGAGGCCGCCGCCGCGCCCGCCGCCGACGCGGATCGATTCGGCGCTGATCGCGCCGTTCGATCTGCCGGCGCGCCGGTGACGGTGACCGTTTCACCGGGACGGATCCCCTTCGACGTCGGCTTTCACGGTCTTCGTCACGGTCGTGCCCGCCGATGTCGTGACCTTGACGGTGTTGCCTTCGGCCGTCGTCACGTACAGCGTGTCGCCGGATATGTAGCCACGGTGCCCGACGGTCGCGCCTGCGCCGCCGCCGAAGGGCCCGCCCGCGGCGGAGCTGCCGCGCCGCGCCCGAGGCGCCGGCGCGCAGGGCCGCGAAGCGTGAGGCGAGGCTCGACGCCGATCCGGCGGCGGAGGAGCTCGAGGAGGCCTGGCCCTTCTCGACGAGCACGCCCGCGATGAACCCGCAGGCGGCGAGCAGCACGCCCAGCAGCGCCAGCGGGACCGGGCTGAGCAGGCGCCGGCGTGGCCGGCGGGGCAGCTCGACGGGCTCCTCGAGCCATTCGTCCTGCTCTTCGATCGGCTCATAAGGGGTTCTCTGGCGCGGGGTTCTCTGGCGCGCCTGAACGGCGGTGTCCTGGGCGGATGCATCCTCGATGGCGGGCTCCTCGGGGGATATGACGGGCTCTTGGTCGGGCATGACGGGCTCCTGGTGGGGGGAGGATGGCTCACTCAAAGCGCAGCGCTTCGATCGGTCGCAGGCGGGCGGCGCGAGCGGCGGGGTAGGTGCCGAAGAACAGGCCGGACAGCAGCGCCGCGCCGAAGGCGAGGAAGATCGAGTACGTGGCGATTTCGGGCTGCACGCCGGCGATCTTGAACTGGCTGCCGATGACGCCGACGAGCACGCCGGTGAGGCCGCCGAACAGCGAGACCAGCACGGCCTCGGTCAGGAACTGCGTGAGGATGTCCGAGCGCCTGGCGCCGATCGCCTTGCGGATGCCGATCTCGCGCGTGCGCTCGGTGACGCTCACGAGCATGATGTTCATCACGCCGATCCCGCCGACCAGCAGCGAGATCGCGGCCACCTCTCCGAGCAGCGTGGTGAAGACGCTGCTGGTGGAGCTCGAGGTTTCGAGCAGCGAGCCCTGGTTGAGCACGCTGAAGCCCGGTTCGGAGGTGTTCTTGATTTTGTGGCGTTCCTCGAGGATCTGAGTGACCTCTGATTCGGCGGCGTCGAGCGAGGATTCGGACTTCGCCTGGACGGTGATCGAGTTGATCGGCCCGGTGCCGGTGAGCGAGTTCTGGACGGTCGTGATCGGCGCCATCACGACGTCATCCTCGTTGGTCGCGCCGTTGGACCCCTTGGAGGCCAGGACGCCGACCACTTCGTAGTTGCTCTCCGTTCACCTTGATGTTCTGCCCGACGGCGCTCTGTCCGGCGAACAGTTCCTGAAGCGACGGTCTGCCCGATCACCGCCACGCGCTTGTGCTGGCTGACGTCGGCGGGCGTGAAGGAGGCGCCTTCCTCGATCCTGTAGCTGTGGGCCGTCAGGTAGGAGGGTGTGGTGCCGACGAACGACGACGGTTCATAGCTCGAGCTGTCGTAGACGAGTTTCACGCCGCTGGCGTTGACGACGGGCGAGGCGCTCTTGACGTCCGGGGCCTTGCCCCGGTTCCTGCAGCGCTTCGGCGTCCTGCTTGGTCAGCGAGACGGACGCTGTCGTGCTCGCCCGCGCGCCGCCGCGAAAGCCGCCGCTGGGCATCACGACCAGCACGTTGGTGCCGAGGCTCTGGATGCGCGACTGGACGGCCTTCGAGGAGCCGTTGCCGACGGCTATCAGGACGATCACCGAGGCGACGCCGATCGTCATGCCGAGGATCGTCAGGCCCGAGCGGAGCTTGTTCGCGGTGATCCCGCTCCATGCGATGCGCAGCGTCTCAGGGCCGATCACGGTTGCGCCTCCGCGACGGCGCCGTCGATCGGGCGGTGGGCGGACTTCTGGTGGTGGATCGCCGGCGGGGCGTCGTGCACGCCATGAAGACGACGGTCCTCGACGACCTCGCCGTCGCTCAAGCGGATCACCCGCTTGGTCTGCTCCGCGACGTCGGGCTCGTGGGTGATCAGCACCACCGTGCGTCCTTCTTCGTTCAGGCGCGCGAAGATCCGCAGCACGTCCTCGGTGGAATGGGAGTCCAGGTTTCCGGTCGGCTCGTCGGCGAGGATCAGCGAGGGGTTGGTCACGATCGCCCGTGCGACCGCGACCCGCTGCTGCTGGCCGCCCTGACAGCTCCGCCGGCTGTGGTGCATGCGGTTGGCCATCCCCACCGAGCTGCAGTGCGCGTTCGGCGCGTCCGCCTGCGCTCGGCGCCCCTCAGCCCGGCGTAGGCGAGCGGCAGCTCCACGTTGATGAGCGCGCTGGTGCGCGGGACGAGGTTGAAGCTCTGAAAGACGAAGCCGATCTTGCGGTTGCGCAGGTCGGCGAGATCGTCCTCGTCCATCTGGCTGACGTCCACGCCGTCGATCAGATAGCGCCCGCTCGTGGGTATGTCCAGGCAGCCGAGGATGTTCATCAGCGTGCTCTTGCCGCTGCCCGAGCTGCCCATGATCGCCACGAGGTCGCCGGTGTCGATGCGCAGCGAGACGTTGCGCAGCGCGCGCACGCGGATCTGCCCCAGCTCGAAGATCTTCGTGACCTCGTGCACCTGTATGACCGGGTGCCGCGGAGCAGGTGCGTCGCCCCCGCCGTCGACTGGCGCCGCACGCTCCACCACGGGCCGTCGGACGCGGGACGCGCGGTCGGATCTCCGCGCGCCGGCGAAGTGGGCGCCTCATCAGCCGCCGCCTCTGAAGAAGACGCCGCCGCCGCCACCGAAGTCCGCCGCCGCCCAGCGCCGCCGCCCAGGCCGCCGCGGCTCAGGGCGCTGCCGACGCGGCTGCTCGTGGAGCTGCTCGTCGTACTGCTCGCGACGGGCAGGGCGATCTTTTCCCCTGCCTTCAGGCCGCTGAGGATGATCGTCGAGCTGTTGCCCGCCAGACCCGGTGACGACGCGCCGGCGCACCTGCTTGCCGTTCTCGATCACCGTCACCGCCCCGCCGGAGATCGCGCTGGTCGGGACGTTGACGCCTTCGGCCTGCTTGACGACGACTTCGGCGGTGGCGCTCATGCCGGGTTTCAATCCGGATTCCATCTGGTCGAGCTGAAATGTGACGTCGTAGCTGACCACGCCGCTGTTGCTCGTGGAGAGGATCGCGACTTCGCTGACGTGAGCGGCGAGCTTGCGGCCTTCGAGCGCTTCGACGGTCACGGTGGCGATCTGGCCGGTCCTTCACGTTGCCGACTTCCGACTCGCTCAGCGGGACCACCAGCTGCATCGAGTTGACAGGTCGCTCAGAACCGCGAACGCGGAGCTCGAGGCGCCGGAGGAGCCCGAGGAGGAGGAGCCGGAGGAGCTCGAGGAGCCGGCGCCGGCGCGGCTCGCGGAGGAGGCGCCCGCCGCCTCCGGCCGCGCTCGATCCCGAGCCGCTCGAGGAGCTGCTCGCGCTCGATGCCTTGGTCGTTCCGCTTCCGGACACGATTTCCCCGACCTGGCCGGAGAGCGAGACGATCGTGCCGTCCTCGGGCGCATAGAGCTTGGTGTCCTGCGACGGCCTGCTCGTCGCTCTGCACGGTCAGCTTGTCGCTCTTGACGGCCGCCCTCGCGGACGCGAGGTTGGCTTCGCGCGTGGCCGTGCTGATGGTGGCTTTCGACGAGGAGGAGCTCGAGCCGGAGCTCGCTTTCGCTTTCGCGCGTGCTCTTCGTGCTCGCTGCTCGGGGCGCTGCTCGCAGGCGTCGTCGTGGTCTTCGTCCTGTTCGGCGTGGTGCTCGTCGGCGTGGTGCTCGGTCGGCGTGGTGCTCGGCGCGGTGTCGTGGTCGGTCGTGCTCGGCGTCGTGGTGGTCGTGGGCGGCCGCCCGCGGTACGTGGCCGTTCGTGCACGGCCGCCGCGACTGCGCCGCGGCGCGGCGTCGTTGCGCACCGAAGCCGCCGAGGCGGCGGCGTTGCCCGCACCCGAGCCGCCCGAGCTCTGCCCGGTCGAGGTTTCGCCGCCGGTTTCTTCCTCCTTGGCGAGGTTGGCTTCGGCGGACTGCAGCGTGGCCTTCGACTGTTCGAGCGTAACTTCGGCGCTCTGCGGGTCGAGTGTCGGCCAGCAGCTGGCCTTGCACGACCTGCTCGCCCTGGGTCACGTAGATGTGCGTGACCGTTCCGCTCGTCTTGAAGCCGAGGTTGAGCTGGCTCGCGGCCTGGAGGTTGCCGCTGCCGGACACCGTCGACTGGACGACCCCGCTCTGCGCGGTGGCGGTGCGTGTCGAGACTCGCCTGGCTGCCGGACGCGGGTCCCACCACGAGGATGGCGGCTGCGATCGCACCGGCGCAGAGAGCCCCCAGTAGCGTACACGAGCCAGGATGCTCTGGTGCGTTCGGTCATGTCGCTTGCCTCGATACTCGTGCCCAGCCCGTAAGAACCTGCGAAGAAAGCCTGCAAGCGCGCATAAATTCTTCTAAAGCCTCGCGCTCCGGCTGCCTCTGTCGAGCACGCGCCGGGCCGCCGGGCACGGTCTGCGATGATCCGCCCGGATGCGCGATGCTACGGCGGAATAGACCTCGGCGGCACGAAGATCCAGGCGGCGATCCTCGACGAGGACCACAGCGTGCTCGGCTCGGCTCGGCGCGCCGACGCCCACGACCGGCGGACCGGCCGACGTGGCCGTGGAGATGGAGGCCGCGCTGCGCGACGCGGCCAATGGCCGCCGAGGTGGAGCCCGCGGCGCTGGACGGGGTCGGGGTTGGATCCCCGGGCACGATCGACGCCGGCAACGTCACGAGCGCGCGCAATCTGCCCGGCTGGGAAGGCGACGTTCCCGCTGGCGAGCACGCTCGAGCAAGCGCTCGGCTGCGAGGTCGAGGTCGGCAACGACGTGCAGGTCGCGACCGACGCCGAGTTCAAGCTGGGGGCCGGCCGCCTGTACCGCTCGCTGCTCGGCGTGTTCTGGGGGACCGGCGTCGGCGGCGGGCTGATCCTCGACGGCAGGCCATGGACCGGGCCTGGGAGCGGCCGGCGAGATCGGGCACATCGTGGTGAAGATCGACGGCGCCCGCTGCACCTGCGGGCGGCGCGGCTGCATGGAGGCCTACGCCGGGCGCGCCGCGATGGAACGCGCATGTCGCAAAGCTCGTGGAGAAGGGCCGCAAGACCGAGCTGTTCAAGCTGATGAGGAGCGCGACCGCACGCGCCTGACCAGCGGCATCTGGGCGCGCGCGCTCGAGCACGGCGACAAGCTCGCGAGCGCAGGTGCTCGACCGCGCGGTCAGGGCGCTCGGCGCCGGGATCGCCTCGGCCGCCAACGTGCTCGACGTCGAGGGCGTGATCATCGGCGGCGGGCTGGGCGTGCGGCTCGGCCATCCCTACGCCAAGCGGATCGCCGAGGAGATGCTGCCGCACCTGTTCGCCGATTTCCGCCCTCCGCAGGTCCACGTGGCGGCGCTCGGCGACCTCGGCGGCGCGATCGGCGCTGCGCTGCTGCTCGAGCGCGACGGATCGGTCGGCGGTCTCTCGCTGACCCGATGGCCGGCAGGCGGGACTGACGCGGCGAGGATGCCTACAGTCCGATCACGGTCACGAGCACGAGGACGACCGAGAGCGTCGAGGTGAGCGCAACGGTCACGCCCGGCGGCGCCGTCGAGCAGCCCGCGGTTGCGGCGCTTGCCCATCAGGCGCTCGGAGCGCGAAGCCGCCAGATGAAGAACAGGTTGATCGGGAAGCAGCAGGCCGTTGACGACCTGCACTCCAACCAGCAGGGCGATCACCGGCACGTTCGGGATCATCGCGACGAACGCGCTGATCGCGATCATCGCCGTGATGATGCTCACGAACACGGGCGCCTCCTCGCGGCGCCTGCCGATGCCCTTCTCGTAGCCGAGCGACTCGGAGATCGACGTAGGAGGTCGCTATCGGCAGGATCGCGGCGGCCAGCAGGCTCGCGCCGAGCAGGCCGATCCCGAACAGCACCTCGGCGTAGTGGCCCGCGAAGGGGGCCAGCGCGCGTGCGGCGTCGGCGGCCGAGGAGATGCTGTGGATGCCGTGGGTATACAGCGTCGCGGCCGTGGCGATGATGATGAAGGACGCCACCACGTTCGCGAACACGGCGCCCAGCACGGCCTCGCGTTCCTCGTGGGGCAGCTCGTCCTCGCGCACGCCGCGCTCGACCACGGCCGATTGAAGGTAGAGCTGCATGTACGGGGTGATCGTCGTGCCCGCCAGCGCGATCAGCAGCAGCAGGTAGGCCGAGCTGTGTGGAGGTGCGGTGACGACGATCGCGTTGCCGACGTCGCCCCAGTGCGGGTGCGCGAGGATTGCGGCGATCGGGTAGGCGAAGAAGGGAATCGTGAACCAGATGAAGGTCTTCTCCGCCGAGCGATATGAGCCGCGCACGATGATCAGCCAGATCGCGACCGCGGCCAGCGGCACCGACATCTGTGCGGGCACGCCGGTCGAGGCCGAGGGCCGCGCCGATGGCCACGAAGTCCGAGATGCAGATGCCGAGGTTCGCGATCAGCACGGCCGTGGTGGCGAGCACCGACCAGCGAATGCCGTACTCCTCGCGGATCAGCTCGGCGAGGCCCTTGCCGGTGACGACGCCCATGCGCGCGGACAGCCGCTGAACGATGGCGAGCGAAACGGTGATCAGCAGCATGATCCACAGCGACGCTGTAGCCGTACTTGGCACCGGCCGAGGAGTATGTCGCGATTCCACCCGCGTCGTTGCCCGCGTTGGCGGCGATCAGGCCGGGGCCGAGCAGGCCGAGGAAGGCGAAGGTGCGTGCGCGGCGGGAGCTAAGCCGGGCAGGCAGGCGCGGTCGGCCACGTGTGGCCGACCGGACACGGCGCATGACGGACGGTACTTGGACCGCCATCTAGCTGGCTCGCTTGCACGCCCATGAACATGAGTCTATTCAGAAGCGCTCGCGGGAGCACTCGCATCCGCTTGCGCCGCTGCTCGGTCAATCCTCGCCCAGCAGGCCGAACCGCCTGCGCCAGCTGCGCGGGAGCATCGCCTCGAGCACATCGTCGACGGTGACGACGCCGACCATCCGCTCGCGCTCGTCCACCACCGGTATCGAGGTCAGGTTGTAATCGGCCATCAGGCGTGCCAGCTCCTCAAAGGACGCATCCGGCCGCAGGCATGGGATCTCGTGCTTGATCATCGTCTCCAGGCGCCGCCCCGGGTCGCTGCGCAGCAGCGCCGTGACGGGAATGCTGCCTTCGAGCGAGCCGTCGGGTCGCCCACGAACACGACCGTCAGCAGCTCGGGGGCGATCTCGCTGCGGCGGACAGCCGCGAGCGCGTCGCCGGCTGATGTCGCGCCGCCCAGCAGCACGAAGTCGGGGCTCATCAGCCCGCCCGCCTCGGCGGGGTCGTAGCCGAGCAGCGCACGGACCTTGACGCGATGGCTGACGGGCAGCAGCGCGAGCACGGGCTCGCGCCGGTCCTCGTCGAGCTCGCCGACCAGGTCGGCCGCGTCGTCGGGAGCCATGCGCGAGACGATCTCGGCGACCTGGGCGTCGGGACGATCCTCCAGTAACTCGCGCTGGTGGTGCTCGTCCAGCTCCTCGAAGACATCGGCCTCCAGCTCACGATCGTCGTCGCCGACCGCCTGGATGATCTCCTCGCCCTCCCGCCGCGACGCCGCCTCGACGAGGTCGGCGATCTGGGCCGGATGGAGCTTGGCGAGCTTGGGGTGGGGGATGCGCAGGCGCACCGTGGGAACGTGCCCCACGAACGGCTCGACGCTCGCCCAGTCCAGGAACTCGCCGGTCGCGATGTGAGCGCCGAGCGGCTTGGGCAGCAGGCGGCGAAGGCCGCTGCGTAGACCCGTATCGACCCCGACCACGCGCCAGGCGCCGCCGATCAGCGCGAGCTCGATCTCGTTGGCGCGAACCAGGCGGGCGCCCTCGACGTTGATCAGCTGTCGATCGAGCACGTCGCGCTTCGAGCAGCACCTCCTCGGGGCGCCGCTCGAAGTGGCGCAGGTCGAGCTTGGCCTTGCGCATGACAACCCCGGCCTGGCCGATGTCCGAGACGCGCTCGACGCCCAGGAACGAGGTCCGCCCGGCGACCGTCACCAGAACGCCGGTGATCGGCGGATAGCCGGCGCCGCCGAGGCGCACGATCAGGTCCTCGACCTTGCCCAGGCGCTCCCCGTCGGAATCGCGCAGCGGCCTGCCGATGACCGCGGAGAGGTGAAGGATCGGCGGCGCCTGCGCGGCGGGCGCATTCACGCCGTCATCCTAGAGGGGCTGGCGCGCGAACGGCTTCGCTAGCGCCCGGGTCCCTCGCACGCGCGCGTGCTGTCTGCGCGCTCACGCGCTCAATCTCCCGCGAGGCTCGTGGGGACCGGCTGTCCCGGGGGAGGTGGATCGTCGAGCATCAGACGGGGAACCGTGACCGGGTGCAGGCCCCGCTTGCGCAGTCCGGCGATGATCGCCGGCAGCGCCGCGATCGTCTCGGAGCGGTTACCGCCGGCGTCGTGCATGAGGATGATCGCGCCCGGGTGTGCGCCCGCGAGCGCGCTCTGTACGATCGCCGCGACCCCCGGCATGGTGTAGTCGCGGGTGTCGGTCGACCACAGGACCATCAGCAGGCGCAGCGCGTGCAGCTCGCTTGAAGGTGGCCGCGTTGAACGAGCCGTAGGGCGGGCGGAACAGGCGCGGGCGCGGCCCGCCGAGCAGTTCGATCCGAGCGATCTGTTCGAACAGCTCTTCATGCTGGTCGTGCGGCGACATCGAGGCCAGCATCGGGTGGGTCTCGGTGTGGTCGCCGACGGCGTCCCCGGAGCGCAGCTCGAGCAACGTTCCCCGCGAGAAGTATCGCTCCTCCTCGCCGATCGCGAAGAAGGTCGCCTGCACGTGCAGCGCTGTTCAGCACACCCACGAGCCGCTCGGTGTAGGGACCGGGGCCATCGTCGAAGGTCAGCGCGACCTCGTTCCCGCGCGTGCCGCCCGCGGTCACCGCCGGCGTGTAGGAGAGGACCCGGTCGATCGCCCGCTCCTGGGCCTGGGCGGCCAGAGCCTCCCGCTGGGCGGCGCTCGGCCGGGAGGTGGCGTGGCCGTGCGCGGCGGGCTGTGCGCCGCTCGCGGTGCCGTCGCTGCGGGCGTGGCCGTGGTGGACGACGGCGCCTGCCAGCAGCGCGACGAAGGCGCCGGCCGCCAGCAGCGCGCCGGCACGGCGGCGGTGAAATGTCCGCGGCGGCCTCCGGCACGGGCTCCGAGGGCCGGCCAGAGGGAGTGCTCCCGTTGGCATCGTCCGCGCTGCGCTCGACGCTCGTGCGGCGCCGACGGCCGGGGCTCCTCCCATGTCCAATCCCAGCGTTTCATGCGCTCATGCTGCCCTAACGCCGGGCTTCGCGTCGAGCCGAGCGCCACCGGAGCTCCCATCTTGTATCGCAACGGGCGGCCATGCATTGCAGCGCCGCAGGGTCCGAGCGATCTATGTTAGGGGTGGTGCTGCCGTTCTGGATATCGATCGCCCTGCTCTCGCTCGTCCAGGGGGCCCTGGTCGCGGCTCCGCGCGCCCTGTCCGTGCCCCGGCTCGCGCGGCTGTCCAGACGCCGCTGGGCCGCGATCCCGCCGCTGTCGGTGATCGCCTTCGTGCTCATCGCGCGCGGCGCCGAACACGCCAGCGCTCAGGGTCTCACCTACCTCGCGCTCGCTGCCGTGCCGCTGCTCGCAGCGCTCGCACTCGGGCTGGCTGCTGTGGGACGCCAGCCCGCCGCGCCCGGCGAGGGCGCTGCTGGTCGCTGCCGCTGTTCGCGCTTGCCTGGCTCGACCGCGGCGGACTGGCCGGGGAGGGCGCGGCGCTCCTCCTGTCGGCGCTCAGCGCCGTCGCGCTCGGAGCGCTGCTCGCCGCCGTCACGCCACCGCGATGGCTGGCCGCGGGCATCATCGCGATGGCGGTCGCGGACAGCGCGCTGGTGATCTCCGACCTGCTGCAGCGACCGAACAACGCGCTCAACGCCGCCCACCCGGCGGCGGGACTGCCGCGACTTCAGAGCGCCCTGCTGGGCTCGGCGGCGATGGGCTACGGGGACCTGTTCGTGGCCGGCGCGCTCGGGGGCCTGCTCGCGGTAACGGTCGGACGCTCGCTGCAGCTGCGGGCCGCGATGCTCACCGCGCTGCTGGCGCTCTGCCTCGATCTGCTGTTCTTCGCTCGTGGATGAGCTGCCGGCGACCGTGCCCGTGGCGCTTACGCTGCTGATCCTTCTGGCGGCACGCCGTTGGCGAGCGTCTCCGAAGCGGCTGGGGAGTCGAGCGCCGGCACGTCGCGCCCCCGACCGCGGCCCGCCCGGATGGAGCTCTCCACCAGCGGCTCTGACGGGGCTGTCGGGCTCGCGGGCGCCGGCGGAGCCGGTCGCTCGGGCGACGAGTCCTCCGGCTCGGCGTCGAGCTGCGCGGTGACGGCTCGCGCGGTCGTCTCGACGGCGCTCGGAAGCAGCATCTCGCGCTCGGAGGCGGCGCCGGCCTGCTCGATGCGCCGCAGCTGCGGGACGACGCGACGGTCGAAGGATCCGACCGCCTCGTTGTAGGCGCTCGACCGCCGAGTCGAGCTGGCGGCCGATCTTGGTCAGCGGCTCCACGAAGCGAGCGAGCCGGCGGTGCAGCTCGCGCGCGGACTCCGCGATCTCGCGAGCGGACTCTGCGATCAGCTCCTGGCGCCAGCCGTAGTGGACCGCCCACAGCAGCCCGATAAGCGTCGTCGGCGTGGCCATCAGCACCTGCTGGGAGACGCCGTACTCGATCAGCGCCGGGTCCGCCGCGAGCGCGGCGTGGTAGATGCCGTCGGAGGGCACGAACATGACGACGAACTCGGGCGTCGAGTCGAACTGGTGCTGGTAGCCCTTGGAGGCCAGCTTGGAGATGTGCTCGTGCGTCTGGCGGGCGTGGCGCGCGATGTGCACCTCGCGCTCCTCGTCGGTGGAGGCCTCGAGCGCCGACAGGTAGGCGTCGAGGGGGACCTTCGAGTCGACCACGATCAGCTTCCCGCCGGGCAGGCGCACGAGCATGTCCGGTCGCAGCCGCCCGTCATCGGAGTGGATCGTGCTCTGCTCGAGGAAGTCGCAGTGGGAGACCATTCCCGCCATCTCCACGACGTTGCGCAGCTGGATCTCGCCCCAGGAGCCGCGGTGGTCGGGCGCTTCAGCGCGGACACCAGATTGCCGGTCTCCTGGCGCAGTGTGCCGACGCCGTCGTTCAGCTGACGGACCATCTGCGCGAGCTCGCCCTGAGCCTGCCTGCGCTCACGCTCCAGGCGCCCGATCTCGCTCTCCATCCTGCCGAGCTTCTCCTGGACCGGTGTCACGAGCCCCTTGATCTCCTCCGCGCGACGTGCCATCTCCCCGCTCGCGCGCTCCTCCTCGGCTCGGCGCTGGTCGGCGAGGCGCTGCGCCAGCGAGTCGCCGGTCTGCGCGAGCACGTCCACCGAGATCGCCTTCAGCTCGTCGCGCATGCGCTCGCGGTCGGGCCTGGCCCTCACGAACGCGATCGCACAGGCGCCGCCGAGCAGGACTCCGACGATCAGCAGCAGAACGGCCATGGCTGCCACGGTGACAGCCCCCTCGGACGTGAGAGCCTAGCGGGCCTCCGCTCCGCGCGCCTCATAGCGCCTGGCGGCCTGTTGCGAGGATCGCCAGCATCGCAGGCGCTGCGGGGACCAGCCGCGCGCCCGCAGGCGCAGCGGCTATCACCCTGGCGGACCGGCGGAGCGGGCGAGAGGGCGCGAATGGCGACGTCCTCGCGCACCACTGACAGCGCGAGCTCGGGGATCAGCGCGACGCCGACGCCGGCCGCCACCAGGCCCTGGACGGTCTGGTAGTCGTCGCTCTCGAACGACACGTTCGGCTCGAAGCCGGCCGCGTGGCAGGAGCGCACGACGTGGCGCGCGCACGGGCTCGAGCGGGAGGTCTGCACCCAGGCTTCGGCGCTGGAGGTCCTGCAGGCGGAGCCTGCTCCCTGCCGGCGAGCGCGTGGTCGCGCGGAAGCGCCAGGTACATGGGGTCCTCGAGCAGCTCCACGCTCGTCATGCCCTCCTTCAGGAGCGCCTCGCCGGCGAACTCGAACAGCAGCGCCAAGTCCAGCTCGCCGGCGCCCAGTCGCGGCACGATCTCCTCGGGCTCGCCCTCGGCGAGCGTCAGCTCGACATCCGGGTAGGAGGAGCGGAAGGTGGCGATCGCGAGCGGCATCAGCGTCGCCCCGGCAGTCGGAAACGAGGCCATGCGCAGCCGCCCGCCGCGCAGCCCCGCGATCGCCGACAGCGCCGACTCGGCCGCCTCCAGGCGCGCGAGGATGCCCTCGGCGTGTCCGACCAGCGTCTGGCCCGCGGCCGTCAGGCTGACGCCGCGGGCGTGGCGCTCCAGCAGCGTCATGCCGGCTTCCGCCTCGAGCGCCGCGATCTGCTGGGACACCGCCGACTGGGTGTAGGAGAGCGCCTCGGCCGCGCCGGAGATCGATCCCCGGTAGGCCACCTCCCTGAGCACCCTCAGTCGGCCCACATTCAGCATAAGTACAGCTTATATCATCGATCAGAAATAGTCACTGGAACTGATGGAAGGGAGATGCACAATTGATCGAGGCCACGAAGTGATCCCGCTTGCTCGTCGATCCAGTCCCTCTTCCAAGCCAATCCAGAACTAGGAGTGACCATGTCCACCAAGATCATCGTTTCCTACGACGGCACCGCCAACGAGGACGACGCCATCGCCCTCGGGCGCATCTTCGCGCCGCGCCGGCGCCGAGGTGTCGCTCGCCTACGTGCGCCACACCCACGAGCCCGACCGCGACCGGGAGACGCTCGCCCAGCATGAGGCCGAGGCGCTGCTGGAGCGCGGCGCGGCCGCTGCTCGGCAACCCGGACGCCGCCCGCCACGTCGTCACCGACCGCTCCACCCCCGAGGGCCTGCGGGCGCTTGCCGAGAGCCGAGGGAGCCGACGCGATCGTGTTCTGCTCGGACTCCCACACCGCCAAAGGCCACATCGCCGTCGGCAACTCGGCCGAGCGCCTGATCGAAGGCGGCCGCACCGCGATCGCGATCGCGCCGGCCGGCTGGCCGCCGAGGCCGCGGAGCCCGGCATTCGCAACGGATCGTCGCCGTCGGCGACGGCGACGGCGGAGCGCAGGCGACCGCCCAGGCGCTGGCGAGCGCGCTCGGAGCGACCGTCGCGCCGGTCGCTCAACGCGGACGCGGACCTGCTGGTCGTCGACTCCCGTCCCGAGGCCGAGCAGGGGCGGATCTCGATCAGCTCCTCCGCGTCGCACCTGATCGAGATCGCGATGTGCTCGGTGCTCGTCGTGCCCCGTGGCGTCGACGCTGCCGTTCGGCCGCACGCGCGCCGGAGCGGTCGCCTAGCAGCGGCCGAGCCGGCGCGGCACGCGGGCGAGCTGCGCGCTCGCCCGCCGGCGCCGGCGCTCCGGTCCTCAGTGCTCCGAGCGGCTGCGCGCTCGCGCGAGCAGATGGCGCGCGAGAGCTTCGAGGAAGTCCAGTGCGCCGCCCAGCGCAGTGACCGGCCGGGCCCGTCCAGAGCCACGTCTCCAGGCGCCTTGCGAGTGCGGGCGAGTGCGATCGGGCGCTCACGGAGCGGCACGGTATCGTGGCAGGCGTGCCAGCCGCCGTGAAGACCACCGTGACCGAGCTTCCAGACTCACGTGTGCGCCTGCAGGTGCAGGTGCCCCCCAAGGAGCTCGAGGGGCGGCTCGAGCACAAGGCCCACCAGCTGGGGCGCGAGCTGAAGCTGCCGGGCTTTCGCAAGGGCAAGGTGCCCGGCGCCGCTGGTGATCCAGCGAATCGGCCGCGAGGCGGTGCTCGAGGGAGCCGTGCGCGACACGCTCTCCAGCTGGTACTCCGACGCGATCGAGACGGCCGGCATCGTGCCGGTGGGAGACCCGCAGGTGGCGCTGGGCGAGCTTCCACCGGAGGGCGAGGCGCTGGAGTTCTCGATCGAGATCGGGGTGCTCCCGAAGGCCGAGCTGGGTCGGTACGAGGGACTCGAGGTGCCCCGCCGTGAGCCGGCAGTCGGCGCGGAGATGATCCAGCAGGAGATCGACGCCGTGCGCGAGCGCCTGGCGCGCCTGCAGACCGTGGAGCGCCCCGCCGCCGAGGGCGACTACGTCGTCGTCGACTACGTCTGCTCGCTGGTGGCGAGCAACTCTTCGGGCGAGGGCGGGCAGCTGCTCGAGGAGCTGCCCGGCGGCGATGGCCGCGACCAGCTCGTCGAGTTGGGCGGCGGCAACCTGATCCCCGGTTTCGAGGAGGGCCTGCTGGGGGCGTGCGCAGGCGAGACGCGCACGGTCGAGGTCACCTTCCCGGCCGACTACGACAACCGCGAGCTCGCCGAGCGCGAGGCCTCGTTCGAGGTGGCGGTCAAGGAGGTCAAGCTCAAGCAGCTTCCGCCCGAGGATGACGACCTCGCGATCGACGCTGGCTTCGACAGCATCGAGGAGCTGCGCGAGGACATTCGTCGACGCCTGACCGAGGTCGAGCAGGGACGGATCGAGGCCGAGTTTCGCCAGGCCGCGCTCGACGCGGCCGTGGCCGGGTCCGACGTTCCCCTCACGCCCGAGCTGATCAAGGCGCGGGCGAGAGAGATGTGGGAGCGGATGGTGCATTCGCTCTCCCACAGGGGCATCTCGCGTGAGGCCTACCTGCAGATCAGCGGGCGCTCCGAGCAGGAGATACTCGCCGAGATGGAGCCGGACGCGGAGCTGGCGCTGCGGCGCGAGGCGGTGCTGACGGCCGTGGTCGCGGCCGCGGGCATCAGCCCCTCCGAGCAGGAGCTCTTGGCGGCCATCGCGCCCGCGGCCGAGCGCGAGGGTCTCGAGCCGGAGAAGGTGCTGGCCGACCTGCGCACCGGCGGACGCCTGGAGGAGGTGCGCGAGGAACTCGCCGCGCGCAAGGCGATTGAGCTGATCGCTGCCAGCGCCACACCCATCCCGGTGGCGCAGGCGAAGGCGCGCGAACAGCTGTGGACGCCCGAGAAGGTGAAGGACGAGCCGGGCGCAGCCGTGCAGGCCGGCCGCTTGTGGACCCCCGATCGCTAGCCTCTAGAGGAATCAGGCCGACGAAGCGAAACCAAAGCGAGGACCATGAGCCCACTTGTCCCAATGGTCGTCGAGCAGACCTCGCGAGGCGAGCGAGCGTTCGACATCTACAGCCGTCTGCTCAACGAGCGCATCATCTTCCTCGGTACGCCCGTGGACGACCAGATCGCGAACCTGATCGTCGCTCAGCTGCTGCATCTGGAGTCCGAGGACCCCGAGAAGGACATCTCCCTGTACATCAACTCTCCGGGCGGTTCTGTCTACGCCGGGCTGGCGATCTACGACACGATGCAGTTCGTGAAGCCCGATGTGCAGACGATCTGCGTGGGCATCGCAATGTCGATGGGCGCCCTGCTGTTGGCCGGGGGCGCAGAGGGCAAGCGCATGGCGCTGCCCAACGCCAAGATCCTGATCCACCAGGTGTCCTCGAGCTTCGAAGGACAGGCCACGGACATCGAGATACACGCCAAAGAGATCATCGACGTGCGCCGGCGTCTGGATGAGATCATTGCCAAGCACACGCACAAGCAGCTCGAGGACGTGCGCAAAGACACCGATCGCGACTACTTCATGAGCTCCGAGGAGGCGAAGGAGTACGGCATCATCGACCGCGTGATCTCCGAACACTAGCGACGAGATCGAGCCGACCGAGACTCGCTGAGGGAGGACTGCAATGGCCAGACCCACAGATTCCAACGAGCAGCTGCTGTGCAGCTTTTGCGGCAAGTCCCAGCGACAAGTCAAGAAGCTGATCGCAGGCCCGGGCGTGTACATCTGCGACGAGTGCATCGACCTGTGCAACGAGATCATCGACGAGGAGCTCTCCGCCCCGCCCGCGTTCGACCTCGAGAACCTGCCCAAGCCGCGGGAAATCTACGAGGTCCTGGACGACTACGTGGTCGGACAGGACCCGTCCAAGCGCACGCTGTCGGTGGCCGTCTACAACCACTACAAGCGCGTGCAGATGATGATGTCGGGGGAGTCCGACATCGAGCTGCAGAAGTCGAACATCCTGCTGCTCGGACCCACCGGCTGCGGCAAGACGCTGCTCGCCCAGACGCTCGCGCGGATCCTCAACGTGCCGTTCGCGATCGCCGACGCGACGGCGCTGACGGAGGCCGGGTACGTGGGCGAGGACGTCGAGAACATCCTGCTGAAGCTGATCCAGGCCGCCGACTACGACGTCAAGAAGGCCGAGACGGGAATCATCTACATCGACGAGGTCGACAAGATCGCGCGCAAGGCCGACAACCCGTCGATCACGCGCGACGTCTCCGGCGAGGGCGTGCAGCAGGCGCTGCTGAAGATCCTCGAGGGGACGCAGGCCTCGGTGCCTCCGCAGGGCGGGCGCAAGCATCCCCATCAGGAGTTTCTGACGATCGACACGACCAACGTCCTGTTCATCTGTGGCGGCGCGTTCGCCAACCTTGACAAGGTCATCGAGCGGCGCATCGGCCACAAGGGCGTGGGCTTCGCGGCGGCCATCGAGGCGAAGGCCGAGCGCGACGCCGGCGAGGTGTTCGAGCACTGCCTGCCCGAGGATCTGATCGAGTACGGGCTGATCCCGGAGTTCATCGGCCGCCTGCCCGTCATGTCCGCCGTGCACCAGTTGACGCGCTCGGATCTCGTCTCGATCCTCATCGAGCCGCGCAACGCGCTGGTGAAGCAGTTCCAGCGCTTCTTCTCCTTCGACGGCATCGAGCTCGTGTTCTCCGAGGACTCGCTCACGGCCGTCGCCGAAAAGGGCCTGGCACGCGAAACCGGTGCGCGCGGGCTGCGTTCGATCATCGAGGAGATCCTGCTGGAGGTGCAGTTCGAGCTGCCCTCGCGCCGCGACGTGAAGAAGTGCGTCGTCACCAAGAAGACGGTCGAAAAGGGCCTCACGCCGACGCTCGTCACCGAAGCGGCGCGCGAAGAGACCGAGGACTCCTCGCTGCGCGAGGAGTCCGCCTGAGCTCGTCGCGGTCGGGTGCGCCATGACGCCAGGCGGCTGGGGGATGCCGTGGAGCGAGAGCCAGGCCGAGCGTCACCTGCGCTCGCTCGAGCTGTTCGGGATGCGCTTCGGGCTCGACCGGATGCGGCGGATGATGACCGTGCTCGACTCACCCGAGCGCCGCTTCGACACGATCCACGTCGTCGGCACGAACGGCAAGTCCTCGACCACGCGCATGACGGCGGCGATCCTGGAGCGCCACGGTCTACGTACCGGCGCCTACACCTCGCCCCATCTGACCGCCTACACCGAGCGCGTGCAGGTGAGCGAGCGCGACGTGGAGAGCGACGCCTTTGCGGCCGCGGTCGCGCGGGCCGCCTGGGCGGCCGAGCGCGTCAACCGCACCCTCGCCGAGGACGATCACGTGACCCAGTTCGAGCTGCTCACGGCCGCCGCCCTGTGGGAGATGGCCAGGCAGGAGGTTCAGGTGGCCGTGATCGAGGCGGGGCTGGGTGGGCGCTATGACGCGACCAACGTGATCCCCTCCCGCGTGACCGCGCTGACCAACGTCGGACTGGAGCACACGCGCTGGCTGGGCCCGACGGTGAGGGACATCGCCGGCGAGAAGCTCGCCGTGCTCGAGCGCGACAGCCCGCTGGTGCTGGGGGCCAGGCTGGCGCCGGCGGCGCTGGCGGTGGCCAGGAGCGTGGCCGGCGAGCGCGCGGCGCGCATCGTCCGCGTCCCCGACGACGCTCCCGCCGTGCCGCTGCTGGCCCGCGGGTCATTCCAGCGTCGCAACTTCGCGCTCGCCCGCGCAACTGCCGAGGCATATCTGGCTGTCGCGGGCGGGCACGGGCAGACGCCGCCCGCAGGCGTCAGCGACGGGGAGGCGCACGAGCGGGCGGTGCGCGACGCCGCCGCCCACACGGAGGTCCCGGGACGGCTGCAGGTCATCGACGGCGATCCGCTCACCGTGCTCGACGGCGCGCACAACCCCGATGCGATCGCGGCGCTCGTGGAGTCGCTGCCCGAGCTCCCGCTTCGGCGAGGCATCGCGCTGGTGCTCGGGGTGCTCGAGGACAAGGACGCGGCGAGCATGCTCGCCGGGCTTCTGGGCCTGTGCGAGCAGGCCTGGTTCACCGCGCCGCCGAGTGATCGCGCCCTGTCCCCGGCCGCCCTGCAATCGCTCGCCCGCCAGCTCGGCTTCGATGCCACGCGGTGTGAGCCCAGCCCCTGGCGTGCGCTCATGCAGGCCCGGCGCTGGGCCGGCCGGCGCGGGGGCACGGTGCTCGCGACGGGCTCGGTCTACCTGGTGGGAGATCTGCTCGCACGCCTGCAGGGGGGCTCGCTCGAGGGCCAGGAGCTCGAGGGCGGTGGTCAGTTGCAGGCACCGAAGGCTGTCAGAGGGCGCCTCGGCCGATGAACGACGATGGTCCATCGGTGCTCACGATGATCGGCGCCGTGGCGCTGATCGTGGCGCTTGTGATCCTCGTGTTTTTCGCTGCGGGCTACGGGTTTGGCCGCCTGTTTCTCTAAACTCAGCCCGCTGATGCCTCCTCTGGCCTATTTCGGAATCGAAAGCAGTGGCCTGAATCTGGCCATCGACCTGCTGATCCTGTTCATCGTCGTCCTTTAGCTGTCCCTGATCTACTGGACATTCAACGACGCGCGCCGCAGGATCGTCGATCCGATGCTCGTGGGCTGCGCCACGGCGGCCTCGCTGTTCCCGTTCGTCGGCACGATCATCTACATCGTGCTGCGACCGCCCGAGTACCTGGAGGACGTGCATGAGCGCGAGCTCGAGATGCAGGCCGCCGAAGCACGCCTGCACGAGCTCGATGTCGGACTGTGCCCGCACTGCGACTATCGCATCGAGCGCGATTTCATCCGTTGTCCCAGCTGCCTGCGCAAGCTCAAGGAGCGCTGTGTGAGCTGCTCGCGACCGCTGGAGCAGGCCTGGACGATCTGCCCGTACTGCGAGGCGGAAGTGCCCGGCGCGAGCTCCTCGCGGCGTGCCCGCCGGCGACGCATGGGGGCGGTTGAGGAGGAGCGGGCGGAGATCGGGAGCTCCCGCTCGCGCGCGTCCGGGGACCCGCTTGAGGCATCACTTCAGCCGGGCGAGCGGACGGCGCTCGTCGAGGAGCCGCCGGCGCTCGTCGAGGAGCCGCCGGCGCTCGTCGAGGAGCCGCCGGGTGAGGCCGGCGACGATGGCTACCGCGCTCCGGTGGCGGCATCGGAGCCGACCGGCGGGCGGGCCAGGCGTCCCGGCGACCGCCGGCGACCGACCTCCTGAAGGAAGCCACCCTTGGAGCAGACGCTGATCCTCATCAAGCCAGATGCCTTCGCGCGGGGCCTGAGCGGCGAGATAATCGCCCGCTTCGAGCGCAAGGGCCTGAAGATCGTCGCGCTGCGTCACATGACCGTGTCCACGGAGCTGGCCGAGCGCCACTATGCCGAGCACGCTGAGCGCCCGTTCTTCGACGAGCTCGTCGAGTTCATCACGTCGGGGCCGATTGTCGCGATGGTGCTCGAGGGCGCGAACGCCGTCAAGGCCGCGCGGCAGGTGATCGGCGCGACCGATCCGCTGGAGGCCGGCACGGGCTCGATACGAGGTGACTTCGCGGTGGACATGGGGCAGAACATGGTCCATGGCTCGGACTCGCCCGAGTCGGCCGCACGCGAGTCCGCGCTGTTCTTCGGCGACTCCTAGGTCGCGCGGCGGTCATGGCGAGCGCGGCGGGCAAGCGCGGCGGAGCGCCACGCCCGGCGCTGGTGCTCGCCTCCGGCTCGGCGCAGCGGCGGGCGATACTCGAACGCCTGGGGCTCCCGTTCGAGGTGCGCCCCTCGGGCGCGCGCGAGCTCGATCGGGGCGATCCGCCCCAGGTCGCAGCGGGGAACGCCCTGCGCAAGGCGCGAGCCGTACAACGGCGCGGCGTCAACGAGCTGCTGCTCGGCTGCGACACGCTGGTGACGCTCGACGGTGCCATCTACGGCAAGCCGGCCGACGAGGCGGCGGCGCGCGAGACGCTGCGGGCGCTGGGCGGCGCCACGCATGAGGTCGTCAGCGGGCTCGCGCTGCTGGCGCCCGACGGCAGCACCCGCACGGCGATCGCACGCACGGCGGTGACGTTTCGCGCTCTCGGGGAGGGCATGCTGGACTGGTACCTCGCCACCGGCGAGTGGCGCGGACGGGCCGGCGGCTACGCGATCCAGGGCGCCGGTGCCGCGCTCGTGCGCCGCGTCGAGGGCGACTATGAGAACGTCGTGGGTCTGCCGCTGGCCACCCTCTTGGACATCCACCCGCAGCTGCTGGAGCGGTGAGGGGGGACGCCTGCGGCCTCGCCGCGAGCGCGCCCCGCGGGCGCGCCCTGCGCCTCCCCCGCGGATGCGCCCTGCGGCCGATCCCGGGCAGCCCGGACGGGCCGGCGCGGGGTGCAAATCCGCTCGCACCGCGCCGGGGCACAGGAGGACGTCCGCTACACTGCGCGCGGGTACAACCCGGACACGCACCGACCGCCAAGCCCGTCGTGGCGCAGCGCCCGCGAGCCCGAATCCGAGCGTGCCCTCTCTCAATATATGGGCATTTTCAGCTACCTCACAGGATTCGGCGGCCGCGACATGGCGGTCGACCTGGGGACGGCGAACACGCTCGTGTACGTGCGCGGACGCGGGATCGTGCTGTCCGAGCCGAGCGTGGTGGCGATCGACTCGCGCACCGGTGAAGTGCATGCGGTCGGCATCGAGGCCAAGCGCATGCTCGGCCGCACGCCGGGCACGATCCAGGCGATCCGCCCGCTGAAGGACGGCGTGATCGCCGACTTCGACGTGACCGAGGAGATGCTCAGGCACTTCATCCAGAAGGTCCATCAGAACCGCTGGGCGCATCCACGGGTGGTGGTGTGCGTGCCCTCCGGCGTGACCGGGGTCGAGAAGCGCGCCGTCGAGGAGGCGTGCCTGTCCGCCGGCGCGCGCACCGCCTATCTGATCGAGGAGCCGATGGCCGCGGCGATCGGAGCGGGATTGCCCGTCGGCGAGCCGACCGGCTCGATGGTCGTGGACATCGGCGGGGGCACCTCCGAGGTCGCGGTCATCTCGCTCGGCGGGATCGTGGTCTCCCAGTCGATCCGCGTCGGCGGCGACGAGATGGACGAGGCGATCATCAACTACGCCAAGAAGGAGTACAAGCTCCTGATCGGCCAGCAGACCGCCGAGGAGCTCAAGCTCGAGATCGGCTCGGCCTACCCGATGTCCGAGGAGCTGCAGGCGGAGATCCGCGGGCGCGACATGGTCGCGGGGCTGCCCAAGACGGTGGTGCTCACGAGCGAGGAGATACGCCAGGCGCTCGAGGAGCCGGTCGGCCAGATCGTAGACGCGGTCAAGGAGACGCTCGACCGCACTCCGCCGGAGCTGGCCTCGGACATCATGGACCGGGGCATCATGCTGGCCGGAGGGGGCTCTCTGCTCCAGGGCCTGGATGAGCGGCTGCGCGAGGAGACCCAGATGCCGGCCCACCTGGCCGAGTCGCCGCTCACCTGCGTCGCTGTGGGCTCCGGGCGCTCCCTGGAGGAGTTCGAGGCGATCCATCGCTCCAACCGCTCGCAGAGCCGCCGGCGGCGGTGAACGCCCTCGAGCGATCGCCTGTGGCGACCAGGGCCCGGCCTCCCCGGTACCCTTGCATGAACGCTTCGGAAGGTAGCTATCTGTGTATGACAAGACGGTCCGGCGTCGACGAGCGCTGCTCGCGCTGCTGGTCTTGCTCTCCCTGCTGCTCCTGACCGCATACTTCGGCGAGGCTCCCAGCGGACGACTGCACGCCGTGCAGCGCGACTTCCTGACGGTCGTCTCGCCGATCCAGGATGGCGCGAACAAGGCGCTGAAGCCCGTTCGCGACCTGGTCGGCTGGGTCGACAACACGGTGCACGCCAAACAGCAGCGAGACGAACTGCTCAAGCAGGTCGACAAACTGCGCGCCGAACTGGTCTCGGGCCAATCGGAAAAGCGCGCCTACCACGAGCTGCTGGCCCTCAACCACCTGGACGGGCAGCTGAGCATCAGCGACTACCGTCCGGTGAGCGCCACGGTGGTCGGGAAATCGCCGAATATCTGGTACGCGACGGTCGTTATCGACAAAGGAGAATCGGCCGGCATTCGCGTCAACGACCCCGTGATCAACGGCGAAGGGCTCGTCGGCAAGGTCGCGCTGGCCACCTCCGACGGAGCCGAGGTGAGCCTCATCACCGAACAGCACGATGGGCGTGTCGGCCAGGATCGGCACGAGCTCACGCGACCGGCATCGTGCAGCCAAAGGTCGGCGACCCCAACGACCTGCTGCTGCAGTACCTGCCCGCCACCACGCAGGCCATCCCGGGCGAGTACGTCGTCACCTCGGGAACGGTGGCCAGCCCCGACGACTCGCTGTACCCGCCGGGGATCCTGATCGGGCAGGTGACATCGGTCAATCGAAGAAAGCGCCTACAAGTCGGCGAACGTGCGCCCGACCGCCGATCTGCACAACCTCGACATCGTGCAGGTGCTGACGGCCGCGCGGGGCACGCTGCCGAGCAACCTCAGCCGCCTGGCCGTGAGCCTGCCGGTCGGCCAGGGCGGCGCGGCGGGAGGGCCGGGCGAACAGCTGGCCTCCACGAGCGGAGAATGAGGCGATGACCGGCTCCGGCAGCTCGCTTGGCCTGTTCGTGCGGATCGCCTGCTTTCGGTAGCCGTCGTGTTCGTTCAGATCGGCGTTGTCTCCGAGGTCCCGCTGTTCGGCGTGAACGTCGATCTCTCGCCGCTGCTCGTGGTCTTCGTCGGACTGCTGTGCGGTTCGACGATCGGTGCGCTGACGGGCTTCGCGGTCGGCCTGCTGGTCGATCTGACGCTCGTGCAGACGCTCGGCGTGACCTCGCTGATCTTCACGCTCATCGGCTACTGGTCGGGGCGGCTGCGCGAGCTGCGCGATCCCCAGGCCGCGCTGACGCCGCTGCTGGTCGGCGCCGCCGGCGCGGCGGCGTCGCTGGTGGGCTACTCGCTGATGGAGTTCCTGCTCGGGGTCGACGCTCCGGTGAGCCTCGAACTGCTGCGCCAGATCGTGATCGGGATCGCGCTGGGCGCGCTCCTCGCGCTGCCGATGTGGGCGGTCGTGCGCCGCAGCCTGGATGGCGGCCTGCCCGATGATCCCCGGCGGCGGCGCCGTCGCGCATACACGACCGGCGGGCTCAGCCCGCTCTCGCGCCCATGAGCTCGCTCGAGCGCGCTCGGCCGAGCGACCCGCGCATGCCGGTCTCGCCGCAGCTGGCGCTGCGCGTGGCGATCCTGGGCGGTCTGGCGATGGCGATGTTCGCGATCATCTTCTTCCGCCTGTGGTACCTGCAGGTGCTGACCGGCGAACGGTACGTCGCAGCAGGCCAACGCCAACCGGGTGCGCGACCTGCCGATCTCCGCGCCGCGCGGGGAGATCCTCGACCGCGAAGGCGCAGCCGCTCGTGAGCAGCAGGGTGACCAACGCCGTGCAGATCGTGCCCTCGGCGCTGCCCCCGCCGGGTGCGCCCAGGCTGGCGCTGTACCGGCGGCTGGGACGCGCTGCTGGGAATGAGCGGCCAGCACATCGAGGCGCTCGTTGTGCGGGGACGCAGCGCCGTGCCCTACGCGCCGGTGACGATCAAGACCGACGCCGGCACAGGCGTGCTGACCGTGCTCGCCGAGCGCCAGAACGATTTCCCCGGCGTCGTCCAGCAGCCGGTCTCGATCCGCGCCTACCCCTACGGCGATATGGCCGCGCAGGCGCTGGGCTACGTGGGCCAGGTCTCCGAACCGGAGCTCAAGCTGCGCGCCTTCGCCGGCGTCAAACAGGGGACGGTCGTCGGACAGGAAGGCCTCGAGTACTACTACGACCGCTACCTGCGCGGACGCCCCGGCGTGCAGCGCGTGGAGGTCAACGCCGCCGGCTATCCGGTCCCGAGCAAGCTCGCCCCGACGCAGCCGCTGGCCGGCTACAGCCTCAAGGTGACGCTCGACCGGGGACTGCAGCAGGAGGGCGAAAAGGCGCTGCTCGAAGGGATCGAACGGGCCAGGGCCGGAGGCAAACCGGCGCTGGCGGGGGCGTTCACCGCGCTCGACCCGCGAACGGGAAGATCCTCGCGATGGGCTCCTATCCGACCTTCAACCCGAACAAGTTCGCCAAACCGCTCACCAAGGCCGAATACGCCGCGCTCGAGGGCAAAGGCGCTAGCGCCGGCGGCGGCGAAGAATCGCCCCGCCGCTCACCGACCGGGCCGTCAACGGCACCTATCCGACCGGCTCGACGTTCAAGCCGATCACCGCGATGGCGGCGCTCGAAGGGGGTGTCATCACCCCGTCGGAGGGCCTCGGCGCAGGTCAGTGCATCTACGTGTCGACCGAGCAGTTCTGCAACGCCGGCAAGGCCGACTATGGAGCGGTGGGGCTGGTCGAAGCGCTGAAGGTCTCCTCGGACACCTACTTCTTCGAAGTGGGGGAGCTCGCCAACAGCTACGGCAGCGTGATCCAGAAGGAGGCCCACCGAGCTGGGGATCGGCGAGCAGACCGGCATCGACCTGCCGAGCGAGTTCGAAGGCGTCCTTCCCGATGCGGCATGGCGCGCGCAGGAGAACCGCTTGGAGATCGAATGCGAGCACCGCACTCACCGCTCCACGTGCGGCTATGTCTCGGAAGTGAGGCCCTGGAGCGTCGGGGACAACATGCATCTGGCGGTGGGGCAGGGCGATCTGCTGACCTACGCCGCTGCAGATGGCGGTGGCCTACTCGACGCTCGTGAACGCCTACCGCAACGGCGGCGACGGCTACGTCGTCACCCCGCACCTGGGCAAGGAGATCGACGACTCCCGCGGGCGGCTGGTGCAGGCGCTGAGCTTCCCGCCACGCCGGCAGGTGCACCTGCGCGACGCAGACCTGAGCCTCGTGATGGAAGGAATCCACGAGGCCGCCAGCCAGCCGGGAGGCACCTCCGCGGACGTCTGGACCGGCTGGAACCAGGCCCAGCACCCGGTGTACGGGAAGACCGGCACCGCTCAGCATGAAGGCAAGGAAGACCAGTCCTGGTACATGTGCTACGTCGGCAGACCCCCAGCGGCCGATCGTGATCGCGGTCACCGTCGAACAGGGCGGCTTCGGCGCCGAAACGGCGGCGCCGATCGCGCGCTCTGATCGCCTCGAAGTGGTTCGGCGTGCACGAGCAGTTCGTCGCCGGATCCTCCAAGACACTGTGAGCCGATGAGCCCCCCGCGCCCAACCCCGATCGGCGCGTCATCGATGCGCTCCTCGGCCATCCAGGCGACGGACGATGACGCGACCGCGACGGGGACGCGCACCTTCACGATGCCGCTCGATCCGCTGCTGACGCTGGCGGCGCTGGGACTGGCGATCGCCTCAGTGGTGACGCTGGGGCCGGCCACCCAGAACGTCATCGCCGGCCAGCCGGACTACTACGTCCACCGCCAGGTCCGTCTACCTGATCGTCGGTGGCCTGCTGATGCTCGCTGCTCTCGCGCATCGACTACGGGCGCCTGCGACGGCTGAAAATCGGCATCTACGCGCTGCTGATCCTGAGCATCCTGGCGGTGCTCGGCGCCGGTCACTCCGCACAGGGCGCCCAGCGCGCGATCGCGCTTCCCGGCTTCTCCTTCCAGGCCTCCGAGCTCGGCAAGGTGCTGTTGATCCTCGCGCTGTCGGCGTTCGTGGTAGACCGCGCGCGACGCCTGCGCGAGCGCGACACGACGGTGCGGGTGATGCTCGCGGCGCTCGTCCCGGCGATGTTCGTGATCGCCCAGCCCGACCTCGGCTCGGGCATGGTCTACATGGTGATCGCGTTCACGCTGCTGTTCGTCGCGGGCACGCCCTGGCAACAGCTGGCGGCGCTGCTCGCGCTCGTGGCCCTCTCGCTGTCCTTCGTGCTCGTCGCCGCGCCCGCGGCGGGGGTGCACGTGCTCAAGCCCTATGAGACCGAACGGCTGACCGCCTTCCTGCACCCGACGACCAACGCCCAGAAGCAGGGCTATCAGCAGGAGGAGTCGAAGATAGCGATCGGGTCGGGGCAGAAGACCGGCCGCGGTACGCAGGCCCCCCTGACCCGCTTGCACTATGTGCCCGAGAACCACACCGACTTCGTCTTCTCCGCCGTCGGCGAGCAGTACGGCTTCGTTGGCGCGTCGCTCGTGCTGTCCCTGTACGCCCTGCTGATATGGAGAACGCTGCGAATCCTGGTGATGTCCAAGGATCTGTTCGGTTCGCTGATCGCGGCGGGTGTAGCAGCTATGCTGATGTTCCAGGTATTCGTCAACGTGGGGATGACCATTGGGATCATGCCAATTACCGGCGTCACGCTGCCGCTCATGAGCTATGGCGGCTCGTCGGTGATCACCACCCTGTTGGCGGTTGGCCTATTGCAGTCGATCTACGTCCAGGCGCGCGCCTCTCAGGCTTTGAAGGGCCGCGTACTGCGCTACTAGACACCAATGTTCGCCGAGCACGCCCCGCCAGATCAGACCGCCCGCCTCCCGGAGGCTTGCTCCCCGGGCGGCGCACCGGCGGTCTGCGAGGGCGCCGACCGTGGCCCCGTGGGGCCGTCGTCGGTCGGGTGGCGTGCGAACGCTCGGGCCCAGCGCCCGGCGATCCGCCGCCCGCGCGCGCGGTGCTCGGCCTCCTCCGATACCGAAAGACTGGATCAAATTGAAAAAGCAAGTGCTTGTCAGCGTCGATCGCGCGGAGACGCGCGTCGCGCTCCTGGAGGCGGGCGGGGCACCGGCCGCGCAACGCTCGGCCGGTGCGAGCCGCAAGGCAGCCAGCGCGCGCAAACGCAGCGCGGGTCCGGACGCCGGATACCGCATCGCCGAGCTCTATCTGGAGCGCCGCGGCGATCGGTCGATCGTCGGCAACATCTATAAGGGCAGGGTCGACAACGTCCTGCCCGGACTCGAGGCCGCATTTGTCGACATAGGCCTGGAGAAGAACGGCTTCCTGCACGTCGACGAGATCGTGCAGCCGGGGGTCGAGGCGCCCAGGCGGGGCCGTGGCGGCGGCGAGGGACGCAGGATCTCAGACCTGCTCTCGCCGGGTCAGGAGATCGTGGTGCAGGTCGTCAAGGATCCCCTCAAGACGAAGGGCGCGCGCCTGTCGATGGAGCTCACGATCGCCGGGCGCTACATGGTCTACGCGCCCACGGGCGAGGGCGTGGGGGTGTCGCGTCGTCTCGAGGACCGCGAGCGCGAACGCCTGCGCCGCCAGACCGCCAACCTCGCTCTGGACGGCGGCGGGGTGATCATCCGCACGGCCGCCCACGGCGCACAGCGAGAGGACTTCGAGCGCGAGCTCAAGTACCTGCACAAGCTCAACGAGGTGCTGGTCAAACGCGTGCACGACACGGCCGCGCCCGATCTCGTCTTCCAGGAGGCGGACCTCTCGGTGCGCGTCGTGCGCGACATCTTCTCGGCGCACTTCGAGCGCGCGATCGTCGACGACGAGAAGCAGTACCACCGCCTGGTGTCCTTCTTCTCGCGCACGGCCCCCGAGCTGGTCGAGCGGGTCGAGCTGTGGGAGCAGGAGGAGCCGCTGTTCGAGGCCTACCGGGTGGACAAGGCGATCGAGGGTGTGCTTGCGCGCCGGGTCGATCTGCCCAGCGGCGGCTATCTGATGATCGACTACGCCGAGGCGCTGACCGTGATCGACGTCAACTCGGGCAGCTTCGTCAGCCGCGGCAGGGGCGCAGGGCTCGAGGACACGATCACCAAGACCAACCTGGAGGCCGCCGAGGAGGTCGTCAACCAGCTGCGACTGCGCGACATCGGCGGGATCATCGTGATCGACTTCATCGACATGGCGCGCGCACGCAATCGCGACGCGGTCATGAAGACGCTCAGAAAGACGCTGGACGAGGACCGCACGAAGACGTTCACGGCCGAGATCTCCAAGCTGGGGCTGGTCGAGATGACCCGCCAGAACGTGACCGAGGGCGTGCGCGAGATCATGAGCAGGCCCTGTCCGACGTGCGACGGCGAGGGCGTGATCCGCTCGGAGGAGACGATCGCGATCGAGTTCGAGCGCAGGCTGCGCGACGAGGCCGCCGAGCACCCCGAGGCGGCGGCCTTCCTCGTTCAGATGAATCCCCGCGTGAGCACCCAGTTCACGGGGCACGGCTCGCGGGTTCTGCACGCCCTGGAGGAGCAGACCGGCAAGTCGTTCCTGTTCGAGGGCTCCGAAGGGCTGGCGCTCGATCACTTCGCGATCACCTTCATGGGGACACGTGAGGAGGTCGAGGAGCGGGCGCTGCCGTTCCGCCAGGGCGACGAGGTGCTCGTCGAGATCGTCGAGCCGCACATGTACGACGTGGACGATGCGGTGGCGAAAATCGACGGCTACATCATCTCGATCGCCGGTGCCGCACCGTACGTGGGCGAGAAGCGGATGGTGCGCATCGATCAGGTGGGGCGCACGGCGGCCAGCGCGCTGCTGTTGGACGAGTCGGGCGAGGTGGTGCGCACCGCGCCGCGCAGTCCGGCGCCACAGCGGGCGCGGCGGTCTGAGAAAAGGTCGCCGTCCAAGTCCTCACCCCCCGAGGCTCAGCGTGCGAAGGCCGCTGCGCCGCCGGCCAAGCGCGAGCCGGACGCCGAGGAGGAGTCGGCACGATCGGAGCGCGAGCCCCAGCGGGGGGGCGAGGAGGGCGAGAATGGCCTACAATCCAAACCTCGGCGTCGTGGCCGCAGAGGCGGGCGGCGCCGTTCCGCTGCCAAGGCGCAGGCGACCAGCGAGTAGCCGCGGGCTGCCCGGCGCGACACGGACGCCACGTCTCGCGGGCAGAGGACCAGGCCGCGTTTTGCAAGGGTGAAATCGACAGTGGGACCGACATGTACGCGATCGTGAAGACCGGCGGTAAGCAGTACCGCGTGGAGCGCGGCCAGCGGCTGCTGATCGAGCGCCTGGCCGCCGAGGAGGGAGCCGACGTCGCGCTCGAGCCGATTCTCCTGCGCTCCGAGGAGGCGGTGTTCGACCGGGCGAGTCTGGAGCACGCGAAGGTCACCGCGAAGGTGCTCGCGCACGTGCGCGGCGAGAAGCTGCGCGTGTTCAAGTTCAAGCCCAAGCGCGGCTACAAGCGCAGGACCGGCCACCGCCAGTCCCTCACCGAGATCGAGGTCACCGAGATCACGGCCGGACACGCGAAAGCAGCCGCTCGCACGCGGACGAAAGAGGCCAAGCCGGCCGCTGCGAAACCAGCGGCTGCGAAACCAGCGGCGGCGAAACCCAGCGGCGCTGCGAAACCAGCGGCGGCGAAACCCGCGGCGGCGAAACCCGCGGCGGCGAAAACGCCCGCCGCGAAGGCGGGCGCCGCGAAAGTGCCCGCCAAGGCGAAGGGCGCAGCGGGCGCAGAGGCCAAGGAGAAGACCGAAGATGGCTCATAAGAAGGGACTTGGCTCGAGCCGCAACGGGCGCGACTCGAACGCGCAGCGCTTGGGCGTGAAGACATTTGCCGGGCAGGTGGTCAGCGGCGGCGAGATCATCGTGCGCCAGCGGGGCACCCGCTTCAAGCCCGGTGCCGGGGTGGGCATCGGCAAGGACGACACGCTGTACGCGCGCGCGGCGGGGACCGTGGAGTTCACGACGGGCAGGCGCGGACGCGTAGTCAACGTGGTGTCCGCCGGCGAGGAGAGCTGAAGGATCCAGCCGTGAACGCGCGGCAGGGCGCGCTCGTGCTGGCCTACCCCTGCTGGGCGGTTGGCCGGATGAGGATCTCGTTGACGTCCACGTGCGGGGGCTGGGAGACCGCGTACATGACGGCCCGTGCGATGTCGTCGTCCTCGAGCGCGTCGGTCGGGCGGTTGTCGAAGAACGGGGTGTCGGTCATCCCGGGCTCGATCAGGGTGACGCGAATGCCGCTGCCGTGCAGGTCCTGTCGAGCGGCCTCGCCCATCGCCGTGACGGCGTGCTTGGTGCAGGAGTACATCGAGCCGGGCAGGGCGCGCCTGCCGGCGACGCTCGAGGTCAGCAGCAGATGCCCGCGAGAGCTCCTGAGTGCGGGAATCGTGGCGCGCAGCGTGAGCGCGGCGCCGTAGACGTTGGTCAGCACCATCTCGCGCCAGTGCTCGGGGGTGTCCTCCAGGAAGCCGCGAGGTCCGCCGAAGCCGGCGTTCGCGAACACCGCGTCGATCGCGCTCGAAGGCGGACAGCGTCTGATCCACCATCCGCTGCTGCTCCTCCCACTCGCTCACGTCACAGCCGATCGCAAGCGCGCGCTCCGGTCCGCCCAGCTCGGCAGCGAGGGCCTCCAGGCGCTCGCGCGAGCGGGCGGCGAGCGCCACGCGCCAGCCATCGGCGCAGGCGCGGCGGGCCGTCGCGGCGCCTATCCCGGAGGAGGCCCCGGTGATGAGGAACACACGGTCGGTGGGTGCGGCGGTGGGATTGCTCACGGCGCTCTGCTCTCTTTCCTCGGCATGAATGTCACGATGCTTGCAGATGCTCCACGATCGCTCGAGGATCCACGTTCAGGCCGGGGCCGGCGGCGACGGCAGCGCGAGCTTCCGCCGCGAAGCGCACGTGCCGCGCGGCGGTCCCGACGGCGGAGACGGGGGGCGCGGCGGGAGCGTGGTGCTCGTGTGCGACGACTCGCTGCGCGACCTTCAGGAGTTCAGGCGCAAGAGCAGCTACTCGGCGGGCCGGGGCGGGCACGGGGAGGGTGCCCTCCGTCACGGCGCGGATGGAGAGACTCTCCTCATCAGGGTGCCTCCGGGCACGCAGGTCACGGGCCTGGAGGACGAGGAGGGGGACCTGGGCGGTCGCCGCTGGGAGCTCCTCACGGCCGGCCAGAGGGCCACGGTGGCGCGGGGCGGCGCCGGCGGTTACGGAAACAAGCGCTTCGCCACAGCCACTCGCCAGGCACCGCGCTTCGCCGAGCGTGGTCTCGCCGGCGAGGGTGGCTGGCTCGAGCTGAGGCTCAAGCTGCTCGCGGACGTCGGCCTGGTGGGGATGCCCAATGCCGGCAAGTCGTCGTTGCTCTCGAGGCTCACCCGCGCCGCGCCGAAGGTCGCCGCCTACCCCTTCACGACGCTCTCGCCCGTGCTGGGCGTGCTCGAAGCCGAGCAACGCCAGCTGGTGCTCGCCGACATTCCGGGGCTGATCGAGGGCGCCAGCGAGGGGGCCGGCCTCGGGCACGACTTCCTCGCGCACGTCGAGCGTACCCATCTGCTGGTGCACGTGCTCGACATGGCGCCCGAGCTCTCCGCGGGCGAGGGCGCCGACGCCGTGGCGAACTACGAGATGATCGAGCGCGAGCTGCTGGCCCATGACGAGCGCCTCGCCCGCCTGCCGCGCGTGCTCGCGCTCTGCAAGGCCGACCTGCTGACCGAGGAGCGCGTCCACGAACTGGTCGGGCGGTGGCAGCGCAGGCTCGGGCCCAATGTGCCCGTGATCGCGACCTCGAGCGCCACCGGCGCCGGGCTCTCCGAGCTGGCGAGCGAGCTCCTCGTGCGCGTCCCCGCGGGCGGTGCGCCATCCACGAGCGAGCGAGCGCTCGAGCCGGCCGCGCAGGAGCTGGCCGAGTACATGGTCTTCCGGCCGGTGGCCGCCGCGGGCTTTGCCGTCGAGCGGCTCGGGCCGCGGTCGTTCGCCATCCGGGGCAAGGGCATCGAGAAGCTGCTGGCCCGCTTTGACACCGACAACGAGGACGCGATGGCCTACTTCGAGGGAAGGCTGGAGCGGATCGGCGTCCTGAAGGCGCTGAAGGACGAGGGCTTTCAGCCCGGCGACGAGATCGAGATCGGGGGCGTGGTCTTCGAGCTCGACCCGGGCGCGGCGAGCTAGTCGTGCGCGCGTGGCCTTTCGGTGCGAGTGGCCTTCGGTGGAGTGGCCTTCGGTGGAGTGGCCTTCCGGTGCGAGTGGCCTTCCGGTGCAAATAAGCTCACCCGATGAGACGCGTTGTCGTCAAGCTGGGCTCGAGCGTGGTCGCCGATGGTGACGGCGAGCCGCGCGCGCAGGAGCTCGCGCACGTGTGTGACGTGCTGGCGGCCGTCCACCGGGACGGGGGCGAGGTGATCCTCGTCACCAGCGGCGCGATCGCTCGAGGCGTGCGCGTGATGCAGCTGCCGCAGCGTCCGAGCACCATCAGGGAGCTGCAGGCGGCCAGCGCCGTCGGCCAGGGCAAGCTCTATCGCGTCTACGACGAGCTGCTGCGCGAGCGCGGGGTGACGAGCGCGCAGGTGCTGTTGACGTTCTTCGACATGAGCGCCCGTACCCACTACCTGAACGCGCGCCAGACGCTCACCACGCTGCTGGAGTGGCGCGTGCTGCCGGTGATCAACGAGAACGACACCACCGCCACCGACGAGATCTCCTTCGGTGACAACGATTTCCTGGCCGCCCAGGTGGCGGTGCTCGTCGCCGCGGACGAGCTCATCCTGCTGACAGACATCGACGGGCTGTTCACCGCGGATCCGCGCGTCCATCCCGACGCGCATATCGTGCGCGAGGTGAGCGACTTCACCGCCCTCGAGGATCTCGAGATCGGCCACACGACCTCCCCGCTGGGCTCGGGCGGGATGCGCTCGAAGGTGGTGGCGGCCGACATGGCCAGTGCGGCAGGTATCCCGACGGTCATCTGCAACGGCCTGCGAGAGCAGGCGCTCGCGGCCGCGCTGGCGGGCGAGCGCGAGGGCACCCGCTTCGCTGCGCGCGAGGCCCGCTACTCGAGCTTCAAGCTGTGGCTCAAGTACGCCAAGCCCTCGCGCGGAACGCTGCTGATCGACGCCGGCGCCGCTCGCGCCGTGCGCGACGCGAGCGCCAGCCTGCTGCCGGTCGGCGTCGTCGAGGTGCTCGGCGACTTCGACGCGGGCGACGCGGTCGTGATCGCCGCGGCAACCGAGCCGAGCCGGGCGCCCGGGGAGATGCTGGGCAAGGGGATCTGCAACTACTCCGCCGAGGAGCTGCGGCAGGTGATGGGCATGAAGTCGACGGCCGTGCGCGAGATCCTGCCGCGTGCGACCGAGGAGGCCGTGCACCGCGACTATCTCGTCGTCGACTGACCCGATTGAGGGGTGTCGTACCCTTAGGGCCATGGCCACGGTGATGACGCCCGTCGCGGACGTGTGCCGCTCAGCCAAGCGGGCGGCGCGAGAGCTTGCGCGCTGTGACAGCGCCGTCAAGGACGCCGCGCTCGAAGCGATGGCGGCGGCGCTTGCCGCACGGGTGGAGGAGATCCTCGAGGCCAACGAGCGCGACATGCAGGCCGGACGCGAGGCGGACATCGGCGACGCGCTGCTGGACCGTCTGCGTCTCGATGAGGAGCGTGTCGCCGCGATCGCGCAGGCTGTCTCGCAGATCGTCGCGCTGGCGGATCCGGTCGGTGAGGTGATCGACGGTCATCGGCTGCCCAACGGCCTTGACGTGCGCAAGGTGCGCGTGCCGCTGGGAGTGATCGCGGTCGTCTACGAGGCGCGGCCGAACGTGACGATCGACGCCGCCGCGCTGTGCTTGAAGTCGGGCAACGCGATTGTTCTACGGGGATCCTCCTCGGCGGCGCATTCCAACGCGGCGCTCGCTCAGATCGCCGCGTGAGGCGATCGCCGCGTGCGGCCTGCCGGACGGCTGCGTGGGCCTCGTCTCGGGCGGCGGGCGCGAGGAGCTCTCGGCGCTTGCCACGCAGGCCGACACGGTGGACCTGATCATCCCGCGCGGCGGCGAGGGCCTGAAGGCGGCGCTGTCGGCGGTGGCGACGGTACCGGTGATCTACGCGGCATCCGGCAACTGCCACGTGTATGTCGACTCGAGCGCCGACCTCGACGTCGCGGAGGCGATCGTCCTCAATGCCAAGACCCAGCGCCCGGGCGTGTGCAACGCGGCCGAGACGCTGCTGATCCACCGCGATATCGCGCCGCAGTTCCTACCGCGCGTCCTGCGCTCGCTGGGAGAGGCCGGCGTGCTGATACGGGCGGACGAGCGCACCCTGGCCCTGGCGCCGGGCGGCCCGGACGCAGCGCGAGCCGGCGCCGGCTCCACGCCGAGCGTCGTGGTCGAGGCCGCCGGCGAAGATGACTGGGCGACGCGAGTACCTCGACCTGACCCTCGCCGGTCGGTGTCGTGGACTCGGTGGAGCAGGCGGTCGAGCACATCGGACGCTACGGCAGCGGGCACTCCGAGGCCATCGTCACGCGCGACACCGGCGCTGCGCGTCGCTTCCAGCTCGGCGTGGATGCGGCCTGCGTGTATGTGAACGCCTCGACGCGCTTCACCGATGGCGGCGAGTTCGGGATGGGAGCCGAGATCGGCAACTCCACCCAGAAGCTCCACGCGCGCGGACCGATCGGGCTGCGCGAGCTGTGCACGTTCAAGTACCTAATCGAAGGGGACGGGCACGTCCGCGCTTGAGGATCGCATCGATCCCGACCAGATCCCCGTCGATCAGCACCGGCAGTCGCCGGCCGAGCTTCGATCGATCGGCATCCTCGGAGGGACGTTCAACCCGCCTCATCTCGGCCATCTCGCCGTCGCCCGCAACGCCCGCGATGCGCTCGGGCTCGAGCGCGTGCTGATGATCCCCGCGTGCACCTCTCCGCTGAAGGCGCCCGCGCAGGACCCAGGCCCTGGGCATCGCCTGCGAATGTGTCGCCTGGCCGTCGAGGGGATCGACGGCCTCGCGGCGTGCGGGCTGGAGATCGAGCGCGGCGGGCTCTCGTACACGGTCGATACGCTGGCGGCCATACACGCGCGCCATCCGGATGCTCGCCTGACGTTCATCATGGGCGCAGACACGGCGCGCACGCTGGCGGCCTGGCGTGACCCGGCGAGGCTGCTGGAGCTGGCCGATCTGGCGGTGGCCGCCCGCGAAGGGCCGTGGCGTCAGGGCGTGCTGGATGCGGTCGGGCCGTTGCTCGCGGCCGGCCGGTCGGCTGACAACGGCGATCGGCCGGCCGTGCGGCTGCTGGACATGCCGGCCGTCGAGGTCTCCTCATCGATGGTCCGCGAGCGCCTCGCGCGGCGCGAGTCGATCGAGGACCTCGTCACGCCCGCCGTGGCGAACTACATCGCCGGGCACGCCCTGTACGGCGGGCGGGAGGCAGACGGGGAGCTGATGCGTCCGGAGGAGCTCGTGAAGGAGATTGCGCGGTATGCGGCCGACAAGAAGGCGCTCGACGTCGTCGAGCTCGACCTGCGAGACGTGCTCGGCTACACCGACTACTTCCTGATCTGCTCGGGGAACACCGGACGCCAGGCAAAGGCGATCCACGACGGCATCCTCGAGGGGCTCAAGCACGAGCACGACACGCTGCCGCGACGGGTGGAGGGATCGAGCCAGGCGGGGTGGATCCTGATGGACTACCTGGACGTGGTCGTGCACATCTTCACGCCCGAGACGCGCGAATTCTACCGGCTCGAGACACTGTGGGGAGAGGCGCCGGCGCGCGCCGCCGGCGAGAACGCCTAGGGTTCCGCGCGACCTGGCGGCGGCTTCCCAGGTGCGAAGATGCGCACGTGAGCACAACCGTCTCCAGCCGTGCCCCGCTCGTCAGCGCAGTGATGCGCGAGGGCGAGCGCGTGACGCCGCTCGAGCTGTTCTTCGACCTCGTGTTCGTGCTCGCGCTGACGCAGTGCACGACGCTGATCGCGAGAACGCCCACCTGGGAGGGGCTCTTCAAGGGCCTGCTCGTGCTCGGCGTGCTGTGGTGGTCGTGGGTCGGCTACGCCTGGCTCACGAGCGTCGTCGACCCGGAGGAGGGATCGGTGCGACTGGCGATGTTCGGCGCGATGGCCGCCTTCCTCGTCGCGGCGCTCTGTGTTCCGGGAGCGTTCGGCTCGGAGGCGCTGCTGTTCGCAGTCGCCTACGCGGCCGTGCGTGCGGCCCACATCGTGCTGTTCATGCTCGCCAGCCGCGAGGACGTGGCGCTGCGCCACTCGGTCCTCGGGCTAGCGGCCAGCACGGCGATCGGCGCCGGGCTGCTGCTTCGTCGCCGCGTTCACATCGGGCGCGGCGCAGCTGGGCCTGTGGACGCTCGCGCTGGTGCTCGACGCGGGCGGCCCGTACCTGTTCGGCGCAGAGGGCTGGAAGCTCGTGCCCGGGCACTTCGCCGAGCGCCACGGGGCGATCGTGATCATCGCGCTGGGAGAGTCGATCGTGGCGATCGGCGTGGGGGCGAAGGCGACGATCGGCGCAGATGTCGTCGCCGTGGCGGTGCTCGGGGTGGTCGTCGCCGCGGCGATGTGGTGGGCCTACTTCGACGTCGCGGCGATCGTCGCGGCGCGCCGCCTGGCGAAAGCCACGCCCGGGCGCGAACGCAACGAGATCGCGCGCGACTCCTACTCCTATCTCCACTTCCCGATGGTCGCCGGTATCGCGCTGACCGCGGTCGGTATCAAGCGCACGCTTCTGCACGTCGACGATCCGCTGAGCCTCGTGGCAGCGACGGCGCTGCTCGGCGGCGCGGCCGCCTACCTGCTGGCCCACGTGGCCTTCCGGCTGCGCAACATGCACAGTCTCAGTGTGCGCCGGCTCGTGTGCGCGATCGTCCTGCTCGCTCTGCTGCCGGCGGGCGCGGCGCTTCCGGCGCTGGCTGACGCTTGCGATCCTTGCGGCGCTGCTGTCGGCTCTGATCGCTGTATGAGGCGTTGCGCTACGCCGACGTACGCGACCGGGTGCGCCACCAGCTCGCGCGTGAACCGCTGCCCGAGCCCGAGGTGGCGGGCACCGACGCAGGGTCCCGGTGATGAGCTCCGCGCAGCAGGCGCGGTCCAGGGTCCTGGCGATCGGGCTGGGAACGGCGGACGGGCGTTCGCTGATAGCTTCGCGCCGATGAAGATCGCCAACCTGTACGACGGTCGCTCGGGCGAGCTGGCGATCGGCCACATCAAAGGTGTCTGGCGCGACCTCGGACGCGAAGCCGGCACGCGCACGGTCGGCCTGCGCCGCATCGAGGTCGCGGAGGGGCACTTCTCGACCCCTGCGCACGAGCACGGCGCCGATGAGGAGATCTTCTTCGTGCTCGCCGGCGAGGGACTGCTGTGGCAGGGCGGGGAGACCTTCGCGATTGCGCCCGGCGACTTCATCGTGCACCGGCCCAAACGGGGACCGCACAGCCTGCGGGCCGCAGCCGGAGGGCTGGACGTACTCGTATTCGGTCAGCGGCTCGATCCCTCGCTCACGGCGCTTCCACGCGCCGGCGTGGCCTGGTCCTTCCCCCGTTGGCTGGAGCTGGCCGACGGCGACTCGCCCTTCGCCCGCGAGGCCGCAGCCGGTCCGCCGGAGTGCCCACCCCCGAAGGCCGAGCGGCCCGCCAACGTGGTGGCGCTGGCGGACGTGCCGAGCATCCTCGACGGGCGGGCCCGACTCGCCGGCAGGGCTGCCGGGGCAACCGCGACGGGCCTCAACCACGTCGTTCTGGCGGCCGCTGCAGAGGGCGCCCCGGCGCACTGCCACTCCCTCGAGGAGGAGCTGTTCGTGGTCCTCGAGGGCGACGGCGTGCTCGAGCTGTGGCCGCGCGGTGAGCAGAGCGCAGCCGAGCATGCGCTCAAGCGCGGCGACGTTGTCTCGCGCCCGGCGGGCACGGGCGTGGCGCACGCGCTGCGCCCCGGCTCCGAGGGCCTCACCTACCTCGCCTACGGGACGCGCGAGCCCGGCGACATGTGCTTCTATCCGCACTCCGGACGGGTCTCGCTTCGCGGTCTGGGCATCGCCCTGCGATCGCCGGAGATCGAGTACCTGCCGGATCTCTAGCGGCGCGCTGGCGGACGGGGGTCCACCGACCCGACGACCGCTGAGGGCCCCTTCGCCGCTCGCAGCGGGGCCGGCGCAGGTACACTCGCCGGCGATGCAGGCCGACAGCCTCACGGGGCCGCGATGAGCGCCCAGCCGCAGATCATCGCCGGACGCACCGAGCCGTTCGCGGCCGGCGGCACGCCCCATCGCTTCCGCGTCGAGTCCGCCGCGGTCGAGCGCGAGCTCGACATGGTGCGTCACGGTCCGCCACCCCCAAGCCCGAAGGGGTGATCGGGGGAAGCTGCGATACGCGCTTCATCCCCGTGCGGGAGGCGCTCCGCGAGAACCTTGCGCATCGGGACGAGTTGGGCGCGGCCGTTGTGGTGATCGTCGAGGGACGAGCGCTGGTGGACTTGTGGTGTGGATGGGCCGACGCGGAGCGCTCACGCCCGTGGCGCGGAGACACGCTCGTGAACGTGTTCTCGGTCGGCAAGGCGCTGGCGGGGCTGTGCGTGCTGATGCTCGTCTCGCGCGGACTGCTCGACCTCGACGAGCCGATATCGGGACGCTGGCCCGAGTTCGCGGCGGCCGGCAAGGAGGAGATCACCGTGCGCCAGCTGCTGAGCCACCAGGCGGGCCTGGCGGCGATCGGGCGTGATCTCCCGGACGGGGGCCTCTATGACTGGGAGCTGGTGACGACGGCGCTTGCCGAGCAGGAGCCGTGGTGGACGCCCGGCAGCGGCCACGGCTACCACGTGCACACGTTCGGCTTCCTCACCGGCGAGCTGCTCCGCCGTGTGACGGGCGAGCGGATCGGATCGTTCATGCGCCGTGAGCTCGCCGGGGCGCTCGGCGCCGAGTTGAGCCTCGGGCTCGCGCGGGGTGAGCGCGGGCGCCGGGCGGAGTACGTGTTCGATTCGGTGAAGTCGCCAGCCGAGCTCGCTCGGCGTTTCCCCGTCGACGCACCGCTGCGCCGGCGCGCCTACCTCAACCCTCCGGGGGCGACGGGGCTGGGGACCGTCAACACAGCCGCCTGGCAGGATGCAGAACTCCCGTCCGCGAATCTGCACGCCGGTGCGCGGGGTATCGCTCGCGTCTACGACGCACTCCTGAGCGATGCCCGGCCGATCCTCGAGCGAGAGGTGCTCGCCCAGGCGAGCACGGGCCCTCCCGCCGCCGAGGACCTCGTGCTCGGCCGCCCGTCACGATTCGGACTGGGCTTTCAGCTCAGTCAGCCGGAACGTCCACTGGGGCCGAACCCCGGGAGCTTCGGCCACTTCGGTGCTGGCGGCTCCGTCGGCTTCGCCGATCCGCATGCGCGCGTGGCCTTTGCCTATGTGATGAACCGCGGCGGCCCGCAGTGGCAGGACCCCCGCAACCGTGCACTCATCGACGCCGTCTATGAGAGCCTCGATCAGCGGCCGTGATCGCTCGGACCCTCGCCGTCGGCGCAGGGGCACCCGAAGCCCAGCGCCGGTGCCGCCGGCGGACGGTGCGGTCCGCCGGCGGTCGGCCGCCTGGGGCTCGTGCGAGCCCCTACGCGGATGTCGTGCTGGAGGACCCCGACCGGGGCCCGCCTGCGCACCCGCTGCTGGCGTTGATCGCGAGGACTTTGAAGGACGAGTCCAACAGGACCTCGACCTGGCTGCCATCGCTCTTTCTCACGTGGACCTCGTACGCCGCTTTGGACGGATCGGACGGGTTCTCGATCGACGCCCGCTCCACCGTGCCGCCGGGCACCGCGGCGAGCGCGGCTTCCTTGGCTTTGGTGGCGGTTTCACCGGTCAGTGGGGCCTCCGGGTTGGCGGGGTCGGTCGCCGTCGAGCTCGAGGAGCTCGAACTGGTGCTTCTGGACGCCGATGCGTGGCGTCGCATGTGGTGTCCGTAGTGGTGCGTGGTCGCCGCTCCGGCGACGCCAACGCCGGCAGTGGCCGCCGCCATCAGGGCGAGGGTTACGATGATGCTCGTGTATCTGCCAAGCACGGGCACTCCTTTCTGTCGGGTACGCCCACACCCTCGCCGCGGCACCTGAGGGCGCCGTGCCAGCCGCCTGAGAGATCGGCAAGAAGACGCCTCAGCAGGCTCCCACACCGGCGCGCTCCACACCGGCGCGCTCCACACCGGCGCGCGCCCAGGCGGCCGCTCGCCGCGCCGGGGTGCTGTGATCGCGGGAAATGGAGCTAGTCGGGCTCGAACCGACGACCTTCGCGCTGCCAGCGCGACGCTCTCCCAGCTGAGCTATAGCCCCGAGCTTCGAAGCTCCAGTCTACTGAAGGCCCTGGCGTGACTGTGGCGGGATGAACTCCGGCACGTCGAGGTCTTCGCCGGGCTCCGCGGAGCCGCGTGCGCCCGCACCCGGCCCGACCTGATCGAGGCGTGCCGTCATCGCTCCGTGGGCCAGGCGCACGTCGCGCAGCAGGCGCTCGGCGTTGTTGCGCATCGAGACCGAGAGCTCGCGCAGCTTGCGCGAGAGGTTCGTGCCGTCGCGCAGAACCTCGCGCGCGACGACGTGCGCCTCGCCGACGATCTCACGAGCGTCGGCGCGAGCATTCGCGCGGATCTCCAGCGCCTGCTCCTCAGCCTGCAGGCGGGCCTGCGAGAGCGCCTGCTCGGCCCGTTGATGCGCGCCCGTGCGCGCCTGCGCGGTCTCCTCACGCGACGCCGCCCGCGCCTGCTCGACGTCCTGAAGCGACGCCGCCCGCATGCCCTCGGCCTCCGCCAGAGCCTCGTCCCGCACCCGCTCGGCGTCCTCCAGCGCATCGCTGCGCACCCGTGCCGCCTCATCGAGCGAGGCCGACCGCACGCGCTCGGCCTCCTGTCCGGCCTCACTGCGCGCGCGCTCGGCCTCGGCGTGCATCTCGGTCATCGCGGACAGGGCCTCGTTGCGCGCGGACTCGGCCTGTGAGCGCGAGGCGTGGAGGATCTCCTGCGCCTCCTCCTCGGCCGCCTGCACGCGGTTGGCGGCGGCACGATCGGCCTCCGCGATCCGCTCGCCGGCGCGTGCCTCCGCCTGCTCGCGCAGCTGCGCCGCCGCACGTTCGGCCGCCTCGACGATGCCCGCCACGCGGTCCGGCGCCGCGTCGAGGGCGCCGCGCTCGCCCGCACCCGGATGCTGTGACGCTCGAGTGGGGATCCATGCAGCCAATGGTAGACAGCGCGGCCGGCCCGCGTCAGCCGGGCCGGCTTCTCCTCGACGGCAGAAAATGTGGGAAATCTGTCCTTGCGGACAGACTGCCACTTGGTCATGATCGACCCATGCGAACGAGCTCATCGGCGCGCCAGGTCGTGATCGTCGCCTATGCGGGCGTGCAGAGCCTCGATGTCACCGGTCCGCTCGAGGTGTTCGCCGGTGCCCGCCGGCTGATCGAGATGGAACGTGACCGCGGTCGGGGCTATGAGATGCGGATCGTCAGCCGCGACGGCCAGCCGCTCTGCACCTCCAGTGGACTGACGCTCGTTCCCCACTGTGATCTCGAGCATGCGCCCAGCCGCATCGACACGCTGATCGTGGCGGGGGGAAGCGGCTGCATGGACGCGGCGCAGGACAGCTCGCTGATCGCCTGGATCGCCGCCGCGGCGCGCACGAGCAGGCGCACGGCCTCGGTGTGCACGGGCGCGTTCCTGCTCGCCGGGCCGGCCTGCTCGACGGGCGCCGCGCGACCACGCACTGGGCCGCGGCCGAGCGACTTGCCGGCCTGCATCCCCGACGTGCGCGTCGACCCCGAGCCGATCTTCCTGCGCGACGGCAAGATCTGGACCTCGGCGGGCGTGACCGCCGGCATGGACCTCGCGCTGGCGCTCGTGGAGGAAGACCTGGACCGCGAGGCGGCGCTCACGATCGCCCGCCACCTGGTGCTGTTCCTGCGCCGCCCCGGCAACCAGTCGCAGTTCAGCGCCACGCTCGCCGCCCAGCAGCCCGCACGCGAGCCGCTGCGCGAGGTCCAGCGGTCGGTCCTCGAGAACGTCGCCGGGGAGCATACGGTCGAGGCGATGGCCGCGCGCGCCCACATGAGCCCCCGCCATTTCGCGCGTGCCTTCCGCGCCGAGACCGGCGTCACGCCGGCTCGCTACGTCGAGCGGGTGCGCCTGGAGGCCGCCCGCCGGCGGCTCGAGGACACCGCCGAGCCGATCGCGGCGATCGCAGCAGAGCTGCGGCTTCGGCACCGCCGAGACGATGCGCCGCGCCTTCCTGCGTGCGCTCGGTCGGGTCGGCGCCGGCCGAGTCACGTCGCCGCGCGCCGCTTCTCACGTCCGCACCGCGCCGACGTCCATCCACCGCTAACGCAGGACACGACATGAACATCGCGATCCTGCTCTACGACCGGTTCACCGCGCTCGACGCGATCGGCCCCTACGAGGTGCTGAGCCGCCTGCCGCGACGCACGCGTGACGTTCGTCGGCGCGCGAGCCGGGCCCGGTGCGCACCGACAACGGCATGCTGACGCTCGTGGCCGAGCTGCTCGACCAGCGAGATCGGCCAACCGGACATCGTGCTCGTGCCCGGCGGGCCGGGCGAGGTCGCCGCGCGCGCCGGCGGACCGACGCTCGAGTGGCTGCGCACGGTGCACGAGAGCGACCACGTGGACGACCGTCGGTGTGCACGGGCTCGCTGATCCTCGCCGCCGCGGGCCTGCTCGAGGGCAGGCGCGCGACCAGCCACTGGCTGGCGCTCGAGCAGCTGCGCGAGCTGGGCGCCGAGCCGGTCTCGCGAGCGGGTCGTGTTCGACGGGAAGATCGTGACCGCCGCCGGCGTCTCGGCCGGCATCGACATGGCGCTGGCGCTGGCGGCGAGCGTCGCGGGCGAGAGGTGGCGCAGGCGATCCAGCTCGGGATCGAGTACGACCCGCAGCCGCCGTTCGACGCCGGCTCGCCGGCGAGCGCCCCGGCCGAGATCGTCGCAGCGCTGCGCGCGCGCTCGCGCTTCAGCTGACGCCGCGACCGCGGCGCGAGCGCGGGAGGGCGTGGGGCCGGCCCGCTAACCTGCGATCTTTGATGGCCGAGCATCGCTATGACCCCCAGGAGATCGAGCCCCGCTGGCAGGCGGTGTGGGCGAGCGAGCGCACCTGGGAGGTCTCCAACGAGAGCGGCGCGGAGGGCCTGGGCAGGCGCGCGGCGGGATCGCCCGTCGTGGCCGGACGCGGGCAGCAGCTCCTACGTGCTCGAGATGCTCCCCTACCCGAGCGGCGAGCCGCACATCGGCCACCTGAAGTGCTACTCGGTCGGCGACGCGATCGCGCACTTCCACCGCCGGCTCGGCCGCCGCGTGCTGCACCCGATGGGCTACGACGCGTTCGGGCTGCCGGCCGAGAACCACGCGATCAAGACGGGCGTGCACCCGCGCGAGTCGACGGCCGAGTCGATCGCGTCCTTCCAGCGCCAGTTCCGCTCGTGGGGCATCTCGATCGACTGGTCGCGCGAGCTGGCCACGCACGAACCGAGCTACTACCGCTGGACGCAGTGGATCTTCCTCGAGCTGTTCCGCGCCGGGCTGGCCTACCGCAAGGAGGCGGCGGTCAAGTGGTGCCCCAACGACCAGACGGTGCTCGCCAACGAGCAGGTCGACGCCGAGGGTCGCTGCGAGCGCTGCGGCGCCCTGGTCGAGGTCAGGCAGCTCGAGCAGTGGTTCCTGCGCATCACCGACTACGCCGAGCGGCTGCTCGGCGACCTCGACGGGATCGACTGGCCCGAGCACGTCAAGACGATGCAGCGCAACTGGATCGGGCGCAGCGAGGGCGCCGAGGTGACGTTCCGCTGCGAGGAGCTGCAGATCGACTACCCCGTGTTCACGACGCGCCCGGACACGCTGTTCGGCGCGACGTTCTTCGTGATGGCGCCCGAGCACCCCGACGTGATGCGCCTGGCGGCGGGAACCGAGCACGAGCAGGCCGTGCGCGAGTACGTCAACCACGCGCTCACCGAGACCAACGAGGAGCGCGGCAACGCCGAGAAGCCCAAGACGGGCGTGCCGCTGGGGCGCACGGTGACCAACCCCGTCAACGGCGAGCAGATCCCGATGTACGTCGCCGACTACGTGCTGATGGAGTACGGCACCGGCGCGATCATGGCGGTGCCCGCGCACGACGAGCGCGACTACGCCTTCGCGCGCGCGTTCGGGCTGCCGATCCGCCGCGTGATCGCCGCGAACGCCGAAGACGGGCGGTGCCCCCGGCGAGGCCGACAGCGACGAGCAGGGACTGCCCTACACCGGCGACGGGATCGCTCGTGAACTCGCGGCCGGACTTCGACGGCATGGGCAACCGCGAGGCGCTGGCGGCGATCGTCGCCTGGCTCGACCGCGAGGGCAAGGGCCACGCGTCGGTCAACTACCGCCTGCGCGACTGGCTGGTCTCCCGGCAGCGCTACTGGGGCTGCCCGATCCCGATCGTCTACTGCGAGAGCTGCGGCATGGTGCCGGTGCCCGCGGAGCAGCTGCCGGTGGAGCTGCCCGACATCGAGGACTACACGCCCAAGGGCCGCTCGCCGCTGGCGGCGGCCGAGGACTGGGTGCGCACGACGCTGCCCGTCCTGCGGGGGCGCGGCGCGCCGGGAGACCGACACGATGGACACGTTCGTCGACTCCTCCTGGTACTTCCTGCGCTACTGCGACGCGGCCAACGACCACGCGGCCTGGGATCCGGCGGCGCTGCGCGAGTGGATGCCCGTCGACCAGTACATCGGCGGGGTCGAGCACGCGATCCTGCACCTGATGTACGCGCGCTTCTTCACGCAAGGCGCTCGCCGACCTCGGCCACCTCGACTTCCAGGAGCCGTTCAGCGCGCTGTTCACGCAGGGCATGGTCACCAAGGACGGCGCGAAGATGAGCAAGTCCAGGGGCAACGTCGTCTCGCCGGCCTCGATCGTCGAGCGCCTCGGCGCGGACACGGCGCGCTGCTACATCCTGTTCGTCGGCCCGCCCGACCAGGACGCCGACTGGTCGGACGAGGGCGTCGAGGGGGTGCACCGCTTCCTCGGGCGGCTGTGGCGGCTGGCGGCCGAGACCGCCGAGCGCGAGCCGACGCGCCGGCCGGTGAGCTGGCCGGACCGGCCGCCGCGCAGGGCGACGATCTCGCGCTCCTGCGCAAGACGCACTGGGCGATCGAGAAGGTCAGCGGCGACCTGCGCCGGTTCGCCTTCAACACGGCGATCGCCGCCGTGATGGAGCTGCTGAACGAATGCTCGCGGCTGCGCGAGTCGCGCCGAGCTCGAGCACCCTGCGCTTCGCGCTCGGCACGGCCGCCTCGCTGCTGTTCCCGTTCGCCCCGCACGTGTGCGCGGACATCTACGAGCGCCTGACCGGCGAGCGCGTGTGGGAGCAGCCCTGGCCGCAGGCCGAGCCAGGAGCTGCTCGAGAGCGAGGTCTACGAGCTGGTCTGCCAGGTCAACGGCAAGGTGCGCGACCGCGTGCAGGCCGCGGCCGACGCGAGCGCCGAGGAGCTCAAGGAGCTGTGCCGGCTTGCGCCCAACGTGCAGGGCGCACCTCGACGGCAAGGAGATCGTCAAGGAGATCGTCGTGCCGGGCAAGCTCGTGAACCTCGTCGTGCGCTAGCGCGTCGCGTGCGCCGCATACACTCGTGCGAGCCCGTGCGGGCGAGAAGATGCCTGAGCTGAAGCCCGCCTATCTGATCCACGGCGACGATCACGGCGCGATCGCCGAGCGCCGCGCCGGGCTGCGCGCGCTCGCCGAAGGCAGCAGGGCGGCGCTGCGAGCGTCGAGCTGCTCGAGGGCGAGGCGGCAGCGCCCGCGGCGGTCGCGCAGGCGCTCGCGGCGATGACGCTCGCGATCGAGGGCATGGGACCGGCAGGCGGGTGATCCTCGTCGAAGGCGTCGAGCGCTGGCGCGCAGGCCGACGTCGAGAAGCACCTGGCGCCGGCGCTGGCGAGATGCCGCCCGACACCACGCTCGCGCTGTTCGCGCGCGAGGAGGCCCGCGCCAAGGCGCCAGCGGCGCTCCACGAGGCGGTCAAGCGCGCCGGGGGGCAGGTCGTCGCCCAGATGACCGTCAAGCCGTGGGAGCTGCCCGGCTGGGTGCGCGAGCAGGCGGCGCGCATGGGCATCTCGCTCGACGGCGCCGCGGCGAAGGCGCTCGTCGCGCAGGTCGGCGAGCGCCAGCAGCGGCTGCTGCGCGAGCTCGAGAAGCTCGCGCTGAGCATCGGCCTGCCCGATGGCGAGCCGCAGGGTCACCGCCGCGAGCACGCACGTGGCGCGTCGAGGACATCGAGCCTCGCGCGGCCCATTCGGCCGAGTGGCGGGCCTTCGCGCTGGCCGACGCGCTCGTCGGCGGCGACGGCGCGCGCGGCGACGCTCTCCTACCTGCGCCTGCGCGAGCAGGGCGAGCGGCTGCCGGGGCTGACCTACCTGATGGCTCAGCGGCTGCGCGACGCGCTCGCGATCGCGCTGCGCCTGCGCGCGGGCGAGTCGGCGGCGGAGGTCAAGCGCGGGCTGCGCATGCCGGCGCGCGCGGCCGAGCGGCTTCGTCGCGGACGTCGCCCGCAGCGACCCCGACCGCCTGCGCCGGGCGCTGGCGTCGCTCGCCGACCTCGAGCTCGACTCGCGCGGCGGCGCGTGCCGCTCCGCCGACGCCGCACGGCCGCTCGCGGGCCTGGACGAGGACACGCTCGCGCTGCGGGCGATCGAGGCGATCACGCCTGCCTAGCCGGCTCAGATGCGCGGCGCCGGCGAGGCAGGCGGGCGGCGCGGGACTTCTTGCGCGCGCCGGTGTTGCGGTGCAGCGCGCCGCGCTTGACGGCCTTGTCGATCGTGCGCTGCAGTCGCACGTGCTCGGCGTCGGCGGCCGGCGCGTCGCCGCTCTGCACGGCCGACTCGAGGCGGCGGAAGTAGGTCTTGATCGCCGAGGTGTAGCGGCGGTTCTCCAGACGCTCGCGCTCGGAGCGCAGGATCCGCTTCTTCTGTGAGTGGATGTTGGCCATGGACGATGCCGCGAGCTCGCGAACGGCCGGCGCGCCGCGGAGCGCCGTACTATAGCGGCCTTGTCCGCGAGCTCGGGAGCCGACGAACCGCCCGGAGGACCGCTGTCGGATCCGCCCGGCGAGGTCATCGGCATCCCCGACGGGAGCTTCGGGGAGGAATACGGCGGCATGGCACGCCCGGAGCACGCGCCCGGGTGAGGCGCGGAGGCGGGCACGGCGGCCGGGGGAGGGCGCGTCGCGCGCAACACGGCGATCTTCTCGATCGCCACGGGCGTCTCGCGGATCGCTGGGCCTGGCGCGCGAAATCGTCGCCGCGAGCTTCTTCGGCACGAGCAGGCCCGGCCTCGGCGTTCACGATCGCCTTTCAGATCCCGAACCTCGTCAGCAACCTGTTCGCCAACGCCGCCCTGTCGGCGGCGTTCGTGCCGGTGTTCACCGACCTGCTCCAGCAGGGCGCGCGCAACGAGGCGTTCCGGCTCGCCTCGACGCTGTTCTGGATCATGCTGATCGTGCTCGGCGCCTTCACCGCGTTCTTCGTCCTCGCCGCCGGCGTGATCATGCCGCTGTTCACGGGCCCCACGTTCAACGCCCCGCTCGACGCGCTCACCGTCGGGCTCTCGCAGGTGCTGTTCCCGGTCGTGCTGCTGCTCGGGCTGATCGGCCTGCTCGTGGGGGTCCTGCAGTCCTACGAACACTTCACGATCCCGGCGATCTCGCCGGCGGTGTGGAACGTCGTGATCATCGTGCTGCTCGTCGTCCTGCGCCCGCACTTCCACGGCGGCTATGAAGAACGGCGATCAGCTGTACGCGTACGCGATCGCGATCCTGGTCGCGACGTTCGTGCAGCTGCTGATGGTCGTTCGGGGCGCTCGGGCGGATCGACTTCCGCCTGCAGTTCGCGATCGACTGGCACGATCCGCGCATCCGCCAGGTGTTCGGGCTGATGCTGCCCGTGACGATCGGCCTCGGGCATCGTCAACCTCGACCAGCTGATCAACTCGGTCTTCGGCACGCTCGTCTCCGAGGAAGCGCCGCGCGCGATCGACAACGCCTTCCGCATCTACATGCTCCCGCAGGGCCTGTTCAGCGTGGCGGTCGCGACCGTGCTGTTCCCGACGCTCAGCCGCATGGCCGCGCGGCGCGACGTCGAGCAGCATGCGCCGCGCGATCGGCATCGGCATGCGCCAGATCAACCTGCTGCTGATCCCCTCGGCGGTGTTCATGATCGTGCTCACCACGCCGATCGTGCGGCTCGTGTTCGAACGCGGCCACTTCGACGCGACGATCGACCGAACTCGTCTCGATCGCGCTGTTCTGGTTCGCGTTCAGCCTGCCGTTCGGCGGCCTGAACCTGCTGCTGACGCGCGCGTTCTTCGCGGTGCAGCGGCCGTGGATCCCGACCCGCCTGGCGGCGCTGAACATCATCGTCGACATCATCGTGTCGATCGGCCTGTACAAGCCGCTGGGGATCGCCGGGCTGATCATCGGCACGGTCGCGGCCAACGCCGTGATGACCGCGCTGCAGTTCCACCGCCTGCGGATCGGCTTCAACGGCCGCCTGGAAGGCGCCCAGACGACGATGATCACGGCCCGCATCCTGCTCGCCTCGGCGCTGCTGGCGGGTGTCTCGTGGGTGGTCTGGCGCGTGCTCGACGCCGTGCTCGGCACGCTCGCTGCCGGCCCAGATCGTCAGCGTCGGCGGCGGCCGGCGTGGCGGGCCTGCTCGTGTACATGCGCGCCGTGCTGCGATGCGCGTCCCCGAGGCCCACCAGGTCAGCCGCCTGATCCGCGGCGCAGCTCGGGCTGCGCGTACGGCCGCGTGCGCGGCCTACGCGGGCATGCGGCCGGGTGAGCCATAGGCTCGCCCGGTTGCGCCCGATCATAGATCGCCGCTTACTACTTACGTCCCAGGACTTTGTGTCTTGCCTGGGCGGCGTGACACTCCCGACACCTGGACAGGCCGCCGGCCCGAGGGCCGGCGCGTTGCCGCGGTTGGATCCCGAAGGACTCCGCGTCGAGTTGGCGATCCGCCGGACCATCAAGGCTAGCGCGTTGCGCCCTCTACGCTGTAGCGGCCCATGGACCAGTCGCACATCCGCAACTTCTCGATCATCGCGCACATCGACCACGGCAAGTCGACGCTGGCCGATCGCATCCTCGAGCTGACCCACACGGTCGCCGCGCGCGAGATGCGCGCGCAGGTGCTCGACTCGATGGACCTCGAGCGCGAGCGCGGCATCACGATCAAGGCCCAGGCGGTGCGCGTGTTCTTCAAGGCCCGCGACGGGGAGACCTACCAGCTGCACCTGATCGACACGCCCGGGCACGTCGACTTCACCTACGAGGTCTCGCGCTCGCTGGCCGCCTGCGAGGGCGCGCTGCTGGTCGTGGACGCCTCCCAGGGCGTGGAGGCGCAGACGGTCGCCAACACCTACCTGGCGGTCGAGTCGGGCCTCGAGCTGATCCCCTGCCTGAACAAGATCGACCTGCCCGGCGCCGAGCCCGAGCGGGTGGCGGGCGAAGTGAGCGAGCTGATCGGCGAGCCGCCGGAGGGGATCCTGAGGATCAGCGGCAAGACCGGCGAGGGCGTGGCGGAGGTGCTCGAGGAGCTGATCGCGCGCGTGCCGCCGCCCTCGGGCGACCCCGACGGCCCGCCGCGCGCGCTGATCTTCGACTCCGAGTTCGACCAGTACCGCGGCGTGATCGCCTACATCAGGGTGGTCGACGGCGTGTTCCGCAAGGGCGAGGCGATCCGCGCGATGGCGCACCGGCACCGAGGCGGACATCGACGACATCGGCTTCTTCAGCCCGCAGATGATGCCCACCGACCAGCTCGCGGCCGGCGAGGTCGGCTACCTGATCACCGGCCTGAAGGACGTCACGCAGCTGCGGGTGGGCGACACGCTGACGACGCGACGCGAGAGCCGGTGCCGTCCGGCGGCACGGCGCGCGAGGCCACCGAGGCGCTGCCCGGCTACCGCGAGGTCAAGCCGATGGTGTTCTGCGGGCTGTTCCCGATCGACTCCGACGGCTACCCCGACCTGCGCGACGCGCTCGAGAAGCTGACGCTCAACGACGCCGCGCTGTCGTGGGAGCCCGAGACCTCCGACGCGCTCGGCTTCGGCTTCCGCTGCGGCTTCCTCGGGCTGCTGCACATGGACATCGTGCGCGAGCGCCTGGAGCGCGAGTACGACCTCGAGCTGCTCGCGACGATGCCCTCGGTGGAGTTCGACGTGACGCTCACCAACGGCGAGGAGCTCGAGGTGCACAACCCCTCGGACATGCCCGACCCGGGCACGATCGCGGAGATCCGCGAGCCCTTCATCAGGGCCTCGATGATCGCGCCGAAAGAGTTCGTGGGCGCGGTGATGGAGCTCTGCCAGGAGCGCCGCGGCGAGCACGCCGGCATGCACTACCTCTCCCCCGAGCGCGTGCAGATGACCTACGAGCTGCCGCTGGCGGAAATCGTGCTGGACTTCTTCGACCAGCTGAAGTCGCGCACCCGCGGCTACGCCTCGCTCGACTACGAGCTGAGCGGCATGAAGCCCTCGGACCTGGTCAAGCTCGACGTGCTGCTCGCCGGCGACCCGTGGACGCGCTGTCGATGGTCGTGCACCGCGAGAAGGCCTATGAGATGGGGCGCACGCTGACCGAGAAGCTGCGCAAGCGCATCCCCCGCCAGCAGTACGACGTCCCGATCCAGGCGGCGATCGGCTCGCACGTGATCGCGCGCGAGACCGTGAAGGCGTTTCGCAAGGACGTGATCGCGAAGTGCTACGGCGGCGACATCACGCGCAAGAAAAAGCTGCTCGAGAAGCAGAAGGAGGGCAAGAAGCGGATGAAGCAGGTCGGCCGCGTGGAGGTTCCCCAGGAGGCGTTCCTGGCCGTGCTCGAGCTCGGCGAGGAGTAGATGGCGCCGGCTGCGGCCGATGCGCCTGCTGTTCGTGTGCCTGGGCAACATCTGCCGCTCGCCGACCGCCGAGGGCGTGATGCGCTCGCTCGTGCGCGACGCGGGCCTGCGAGGACGCGATCGAGCTCGACTCGGCGGGCACCGGCGCCTGGCACGTGGGCAGCCCGCCCGATCGCGCGCGCCGCGGCCGCGGCGCGCAGCCCGCGGGATCGCGCTGGACGGCCACGCGCGTCAGGTTCGCCGCGAGGACTTCGAGGACTTCGATCTGCTGCTCGCGATGGACCGCGCGAACCTGCGCGAGCTGCGGCAGCTGGCGCCGCGGCGAGCGCGAGCGCGCGAAGGTGCGGCTGCTGCGCGAGTTCGATCCCGGCGAGCGCGGCGCGCCGACGGAGCTCGACGTCCCCGACCCCTACTACGGGGCCCCGGGCGGCTTCGAGGAGGTGCTCGACCTCGTGCAGGCCGCCTGCGCGGGGCTGCTCGCGCAGATCCGCGCCGGGGCCGAGTGAGGCTCGTCGGACTGTGAGCCTTCCCGCCGGCGCACGCGACGTCGCGGCGCATCGGCGGCGGCGACATCAACGAGGCCTTCCACGTCGTGCTCGCCGACGGGCGCGAGGCGTTCGTGAAGACGCGCGCCGACGCCTGCGCCCGGCGAGTACGCGGCCGAGGCCGCGGGCCTGGCCTGGCTCGCCGAGCCGGGCGCGCTGCGCACGCCGCGCGTGCTCGATCTGCGACGAGCGCTACCTGGCGCTCGAGTGGATCGCGCCCGGTCGCCTGGATGCGGCCGGCGCCGAGGAGCTCGGGCGCGGACTGGCGGCGCACGCACGCCGCGGGCGCCCCGCGCTTCGGCGCGGCGGATCGGCGGCCGCTGCGGACGCGGCCGTCGCGGTTCGGCTCGCTGCAGCTGCCGAACGAGCCGACGCGCCGACTGGCCGTCGTTCTACGCCGAGCGGCGCCTGCGCCCGCTGGCGCGCGCTCGCGCGCGAGCGCGGCGCGCTGTCGCGGCCGGCGGTCAGGCGCGTGGAGCGCGTGTGCGAGCGCATGGCGCGAGCTGTCGGGTCCGCCGGAGCCGCCCGCGCGGCTGCACGGCGATCTGTGGTCGGGCAACGTGATGGCCGACGCGCGACGGGCGCCCCTGGCTGATCGACCCCTCCGCCTACGGCGGCCACCGCGAGGTCGACCTCGCGATGCTGAGGCTGTTCGGGGCGCCCTCCGAGCGCGTGTTCGCCGCCTACGAGGAGGTCGCGCCGCTGGCCGAGGGCTGGCGAGGAGCGGGTGGAGCTCTACCAGCTGCTTCCGCTGCTCGTGCACGCGCTGCTGTTCGGCGGCTCCTACCGCGCGCGCGGCCGAGCGCATCGCGCTGCGCTACGCTGAGCGCTGAGCACCGCGCGACGGGCGTCTGCGCCTGTCCCGCCCGGCGGGCCGCGGTCGGAGTAGGGGATGTGCACGCCCGAGACCCTCGCCGCGCGCCGGCGCCTGTACCTGCTCGCGCGGGTGGTCGTCGCGCGCCACTACCGCCGGCGGCTGACGCTCGCGGTGGTGGCCCGCGCCCTGTCGAGCTCGCCGCGCCAGCTGCAGCGCGCGTATGCGCAGTTCGGCGAGATCACCTTCCAGGAGGATCTGCTCGCCCGGCGCATGGCCGCGGCGGCCGAGCTGCTGGTCGAGCAGCGGGCGATCCCCGTGCGCGACGTCGCCCGCCTGGTCGGCTACCGCCAGGCGCCGCACTTCGCGCGCGCCTTCCGCCGCCGCTACGGCCTGTCCCCGGCGCGCTTCCGCGCGGCGCGCGCTTCACACCGAGCGAGTAGTGCGCGCTCGCCGGCCTGCCGGCAGCTCGGTCGGAGTCGGCCTCGACGGCCTCGGCGCCGGGCAGGCGCAGGCGCATCAGCGTCCCGCCGCCGGGCGCGCGCTCGGCCGCGACGCTGCCGCCCTGCTGGCCGGCGACCTGGCGCACGATCGCCAGCCCGAGCCCCGAGCCGGGCCGGCCGCGCGCCTCGGCGCCGCGGTAGAAGCGGTCGAACACGTGCGGCAGATCCTCGGCGGCGATCCCGGGTCCGTGGTCGCGCACCGTCAGCTCCTTGCCCGTGCAGCTCGATCTCCACGGGCTCGCCGGGCGGGCTGTACTTGACGGCGTTGTCGATCAGGTTGCTGACGGCGCGCTCGAGCCGCGCGGGCACCCCGGCGACGATCGTCGGCTCGAGCTGCAACCTGCAAGCGGCGTCGCCGGAGCGTGCCTGCGGGCGCGCTCGACGACCTCGCCCACGAGCAGGTCCAGGCGCATGTCCTCGGCGTTCGCGCGCGGCTCCTCGCCGCGCGCGAGGTCGATCAGGTCGTTCATCAGCAGCGTCAGCTCCTCGATCTGCTCGACCACGTCGTCGAGCAGGCGCCGGCGCTCCTCGCGTGTTCATGTCCTCTGCTCTGCTGCAGGATCTCGATGTTCGTGCGCAGGCTGGTCACCGGCGTGCGCAGCTCGTGCGAGGCGTCGGCGACGAGCTGGCGCTGCGCGTGCACGGACGCGTCGAGCGCGCCCATCGATCGCTCGAGCGCGTCGAGCATGGCGTTGAAGCTCGTCGCCAGCCGCCCGATCTCGTCCTCGCCGACGGGCTCGATGCGCCCGCTGAGGTCCTGCGTCAGGGCGACGTGCTCGGTCGCCTGGGTGAGGCGCTTGAGCGGCAGCACCGCCGCGCCGGCGACGAGCCGGCCGAGCAGCGCCGCGAGCGCGATGCCGCCGAGACCGAGCAGCACGAGGATCAGGCGCAGGCGGCTCAGCAGGTTGTCGACTTCGGTCAGCGGCTGGGCGAACTGCACCGCGCGTCCCGGTGCCGAGCGGCTCGGCGAGGATGCGCAGGTGCGATGCCGTTGACGCGTCGCGTCGCGGAAGAAGCTGCTCGCCCTGCCGGCGGCCAGCGCGCGGGTCCGCGCGTCGACCGGCAGCGTCACGTTGCCGCCCCGGAGCGGAACGAGGACCTTGCCGCTCGCGTCGACGAGCTGCTGGTAGCCGCGCACCTGGTTGGGGCGCGGCGGAGACATTGCGCAAGCGCGTTGCCCTGGCGGGACCGCTCCGGCTTCGAGCAGCGCCCGCGCCGATCGGGCTCTTGTCCTGCGAGAGGTCCACGCAGCTGGCGATCGCGACGGTTGCGCAGGTGCGCCGGAGCGTGCGTCGACGAGCCGCAGGTTGTCCGGCGCGATTGCGCAGCTGGGTGTCGACCTGGCCGTGCAGCTGGTGGGAGGTGAGCACGTAGATCGAGCACCGAGGCGAGCACCACCGCGATCGCGACCGCGGCCGCCGAGACCAGCGTGATGCGCCGGCGGAAGCTCATCGCGAGCCTCGCAGCACGTAGCCGACGCCGCGCACCGTGTGCAGCAGGCGCGGCTCGTCGCCGACCTCGGTCTTGCGCCGCAGATAGCCCATGTAGACGCCCAGCGAGTTGGAGGTCGCGCCGAAGTCATAGCCCCACACGTGCTCGAAGATCGCCGAGCGGGTGAGCACCTGGCGCGGATGGCGCAGGAACATCTCCAGCAGCAGGAACTCGGTGCGCGTGAGCTGCAGCATGCCGCTCGCCGCGCCACGCCTCGTGGGCGAGGCGGTCGAGGCGCAGGTCCTCGAACGCGAGCAGCGTCTCCTGCGTCGTCCTCCTCGCCCGCGCGGCGCAGCAGCGCGCGCACGCGGGCCAGCAGCTCGCGCAGCGCGAACGGCTTGACGAGGTAGTCGTCGGCGCCCGCGTCCAGCCCGGCGACGCGGTCGTCGACCTCTTCGCGCGCGGTGAGCATCAGCACGGGCGTGCGGTCGCCGCCCTCGCGCAGGCGCCGGCAGACCTCCAGGCCGTCGACGTGGGGCATCGAGATGTCGAGGATCACCGCCTCATACGGCGCCGCGCCGAGCCGCTCGAGCGCCTCGCGCCCGTCGACCGCCTGGGCGACCTCGTAGCGCTCCAGCGCGAGCGCCCGCGACAGCGCGCTCTGGACGGCGGGCTCGTCGTCGACGACCAGTATGCGTGCTTGCTCGGCCATTGTCGTAGCACCTCCCCTGCGGCGCGACGCGCGATCGCCGGCAGGCGTCGCCACGGGAAGGGATGCAGCTCTGAGGCTAGCGTGACGGTATCGCGAGACATGCTGCACAGAAGGCGGAAGCGAGGAATGCGACGGACGGCATCGGAGGACGACCATCGCTGAGGAATGAGCTGCCCGATGAGCGCCGCGCGTGCGATGGCGGCGCAGTCGCGCACCCTGCGCAACAGCGTCATCAGCCTGGCGATCTTCTTCGCGCTCGTCGCGGCGCTGCTGCTCAGCGTGCCCGGCCTGCGCTCGGCCGGCGAGCGGATCACCGACGCGAACCTCGCCTGGGTGGCGGCCGGGATCGTCCTCGAGGTGCTCTCGTGCGCTCGGCTACGTGGTGCTGTTCGGGCTGGTGTTCGGCATGCTCTCCCGGCGCCTGATCTCGCGCCTGTCGCTGTCGGAGCTGGCGGTCAACTCGGTCGTCTCGGTCAGCGGTCTGGCGGGCATCGCGCTGGGCGCCTGGGTGCTGCGCAGCAAGGGCATCTCGGCCGAGCGCATCGCGCAAGCGCTCGGTGCTCATCTTCGTGCTCACGAGCGCGGTCAACGTGGCAGCGGTGGTCCTGATCGGCGTGCCGATGTGGCTGGGCCTGCTGCCGGGCTCGCAGGACCCGCTGCTCACGCTGCTGCCCGCGATCGCCGCGCTGGCCACGATCGCGGGAACGCTCGCGCTCGCGGCGTGGGCGCGCCGGACGGCCGCCCGCCAGCATCCTCGAGCACGGTCGCGCGGGGGTCGCGCTGATCGCGCATCAGCGGAGGCGTCGAGGATGCGCTGCGGCTGATCCGCGAACGCGACTGGCGGCTGCTGGGCGCGGTCGGCTACTGGCTGTTCGACAACCTCGTCCTGTACGCGTGCCTGGCGGCCTTCGGGCACGCCCCGTCGGTGTGGGTGGTGGCGATGGCCTACCTGGTGGGCATGCTCGCCAACTCGATTCCCGTCCCCGGAGGCTTCGTGGCGGTCGAAGGAGGCCTCGTGGGCATGCTGCTGCTGTTCGGCGCGCGTCCGGCGTCGGCGGTGCTTGCGGCCGTGGTCGTCTACCGGGCGATCTCGCTGTGGGTGCCCGCCGTGATCGGCTCGCTGGCCTTCCTCAGCCTGCGCCAGGAGATCGGCAAGCCGGTGGCCGGCACCGTTGCGGGCTAGCCTCGCGCCGCGAGGCTCTTGGGCTAGCCTCGCGCCACGAGGCTCTTGGCGAAGGCGACCGCCGCGGCCGTCCGCTGGCAGACCTGTGCGCGGCAGGCTGTCCATGACCTTTTCGAGCTTCGCGTCGACCGCCCCCGAGAGGCCGGGGCAGTAGACCGGCGCAGGCAGGTTCCCCGCCGCCGAGCCGGGGCGTTGAGCGGGCGCAGCTCGTTGGCGGCGGCCAGCGCGTGGGCGAAGGTGTCGGAGAAGACGTCGATCGCCACCCTGCCGCTGTAGAGCTCGATCGAGCGTCCTTCGTCGTAGACCGTCGCCGGCACCCCGCGCACCACCATGTTGCGCTGCGGGCCCAGCGCCGCATTCGAGTGCAGTCGGTAGATGACGGTGGTGACCTGCAGCGGCAGCAGGCAGCTGCCGCCGCCGAAGATGCCTTTGCTGTGCACGCAGTCGCCGTAGTAGACGCTGTCGCCGACGGTGTTGATGTAGCCCTTCAGCCCGTCCGCCGCCGGCGAGCGGCTGGCCGATGAAGGTGGGACCCACCCAGTAGACCCTGTAGTAGGGGAAGGTCTGCGGCTTCCGCGAGCTCGCGCGCGGTGATCGGCCGCGGGACGGCCGGTCGCGCAGCCGCTCCGCGACCAGCGCCGCGCACAGCCGCCATCAGCGCCAGCCCCGCGCGCGCCGCCGCGGCCGAGCCGGCAGGTGTGCCTGCTGCCGCTCTCATGGTCGTCATTATCCTTGGCGTGCCGATCAGGGCCAGCGCACTTCGGGACCCCTCAACGGGTGCGAGCGCATTCGCACCGGCCGCGGGCTCGATCCCCGCGGCGGGACCGGTGCCGCTCCGCGCGGCTTTCCCACGCCCATACCGGTCGACCTTCCGAGCCAGCCGCCTGCGCGTATCGGGGCTGCTCGCACTGCCGCTGGCCGCGGCGCTGGTCGCCCTGTGGCTGCTGGCCGATCCCGCGCACGCCCGATCTCGCCGCTCAGGTCTACCGGGTCGGACTGTTTGGCCATCTCGGATTCGCGGTCTGGGACGAGCACTGGTACGCCGGCCACCACCTGCCGGGCTACAGCCTGCTGTTCCCGCCGCTTGCCTCGCTGCTCGGGCTGCGCCGGTGGCGGCGCTCTCGCGTGCTCGCCTCGGTCGCGCTGTTCGAGCGCATCGTGCTGAGCGTGTACGGTCCGTCGGCGCGCTGGGGCGCGGTGCTGTTCGCCGTGGCCGCCGTGGGCGACGTGTGGATGGGCCGGCTCGCGTTCGCGCTCGGCGTCTCGCTTCGCGCTGGCCGCCGTGCTGGCGCTCCTGCGGGGCCGATCGGCGTGGGCGGCCGCGCTGGCGGCGCTGTGCGCGGCGGCAGCCCGGTGGCCGGGCGTGCTGCTCGCGCTCGGCGCCTTCACCTGCTCGCTCTCGGAGCGCTCTGCGCCGGGCGCTCCTGGCGCTGGCGGCGCCGGTGGCGGCGATCGTGCTGCCGCTGGCGCTGCTCTTTCCCGAAGGCGGCTTCGAGCCCTTCCCGCTGCTGCCCGTTCGCCGCGACGGTCGCTCGTCGCGCTGGCGTTCCTGTGGGCGCTGCCCGCCCGGGCAGCGCCTGCTGCGCGTGGGAGGGCTCGTGTATCTGGCGGCGTGCGCGCTGTGTCTGGCGGTGCGCACGCCGATGGGCAGCAACATCGAGCGCTACGGCGTGCTCCTGGCCGGGCCGCTGCTCGCATGCGCGCTCAGCGCCGGCGGCTCGGCCCAGCGGCGCCGCCCGACGACGGCGGCCGGCGTGCTGGCGCTGTGCGCGATCGCGGTGTGGGTCGCCTGGGGCCCGGTGCGCGAAACGCTCGCCGTCGCCGGCAACGAATCGACCGAGCGCCTCCTACTACGCGCCGGTCGAGCGCTTCCTGGCGCGTGTCGCGGCGGCGCCCTCGCCGCCGGTGCGCGTCGAGGTGCCGCTGACGCGCTCGCACTGGGAGGCGGCGCTGCTCGCGCCGAGCGTGTCGCTGGCGCGCGGCTGGGAGAAGCAGCTGGACAGCCGCTTCGATCGACGTGCTGCTCGAACGCGGGCCTCAGCGCCGCCGGGCTATGAACGCTGGCTGCACGAACAGGCCGTCGACTACGTCGCGCTCCCTGACACGCCGCTCGACCCCTCAAGCGCCCAGGAGGGTCGCCTGATCCGCGCTGGCCTGCCCTACCTGCAGCCGGTGTTCGCGAGCAGGCACTGGACGATCTACAGCGGTGCGCGCGGCCACGCCGCTCGTTTCCGGCCCGGGGCGCCTGACGGCGCTGGGCAGCGACTCGTTCACACTGCGTGCCTCCTCCGCCGGGACGCTTCTCGTGCGCGTGCGCTTCACCCGCTACTGGACGCTTGCCAGCGGTACGGGCTGCGTGCGACCGGCACCCCGGGGCTGGACCTCGCTGACGCTGCGCGCACCGGGCACCGTGCGTCGTCGTCGCCCGCTTCTCGCTCGCGCGCGCATTCTCCGCCGGCGGCTCCTGCAGTGGGGGTGCGGGCGCCTCGGACGCATGAGCTGATGGGCCGCTCGCCAACGTGGCCTCGCGCGAAGCACCTGCCGGTGCTCGCCGCGGCGATTCTGCTGCTGTGCCATCCCCCCGTACGGGGGGATGGCAGCGGCACTCCCCCTCGGGGCCTGGCGCCTCCGCGCAGACCGGGGCGCGCGCAGCGGCCGAGGCGGCGGGCCCCTATCGCTGGCTGGCGCGCACGACCGGCGCGCCACCTTCGATCGCGGCCGAGAACCGCCTGCGCGGTACCGGCGCGTGGCGCCTGCCCGGCCCGGCGAGCCTCATCGGCGGCGCGGCCCATGGGCCCGTCGAGGGCTACGTGGCCGAGCAGGCGATCGCCCCGGGCCAGATCCAGAGCGTCTACGTGAACGCCCCCGGAGCGCACGAGGTCACCCTGCGGGTGTACCGAATGGGCTGGTACGGAGGTGCGGGCGGGCGCCTCGTGCTGCAGAGCAGCCCCTGCCCGCGACCGTGCAGCCGCCCTGCACGCACAGCTCCTACACCGGCCTGACCGAGTGCCGCTGGCATGCCACGCTCTCCTTTGCGATCCCGCGGGCGCTGCCCAGCGGCGTCTACATCGTCAAGCTCGACGCCTCCGACGGTGCGCGCAGCGACTGCCTGTTCGTCGCTGCGCTCCACCATGGCGACCCCGCTGCTCGTCGAGATCCCCACGGCCACCTATGAGGCCTACAACGCGTGGGGCGGCGACAGCCTGTATCCGGGCGCAGGCAAGGTCGTCGGCGTCGACCGGCACGACTCAGGGCGTCGAGGTCTCCTACGACCGTCCCTATGAAACGCAGACCGGCGCAGGGCAGTTCTTCATCCGGGAGGTCGCGATGGTGCGCTTCCTCGAGCGCTACGGCTACCCGGTCTCCTACACGACGAGCGAGTCGATCGACGGCGATCCCGCCCAGGTCGAGGGGGCGAGGGCGCTGATGGACGTGGGCCACTCCGAGTACTGGTCCGCGCGCGCGGAGCGAGCCTTCGCCGCGGCGCGTGACAGGGGAACGAGCCTGATCTTCATCAGCTCCGACACGATGGCCTGGCGCGTGCGCTTCGCCTCGCGCGACCGTCGCCTCCAGCCAGGCCGGCGAGCCCGACCACATAATCGTCGCCTCAAGCAGGCGGCCGCCCTGGATCCCGACCGCGCCCAACCCTCCGGTCTGTTTCCGCTGGGCGGCGCGCCCCTCGTGGGCAGCGCCTACAACGGCTGCATAACGCCCCGCATTGCGCGGCCCGGACCGCCCGTCTATCGCTACTACCCCTGGACGCCCTCGGCGGATCTCAAGCCGTCGTGGCTGTTCGCCGGCAGCGGGCGTCACGGCCTCCACCAGCATCCGGGCATCGTCGGCTATGAGCTCGACCAGCGCACGCTCCGCCTCGCCGCCGGGCACGCTGCTCCTGGGCACCGGCGCCGGCGTGCCGTGCTCGAGCGAGCTGGAGCCCGCACCGGCCCGCGGCACCGTCGCCGAGACCACGCTCTATCGGGCGCGCTCGGGCGCGCTCGTGTTCGCGACCGGGACGCTCGGCTGGGAGTACGGCCTCTCGCCCGTGCCACAGGCCTCGCCCGACGCTCCCAGGGCTCCCGATCCACGCGTCGTCGCGATGACCCGCAACCTGCTCGCGCGCGTGCTTGCCGGCGGTCCTTAGGAGGCCGGCGCCAGCGCGTACAGGCCGGTGTAGCCGGTCAGGTAGATGCTCCCGCCGTCGCTGATCACCGGGTCGAAGGAGCCCGGTGTCCTTCTCGAAGACGACGCGACCGGTGGAGATGCCCAGGCCGTAGGTGCGACGCTCGCCGAGGTCGGCGAAGTAGACGGTGCGCCCGACGATCGTGGCCGACCCCGAGATGCGTCCGTGAGCGTTGAAGCTCCATGCGATCTGGCCCGAGCGGGCGTTCAGCGCGTAGAAGGTCCCGTCGTAGGAGCCGAGATAGATGGTCGGCCCCAGGCCGGGCGCGTTGGTGACGGCGGGGGAGGCGTAGACGTAGGCGCCGGTCTGAACGGCCCAGTCGAGCCTGCCCGTGAAGGCGTCGTAGGCGTAGATGCGGCCGTCGGTGTTGCCGAGGAAGACGCGCCCGTAGACGACCGCGGCCGTGGAGTAGAAGGTGCCGCTGCCGAGCAGGGCGCCTTCCGAGCCGCTGACCCACAGACGCCGGCCGGTCTGCTCTGAGATCGCCTGCACGTGCCCGGAGTAGTCGCCGAAGTAGAGCACCCCGCCAGAGAGCGTCGGGCTGGCCTTGACGGCGCCCGCGGCGTGATAGGTCCACACGACGCTGCCGTTGCGGGCGTTCAGCGCGTACACGATCCCGTTCTGGGAGCCGAAGAACACCTTGCCGTGGTCCACGAGCGGCGAGGACTCGCTCGGGCTAGGCAGGTCGCGCGACCAAAGCGATGTGTCCGTTCGTGTAGCTCAGCGCGAACACCCGCCCGGAGTTGCTGCCGTGCCCGCGCGCGAGCACGGTCACGTAGACGGTCTTGCCCACGGCCGCGGGGGAGGAGGCCGAGAGCGCACCCAGCCGGCGCATCCAGAACGTGTGCCCGGTGTGCTTGTTGACGGCGAACAGCGTGCCGTTGTCGCCCAGCTGGAAGATGTGGTCACCGCTTATCACCGGCGGGAACTCGAGCAGGGTGTTGTCGTTACGCAGCCCACAGCTGCTTGAACGGCGGGTGCAGGCGGGCGGTCGCAGGGAAGAAGCGCGTGTGGTCCTTGGTGTAGCCGTAGAACGGCCAGGCGAAGCGCTCCGGGCCGCGGCGTGGCAGCGATGGGTGTCGGCTGGGGCACGAACCGCGCGTGGGGATGGTAGATGCTGCCCGTGCGGTGGCGCTCGTAGAGGTACCCGCCGAGCGCCGCCGCCGCGAGCACGACCACGAGCGCCGCCAGAGCCAGGCGGACTGCTTTGGAGCGGGGCAGAAGACGGTCTGACGCGGTCGCTCACGCGCGCGAAAGCCGACTCAAGCGGCGAGCTTGCCGGGGGAGGGGGCCGAGGAGTCCCTCGCGGCGGCGGCGTCCTCTTCGAGCGCTGGGCTCACCGCCGGCGGGTAGCTGCCGAACACGGATTCTCCGCGCCCTCCGCGGGCATCTCCCGGCGCCACGCGCCGGCGTCGCTCGCCCTCCGGCTCGTGCGAGCGGCGCGCCGGCGCGAGCGAGCAGCCGCGCGAGGTCCAGCATGAGCAGCCACATGAAAGCGATGGCGAGCGGCGGCAGCGTCAGGCCCGACACGAGCGCCAGCACGTCCGTGGTTGCCGCTCAGCGACCAGTTCCACAGCAGGTAGTCACCGAGCGTGAGCCCGGAGACGAGGGCCAGGGGCCTGTGGGACACGCGACAGACCCTAAGGGGCACGGGTAGACGGACGCGAGGCGGGCCGGCTGGACAGCGCCGTGCACGATGCCCGGCAGCGCTGCCGGGCGAGAAGCGCCGGTAAATGGGGAGGCTTTGCGGGCGAAGTGTTGTGGTTGCACAGAAGCCTTCCAAGCTTCTAGGGCGGGTTCGATTCCCGTCGCCCGCTTGTACGCCACGGGGAGTGGCGCAGTCTGGTAGCGCACCCGGCTGGGGGCCGGGCGGTCGCAGGTTCAAATCCTGTCTCCCCGATGAGAGAAACCTCCTGCAAATCAGCCGCTTTCCGGGTTGATAGTGGACCCTAACTTCAGAATGGGACCGGGCGGTCGCAGGCTTCAAATCCTGTCGCCCAGACTTAGCAAATGTCCTGCTAGTGCTGCTGCTTTAGCGATTACAGTAGACGCGGTAATCGGCTAGCAGCTGTTCTATTCATGTTCTATTTGCTAGCCCGGAAACCTGGAGCTGGAGCGCTGCTCGGCGACCGTCGGAGCCCATGGACACCCAAGGCGACATCACCGCGGCTGCTCACCAGCACGGTGGTGAGCAGCCCGCGTTCAGTCGCTGTCGCGTCACGGGCCTGGCAACCTACGGCCCGGCCGCCGAGGCCTGAGGCGATCACCGGCAACGGCCGCGGAGGCGGCCCGCACACTTCGGCCTTCAGCGCGAGCTCAGGCACGCCCCGCATCCAGCGCGGCCCAGCGAAGAACGTTCGAACAAAAAGAAAATTCAGGGCGTGTCGATTTCGGCCGGCCTCGTTCGACGAGCGGGTAGAAACCACCCATCCACCACAAGGAGACACAAATGCGTTTCATGGTTCTGGTCCCCGGGAGCCCCGAGTCCGAGGCAGGCGAGATGCCCAGCACGGAGGCTCTGGCGGCGATGACGAAGTACAACGAAGAGCTGGTGAAGTCAGGCGTGATGCTGGCCGGCGAGGGCCTGCACCCGACCTCCAGGGGCGCAAAGGTCCGCTTCAACGGCAGCGAGCGCACCGTCATCGACGGTCCCTTCACCGAGGCCAAGGAGCTCGTCGCGGGCTACTGGGTCTGGGAGTGCGCGTCGCGCGAGGAGGCGATCGAGTGGCTCAAGCGAGCGCCCTTCGACGGCGGTGTCGAGATCGAGCTGCGCCAGATCTTCGAGGCCGACGACTTCGGCGAGCAGCTGACGCCGGAGCTGCGCGAGGCCAACGAGCGGCTACGCGAGCGGGCGGCTCAGAATTAGGCGCGTGACGCTGTCGGCCACCCATCGTGCGATCGACGCCGTCTGGCGCATCGAGTCGGCTCGGTTGATAGCCGGGCTGACTCGTATCGTCCGCGACGTGGCGGTGGCCGAGGACCTGGCCCAGGACGCGCTCGTCGCCGCGCTTGAGCAATGGCCTGAGTCGGGGATCCCGGATAAGCCGGGCGCATGGCTGATGGCCACCGCCAAGCGCCGGGGCATCGATGCACTGCGCCGGCGCGTCACACTCGAGCGCAAGCGCAAGCTGATCGGGCGCGAGCTGGAAATCCTGCAGCAGCTCGACCGGCCCGACCTGGCCGCGCGGGTCGACGACGTTCAGGACGACGTCCTGCGCCTGATCTTCATGACGTGCCATCCGGTCTTGTCCCGGGAGGCCCGCGTCGCGCTGACGCTACGTCTGCTCGGCGGCCTGTCGACGCCAGAGATCGCGCGTGCGTTTCTTGTCTCCGAGGGCACGGTCGCGCAGCGTATCGTTCGCGCCAAGCGCACACTCGCAGAGGCGCGCGTGCCATTTGAGGTCCCCGGCCGCGACGAGCTCGCTGAGCGTCTATCGGCCGTGCTCGAGGTGATCTACCTGGTGTTCAACGAGGGCTACGCGGCGACCGCCGGCGAGCACTGGATTCGCCCGGCCCTGTGCGCGGACGCCCTGCGCCTCGGAAGGATCCTTGCAGCGCTGATGCCCCGCGAGCCCGAGGTCCATGGCCTGCTGGCCCTGATGGAGCTGCAGGCCTCGCGGTTGCGCGCGCGTGTCGGGCCGCACGGGGAGCCGGTGCTACTCGCCGATCAGGACCGCGCGCGCTGGGACCATCTGCTCGTGCAGCGTGGCCTGGCTGGGCTGCGGCGCGCCGAGGAGCTCAGCGGCGCGCTGGGCCCGTACACGCTGCAGGCCGCGATCGCCGCCTGCCACGCGCGAGCCCGGAGCGTCAAGGAGACCGACTGGCCGAGAATCGTCGCGCTCTACGACGGGCTGGCGGCGCTCACCGGCTCCCCGGTCGTGGAGCTCAACCGCGCTGTGGCTGTGACGATGGCCTTCGGTCCCGAGGCCGGGCTCGAGCTAGTCGATTCGCTCGCCGATGAGCCCGCGTTGGGCGGCTACCATCTGCTGCCAAGCGTGCGTGGCGACGTCCTCCTGCGCCTCGGGCGGCTGGCTGAGGCGCGCGAGGAGTTCGAGCGCGCGGCTGACCTGTGCGACAACGAGCGCGAGCGCGAGCTACTGCTCTCACGCGCAGTCGCTTGTGGCGCATAAGGACCGTGCGGGTAAGCGAGCGTGTGAGGCGTCGGCGCCGGTGCAATTAGTACTCGCCCCTGGCGCTCGTCTGATCGCAGGCGTTCGAGATGCCTCCTTCCCGCGCTTTCCAGGTCTCCGGGCGGGTTCGGCACGAATACCCCCGCGGGGGCGACAGCAGGGGGTTCGCCTCGCGTCCGCGTGGCGGCCTTGCAGAACCCTGGGAGCGACGCCGCCGTTGACGCGGACGCGCTCGCAATCGGGGACGAAGCAGTCGCCAGCGGAGTGCCGCCGGACGCTGCTGCTCCTCGTCGTGGCTGTCGCACAAAGGGGTGCCGTCCGGCGGGTTTAAGACGATGCCGGCATGAGCCAAAACTTCCTTGCGTGTGATCGCGATCAGGTGTTGTTGATGCCGGTGTCGTTGCGGGAGTGGTTGCCGGAGGACCATCTCGCGTGGTTCGTGCTGGAGTCGGTCGCGGGGATGGACCTGTCGGCGTTCTACGCCTCCTACCGCGCGGACGGCCACGGTCGCGCGGCGCACGACCCGGCGATGATGGTCGCGCTGTTGATGTACGCCTACTCGTAGGGTCAGCGCTCCTCGCGCGGGATTGAGCGCAAGTGCGTCGAGGACATCGCCTACCGGGTGATCGCGGCGAACTGCACGCCGGATCACGCGACGATCGCACGGTTCGTGGTGCGCCATGAGGCGGCGCTGGCGGGCCTGTTCGGCGAGGTGCTCTCGCTGTGCGCGGATGCCGGGATGGTGAAGGTCGGGGTGATCGCGATCGATGGCACGAAGGTGCACGCGAACGCCTCCCAGCACTCCAACCGCGACTACGAGCAGATCGCGCGTGAGATCCTGGCCGAGGCCGCGGAGACCGATCGGCGCGAGGACGAGCTCTACGGGGAGAAGCGTGGTGATGAGCTCCCGCCGCAGCTGGCGACCGGCGAGGGCCGTCGTGCGTGGTTGCGCGACGCCAGGCGCCGGCTTGATGAGAAGCGCGCCGCAGAGCCCAAGCCGGTCCCGCGCTCACGCCCGAAGCGGCTGAAGGAGTCAAAGCGTCGCCTGGAGCAGGAGCTGTGGGCGGAGTGTGAGGCGAACGCCGCCTATGAGGCCTATCGGGCGCGTGGGGTGATGAAGGACGGCCGGCGCTTCGGAGGCGGCTCCAAGCCCTATCAGCCGCCACAGACGCCGGCGGGGAAGGTCAACATCACCGACCCTGACTCAAAGAACGTGAAGACCCCGCGCGGGTACATGCAGGGCTATAACGCACAGGCGGTCGCCAACGAGCAGCAGATCGTGATCGCCGCCGAGGTGAATGCCGACTCCTCCGATTTCGGGCACTTGGAGGCGATGGTCACCGCCGCCCAGAGAGAGCTTGAGCGCGTGGGCGTCAGCGAGCACGGTCGAGGTTGTCGTCGCGGACGCCGGCTACTGGCACCAAAAGCAGATGGAGGGCGTGATCAACAAGGGGATCCAGGTGCTGATCCCGCCGGACGCGGGCAAACGTCGAGGCACCAGGCCAGGATGGGACGGCGGCATCTACGCGCACATGCGACGAGTGCTCGAGAGCGAGCTCGGCGGCGGGCTCTACCGAAAACGCAAGGCGATGATCGAGCCCGTGTTCGCGAACACGAAGTTCAACCGCCGGATCGACCGCTTCCGACGCCGAGGAAGATCCGCCGTTCGCTCAGAGTGGCGACTAATCACCGCCACCCACAACCTCCTGAAGCTCCACAAGCACCAGATAGCCGCCGCGGGGGCCTGAGAAGGTCCCCGACCGCGGCAGCCCCGCCCGGTCGCCGCGCGACCATCAATCCGAGGCAGCAGCTCACGGATCCCGCTCCATTTGCGCGACAGCCACCGTCCAGAGCGACAGCCTGGCCGCGACGGTGGCTGACTCTCGCATTGCCCGGCGAGCAGGCGCGTCGCTTGGGGCCGCCGGGTCATCACGCCCTCCTCGGCGCTCTCTGGAGGTCTCACTACCCCTCGACCGGGTAGATTCGGCCGCTCGCCTGGCGCGCCCCTCAGTGAGTGGGAACCGCGGTCGGAGAACGACAGGCCCGAGCCGACTACGAGGTCCTTGACTGCGGTAGCGAGCGATGGCGAGAAAGCGCCCCGGGGACACAATTGTGCTTCGACGCGGAGCGCCGCGACGCTCCTGGGAGATGACTAGTACGCTGAGGCCGGCGACCATAGGCCTTGGCTGTGGGTCGTGATCGTGTCCCGTATTGGCCTGAGCGACTGGGGATCTAGGCTCGGAGGTTTGTAGGCTGACCCCCTCGGCCCGCCTGTCGACCTCACAGCTAGAAGGAGGAGCAGTTGCGCATCGAGGACTACGCTCTGATTGGTGACATGCAAGCCGCGGCGCTTGTCGGTCGTGACGGCAGTGTTGACTGGATATGCCTACCGCGCTTCGACTCCCCGTCATGCTTCTCGGCTCTCTTGGGGGACGCGCGTCATGGACGCTGGCTGCTCGCCCCGGTCGGGGACCTACGCACTAGCTCTCGTCGCTACAGGCCGGGAACGCCCATCCTGGAGACCGATTTCGAGACCGCGGATGGGATAGTGCGCGTAATCAACTTCATGCCCCGGCGAGGTCAAGGCCCACCGCGTCTGATGCGCATCGTCGAGGGCCTGAGCGGCCACGTCCCGATGCGCATGGAGCTCAGGCTGCGCCCCGACTACGCGTCGATAACGCCGTGGGTCGAAGCCGCGTCGGACGGAGCTCTTGCGACAGCTGGGCCCGACGCCTTCCGCCTCAGCACACCGCTCGCGCTCGAGCTCCGGGACGGTACTGTCACGCTGAATTCGTGGCCGTCGAAGGCGCGCGCGAGCGCTTCACCCTGTGCTGGTACCTCTCTTATGAGGAGTCTCCGCCGATCGAGGACGCCGACTCAGCCCTCGCGCGCACCGAGGCCTGGTGGCGTGATTGGTCAGAGCGCTGCGGATACGACGGTGAGTACCGTGACGAGGTCCTCACGTCACTGAAGGTGCTCAAGGCGATGACGCTCGAAACCACCGGCGCGGTCATCGCTGCCCCCACCACGTCCCTGCCGGAGGACGTCGGCGGGGTGCGCAACTGGGACTATCGCTACTGCTGGCTGCGCGATTCGGTGCTCGCGCTGGAGGCGCTGCTCATCGGCAAGTACAGCGAGGAGGCGCTCGCCTTTGCGACTTCATGGCGCGAACGGGCACGGGCGACCCGGCCAAGATCCAGATCATGTACGGCGTTGGCGGAGAACGCCGCTTGACCGAGTTCGAGCTGAACGAGCTGCCCGGCTACGAGGGGTCCAAACCCGTCCGCATCGGCAATGCAGCCTCCGAGCAGTTCCAGCTCGACGTCTACGGCGAGGTCCTCGGGGCGGCCTTCCTCGGCGCCGCGCTTCTCGGCAGGATCGAGGAGCGCTACTGGCCCCGCTGGCGGACCCTCGTCGAACATGTCGAGACGATCTGGCGTGAGCCTGACGACGGCATCTGGGAGAACTGCGGGCCGCGACGGCACTTCACCCATTCCAACGTCATGCATGGGTCGTGTTCGACTGTGCCGTGCGACTGGTCGAGCGGTTCGAGCTCGAGGCACCCCTAGAGCGCTGGAAGCAAACTCGTGAGGAGATACACCGCGAGGTCTACGAGCGGGGTTATGACGCAGAGCGGAACACCTTCACCCAGTACTACGGGTCAAAGGAGCTTGATGCCAGCAATCTCAACATCCCGCTGGTCGGTTTTCTCCCGGCACGGACGAGCGCGTGACGGGCACGATTGACGCGATCTGGGGCGAGCTCGGTCGCGATGGCTTCGTCTCCCGCTACCTGACGGCCGAGACCGATGATGGACTTTCAGGCGATGAGGGACAGTTCCTTGCCTGCTCGTTCTGGCTCGTGAGCGCATTGGCACTCAACGGCCGGGTCAAGGAGGCGCGCACGCTGTTTGATCGGCTGCTGGGGTTGAGCAACGATCTCGGTCTCTTGGCTGAGGAGTACGACGTGAAGCGCCAGCGCCAGGTCGGCAACTTCCCACAGGCGTTCAGTCACCTCACCTTGATCGGGGCGGCGCACGCCATCTCCACGGCCGAGGCCGACGAAGCGCAGCCGCACGCGTGAGCGAGACGACGACCGAGCGCTGCCGCAGAGCTAGCCGGTTGCGAGGCCCGCTGCTGGATCTGGTCGGATGTTGCCGAGGGCAGGAACGCCGGATGACCACCAAGCGGCACGCGCCGCGATGAGCGGCACGAATGGGCCCCACGACAAAGCCGAGCCCGACCTCACATTCTGATCTCTCGCTGCGGCGGGTGCTGCTGCCGCTTGCGCTGACGCAGTTCGTCGCGAGCTTCGCGGGCTCCAGCCATGAACGTGGCGATCAGCAGCATCAGCGAAGGACCTCGGCACGACCGTGCACGGCGTGCAGACGGCGATCACGCTGTTCCTGCTCGTGCATGGCGGCGCTGATGATCCCCGGCAGCAAGCTAACCGACACGTTGGGGCCGCAAGCGCTGCCTGATCGGGGGCCTGACGGTCTACGGAGCTCGGAGCGGTGATCGCTGCTCTCGCCCCGGCGTCTCGGCGATGCTGATCGTCGGCTACTCAGGTCTTCGAGGGCGTCGGCTCCGGCCCTGATGATCCCCCCGATCTACATCCTCGCCGACGCTGCTACTTCGACGACGTGCAAGTCGCGTGCGCGAGGCGTTCGGCGTGATCAGCGGCATGGGAGGCATCGGTGCCGCCGCAGGGCCGCTGATCGGCGGGCGTGATCACCACCACGATCAGCTGGCGGGCGACGTTTCTGCTGCCAGGCGGCGATCGTGGCGACCATCGTCGTGCTGCTCTGCCGCCGGATCACCGATCCGCTGCCGGCGGACCCGACCAGCGAGCCCTTCGACATCGCTCGGCGCCGTGCTCTCGGCGGCCGGAATGTTCTTCATCGTCGATCGGCGATCCTGCAGATCGGCAGCGAACGGCGCTGCTCGTCGACAGTGTTCGTTCGCGCTGCGCTGCCGGACTACTGCTCTGGTTCTTCCTGCACATCCGCGCGCTCGGACGCGAGCAGGCACGGAGCCGCTGCTGTCCACGGGCCTGTTCCAGAACCGCACCTCGAACCTCGCCCTTGTCACCCAGAACGTCCAGTGGCTGATGCTGATGGGGATCTCGTTCGTCGTCTCGGTCTTTCTGCAGGTCGTGCGCGGGCTTCAGCGCGATCGAAACCGGCCTCGTCTTCACCGCGGCAACGGTCGGCATCCTCATTTCCTCGCTGGCCGCCGAGCGGCTGGCCAAGCGCCGTGCGCAGAAGCACCCTGATCCGGGCTGGCTTCGTCGATCACGCTCGTCGGGCATCGGACTTCTGCTCGCGCCTGGTCCAAGACGCGGTCGAGCGTCCTGGACATTCGTGCCCGGGGCTGCTCGTCATCGGCCTCGGCGTCGGCGTCATGCTCACACCATCGGTGAACGTCGTGCAGTCGAGCTTCCCTGAGGACCGGCAGGGCGAGATCTCGGGGCTCTCGCGCAGCATCTCCAACCTCGGCTCCTCGCTCGGCACCGCCATCGCCGGAACCATCCTCGTCAGCGACATCGCCGAAGGCAACAATGCGTATGCACTGGCGATGGTCGCGCTCGGGGTGTTCGGCCTAGCGGGCCTCGGCGTCGCGCTCCTGCTGCCGAGCGGTCCAGTGCACTCAGACGGGACGCCGCGCGCTGAGCCTGCGCCGCAGCGACGGGCAGTCTGACCGCTTCGGGAGCAACCGCGAGATTGCGGGGCCAGTGCGAGTCACGCCCTTGTCCGTGCTCTCACTAGCTGGAGACGCGCGTGCCGATGCCCTGGGCCGCTGCTTCTAAGGAGGTGGCTCTGTGAGCTTTGTCCAGGCTCTCGCCTTGGACGACGAGGAGCGGTCTCGGGCCTCTTGCGCGCCGCCCGGCCTCCGCCGAACCCCACACGTGGGGGGTGGAAACTACGGGCTGATCGGCGCCTGCGAGGCGAAGCTGGGTCGGCGCCTCCAGCGCAAGCGCGGAGTCGTAGTTTCCCGGTCGTCATAGGTGGGGTCCTCCCGATGCCCTCGCCGGCGGCGCCCGCGACGGGCATCAGGACCGACACCGTCTGGTGGCGGCGAAGCTTACGCGCCATCATCCGACTCTCAGGGGCTGGCGCAACAACGTCACCGTGTGCTGCTCGGGGCCCGCTGCCGCACCGCGTCCGACTATGCGGCCAAGCGAGCGCAGAGCGCTCTTTTCCGCCGAAAGCGAGCGGCTCGGCGACCGCGACCCGCGCTACCGCATAGGACGTCCGGAGCAGTAGTGAGTTCGGCGCTTCCTGAGACGCTCGCATCCAGCGCGAAGCGGCAAGCCGACGCTTTCGAGCAAGAAGGTGCTCGGACAGGCTGGGGCTGTACACCTGCTACGCCCAGGAGCGGTAGGGCTCAAACGCCACCGTGGCTCGCCGTGGTCTGCCGCGCGACCTGGCCCCTCGAGAGCCTAGTCGGCGACCTTCGGCCGTGCTTTACCTTTCTGGGTCTTGCCCCCGTGTGGCGTGGCGACCTCGCTGGCCTCTCCGTAGATGTCGCGGGCGGCGTTGACCACCGTGTCTCCCACCTTCATTGCGCCGGCCGCGGCATAGCCCGCGCTGCGCCCGATGACTGCACGGACGCGATGCGAGCTAACAACCGCGCCACCGATGCCTGCGATCACGGCGATGCGTGGATCGAACGGGTTCATGACAGGTCTCCTTCGGGACAGTTCGTTGGCGCGAGTTTAGGTTCGCGGACATCGCCACGTCGAGCGGTTAAGTCCGCGCATGCTTCGCGGTGAAGTACGTAATTCGGAGCGTGGCGCGGTCAGATGAAGCTATCAACGCGGCGAGAGGTGGGGTGTCGCGATCTCGCGGCGACCGGCAACCATCCACTACCCAAGCGGCTCGGTCCGGCCAAGCGGCAGGGACCGCCCGATCACGACAGCCGCCAGTGACGCCCCGGCGGCGAGGCCGAGGCCCGCGGCGGAGATGGGTGCTAGGCCAAGGAAGGCGGGCAGCGGCGGCAGCCAGCAGGGACGCACCGAGCACGGCGAGCGATCCGACCGTCGCGCGCGTCACCGGGCCGGTGAGGCCTCCCTCGACGCGC
>CAVYET010000013.1:0-4868 GCA_963767655.1 uncultured Solirubrobacteraceae bacterium | reverse complement strand
GTCCTCGCGCAGCTCAGGAGGCAGGCTCGGCGTCCGTTGCATCGTCCAGTCCCCGGCGAGAACGCGCTCGCGGCTCGTGAACACGACCCGTTGCCTGCGCCGGGTGCGTCCCTTCGCGCGGGCCGGCGTGCTCGTGACCGTGCCACGCCTCGAAGGTCCGATCGGCGGTCTCGATCAGGCGACGCAGGGGCCGCTCGCGTGCCGTCAGGAAGATCACCGACGGAGGGATCGAGTGCGCGGCGAAGTGACCCTCTCGCCAGCCGCTCGAGCAGCCAGTGGTCGTAACGGCGCAGGCGGTCGATCTGCTTGTGCGGGCGTTCGGTGCGGTCGTACTCGATCAGGACCGCCCAGGTGTCGTCGCCCGATCGTCCGATGAGCGTGGCGTCGGGCTCCAGGTAGCCCTGACGGCTGCCTTCCGGGTGCAGGCGCGTCCCCTGCGGTAGCTCGGCGGCCGGAGAGCACTCGAACTCCTCGGTCGTGTCGGTGTCGATTCGCCCGCTGCGCGGCCCCTTCCACGTGAACGGCATCCTGTCGATAAGTCCTCCACCTCGATCGCGCGCGGCTTCCTGGGCTATGCGAAGGACGAGCGCCGCGAGCTGGAGGTCGTGTTCGGTGTAGCTGATGCTCGTGATCGCGGTGGGGGTGTAGGCGCGGTCGGCGGGTGCCATGCCTCGCTCGGTCAGCGCCGACCAACCTAGAGAGCTGAGTCGGTAGTTCCACTCGGCGGTCCCGCTTTTCCGGATCGGGCGAAAGCGATCGAGGTATCCGCTGTCGTGTAGGCGCTTGAGCCGCTTCTGCCCCGTCCGCTCGCCGGAGTCGCCCCAGCCGAGCATCAAGAGCTGGCTCGCAGAGAGGAAGTTGACGTCGTAGAGCAAGGCCATCAGACGGAGGTCCCGGTCGGTAAGGCCGACCGTCGGCGGCGACCCCTCCCGGTGTCCCCATTGGACCGTGCCGGCGCCGAGACCCTCGCCCGCGAGCACCATCCTCTCCGCGACGCCGCGGGGAGGCCATCCTCACGCCGCCTCTTGACCGCTCACGAGCGGTCTGCGCGGCTCCTCGGCGATCTCGACCGCCATTTCGCTGCTCCACCGTCTGCTGTCCTCGACGAGCGGAGTCCACGTGCGCGGCTCCGGCTCCGCGCCGACCCACACCAAGACCTGCACGCCGTAGGTTCCGGCCGGGAGCCATCCCGGCGCGTGCGGCTCCGCCGGCAGCTCGACCGCGTAGCGGCGCCGCGACCCGTCGGGGGACTCGGCCACGTATGCGAGCGGCTCGCCCTTCGTCGGCTTGAGGACGACCGCAACGCGGACGATCTCGAGCCAGGGGCGGCCATTCCGGCCACGCCGGCAGGTCAACATGGACGGTTCGATACCGAGCGACGATCGGCGTCGTTACGGACCACACAAGCGGCGGCTGTATGTAGCGCCCGTGGTCGTGGGGGTGGTCGCCGCGGCAGAAGCTGTTCGCGCTCATGGTGCGCGCGGGCCTCGCGAGCCTCCGGAGTCGCGACGAGCTCCTCCATCGGCTGAGTGCTCGCGGTCGCCGCCGGCTGGGGAACGCCGTTCGCCAGCCACAGGTTCACGCTTCGGTAGTTGGGCTGCTGCACGATGTCGATCGGGTCGATCCGGATTCGGCGTTGGTCCTCGACGTCGCCGCGGATGTTGTCCTGGAAGACTTCCATCGCCAGCGCCGCGGCCGCCCGCGCGTCCTGGAAGTCGCGTTGGCGAAAGATCGAGACGTTCTGCAGGAGGCTTCTGACCCCGGCCCTCACGCTTTCGTCGGCGATCTGGCCGGTGTATTGGAAGGCTGCGGCGACCTCGATGCCTCCTGAGCGGCCCTCGGCCAGCAGCGTCGAGAAGGCCGGGATGAAGACGTTGTGCGCCTCGTCGATGACCAGGGCGGCCTGCACGCGCTCCTCGGCCTCGACGCGCTGGATCTGGTGAAGGGCGCGCTGAATCAGGAGGATCAGCATCGAGCAGAACAGGTTGGCGTTTGACTCGCCGACCGCCCCCTTGCTTCCGTTCACGATCAGGATCTCGCGTCGCTGGATGATGCTCTCCAGGTCGAGCTGGATGGAGTGCGTCATCAGCAGGTTGAGGCTGGGCGAGGTCAGGAACCGTGCGATCTTGTTCGCGGGCGCCGCGACGGCCTCGGCGAAGAAGCGAGGGTTGTGCTTGACCATGTGCGGGAAGGTGTGCTCCCAGTAGTCGCGCACGAAGTCGATCTCGTGGTGGCAGCGCAGCTCGCGTGTGACCCATTCGCGGTAGCCCGCGTCGTAGGGGTCGAGCAGCGCGGCGACGTGCTGCAGGGCCGGCACGGGCTCGACGATCATCACGGCCTGGAGGGCCGCTCTGAGGAACAGGTCAGAGCGTGGGCCGACGGAGGACTCGCCGGCCAGCTCGCGGATGACCGAGATGAAGATGTCGGCGCGAATCTCCGGGGTCAGATGGCCGGCGGTGAGGATGTTCAGCCCGTAGCGCGGCGCGCCCAGGTCGAGGTAGTGAACGGTGCGCCGGGTGGGTATGAGGCCCATGCAGAGGCGAGCGAAGTCCTCCTTCGGGTCGATGATCACCAGCGCGCGCTCGTCATCCTCTGCGACGGCTTTGACGTGCGGCGCGAGGGCGGCCGTCTTCCCTGCGCCGGCGGTTCCGAGCAGCATCCATCCGTAGCGGCGGTCGGCGGGGTGGATCCCCACCGGCCCGTGCTCGTCGCGCATGACCGCGTGGGCGGGGTCGCGGCTGATCGCGCTCGTGGCGGCGATCTCCCTCGCCGAGATACGGCTGAGGGGAACGCCCTTCAGGCGCAGGGTCGGCAGGTGCCACAGGGATGCGACCTCGGCGCTCGAGAGGGCTCCGCTCCACAGGGCCGGGAAGAGTGGCGGAGGCCGCGGCCGGAGCGCCAGGCGTAGAGCCTGCGGCGCAGACGCATCACCCGGACCCGCAGGTAGTTCTCGCCGCGCGTCTCCTGGATGACTCCGGCGACCTGGCGGGCGTGGGGCTCGTGGCCGCGTGGCACGATCACGCGCAGGTCGAACCACCACCACGCCCGCCCGACGCCCTCGACCGCGCCCTGCAGGTGCTTCTTGGCCACGACGCCGTCGGCGCCGGGCTCGTTCGGGCCGAGGGCGCGATCGGCGATGAAGCGCCGCTCGCGGCGCACGAGCGCGTGTCCGGTGTAGCGCTCGAGCAACGTGGGTGCCGGGGTGAGAAGCAGCTCGACGACGCACGGCGTCGTGAGCGCGTGCATGACGGACACGAGGCTTTCGATGAGGGAGTGCTCGTAGTCCTTGGTGGTCGCGAGCGCCCACACCCACCGCCGCGCCTTCTTCACGCGCAGCATGTCCACCGCGACCGGGGGGACCGGCTCGCGGCGACGGAGCAGCGCCCGAACAGCCGCGCCAGGTGAGGCGAGCGTGCTGAGCGCGAAGGGATCGGCGTGGGAGGCGTCGATCGGGATGAGGCGGGTGTCGGGGTATGTGGCTCTCAGGCGCGCCGCGATCGCCGGGTGATAGATGGCGGGCGCCTGCACGAGAAAGCGCACCGATCGCGCTGCACCTTCGCTCACGATCCTCAGCGTCAGGGTCGGAGGGCCGGTGAGCGGACGGCGGATGATGCCGGGCCTGAGCGCCCCGGCGATCCCGTCGAAGACCTTGCTTATCTCATACGGCGAGGCCTGGTCGTCGCGCCCCAGGCGCAGCTCGGCGCAGAGCACCCGGCCCGGCTCGGCACGCTGGCGGCGAGCGCGCAGGCGCGCGATCAGCACCGGCAGCGCGAGGAGCAGCAGCAGGCCGGCGGTGTAGGCGGCGAGGTGGAGGCCGAGGATCACGGTGTCGGTGAGCCACTGCGAGGGGCGAGGGGACGGTCGCGGCGCCGCGCGCCCGGGCGGTGTGCGTGCTCGTGGACGCCGCGTGGCGAAGGACGCCCGGGGCGTAGTGGTGGATCCACAGCAGGAGGGCCACGAAGCTGACCGCGATCAGCAGCAGGGGGCCCAGAAAGCGTCGTTGGAAGTAGGACATGGCGCTCATGCCTGGGGCACCGCGTATGTCTCAAGGAGGGCGGCGAGGCACAGGAGCGATCGCGGCGCCGATCGCGAGCAGGGCGAGCTCGCAGGGGTCCCGTTGCCCGCGGCGAGCTCGCCGCCAGCCGGCGAGGGCGAGTGCGAGTCCTCCCCACTCCAGCGGCCATTGCGGCAGGTAGCGCAGCAGGCCGAGGCCGTAGGCGCCGAGTGCGAGTCCGCCGAGCGGCGACGTTGACCGCGAGGCTCGCGCCGACCACGACATCGCCCACGATCAACGAGCCACCGCCGGCGTGCCGATCTTGAGGACCGCGAAAGAAAAGCGGGACGGCTGCCTCGCGGATGTTGTTGGCGGCGATCAGCGCCGCCATGCTCGCGGTGCCGGGCGGGGCGAGCGTCAAGCGAAAGCCGAAGACTCCGCGCAGCTGCCCCGCGATCGGGATCGCGAGGATCGCGGCGAGCAGCGTGCCGAGCCACAGAAGGCAGTAGCTCTCGAGCATCGTCGCCGCCAGTCCCGCTCGCCGCCGCGGCCGGGAGCCTGCCGTCTGGCGCGGCGGCGATTAGCTGTCTGTCGCTGGCTGCCATTCGCTGACCCTCCATCCGAGTGCGCGTGTGTTCGGTGCGCGCGAGATAGACGTGGTAGGCGCCCTGGGCCTGGCCGCCGAGCGGGGCGACTTCCTCGTAGGTGACGACGATCGCGCGCCCGCCTGCCTCTGGATGACGCCGACGTAGCGCCCGCGGCTGTAGGACTGGCTGACTTCCTGTAGCTGCGTCTTCACGGCCTGCGCGGCGTCCTGGCGCAGCTGCTCTGCGAGCTGGCCGGTGGCCAGCGCCAACAGGGCTGCCCGCTCGTG
>CAVYET010000012.1:0-436316 GCA_963767655.1 uncultured Solirubrobacteraceae bacterium | reverse complement strand
GCCAGCGATCTGAGGGGAAGACGCGATGGAGAGGATGCGGGGGAAGCTCGCCGTTGTCACCGGCGGCGCGTCCGGCATAGGGCGAGCGATCGGCCTCGCGTTCGCCCGCGAGGGCGCAAGGGTCGCTGTGCTCGATCTCTGGGCCGAGTCGGCGAGCGCGGTGGCCGCCGAGGCCGGCGTGGCGATTCGCGTGGCTACGGCTGCGACGTTGGCGATCCCGCGGCGGTGCGGCCAGACGTTCGCCGACGTCGCGCGCGATCTCGGTGCCGTTGATGTGCTCGTCAACAACGCCGGCATCGCCGTGCGCCGCCAAGAGGTTCAGGATCGCGCCCTCGCCAACATCGAGGCGATGATGACCGGGCGGCGAGCCGGGCTCGCTAGCGCGACGAGCACGCTGGATGACGAGACGTGGGACCGCACCCTGCGTGTACACCTTTATGGGACGTTCCACTGCTCGCGGGAGGCGCTCCGGGTCATGGAGCATCGAGGCTCCGGCGTCATCTGCAACATCGAGCTCGGTTCTTGGAGTCTGGGGCTCTGATGTGGCGCCAGAGTATGGCGCCGCAAAGGGCGGCATCGCGGCGTTCACCAAGGGCCTCGCGATGGAGGTGCTCCACGCCGGCATCAGGGTCAACGCGATCGCCCCTGGCTACGTGCGCACGCCCGATGACCCAGGAGCAGATCGACCCGCGGCTGACGGCCATGATCGTGCCCCGTGTCCTGGGAAGCGACATGACCGACCCTGAGACCATCGCGGCGCTTGCCGTGCACCTCTGCTGGGAGGAGTCCTCCTACACCACCGGGCAGGTCGTCAGCCCAAACGGCGGGCTCTTCGCATGAGCGTCTGAGCCCGACGCTACCGTCAGCGTCGCCTCTACTGATTCTCCCTGTCTACGCTGGTGGCTGAAGTGCCTCGTTTCGACGAAGAGGAGCACGGATGCGCGTCAACGGCGAGACTGCTGCATCGTGTCGTCTGCGCGCAAGCGTAGCTGCGTACCGGCTCGGGCTCTACACCTCGCAGACGGCGATGGCGGGCGCGTCACGGCGGGCCTTCTCCGTGGCCGTGGGCAGGTCGGCCAGCGGGGTGTAGGTGATGTGGTCGGGGTCGAGGTCGAGTGCGGCGGCGTCCTCAGGATCAAGGCGCTCGATCAGCGCCTTTGAGGCGAGGGTACGGCCGCCGGTCGCACAAGCCTCGATGCGCGCTCCCTCGTTGACCTCGTCCCCGAGCGCGGTCACCTCCATGCGCCCACTTGTCGTGATCTGACCGACATACAGCGTGGAGCCCCAATGCAGGCCGAAGCGCATGGTCAGGTCCTCTGGCGCCAGTTCGCTGCGCGCCGCCACGCCGATCATCGCGTGCCGCACCGCGTGCGCGGCCTGAATGCAGGAGCGGGCGGCAGCCGACTCAGAGCTTGCCGTCTCGGCGAGGAAGAACGCCACGACACCATCGCCGACGTGACGGCCCACGAGCCCTCCGGCATCGACGACGCACTGGTCAGCTGCACGGGCCATGCGTCTGCCGAGCGAGAAATAGCTGGCTGTCGACAGTCTTCTGGCCAGCGGGGACGAGGATCGAGGTCAGCGAACAGGATCGCCGCCGGGCGCCGCCCTGCCCTGGCAACGCTCTGCATGCGCTCGAAGTGCTGCAGGTCGCCCTGGGCGGCGAGCGTCGCGAGCACTGACATGCTGGCCTCGGGCTTGGTGATGATCGCAGTTCCGGCGAGGCGTCCGTCGGCGTCGCGAATGCGAACTGCGGTGAAGGCGAGAGTCGGACGGCTGCCTTCCACGCCATACCCGCCGAAGGCGGAGGTGGCCGCGACGATCACATCTTCAGGCCGGAGAGCATCGACGATGTCCACAAGGCGCGGGTCGACGAGCCTCCGCAGTTCCTCACGGTCTCCAGGTGTGTCCGCGAGCACCAGCGGACCGACCTCGCGGAAGGCCTCCCGCACCATGTCGAGCACAACCGAGCCGGTTCGCATTCGCTCGTATGCGGCCAGCCACTCCGGGCCGTACATGCGCAAGCCGAGAGGGACGGATACCAGCTCCAACATGCCACCGGCCCCCAGCGGAGGTCGTCGGTCATGTACACCACCCGCCAACTGGCGTCCACGATTTCAGCCCAGTGGCCGGCCTCGCGCATCGCCACGGCCATCTCGGCGAGCGCCGGGTCCTCCGGCAGCGGGCATGTCTCCTGACCCCCCACGGGACGCGACTCTACACGCGAGGTGACCGAAGGCGGGTAACGCCCTGGCTGGCGAAAACCGGCGAGCGAGAGTCCTCGTTCCGACAGCAAGCGAGCGCCTGGATCGTCGAGCCCCACGTGCCTGCTCAGGACGAGCTCTGAGCGTCTCGTGCGGTGCCGGCGAGACGCCTGCTTCGACATGACCAGGCAGGCCCGGGCATGCGGCGCTTCGGCTTCCGCCGTCTGAAACTTGAGTCTGGCGTCACCCGGATCGCGGTGCTGGTAGAGCGGCGCTAACTATCCGCTGCGCGAATGGGAGGAGAACCCATGACCGTCTCGTCCATGCTCGATTCTGCTGGGCGGCGCCGCTCCCCGGCGACGCTACCCGGCTTTCACTCAGGGCGTGCGCCCCGAAACAAGGGCATGCTCTACCCAGCCGATCCGCCAACTGTTGAGGAGATCGTCTGCGTGATGCGCCACGCCAGCGACGACCCTCACGGCTTCAGGCTGCGCGCGATGATCGTGATGCTCTGGCGCGGCGGGCTCCGCGTCCAGAGGCGCTCGCGCTGAGCGAGCAGGACCTTGACCCGCGGCGCGGCTCGGTGCTCGTACGCCGGGGCAAGGGCGGTCGCCGGCGCGAGGTCGGCATGGACGCCTGGGGCTGGGAGAACCTGCGGCCCTGGCTCACCGAGCGCCTCGAGCTCCCGGCGGGCCCGCTGTTCTGCGTGATTGACGGCCCCACCCGCGGTCGACCCTGGTCAGCCGCCGCGGTCCGCAGTGAGTTTCGCCGCCACGCCGCCGAGGCGGGCGTCAGGCGCCGCTTCGCACCCCACCAGCTGCGCCATGCGCATGCCGTAGAGCTCGCCCGCGAGGGAGTGTCGGTGAACGTCATCCAGCGCCAGCTCGGGCACTCGAACCTCGGCACCACCAGCATCTACCTGCAGGGGATCGACATCGAGGAGATCATCTCGACCGTCCATGCACGCCGCGCGCCGATGATGTCGGCGACGGCCGGCCTTCAGCTCTGAAGCTCCAGACGCCCAGGCGCGAGCGCCGACGGCGCTCGCGCCCTGGGCGCCGACCTGCCGCTTTGCTCCACCAAGCAGTCGTCGCCCACCTCGATCCTGGTGTACTTGACACGCTCGGAGTTCGTCCTTTGCGCTAGTGAGCGCGCACGACACTCCGACGCCCGCTCAGCATGCAAAGCATTGGCGCGGCAGGGTGGTGGCCCGTGCCGTGAGGCACAGGCCACCCACCCTGGCTACTGCTATCCGTCTCGGTCTAGTAGCGGAACACCCGCCATGACAGGTTGTCCCCGCTGCCAGCGGCGTGGCGGATTCACGACGACCCCGCCGCCGGGGCCGATGCCTTTGCGTCGAGGCTTACGGTGCCGTGCCGAGTGGTATCCAAGACCGTCAACGTCGTGTCCTGACCGGTGTGGTTGCCTCCTTCAACGTTCCATCCCTGACCGTACGGTGGTATGAACACGATCGGGCGATCGGAAGTAACGTCGAATCCGGGCGTGCCCGATGGCAGCGTGGTGCTGAAGCCGCCGCCGGTAACGATGTCGTTCGAAGGCCCGCAGTTCGGGCTGCCACGTGAAGCCGGCTCCGTTGGGGACGCTCAGCTGGGATTCGACGATGTGGACCTTTGAGGTGTCGAAACCGCCCGTCGGACCTTGCGGTCCGGTCGGTATTTCGGGTCCGGTCGGGCCAGTCGGTCCGCTCGCTCCGGTTACGCCTGCCGGTCCGGTCGGTCCTGCGGATCCGGTCGGGCCTTGCGCTCCGGTCGCTCCGGCTGGTCCGGTCGGGCCTTCTCCTCCGGTCGCTCCGGCCGCACGGGCTGGTCCGGTCGCCCCCGTTGCGCCTTTGAAGCAGGTCATCAGGCCGGTGTAGGTGAAGGACACCGTGTTGCTTTTGTCGATTGAGACGGTGCCGGCACCACTGCCCGATAGCTGTAGAAAGAATGGAACGTTGGCTGTAGCATGCGTGCTGCTAAGCACTTTTGCGGTCGTAAACTGCAAAGTGAAGAACGTGGCGCTCGGGTCTGACCATGTTGCAGTTGTAGATGTGCCGCTGAAGCCAGTCCCCGTGAATTGGACTTCTGTTCCCGGACATCCGACTGTCGGCGAAACGGATGTGAGATGCCACGCTGATGCCGCCTGGGCACTGCCAAAGAACACAAGCAGGCCGAGCATGCTGGCGAGGAGGCTTGCACGCCTCGCCGTTCGCAGACCCATCGCTGGACACGCTGCTACGCCTACGCCCCGTAGGGCCTTGAACCTTCTCATCGTGCCTTCTCCATTCCTGAGTGTACGGGTGAGGCCGAACATCGCCCGCAAAATTGACCGCCTGCCGCCGTTCGAGCCGCAGACCTCCAACGACCGTCGCCCGGTACAAGGCGCATCCGCAGGAGGGCGTCGCCCGGCCTCGGCTCGCGCCGACGCGGTGAGCTGCTCCCCCCAGCTGTCATCTCGCATCCTCCGGCTTGTCAGCGGTGTCCTCGCGCTGAGGTGCCCGTCCATCCGAGACGGGCCACCGATGACGATCGTAAACGGAAACCTACCAGGACCCACATTGTCCAGGCAGGCCGTCGGCCAATCGTGGATAGACACCACGATCGTCCTTGTCGGCGCTGCCTTTGGATGTGAGCAGGCGTCTCGGTTGAGCCTCGCGAGGCTGCCCCTTTGGACGATGAAGGGCAGTCTCGGGCAGCTCACTCGAGACGCCTCCTTCGCCATAGCGAAGCAGCAGCCTGGGTGCGGTCGGCCCGGCCTATCGAGAATCGTCCGTTCCGACAGTGATCAGAGCGCCTGCCGAGACTGCCGCAACCAGGCGAAAGGCAGCAGTGCGGCGTCTGCGCGCCGACTGACAGAAAGATCACACTTTGCGAAGATTTTGTGATTCGAAGCGGACGGCGGCTATTTGAGCGGAGTAGCGTCCTCCAAGTATCCGTGTTTGCGAGCGTTGGGCTGTCTAGCCGCGCAGAATCAGTGGATCGGCAGAGTGATGCGAGGGGCACGGGGGGGAGGCCGCGCCACGGGGGCGTCGTCGGCTTGTGCACCACGGTCTTCGCCGCATTGACGGTAATCCAGGAGAAGGGAAGAGACATGAAGCGAGTCAGTCGGGCTCTCAACAGGATGTCTACTAGCCGAACATCTGCTCGCGCGACGATATTCGCGGCAGTGACTGTTCTGGTGGCCGCCTTCGCCTCGGCGGGAGTCGCAAGCGCAGAAGTCCCGGTCACGCAAACGTCTATGCCGGGCTTTGAAGCCCCAGAAGCTCCAGCGAGCCTCAACAAGGTCGGAGTGATCAAGATCGGCTCGCCGCAGGCCAAGAACGTCTTGGTGTTGGAGCCGGGGACCTCGGCCGGCGCCGGGTACTTCGTGCCGTTCGCTAAGTGGGTGGTTGAACACACCCCCGGCTGCAGGTGTGGTCGGTCGAACGCCGGCAGAACCTGCTCGAGGACCAGTCTGTGCTCAACAAGGCGAAGAGGGGCGAAGTAACGCCGCAGGAACTCTACAACTACTACCTGGGCTTCTCCTCAACCCCAGCATCACACCCCACTTCGAACCCGTTCCGGACTCGAGCGTACCGTTCGCGCGTCATGGGGCATGAACGTCGCGGTCGAAGATCTGCACCGCGTGATCGAAGCCGCAAAAGCACTCCATGGTTCGGTCGTGCTGGGCGGCCACTCGCTCGGTGGTTCGGTCGTCACAGCCTATGCCACCTGGAACTTCAACGGCAAGCCTGGGCCGTCGGTCTCCGCGGCCTGGTATACGATGACGGTGGCAGCAGCCCGACTCCTGTGAGTGCGACACAAGCGGAACAATCGCTTGAAACACTCTCAAAAAAGACGCCGTGGCTGGCGTTTGGCGGGATTCCTACGCCGTCTGGGCTCTTCTCCGCGCTCGGTTGACCCTGTCGGCGTGGACCCGAAAGGTCCCGCGTTGCTGAAGCCACCGATTCTGCCCGAAATCCTCGAGTGCAGTATTCCGCCTTTTGCAAATAAATTTGTGCCGTGCACGAACGAAGCCGGGTTCGGCTACTCGGTCAGCGTCGGGAGCTCGCCTCCGAACCTGAAGGCGGCTCAGATCCACGGCGGCACTGGCGTCGAAGAAGTCGCGGGGACTGGACGGACTGCATGGTTGGAACGGTGAAGGAGCGCTGACCCCGGTCCAGCGCTACGCCGAAATGCTCTCAGGGACCGGGCTGACCTCTGCGGACGGCAGCGAGTGGTACTTCCGAGAACGCCTGTCGATCGACACCGGCGCTGTCGGGAACGGCAACGCAAACCCGGCACAGAGCGTGCTGAACGTTCATTCCACGGAAGGTAGCAACCTGCCCAAGACGTTGAAGATGTATGCGATCGCCACCGAACTGGGTAAACAGGGGGTGCTGACGTCCGCGGAAGTCCTGGCCAAACAGTCGGGAATTCCTAGCAACAACCTGACGCTGCTCAACGAGGAAGCCACATACGCTCTACAACGACCCGGCCGGGGCCTACCCCAACAACGAATTCTTCAACCACCTAGTGCCGTTCCTCGAAGGACTCCACACGATCTCGGGCACCGTCAGCGGCCCGCTCGTCGTGAAGTCCGGCGAATCAGTCGAACTCACCCCGACAGGGAAGATCAGCGGGCCGGTGACGGTTGAACCCGGCGGCTCGCTTGACATCGAGGGGGGGACGGTCTCGGGGCCGATCAAGGCCAACGGGGCCGCGCAGTTGCGGATGTGCGGAGCGAGCGTTTCGGGTCCTGTCGAAGCGATCAACGGCAGCAACTCGGTCGTGATCGGGGAAGGCACGTCTGGGTGCTCTGCGAGCACCATCAGCGGACCGGTCACCGTCAAGGGCAACACGGGAGGCGTCGTGATCGACGGCAACGTCGTCAAGGGACCGCTCTCGGTGACGGGCAACGAAGGCGGGACGACCGTGACCAACAACACCGTGTCCGGACCACTCACGGTCACGGGGAACGGCGCACCCGTAGTTGACAAACCAAACAAAGTCTCAGGACCCTCGACACTCCAATAGGGGTTTCGGGGACCGCTCGGAGCAGCTAGTCGGCGCGAGAATCGAACCACGACGACGGGGGCCCTAGGGCCCCCGTCGTTCTGGTGGTGCAGCCCCCGAAAGCCGTGGGATTGGACGGATACCCGCTCAGGGTGCCAACCCCTCGAGACCCCGCCTCCTTCATAGAGAGACGAGAACCGAGCGTGCGAGTTGTCCAGACGCTCACGCTCGGTTCTCGCGCGAGAAGAAGCGTCGCCGCTCCTCGGGTTGGTTCTGATGCGCTCCTGCAGATGTTGTTGAGGATGTCGTAGCGCTGGTGGTCGAGAACGGCTCCCTATCCACTACGCACAGGAGCTTGCAGCCGACACTCAGCTGTCAAGAGTGAGACCGCCGCATCCTCTCCCGGTAGAGGAACTGGGCTCGCCAAGGGGCGATCTACGTTCTAGGTCAGCGTCTTCGATCGCTCTCAGTAGGTGCGGCGATCATCGACTCGACGACACCGGTGCAACGGACCCGGCGCTGCTGCTTTCGTGGGGCGAGCGAGCGTTCGAGCGAGGGCCGCGCTCGCGCCTGCGTTGGACGAGCTGCGACAGTCAGCTCGGGGTCCCAACTCGCGCTCGCATCCGTTGCGAAGCAGGTGCGCAACCGCCTCGATCTTGCGTCCTAGTCAGCGAAGTGACGATCGGCTGCACACACACTCGGGGGCGCCGCCGCCAAGCGCCCTCAGCGCCGGCCGGGGAGACCGGCGTCAGCGCGGTGGAACGGGGCGACGGGAGGTGCAGCCGGCCATCGCGACGGCGTTAGCCGCCAAAAAAGCCCCTCCTACTACCCTCCCCTTCCCACGATGACGGGAGTAAGGGAGCGCCGGGAAGTCGGACACGGACCCGGTGGTCATCACCTTGACGTCGATCTAGTGCAACCCCTGACGGCGGCCATGAGATTCTCCCCGTAGGCGGCCATTGAAACTCCCCCCTGGTGGCCACCAATTCTCCCCATGGGTGGCCATCGGATCTCCCCACCGATCTGTCCTGTTCCGGGTGTAGCCCCCCGGCGTGTTGGTGTCCAGCCATTCACGCCGGGAGGCGATCTTGAAGAAAGCAGAGGAAGTGATGGAGATCCTTGAGGCATACGATTTGACGGGCTCGTTGCGGGGAGCAGCGGCGCTCTGCGGCTGTGATCACAAGACGGTCGGCCAATGGGTGCGCGCTCGTGATGCGGCTGGCGGCGAGCCGCGGCCAGCGGGCCGGGCGCGTCCGGTGACCGGTGCGTTCCTGGAGAAGGTCGAGGAGCTGGTGGATCGCTCGCATGGCAAGATCCGCGCCGATAAGGCGCACGAGCGTCTGGTCGCGATGGGCTATCTGGGCTCGGGTCGCTCAACGCGCCGCGCGATCGCCGAGGCCAAGCACCGCTACCGCCAGAAGCACGGCCGGCGCACGAGACCGTGGATCGCCGAGCCCGGGCTGTGGATGCAGTGGGACTATGGCGAGGGGCCCGTGGTCGGGGGTCGCGCGACGTCGCTGTTCTGCTCGTGGCTTGCGTGGTCGCGGTTTCGGGTCGTGCTGCCGTTGTGGGATCGCACGCTGCCGAGCGTGGTGATGGCGCTCGATCGCGCGCTGCGGCGCTTCGGTGGCGCGCCAACCTATGCATTGACGGAATATGTGGCGCGCCACATATTCCGTCTTCTGTGCCCGACCCGATTATGTGGCCGCGTTGGCGCCGCGATGACTTGAGTTCCCGCAATTACCGGGTTTGGCGTTGGCGTGTCGCCGGCGGCAGGCCACATAACGCTGGCGTGTCTCGGTCTGAGGGTGCTTCCTCCACCCATCAACGGAGAGGAAGTTGTCCTCATGTTGGAGGCGTACTTCGTCAAGCCGCAGACGGTCGATCGGGTCCGCGCGTCGTGGATCGGCGCCGGAGATCGAGCGGTATGTCGCGCTGGCTGGCTGAGCACGGCTACTCGGCGAGGTCGGTGTTGCGGCGGGTGCCGCTGCTGGTCGCCTTCGGGGAGTTCGCGCGTGCGCGTGGCGCCCGGGTCGTCGGGGATCTGCCTGTTCATGTCGATGCGTTCGTGGCCGAGCGGGTCACTGCGTCGGACGTCGTCGTCGTGACGCGCAGGCGAACGGTCGTCAAGGAGGTCCGCGGCCCGGTCGAGCAGATGCTGCGGCTGGTGGTTCCCGGCTTTGTCGGTCGCGGCCGTCGGCGTCGTCCGAGTCCCGTTCGCCGACGCGCTGCCAGGGTTCTTCGAGTACCTGGTGGTGAGCGTGGTCTGCGGCCGGCGTCGATCGGTAGCTATCGGCATCACCTTGCGCGCTTCGAGGCGTATCTTGGCGCGGATCGGTGTCGCGCGGCTGTCGGAGCTCTCGCCGGCGATCCTGAGCGCGTTCGTGGCCGAGCGCGCTGGGGCGGGGTTGGCGAAGACCACGTTGCGCGACTGGCTGTGGGGTGCTGCGCGTGTTCTTGCGCTACGCGCACCGCGAGGGGGTCGATCGCGAGCGATCTGAGCGGCGTGATGGAGTGGCCGCAGGTCTACCGGCTGTCGAGCATCCCGCGGTCGATCACGTGGGAGGAGGTCGGACAGGTGCTCGCCGGCGTCGATCGGCGCACCCCGTGCGGCAAGCGCGACTAGGCGATCCTGCTGTTGCTGGTGACCTACGGGCTGCGCGGCCGCGAGGTCGCCGCGTTGACGCTGGATGACATCGACTGGAAGCGCGAGCGGCTCGCGGTGCCGGAGCGCAAGGCCGGGCACTCGACCGCGTTCCCGCTGTCGGCGTCGGTCGGGGAGGCGTTGGTGGACTACCTGCGCAACGGGCGGCCGCAGACCGAGGAGCCGGCGCGTGTTCTTCCGGGCGGTCGCGCCGGTCGAGCCGATCGGCGCGGCGGCGGTGTCCGTCCGCGCGCGGCACTACCTGCTCAAGGCCGGGATCGAGGTTCCGCGGCCGGGGTCGCACACGCTGCGGCATACGTGCGTGCAGCGGCTCGTCGACGCCGACTTCGCGCTGAAGACGATCGGTGACTTCGTCGGGCACCGCTCCGCCAGCTCGACCGAGATCTACGCCAAGGTCGCCGTCGAGTCGCTGCGTGAGGTCGCGCTCGGGGATGGCGAGGAGGTGCTCGCATGACCGAGCAGCGAGAGCCTCGAGCTGCGGTCGACGCAGTTCCTTGCGCACAAGCGCGCGCTCGGTCGCAAGTACCTCAGCGAGGAAGCCGAGCTGCGGCTGCTCGTCCGCTTCGCCGCCGAGCACGGCGTGCACTCGGCTCGACCAGCTCACGCCAGCGCTGCTGGACGACTTCCTCGCGTCGCGGCCCCGGTCGCGGCCGCGGAGCTTCAACCATCTGCTCGGCGTCGTCGGCTGCCTGCTGGACTGGGCGGTCAGCCAGCAGCTGCTGGACGTCTCGCCGCTGCGGGCCCGACGGCGGCGGGTGACCGCCAGCCGGATCCCGTTCCTGTTCGACCCCGCCCAGGCACGCCAGCTGCTCGAGGCGGCCGGCTGCGCTTGCCGGACAACCCGCGGGCGCCGCAACGAGGACCGACCTATCGGACGATCTTCGCGCTCTGCTACGGGCTCGGGCTGCGCGCCGGTGAGGCGTGCGGACTGCGCCTCGGCGATGTCGACATCGACCGCGCGATCTCCTCGTCGTGCGCGGCGGCAAGTTCGGCAAGAGCCGCCTGGTCCCGCACGGACCGCGGATCGCCGCGCTGCTCGGCGAGCAGCTCGAGCGTCGCCGCCGCCGACGGGGCGCTCGACGGCGCAGGCGCCGCTGTTCAGCTTCGACGGCCGCCGCTGCGTGCATCCCGGCACCGCCAGCCAGACCTTCCACCAGCTCGTGCGCACGCTCGAGCTCCCGGTGCCAGACGGGGTCTCGCCGCCGACGGCTGCACAGCCTCCGTCACACCTTCGCGGTCGGGTGCCTGCTGCGCTGGTATCGCGAGGGGCTTGACCCGGCAGCCGGCTGCATCAGCTCTCAACCTTCATGGGGCACGTCGACCCGTCCTCGACCGCCGTCTACCTGACGATCACCCCGGCGCTGCTCGACGAGGCCAACCGCCGCTTCGAGCGCGTTCGCTGAGCCGGCATGGACGGAGAGCGGCGCGATGAGCCCGCACAGCGCCGCTCGGGCCAACTCCTGCACTCGTTCTTCGCTCGACCACCTGATCACCGTCAAAGGGCTGCGGCCCGTCCTCGGTGCGCAGCTACCGCGACACGATCCGGCTGCTGCTCGTCTTCCTCGCCGACGGACAAGCGCTCGCAAGATCACCCGCCTGACGCTCGGCGATCTCACCTTCGAGCGGATCGTCGCGTTCCTGCGCCACCTCGAAGCAGGACCGCGGCAACCACATCCGCACCCGCAACCAACGGCTCGCCGCGATCCACACCCTGTTCGAGTACATCGCCGACCCGCTCGCCCGGAGATGCTCGATCGTCTGCCAGCAGGTCGCCGCCATCCCGACCAAGCGCGTGCCGCCGCCGGAGACCAGTTCCTCGAACGTGACGAGATCCAGCATCTGCTCGCACGACCTGCCCAGCCGACGGCCGGCTCGCGCTGCGCGACCGCGCCCTGCTGCTGTTCCTCTACAACACCGGCGCCCGCGTCCAAGAAGCCGCCGACCTGCGCGTCGAGCACCTCGACCTCGGCGAGCACCCGACCGTGCGCCTGCACGGCAAGGGCGACAAGTGGCGGACCTGCCCGCTCTGGCACCAGACCGCCGACACTCATCGAGCAGCTGCTCGCAGTCCGCAGACGCCAGTACCGACGCCCACAGTCAGCGGTGTTCACCGCCCACGGGCAGCCGCTCACCCGCTTCGGCATCTACAAGATCGTGCGCCGCCACGCCGCCGGTCTCGACGACCCACGAACCGGCCGGCAGGATCAGCCCGCACATGTTCCGGCACACCGCCGCCGTGCACCTTCTCGAGGCCGGCGTCGAGGTCAACGTGATCCGCGGCTGGCTCGGCCACGCCGACCTCACGACCACCAACCGCTACGCCGAGATCAACACCAAGGCCAAGCAGGCAGGCGCTGCTGAGCCACCGAACCTCCCGGTGTTTCGGCGGGATCCCGCACCAACGCCAATCTGGAGGACCGACGAGACGCTGCTGAACTGGCTCGCCTCGCTCTGAACGTTATGTGGCCGATGGCGACCAGACCCCGCCGCTGATCATCCTGATCACAGCCCGCGTCCTGCTGTCGGCCACATAATCGGGTCGGGCACAGAAGACGGACAACGAGAAGACCGTCTCGACAGAGCAGGTGTGCGGGATCGCGGTGCGCAACCCGCGGATCGTCGCGGCGTCCCGTCATTACGGCTTGACGATCGCCACGTGCGTGCCAGCTGACCCAGAGAGCAAGGGCGGCTCGGAGGCGACCGTGAAGATCGCCAAGGCCGACCTGGTCCCCACCGATCACAACCTGCGCCGCTCCTACCGTGACTTCGGCGAGCTTGAGCGGGCGTGCGAGGCGTTCTGCGAGCGGGTCAACACACGCGAGCACCGCGCGACGCGCCGCGCGCCGGCGTTGATGCTGGCCGAGGAGCGTGCGCACCTGCACCCGCTGCCGGCCGTGGCGCACACCGTCTGCTTCGGGGAGACGCGCCGCGTGTCCTGGCAGTCGACGATCTCGGTCGCCGGCGCGATCTACTCGGTGCCGCACGAGCTCGCGGCCGAGCGTGTGTGGGTCAGAAGCGACGGGTCAGAGCTGGTGGTGGTGCACGCCGAGGACCCGCACGGTCCGCGCGAGGTGGCCCGTCACGAGCTGACCACGCCCGGCAAGCCCTCGATCGACGATCGGCACTATCCGCCGCGTCCGGCTGGGGCGCTCCAGCGCAAACCGCGGGCGCGCTCGATGGAGGAGGCGGCGTTCCTCTCACTCGGGGAGGGCGCCGAGAGATGGCTCATCAAGGCCGCCGCGCAGGGCGTGGCACGCATCCGGCGCAAGATGGCGGAGGCGGTGGACCTCGCAAAGCTGCACGGCTGCGAGCAGGTGGAGCGTGCGCTCGCTGCCTGCGCGCAGGCGGGCCGCTTCGGCGAGGGCGACTTGGCCGCGATCCTCGCTCACCAAGAAGACGGGGCGACGGTGATCCCGTTCCCCGCCAAGGCCGCTGTCGAGGAGCACACGCTGCAGCGCTCGACACGCTCGTGGGAGGGGTTCGGACGATGAGCAGCTACTGCGAAGCCCAAGTGCAGCTCGACCCCGACCAGTTCGAGGAATACCCGAACGGCATCCGCATCCAGGAGATCGAGCTGATCTTCACCGACGATCCCGAGCGTCCCTCATGGCGTGCGGCGCAGCCGGCGGCCTGCGCGATCGACGCCCGCCGCGCACGCGAGTTCGCATTCGAGCTGTTGATGGCAGCCGAGCTCGCCGAGCAGTGGGAGGCGGTGCGATGAGCGTCAAGGCGCCGGCCCCACCACCGTTGCCCGAGGAGCTGGAAGGGCTGCTGCGACGGCTGCGGCTGCCCTATGTTCGTCGCCTGGCGCCCGAGGTGCTCGCCACCGCCAAGGCGCAGCGCTGGGAACCAGCGGAGATCCTGCGCGTCCTGTTGACCGAGGAGGCCGCCGGGCGCGATCAGGCGACGATCCAGACACGCCGCAGGGCCTCCGGGCTGCCCACGGGCAAGACGTTCGATGCGTGGGAGGAGAGCGCCTCGGCGATCCCCAAGGCCACACAGCAGGCGCTGCGAACGCTCGAGTGGATCGAGCGCTCAGAGGCGCTGTGCGTCTGCGGACCGAGCGGGACCGGCAAGAGTCACTTCATCGAGGCGCTCGGGCACCTGGCGATCGATCACGGCAAGACCGTCGCCTTCCACACACTGGAAACGCTCTCCGCCCTGATCGGACGCCACCGCGCCGATGAGAGCGTCTCAAAGGCGATCGGCAGGCTGATCCGCGCCGATCTGATCGTGATCGATGACGTTGGACTCCTGCCGGTCTCCGCCGAGGCGGCCGAGGCGCTCTTCCGCGTCGTCGACGCCGCCTATGAGAAGCGCTCTATCGCGATCAGCTCAAACATCCATCCGGCCGGCTTTGACGAGCTGATGCCAAAGACACTCGCCGCGGCGACCGTCGACCGGCTGCTGCACCACGCCCACGTGCTGATCACAGACGGCTCAGAGAGCTACCGGCTCGCGCAGGCGACCACCGGGAAGGGAGTGATGCCCCTGGCCAGCTGACGCGCCGTGGGCACTCGACTGCACTACGGCCTACGGCCTACGCTCCGTCGAGCACCCACGCAACCCCACACGTCATGGGGAGAACTCATGGCCACCAGTGGGGAGAAAGGATGGCCGCCACCGGGGAGAACCGATGTCCGCCCGTGGGGAGAAACCGATGGCCGTTGACACGGGCACGGCTTGCCGAAGTTGATCAGCGTCGAATGGATCCGGCACTTCAGCGCGGACTTGTGCTTGACCAGGTGCAACCGGAAGCGGGCGAGCTCACGCTCCTCGCGGACGCTCGGATCGGGCAGCCAGATCGCCGGCACCAGGTCGCGTTGAGAAAGGACGGCGAGGACCTGCGAGTCGATCTTGTCGGTCTTGCAGGCCAGCGGCGCCAGGCCCTTGACGTTCTGGGCGTCGGCGATCTCGACCGACCAGCCGCAGGCCTCAAGCGTGTCGTGGACGATCCTCGCGCCGGTCATCGACTCGATAACGGCGCAGACGGGCTCTCGATGGACCTCCTCGATCCGCCTCGCGAGGGTTCTCAGCGAGTCCACGTCGGGCGGAACGGCGAGCTGGTCCAGGTGCGCTCCATCATCGGAGAGCAGGCAGACGTCGAGTTTCTTTCGACTCAGATCTAATCCAGCGTGCAACATGTGAAGGGGGCCTCCTTGGTGCTCGGTTTGTGAACACGACTGAGCGTGTCACCAACGGAGGCCCTTCTTCATGGCAGTCCGATGCGACAGCGCGTTGAGCGCCATCGGTGACGCCTGCTTCCCGTGCGGGAGCGCTAGTCCGGGGGCTGCTCGACCGGACTGAAGCTCCCTTCTCCCGGATGTGTCGGTGTCAAAGGGGGCGGATGCGGCAAGTCCCGGTCCATCCGGTCGATAATTCCCGTCCTCAGGGCGATCGGATCACCCACGCCCGGTGAGCGAGACGCTCCGGCGGACGCGACCTGGCCGTCGATGGTCCGGCTTAGTCGTGCGCCGCTGGTTATCGCTGCCGCCACAGCCGTTGGCGACGCCGGTGTGCGGGGATGGGTAGCGAGGTTCCGGCTCGAGCAGGCGCACGCCGACCAGCCTCCCGCGCTTATAGACACGCTCGATCGCGTATCCGTTCAGCTGGAGCTCGCTCGCGACAGCGGCCGGGACGTCAATCCCACCGGAGCGCAGCTCGGCAAAAGCGACCGGCTGATCGCGGGCCCGGCGCAGTTGCTCGAGCATTCGCTGCTGCTGGGTGTCAGCGAGCGTCATCGACGGGGTTCTCGCCCTTCAGCGCGCCGCGGCGCCGGCGGCGCCGCTTGTAGTCGTGGCCGGAGACCGTGCCCTGACCCAAGCGTTTGCGAGACGGTTTCTACTCCTGGCGGAGGTCCACCGTTCGTGCTCCGGTGACGCGTAGGATGTCGGCGGGATCGAGCAGCAGCGAGTGCTCGTGGTCGCCCGCCGAGCACAGTACGTGCCCGTAGACGAGCAGACGCAGATCGATCAGCTCCACGGGCGTGTCCGGGCCGAGCGGCGGGATCGCCCCGACCTGGTAGGCAGGGAAGTCGGCCGCCATGTCCGCCTCGCTCGCGAAGCGGAGCTCGTGTCGGCTCACCTCGAGCGCATCGGCCGCCTTGTGCAGGTCGAGCCGATCCGAAGCGGGGATGACCGCGAACCGGTAGCCAGCGGGCGTGCGCAGCACAACCGTCTTCGCGGTCTGCTCCGCTGGGAGCTGCACCGCGCGCGCCTCGGCCACAGCAGACTCGCTGTGTGGGTGCTCGATCACATCAAAGCTCACGTCGTGATCGCGGAGGTAGGCCTTGAGTTGCACGCCCATGCCGGCTGACATCCGATCAGACTACTCGCCCAAACGCACTTGCCAGAGCGCGCGGGGCTCCCAGCAGCGCGGTCACCAACCACGGCCTGCGCCAGCCCAGGCGCGAGTGAGACATCTGGCGGCAGCGTGCGGGATCATCTACCGACCTCGGCTATGCGCACATGGCTTAGTGTCATCCACTTGCGGCTCACGCGGCCGACGGCGAGCCTCATCCTCGCTGTCGCCCTGTTGACCACCATCGTGTCTCTGCCAGCCGGTGCCCGGGGATCACTGGTCGCCGTGCGCGCGTCGACTGTCGTCACCCCCGCGCTATCGGTAGGCCGGCCCCTGGCGCTGGTAGACGTTGCTGTGGCCACCCTGTGGCTGCGACCGGCCGAAACTCGTCCGCTCGATAGCCCCTCGCTCGCGAACCCGGTCGAGCTGAGCACCTGGCTGAACGCCATGGACACCGCACGGCGACTCTGGCTGGTGGGCCGGCTGGTCACCCAGGCCCTCTACGGGCAACAAGTGGTGGTGCGAGCTCGGCGGGGCGCGTGGGTCGAGGTCTCCCTAACCGACCAGCCAACCCCGAATCGCTTGAGCTACCCCGGCTGGCTTCCCTTGCGTCAGCTCGTCATGGCTCCGAGCACTCCCGCCTCGATCACGCCCACCCCCAACTCGGGTGCATCGACCTCTACTCCAGCGTCGTCCACTTCGACGCCGACATCGACCTCCTCGAGTCCGACGTCAGTAGCCCTCGTCACCCAGCCCACGACCTGGTTGCGTCAGCTCACTGCGACAGGGACCGCCGGCCGTCGCCTCCTGCATCTGAGCTTCAACACCAGGTTGCCGGCGCTAGGTCAGACCGGGGCCTGGACCATCGTGCAAACACCTTCCGGGGACCCCGCGCTGATCGCCCGCTCGGCCGTGGCCGTTCGGCCGGGAAGCACGCCACTTCCGTTTCCCACCGGCCAGGACCTCGTGACAGCTGCCGAGCAGTTCCTTGGCGTGCGCTACCTGTGGGCGGGCACGTCGGCCTTCGGCTTCGATTGCTCCGGTCTTACCTACACCGTCTACGACGCCTTCGGCGTCCTTCTGCCCCGCACGGCCGCCCTGCAAGCCCAGGCCGGGCGGCCGGTGGCCCGGCAGGCGCTCCAGCCCGGTGACCTCGTCTTTTTCGCAACCGACCCGCCGGCGCGGACAATCACGCACGTCGCCATGTACGTCGGCGGCGGGCGCATCATTGAGTCTCCGAACTCAGCCGCCGCCGTGCGCATCATTCCCATGAGCGCCCGCAGCGGTGAGTACGTGACCGCACGCCGCTACGTTCCGGGCGAGTGAGAGCCCACGGCCTCGGGACAGGGTAGGGGTGGCTCTCATCGCGGCCCGAGCTGCCACCCCACCGCGAGCTCTGGGGCGTCACTCGGCGGACCCGACCCGTCGCAGCCTGATGCCGTGGAGCTCGCCGGGCGAGTAGGCTTGGACCTCGAGCGTCAGACGGTCCTCGAGCGATGCGAATACATGCGCCGCGCTGTCGGAGAACTGGGAGACGACCCGGAACAGTCTGCGGCCGTCTGTGAGGTAGCCGTCGGAGAGGAGCAGCCCCGAAGGTGCTGGGCGAGGTCGGTGAGGGCGCAGGCGAGTGAGCGACATCGTCCGCTAGCCTCTCCCCCGCGCTCGCTCAGGCATCCGCACACGCCACGGTTCGCGACGGGGCGAACTACGCAATCGCCCATCGCGGGGGGCTCAGCTGCCCGCGGCGATCGCAGCGATCCCGATCAGCGCGACCAGGACGCCGGCGCGTTGGCTATGTCCAAGGCGCTCGTGGATCACCCGTGCGGCAAGTATCACTGTCACCGCCGGGTAGAGCGATGCCGCGACGGCAATCAGGCTCACGCGCCCGAGCCGCGTGGCAAGCGCGTAGAGGCTGCTGCCGAGCACGTCCAGCGCACCGATCGCCGCCAGCGACGGAAGCTCGACCTGTCCCACGAAAGGACGGCGCGCCAGGAGCGCGCCGGTGACGATCACGCTGCAGCCGCCGACGCGGACGGCGCACACCGCCCACGCGGGGCTCTGCTTGGCCGCAATAGCCACTCCCACGAACATGCTCCCGAAGCCAAGCGCCGCAGCGCCGGCAAACAGAAGACTGAGGCCGTCAGGGTCGGCTCGCCTTTGAGCCGAAGGCGGCGGTCGCACCGCGACGATGATGCCTGCGATCGCAAGGCCTACGCCGGCCAACTGCAGGAGACCCGGCGACTCGCCGCGTGCCAGGCCGTAGATCACGGGAACGGCCACGCCGGTGGCACTGATCGGTGACGCGAGGCCCATCATCCCGCGGGACATCGCCGCCCACAGTGCACCGAGCGCGAGTGCACCGGCAAGCCCGGCAGGTGCCGCCACCGCCAAGTCGAGCAATGGCGGCGGCACGCCACCGGCGGTGAACGCCCAAACGACCGCGACGCTGAGCCCAACGGGCTGACTGACCAACAGCACCGAGAGAACGGGAAGGCGGCGCGCCTCGACGCCGCCCATGAAGTCCGCGACGCCCCACGAGACACTCGCCATGAGGCCGAGCGCGAGCCCACCCATGACGCCCGCCTAGTCTCACACGCCGAATGCGAGCAGAGGCAGGCGCGCGACACAGACGGATCGAACGCCGGCTTTTCCGAACGAACTCAGCCGCCCTTGCATCGTTCTACGCTTCCCGAGCGCGGACCGTAGAGCGCCTCGCGCACGTCGAGCTCGACGTCCTCGCCCACACGCACGGGGATAACGCGGGACCTACCGCGGCGCACCTGGTGGCGAGTGTAGGCGCGCCTCGCCCGCATGCCGCAACTCGGGCAGCTCGTCACGTTGCTGTAGCAGCCCGCGCCACACTGCTCGCAGTAGATGTAGGGCATCAGTCGTTGTGCTCTGCACGAGCCTCGCGCACAGACGCGGCTCGCAGTGTCATGTGGTCTTGTTCCGGGCCGACCGCCGGCTGAGAGATCCGGCGGCTGGCGTGTAGACGCTCTCGCGCCCCTCGTCCCAGCGAATCCGATAGCGCGGCGTGGAATCACCGCGCACGACCTCGATAATCATCCCGCCGCGGCCGCGACGCTCCGTCGACTGCGCTTGCTGCTCCACTTAGTCACCGACTCGCAATGCCATATCGCACCTCGCTGGACAGGACAGACAAATGCCGGCGAGAGCTGTTTACGCCTTCCCACCAGTTCATCCGATGATCGCCCACGGCGCGCCACTCCGCATCGGGTGTCGCCCGACGCCGATCGTGGGTTACTACGCATTTGCCTGCTCTGCGGGTCCGCGGCTGCAGCGATGCACCGGCAACCCCAACATGATTTGCCAGGCGGCGCAGACGGCAGACAGCGCCGCTGATGCACCAATTAGCAGCGGCGAGGCTTTGCTGGTGTCGGGTGGCGCTCGCCACGTTCGCTTGCTCGCCACGACCGTCCAGCGCCTGCAGACCGTCGCGGTAGGCAGCTGCGCGCGCACCGCACTGGACAGGGGCCAAGCGCCGCTCGCACTTCTCCAGCGCCTCCAGCCGGTCGCCCGGCGGGTCACGAGCGCAGCACAGGGCCATGGCGTGCGGCAATTCGGATCAGCAGTCCTCTCGCTCGGCCGAGCCTCACACACGATCGTTGACGCCAGCGACACCGGCCTGGTGTGCACAGTAGGCGCAGCAGTAGAACGCCACGTCGGTCTCGACACCGTGGCCGACGATGCGGCAGCCGCAGTGCCCGCAACTTGGCGCGAGCGCATGGATCGCACACTCGAAGCTGTCGAACGTGTGCGTCACGTCGGCCATGGTGATGTCCATTGTCTTGTCGTAGTCGTTGCCGCAGACTGCGCAGATACCCATCGTTAGCCCTCCCGATCGTCAAACGTGCGTCACGTGCCCAGCTTCGGGCGCAGGCGCGCCTTTGTAGAGATGCTGCGTGAACCAGTCGGTGGCGAGCCGAGCGACGCGGTCGAGCGCCCCGGTCTCCTCGAACAGATGCGTGGCGCCGGGTACGACGGCAAGGTCGTTCTCGCAGCGCAGTTGACGCTGCGCCTCGCGATTGAGCTCCAGCACGGCCGTGTCGGCGCCGCCGACGATCAGCAGCACCGGCGCTACCACCTCAGCCAACCGCGGCTGCGCCAGATCGGGGCGCCAGCCGCGTGATACGACTGCGCAGACGCCCGCGCCAAGCTCGGCCGCGGCGAGCAGCGCAGCCGCCGAGCCGGTGCTGGCGCCGAAGTACCCGAGAGCCAGACGGGCCGTCTCGGGTTGGCATTCCAACCAGCGCGTCGCCGCCACGAGCCGCTGTGCGAGCAGCGGGATGTCGAACACGTTGGCTCGGTCCACCTCCTCGCGCGCCGTCAGCAGGTCGAACAGCAGCGTGGCAAAGCCGGCCTCGTTGAGGGCGCTGGCGACCTGTCGGTTGCGCGGGCTCAGCCGGCTCGAGCCCGAGCCGTGCGCAAAGGCGACAATGCCGCGCGCATGTGCACCCCGCGGCAGCGTCAGGTCCCCGGTCAGCGCTACGCCGGGCATGGCCTCGATCGCAACCTCACGCGCGAGCGCACCGCCATGCTCTGCCATAAGCGCGATGACCTCCTCGTCGGAGGTCGGGCTGAAGTCCTCATACCAGAGTCCGATCGCCCATAGGTCCGCGGGCGTCTCGACGCAGACAACCTCATCGGCCCATCTGCGCAACTCGTGCGCCGAGTCCGGCGCGGCGACTGGAACTGCCAGGATCACGCGCCCCACACCGCGCTCACGCAGCGAGCGCACGGCCGCCTGGGCGCTGCGACCGGTCGCGAGCCCATCGTCGACGAGCAGCACCGTGCGCCCGGCAATCGCCAGCGGCGGGCAGCCGGCGCGGAAGCGGGTCAGCCGCTCTGCCAGCTGGCCCTCAGCGCGCCCAAGCACCGCCTCCAGCTCGGCGGTGCCCAAACCGAGCGCCCGTACGGCCTCGTCGCTGATCACGCTGACGTTGCCCTCGGCGACCGCCCCGATCGCGTACTCAGGGTTGGCGGGCGCACCGATCTTGCGCACGACCACCACGTCGAGCGGCGCACCGAGGGCGCGCGCCACCTCGGCCGCGACCGGCACTCCACCCCGCGGAATGCCGACGACGATCGGATCCTCGCGGCGATAGTCGCCAAGAAGCTCCGCCAACCGGCGCCCCGCGTCACGGCGGTCGGCGAAGTGCACATCTCCGTCCCTGGGAGCAAACGGCAGCTCGACGATCGAGTTGACCGCACCGGTATGGCGGGGATGTCGAGGCCGTGTCATGAGATCGCCCTCCGCAGCAGATTCGATCCTCGCCACAGCCGGTGATCGCTGCATCGGCAGCATGTGCGGATCGTCGCTGTGGTCGACTACTGATCTACTGTGGGCGCTGCGGCGCGCGGACCAGCCTGCGGCCTGGCGCCGGTGGCGGTCCCATCACGCTCGCTTATTTCCCGCGAGGCCTCATAATGCCTGCCGAGGTTTTCCCAGGCGGCGACCGGGACCCTGACCCCATCCGCAGCCTGAGAGCCCGCAAGGAATCGCAAATAGCACCGACCCGAGCGCGGGCCGGTGCGGGTCAGTGGTGTCATTTTGCCGGCGTTTGTCGGGGCGGCCGGATCTGGAAGCGGTTTGAGCCGCTGCGCTCGACCTCGCTGCCGAGCTCGTTGCACGCTTGCTCGAGGCGATGCGCGATCCAGTCGGCCTCGTTGCCGAAGGCCAGCCTAGTGTGGCAGCTGCCCAGCGCGAGACCGACGAGTTCGAGCTGGCTCTCGCGGGCATCGGGGCTCCAGATCGCGAGTACGCCAAGGTCGTTGCGCAGCACGGGATCGGTCCTATAGTCGTCGAGCGCATCGCCGAGGTCGTAGATGATCGGACGCCGATGCTCGAAGCCGACGCCGTGGAAGAGGTGCGCCGAGTGGCCCGCGAGGAGATCGGCGCCGGCGGCGCACAGCGCCGCCGCCGCCGCGTGCTGCCAAGCGGCCGGCCGGGTGGCCATGTTCGGCCCCCAGTGGACAAACACGACGACGACATCGCAGCGCTCTCTTAGCTCGGCGATGTCGCACAACAGCCAGTCCGGCACCCCATCGCGCAGTCGCGCGTAGGCCATGCCGAAGCGCTCGGCCGTGGCGGCGTATGGCGCCGGGTGATCGGCCAGCGCGAGTACCCCGATGCGCGCCCCGCCCCGCTCGATAACCGCCGACGCCCGCGCCGCGGCGACATCGGTTCCGGCGCCCACCGTTGCGATGCCGTGTGCCCTCAGCCACGCCACCGTGTCGGCGCCGGCATCCGCGCCGAAGTCGAGCAAGTGGTTGTTGGCGAGCCCCACGACGCCGGCGCCAATCGCCTGAAGCGCCCCGACCGCCTGCGGCGGCCCGCGGAAGAAGAACGGCTTGTCCGCGACCAGCGTCGTCGGCGCTCCCCGGACCGACAGGCAGCACTCGAGGTTGCAGATCACCAAGTCGAGCGATCGAGCGAGTTCGCGCAGCTCCGGGTCCCACAAATCGGCCGCCCCGACGCCGCCCTCCAGCGCTTGGCCCAGCCCGCGGCCGAGCATGACATCACCGAGCAATCCGATCCGCAGCATCACGGCGCGCGGCCCGCGCCAGCCGAGCAACCTGTGCCGGAGACGGCGTCGACCACACTACTCAGCGCGACGGTCATCCCGTCCCAGACGGGTGCGGCTCGCGAACACAGCCTCGCGACTCGCGCTCGAGCTGCTCGTGCGGCGGAAGCGCACCAAGTCCTCAGGAACGCTTCGTGACCTCGTGAACCGCCTCGAGCGCCTCCACGCGATCGTTCAGTTCGTCGAGGACAATCCCGACCATCTGCAAGGCACGGTGCATGTCCATCGCGGCGTCCTCCCACGTCTCCCGGTTGGGAGCGTCCTCGGTGAGCTCGTTCAGGGTGTTCCGATGACTCATCTATGCACCTTTGGCCTTTCCGCGGTTATGCATGGTTGTGATGGTGTGTGTCCAGCCAGCCGGCGGCGACCGGCATTGTGAAGAGAGTGTCGAGTTAGCCGGGCAGGTGCACGCGGACATCGTGCGGCGCGTGACCGGTTACCGCCTCGGTGAGGGCGTCCAGCACTGCACGCGGTGGAGCGTTGCAGATGGAGATACGGCTCGATCCAGGCGACGCGACTCAGGACCTCGTTTAGTGCTGCGTGAACTCGCATTGTTCTTTGCCAGCCAGCGGCGAGCAGCCGCTCGTGCACCTCTCGGTACTCCTCAGTCGCGCTGATCGACTCGCCCTCGATGAACTCGATCTCCGTTGACATCACTTTGTCCTCCTCGCGGTTGTCGGTTGGGGGCTCGTGGCGCGCGCAGGTTGCGGAGGCGCCAACAGCGTCGTGTTGCTGGCGGTCGGGAAACGATGAGCGCAGGATGAACGGGACGCCGTCGGCCCACGGCGAGCGCTTGTTCGCCAGGTGTGCGCCCACCGACACGGAGGTGGCGATGTCGGTCGGGAACACACCCAGCAGCAGAAGGCCGAGATTGAAAGAGAATCGCAGGCTCGCGGTTTGCAGCTTCGACATCCACTTCGGAGGTTCTGCCTTCTTCCTTCTGAGAAAGGTGTACACCGCGGCAAAGACCAGGAGCACAAGAATCACGATGTCGATCACGTGCGCGGTCGAGCTGCTGTGCGAGCCGCCGCCTTGCTTCGCTCCTTTGAAGATGAAGTAGGCCGCCGTGTAGACGGCCGTGATCGAGATCGCCGCCCCTGCGACGAATGTGGCCGAGTCGCCCTTCCATTTCTCGCTCGTGGCGAAGAAGACGGCGCTGATGAACTGCGGGCCGGCGACCATCACGAACGCCAGCGGCAGGACTGATGCGAGATTCATTAGCGGGGGCAGCCTACTGCCTTAGCGAGCTCCGATATCGGCCCTGCCCCTGCGGCCGCACCCCCGGGGCCACGCAGCTTGCGCTTATCCGCGATAGCGAGCGTTCCGACTGCCTCCTGGGTCGCTATCGCTACGGACGAGCTGCGAGCGCGTCGGGAAGTCCTGAAGCCAGGTAGGCAGACGACTGCTTGCGTGAAGCAAAGCAGCAGCCGACGCCCGAGCGCGAGCGCACCGAGCCCGGCGCTCGCGCCCTGGTTTTCGGATCCTTCAGAGTTGGAGCCCGGCTGTCGCGGACATCATCGGCGCTCGGCGGGCATGCACGGTGGAGATGATCTCCTCGATATCAATGCCCTGCAGGTAGATGCTCGTAGTGCCGAGGTTTGAATGGCCGAGCTGGCGCTGGATAACGTTGAGCGAAACGCCCTCGCGGGCGAGCTCGACAGCATGCGCATGGCGCAGCTGATGGGGTGCGAAGCGCCTCCTTACGCCGGCCTCTGAGGCATGACGGCGAAACTCAGTGCGCACTGCGGCGGCTGACCAGGGTCGACCGCGTGTTGGGCCGTTGATCACGCAGAACAGAGGGCCCGCGGGGAGCTCGAGGCGCGCTGAGAGCCAGGCCTTCAGGTTCTCCCAGCCCCATGGGTCCAGGCCGACCTCACGCCGCCGTCCGCCCTTGCCCCGACGCACGAGCACCGACCCGCGCTGTTGATCGAGGTCGTGCTCGCTGAGCGCGAGCGCTTCCTGGACGCGGAGGCCTCCTCGCCAGAGCATCACGATCATCGCCCTGAGTCTGAAACCGTGAGGCTCCTCGCTTGCGTGGCGCATCACGCAGACGATCTCCTCGACGGTCGGTGGATCGGCCGGGTAGAGCATCCCCTTGTTGCGGGGAGCCCGCCCGGCATGGAAGCCGGGGAGAGTCGCGGGTGAGCGGCGCCTCCCGGCCGAGTCGAGTACTGCAGAGCTCGTCACTTCAGTTCTCCTTCCATCGCGTGGCTGGTAGTGGCGCTGCTCTACCAGCACGGACGGGTCCAGCGGGGCGTGAGAGGCACGGACGCTCGCTTCGCCAGGGCGATGCGTCTGAGTGCGACGCTGCTGCAGCTGCAACCGACTCCCGCTTTTCGCGCCGGCGCTTGCAGCCAACGGGACCCCAGTTAGCGATCGGCCGTGCCCTACTATCCGCGCGGAGCGGGTCGCCGGCTGGTGGCCGTGCGGGTATTCGTCGCGCGAGGAAACAGGCGCAGGTCCGACTTGGCGGCCACGCGGCGCGAGGTGCCCAGGTCGGCCGTGGACCCGGGCAACCGCTAGCCTTCGCGAGGGCGTCCCCCACCGATGATTTCTCGTCGATTCGGTGGTCTTGGTTCACATGGCACCAACCACATGCCACATGTCCATCTCTCTCGACGGCTTCGTCGCCGGCCCCGATCAGAGCCGCGACAACCCGCTCGGCGTCGGCGGCCTGGAGCTCCACCACTGGCACCTGGACGAGCCCGTCAACGAAGCTGACGCCCGCGCGCGCGACGAGCTCATGAAGCCCATGCGGAGCGTACGTGATGGGCCGCAACATGTTTGGCCCGGTTCGGGGCCCGTGGGACGTGAACTGGCGCGGGTGGTGGGGCGATGAGCCGCCCTATCACGCTCCTGTGTTCGTTCTCACCCACTACCCGCACGACCCGATCGCGATGGAGGGCGGGACGACGTTCCACTTCATCACCGAAGGCTTCGATGTCGCCTTTGAGCGCGCGAAGGCGGCGGCCGGCGACCTCGGCGTCGACATTGCGGGCGGCGCCTCCACCGTCCGCCAGGCATTCGCGGCGGGCGTGATCGACGAGCTCATGCTCGACATCGTTCCCGTCCTGCTCGGCGCCGGCGAGCGCCTGTTCGACGGAGTGCAGGACCCCGGCCTCGAGCCGGATCGAGGTGATCCACTCCCCGCGGCGACGCACGTTCGCTACCGCATCGGCCGCTGACTCGCTTGCCTCACGGCAGAAGCAGATCTGACAGGTCACAGATCCAAGCGACCTGCTCATCGCCAACAGCAGCGTGCAGCAGATCGCTGACCGCGTTTCGATTGGCTGCAAGCACGGCGCTGAAAGCGGCAATCCGGTGCAGCTTCAGCAGCGTCGGACTCAGACTCGTGCTTCCGCGTGAATGCGGCGCTTCTCGCCGGCCGCCCGGTGTGCTCCCTCAGGACGAACTGCAAGGTCTCGGTTGGCAGTCGCCACACGCCTCCTTTCGCCACGGCAAAGCGAGCGTGTCGCACGCCCAAGCACGGACGAGTGCTCGTCGTCCCGAGCAGGCGTCTGGAGCGAACCTCAGCGGACGCTCGCAAATCGCTCAAAGATAAGCGCAAGCCCAAGCGTGCGCCCGCACGTGCCGCTGCCGCGCGCGGGCATCTTGGGGTGGAGCTGACGCTAGGGGAGCGGCCCGGGTTCGCGCTGAGCTGCGAGTGGGACGTGGCGCACCGTGCTGGCTCGACGATTATCATCGCACGCTCCTCGCGTCGGACGGATGGGGGTGGCGTTTCGCTGCTACACGTCGCAGTCCCGCGGGTCCACATCTGCGAATCGAAAGGTTGGCTTCATGAATCGAATGGCAAGCGCGAAACGGAGGCGCATCGGGGTCCCGGTGGCCGCGCTCGCGGCAGTTCTCATCCTGGGCGCGACCAGCAGCGTCGCCGCGGCGCGCTCGCTCTACGTCTCGCCCAAGGGAAAGACTTCGGCGGCGTGCACGAAGAGCGCCCCCTGCAAGTCGATCGCGAAGGCGGTTCTCAAGGCCAAGAAAGGCGACCGGGTGCAAGTAGCGAGCGGGACGTACCGCGAAGAAGTGACGATTACCAAGCGGGTGAGCCTCATCGCCCACGGCAAAGCGGTGATCGAAGCCAAAGGAAAGAACAATGGCGTCCTCATCGCCGGAAAGGAAGCCGCGGGCGCGTCCGTCGAAGGCTTCACGGTACGCAACGCCACGTTCGAGGGGATCCTGCTGCTGGAAACGACGAAGGTGACCGTGACCCGGAACACTGTGACGGGCAACGACCGCGGCGGCGCGGCGGCAAAACCGGAAGGTGAGTGCGCACCGGAAGGAGTGATCCCGGGCGACTGCGGAGAGGGGCTGCACCTGTTGTCCACCACCGATTCGCGGATCACCGACAATGTTGTGAAGAACAACGCCGGCGGCATACTTCTAACGGACGAGAAGGGGCCGACTGCTTTCAACAAGATCACGGGCAATACGGTCCTAGACAATGTGCTCGACTGCGGGATCACCCTCGCTGGCCACAACCCGAAGGCGGTCATCCTCAGCACCGCGCCCGGGCCTCCGCAGATGGTCGGCCTCGCCCAGAGCGTCGGCGGCGTCTACTCCAATGTGATCGAGCGCAACACCGTGAACGGCAACGGGACCAAGGGGCAGGGCGGAGGCATCCTGCTGGCCGCCGGCCCTCCCGGTGCGGGCGTCTACAGCAACACCGTAACTCACAACAAAGCCGAGGGGAACGGACTGGCCGGCATCACGCTTCACAGTCACGCGCCGGGCCAGGACCTGAACGGCAGCGTCATCAGCCACAACATCATCGGCAAGAACGGTGTCAACGGCTATCCCAACGGCGCACCCGGTGACAGTGACGCCGGGGTCAGCGGCACGGTGGGGATTCTCCTGTGGAGCGCGGTGACGCCTCTCAGCGGCACCTCGATCTCCGGCAACACCGTGAGCGACGACCACTATGGGATCTGGACCAAGAACGTTCCGCCGATCGCCAAGAGCGCCAACACGTTCAGCGCGACGGTGACGGTCGATCTCTTCCAGAGCTAGCAGTTAGCACGTGCCCGGTGAGTGCCCCCGTCCCGTCTCCGGCGAGCCGGGGCGGGGGGCTCGCCTAGACATTTGAGTGCGGGAGGTTGAGTGCGGGAGGCAACCTGCAGCATCGCTGCCGCCGCCATTGCTGTTGGGCACCTGCGGACCTCCCGGCGATCGAGCCAGGGCGCGGCTGGAGCGCGATACTGGGTCGGGCAACGGCGGGCGGCGGCAGCCGAGGACCGGGACTCCCTGAACTGAGCGCCGACACGCGGGCGGTTGACCCGACTCGCCCGGCGACCGGAACGCCGGACCCGCCCGCTGAGGCTTGCCTAGGTGCACGCCTCCGTGCGCGACGGGACGTAGGCGGGAAGGAAGCTCCCGCCACATGAGTTTCCAAACGTCGTCAGTACGAGCGTCTTCATCGAGACCACAGCCGCGACCGAGTGCCGCTTATCGCGCGAAGCGGCGGTCGGTGGGCCGGATGCTGCGCCCCAAGCGCTGCGTTGCGCGTTGCGCGGCTGACGCCCGGCGTTGCTCGGTTACGGGAGCGATGCCTCCCAGCGCGAGACGGTGTACGGGACGCCGGCGGGTCCTCCGACCATGAAGATCGTCGTGTCGTCGGCAGTTGCCCGGGCGGCGCGGAGCAACGCCGGATCGCGCACGAAGACGATCGTCCCGGCCGGCGCGTCGATCTCCTCACCGTCGACCGTGAAGACCGCGTGTCCGGTCATCACGGCGAAGAGCTCCTCGTGGCCGTTCGTTTGGTTCTCCTCGTCGTCGGCCTCGTGATGCTCCTCGATCATCTCGTCACCGGCGTTTCCGGTCGCAGCGTTGACGCCGAACGCCTGGACGTCGAAATGGCGACGGACGAGATGGAACGCGCCGTCGTTGATGTCCGGGTTCCCGGGGTCGACCTGGGCCAGGGTGTCCACGTCGGCCAGGCGGACGGAGCCGTACGGTGCGGTGCGGGGATCGCTCATGGCGCCGATACTGCCACATTCGCGCTCCGTCCTAGCCGATGCACCCTTCGCCCCAAGCCGCGCAGCGGCTCCGCCCGCGCCTGCTTTCGCCCGAGAGCGAGTGCGCGCAAGGCGCGACGGCAGACAGCTGCTCGGGACGACCGATGAAAATCAAGGGCTGGGGCTCAGTATTGGTTGGATTTTGCGTGGATTTCGGATAGGGGATCGGTCGCGGTTCACCGCGTGAGGGCCGCAGAGCGCCTCTGTGGGGTTGGTTTTGGCCGGGCCTTGGCCGATCGGAGTGAACTGAGCCGTTTTTCGGGTAGGCGGGGTCGCCGCCGGAGCTGGCCGGCTGTGTTGTCGAGGCGCCTGCTGGGAGGTAGGCTGTTTGTGGGCGCGAGTAGAGGACGAGTCGAAGTGCAGACGTCAGGGGCTCGTGGTCTGCCGCGCGACCTTGCCCTGTGAGGGCTTTTGTGATGCGCGCCCCGGTGTCACGCTCGCGCCCGCCTTCTTCGGCGTGGCTGCCTGCCAGTCGCGGACCATCCGCTTGTAGGAGGCCTCGGCTTGCTCGGCGAGCTTGCGCTCGCCCTCGCGCATCGCCTGCCTGGTGGCCCACACGCCGGTGGGTGTGCCCTTAGCGTTGGGGCGCCGGCGCGAATCTCGAGCAGTCTGAGCTTCTTGGCGGTCAATGAGGGTTGCTGGTGGGCGTAGTCCTCGCCGCGGGTGAGCAGAAACCAGAACAGGCACGCGAGCTTGCGCGCGCTCGCGACGATGGCGATCCCGTGTCCGCGCCGCGCGCGCACGCGCTGATAGAAGGCGTGTTGGGGGCCGGGTTGGCGAACGGCGCTCCAGGCCGCCTCGACCAGCGCCCAGCGCGTCGATGCGGAGCCTTGCTTTGAGATGTGTCCGCTCGTAGCTGGCGCCGACCCTGACTGGTAGACCCGCGGGTCAAGACCGAGATAGCCGACCAGCTGGCGCTGCGTGCGAAACCGCCGGATCTCACCAACTGCCGCCATGAAACTCGCCGCGCAGATCACGTTGACCCCGGGCACCGTCATCAGCCGCCTGATCTCAGGCGAGTCAAGCGCCTGTGTGGCGATCTGGCGCTCGACCGCGGCGATCTCTGCGTCGAGGAACTCGACGTGGCGCAGGCACGCCCCGATCGTCTCTGTCTCCTCGAGCGGCAGCTCGAGCTCGGCAAGCCAGCCGCGCCCCTTGACCCCGAACAGGTCGACCACGGGTGGGCGACCCACAAGCCGGCGCACGAGTACCGCGTGGATCTCGTTCTTGGCGCGCGAGCGGGCGCGCACCAGCTGCTCACGCCGCGAGAGGCGACGGCGCATCACCCGGCAGTGATCATCCGGTGACCACACGCCGTCGAGCTCGCCGGCCGCCAGCAACCGCGCGAGCGTGCGCGCGTCCAAGCGATCGGTCTTCGCGCGCGCCTGGCGGATCCCCGTGTCTGAAGGGCTCACGACAATCACCCGCGCGACGTGGCGCTCGAGGATCCGCGCGACCTCCCACGCGCCGCCGCTCACCTCAAGCGCCACCCGATCGCGCGGATCAAGACTCGCGCCGAACAGCTCCAGTCGCTCGGGCGTCGTATCGACCCGACCCGTCGAGCGCACCTCACCATCCTGCGCGATCGCGACCTCACAGAAATCGCGGTGCACGTCCAACCCGATCGCTCTACCAGCTGATCTCACCTCGTCCTCCTCTTAATTGTTGAACTCGCGGAGAAGCAGCGGGCTAACGACAACGACCGATACGAGCTCACGGCTCACCCGGGCAAGTCGCAGGGGCGGCCATCGATTACTCCCGGGCTCGAAGCCCATCGTCCAAAACGGCCTGCCCCACTGCGTTCTCCCTGAAAGCCCCTGTCCCGGTCAGCCGACCCTAATACGATCGGCCCCCAACAGCAGCCCTCAAGCCCGCATTTTCATGCCCCGATTCTCGATAGCCCGGCCCAGCCGCGCCGAGACGACTGCATTGCCATGGGGAAAGGAGGCGTCTCGCGGCCGCCGAGACGCCTGGTGGTCGTCCGACGCAGTTGTCTGGTGAACCCGCCCGGAGACTGCCCCAATTCCGGCGTAGCGGCAGCGGGGGAGATCGGCCACCAATCGGGCTGACGAGAGCGGGCGAATGACCCGGTTCTGCGCGGAGACCGTAGGCTAAGCTGCCGCAGGGGAATGGGGTGCGGGTTCCCCCTGAACAGAGGAGCCAGACGGCGGCAACCAAAGCATCGGCGTCGCCCAGAGAGAGAGAGAGAGTATGAGCCAGGATGAGAAGACCTTCGAAGGGCAGTGCTACTGCGGTGCCGTTAGGATTGTCGTCACGGGCGATCCGGAGGGTGCCGGCTACTGCCACTGCGCGTCCTGCCGGAGCTGGTCCGCTGGCCCGGTCAACGCATTCACGCTCTGGAAGCCAGAGGCGGTCTCGGTAACGCAGGGAGAAGACCAAATCGGCGAGTACCACAAGAACGAGCGGAGCTATCGCCAGTGGTGCAAGGTCTGCGGCGGCCATTTGCTCACCCGGCACCCCCAGTGGGATTTGGTTGATGTCTACGCGGCGACGATTCCCTCGTTTCCGTTTGCACCCGGAGTGCACGTCAACTACGAGTCGACCGTGCTGCCCATGAAAGATGGCCTGCCCAAGCTGAAGGACTTCCCCGCGGAGCTGGGCGGCTCCGGCGAGACGCTAGCCGAGTAGCGTCGCGACCCACAGAGGATCCTGACGGGAGCATAGGTCGAGCGACGAGTTCGCCGAGCGCTTGCTCAGATCCAAGATCCCCCAGTAAAGTTCGAGTCACGATGGCCCTCTTCATGGATCGCCACGAGATCCCCGGAGCGACCGCCGCTGACATCGCCGCTGCGCATGTAAAGGACCTCGGCGTGCAGGACAAGTTCGGCGTGCGCTTCCTCACCTACTGGTTCGAGGACCACTCCGATCTCGGCTTCTGCCTGATGGAGGGTCCGGATAGGGAGGCCGTTGAAGCAGCGCACCGCGAGGCTCACGGTCTGATGCCATCGGAGGTCATCGAGGTCGACGAGACCGTTGTGCGCGGGTTCTTTGGCCGTCTGAACACCCATCCCCCGGGCGAGGCATACACCGACAGTGCCTTCCGGGCGATTCTCTTTACAGACATCGTCGACTCGACCCGCCTCACTCAGGAGTTCGGCGATCTCGCCGCGATGCAGCTGCTGCGAGAGCACAACGCGGCCGTCCGGTCGGGCCTTGCGCGTTTTGGAGGTAGCGAGGTCAAGCACACCGGCGATGGCATCATGGCCGCGTTCGACTCAGCGTCGCGCGCGGTCGGGGCCGCGACACACATCCAGCGCGCGCTAAACGAGGGTGCCGAGGCTGACGAACGCCTGCGCGTGCGCATCGGCGTCGCCGCCGGCGAGCCGGTGACCGAGCATGACGACCTCTTCGGGGCCGCCGTTCAGCAGGCGGCCCGTCTCTGCCAGTGCGCGCAGCCTGACTGCATCGTCGTCTCTTCAGGCGTGCACGACCTCTGCCGCGGCAAGGGGATCGCCTTCTCCGATCGCCGGTCGGTCGACGCGAAGGGCTTCGACGGTCCGATCGAGACCTACGAGGTTCACTGGCGCCCCGACTAGCGCGCCGCTGCCCACTCGCGGAGGCGGCGCCTCGAGGCGCAACCGAGGCACGACTCGTGCTTATCGATCTTGCAACAGCCTCAGGTCGTCCCGATGCCCCGCGCGCTGCCGCTTCCGCGTGATAGGAGTCGTCCCGCGGCACGCCCGTCAGGCGCCTGCTTGGGACGAGGACGAGCTGTCTTGCACAGCCCGTCGCAGACGCCTCCTTTGCCATGGCGAAACGGAAGTCTGAGGAGCGCATGCCCGGACTACTGGAGCTCGTCGACGAGGTCGCGTGCCCTCCTGGCGTACGCGGGTGTATCGTCGACGTGCCAATGGTCGAGTACACGCTCAGTCGGGATGGGGCTGAGGAGCTCGAGCAGGCGCGGCTCGCGCTCCTCGAGCAGTTTTTCGATCCGCACACAGTGCGCCAGTTCGATGCTATCGGAGTGGGTGATGGCTGGCGATGTCTCGACGTGGGGGCGGGCGCGGGCTCAGCGACCCGTCTCTCGCCGAACGGGTAGGTGACACGGGCTCGGTGCTAGCGGTCGATCTCGACGTCCGCCTGCTCGAGCCGCTTGCCGGTGATCGTGTCGAGGTCCGCCGTCACGATCTCCTCGGTGAGCCGTTGCCGGAAGGCGCGTTCGATGTCGTGCACGCGCGCAACCTGCTGATGCACCTGCCCGGCCGTCTCGACGCCCTGCGCCGGCTCCTCGCCGCGGTTCGCCCCGGGGGCTGGCTCGCCGTCTGCGAGCCCGACTTCAACACGCTCGCGGTCTCGCCGCCGAGCGCGGCGTGGTATCGCGCGTGGTCGATGTTCTGCGACGCTATCGTCGCAGGGGGCTGGGATCCCGGCTACGGCTCACGTCTGCTCAGCGACCTGGAAGCGCTCGACCTAGCGGATCTCGAGGCAGAGGTCGTGACCCACTACGTGCGCGGCGGCTCGGTAGCGGCGCGGCTGTTCGCCGGTACGCTCGAGCGTCTGGGAGAGAGGATGCTTGCCCTCGGCGCCGCGGATCAGGACATCGCGACCGCGCAACGACTGCTGCGCGATCCGAGCGTGACCTACCGCCCACCCACAATCACGACCGCCTGGGCGCGGCGGCCGGACTGAGGCGCGGCTGCTCGACGCCGATATGGCGAGACTCGTCGTGCGCTGCCAACGCGTTTGGACAGCCGGCGATCTCAGCTGGCCTTCGAGGCTCGCCAGGTTGAAGTTCGCTGTTGCGATGGTGGGGTTTGCAAGATGGAGCAGCTCGCTGCCGCTTCCGAGTAAAGGACTTGCCGGCGCTAACGCTCGCCGCCGTCGCGCTGCCCGCGGATATGCTCGCTCGCGGAAGAGGTGACAGAGGCAGCGGTGAACAATCAGGATGCGGCCCTCGTCTTGGTCGAGCCCTTTGGCGCGGGGGGCGGCGTCGACGTCATCGCCCGTCCGCTCGCCTCCGAGCTCGCAGAGGTCCTGAGGGCTCCGATAACGGTTGACAATCGCCCGGGTGATGGGGCGACCGCGGCGCCTGCGTTCGTCGCCTCCGCCGCTCCCGACGGTCGCACGCTGCTGATCAACACCAGCGCACATGCGTACAGCGCGATGTTCGAGAGACAGCTCCCGTACGATCCGATCGAGGACTTCGTCCCCATCGCGCCTGTGACGAGCCAGCCCTACGTGCTCGTCGCGAGTGCACGTTCGGGGCTGCGCATGTTGGAGGGGCTCGTGCACGCTGCGCGGGCGCGCCCCGGGGAGCTCGTGTTCATCTCCGCGGGCGTAGGCACGGGCACGCACCTGAGCGTCGAGCAACTCAACCGCGATCTCGGGGTTCAAGCGATCCACGTGCCCGCCCGGTCGAGCGACGCCATCGACGCCACGATCGCTCGCGTCGCCGCGGGAGACGCGGACTATGCGATGTCACCAATTCCGATCGCTGCGCCACACCTCGTCACCGGCACGCTTCTCGCCCTCGGCGTCAGCGGTCTCCACCGCTCGCCATTGCTGCCTGACGTGCCGACGCTCGCGGTAGCTGGTGCCACCGGTTTCGACTTCCCCATCTGGTACGGAACCTGGGCGCCGGCGGGGACGCCGAGTCCAATCGTCAGCGCGCTGTCCGAGGGCATCTCCGCCGCGCTTGAGACTCCTCGGCTCCGCTCCTGGCTCGCCGCGCACGGCGCGGAGCCGATGAGCATGACGCCGTCCGAGTTCGCGAGCTTCGTCGAGCGCGAGGCCGAACGTGCGCGCGGAATCGTCCAGCCAAGCGGCCGCTGACCCTCCTGACGCTGGTTGCCGGCGGCGCTACATCTTTATTGCAGTGGTGGGGTGGGAGCAGCGAGCAGCTCGCTCCTGCTTTGCGTGCCCACGCAACAGTCTCCCGCGACCGGCCCGCCGCTGCTGCTACGGACGAGCTGCAGTCGTCTGGTCGTGTCGGCGCCAGACTTCCGCTTCGCCAAGGCAAAGGAGGCGTCTCGCGAGCGCTGGGCGAGACGCTCGCCAGTCGTCCGATCGGGTCGTCTGCCCGGGCCTTGCTCAGACGCTCGCTGTCACCCGATAGCGATAGCGAGGCCCGCCGTCACCCGGGTAGGTTGAGCGCCGCAGGATCTAGTGCTGCCGCGCGCAGCGCATCGTCCCATCTGAAAAAGTCGCGCTCGCGCACCACTAGACCGTGCTCAAGCGTGAGCAGCTGGGCAAGCTGGTCTGTAGCTCGATGCCACTCCCCTGACCGTGGACGCGGCCCGCGCCGAGCACAATCAGAGACTTACCGAGGTCGACCACGACCACCGGTTCGAGTTCGAACCGGTCGAACACGTCCAAGATCTCCATCAGCACGCCTGCCATCTCCTCCCGTCCGCGTGCCGCGCCGGGCACCCCTAGAGCCTGTAGGCCGGCGTCAGCGTCAAACACGACGCTGGGCGAGTAACGCACCAGCATCAGCTCAAAGTCGCGACGCTGCACCGCGGCCCACCCGGACGCAATCGCATGGCGCAAGAAGCGCCGACGCGCTCGTGTCTGCGGCTGCGCCAAGCCGAGGAGCAGAGCGGTGGCCGCCCGGGAGCACGCAGGGAAACCCACAATGAAGCGCTCCTCGAGGCTTCGGTAACGTCGTGGCGCGCCAGCGCGTTTGACGTGTGTGATGACAGGAGCACCCGCCGCGCCGGCTCTGGTCACGCGACCGCCAGTCCTAGCAGTCGCGGTTCATTCGTGCCGCTCCCGCGCGTCATGAGGGCAAGCGTACCCCTCGCGCCATTCCAGACCGGCGCCCGTAAGCGCCTCGACATCGCCACGGTTGAAGGCATCAATGCCGCGCCTGGCAATCTCTATTTTTTCCTTCGACATCGTCTACCCCTGCTCCGATTGCTCTCATTTGGTTTCTGGGGTGTGGGGCAGGGGCTACGCGGTTGTTGGCGGCGCCGGCGTGAGACCATGACGACGCATCACCTCCATTAAGGCAGATAGGTCCGGGGGGCCGCCGGCGGAAGCGGCCAGGACCTCGCCGATCTCGTGGAAGTACGCGGGCCCGAAGACGCCCGGGGTGGCGATCGCGAGGAACTTCACGTTGCTGCTGCCGCGGTTCTCAAACCCGTGGATCGCGCCGCGTGGGACACACACCGCCTCGCCGGGTCCGATCTCGATCGTGTCGCCGTCGAGCGTCCAGGTCGAGACGCCCTCGAGTCCGTAGATCGTCTCCTCGAAGGCGTCGTGGCTGTGAGGCGCCGGCATCCTGGAGTTCGCCGGGACATAGCACTCGAAGACGGCTGCGCTCCCGTTCGAGTCGCCAGGCTCTACGAGGAAGCGGACGCCGAGCTGGCCGACGGTGATGGTCTCTCTCACTGCTGCAGGCATTTCTGGTCTCCTTGCGGCGAGCTTGGGTAAAGTTGCTTGACGACCCTACACCGGTTCCGCTATGCTGTCAAGTGACTTGACCGTACTCGATACCAACTCCGCCACTACGCCGCCGCCGCTCATCGGCGCGCTGCTGCGCATGCCCTTCGAGACGGTGCGAGAACGTATGCTCGCCGGCCTACACGAACGCGGATTCAGCGATGTCATTGCGGCGCATCTCGACGTCTTCCAGTACCCCGGGCCCGAGAATCAGCGCCCCTCGGATCTCGCCAAGCAGGCCCGCATGACCAAGCAGGCGCTGAACTACCTGCTTGGGCAGCTCGAGCAACTTGGATATCTCACGCGTGGGGCAGACACCGAGGACCAGCGTTACAAGCGTGTCCACCTCACGGCGCGAGGTCAAGCGGCGGTGCGGGCTATCCGCGAGATTGTTCTTGAAGTCGAGGCGGACTGGGAGCAGCAGCTCGGGCCTCGAAGGTTTGCGCAACTGCGTAAGCTGCTGACGCAGCTGCAGGTGACCGCTGCGCCCGCAGGCTCCGCGGCCTAACCGCGAACAGCGAGGGCCTTAACAGTCGGGCCGAGCGCAATGCTGCTTTGCGGGACGAGCGAGCGTCAAACGACCGGCGCGGCAGACGCTCGGATCGGACGGTGGCTGTCGCACAAAGCCTCGGCGGCCTCACTGGAGCCTTCCTAAGGGTGGGGTCCGAAATACCGAGACTCATTTCTCGGACGCAGCGCCGCCGGTCCGGTAGCGGCGCTCCCAACTCCTTCAGCAGCCGTCACAGCGGACGCAGCCCAGGTTTTCGCGATCGAGTTTGCGCGACAGCCACGACGAACACCAGGCGTCTCGGCGCTAACTGAGGAAACGCTTCCTTTCGCAGTCTGAGCCCATGGCCCCGTGCTGTCGGGTCTCCTCCCACGCGGTCGCCAAGGGCATGTCGTTTCGCACCTGTCTAACCCGCCGTCTCCACCTCGTGCGAGACCCGCTCCACGGAGCGGCTCTCGCGTTTCACGAGCGCCCGAACCAGCGCGCCCGGCGGACCGCGCCGAACTCCTCCTTCTCGGCGGCATACTCGAGCGACGGGTCGTAGCGCTGGGCCGCCGGCGCGTCGCCGCGGAGGAAGTTGACCTCGACCTTGCTGACGAGCCCGCCGCCGAACTCTGCGTAGCAGACGCCCGAGCCCTCGATACGGCGCGGACGGCTCGGCGCCCGTGATCGTCGCGGCGATGTCGTCAGCGACCACGCGCGCGGCCGCCTCGGCGAAGATCCCGGCCTTGGGAACGGTCCGCGGGCCGGTGCAGACGTCGCCGAGCGCATAGACGCCGGGGAACCGGGTCCTCAGGTTGGACTGGTCGACGGGCACCCAGTTGTTGACCGCGAGGCCCGTGTCCGCGAGCGCGGCGGGCGCCCGGTGGATCGGGATGCCGACGAAGAGGTCGTAGGGCAGCGTCTCGCCGCTCGCGAGCTGCGCCGTGCGGGTCGCCGGGTCGATGCCGACGACGAGATGCTCGGGCAGTTCCTTGACGTTGCGAGCGGCAAGCCCGTCGCGGAACATCTGCGCGACCTCGCCGGTCACCGGGACCGGGCGCGCCATCGGGAATGTCGTCGCCATCTCCACCGAGTCCCGGATGCCCTGCTGCGTGAAGTGCTCGTGCAGCAGGAAGGAACCCTCGAACGGGGCCGGCGGGCACTTGAACGGCTGCCCGAGGACCGAGACGAGCACCTTGCCGCCCTTGAAGTCGGCGAGCGCGTCGCGCAGCCGCTCGGCGCCGGCGAGCGAGTAGTACTCGTGCCCGCCCTGCTCGAAGCCCGGCGTGGCGGCGAAGTCGTAGTCGGCGCCGAGTGCCACGACGACGAAGTCGGCGTCGTAGGATCCGGCGTCGGTCGTGACGCGGCGCGCCGCCGGGTTGACCCCCGTCACCGTCTCCTGGCGGAACTCGACGCCGTCCTTCTCGAAGTCGCGGTAGTGGAGTCGGACCTCGTCGGCCGACTGGCGGCCGAGCATCACCTCGAGCTTGGAGAAGCCGAAGAAGAACGAGTCGTTGCGATCGATGAGCGTGACGCGGACCGTGTCCACGATCGTCTCCGAGAGCCGGGTCGCGAGCTCCAGTCCGCCAAACCCGGCCCCGAGGATCAGGACCTGCTTGGTCACCGGCGGCACACTACTTATTCCGGCCCCGGGTGCCTACCTCGACCAAGCACGCCCAGTCGTCCGTGCTCCGACGCACGAGACGGTCGCTTAGCCGCTCGAAGCAGAAGCGTTTGCCTCGCTGCGCCTGAGACCCGGTGCTCGTCCAGACCAGTAGCGAGCCGAAGGGTCGGTCGCGCGCCCGCATTGGCGCGCATTGCGGAAGTGACTACGAGTCCGGGAGGAAGAAGAAGCCGCCCGTGGGCACCACCTTCTCCTTCTCGCTGAACGAGCAGGCCTCAGTGACCTTCAGCTTCACTCAGAAAGCCACAGGGCGCAAGGTTGGCGGCAAATGCGTGGCCAAGAGCCGCAAGAACGCCAAGCGCAAGAGCTGTAAGCGCACGGTGACCGCCGGGACGCTCTCCTTCACCGGTCACGCCGGCACCGACAACGTCGTCTTCCAGGGGCGTATCTCGCGCTCCAAGAAGCTGAGGCCCGGGAGCTACACGCTCGTGATCACGGCGACCAACACCGCAGGCCAGAAGTCGGGGCCGCAGACGCTAGGCTTCACGATCGTCAAATAAGGCTCCCCAAGCGTGAGGGGCGTGGGCCGGCGTCAGGTCTTCTGCCCTTGCGCTGGCCGGTACCGAGGCCGGGAGCGCCGGTCCTGAGGAGGCTTCGGACTCTGGATCGCCGATCGTCGCGCTCCTGCTTAACGGCGCAAGCAGTCGCGCGCATCGGTACCGAGTAGACGACCGCTCGGGACGACGCAGTCGTCCACGGCTACGCCGAGTCGTGCCTGCTTTGAGCGGGAGAGCGAGCGTGTTCGGCGCACCAGATAGGTGCCCCACCTGCGGACCTGATCACTGAGCTGAGCGCCCACGCCGTAGCCCTCACGGCTTGGCTTCGCGCTCGCCGGCGCCCACCGCCGCCTCTTCGATGCGGCGGGCGAGCCGGTCGATCAACTCGGCCGTCCGCTCGATGATGTCAATGTCACCTTCTGTGGACCAGGAGGCAAGGTAGGGGATCGAGTAGCCGGAGCTGTCAAGCCCGAGCGCTCCACAGACCGTGTAGGCGACCGACGCGACGGCGACGACAGGGCTACGGCTCTCAGTGGCGAGCAGGAGCGTGGTCAGGGGCAGCTACGACGAGTGCGTTTCGAGGCAGGAGCGCGAGCGGCGTGCGCCGATACGCTCGCATCCACGTCGAAGCAGTTGTCGTCCGATGCTCGGTGACGTGGGCCTGTGGCCGCTGTACGTTCACATCTGCCGAACACGTCGCGCTTACTTCCGCGGGCATAGCCGAGGCGCATAGCGCGGCGGCCGACGCCTGACATGCCAGCCGCAGCAACGGTTACAGCAGTGGAGCGATCAGCGGGGGGCTTTGAACGGAGGGGTGCTTGCTGTAGACACAGGAGGTGGTCTCGTTCAGGTAAACGAGAGCATTGCGAAGGACGGCTGAGGTCACCTCGTTGCAGCGGCCTTCCCATCCCCACCGGCAGTCGACGCGCGCTGGACCGAACCGGTGACAGGAGATCACCGACGGAGCGGTCTCTTCCGCTTCTTGTGCACGCTTGGCGCGCGTCGCCGGCACGACGGGCGGCCCCCCGCCGCAGCAACGTCGCGCGACCGCGGCGCGCGCGAGGCTGACCGGGAGGAAGTGGCCCGAGACGATCGCGGTCTTATCGGTGGCGAGCCGGCCCTGACCGTCCAGCGTGACGCGCACGATGAGCGGCCCGCCGGGCAGCCGGGGGAGACGGAAGTTGGCGACACCGGCTTGGACCGTTCTTGTGCGGGCGGCGAGCAGCCGTCCGTCAGACGCCGAGCGAACCTCGATTCGCTCGCGCCCGGGCTGGCTCGAAGCGACGTTGACCGCGATGGAGCCTGCGAGCACCGTGGGTGGACGTATGGCGACGGCGAGCGGCGGATGCCGGCCGGTGGTGAGCATCAGCACATGTGTCCTCTCGCTGATGAGAACGCTGCCGTCCGCAGCGACCGCGGCCGCCGCCGGGGCAAGCAAGGCGTCAGTCGCGGGGCCACCGAGCCCGTCGCTGAGACCCGACCACGGCGTCCCCGCGGGAGAAGTGCTCCAGAAGACGCTCCCGGATCGCACAGCCTGCGGCGCGCCGGCGACAGTGCTGATAATGCCCCTGTTGTCCACGCGTCGCACGCGACCCACGCCCGGGTCGGCGAACAGGAATTCGCCGTCGGGCAGCACGGCCAGCCCAGATGGTTCGTCGAGGATCGCGAGCCTGGCTGGGCCGCCGTCGCCGAGGGTTCCAATCAACGAACCGGATCGGCTGCCGCCCGCGACAGTGGTGATGACGCCGCGGGCATCAACACGTCGGACCCGACGGCCGTACGCTTCGGCGATGAGAAAGCCGCCGTGCGGGAGCACCGCGACTGCGGTCGGGCCGTAGACGCCGGCGCTGGTGGCCGGCCCGCCGTCGCCGCTGGACCGAACCGCTCCAGTGCCCGCGACGGTGGTGATGAACCCGTGCGCGTCCACCTTCCGCACCCGGTTATCTCGCTGGTCGGCGATCAGGTATCCGCCGCCGGGCAGCAGGGCGAGCGCGACCGGGAGGAGGAGGCCGGCGCTGGTGGCCGGCCCGCCGTCGCCGCTGGACCGAGCCGCTCCAGTGCCCGCGACGGTGCTGATCACGCCTCGCGAGTTCACCAGCCTCACGCGACCGTGGGTCGCGTCCGCGACCAGGAATCCGCCGCCGGGCAGCACGGCCAGCCCCTCCGGCTCGAGGCTGGCCTTCGTGGCCGGCCCGCCGTCACCCAGCGGTTCACCGTAGTTGGACGACCCGTTTCCGGCCACCGTAGTGATGACCCCATGCGCGTCGATGCGTCTCACGACCTGGCCGCTGACCAGGAAGCCGCCGTGCGCCAGCGGCACTACGTCTCGGAATTCCCCTCCGGCGTCGGTCGCCGGGCCGCCGTTGCCGCCGAGTTGGGACTCACCCGAGCCGGCGAGCGCGAACACGCGAGGCGCCGACGCGGCTCCCGCGGGAACGCAGCACATTAGGAGCATCAGCATGGCAGCGAGTGCGACCGCGAACAACCTCATGCGATCACGCTAGGAGGCGCCTCGCCGTCCCTGCATCCGGACAACCCCGCAAGCACTCGCGTAGAAAGTTGCGGATGCAGCAGTGTGCCAGGCCCGTGGCGTGACTAAACGGTCGCGCCTTTTGTTCGACCTGATGCGATGGGCTGGGTGTGACATGTCGGGTTGCGGGCGCGCCCGGCATCATGGATACCACTTGGCGCTACCGCTTCCGGGCCGAGCGAGCGTCCGAGGGAGGGCTGCGCTCACGCTCGCGTTGGACGACCGATGAAAGTCAAGGGGTTGGCTCGCCAGGCTTCCCCTTCGCCCGCGAAAGCAGGCGTCTACCGAGCCTCAGTCGGCGCTATCGAGATTCGTCCAATCCAGGAGTGTGAGTGGGGCTGGCACAGACGCTCGCATTCAGGCGAAAGCGTCACTCGGAGGACTGCTCGGCTACGCGCTTATCGCCGCGAGGGCGGCGCGGCACTCCGCCACCTCCAGTCCTCCCGCGGCGCATCAGAAAGCCCCGCGTGAAGGCGGGGGCTTTCTGCGCTGTGCGGGCTCACCGCCGCGCCGGCGGCCATTGCGCTGGACGTCTGTTGGACGGCATTCCGAGCCCCTCGGAGTGCCGATGCCGATGAGGGAGGCGACGGATGCGCTGACGGTCGGAACCGGTCAAGGGAACGGGCCGAGAGCCCCCCAGCTTTCCGTTGGAGCCGGGTCGGCCCCAAGCGACCCTCGCTCGCTTACTCCATGCCTTATCAACCGTCCATAGCTCAGCGGCGCCCGCGCATCGATCAAGCCGACTTCGGCTGGGCGGAAGCGGTCGCTGAGCTGTCGCAGTCTCTGAAGGACGAGCACGCACGCGGGTCGACTGCGCGGGAGGAGGGCCTTCGCCGCCACTGGAGAAATCCCCAGCCCGCCGTGAGCCGCGCGCGGGCCGTGAGCCCGCGGACAGCCCAGGTCGCGGCCCCGCAGCGCTTCAGCCGGCTGTGACGGTGTAGGTGCCGATGTCTCTCGGGCCAGGGGGGCTTCGGCGTCGGCGGCGACGTCGTCTTTGCCGCTCGTCTGGAGGCGATGGTCGGCGCGGGGTGACGCCATAGCCACCTGATGCCAACAGACGCGGTGCTACCGGTTTCGCGGACGAGCGAGCGTCCGAGCGACGGCGGGATGACCGCTTAGCGACCGGAAGCGGTCGTCCCTGCCCCCGACCGCAGGTGATGGGCTTCTAACTCGGCGTTACCTATGGTCGCGCCTCGAGGATCAGATTGAACGGGGTTTCGGTCGCGCGGCGAACGCGACTGAATCCGCCCTGTTTGAGCACCTCTGTCAGACGCGCCTCGCCCGCCTGCGCTCCCAGCGCGAGGCCAACCTCTTGGGAGAGCGACGCCGGGGTGCAGATCACAGTCGAAGCGCCGTAGAAGACGCGTCCCACCGGATTGAGGTTTTCCTCGACACGGTCGTTCGCGAACGGCTCGACGATCATCCACGTGCCATCCGCGTCAAGCGTCTCGAGGACGTGGCGCGAGGCGCCCACGGGGTCGCCCATGTCGTGCAGGCAGTCGAACACGCACACGAGGTCATAGCCATGGCCGGGGTATTCCTTTGCCGCGTCCGTCGCGAACGTGATCCGATCATCGACGCCAGCTTCCTTGGCCGCCTCGTGCGCGCGTTCGATCGACGATGCGTGGTAGTCGAAGCCGAAGAATTCGGAGTTGGGGAACGCCGCCGCCATGATGATCGTTGACGCTCCGTGGCCGCAGCCGACATCGGCGACCTTGGCACCGCGTTCGAGCTTCTCCTGCACTCCATCCAGAGCTGGAATCCACTCGCCGATCAGGTGGGCGCGGTAGCCGGGCCTGAAGAACCGCTCGGTCCCGCGGAACAGCCGGTGATCGTGCTGGTGCCAGCCCATTCCCTCGCCGCTGCGGAAGGCCTCGAGAATTTGATCTTCGTCGGCGTACAACGACGCGATCAGGTCGTACATGCCGAGGATGTAGAACGGGCTCTCCTCGTCGGCGAGTGCGAGTGCGTGCTCATCGGGCAGCGTGTAGCGGTCGCTCGCGGCGTCGTAGGTGACGTAGCCGCCAGCCGCCTGGTTGCCAAGCCACTCGCGAACGTAGCGCTCGGCCGCGCCGGAGCGCTCCGCCACCTCCTGCGAGGTCAGCGGCCCGGCGTTCGCCATTGCTTTGTACAGGCCGAGCTTCTCGCCGATCAACATGAGTGGCGCGCTGATGATCGCACCCATGTCGGTTACCGCCTGCCCCATAAAGGCTTCGAGCTTGGCCTGATCAATCTCTGTCGCGCTCATTAGCGCCTCCCGTGTAGGCCTTAAGACGACTGCCGGAAATGGGTCGTCGTATGAGGTGTCTCAGCGTACACCCGGGCTCAAGGATATGTGTGGCATTCGGCACAAAAACTCACGAGCGTCGCAGGTCCGCGTCCGGCCACCCTTGACTGGCGCTTCCGCCCAAACGAGCGTGCGAGGAACCTGGCCCGACGCTATCGCTCAGGACGAGCGGGCGTGTCGGCCGATACTCGGCGCGCTATCGCAGTGCGCGAGAAAGAGCAGCGTCCAGCAGGAGCCATTTCGGTCGCCGAGACAGCGCAGCCGCCACAACGCGGTTGCGCTGTAGCCACAAACACGGAAGGCGGGGCCGGGGGTGGCCTCGCCTTCCGAGCACCTATCGGTCGCTCGCGACCGTGCTGTGCGTCGTGTGCGCCGAATCCTGCGGGTGCCGCATGCGCCTGATACCCGACGCGGTGCGGACCCTTAAGGTCGTCGATGGTGCCTTGATCTCCCCTTCTAAATCGGAGCCCTACCCCAGCGCCAAGAGACGCAGCACGACCACGGCAACGCCACCGGCTGCGAAGAAGAGGGCTGAGCCAATCACACCGCGTACTGCGCGTCGGCTCCCATCTCCTAGACCTGGTGCGATCTAGTTTCCATTGGCGCCTGCTTTCTGCCCACGTGTCGGTCCTGCGCGGGCACGTCCACTCTACCCCTCGCTCGGCACACCCGCAAGCTGCCGCTAGACCCATGCTCACCGCGTTCGGCGTCGTGGTCCTCACGTTCATGATGCTGATGTACGCGCTTGAGCGCCGTGGTCGACGGTTCATGCTTGCTTTCGCGTGCAGCTGCGCGCTGTCCAGCGTCTACGGCTTTGTGGCAGGCACGTTGGCCGTTCGGAGTCGTGGAGGCAATCTGGGCCGTGATCGCCCTACGCCGCTACGTCATCTCCACGGAACGTGACCCCGCCGAGCTAATACGGAGATCGCTGCCCGCTGGGCTAGAACCCAGCGAAGCCACGAGTCATATCGCGCTTGGACCGACTGTAGGGGCCAAAGGCTGGCTTGGGACCAGCGTCCAGTGCGAGCGCGCGGTGGTCCGCGCTATCGCAACGCGCGAGATGCGAGCGTGTCCGACGGGCCCGACGCGTTACCGCTCTGGACGAATCACGATAGCCGGGGCCGACCGCGCCGAGACTACTGCTTAGCCATGGCGAAGGAGGCGTCTCGCGAGCAGCTGCGCGGGACGCTCGCAGCTCGTCCGGTGCGACATCGAGTTCGCACCCTACGCTCAGCTGATCGAGTCACGCCACCCGTAGACGCGCTGGAGTAGGGGCACGGCCGCCTGGATGTCGATGACCGGCATGACGTCGAACTCGAAGAATGGCACCCAAGGCGCGACGCCCTCGACGATCGCCTCGGCAGTATCGCTCTCGACAATGGCGATGCCTCCCTTTCCGTCTCCCCGAGCGTAGTGCGCCTTGAACTCGTATGGCGGTGACCATTGCGTGAATAGCTGAAGTGAGCGCTTCTGCGCCTCCTCGGTCGTCCCGCCAAGTGGCTTGTAGAGCAATCCGAACAACATGAGCAGCCCTCCTCCTCATCGACGTTGCGTGTCGGCCGACCCTATGCAGACCTCCGGAAGCTGTCAAGAGCAAGACAGCTCCCAGTCGAGGACTCGGGCTCGCCAGGAGCGGTCTACATTCTGCGCTGCGCGTCTTCGGTCACTCGATTGCCGCGCTCATCGACGCGGCGATGCGCTCGCAACGACCGTCCGAGCGAGGGCCGTACCCAGGCGCCCCTCGGACGGCCGGGAGTGCCTGCGCTGGCGACGCCGACACGACTGCTTCGCCCCGGCGTAAGCGAGCGTGTCCGAGCGTGAACTAGCGCGACTGCGGCTCGTCCATCTCAGAAGCCGGGCCGGGCAGCACGGTTGCTCTCGCATTCGCGCATGAGCGACCGTCTCGGACCGAGAGATCGGGCTCTCCGAGCACGCGGGGCACTGATCCGACTCGGGAACCATGCTCCGGACCCGCGGCACGGGGAGGCGCTTGGCGGCGTCAGCTCGGTGGTCCGCGAAGGCTGAGGAGCTCCACCACCGATACGACGAACAGCACGCTGGCGACCCCGACCAGCCCATAGCGGGCGGCGGGCAGCGGAAGGCGGCTGCCGATCCCGACAAGAAACAGGACGGCTGCCAGGAAGACCGTGAGGCGCACGTACTTGTCCGCGGTTCCAGCAGTCGACTGACCCGTGGCGAAGTACGCATCGGCCTTCGCATTGAGGGCCGTCGCCTGGGCCTGCTGGGGGATCCGGTATTGCGGCATGTCGGACGGGTCCGCTGGCGCGTTGGGGTTCGTGAGGGGTCTTGTGGCCCGCCATGCTTCGACAGCGGCGAGTGCGCTCGGGCGCAGCCGCCTCAGCGTCACGCGAAGGAGCAGGGGATCGTGCGCGGCGTAGGCAGTGATCGCGGCATTGAAGTCCACCGAGTCCAGCGTGCGGATCTGCGTCGCTTCGATGGCGGCTTGGTTGGCCTTGGTCCGAGTGGAGGAGGCTTTCGCCAGCGAGAGCGAGGAGTCGGTGCCCCACTTGGCCGCCGCGTACCCCGACCATGCCGCCATGATCGCCACGAGCGAGAGCAGCACCGCCTCGGCGATCGAAACGAAGCGATCGCGCCGAGAGTGATCCTCTGGCGCGTGGTGCTCGCGATGCTCCGCGATCTCCTTGCCCACCTCAGTCGCCGAAAGACCCTCGGGCACCCAGACCACTCTCCTCTATAGAGCGGGACAAAGGTTACGCTGCTGCAGCCGTTGGGGTTGCGGCGGTCGTTTCCGACCTGGCCGATGCTGCTCGCCGGGCTCGGAAATCGGGGGTCGTGGACTCGTCAGCCATGGCCCGGCAAGTATCTCGTCTGCCCATCGCCGCTGCTTTGCGAAGCTGAGCGAGCGTCTCGCGAGTCTGGCGTCGGGCTTGCGCTCTGGACGACGAGCACTCGTCCGAGCGGCGGCTCGCCGGACTACTGCTTTGCCCTGGGGAAAGGAGCAGTCTCGGCAGCGCTTGCCAAGACGCTCGCAGATCGTCCATCTCAGCAGTCTGGCTGGTCTTCGCTGACACGCTCGCATCCACCACGAAGCACTACTCCGTGTTGCCTTGGGACGATGTTCTCCAGACGCGAGTGAAGCCTGTGTTGGCCCGCACCTAAGGGATGGGGAAGTGTGATGCGGACGTTCAAGACCCTATGGGGCGTCGCTTCTGCCAGCGCGTGCGGCGTCGGCTCTATTGCCAGGTGCTTTCCCCACGACACGCAACCCTCGGCTATTGTCGTCCCGGCCGAGATGACCGCGCTTTCGGCGCGGCACCAGGGGAACGAAGATGCTCATCAGCACCGATTATCTGGTTATAGGGGCGGGTGCGAGCGGTCTTGCCTTCGCCGATGCGCTGGCAGCGGAGGCGGACGTTGAGGTCACGGTGATTGACCGTCGAGGGGCCCCGGGAGGTCACTGGGCGGATGCGTATCCGTTCGTTCGCCTGCACACCCCGTCCGCGTACTACGGCGTGAACTCGCTGGCGCTCGGCGAGGATCGCATCGACCAGGTCGGCGAGAACGCCGGGTACTACGAGCGGGCGGCGGGCGACGAGGTCTTCGAGTACTTCGCCGATGCGGCTGGGCCGCTAACGGAGACAGGTCGGGGCCGCCTGCTCACCCGCCACGAGCACTTGGGCACCGGGAGCGACGGCGAGCAGGTCAGAGACCTGGGCACCGGAGCGCTCCACGACGTCGCTGTACGTCGCAAGGTCGTTGATGCTCGATATCTGGAGGCGTCGATCCCGGCGACCCACACCACACCATTTCAGGTGGCACCGGGCGTTCGGCTCGTCTCCGTCAACGACCTGCCGGCGGCCGCGCAATCGGACTGCTCCTACGCGGTCCTCGGGTCCGGCAAGACGGCTGCGGACGCGTGCATGTGGCTTCTGGACAACGACGTACCGCCGGATCGGATTCGTTGGATACGCCCCCGCGACGCGTGGTTTTATGACCGCCGCCACTTCCAGCCGCTGGAGCAGGTCGACGCGATCATGGAGGGGAACTCTCTCGATGCCGAGGCCGGTGCCCATGCGGCGAACCTCGATGACCTCTTCGAGCGGCTCGAGGCCTCGGGGCGACTTGCGCGTATCGACGCGGCGTGGCCGGCAACGATGTACCGCGGCACGATGCTCAGCGCCCGCGAGCTGGCGGCCCTGCGGCAGATTGCAGACGTCGTGAGGCTCGGCCGGGTGCAACGGATCGAGGCTGATCGGATCGTGCTCGAGCGCGGGGAGGCTAAGACGGGCTCCGACGTCCTGCACGTGGACTGCACGGCCCTCGGTCTGAACAATGCCCCCGCCACGCCGATCTTCCAGCCCGGTCGGATCGTGCTCCAGCAGGTGCGGCTTCTCTCGCCGTGCTTCAACGCAGCTCTCGTCGGCTTCGTCGAGGCCCACCGAGACGACGACGCGGACAAGAACCGGCTTTGCCCACCCAACCCTTACCCCAGCAGCATCAAGGACTGGCCACGCATGATGAGCCGCACATGGAGAACGGAGGGGCGGTGGTTGAGCGAGCCTGACCTCTCATCGTGGGTAGCCCAGAGCCGGCTCAACCTGCTGCGTGCGCTTCCCGACCACGCGGAGGAGCCGTCCGTGCAAAACGCAGTCAAGCGATATCTCACACACGTCCGCGCGGCGATCGAGCGGCTGAAGCAGCTGGACGGATCGACTTCACCTAGCGGGTGAAGAGAGCCGTGCGATCTGCTCGCGCTTCGAGCAAGGAGTTCTCGGACCGCGGCCGCCGCCGCTTGCGTCCACGTCTGAGACGCTTCGTGGGTGACCTCGTTTCAGACGGCCGTGGGTGTGCTCGGCGGGCTGCTCGTCCTCGGCGCGTTGCTTTCGGGCGTGGCACACCGCAGCGTCCTCTCCCTGGCCGCCGTGTTCGTGCTTGCAGGGTTCGCATTGGGCGAGGGCGCCACGGGCGTCCTGCACTTCAACGCGAGCTCCGGCTTTGTCACCGACGCTGCGACGGTCGCGCTGATCGTGATCCTGTTTCGCGACGGACTCGAGGTCGACGCGGAGCCGTTGCAGCGCGGGTGGCGCCTGCCGCTGCGCAAGCTGGCGGTCGGGATGCCCTTGACGGCGGCGATCGTCGCCGTTACAGCCCATGCTCTGGTCGGCCTGAGCTGGGTCGAGTCCTTCCTTCTCGGCGCGCTGCTCTCGCCCACCGATCCGATCCTCTCCTCCGGCGTCGTGACGGACCCGCGGGTGCCTCGGGTAATTCGGCACTCGCTGAACCTCGAGTCGGGCCTCAACGACGGGCTGGCGCTTCCGGCGGTGCTCGCGCTGGCGGCCGCGCTCGAAGCGCGACATCAGCAGTTCGTCTGGTGGCACTTCGTGCTGCAAAACCTCGGCCTCGGGTTGGCGTTCGGGATCGTCTGCGGTGTCGTCGGGTCCGTCCTGATGCCCCGTGGCGACGGCGCACGCATACCCGGGCATCAGAAGGCGCTGTACGGGCTCGGGATCGCCTTCGCGACGTACAGCGTTACGGTCTTGCCACCGCGCGGCAATGGCCTGATCGCGGTCTTCGTCGCCGCGATCGTCTTGGGCATCCGCCGGCCGGATCTGCGGGGGCACTTCGTCCAGGGCGTAGGGGAGATCGCGGAGATCGTCAAGCTCGGGGTGTTCGTCATCTTCGGCTCGCTGCTGACGCTGGATGGCCTCACCGCCGACGGGTGGGCTGCGATGGGCGTCGTCATCGCCACTCTCTTGCTTGCGCGCCCGGTGGCGATCTGGGTCGCCCTCGCCGGAACGGAACTCGACAGGGCTGCCAAGGCGTTCATCGCATGGTTCGGGCCCAAGGGCGTTGCGACCATGACCTTCTCATTGTTGATCCTTGGGCGCCAGCTCCCCGCGGGAGAAGAGATCTTCAACATCGCGGCGCTGGCGGTCGTCGTGTCGGTGGTTGCTCATGGGCTGACGGAGACCCCAGGCATCAAGTGGATCGCCTCGCGCCCTGGCGCCTAGAACCGCGGAACCCGCAGCTCCGAAAGACTGACACGTAAGTTGTTGTACGCCCAGGGGTGGCAGGGGCCGAATTGGGCCGCTTCTACCCCCGACTGGAGGTTCGAGCAGATACTCGCCCAAACGCGACACTGCCGCTTCGAGCCAGGAGCGAGCGCGCGCAAGACGCGACGGCAGACGACTGCATGGGACGAGACGCAGTCGTCCGGGCCGGCGCCGGGATCGCTCCTGCATTTCGCGGAAGAGCGGGCGTCTCCGCGAGCCGACCATCACGGGCGCACGCCGTAGTGGGCCAAACAAGCCGAGGTGGGCACACCCCCGACCACCGAGTCGCCGGACATCCGAACTGAACGTTCGCATGGGACGTGGGCCCAGAGGTAAAGGGGGCTCCCATAGGCCCACCTGTGGGCCCACCCTGGGCGTTCGAGGCCGCGCGAGGTCGCTCAGGACCGCTCGAACGCGCCCTTGACGACCGTGATAAGCGGTGGGCGCATGGCGCAGAGACCGTGATTACGAGTAAAGAATTGTTCCGAGCGGTAGCGGCATAGGGGTGCGGATAGCGCTCGTGGTGGCGGCGGGCGACGTGCGCGGACAGCTCGAGGGTCGCGCTTGCGACGCCCTCGGGCACGAGGCCGTAGACAACCGAGCTGTACGGCTTCACCGAGAAGAAGAGGCCTGAGCCGAGCGTTGACCGCCGATCAACCGGTGGCACTACCTCCTCGGCATCGCCACCATATTCCGCAACCACTCTAATCTTAGAAGATGATAGGTTGCTAAGGAATGGCCAGTTTGGAGGCGAGATTGTCCAGGTGGGCTTCGGCGGAATCGCCGCTACATGCCTTGAGCCTCACGAGTTCGCTTGCTGATGCCCAGGCGGGTGGCCTGCCCGTACTTGATTGGCGTCGGCCGTTTGGTGAGCTGTGGAGCCAGGTAGCTCTGGGGGACCTCATCGGCCGCTACGCGGATCCCGGAAGCGTGGGGATCGGAGCAAAGAGGCACTTCGAGGTCGTGCTGCGCGACCTCCTCGCACTGTGGGAAGGGTCCGGTGCCAGCCGTCGCTCGGTCTTGCGTTGTGCGGCTGTGTCGCTTGAGTGCAGCGCCAGTGTCTGGCAGGCCTTCGGGCCTGTGGCGGGTCAGCGTCATCTACATCTGTTGCACCGGCTCGAGGACACCCTCAGTGCGGCCGAGCGTCAGATCCGTGCGGCTGAGCTGCCACTGCTCGTTAGTCGCCCGACGATTTCTCTGACCGCGCGAGCAGCGTGTGTGGCAATTGATGATCTTCTAGGCGCCACCGCCGACCCGGTTGACGCGCTCGTGGGCGTGGAGGACGCCGCGGTCGATCTCGCGTCGCTAGCGGTTCGCGTCGCCTTCAACTTGGATGAGATCACTAGCGCTCGACGCACGCACGCCAAGCAACCGACGGCGCTTGGGCGCCAACTGGAAGCGCTTGCCTGTGAGGTGAGCACTGCGGCGCGGGCTCAACACGTGGTGCGGGGCAACGGCGGTGAGGGAGATCACCTCGGGGCATGGCTGAGTGCGACGCTGACGGTCGCTCCCCCGACTGAGGCGATCGAGCTCGCCTCGCTGAGCGGCGGCGATCGGTGCCTGTGCGCCGATGCGCTCTTCTCGCTTCGCGCACGATGGCTCGAGCTAGCCGTGGGGCTGTGGGCAATCGTGCAGGCGCTGGATGGCCTTCTCTGGATGAGGACCTTCGCAGAGGAGGAGCGGCTGAAGAGCGCTGTCACCTCGCGTGCGGGCAGCGCGCTGGTCGCCGCTGAGTTGTACCGGCGTCCGGGCGACTTTGACCATCGGCATGCGTGGGAGCGCCAGCGTGAGGCGCTGCACGAGCTGGTGAGCGAGGTGTGCCTGGCGTTGCAGACGTGCGAGCCGGACACGGTAGTGCGCAGCCAGCAGCTTTCGTTGCGCCGTCTAGCCCGTGCCGTGATTGCAATCTGGGCGATTGACGAGCGCCTACGTTCACCACTGCCATGAGCGAGCCGCGGATGCCATTGAGGGTGGCACGCGCGAGGGCGGCCGTTTCCGAGCACTACAGGGCTCGGCTAGCGCGCGCCATCCTCGAGGGAGGGCCGAACGCCCTGGAAGCCACGATGATGCTGCTCGAGTACGGCGAGCCCGACACCGTCGAGGCCGCGGTCGCGTTGGTTGCCGACCAAGGCAAGGTGACGGGGGCTGCCTTCGATTGCATTGCGGATGCCTGGGAGACGTACCGTCACCTGAAGGACCTCACCTGGGACTAGTCCCCGTGCCCGCGCCGCGGGCCCGCACGGGCTGATGAAAATGGTGATGATTCCGACGTCGCCCGCGACGCCGATCTCTCCTTGGTGCTCCTGAGCCCGAGACTAGTCTGGCGTGTGGGTCTCCCCGGACCTCCGGACTGTTGCCATGAGCACGCCTGTCAGATTCGCCAGTTCTCAGAGGCCCCTGGGCGACGATGGTGTCCCTCGATCCCTCGGGAGGTTTCAATGGAGACGGTCGTCGAGCGCCCAGGGGCGCTGGATGTTCATAAAGCGCAGGTGACCGCATGTGTGCGCGTTCCGGGCGATGGCGGTGGACGTGAGCAGCACGTGGCGGAGTTTCAAACGACGGTCGCGGGGCTGCTCACGCTGCGTGACTGGCTCACCGCGCACAAAGTGACGCAGGTCACGATGGAGGCGACCGGTGTGTTCTGGAAGCCGGTGTGGGCGATCCTCGAGGACGAGTTCGAGCTCTTGCTGGTCAATGCTCGTCACGTCAAGCAGGTCCCCGGACGCAAGACCGATGTCAAGGACGCCGAATGGATCTGTCAGCTCGCCGAGGCCGGGCTGTTGAAAGCGAGCTTCGTGCCGCCCAAGCCGATCCGCTCGCTGCGCAACCTCACGCGCTATCGCAAGACCCAGATCCAGGAGCGCTCGCGGGAGGCCAACCGTTTGCACAAGGCGCTTGAGGACACCGGGATCAAGCTGGACTGCGTCGCAACGAACATCCTCGGCAAGTCCGGCCGGGCGATGCTCGACGCGCTCGTGGCCGGCACCACCGACCCCGTGGTGCTCGCCGACCTGGCCAAGGGCAGGTTGCGCGCAAAGCTCCCCGCGCTGCGGGAGGCTCTGGAGGGCCGCTTCGATCACCTGCACGCCGTCTGGATCGGCGCGATCCTCGCCCACCTGGACTTCTTGGACGAGCAGATCCAGGGTCTTACCGAGACGATCGGGGAGCAGATCGCCCCTTTCGAGTCAGCCGTTGAGCTGTTGTGCACGATCCCCAGCGTTCAACGGCGCACAGCTGAGGTGATCGTGGCGGAGATCGGCCTCGACATGAGCGTCTTCCCCACGGCCAAGGAGCTGGCCTCCTGGGCCGGGCAGTGCCCCGGCAACGACCGCTCCGCCGGCAGACGCCGCTCCGGACGCACCCGCAAGGGATCGAAGTGGCTCGACTGGGCACTGGAGGAGGCTGCCTTGGCCGCCACGCGCACCAACGACGTCTATCTCGCTGCGCAGTATCAGCGGCTCAGACCCCGCCGCGGCCACAAGAAGGCCCTCGGTGCGGTCAAGCACTCGATCATCTGCGCGTGCTGGCACATGCTCTGCACCGGCGAGCTCTACAACGACCTCGGCGGTGACTACTTCCGCAAGCGCGACCCCGAGCGCACCACCAAACGCCTGATCGCCCAGCTCGAAGCGCTCGGACACACCGTCACGCTGCAGCAGGCGGTGGCAGCCTGAACTCTATTTTCCTGTCAGGCGTGGTACCGCCCCCGTCAGATCAGCACGCATCTAACCACCGGCAATGGCGCGTTCGCAGCTATGTCCTTGACCGCTGCGATTTCAACGACATACGCATGCGGCTACCGCGCGCCGTACGACGAGATGTAGAGGCCGTACCAAAGGGTCACGTCGGACTCGTCGCTCAGGTGATCGTGGGCGACGAGGGCGACATGCCACTGGCGGTGCTCTACGACAACGCACCGGCCTCGGGGGCTGAAGAGGGCGTGCAAAGGCTCGAGCAGCGTCTCACGGAGATGCTGGGATGAGCGCTCATAGAGCACTTCCGCGCAGAAACCGGACCTGCCCAGGTGCTCAGGTGCCTTCGAGGAAGCGCACCCCAGGAGCGAACACGTGGCATCCGCCCCAGCTGCGCTGTCTGCGTGAGCATGCAGTGGGGCTCACGCTGGTCGGACTGCTCGTCTTGATCACTCTTCCGCCAGTGCTCGCAACGCCTTCGGGGAAAGTGGAGCTAGTTGCAACTGGAGCCCTGTCGCTGCTCGGTTGCGTGCTCGTCGCTCTCATCTGCCATGAAATCCAGCGTCGTTGATGAGCGATGAGCCCGAGCTCCATGTCTGCCAGCAGAGGTCTCGATCGCCGGCATCGTTCCAGTGCCGAGCACCAACACTGCACCAGCCGTCCCCCCGGGCTACGAATCAACCTTGAAGGAGGCAGGCATGCCTGAGGTCGAGTTCCCGACGCGCGCCGGCATCGCGGTGGGCTACCTGGCAGTACCCGAGGCGCAGCGCGGCCCGGCAACGATCGTCCTGCAGGAGTGGTGGGGTCTTGACGATCACATCCGCTCGGTCTGTGACCGCCTCGCGACCGAGGGGTTCTTCGCGCTGGCCCCCGACCTATACGGCGGCGAGACCACAACCCAGCCGAGCGAGGCAGAGCAGATGATGATGGCCCTGTCGATGGACCAAGCCGAGCAGGACATGTGCGCTGCGGCTGAGTTCCTGGCCTCCCAGTCGGGCGTCGAGGGACCGGGCGTGGCAGCGCTCGGCTTCTGCCTGGGCGGTGGGCTTTCCCTGTGGGCGGCTGCGAGCTGCCCGCGGATCGCCGCGGCGGCCACCTACTACTACGTGATGCCGCACGGCAAGCCAGACTTCACGCGAATCAGGGGCCCTGTCCTCGGGCACTTCGGGACGGCCGATGCGTTCATCACGCTCAAGGAGGCCAAGGCGCTTGAAGCCGAGCTGCGCAGCGCTGGTGTCGACGTCACCTTCGACAAATACACCGGTGCCGGACATGCCTTCTTCAACGACACCGACCGCCTGGGCACATATGACGCGACCGCTGCGCAGCGCTCCTGGGAGCGAACCGTGGGCTTCCTGCGCGGCGCGCTCGCAGCAACTGGCACCTAGGATGATCTGACCATCTGATAAAGTTATAAGACAGGTTGTCTAGCGGGGACGCGGATGCTTAGCGACAACTGCGATTCCGCTCGTGCAAGCAACTATGAACCCAACTTCAACCCAATGGTTTCTTCGATGACTAAGCGCTCACGTGACGTCGTGGGCACCGACGCCGTCCAGCGCCGTGCCGTCTATCAGGTAAAGGCCGAGTTCTTCCGCATCCTCGGCCACCCCGTGCGAGTACGCATCCTCGAGCTGCTACGAGACGGTGAGCGCACCGTCGGCGACCTGCAGAACGAGCTCCAGATGGACTCAAGCGGAACCTCTCAGCATCTCGGGGTGCTGCGCAAGCATGGCGTCCTCGAGGGTCGCCGCGAGGGCACCAGCGTCTACTACGCCGTCCGTGACCCGCGCATTTTCCAGCTCCTCGAAGTTTCCAAGCAGATCCTGACCTCCAGTCTCACCGAGTCCCAGGCAGTCCTCGGCGAGCTCGCCGGCTCAAGCTAGCTTTGCTCTCCTTGTCGGGACGACCTGCAAAAGGGGATCGCCGAGCAGGCGGCAATCACCAGACGAAGCGTTAGGCGAACCACATCTCATGGGATGAGGTGCCCTCGGTCTCAGCCCCCCTGTTGGCCGGGGGCGTGCATGCGCCTTGCTCTAGGTTCGGAGGGAGAGAAGTCGTGAGGCTGGGCTTACTTCCCTCCCTCCCTTTTTCGACGAACCGCCCCGGTTCGCCATACGTGTCTGGAATCGGAGGCGGAGGCTGCCAGCTTGACCGCTCCAAAAGGCTCCTCAACGTTTGGGGGGACGAGCTTCGCGAGCGTCCTAGCTATCGAGCCGTCCTTGGCCGTGCGCCTAATGGAAGCACGCACGGTGGTAGCACTCGCCGACCGGTCTCTCGGGTAGCTCGTTGAGCACCGAGGTTTCGCGGAACTCGCCTTCGGCGAGCACCGACCATGGGCTCGTGTACGCCGATCGCGTCGGTGCACCGCCGACACCTAAGCCTCTCGTCCATGAACCACCAAGAGTGGGGGCCCGCGAGACGGCGGACTTCGGTGTTAGCCCGCTGACGTTGTCGGGGCAGACTACGTATGGCTCAGATCGATCAGCGCATTCTCAGGCTCGTAACAGCTTGGTGGCACGGCCGTAACAGATCGGGTCCTCGTACTCCTTAGGGTTCGGACCGTAGCTGCTCACCCCCGATCCGAGCTGCTGCCGCCCGAAGGGGTTTGGGAAAAGGCGCACCCGAGGAATGGAGCCGGACAGGCGGCTGGGAAGCGCACCCCAGCGACAGATACCCCCCACCGAAGCCCGGAACGCCGTCCGGGCTTCGGGCGTTTTGTGGCGACAACTCCCAGCAGGGCTGGCTCGCGGAGGCGATATTCGCACGGCGCCTCGAGATGCTGACGCTCGGCGTCCTCGGACAACTCGAGACGACGGCCAACTGGCACCGGATCATGGGCGAATTGCTAAACGGGCTCGAGCCGTCGGGGGAGCTCGGCCGGCAGGAGGCGGCGTTCTTCGGGTCGGCGGTGCCGAGGCGCTCGGTTGCACGCGATCGGTCTGGGTAGAAGACGCTGGCCGTCCGGCGCGCGACCTATGGACGCGAGGAGGCACGCACCGGTCATCGTCAATGAGCTTCAGAAAGCCTCTTGCGTGCGAACGGTGGAAGCAGGCGGCGCGTTTGACATCGAAGGTGGGGCGGTCCCGTCGGGGTGTGGGGGGGAAGGGTAGAAGGCATCGTTTTTTGCAGCCAACCCGGACGCCGTCGTCGCCGATCGGCGCCTCGGCCCGGCGCTGAAGGCCACCGCACGGCTACCGCTATTTGAGGTCGGGATCCTGTCCGTACGCCTGCGCATAGGCACCCTCGTGAACAATGGCCGTGCGGGTCTTGTTGAAGAAGTTCATCAGCGGGTCGCCGCCAAACCGAGCTTCGTAGGGCTCGTGCCATGCTTCGTAGCCGGGGTCTAGGTGCTTCATCTTGCCCATCGCCAACGTCACGCTTCGGCCGTAGTTGAAGAGATCCATGAGTCCGTCTCGCCTGCACGCCGGATCTCGGCCAGTCGCCTCCGACAAGCCCCTGCGCGCCCTCCTGAGCATGTCCTGAACGTTGGCGATAACCTCGGCCTTCGTCGGCTGGGCGCGTGATGTCATCGGACGCTACTCTCGTCCTAAATACCCGACGATTACAAGCCGGAGCCTACCCAGGGCTTTCGCCCACCGGCTCCTACGGCCGTCAGCGGATCGTCATCTGAAGGTCGCGCGGCTGCTCCTCGTGTGGCTTGCGCTCGGGGACGTCCCAGAGCTGCGCGATCTCGTGCGGGGAACACCATCGTCGCGCTATGAGGGAGCGCTGCCCACCCATGATCGGCTCACTGGACCGGCGTCGAACGCGATTTCGTGGGACTCGGAAAAGCGCCCGGCTCGCTCACTGGCTTTCAAACTGGCTTTCAAGGCCTCCGGAAAGACGAAAACCGTGCGTCTTGCAGAGCCTTCATAAATACCGCTACCGGGATTCGAACCCGGGTTTCCGCCATGAGAGGGCGGCGTCCTAGTCCCCTGGACGATAGCGGCGGGCAACTGCTCGGGTCGAGGCTAGCAAAGCACTCAGCGCGAACGCCGGCGGACCGAGGTGTCCGCTTGCGACGGGACCCTTTCTGACGCGCCTGGGCAGCTGTCGCCGGTGTCTGTCACGCTCGTCGTGTTGTCGGTGCGCTATCTTCGCTTGCTCGCCGGCACGCGGATGTGGCGGAATTGGTAGACGCGCACGGTTCAGGTCCGTGTCCAGGTAACTGGGTGGAGGTTCGAGTCCTCTCATCCGCATGGCTCCTCCAGGCCTCGTCGTCGTTCGGCGGCCTGGCTGTGTAACGCGCCGATCTTCGCGAAGACCGCCGCGTAATTCGCGTATTGCCCGACGAGGAGCAGAACGGCGTAGTCCGCGGAGGCCGACGCCGTGGCTGAGGCGTCAGGGGAGCGGGAACCTTCGCACAACGAGATCCGTACGTTCTGCCTGCCGAGTGGCGGGCCCCGCCAATAAGCAGACCAGCCGAACGTGGCCCGACCCCTTGAGTTCGGTCCGGTTGGTCTGGACCCATGAACGGGGTCTGGTCAGGGTACAGACTCACACCACAGGTTCGATGTGGCGAGGCCGAGGGGAGGCCGCAGCCGACCGTGAAGACCGGGCGCGGGATCGCATGACCGCCGGCGCGCACAGAGCCCTGCCTTCGTCCTCGCATCTGCAAAGAAAGCAAGGAGACACGATGATCCGACCCGTACGAGTAAGCACCGAAGTCCCGACCCCGCGCGAGGAGGTTTACGACTTCCTTGACGTGATGGCCAATCACGAGCCGTTCATCGACCACATGCTGCATGACTGGGAGTACTCGGGCCCAGATAGCGGGATCGGCTCCAAGGCGAGAGTGCAGGCCAAGGCGGGCGGGCGGACGGATACGATCGACATCGAAGTCGTCTCGGCTGACCGTCCAGCGAAGATCGTTGCGCAGAATATCGGCGCTGGCGGGCGGCGGATAGCTAGCGGCACGTACACACTCGAGCAACTCCCTAGCGGCGGCACTCGCATCATGTTCGAGTTTGCCTGGCGGCAGGCGCCCATGAGCGAGCGGCTCGCGTCCCCGCTGGTCCGCGAGGTCGTACGTCGCGGAAACCAGCGCGCTATGCGACGCTTAGGAGCGGGGGTCAGTAAGGGCGGAGCTGTCCGGCGGGTTTAAGACGATTGCGTTGTTCACGACGCGGAGGTTGTCATGTCGGCAGCGGTGGTGCAGGAGCGGCTGGTTGAGGTGCAGGCGGACGAGGACCAGGGGTCCAGGGAGCGTGCCCCTGTCGGTGAGGAGAAGGCGTTTCGCCCGTATGACCCTGACCAGGTGTTGTTGATGGCGCCGGTCCTGCAGGACTGGATCCCGGAGGGTGATCTGGCGCATTTCGTCTCTGACCTGGTGGAGTCCGGGACGCTTGACTTGTCCGCGATCTAGGTCTCCTATGAGGAGGAGCGGGGCTATCCGCCGTATGACCCGCGGTTGATGGTCAAGTTGCTGATCTACGGCTATGCGAATGGGGTGATGTCCTCGCGCAAGCTGGAGCGCGCGAGCTACGGGGATGTGGCGGTGCGGATGTTGTGCGCCGATCAGCAGCCGGATTACCGCTCGATCGCGCGCTTTCGCAAGCGGCATCTCGATGCGCTGGGGGAGTTGTTCGTGCAGGCGCTGGGGCTGTGCAGGCGGGCCAAGCTCGGGGGGCTTGGGAGCCTGGCGTTGGATGGGACGAAGCTGCGCGCGAACGCCTCGCGCCATCAGGCGATGAGCTATGAGCGGATGGTCAAGAAGGAGCAGCAGCTGGAGGCCGAGATCGCCGAGATCCGAGCAAACGTTCACGCGCTGCTCTCGGAGGCCGAGCGGGTCGACGAGGAGGAGGATGAGCGCTTCGGCGCTGACCGCCGCGGCGATGAGTTGCCGGCGGAGCTTCAGCGTCGCGAGCAGCGTCTGGCGAAGATCCGCGAGGCCAAGGAGGCGCTCGAGCGAGAGGCACGCGAGGCCGAGAACCAGCGGCGCGCCGAGCTCAAGGCGCAGGGCAAGAAGCCGCGTCGTCCACCCGGCGGGCGCGACGCGTTTGCACCCAAGCCGACGGCGCAGCGCAAGTTCACCGATCCGCAGTCGAGGATCATGAAGACCTCGGACGGGTCCTATCACCAGTGCTACTAAGGGACTGTAGATAATTAACGTTTCGGAGTGATGAGGTAGTTCCACTCGTGATGGAAGTCGTTGCCGTGGAGATTGACGGCCGCTAGTTCGGCGTCTGAGACTTTCACTTTCGAGGGGTAGCTGCCCTCGTCGAGGCGGGCGTAGACCTCCAGGCCGGTGCTGGTTTTGGTGCCGGCGATGAGGTTGATGATCGTCTCCAGCGATACGAGTGGCTTGCCGCGCCAGTTGATGGTGATGAACGAGAAGAGGCGGTGCTCGATCTTGTTCCACTTTGAAGTGCCGGGCGGGAAGTGGCAGACCTCGATCTCGAGCCCGGTCTCCTCGGCGAAGCGCTGCAGTTCGACCTTCCACAGTCTGGTGCGGTTGCCGTTGGAGCCGCCGCAGTCGGCGGTGATCGTCAGGCGCTGCGCGCGCGGGTAGCGCGCAGAGCCGAGGTGCTTCCACCAGCTGCGGATCGAGTTGACCGCGAACTCGGCGGTGTCGTGGTCGATGCCGACGTTGACATAGCCCTCATCCAGGCGTAGGTCGTAGACGCCGTAGGGGATCGCCTTGCCGAGCTGCTTGTCCTGGAAGTCGTGCACGCGCACGAGCTCGGGCTTGCCCTGCAGGCGCCATTCGCGCCCTGCGTTCTTGAAATCGCCGACCAGCTCCTTCTTCTTCGTATCGACAGAGATCACCGGCAGCCCGGCGGCGACGGCCGCCTTCGCGGTCTCGTTGATGTGCCGGAACTGAGCGTCGCGATCGGGATGGGAGGCGCCCTCTCTGGTCTTCACGTTCGCCTGCAGCGAGTACCCCAGCAGCCGCAGCAGCATCGCCACCGTGCTGAAGTGCGCCTCGTGGCCCAGGTCGCGCAGCGAGGCGGCGATATTGCGCACGCTCCTGGCCGTCCAGCGCAATAGCGACTCCGGATCGCCACGGCTGTCCTCATCAACCAGCCGCTCGATGTCCTCGAGAATCGTCGGGTCGCGCTCAAGGATCGGCTTGCGCCCACCGCCCGGACGGCGCACACGCCCTGGATCGACTCTTGAGCCCGCCTCCAGTTCGGCGATCCCCCTGCGGATCGTGACCACCGAGATGCCCGTCGCGCGCGCAGTCGCCGTAATCCCACCCCAGCCCGCACTGCGCGCCTCGCTCGCCGCCCACAGCCGCCGCTGGCGCTCGTTCAGCTCAGCGGCCAACGCCCTGAACCGGTCACCAATCGCCACCTCATCGATCACACCCCACAGTTCTACAAGCGGTGCAAGAACCCTGTCAGGTTATTTTTCGACAGTCCCTAAGCGGAAGTTTTTGAGGCCGGGGCGCTGAATCCCGTGGAGTGGCGGGGTTTTGGCCTTGTTTGGGCTGGCGGCTTCTGTCTACGCGGCGAGCTTGATGTCGAGCAGTTCGAGCGCTCTGGCCTGCAGCGGCGTGGGCCTGGTGAGACGCTTGAAGGTGTGCTCGGCGTCCCCGATGCGGATCGTGTTGCGGGCGATGGTGGCGAGTTCTGCGAGCAGGTCGGGCAGGTTTGAGGCGGGGTAGCCGTCCTCGGTCACGGTGCTGGCGGCCTTGGCCTTGGCGGCCCTTGAGCGTCGCGCCGGCGCGACGGGGTCCGCGGGCGTGAGCGGCTCCTGGTCTGTGAAGAGCATCGGGGCCAGGCGCTGGGCGAGCTCGAAGGTGAGGTAGTAGGCGAGCATGCACAGGAAGATGTGCACGCGGACCCTGGGTTCGAGGTGGTGGTGGATGGGACGGATCTCCAGGGTGTCCTTCATCGTTTCAAACGCGCGCTCGGCCATCTTCAGCTGCTTGTAGGCGCGGACCGCGGCCTGGCTTGAGAGCTGCTCGGCCGGGCAGGTGGTGCGGATCACGTAGAGCCCGTCAAGCGTCGCCTCGTCATCGATCTGCTGTTGCTTGCGGGCGAAGGAGAAGGCGCTGTCCTTGATCTGCAGCTCGAAGTGCTTTGAGAGCTTGTACTTGTTGACGACCTTGCCGGCGCGTGTCGCGATCTCGCCCGCGTCCGCGGCTCGCAGCGAGCCGCGCGGGCCATCGACCATCGCCTTGACCTTCTGAAGCTCTGATTCGGTGGCGTCGAGCAGCTCTTGGCGCTTTCTGGCTCGCTCGGCCGCGACCGCGGGGTTGCGACACACGATCAGGCGCTCTTCAGGGAACTTCTCCGAGGAGATCTCCGCGAGGTTCATCTCGTCGAACAGAGACAGCTGGATCTCCCCGGCGTTGATGAGCGTGCGGATCTGTGCGTTCTTCAGCGCGCTGATGAATCCCACACCCTGATCCTTGAGCGTTTGTGCGTGCGCCTGGGTGATCATCCCGCGATCGCCGACGAGCACGACATCCTTGATCCCGAAGCGCTCGGTGACCCTCGCCACGGCGTCTGGAAGCGTCTTTGAGTCGGTGGTTGAACCGTCGAAGGCGTGGACGGCGACGGGCCGGCCCTGCGGGGAGCAGATCAGCCCGTAGTTGACCTGCAGCTTGCCTTTGCGCCCGTCACGGCTGTAGCCGAGCTTGGCCAGCGGACAGCAGCGCCCCTCCACATAGCTCGATGAGAGGTCATAGAGCACGAACCCGTCCCCGGAGAGGTGCCGACGGGCGAGCGCCTGCTCGATCCGCTCCTGGCGCTCGAGTAGCCAGTCCATCGCGCCCAGCAGCTCGGCCTCCTTTACTTCGCCCAGGTCCAGCTCCTCGGAGAGCGTGCTTGACCGCAAGCGCCGTGTCGCCGAGAGCTTCGAGCCCGGGCCGATCACACGCTGGACGATCATCGCCACCACCAGGTCACGCTCACGGCAGCGCTCGCGGCTGATCAGCCGCTCCAGGTCGAGATCACGCAACACACCCAGCGCGCAAGCGACGTGACCGTGGGGCAGCGAACGCTCGATCTCGAAGTCCCGGTCGAGATCCACGAGCGTGCGACCGGCGAGCATCGCGCGGATCGCATCGATCACCTCCGCCGGCAGGTGCGAGAGATTGCCGACCGTTTCGTTGCGGACCCTGCCGCCCTCGCGGTAGGAGCGCCGCAACAGCGTGCTTTCGTACTCCTTGCCCTTGTAGTGGCGACGAGTCGTCGCCACATGCACCGCACCCGTTCTCTTTGGCATAGCCACATAATGCCACACCAACCTGACGGAAGGCTCCCCAATTAGTGTCTACACGAACCGCCCGAAAGAAGGCCCGATCCCCGCAACCACGGGCGATCGGGCCTCAAGCCCTCGAAAACTTCCGACTAAGGGCAGGCGATCGTGGACGAGACGGCACAGGTGATCCTCGTCGCGGAGCTGTCCGATCAGGCGCCGGACGCCCAGCAGCTCGAGCCGGCGCTCGAGCAGCTGGATGAGAACCTCCGGGCAATCGACGCCAGCCACCGCAGGGTGCGGTGCTGACCGCGGACGCTGGCTACTTCTCCGCGGAGAACGTCCAGACCTGCGAGCAGCACGAGCTCGACCCGTACATCGCGACCGGGCGCTTCAAGCACTCAGAGCCACCGGCGCCGGCGTCGCGTGGCCCGATCCCCAGGGACGCCACCCCCAAGCAGCGGATGGCGCGCAAGACCAGAACCAAGAAGGCCCGCAAGATCTACGCCCGGCGCAAGGCGATCGTCGAGCCAGTGTTCGGCCAGATCGCCACCGTCCAAGACGGCCGCCGGGTGCTGATCCGCGGCAAGCCAGCAGCCCGCGCCCAATGGCGCTTTCAGTGCACGATCCACAACCTGCTCAAGCTCCACCGGGCAGGCGGCCTGGCGCTCCTGAACACCAGCTGAGAAGCCCGCAACCGCTCTCAAGAGCCGGGGAAAAGCCCCCAAGCGGAGCGGGCGGGGCAGTGACCCAAGCCCGCCACCACGACACTGCTCGCCCCCGACTATCAAGACCGTGAATTCTTGGCACTCACCCGCGTCGCGAACCGATAGCGACCCACGCTCCTAGCGCAGCAACTCGCAGCCCGTCACGACGCCGGGGCAACACCAGCTCCAACCCACGCATCGGTCCGCGACCATTCACGGTGATGACACCCATCGGTCACGACACCTCCGTGACAGCACTTTGACAACGCCATACCGTCGATGCGTCCACCCGCTCGGTTTCAGCCCTCGTCGGGCACGTCAGGCCGACGGACAGGGCGGCTCCATTCACGTGCCGCGCGCGCCATCGCGGATAGGCGGTCTTGGACCCGCCGATGCAGGGTGCCTGCCGCGTAGGCACCATCTGGGCCGCGCTCACCCGCCGGGATGCCGGTGAGGATCTCGATACCCTGATCGACGCTGTCCACCGCCCACATGTGGAAGCGACCGTCTCTGACGGCCTCCACGACATGCTCGTCGAGCATCAGGTGGCGGCGGTTGGTCGCTGGGACGACGACGCCCTGCTCGCCGGTCAGCCCGGCACGCTCGCAGGCGGCGAAAAAGCCCTCGACCTTCTCGGTCACCCCGCCGACCGCCTGGATGCGGCCGTACTGGTCGACCGAGCCCGTGACGGCGATGCCCTGGTCAATCGGTGCCTCAGCGAGGCTCGAGAGCAGCGCGTAGAGCTCACCGCTTGAAGCTGAGTCGCCCTCCAGGCCGCCATAGGACTGCTCGAAGGTAAGGCTTGCCGACAGCGAGAGCGGCAGGCCGTCGCCGTAGCGCTGCTCCAGATAGCCGCGCAGGGTGAGGAACCCCTTGTCGTGGATCTTCCCGCTGAGCTTGCTCTCACGGTCGATGCTCACCAGCTCGCCGCTACCCGTCGCCGTGGTCGCCGTGATGCGGGTCGGGTGGCCGAACGCATAGTCGCCCAGGACCGCGACAGCCAGACCGTTGAGCTGGCCGACCGCGCCACCCTCGAGCTCGATGTGCAGCGTGCCTTCATCGATCATCTCGGCAAGCCGCTGCTCGAGCAGGTTCGAGCGGGTGCGCCGCTCACAGATGGCCTGCTCGACATGCTCGGCTCCCACGAGCTCAGCGCCGGTGCGAGCCGCCCAGTGGCTCGCCTCGGTAAGAAGCTCTGCAGTCTCCTGAAAGCGGGTCGAGAGCTTCCCCTGGTGAGCGGCCCGGCGCGCGCCCTGCTCGACGATGCGGGCGACCGCGCTGGCGTCGAAGTGGCGCAGCCCCTCGCGTGCGACCTCGGCGCTGATGAAGGCCGCGTAGCTCGCCAGCTCCTCGTCGCCCCACAGCATCTGCACGTCGAAGTCGGCCCTGACGCGGAATAGCTCAGCCACATCCTCGTCGAGCGCGTGCATGAGCCCATATAGCTCGCCCGACCCTACGAGGACGACCTTCACATCGACCGGCACCGGGTCAGGGGTCAGCGTGGCAGTTGGGAACAGCGTGAACTGCTCACCGAGGTTCTCGACCTGCGCGCGGCCGGAGCGCAGAATCTCCTTGAGCTTCTCCCACACGAACGGTTGGCGCAGCACCTCGTCTGCACGCAGGACCATGTAGCCGCCGCTGGCGGTGTGAATCGCGCCCGCCTTGATGTGCTGGTGATCGGTCACGGCCGCGCCGAGCGCCGTCTCGAACTCGATGCGGCCGAAGAGCCGATTGAACGTCGGGTTACGCTCCACGACGACCGGTGCGCCCCGCTCGTCACTGGCGACGAACAGGTTGACTTCGTAGCGCGCACGAAATGCATCAGCGCCGCGACCGAGCATCGCCCTCATGGGCGGCATGAGCTGGGTCTGCTGGGCTTCGGCAAGGAAGCCTCCGTAGTTGTCGACCACGTCCTCGCGAGCGTGCTCCAGCCACGCCGTGACGGCCTCCGACTCGGCGTGCTCGTGCTTGACATCGTCGATCAGGTGTCCGACCGCGAACAGGACCACCTCGCGGTCCAGCGCGTGGACCCGGTCGCGCACACGCGAGTCGATCTCACGCAGCTGGGGGATCACGCTGTTCATCCGCTGTTCGAGCTCATGGCTGGCGGCGTTGAGCTCTTGCCGGGTCTGCTCCGGCAGCTGCTCGAACTCCTGTGGCGTCACCGGTCGGCCGTGGACGAGCGGGATCGATACGACTCCGGCCGGCGTGATCTCGAGGTCCAGGCCACGCGAGCGCGCGAAGGTGCGCACCTGCTCGAGCAACTCTTGGCGCTCGCGCTCGAACGGCTTGACGACCTCGGCCCGGCGGCGGCGGTAGCTCTCGCTCTCAAACGCATGTGGAATCTCCCTGCCGGCCTGCTGTACAAATGCACCCATCGTCCGCGATAGTCGCCGCCCCTGGCCGGGCGCGAGCGTGGCGCACAGCGGCTTGCCGGGCTCCTCGAAGTTGAACAGGAACACGACGTCCTGCGGCGTGGGCCGCACCCGCGCGTGCGTGCGCAGTCGTGCCTCGACCGTGGCTCTCTTGCCCGTACCGTCCGGCCCGGTGGCGAACACGTTGTAACCCGACTGTGACACCTCGACTGCGAAGTCGATCGCGCGGACGGCGCGCTGTTGCCCGGCGGCGCCGTCGGCCGGCTCGACGTCCGCCGTCGTTCGAAGAGCCAGCGTGGCCGGATCGCAGCGTCGGCGCAGCTCCTCGGGCGCGAGGCGCAGATCGCTGCGCCGGCTCACGGCGGGCACGATGCTGAAAGTCCGGGGAGATGGCGGGCCGGCATCGATGAGCAGATCATCGCTGGCTCCAGTCAATCAGGCTCACGCCCGCGCCGCATTCAGCGGACTCCGCTGTACGGCGGAACAGAGCCTGGTCGACGCGACTCCGCACAGGCCGCAGCGTCTCGAGAGACCTTGGGATGGAGGCGCCGCCCGCTCGCCTCCCACTCTGGGGTAGACCGCGCGAGCTACGGCAGTGCAAGGCGATGTGGTCGCGTTTCCTGGCTGTAGGGTTGTGATCCTCGCATCATTCGTCCCGACAAGGAGACCGACGATGTTCAGGAATGTGCTCGTGGGAGTGGATGGCAGGCCCAGCGGCCGTGACGTCATCGCGCTTGCCGCTGCTCTTACCGACCCAGATGGGAAGCTGACGCTTGTCCACGTGCACCGAGGCGAGGTGGCAGAGGAGCTCAAGGACTCCGAGGAACTGCTCGAGCGGGAGCGAATCGAGGCCGGTGTCAGGGCAGAGCTCGTCGGCGTCGTCTCCACGAGTCCCGGTCCTGGCCTTCATCAGCAGGCGGAGAAACAGGGCGCAGATCTGCTCGTGGTCGGCTCTTGCCGCCGTGGCGCTATTGGACGCGTGATGCTAGGCGACGATATGCGCGCCGCTATGGACGGCGCTCCATGTGCGGTTGCGATCGCCTTTCACGGCTACGCCGAGCATCTGCGGCCGATCGCCAAGGCCGGGGTCGGTTAGGGCAGTCCGGCGAGGTCGATCGACATGCGGTCGGCTCACCAGCGCAGAAGTGCCGCGATCTGCCCATGGGCCCGAAGCGCATCGGGCTCATGACGAAACACCACGATCTCGAGCGACCGCTGCGCGGCCAGTGCGACGATATGCTCGACGGCTTCAACCGGCACGAGAGCGCCATCGTCAAGCCGGCAGCGCCCTTCAGTTGATGGGGACAGCCGGCCGCAGGTCGAGCACAGCCCAGCGCTCAGGCTCGCCCGATCGGCGATCAGGAGCGTCTTGACACGCTCCTCATCAAGCATCGTCAGCACGTCGTCCAGTCCGGCCACGGCAGCGCCGCCGGTTCCCAACGCCCCCTCCAAGCGCGATGCCAGCGCCCGCTCACGGTCGCGCTCGGCGTCCTCGATGATCGGAGCCACCGCTTGCAGGATCTCCTGCGCCGTCGCATGCTCCAGATCGCGCTCGACCGCTCCGGCGAGACGATCGCGCAGATCACCATGCAGCTCCTCCCGGACAATGGGTGTGAGCTGAGCGGATGCGACGGTCACGACCTGGTCAAAGGGACGGCGCCGGTGCGCGCGCTGAAGCAGCTCGCTGGCGTGGCGCACGTGCGCGGCGACCTGCTGCTCGATCCCACGTTGGAAGTTCGCTTGTGACCAGCCACCCTGCGCATGACGCCCGTGAAGCTCGTCTTGAACCTCTGCAAACTCGACCAGGCCCCCTGGGCCCCCGCGGAAGAGGCGGGCGGTACGTCTGCTGACAACGGCGACACCCCAATTCCCCGGGGTGAGCATTGCCGCAAGCGGCTCAAGCCAAGGCACCGTGTCGACAACGACCAGCGGCTCGACCGGCTCGGGCAGCGGGAGGACCTCGAGCACGCCGGCCGCAGCGCACGAGAAGATCGCAACCCCCTGAGCGCCGCGCGCCAGATCCGGGTGTGACCTCACTGCATCTCGCGCACGTGCGGCGTCGACGTCGTGCGCGCCTGCACGCGACAGCAGGGCCGAGAGCTCTGCATCGCGCTCAGCGGGAGTCGGGAAGCGGCTCGGGTCGAGATCCAGATACACGCTCAGAACGGGATGCCGATCGCTCACGAACTCGCCCAGCTGCTCGAGCACCGCTGTGCTCACAGTGACCGCCATATGAGTCACGATAAGACTTGACGCGGTATCGACATCGTGGTGTTCCCGCGATCCGCGAACGGGTTACTACGCGTTGCGCGCCTCGCCGCGATCGGATCCGATGCCGATCGCAGGCGTCAGCACTCGCAGCCCGAGCGTTGAGAGCACTCGGGTCGGGCACAGGACCACGTCGCCGCTGGCACAATCCTCGAGCTCGAGGAGCGACTCGCCATCGACACTATCGGACAGTGCCTGCCCTACGCAGAACAGCGTCGTGCCATCGGTCAGGTAGGCACCCTCAGGTGGTGCCACGACCGTGTCGGCATCTGCGATTGCTGTCCGGCTTGAGGGATATGTGCGACGCACAAGAGCCATAGCAGGAAGCTACTCGACCGACCAGCGCCGCCTTCGGGGTGAAGCCCTGCCCTTGGTGTGGACTACCACGGAGGCGCTTGCGGAACGCCTACGGACGCGGGCGGGCGGGCGGTGCGCGACGCTGATCAGATTCCGATCGCGATCGCACGAGGAGACCAAGATGAGTGACGAGCCGGACATCATCCAGCACAGCGTCGAAAAGACCCACATCTGGCTCAAGGAGATCGCCAAGGAGTTCGGTGGCGATGATCGCCAGTACGCCTATCGCGCACTTCGAGCGGTGCTGCACACGCTGCGCGACCGCCTGACCGTCGACGTGGCCGCCAAGCTCGCTGCGCAGCTGCCGACCCTGATCCGTGGCATCTACTACGAGGACTGGGATCCGAGCCGCACCCCGCTACCGCTTCACGATGTCGAGGCGTTTCTCGATCACGTCGCACGCGAGGGGCGCATGGGCGGAGATACCGAGGCCTCTGTCGCCGTGAGCGCGGTCACGCGCGTCTTGCGAGCGCACGTCTCTCCCGGCGAGATCGACGAGATCCTGAAGGTGCTGCCAGAGAAGTTCAGGGTGCTGATCGAGGCGTAAGCACGCTCGCAGCAGCGCCCCAGAACCGTACATCGCGTCCGGGAGATGCCCCTGGGTCAGGCTGGTGAACAGCTGTTGGCCGCTTCTCGAACACGAGGCGGTAATGGTCGAGCAGCTCACGTTCGAAGCACACCTTGTTGGCGCTTACGCCGGAGGTGAATGCGAGCCGGAAGTCGGCGCTCCTCAGCCAGCGCGGCACGAGCTGGAGCTTCAGCAACGACTTGCGGAGGCTCGGCGCCCCGATCCGTGCATTCCACTGACTGATCGTCTCGATGTAGTCGAGACGGCCGCTCGTGCTCGACACGAGCCCGAAGTGCGGCTCGGCGCAGCGGATCACCTGCTTCTGGCCAAAGGGAAGCCAGGAGCCCGGGAATTGGAGCCCCATGAGCGCCAGGTACCACGCGTCGGAGTCCCTCTCAGGGAGCGCATCAAGGGCCTCGACCGCTTGCTCCGCGGGGACCATGTTGTCGCCGAAGACCATCGTCTGGAGATACAGCCGCCCCCCGTCTGGCAGTGCGCTCGCGATGCGGGCGAAGATCGCGCGGTAGACATCTTCCTGGCGACCGGCACGGTAATCCTCCGGTGAGCAGAAATGCTCGAAGGCACCGAGGCTCGCAACAGCATCGAACGGCCCGAAGCTCTCGCGAGTGATCTGCCGCGCGTCTGCGAGGTGGACGTCGAGATCGTGCCGCCGGCATGCTGCCGCCTGGCTGGAGGACAGCGTGACACCGACCCCGATGGCGCCGTGACTGCGGATGAATGCGAGCAGCGGCCCCCAGCCACAGCCCAGGTCGAGCACGCGCCTGCCGGGTCTGATCCCGATCTGCTCGGCGACGTACTCGTGCTTGCGTCGCTGGGCCTGCTCGAGGCTCAGCGAGAAGTCGCCGTCGTACTTCGCCCCGCTGAAGTCGGCGAGCTCGCCGAGGCTGAGCCGGATGATACGGTCGGTCAGTGAGTAGGTGAAGTCGAGATCGTCGCGGTCAGCCATGGCATCACGAGGTGAGCTCCGGGCCCATGCGCTCTCCTATTCGAGGGTCAGCCGCCGCTCGTGGGTGCGAGGAGCGTCTCCTCGACAAACGCGACGTGTCGCCAGTTGATATGCAGCGGCCGGCCGGCCTCGCTCTCGAGCGTCACGGGATTTGGGTGGTCGCGCCGCACGGCGTGTATGACGTCGGCCTCTTCTTGGGCGACCGTGATCTCCTCACCACCGTCAAAGACGATACGGGTGGGCATTGCTTGCTCCTTTCGCTGCGGCTGGGTTGCGCTTGGCGATGAGGCGGGAGCAACCGCCGGCACCCGCGCCGAGGGCGGTTGGTCCCATGTCCGACCGTCGCTCACTCGGCGGTCGGCAATCGGCGTGATAGTGACGGTTCCCTCGCTCGCCTCGTCGGCGCGCACCACGATTGTCTCCTTGTTGTCTGATGTGCAGTGTGCCTCAGGCGACCCTATTCGGCAACGACAGCTCGAACATCGGGAAGCGACCCCATGGCTGCTCGGTAGTAATCCGGGCGGCGGTGCATGTCGAGGACTTGCGGAAATCCCACTCGGGTACGTCTGGGAGCTCAGCAACCCCTCCAGTACGAGGCGGCCTACGTGGCGCTCGCCGAGGTACTCGAGGTAGCCCTCGTCCGCGCCGATCGGCGCCTCTCGCGCTATCGGTGTTCGTTGCGTCGTCGAGGTCTTGGGTTAGACGGTCCCTGTTGATCACTCCGTCACTCCGGGGAGGTTCGGGTCCTCTCATCCGCATCGGCCGAAGAGCAATGCAAAGCCATGGGGTACCGCCTGCGCCGATAGCATCACCGCATGAGCGATGCTGCCCTTGGACCGACGCTGGGTGAGCGTTTGGCGCACCGGGGCGCCCGCGTGCTCGCCGCGCTTCCGCCCGCCGCTCAGGTGCGGCTCTCGGGCAAGCCCGCGATCTCCATCGACGGACACGTACTCGCACCGGAGATGCAGCTCATGCTCGCGCTGCTCGAGCGCCGCGGCGAGGCGCACCCCGATGCGCTCACACCTGCAGCCGCACGCCGGGCGCGACGACGGCTGGCCGCCATCTTCGCGGGCAGGCTCGAGGCCGTTGGCGCCGTCGCTGACCTGGAGATCCCCGCCGAGGTGGCGCTGCGCGCCCGCCACTACGCTCCCGCTGAGGCGGGTCATGATCAGCCCCTGCTCCTCTATTTCCACGGAGGCGGCTTCACCTATGGCGACCTCGACACGCACGACGGCTTCTGCCGCCTGCTCTGTCGTCATGCCGGCGCACACGTGTTGGCTGTCGACTATCGCCTGGCGCCGGAGCACCCGTTCCCGGCGGCCGTCGAGGACGCGCGCGCGGCGTTGCGCTGGGCCTACGCGCACGCGCATGAGCTCGGCGCCGATCCGCGCAGGGTCGGCGTGGGGGGTGACAGCGCGGGGGGCAACCTGGCCGCGGTTACCTCGCAGCTGGCCGCGCAGGACGGCGGCCCCGCGCCGTTCCTCCAGCTGCTGATCTACCCGGCGACCGACTGCACGCGCAGGCGTCGCTCGCGCGAGCTTTTCGGCCAGGGCTTCCTACTCACCGAGACTCAGATGGACTGGTTCGAGGCGAACTATCTCGGTAGCGTCGGGGACGCGAAGGGCAACGATCCGCGGGCGTCGCCACTGCTAGCCGAGGACCTCTCCGGGCTCGCACCGGCGATTGTCGTAACGGCAGGGTTCGACCCATTGCGCGACGAGGGCGAGGAGTACGCCTACGCCCTGCGAACGGCCGGCACTCCTGTCATGCTGCGCCGATTCCCAGCTTTCGTCCACGGGTTCATCAGCAGCGCTGGGGTCAGCCGCGCGTGCCGCGACGCGGTCGTCGAGCTTGCGGGCGCCACGCGCGCCTTGTTCGCCGGCTCGGGCCGACTTGACCCGCAGACGCCCACCCCGGAACAGGCGGCGACGGCAGCCTGGATGCGCGAGTCGGCAGCACCGCGGCGAAGAGGAGCCCTGGTGGGGCGTCTCGAGGATCGGTTGGCGCGCTAGGGCCCGGATGATGCAGGTGGCGCGGTGCTGAGGGCGGCCTCGAGCGCGGCACTCTGCTCGGCGGTGAGGGCTTGTCGGACTTGACTGTTTGCCCTGTCGCCGACCGCCGTCATCATTTCGTCGACGTCGTGGGATGGCGCAATAAGCACGATCGCCGAGCAGGACTTGGGTATCGCTGCGCGTAGGCGATCCACCAGAGTCTGCGGCTCGGGCTCGACATCGCTGGGAGTACCGACCTGCGAGCCGATGACCCCGCCAAGCACCAGGCCGAGGGCTATGCCTACGGGTCCAGCAAGTGCACCGACGAGTCCTCCGGCGACTGCGCCCGTGCCGGCTCCCTTCTGGGAGACGTGGTCGCTCTCATCGATGTCCAGGTAGTGACCTGCAAAGGTCCCGCGCAGGAGCAGCCGTCCACTGTGGTAGTGCTCGACGAGGCCGACCTCGCGAGCCCATCGGGCATCGGCCCCAGAGCGATCCCTCGCCTCTGCAAACTGCTTGCTGGCGGTGTTCTCGCCGTCGAACTGTGCCAACGCGAAATCGAGCTCCACGTCGGCCAGTCTACTGCTCGACTTCCGCTCGCACGAGCGCTCTTCATCGAGTCCCGGCGCTGCGCGGCGCTGTCAGCGTCTGACCGTGACCCGCTGCATCCGTCCGCTGGCGAGCGCAATGGCGCGGGAACGCTCCTGCATCTGCCCGCCACAACGTGCCGCCGCCCTGCGGTTTGGTGCCGTCGCCGTGTCCGGCGAGCAGGAGATGCTGCAGTTGCCCTGACCGGGAGAAGCCGGGCGACTGCGCGGTGGCGCGAGCGCGTCTTGGCATCGGACGGCGAATTTGGACTATCCGCGGAGGGCAACTGCGCCCGCGTCGGGACGGCGGAGGGTGGAGGGGACGGACCGCCTCGCTGGCGACCTGTACGCTGACGGTCCTCAAACTTCCCTCCCCTGGCCGCACGGCAAGCGCCGAACCATCCGCCGAACACGATCGGCGATTCCACCACAGCAACCTCGACGAGCGTTTTCGCGCCAAGTTCGCCTTTCGATCGATCGCGAAATCGAGATCTCCGAGACCCCTTAAGGGGTTCTCGGATCGCTCCGCCGCGTCGATGGGCCGCGCCTGCTCGCCCTTGACGCTCGTCGCGTCGGCTCCTACAAGCAGCCCGACAAACGCCACCGCCGCCCGCGAGGGCGCCCGTGAGAGCCGGCCAGGAGCCCGCCATGACGTCCACCATTTCGCCTCCCTCTTCAACCGCGCGCCGATCCACGCGTCGCGTCGCGAGCGCCTCCGGCCGTTCGGCTCGCGGTGCCAGGAAGCGGCCAGGTGCGCGCCGCGACGGTCGCGTGCTTGCGCGCTACACGGACTGGAGGGGCCGCTCCCGGGAGGTGCTCGCCGAATGCGGGCAGGCAGGCACCGTGCTGGTCGTCGACCGCGACTCGCCGCACGGTGGAGATAGCCGGCTGCTCGCGCATCTCGCCGCCGATGAGCCGCCGCAGAACGCGGTACTCGTCTGCGAGGACTACCTCCGCCACGCCCGAGCTGGACGCTGCCGCGCCAGGGCGCTGACGGCGGCCGACTCCAGCAGCGCACCGTTCGCAGAAGGCTTGCAGGCCGAACCGGCGCCGGCCGTGACGATCGCCGACCCTGAGCCCATCGACGACCGAGGTCGCCGATACCGGCTCGAGCGTCTGCAGACGGGCATGTCGATACGGGAGCTACGCTGGTGCCGGCGTCCGCCGAATGGGGCGCTTGCCGAGTCGAGGCCGGTCAGCGTGCGCGAGGTCATGGCGCAACTGCAGGCATATGAGCCCGTGCGCAGCATCACCCTCGGGGCGCTCGCCCGCTGGGACGGTGACTGCGAGGTCTCGACGACAGTGCTGCGCGCAGAGTTGGAGCGCGTGCAGGACAGTCCGATCCTGCTCAACCGCAAGCTCCGCGAAACTGTGCTTGCGACGATCGAGCGCCACGGCCTGAGCATGAGCGAGATCGCGATCCGCTGCGGGCGGGTCAAGCGCGATAGCGCCGGCAACGAGAGTGGCGAGACGAGCTGGCTGGCTCGCCGGCTTGGAATCCTGCCCGAGGGCGGGAGGGACGCGCCGACGCCGTGGGTGCACAGCGACGTCTTGGGGCTGATCGCGCGCCGGGGCGTGGGGATCAGTCCACGCGAGGTCGAACTGCTGTGAGGCCTGCGTCGACGCCGCTCGAGCGCGGCGGCCGTCAGGCCGCTGCATCGATACTCGTCGTGGAGTCCGACGCGGATGTGGGGCGGGCCACCGTGCAACAGCTTGCCGCCGACGGCTATCGAAGCGCGCTCGCCCACACGGCCGCTCATGCCCGCAGCCTCGCACGAGCCAACGCGCCGGCGCTGGTGGTGATCGGCGATCTCGACTCGCCGCGTGGCGCTCTGGAACTGCTGGAAGAGATGCGGACACCCGCCGACTCGGCGGCCGACTGTGGGGGTGGGACTCCGGTCATCATGGCCGGCTCGCGGGCCCTGGAGCTCGACATACTGCGAGCCTTCGACGCCGGGGCGGACGATGTCCTGCCGCGGTCCGCTCGATATCTCGAGCTGAGAGCGCGCATGCGCGCGGTCCTCCGCCGCGCGGCGAGCGGAACCTCACACCGACGCGCGCTTCGAGTTGGACCGCTCGCGATCGATCGGGGTGCCCGGATCGTAACCCTTCACGGCCTGGTCATCGGCCTACGACGCCTCGAGTTCGAGCTGCTTGCCCACCTCGCAAGCGAACCCGAGCGTGTGTTCGCCAAGGACGAGCTGCTGCGAGCGGTCTGGGGCTACCGATGCGAGGGATCCACGCGGACCGTCGACAGCCACGCAAGCCGCGTCCGTCGCAAGCTCGATCTGGAAGGCGGCTGCAGGTGGGTGATCAACGTGCGGGGCGTCGGCTACCGGCTGATCTGAACGCCGGCGCTCGCTACGCGAGGGCGGACGGCTCGCCACGCGAGGGCGGACCCCTCGCCACGCCCGCCCGCCTCGGGCTCGAGGGAGCCTGACACTAAGCACGTGTGCGACGACGCGCTCGCCGCGTCGCTGCGCAAACACAACGGCCGGCTACGCCGGCCCGGTCGGCACGTCCCTGAAGGGACGTGCCCGCAGAAAGGAGCTCAACGAATGCTCTCATCCGAAGAGACCCCCGACACGGGGGTCGATCCTCTCGCGCCCGTGGAGCAGGTTGTCCACTGGCTGGCGGGTACGACCTGGCGCCTCTCGCTCGGTCTGCTGATCGGAATGATCGCTGCCCGGCTGATGCGCCACAGACATCTGCACTGGAGCTGGGCCGCAATTGGGGCCGTTGGCTGCGTGCTGATGCGCTCAGCCCTGGCGAGCGCCTTCTCGATCGCGGCCGCTGCCGCCCTGGGCGCGACTGCATGGGGTCGGCGCTGGCACCGGGAAGACGTCGAGGCGGGCAGCGACCTGGCGCAGATCGCAGCCGACCGGCGCAGGCCGCTGGAAGTTCTGCGGTCCTGCGCGCGTGCGCTCAGCGTCCGTTGCGGGGCGATCCGGCTCCGCGACGGCCGCTCCGGCGGCGATCTGATTCTCGGCCGCGACCGCAGCGGCCGCGCGGTCTCGATCCCATTCAGCGATGGCAGTGGCGGAGTCCACACGCTGGTCGTCGGCGCCACGGGCTCGGGCAAGACGGTCACGCAGGCCTGGATCGCGGTACGAGCAATCGAGCGCGGGATGGCGGCCGTCGTCGTCGACCCCAAGGGCGACCACGGCATGGGTGAGCACCTAAGGCGAGCGGCACAGGCCGCCGGCCGGCCCTTCATCGAGTGGACGCCCGGCGGGCCGTCCGTCTACAACCCATACGCTCGGGGATCGGAGACCGAGATCGCCGACAAGGCGCTGGCCGGTGAGCGCTTCACAGAGCCGCACTACCTACGCCAGGCTCAGCGCTACCTCGGGCACGTGGTTCGCGCCCTGCGCAGAGCCGGGCTGGAGGTGAGCCTGCGGGAAATCGTCGAGCACATGGACCCGCCGCGGCTGGAGGACCTGGTGCGCCGCCTGTCCGAGGCCGACGCCGAGGCGACGCATGCCTATCTGGACTCGCTCACCGCCCGTCAGCAGGGCGATCTGGCCGGGATCCGCGACCGCATGGCGATTCTGTCCGAGTCCGACGTTGGCCCGTGGCTGGATCCACAGACCGCGGGCGCCGAGCGGTTCGACCTGCTCGACGCCGTACGCGCCCGGGCCGTCGTCTACTTCGACCTGGAGTCCGACAGCCGGCCGCTGCTCACGCAGATGCTCGGCGCAGCGATCGTGCAGGATCTGCAGACCACGGTGGCGGCGCTTCAGGTGCGGCCGATGCCCACGCTCGTGGTGATCGACGAGTTCTCAGCGGTGGCTGCAGAGCAGGTGGTGCGACTGTTCGGACGGGCACGCTCCGCGGGCTTCAACCTGTTGCTGGGCACGCAGGAGCTCGCCGATCTGCGCCTGCCCGGAAGGGCGCAGCTGCTCGAGCAGGTCATGGGCAACCTGTCGGTGCTGGTCGCCCACCGCCAGGTCGTGCCCGCCTCAGCTGAGCTGATCGCGAGTCTCGCCGGCGCCAAGGGCGCATGGAGAACGACACGGCACAGCGACGGCGGGACGACCCGCGTGCGTATCAGCGAAGCGGTGCTTGATCGGCACGAGGTCGTGAAGCTGGGGGTGGGCTGGGCGGCGGTGATCGTGCTCGCCCGTGGCGGCGGCGTCAGCTTGGCGCGCATCTTCTCCGCGGACCGGAAGCGCTGATCGAGGAGGGGATGACCATGTCTCAAGCACATCCACTGCCGCCCGAGCGGGCGGCTCTATTGCGCTGGGCGGCAGCTCTCGGTGCCGTCACCGCGGAGGCCCTGGCGGCTCGTGAGGGCTGTTCGCTTGCCTCGGCGCGCTCGCGCCTACTGGCCGCCGCGCGTATCGGGTTGCTGACGCGCGAGCGCCCACTGGCGGGGCGGCCCGCGCTCTACACGGCCACCCGTGCGGGCATGCGCGCCTGCGGCCTGCGCGGGCTCGATCCGTGCCGCGTGACGCCGTCAAACGCCATGCACATGATCGTGTGCGCTGAGGTGGCCGTGGCTCTGGAGGGATGCTACCCGGACCATCGTTTGCTCGGCGAGCGCGAGCTGCGCCGTGACGAACGGGAGTACGGGACCACGCTCGCGAGTGCCGTCATGCGCACGGCCGGCGCCGGCCGTGCGGCTCTGCACCGTCCGGACCTCGTTCTGTGGCCGAACGGTGGGGATGACGGCCTGCCCGTAGCGGTGGAGGTCGAGCTGACGATCAAGGCTCCACGGCGCCTGGTGGACATCTGCTTTGCATGGGCACGATGCCGCTGCGTTGCGGGGGTGCTCTACCTGGCGGCGCCCGAGGTCGAGCGCCCCCTGGCGGTCGCGATCGATAGGGCCCACGCGCGTGGGCGCATAGCGCTGGTCCCACTCGACGCGCTGCCGCCGCTACAGCGAGGGGCCCGGAGGGCGCCGGCCGAGAGAAGCATCGCAGCGGACGCCTAGCTTGTGCGTGGGGGGTCAACCATCTATGCAACGGAGACGAGTCATGTCTTACTTCAGCATCAACCGGGTCGTTCTGGTGGGGCGCCTGACGCGGGACCCCGAGTTGCGCGCTCTGCCCTCGGGTGCCAGCGTGTGCAGCCTGCGTCTGGCGTGCAACTCGAGTCGCCGCGACCTGGACGGCAACTACCAGGAGAGGCCCAACTTCTTCGACGTCAGCGTGTACGGCGCATCGGGGGAGAGCGTCAGCAGATACATGCGCAAGGGAAGCCGGGTCGGCGTCGACGGCCGGCTGGAGTGGCGCGAGTGGGAAACCGCCGATCAGCAGAAGCGTCAGGCGGTGAGCGTGGTGGGCGACGCGATCCAGTTCCTGGACGGTCCGGGCGACAGGTCGACCGCCGGCCGGGACGGCGAGGACGGACCCGAGGGCGACGACGGTGAGGAGGGCCGCTCCGAGCTCGCCGGGGTCGGAGCCGACCAGGACCTCGTCTTCTAGAGGCCGAGGGGCCCGTGCGCGCCGTCCCGCCGCCCAAGACCGCTTCGCGGCGGGCCGGCAGGGGGCGCTGGAAACGGCGCCTCCGCTGGTGGCCGCTTGGGGATTGTTGCGTTTGGGGGCTTGCGCGCCGGGGCCTCGCGCCTCGGCGCCTCGCCAGCCACGGCCGAGCACCTGGGGGCACCGGCTGGCGCACTCCCCATAGACTGGCCCCGAGCAGCCGAGAGCAGTTCCAGCCCTGCGAGGAGCCCGTATGCCAGTGAACACTCAAGCGGTCGGCAAGACCTATGAGCCCACGATCTACGCCGTGGGCAGGGAGAAGATCAAGGAGTACGCGCGGGCGGTTGGGGAGACCAATCCCGTTCACCTCGACGTGGAGGCGGCCCGCGCTGCCGGCTATGGGGACGTCGTGGCGCCGCCGATGTTCGCGGTCGTCTACAGCAGCCCGGCGCTCGGGCCGCCGATATTTGATCCCGAGCTGGCGATCAACTTCACGATGATGGTGCACGGCGGTCAGGCGTTCGAGTGGGGTCCGCTGGTGGTGGCAGGCGATGAGATCACGACCGTGGTGAGCGTCAAGGACATCTCCGAAAGGGCCGGTCTCGGCTATTACGTGCTCGAGTCGAGCTCCACCAATCAGCGCGGCGAGCAGGTATGCCGTGGAACATGGACGCAAATCGTCCGAGGAGTGTGATCGTGATGGCCGATCTGAAACCAGGCAAGCAGATCCCGGAGGTGAGGGTTACCCCCGACAAGTACCTCACCGTCCGATACGCGGGCGCCTCGGGTGACTTCAATCCGATCCATATCGACGAGGAGTTCGCGCGCACGGTCGGACTGCCAGGGCGGATACTGCACGGTCTCTGGACGATGGCCCAGGTCGCTCGCGCGCAGAGCGAGGCGGCCGGCGGTCCCGAGCACCTGAAGCGCCTGTCGGTCCAGTTTCGCGGAATGGGCGTGCCCGAGCAGGAGCTCCTGGTAAGCGGAACGGTGCGGGAGGCCGTCGACGGGCGCGTGGTGATCGATACCGTCGCCGAACAGGCGGGCAAGCAGATAGTCCGCAATGCCGAGGCCGAGCTCGAGATCTGAGGTTCGGTTGACCCATGGCGGCGTCGGCCCGCCACCTACAATCAATGCATGCTCCGGGCCCGCTTCAATTCATGTGCTGCGAGTTTGCTCAACGGCCCGTTGACCTCGACCTGACATCTGTCGTGACCGTGACCCTTACCTCCAGGCAGGAGCGGATCCTGTGCAAGGTCGTTGACGAGTACCTTCGAACCGGCCAACCTGTGGCATCGCGGTCGATCGCCGCCGATCCAGAGTTCGACTGCGGGCCGTCGACGGTGCGCAACGAACTGGCGCTGCTGGAGGAGCTCGGCCTGCTCTCCCATCCGCATGTGTCGGCCGGTCGAGTACCCACCGACGCCGGTCATCGCTACGTGGTCGACCGGATGCTCACATCGGGCCGCGGGCTCGAGCCGGCGCGGCGTATGGAGCTCTCGCTGATCTGCCGGGAGGTGGACGAGGCGATGCGCGCCACGACGGAGACCCTGTCGCAGATGACCAACCTGCTGGCCGTCGTCTCGGCGCCGTCCCTGAACGCCGCGACGATCAGGCACATCGAGGTGCTCGCGCTGCAGCCGCAGGTGGTGATGGTGGTGATCATCACCTCCACCGGCGGCGTATCCAAGCTGCTTGTCAGCTTCGATAGAACGGTCGATCCAGGGCTGCTGACGTGGGCGGGGGAGTATCTCAATGAGCGGCTGGTGGGCCTTGAACTGGGCGCGCGCATGCTCCACCAGCGCATCGTCGAACCCGGCCTGTCGCCGACCGAGCTCGCCTTCATCGAGGATCTCGCCCCCGGTCTGAGCGAACTGTCCTCCGGTGCTGAGGACTCGCTGTATGTGGATGGCGCGGGGCGCCTGCTGTCGGCGGGCCGGATCGTTGATACCGGCGAGGTCAACGAGCTGATGGGCCTGCTCGAGCGCCGGGTGGCGCTGCTGCGCGTGCTGCGTGCAGCGCTCAGCGAGTCCGGCGTGTATGTGAGGATTGGCCGGGAGAACGAGATCCCCGCTATGCGCTCGCTGGCCCTTGTCGCCACCGGCTACGGCGTGGCGCAACGCAAGCTGGGCGCCGTTTCGGTGATCGGACCGGTGAGCATGGACTACGCAGGCGCGATCATCACGGTGCGCGAGGCGGCCCATGAGCTCTCGCGCTTCGTCGAAGACACCTATGCCGAGAGCTGAAATCGAAGCCGCCGTGCTTGAGCATCCAGGAGGAGGCGGGCGATGAACAGGACGTCCATGCCCCGCGATCCCTACGACGTGCTCGGCGTCGGTCGCGACGCCTCCGAGGAGCAGATCAAGAAAGCCTTTCGTCAGCTCGCCCGCGAGCTGCACCCGGATGTCAACGCGCACGATCCCGATGCCGAGGAAAAGTTCAAGGAGGCGGCCGAGGCCTACGAGATCCTGTCGGACTCCGAGCGCCGGGCGACCTACGACCGCTACGGCCACGAAGGTCTCAGATCGGGGGGCTACGCACCGAACTTCGAGGCCTTCGGATCGATCGGGGACCTGTTCGAGGCGTTCTTCGGCGGCGGGGTCGCCGGACGCTCCGGGCCGGCGCCGGGCGCCGACATCGCGGTCGCGGTCGAGATCGACCTGATCGAGGCTGCCGAGGGGGCAAAGGTCGAGGTCTCCTTCGAGGCGGTGGACCGCTGCGAGCACTGTCGCGGCAACGGTGCCGAGCCGGGCACACCGATCGAGACCTGCGAGCGCTGTGGCGGGGCAGGGCAGCTGCAGGCGGCGACGCGCACACCCTTCGGGCAGATGCTGCGCACGATCACCTGCGACGTCTGCCACGGCGACGGTCGCGTGCCCAAGCAGCCCTGTCACGAGTGCCGCGGCCGGGGGCGAGTTGCGAGCATGCGCACGATCGACGTGGACGTGCCCGCCGGGATCGCCGACGGCCAGCGCATTCGTCTCGCCGGCCGTGGGCATTCCGGCGAGCTGGGTGCCGATGCAGGCGATCTGTATGCACTCGTGAGGGTCCGCCCGGACGAGCGCTTCGTGCGCGAAGGCGACGACCTGATCACGGCGCTCGACGTTCCTGCTCCGCTGGCGGCACTCGGCGCCACGCTCGAGGTCGATGGCCTGGAAGGCGAGCGGTCGATCGAGGTGCCGGCCGGCACGCAGCCCGGTGATGTGCTCACGCTTCGCGGAGAGGGGATGCCCGCCCTTGGACGCCGGCGCCACGGCGATCTGCGAGTGGTGGTCAACGTGTTGATTCCGCGCAGGCTCAGCGGCGAGCAGCGCGAGCTCCTGGAGCGGCTGAACGCCACGCTCACCTCGGAGAACCTTCGCTCGACTGAGTCGATCTTCGCCAAGCTGCGCCGGGCGCTCGGCAGCCAGGCGGCGTGATCCGCCTTGCGGTGCGCGTTCGGCGAGAGCAGGCAGAGCTAGTTCTGGCCGAGCTCCTGGAGCTCGTGCCCGCCGGCGTCGAGGAGGTGCAGGCGGGGACGCAGACCGTCGAGTATGCGGTGTACGGGCCGCCCGGGGAGCTGCCCAGCCTCCCCGACCTGACTGCGGCCGTCGGCGATGCGCTGGTGGAGATCTCGACCACCCAGACGGCGGACGACTGGCAGGAGCGCTGGAAGCGCTTTCATCGTCCTGTGCTGGTCGAGCCGCCACTGCGATCAGCGGACGCACGGCAAGGCGTGGCGCCCATCCTCATACGGCCTCCGTGGGAGCCTCAGGGCGCCCGAGACAGGAGTGTCGAGGAGATCGTCATCGACCCGGGACAGGCGTTCGGGACCGGCGCTCACGCCACAACTCGTCTGTGCCTGGAGCTGCTGCTCGAGCTGGCCGGCGTGGAGCGTCGAGTCCGGCCGCTGCTGGACGTCGGAACGGGCTCGGGAGTGCTGGCGATCGCCGCGGCACGCCTTGGCTTCGAGCCCGTGCTCGCCGTTGATCACGAGCGGGAGAGCGTCGAGGCGGCGCGCCAGAATGCGGCCGTGAACGGGGTGGAGATCGACGTTCATCGCCTCGATCTACGCGCGCGGCCGTTGCCGTGGCTCGACGGGGCCTCGGGCAGGGCCGGGGAGATGGTGGTGGTGGCCAACCTGCTTCGCCCGCTGCTGCTCGAGCTTGCCGCCAGGATGCCGCACGCTCCGTCGCATCTGCTCGCCGGAGGGCTGCTGATCGAGGAGGTGGGGGAGATCGTGGCTGCGTTCGGCGATCGCTTCGGCCTGCGTCCGCGCGAGGAGCGCCGGCGCGAGGGATGGGCGGCCGTCTGGCTGACCGCGAGCTGATTCGGCCGGAGCCGATCGGCGCCCGAACCTGACCGGTGCGGTCAGCCGCTGTCGGGTATCTCGGTCGCGGCTCGGACGATCGCGCGATAGACGAGATCAATCGCCGCGCGCGTGCCGTCCTGCGTTTGCAGCAGCGCGTCGGCAGCGGTGAGCGCGGTGCCGATCGTCTCGAGGGCCTCGCCGACAGAGTCCGGCTCGGGGTCGCGGCACGCCGCAATTGCCATGTCGAGCATCGCGCGAGCCTGGTCCTCGGCGCCTGAGAAGAGCGCCGGGCCGACCAGGCTGGCGTATCCGTAGACGCGCGCAAGCCGCCCGGAAAGCGTGATCGTCGGACCTCTCCGCGGGGGAGCCGGCGCGGGCAGGCCCTCACCGTCCAGCAGCGCTGACATCGTGCCGCCGAGCAGCCCTCTGGTGGCCGGCTCGTCGAGTCCGGCGTGGTGGGCAACGCGCAGCGCCATGTAGAGCGTCGTGGCCGGCCGTCCGTAGGGCGGGTCCGACGCGAACACGATCCGCTCTGCCGGCACGCGCGCGAACAGCTCGATCACGTCGAGGGGAAAGAAGCAGGAGATGTCATACAGCACTCCCGGATGGTCGGCCAGGCGAGCCGTCAGGATCCCCTGGTCGCAGATCGCTCCGTGTGCGAGTATCAGGACCGCCCCGGGATGGCGCAGGGCGAGATCGACGAGGCCCTGCGCAAGCGGCGGCAGGCCGCGTCCGGCGTGGATCAGGATCGGGACGCGCGCTTCTTCAGCCAGCGCGAAGACGCCGTCCATGTCCCCTCCGTCGAAGACGAAGTCCTGCGCTCGCGGGTGCAGCTTGATGCCGCGCGCGCCAGCCGCCAAGCAGCGTTCACTCTCCGCCAGTGGGCCTTCGGCCGGATCCAGGCGACAGAAGGGCACCAGCCGTCCATCGCTTTCAGCCGCCCAGGCCAGCACGCGGTCATTGGGCAGGCGATAGGCGGGCTGGCGCTCCGGGTCGTGCAACGGGAATACGCACGCTCTCCGCGCTTCGGCATCGTCCAGCGCCGAGAGCAGCTGAGGGGCCGTGAGCGAGCGTCCGTCCTCGTCCAACCCGAGGTGCGTGTGGGCGTCGATCACTTCGGCATTCGCCGGCCGCAGTCGCTCGACCTCCTCGAGGAAGGGCGCCAGGGCCCCGGCGTGAATACTGGCGCTCACACGCTGGACCCTATTCTTTCCTGGTGTCCTGGAAGGTCGTGATCGCTGGCGGCGGCTTCGGCGGCTTCTACGCCGCGCGCGCGATGGAGCGGCTGCTGCCGGCAATGAGCGCGCGGGTGACGCTGGTCAACGAGGCCAACTTCATGCTCTATACGCCCCTGCTCCCAGGCGCCGCCGGAGCAACGTTGGACCCGCGGCATGTCGTGGTGGCGCTGCGCACGCAGCTGACGCGAACCGACGTGGTGATCGGAACGGTCACGGGCGCCGATCTGGCCGCGCGCACGCTCGGCGTCAGGCGCATCGACGGCACGCAGCTGGATCTCGCCTATGACCAGCTGGTGATCGCGCTCGGGTCGGTGTCGCGCACGCTGCCCATCCCCGGCCTGGCCGAGCACGCGATCGGGATGAAGTCCCTGATGGACGCGACCGCGCTGCGCAACCAGGTGCTCAGGTGCCTGGACATCGCGGAGTCGCTCGAGGACGATTCCGCTCGGGCCGAGTACCTGGGGTTCCTGTTCGTCGGTGCCGGCTACGCGGGCGTCGAGGGACTGGCCGAGTTGCAGGACTTCGCCACGGAGGCGATCGAGCTGTATCCGCGCTGTCGCTCTCACGGCATGCGCTGGGTGCTCGTCGAGGCCGGGGAGCGCATCCTGCAGGAGGTGCCGGAGAGCCTCTCGCGGTTTGCGGAACGCGAGCTGAGGCGCAGGGGCATCGAGATCAGCACCGCCACGATGCTGCGCGAGGTCTCGGCGTCCGGGGCGACCCTGTCCGACGGCACGACGATTCTCGCGCGCACGGTCGTTTGGACGGCCGGCGTCAAGCCGAGCCTTGCGCTCGAGAGGCTCGGCGTTCCGCTCGACGCGGACGGGCGCGTGGTCGTGGATCGGACCATGCGCGTAAGCGATTCGCGGCCGCCGCCGGCGCGCGCAGGCGCCCCACCCGATCTCGGGGCGGTATGGGCGATCGGCGACTGTGCTGCGGTGCCCGACGTGTACAGGCCGGGACGCTCCTGTCCCCCGACGGCCCAGCACGCGATCCGCCAGGGACGGCTCGTGGCACACAACGTGGCCGCGACGTTGACGGGCGGGACGGTGCGGCCGTTCCGCTACCGGATGCTGGGCATGGTTGCCGAGCTCGGTCACAACAAGGCCGTGGCGATGACGCTCGGCGTGCGCTGGCGCGGCGCGCCGGCATGGTTCATAGCGCGTACCTATCACCTGCTGCTGATGCCGGGTCTGGGGCGGAAACTGCGGCTGCTGGCCGACTGGAACGTGGCGCTCCTGTTCGGACGCGACGCCGCCTCTCCGGGCCGTCTCGGCAGCGCGACCCCGCTCGAGCCGGCCCGGCACGAAGGGGTTTCGCCCGATATCGGCGCACGGCGCGTATCCTGATCTGAGGATGGCAATGCTCGAGGAGATCAAGGCCGACATGAAGGCCGCGATGCTTGCCGGCGAAAAGGAGAGGGTGGGAGCACTGCGGCTCGTGCTGTCGGAGCTGCAGAAGGCCGCCAAGGAGGGCTCCGACGATGAGCTCGCGGTGATGCGCAGGGAGCGCAAGCGCCGCCTCGAGGCCGCCAGGGCCTACCGGGAGGGCGGCAGAGATGACCTCGCCGCCGGCGAGGAGGCGGAGGCCGAGCTGATCGACTCCTATCTTCCCGCCGAGCTCTCAGAGGAGGAGCTCCGGGCGATCGTCGAGCAGGCGGTGCGAGAGACCGGAGCGCAGTCGGCCAAGGACATGGGCAAGGTCATGAAGCAGGCGATGGTGGCCGTCGATGGTCGCGCCGATGGCAGCCGCGTGTCAGGGCTGGTGCGAGCTTCGCTCGACGGATGAGGATGCAGGTCGAGCTTCCCAACGACGTGGCCGTCGAGCTGGCGGGCAGTCAGGATGCCGTGTTGCGCGCACTGGAGACACACCTGCGGTGCAAGGTCTTCCTGCGCGGCAACCTGTTGACCTTCGACGGCGAGGAGTCAGAGACGAATGCCGGCGAGCGGGTGGTGCGAGAGCTCGCCGAGCTGATCTCACGCGGTCATCAGATCGGTCCGGGGACGATCGCTGCGGTGACGGGAGCGCTGGATGCCCACGAGTCGCCCGTGCGAGTGCTCGAGGACGTCGTCTGGCGCCACCGGGGCCTGCGGGTCGCCCCCAAGACGGTCAACCAGAAGAGCTACGTGGACTCGGTTCGCGGCAACACGATCACCTTCGGCGTGGGGCCGGCGGGCACGGGTAAGACCTTCCTCGCGGTGGCCATGGCATCTGCCGCGCTCGCGCGCCACGAGGTGAATCGCATCATCCTCACCCGACCCGCGGTTGAGGCCGGCGAGCGCCTGGGATTCCTGCCGGGCGATCTGATGGCAAAGGTGGATCCCTACCTGCGGCCGCTGTTCGACGCGCTGCACGACATGCTCGATCCGGAGAAGGTCTCGCAGTACATCGAGCGTGGCGTGATCGAGATCGCTCCGCTCGCCTTCATGCGGGGACGCACGCTGAATGACTCGTTCGTGATTCTCGACGAGGCCCAGAACACGACGCCCGAGCAGATGAAGATGTTCCTCACGCGCCTGGGGTTCGGCTCGAGGATGGTGGTCACCGGCGACATCACCCAGGTCGATCTTCCCTCCGAGCAGCGGTCGGGGCTGATCGTGGTGGGAGAGGTGCTGGAGGCGATCGAGGGCATCGAGTTCGTGCGCTTCGGCGCAGAGGACGTGGTCCGCCACAAGCTCGTGCAGCGGATCGTCGAGGCCTACGATGTTCATTCCCAGCGCGATGCTCCCGAGCGCGCCCGCGAGCAGCGATCGGGCGATCCTCGCACTTGAGAGCCGGGGTTCGATGATCGAGGTCGAGGTCCTCGGCGCGGAGCTTGCCGGCGAGGCACCGCCGCTCGCCGAGATCCAGCGCCTTTGCATCCTCGCTGCGGGTTCGGCCGGACTGCAGGATGGCCACCTGGCGATCGAGTTCGTAGGCGACGAGCGCATGGCCGCGCTGAACGCGGAGTATCGCGGCAGCCCGACGGTCACAGACGTGCTGTCCTTTCCGATCGACGGCGCCGCGCCGCTCTCGCACGTCGATCGCGAGATCGGCGATGTGATGATCTGCCCCGAGCACACCGCCGACCTGCGCGAGGCCGTTGTCCACGGGGTGCTGCATCTGGTGGGCATGGACCATGAGACCGACGCAGGGGAGATGCTCGCGCTCCAGCGTGAGCTGCTCGCCCGGGAGAGCGCGTGACTCGCAGCGGCTTCGTGGCTCTCGCCGGCAGGCCCAACGTGGGCAAGTCCACGCTCGTCAACCTCATCGTCAAGCAGAAGGTCGCGATCGTCTCTGACCGACCTCAGACCACCCGACGGGCGATCCGCGGCGTGCACTCGAGCGGCGATGAGGAGCTGGTGCTCGTCGATCTTCCCGGCGTTCAGCGTCCGCGGGACGCGCTCACCTCCCGCATGGCCAGGCGCGTGCGGCAGGAGCTCGAGGACTCCGACATTGCTCTGCTGATCGTCAACGGCGAGCAGGGCATAGGGCCGGGCGACCGCTTCATCGCCCGGACGCTTGCAGGCGCAAAGACGCCCGTGACCATCGCCGTGAACAAGGTCGACCGCCTTTCACGGGCGGCGACGGTGGCGGTGCTGCATGCCGCGGCCGAGCTCGAGGTCGGCGAGAATGGCGAGGGGCCGTTTCCCATCTCCGCGCGCACAGGAGCGGGCGTCGAGGTCCTGACGGAGCATCTGCTCGCGCGCATGCCGGAGGGGCCGCTCATGTTCGGTGAGAACGCGCGCTCCGATCAGCCGCTCGAGGTCCGTCTCGCCGAGCTGGTGCGGGAGGCGGTCATCCGGCGCACCTTCCAGGAGGTGCCACACGCAGTCGACGTGCTCGTCGAAGAGCTCGAACGACCCCGCGAGGACCTCGTGCGGGTTCGCGCCTTGATCTGGGTGGAGAGCGAGTCCCAGAAGGGGATCCTGGTCGGTTCCGGCGGACGCATGGTCAAGGCGATCGGGACGGCCGCCCGCAAGGAATTCGAACGCGAGCTGAAGTGCCGTGTCTACCTCGAGCTCTCGGTGCGCGTTCGCCGCGACTGGCGTGCCGATGAGGGCTCGCTCGACCGCCTCGGGATAACCTAGGATCGCTAGAGCTTGCGCCCCAGGTGCGCGGCGATTCGCCGCACGGCTTCAAGGTCGAGTTCGGCCGTGAACACGAAGGGGACCGCGAGCACCTCGATCTCCCGCCGGCGCAGGCGCGCAAGCTGGTTGTGCTGAAAGCGAGCCCGGTCGTGCACGGCACGCGCCGCCAGTGCCGCCGAGTGCACGACGGTGTCGCTGCCAGCAGCGGTGGCGCCCCTGCTCGACGCCCCGGCGCTGCCCCGACTCGACGCCCCGGCGCTGCCCGTGCTCGACGCCCCGGCGCTGCCCGTGCTCGACGCCCCGGCGCCGCCCCTGCTCGATGCGCCTGCGGTGTGCCCGCCCGGCCGGCGCGTGAGGTCGTTCAGCCGCCCGATCCGCTGCAGCTCCGCGGCGGTGAAGCGTTGCGGCAGCAGAGCGTTGACGACGATGGCCCGCAGCTCGCGGCCGAGATGCCGGCGCAGTCCGTCGGTCAGCTCGAGCGTCTCGGTCACCGCCATCTCGGTTCCCTGCGCCACCGCGAGATAGCTCGAGCGGGTAGGGTCCTCGAGCAGCTCTCGCACCTGGTGAGAATGTCCGGCGATCGGGCCAACCCGCGCGATCGCACCGAAGGTGCGCGGTGAGCGCAGCATGCCCAGCGCGTGGCCCGTGGCGGGGCCGTCGAGCACAACCAGGTCGTAGCCGGCCCGTCGGCGCCAGCGCTCGCCCTGCGTGAGCTCCCAGATCTTGAGCATGCTGACGAGCTCCTTCGCCCCGGGAGCGGCGGCGGCGAAGTACTGGAAGGTGCTGCTGGAGGCGAGCACGCGGCCGGAGACGCGACCGCCGAGTCTCTGAAGCCACTCGAGCAGCGCACGGTCGGGGTCGATGGAGATGCTCCACAGTCCCTCCTGGAGCCTCGTCTCGCTGCCCGTCTCGCCGCGGGCGAGGCCGAACAGCTCGGGCAGGCGCGCCTGCTCTCCCACCTCGACGACGATCGTGCGCAGCCCGCGCTCGGCGGCGAGCAGGCCGAGCGCGCCGGCCACGGTTGACTTGCCGACGCCCCCCTTGCCGGTGACCACGAGCAGCTCTCGCTGAAAGAGGGAGGTCATGTCATGCGGAGTCTGTCTGAAACCGTGATGAACGGGGGCTCGACCTACAATCGGCCGGTGAGCACCGCAGGCGGCGATCCGATCGATGTGCAGATTTCCTACGACGAGCAGGGCCTCGTGCCGTGCGTGGTGCAGGACTGGAGCACGGGCGAGGTGCTGACACTCGCCTACATGAACGAGCAGGCGCTCCAGCGGACGCGCCAGACGGGCGAGCTGCACCTGTGGAGCCGCTCACGCGCTGCGCCCTGGCACAAGGGTGAAACGAGCGGCAACGTGCAGCGGGTGCGCGCGTTGCGTCTGGATTGCGATGGCGACACGCTGCTTGCGCTCGTGGAGCCGGTCGGGCCGGCCTGCCACACCGGCGAGCGGACCTGCTTCCACCGCGGCGAGCTGGATCCCGGCGCTCCGTACGAGACGCTCCCGAGGCTCGAGCGAACGCTTCTGGAGCGTGCTCGCGAGCGCCCCGAGGGCTCCTACACGGCCGAGTTGCTCGACGACCCGCCCCGCATCGGAGAGAAGCTTATGGAGGAGGCCGAGGAGGTGGCGCGTGCCGCGCGTGAGGAGTCCGACATCCGACTCGACGAAGAGGCGGCCGACGTTCTCTATCACCTGCTCGTGCTCCTGCGCAGCAGGGAACGCTCACTCGCAGACGCCGAGAGGGTGCTCGATGGCCGTCGCTCCTAACGCCCCCGGCGCGCGTTCTGAGCGCGCCGCCTCAGCAGGGCGCGACCCTTCGGGCCCCGGTAAGGACGATGTGGCGGCGGGCGATGCGACGGCCGTGGCGGTCGTGCCGAGCCTGCAGCAGGCGCGCATCCTGGCCGAAGGCTACAGCCTGATCCCGCTCGCCCACCGCTTCGTCGAGGACTGCGAGACGCCCGTGTCGGCGTTCCTGAAGCTGCGCGCGCTGGCGCCGGGTGAGCCCGCGTTCCTGCTCGAGTCCGCCGAGCAGGGTCAACGGGTGGGGCGCTGGTCGTTCATCGGCTTCCGCCCACGCGCGGTGCTGCGCTGGTCGCTCGCCGATGGCGGGGACCCCTACGCGATCGCAGCCGAGCATGTCGCTCGACTCAGCCAGGCGCCGATGGTCGACGCCCCGCCCTTTACGGGCGGCGCGGTGGGCTTCTTCGGCTACGACCTCGTGCGGGCGGTCGAGCCGCTCGCAGCGCCGGGACCCGATCCGATCGGGCTGCCCGATATGGCACTGATGCTCTCCGACTCCCTCGTCGTCTTCGATCACCTCAAGCACATGGTCACGATCCTCACGAACGTGGACCTCCACGCTGAGCCCGACCTCGAGCGCGCCTACGCGACGGCCCTGCACACCATCGACGAGGTGCGCGGCGCGCTCGCCGGCCCCGTCCCCCGCGGCGAGCGCCGCAAGGATCAAGAGCGCCAGGCGCCGGAGTTCCACTCGAACATGGCGCGCGCGCAGTTCGAGGGCATGGTTGAGCGCATCATCGAGTACATCTACGCCGGCGACGCCTTCCAGGTCGTGCCGTCCCAGCGCTGGTCGGCCGCGGTGCCGGTCGAGGCATTCTCGATCTACCGCGGCCTGCGAGCGATCAACCCGAGCCCCTACATGTACTTCCTCGACTTCGGGGACTTTCAGGTGGCCGGCGCGAGCCCGGAGCCGCTGCTGACGGTGAGCGGGCGGGAGGTCAGCACCAAGCCGATCGCCGGCACGCGGCCACGGGGAGCCACTCCGGAGGAGGATCGGCGCATCGCGCAGGAGCTGCTGGGCGACGAGAAGGAGCTCGCCGAGCACGTAATGCTCGTGGACCTCGGTCGCAACGACCTGGGTCGGGTCTGCGAGTACGGAAGCGTGACTGTCGATGAGCTCATGGAGATCGAGTTCTACAGCCACGTCATGCACATCGTGTCCTCGGTGTCGGGGAAGCTGAGAGCGGGCGTGGGCGCGATGGACGCGCTGCGCTCGGTGCTCCCGGCCGGCACGCTTTCAGGCGCGCCCAAGGTGCGGGCGATGCAGATCATCGACGAGCTGGAGCCGGTCAAGCGCGGCGGCTACGGCGGCGCGGTCGGCTATCTGAGTTACGCCGGGGACCTCGACACGGCGATCCACATCCGCACCGTCGTGGTGAAGGATGGTGTGGCTCACGTGCAGGCCGGCGGAGGCACCGTGGCCGACGCCCGCCCCGCGTACGAGTACGAGGAGTCGCTCGCAAAGGCGCGGGCCGTGATGGGTGCCGTCGAGCTCGCCTGCGAACAGGCGGACTGGTCATGAGGGTGCTCGTCATCGACAACTACGACTCGTTCGCCTACAACCTCGTTCAATATCTGGGCGAGCTCGGGGCGGAGGTGGAGGTGGTCCGCAACGACCGCGCCACCGTTGAGGAGCTGCTCGGCCGCTCCTACGAGCGCTGCGTCCTGTCCCCGGGACCGTGCACGCCCGAGCAGGCGGGCATCACACTGCAGGCCGCCCGCCGGCTGCCCGAGGCCGGAGTTCCCACGCTCGGAGTCTGCCTGGGCCATCAGGCGCTCGCGCAGGCGTTTGGCGGGCGGTGGAAGCTCAACGCACCGGTCCACGGCAAGTCCACGGTGATCGAGCATGACGGACGCACCATCTTCCGCGGACTCACCTCGCCGCTCACCGTGGCGCGCTATCACTCGCTCGTGGTCGACCCCGACCTGCCCGACTGCCTGGAGGAGTCCGCCCGCGGCGGCGGGGTTCTGATGGCCTTGCGCCACCGCGAGCTGCGCGCAGAGGGCGTGCAGTTCCACCCCGAGTCGGTGCTCACCGACGAGGGCAGAGAGCTGCTCGCGAACTTCCTGGAGGCCGGCTGATGTCCAACCCCGTGCTCACGCGGGCGATTGACGCGCTCGCCTCGCGCCGAGACCTGAGCGCTGAGGAGGCCGCCGAGGTGCTGACCGAGATCATGCACGGCGAGGTATCCGAGACGCAGATCGCCGGCTTCCTGATCGCGCTGAGGACCAAGGGCGAGACGGTGGACGAGCTGAGCGGGCTGGCCGGCGCGATGCGCTCGCTGGCAGCACACGTGCCGACCGAACGGGACGATCTGCTGGACACGGCCGGCACGGGGGGCGGGCGCAGCACGTTCAACGTTTCCACCACGGCTGCCCTGATCGCCGCTGGCGCCGGCTGCGCGGTGGCCAAGCACGGCAATCGATCGGCGACGAGCAGGTCGGGATCGGCGGACGTGCTCGAGGCCCTGGGAGCGCGCATCGACCTCCATCCTGCGGGGGTCGCGCGGTGCATCGACGAGGCCGGCTTCGGCTTCATGTTCGCGCCCGCTCATCACCAGGCCACCCGCTTCGTCGTGCCGGTCCGCCGTGAGCTCGCGGTGCGGACGATCTTCAACATGATCGGGCCGCTGACGAACCCGGCCGGGGCGCGACGGCAGCTGATCGGCGTCTCGGATGCCGACTTCCTGGAGACGATCGCGGGGGCGCTGGCCAGGCTGGGCGTCGACCGGGCGATGGTTGTGGCCGGAGAGGACGGTCTGGATGAGATCTCGATCGCCGCGGCGACGAGCGTGGTGGAGGTCAACGGCGAGGAGCTCAGCCGCTACACGCTCACGCCGGGCGATGTCGGTATCGGTCTCGTCGACGGGGCGGCCCACGAGCGCGAGTACGCCGGGGGCACGCCAGTCGAGAACGCGGCGCTGACGCGCGCCATCCTCGACGAGCGCACCGGTGCGCAGCATCGAGCCAGCGTGGATCTGGCGACGATCAACGCCGGTGCGGCGATATATGTGGCCGGGCGCTCGGACACCATCGCGGAGGGCGTCGAGGCGGCTCGCACGGCGCTCGCCGAGGGTAGCGCTGCCGAGGCGCTGGAGCGCTACGTGCAGGCGAGCCAGACCGATGCGGCGGCGAAGGCTGCTCCGTGAGCACGAAGAGCCCGACCGTCCTCGAGCGCATCCTGGCCGAAACGCGCCTGGAGGTGGATCGTCGCAAGCAGGCGCAGCCGATCCGCTGCGATGGCCGCGAGCCGCTCACTGCCGCCCCGCAACCGCGCATCCCGTCGCGCGGGCGACGCTTTCGCGACGCGCTCAGGAGGCCCGGGATCGGGGTGATCGCCGAGTTCAAGCGCCGCTCTCCCTCGGCGGGTCCACTGCGCGAGCGGGCAGAGCTGGCGGAGATCGTGCAGGCCTACGAGCGCGGTGGCGCGGTGGCGCTGTCGGTGCTGACGGAGGGGCCCAACTTCGACGGCTCGCTCGAGGACCTACGCGCCGCGCGCGCTGCCTGCGATCTGCCGATCCTGCGCAAGGACTTCATCATCGATCCCTACCAGCTCCACGAGGCGCGCGCGGCGGGCGCCGACGCTGTGCTGCTCATCGTCGCGGCGCTGCCGCCGAGGCAGCTGCACTCGTTGCACGATGAAGCGAGCGGGCTAGGGCTCGATGTGCTGGTGGAGGTCCACGACGGAGAGGAGCTCCAGAGCGCGCTGGGCGTGGAGGCCGAGCTGATCGGGATCAACAACCGCGACCTGAGAGACTTCAGCGTCGATATGCAGCGCACGGCGCGGTTGATGGGTGAGATTCCGGCTGGCGTCACCGTGGTTTCGGAGTCCGGGATCGCGGCCGCCGAGCAGCTCGTCGCGCTGCGCGAGGCCGGCGTGCAGGCGGTGCTGGTGGGTGAGTCGCTGATGCGCTCCGAGGACCCGGAGTCCGAGCTGAGGGCTCTGCAAGGTTTTAGCGTGGCTGATGAGGGCGTTTAGACCGCCTTCATGGCCACCGGTCATCCTGTGATGCAGATGAAGCGCATGTACGCAATCCCGTTCGTCTGCGCCATGATCGGCGGCGCCGTGGTTGCTGGGGCGATCGCGGCCTTCGGCGGTCTCGGCGGGGAAACGCAGAAGGTCGTCACGACGATCCAGGCAGCTCCGCTGGCGCCCTCGAACGCGAACGCGGCGCAGGAGACCGTTACCTCTACCCCACACGAGATCTACGTTCGCGACGCCCCGGGCGTCGCGTTCGTGACCTCGACGATCGTCCAGAAGGGCGAATCGCCGTTCAACCTGTTCGGCGGCGAAGAAGCGCAACGTCGGGGCGTAGCGACCGGCTCGGGAATCGTGATCGACGCGAACGGCACGATCCTCACCAACTACCACGTCGTGGAGAACGCCATCAAAGTGACCGTGAGCTTCGAAAAAGGCCAGACCGTCGACGCCCAGGTCGTCGGCACGGACCCCTCCAACGATCTGGCCGTGCTGCGTATCCCTACCGACGGCCTGACGCTGCACCCGCTCAGGCTGGGTGACTCGAGCACGGTCCAGGTGGGCGACCCGGTGCTCGCCATCGGCAACCCGTTCGATTTGCAGCGCACGCTCACGACCGGCATCATCTCGGCGCTTCAGCGCGAAATCACGGCACCCAACGGCTTTACGATCAGCAACGTGCTGCAGACCGACGCACCAATCAACCCGGGCAACTCCGGCGGACCGCTGCTCGACGCGTCGGGTCGCGTGATCGGCATCAACTCACAGATCGAGACAGGCGGCAGTGGCGGCGGCAGCGTGGGCATTGGCTTCGCGGTGCCGATCAACACGGCCAAGTCGGAGATCGCGCAGCTGGAGAAAGGCGGCACGGTTCGCGGGGCGTATCTCGGTCTGACCTCGCTGACGATCGACGGGTCCCTGTCGGCGCTCAACCTGCCCGTCAAAACCGGCGCGCTCGTGCAGAACGTCCAGAAAGGCACGCCGGCGGAAAAGGCGGGCATTCGCGGCGGGCGCCTCAGCGGGAGCACCGAAAACGCGCAGGTGGCGGTCGGTGGCGACATCATCACCTCGATCGACGGCAAAGCCGTCGCGAGCTCGCAGCAGCTCGCCGAAGGCATCGGCTCCAAGAAGCCGGGTGAGACGATCACCATCGGGCTGCTGCGCGCGAACGGGCATGGCGGGTACGAACCGAAGACGGTGAAGGTGACGCTCGGAACTCGCCCCAGCTCGGTCCCGAACCCGAACACTCCCCAGGGGTAACCAGGCGGCCCGCTACCGGTGGTAGGCAGCCCGCTACCGTTGGGCCATGTCAGAGTCCCCCCCGCGCGCAGACGCGAAGATATTGCACGCCGACGCGGCGACGCGCGAGGCAGCAGGCCCACAGGCCGTGGGGACACCGCAAAAACTCAGGCCGATCAGGGTGAAGATATGCGGCGTCACGAATCTCAACGACGCCGAGATGGCGGTCGAGCTGGGAGCATGGGCGCTGGGAATGATCTTCTTCGAAGGGAGCCCGCGCAGCTGCTCACTCGCTGAAGCGGCGCAGATCACACGGGCGCTTCGCCGTCGGGTCGAGCTGTGCGGTGTGTTCGTCAACGCTTCACTCGAAGAGGTGGCGCGGACGAGCGAGGAGCTCGGCTTGAGCCTGCTCCAGCTGCACGGCGACGAGGGGCCGTCGTTCTGCGCCGAGGCCGCGCGACGCAGTGGCGCGCGGGTCATCAAGGCGGCTCAGGTATCCGGTCGCGGTGACGTGCGCGACCTGGAGCGCTTTCACGTGGACTTCCATCTGCTCGACGCTCATGCGCGCACGCCAGGGCGAGGGGATCTGCGGGGCGGCACCGGGGAGACGTTCAACTGGGCGCTGCTGGGCGAGCGCCGCTCGAAGGTGCCTCTGATCCTGAGCGGGGGGCTGACGGCGGAGAATGTGGCCGATGCGATCACCGTGGCTCGGCCCTATGCCGTCGATACCGCCAGCGGCACCGAGGCCGCGCCGGGCCGCAAGGACGCCCGCAAGCTGCGAGCGTTCTTCGACGTGGTCGAGCGTGTGGCCGAAGCGGCCTTCGATGGCGTCCCGGCGATCGGCGGGGATCCGGCGTGAGCGCGGGCCCTCCGAGCGCCGCCCTCGAGCATCGCTTCGGGGAGTACGGCGGCCAGTACGTGCCCGAGACGCTCATGCCGGCCCTGCAGGAGCTCGAGCAGGAGTGGTTGAGGGCGCGCGCTGATGGGGGCTACTGGGCGGAGCTGCACGGACTGTTGCGCGACTTCGCTGGGCGTCCGACGCCGCTGTACCGGGCCAGGAGGCTCTCGGAGCGCGTCGGACGGCCGGTGTATCTGAAGCGGGAGGATCTCAACCACACCGGCTCGCACAAGCTCAACAACGCTCTCGGCCAGGCGCTGCTGGCAAGAAGGATGGGAAAGAGGCGCATCATTGCCGAGACCGGTGCCGGCCAGCATGGAGTCGCCACGGCGACCGTGTGCGCCCTGTTGGGGATCGAGTGCGTGGTGTACATGGGCGTCGAGGACATGCGGCGGCAGCGACCGAACGTACAGCGCATGGAACTCCTCGGGGCGACGATGCGCCCCGTGGACGCCGGGGCGATGACGCTGAAGGAGGCGACGTCTGCGGCCATTCGCGATTGGGTGACCAACGTGCAGGGCACCTACTACGTGATCGGCTCGGTCGTGGGTCCCGCTCCATATCCGGCGCTGGTCCGAGATCTGCAACGCGTGATCGGCGATGAGGCGCGAGCGCAGATGCTCGAGCGCGAGGGCAGGCTGCCGGCCCGCGTGGTGGCGTGCGTGGGGGGTGGCTCGAACGCGATCGGCATCTTCACGGCCTTTCTCGATGAGCGGCAGGTGGAGCTGATCGGCGTGGAGGCGGGCGGCGAGGGCATCGAGACCGAGCGTCACGGCGCTCCGCTGACCGTCGGCGGTCGCGCAGGCATCCTGCATGGCGCTCGGTCGGCCGTGATGCAGGACGAGCAGGGGCAGATCGTCGAGGCGCACTCCGTCTCGGCCGGTCTCGACTATCCGGGCACCGGTCCGCAGCACGCGTTCCTACGCGACAGCGGTCGCGCACGCTATGAGGCGGTGACGGACGCACAGGCGCTGGAGGCGTTCAGGGTGCTCGCGCGCCTGGAGGGCATCATCCCGGCGCTCGAGACCGCACACGCGCTTGCTTGGATACTCGATCAGCCCGCCGGCGAACTGGACCTCGTGTGCCTGTCCGGGCGCGGCGACAAGGACCTCGCGGAGGTGCTGGGCGATGGCTGAGCGCACCAATCCCCGTCCTCGTCCGGCCGCGCAGCGCCGCCGCGGGCGTACCGGAGCTCCTCACGGCAGCCGCCGGACAGCCGACTAGGGGCGGCGTGTGAGCGAGCGGACCCTCACCGGCGTCGAGCGCATCGCCGCGGCATTTGCCGAAAGGAGCAGGCGCGCGGCGCTCATGCCCTATCTGATGGGCGGCTTTCCCACGCTCGAGCAGTCGCAGCGGATCGGCGAGGCCTACGTGAGCGCCGGCGCGGATCTGATCGAGCTCGGCGTGCCCTACTCGGACCCGCTCGCCGACGGCCCGGTGATCCACGCGGCGGGCACGCGCGCACTTGCCGGGGGAGCCACCGTTTCAGGGGTGCTCGAGATCGCGCAAGCGCTGTCTGAGAGCGTTCCCGTGGTGCTGATGTGCTACGCGAACATGGTGTTGGCGCCGGGCGCCCCCGAGTTCGTGCGGCGGCTTGCAGGGACGGGTGCGTGCGGGCTGATAGTGCCCGATTTGCCCGTCGGCGAGGAACCGGAGGTGCTTCGTGCGTGCGACGCGCACGGCCTGGCGCTGGTGCCGCTGGTGGCGCCGACGACGACTCCGGAGCGCCTCGCGATGATCGGCGAGCAGGCGAGGGGGTTCCTGTACACGGTCTCGGTCGTCGGCACCACCGGCGAGCGCGAGGCGCTGGCAGATCGCTTCACCGAGATCGTTAGCCGTGCGAAGGCGAGTACAGCGGTTCCGGTCGCGCTCGGCTTCGGCATCGGCACCCCCGAGCAGGCGCGGATGGCCGCCGACGCCGGCGCCGACGGGGTGATCGTGGGCACTAGGCTCGTGCGCGCGGCCGGCGAAGCTCCGGATGATCCGGCGGCGGCCGCCGGCAGTGTCCTGGAGGACCTCGCTGCCGGCCTTGAAGGCTCAGCTGCGCCGTGAGCCCGGCGGGCTGAGGGAGGCGGCGTGGCGACGCCTGTGGCTGGGGCCTTCGGTAGGATTGCGCCCGCATGGGCCTGATCCTCACAGTCACCACGGGCCTGGTCGTGTGGGTCGTCCTGTGGGCGCTCGGGACCAAGGGCCTCGACGCGGCGCTGCTGGCCACGGCGATCATCCTGGTCGGCGCCTCGCTGAGGATCCTCACCGGCTACCTGCCCGGCCGACGCAGCTAGCCGAGCGGTGCGCGCGCGCCGGCGGTGCTTGGTGACGCGGCTGGGCGCGTTTGCGGGCGCACTCCTCGCGCTCGCCGCCCTGGCCTCGGTACTGGGCGGCTGTGGAGGCGTCGACGTCTCGGGGGCCGCGAGCGCCACCGGAAATCAGCTGACGATCTACTCCAGCCTGCCCCTACAGGGGCCCTCGGCGGCCGCATCCGCGCAGATCGTGGGTGGCGAGAAGCTGGCGCTGGCAGGGGCGGGCGGCCGCGTGGGGCCCTTCAAGATCAGCTACGTCTCCGAGGACGACTCGAGCCCGACGAGCGGTCAGTGGGCCCCGGGGATCACGGCCTCCAATGCGAAGACCGCCGCTGAGGATACGAGCACAATCGCCTACCTCGGCGACTACAACTCTGCGGCCACTGCGGTGTCGCTTCCGCTCATCAACGCGGCCGGCATCCTGCAGGTCAGCCCGGCGAGCCCCTACGTCGGGCTGACCTCCTCGCTGGATGCCGGGCAGGACGAGCCCGAACGCTTCTATCCCAGCGGACGGCACACGTTCGCCCGGCTCCAGCCGGGCGATCCTGCGCAGGCGGCAGCTCAGGTGGAGTTGATGAGGGCTCTGAAGGTTCACAGGCTGTACGTGCTCAACGACCAGGATCCCTTCGAGATCCCGCTGGCGCAGATCGTCGCCGGCGACGCCGAACGGGCGGGCATCGCCGTGGCAGGCGACGACGCCCTGGACACGACCGGCAGCAAGCTGTTCACCGGTGAGGTGGAAAAGATCGCCGAAAGCGGCGCTCAGGCGGTCTTCTTCGCGGGGGGCGGCGGAGCCGGGACGGCGGCGCTGTGGCGCCAGCTGCATCGCACCGACCCCGGCCTGCTGCTGCTGGGGTCGAGCGCGATGGTCAGCGAACCGTTCACCTCGGCAATCGGTGCGGCCGGCGCAAGCACCTACCTGACGACACCCGTGCTGCCAACGGGCCTGTACCCGCCGGGGGCGAGGCACATCCTCGCCGACTACCGCAATCGCTTGGGGGGGGAAGCCGGGCCGTACGTGCTGTACGGCTACGAGGCGATGAGCGCCGTGCTCGACGCGATTCGCAGCGCAGGCTCGCGCGGCAACGACCGTCAGGCGGTGATCGAAAGGCTCTTCGCCACCAGGAGCCGCGCTGCGGTGATCGGCCGCTACTCGATCGAAGCCGACGGCGAAACGACCCTGTCGCCCTATGGTGTCGATCGGGTCGAGGGTGGTCGTCCGGTCTTCTACCGAATCGTCGCGGTGCCCTGATCGCCCGAGGCGGACCCTCAGCCGGTCTGCTGCAGGCCGAGCACCATGCGAAAGCGCTCGATGCCTTCACCGAGGCTCTTGCCGCCGCCTGAGAGGGTGGTGAGCGTTCGCGCATAGGGCAGGAGCTTTGAGATCGTCGGATCTTCGGTGAAGCCGACCGCTTCGAGCAGGCCGAGGAGCGTGGGGAAGTCCACGGTGAGGCTCGGCTGGATGCCTTCCGTGAGGACGGTGCGCGCGGCGTTGAAGGTGGCCGAGTTCGACAGCGTGCTCGGCGGGTTGAGCGCGGTCGCCACCGACGGTTCGCCGAGGCCGATGACGAACTTGGTCTGACCCTTGGCGTCGCGGGCGTTGACGATGTTGAGCGTGATCGGAATGCCGTTGAGATAGACCGCGATCGATGCCGAGGCTCCAGGGTAGGAGGTCGTCTGCACCGAGGTTCCCCCCTTGCGCAGGAGCGCGGCGAGCTTGGAGACGGCGGCATTCGAGAGGGTCGGATTCGTCGAGTTGATGACGATTCCCGCCCTCAATTCGGCCAGGCCGCTGCCACTCGCGAAGATCCCCCCCGAGCCCATCCAGCCCGCGAAGTCGCGCCTTGCTTCGGCGCTGTTGGCGCCGAGCACGCTCAGCGGCGCGAGGATGCCTTCGAGCAGGCCCTTGAGGCTGAATGCGCTCGTGGCGGACGCTTCGGTGCTCGATCTAGTGAGCGAGCCCCCCAGCGACGTGAGAGCGCGCAGCCCCTGCACGTCGCCGCCGAGCGTCGCGCCCACGTCGCCCAGGCCGACGGCCAGCCACGATTCTCCGGGCAGTTCGCCCGCGGCCTGCGCTCCCTGCGAGACCGACGCGAGCAGACCGCCCGACGCCGACGCCGAGGTGCCGAGCGAGTCGGCGTCGAGTGCGATCGACGTGCTGGCGGGTACGAGGGAAACGTTCGTCTCGCGGGTGCCGACGAGCAGTCCCAGGAGGCCGCTCAGCCCTGCGGAGGTGCCGCTCCCTGCGGAGGTGGGGCTGGCTGCGGAGGTGCCGCTGGCTCCCGATGCGCCGGTCGCTGCCGACGAGGCGCCCGAACCGGCTTCTCCGTGCGCGGAGGTGGCGGCGCTCGATGCGTGCGGCGCGGGGGAGACGAAGAGATGGGCGAGCGTTCCTGCCGGCGCAACGGCCAGGAGCTTCGCGTAGCCGGCCGACCGCGCGAGCGACGGGCCGCCAAGAGTGGTATCGATCACTCCCCGCACCGCGGCGTCGCTGCCGATCACCGCGAAGCGATCGACGATCGCGAACGCGAGACCGGCGGAGGTGGTCTGATAGGAGACCCCTCTGTAGCTGGTCGCGTGGGCTCCGGCGTGCTGTGCCTGCGATTCCAGGAAGGAGCGCGCCGTGGCGAGGTCGCTGGTGTCCATCACGATGGCCCCCTGCCCTCCTGCCGCTCCGGCGCCGGCCCCCTGGGGTGCGAACGGGAATGCACTCGCGGACGGGGAGCCGCCCAGCAGGCCCCGCGAGAGCAGCGAGAACAGCTGGCCGGTGTTCGACTTCCCGGAGCGGCCCAGCGTGCTGAAGAAGATGCCGGCGCGGGGGCCGAGCCAGGGGGCGACATCGTGATCGAAGCTCAACGCCGCGCTGCCGGGCGTCTGCAGGAGGGCGACCAGGCTGAGATAGGGGTCGGTCTGGTGCGTGAGCGTGCGTCCGGCCGATGTTGCGGCGCTCTTCAGGGAGCCGTCGGGGCGCACGACCGCGCCGCCGTAGAGCGGCGCCGAGGCGGGGACGGCGCTCGCGGGGTCGGCCGTGGTGCCGGTCTCCTGAGAGGAGCCGCAGCCCGCGATCGCCGCGCCGAGCATGACCAGCAGGAGTGGCAGCGCAGGGCGCAGGAGCGTCAGCACGAGGCCGCGCTGCGGCCGCGGCTGCTGCTCTGGATCGATCGGCATGGAAGGCGATCGTAGCGTCTGGCGATCGCTGCGGGCGATGGTTGTCGCGGGGCTGCAAGGGAGCTCTCACGGCGGGGATCTGCACGTGAGCCTGCACGGCCGTGGCGCTTGGGCGCTCAGCGCCGCGTGCGAAAAGTCGGCTTGCCATGGGCGTTTTCGGCGAGCGGTGTGTCCTGGGGTGCCGTCGTGGGAGAAAATGTGCAAATGGGGTTGCATTGTGGGACAAAGTGGGGTAGGTTCGCCCACAGCGAGCCGTGGTGGAGGGGTTCCTCCCACTCCTCCACCTCGGCTCGGTAAACAAGCTTGGAGCTCAGCAGTGGTTCCCTTTCGCGGCACGTTCGACCATACGCTTGACGCCAAGAACCGCCTAACCGTGCCGGCCCGCTACCGTGCGGCCCTCGCGCAGGGCGTCGTGCTGGCGATGCCGGTCGACCTGAAGCCGTGCGTGGGGGTGTGGAGGCCAGAGGAGTACGACCATTACTCCCAGCGTGCGCTGGCGGACCTGCCGCCGCTGTCACCCAAGCTGACCGAGCTCGAGCGTTTCTTCTACGGCAGCTCCCACGACGCCGAGCTCGACGCGGCCGGACGGGTGATGATCCCGGGCTTTCTCGGCGATCACGCCGGGTTGGCCAAGGATGTCGTCGTGGTCGGGGTCGGGGACCGGCTGGAGCTGTGGGACAAGGGCCGCTGGAGCGAGCACCGACTGACGCTGCTCGGCGGCATCGCGGAGATCACGGCGAGCGTCGATGAGCCTGCTTGAGATGACACGATCTCGCCGACGCCCCCCGCGGAGCCGGCCAGGGGGAGGCGCGGGGCACGCGGCCACCGAGCAGGAGCGCACCGGGCAGGAGCGCACCGGGCAGGCCGAGCAGGAGCGCACCGGGCAGGAGCGCACCGGCAGGCCGGGCAGGAGCGCACCGGGCAGGCCGGGCAGGAGCGCACCGGGCACGTGCCGGTGCTCGCCGCGGAGCTGCTCGAGCTGCTCGACCCCCGGCCCGGCCAGACCGTTGTCGACTGCACGTTCGGCGACGGGGGCCATGCCCAGCTCATCGCCCGACGGCTGGGCTCCTCTGGCGCGTTGGTCGCGATCGACCGCGATCCGCTGGCGGAGAGGCGTTTCGAGGCGCTCGCTCCAGAGATGGCCTGCTCGGCGCGCTTCATCCGGGCCGGCTATGCCGAGGGGCTCGAGCTGCTCTGCAAAGAAGGTCTGCGCGCCGATGCGGCGTACTTCGACCTGGGAATGTCCTCGATGCAGGTGGACACGCGCGAGCGCGGCTTCTCCTACTCCTATCAGGCGCCCCTGGACATGCGCATGGATCCCGAGCAGAGCCTGACTGCCCGCGCGGTCATCCGCGACTGGGACGAGCGCCGCCTGGCACGGACGCTGCGCGACTTAGGCGAGGAGCGCCACGCGAACGCGATTGCGCGGGCGATTGTGCGCCAACGCACGCAGGCACCGATCGAGACCACGCTGCAGCTCGTCGACACGATCAACTCCGCCATCCCTGTCCCCGCGCGCTTCGCCGGCGGACATCCGGCCAAGCGCGTCTTCCAGGCGCTGCGGATCGCCGTGAACGACGAGTTGGGGCAGCTCGACCGCGCGCTTCCGCTCGCCTGGCAGCTGCTGCGCGGGGGAGGCGTGCTCGCGGGCATCTCCTTCCACTCGCTAGAGGATCGACGTGTCAAGCGCTTTCTCGCCGATCGCGCGCGCGGCTGCGTCTGCCCGCCGGAGCTCCCCGTCTGTGTCTGCGGCCGTGAGCCCGAGGGCGCGCTGATCACGCGCCGCTCAATCGTGCCCGGCGCAGAGGAGATCGCGCGCAACCCGCGCGCCGCCTCCGCTCGACTTCGCGCGGCGAGGAAGCTCACCGAAGGCGACGATCCGGCGTGAGGGCCGCGGCCGTACCGGCAGTTCGCCCGCGACGCGTCGCCGGCCCGGCACGTCCGCTCACCGTGGCGCCCGGGCCCCGGCGGGTCTCCGGACCCGCGCGTCGAGAGGCGGGCCCCCAACCGGTCCGCCGGCACTCGGGCGAAGAGCTCGGCATCGCGCACGGCCTGCTCTCTTCGCTGGCGGGGCTGCAGCGCCGGCTCGGGCTCGGCGGACGTACCTCGATCGCCCTGGTCGCCTTCGCGCTGATCGGCATCGTGACGCTGCAGCTCGGGCTGCTCAAGCTCAATGCCGGCATCGGACACGCGATCGAGCGCGAGGCGCTGCTGCAGCGGGAGAACGCGGCTCTCAGCATCGAAAACTCCGAACTGGCCGCGAGCGATCGGGTGACCTCGCAGGCGGAGCGGCTGGGTATGCAGTTCACCGTGCCGGGGGCGCTGCGCTTCCTGACGGCTCATCCCGGCAGCGACGCGGCCATCACCCGCGCCGTCCTGGGCGCCACGACTCACGGCTCGGGCCCCACCAGCGGGCAGGGAGAAGGCACATCGGAAACCGCGTTGTCCGCTGGACAGGCTGAACAGCAGCTGACATCGACGGTGGCCTCCGGCGAATCCTCCGATGTCGGTTCGGCGGCGTCCGGGAGCGCTGGACCCTCCTCGGCCGGCTCGCCCGCAAGCGCGAGCGCCGGCGAATCGGCCTCCGCTCGGACGGGAGAAGCCCCGTCCCCATCCGGGGAATCGACGACAGGCTCCAGCACGAGCAGCTCGGTGAGCGCCTCGCAACCCGCGACCCCGACTGGCACGGGCACGGGCGCGGGCGCGGGCGCTGGCGCGGCGCCGGCGACCGGCGGCGGGACTCGGGCAGGCTCCTCAGGATAAGCGGGTGGACCTTGTCCAGCGCCGCATAGGGGCGATCTTCGCGCTGTTCTTTCTGCTCCTCGTGCTGGCGGGCGGTCGCACGCTCTACCTGGGAGTTCTGCACGGCGGAAGTCTGCGCAACGCCGCGCGTAGTCAGCAGCTCACCTATGAAGCGGTGCCGGCCCAGCGCGGAGCGATCACCGACCGCAACGGGGTAGATCTTGCAGTTTCCGAGCCTGCGCAGGACATCTCCGCGACGCCATATCTGTTGAAGGACCCGCTGGGCGCCGCGCAGCGGCTGGCGCCCCTGCTGGGCCAGTCGCAGGATGTCGTGCTGCGCAAGCTCTCCATGCGCACCGGCTTTGTCTTTCTCGCGCGCGCGGTCCCCGCGGCGCGCGCGCGAGAGATCCTGGCGCTGAAGATTCCCGGGGTCGCGGGCGCGCCGGTCATGCGACGGGTGTACCCGCGCGGCACGCTCGCGGCACAGGTCCTCGGGGTGGTCGGCACCGAAGGCAAGGGGCTCGACGGGCTCGAGTACTCGCGCGACTCGCTTCTGCACGGGCGTCCGGGCGAGCGACGGGTGGTCAGCGACGCCATCGGGCAGCCTGTGTCGATCACCGAAGTTCACCGCGAAGTGCCTGGCGCATCGCTGTCGCTGACGCTCGATGCCAACATCCAGCAGCGCGCCGAAGAAGTGCTGAGCGCAGTCGGAAGCGTGTTCGCTCCCAAAGACGCCACGGCGATCGTGATGGATCCGCGCAGCGGCGCAATCCTGGCGATGGCCAACTGGCCCAAGGTGAACGCGAACGATCCGGGAGCGTCTCCGACGAGCGACATGCAAAACCGCGCCGTGGGCTTCGACTATGAACCAGGCTCGACGTTCAAGGTGGTCGCCGTCGGCGGTGCCCTGCAGCAGGGGTTGATCACGCCGAGCAGCGGCTTTGACATCCCGGACCAGATCCAGGTCGCCGACAGGACGATTCATGACGACACCGAACACGGCGAAGAGACGCTCACCGCGGCGCAGATCCTGGCCCAGTCGAGCAACGTCGGCGCGATCAAGATCGGGCTGCTCGACGGGGCCCAGGGGTTCAATTCCTGGGTGCAGCGGTTCGGGTTCGGAACGCCGACCGGGGTGGAGCTCCCCGGCGAGGAACCCGGCGCGGTGTTGCCGCTTGACCGCTACTCGGGCTCTTCGATGGGCAACCTCCCGATCGGGCAGGGCGAGCTAGTGACGCCGCTGCAGATGGCGACGGCCTATGCGGTGATCGCCAACGGCGGCATTCGCCGCCCGCCCCACATCATCCAGTCGGTGGGTGATCATCCCGTAGCGGAGCCGGCAGGCCGTCGGGTGATCTCGAAGACGACCGCGTCAGAGCTGGCGCAGATGCTCGAGGGAGTGCTCGCGCCGGGCGGAACAGCCAGCGAGGTGTCGATCCCCGGCTATCAGCTGGCGGGGAAGACCGGCACCGCCAACAAGGTCGACCCGGCCACGGGTCAGTACTCCCAGACCGCCTACGTCGCCTCCTTCATCGGCTTCGCTCCTGCGTCCGACCCCAAGCTGCTGTGCGCCGTTACGGTCGACGAACCGCAGTCCGGCTCGATCTTCGGCGGTACGGTTGCGGCGCCCGCGTTCGGGCAGATCATGTCCTTCGCGCTGCCCTATCTGCACATCCCGCCCGGATAGCATCAGCTCATGAGGCTCGACGCGTTGGTCGCTGCAGACGCTGCCGGTGCCGGCGCGGACGTGGAGATCACGGGACTTAGCTATGACAGCCGAACGGCCGGGCCGGGGGACCTTCTGTTCTGCGTGCGCGGCTTCAGCCATGACGGACACGACTTCGCCGCACAGGCCGTCGAAAGGGGTGCGGCAGCCCTGGTCGTCGAGCGACCGCTCGGCCTGGGCGTGCCCGAGGTTGTGGTCGAGTCCGCTCGCGCTGCGATGGGCCCGATCGCGGCGCGCTTCTACGGTGACCCGAGCGGCCGGTTTCGGGTCGTGGGCGTCACGGGTACCAACGGCAAGACGACGACCGCCTACCTGGTGCGCGCCCTGCTTGAAGCGACCGGCGAGCAGTGCGGGCTGCTGGGGACGGTGAAGTCGGTGGTGGGGACGGTGGAGCAGGCGGTCGCGCATACCACTCCCGAGGCGATCGATCTGCAGGCGGACCTGCGCGCGATGCTCGACGGGGGCGATCGGGCCTGCGCGATGGAGGTCTCCTCTCACGCCTTGACGCTGGGACGCGCCGATGGAGTTCGATTCGCGGCGGCGGTGTTCACGAACATCAGCAGAGACCACCTCGACTTCCACGAGACGATGGAGGACTACTTCCAGGCCAAGCGCCGCCTGTTCGAACCGAGCGGTCGAGCGGCCGGTTCGTCCTCGCCGTCAGCGGGCACGCCCGCGGTGGCGCCGGGCGTGAGCGTGCTGAACATCGGCGACCCATACGGACGTCGACTGGCGGCGGAGATTGATCGGCCCTGCACGTTCGGCGTCGAGGCGCAGAGCGCCGACTATCTGGCGACCGGGCTGCGCTGTACGTTCGAAGGCTGCCAGTTCACGCTGCACAGCCCTGCGGGGGTGCGCGAGGTCGCGCTCGCCATGCCGGGGCGCTTCAACGTCGCCAACGCGCTGGGGGCGCTCGCGGCGGTGCACGCGCTCGGGGGCGAGCTCGACGTGCTCGTCTCCGCGCTGGCGGACGGGGTGCGCGTCCCTGGGCGCTTCGAGCCGGTGAGCGAGGGGCAGGACTTCGCGGTGCTCGTCGACTACGCCCACACGCCCGACTCGCTGGAGAATGTGCTGCGCGCGGCGCGTGAGCTCGCCCAGGCGGGAGAACGCGGAGAGGGACGCGTGATGTGCGTGTTCGGTGCGGGCGGTGACCGCGATCGCGGAAAGCGCCCGCTGATGGGCGAGATCGCCGCGCGCATGGCCGATGTGGCGGTCGTCACATCCGACAACCCCCGCTCAGAGGACCCCGAACAGATAATTGCCGAGATCATGGCCGGGGTGGCGCAGGTCGATCGCGCACAGCGGCCGCACACCAGGGGGCTGCATGCGGCGCCTGTCCGGTCGATCGCCGATCGCCGGACCGCGATCATCGAGGCGGTCGCAGGCGCGCAGGCCGGTGACGTGCTCGTGATCGCGGGCAAGGGACACGAGCAGGGACAGGAGCTCGCCGGCGGGCACAAGGTCCCCTTCGATGACGTGGCCGTCGCCAGCGAGGCGCTGCGTGTCCGGCGGGGGAGCGTGGCGGGGGCGACCACGTGACCGTCAGGGCGCCCACGGCGCCAGCGTCGTTCCTGCGGATGGAGTGGGGAGCGTGAGAGGCTGGGACGGGGCGCGCGTCGCGCTTGCCGCCGGCGCCCTGATCGCTCGCGAGCCCGAAGAGCAGGGCGAGCCGAGTCCGCGGCGGGTGACGATCGACTCGCGCGAGGTGAGGGCCGGTGATCTGTTCGTTGGGCTCCCCGGCGAGCAATCGCACGGCGGTCAGTACGCCGTGCAGGCGCTGAGATCGGGGGCATGGGGGGTGCTGGTGACGCCCGAGCATGCGTGTGCCGCCATGCAGGTCGCAACCGCGGGCGCCGTGCTCGTGCACCCCGATCCGCTCGCGGGCCTGCAGGCACTCGCCGCGGCGTGGGCGGGCGAGCTGCGAGCTAGTGGGGCCAGGGTCGTGGCGATCACGGGCTCGACCGGCAAGACCTCCACCAAGGACATCCTGGCCGCGATCCTCGCCGGGCGCCCCACGGCCGCGGATGGCCTGCGCACGGTGTCGAGCCCCGAGAACCTCAACACCGAGATCGGGCTGCCGCTGGCCGTGCTCGCTGCGCCTGCCGACACCGAGGTGCTCGTGTTGGAGATGGCGATGCGGGGCGCCGGGCAGATCGCCGAGCTGACGGCGATCGCACAACCCGACGTCGGCGTGATCGTGAATGTCGGTCCCGTGCACCTCGAGCTGCTGGGCACGCTCGAGGCGATCGCCGCCGCCAAGGCGGAGCTCATCGCGGGCCTCGCCCCGGGGGCGACCGCCGTGGTGCCGGCCGGCGAGCAGTTGCTCCTGGCGCACCTGCGCGAGGACGTGCGGACCGTGACCTTCGGCGACGGCGGAGACCTCCGCCTGGACTCCGGAGTCTTGCCCGGGGAGGTGGTGATCCGGGAGGGTTCGCTGCGGATCGCTCTGGAGCCATCCTTCCGGCAGGCGCACAACGTGGACAACCTGCTCGCCGCTGTGGCGGCCGCGCGCGCGCTCGGCGTGACTCCTCAGGGGCGTGTGGAGGTGTCCTTCTCATCCCTGCGCGGCGAGCGCCTCGCCCTTCGCGGAGGTGTGGTTCTCATCAATGACTGCTACAACGCCAACCCAATGTCCATGCGCGCGGCGATCGACGACCTGGCGCAGTCGGCGCCCGGGCGGCGTGTCGCGGTGCTTGGCGACATGCTCGAGCTCGGTCCGCAGGCTCAGCGCTTCCATGAAGAAGTTGGTCAGCACGCCGCCGCGAAAGGGGTCGAGCTGCTCGTGGCCGTGGGGCCGCTGGCCGCGACGATCGCGGAGGCGTTCGCAGGGGAGGCTCACTGGGTGCCCGACGCGGCTTCCGCCGTCGAGTTGCTCGCGGGGCTGCTGCGCGAGCGTGACACCGTGCTGGTCAAGGGTTCGCGTGGCGTCGGGCTCGAGCGGGTGGCCGAAGGGCTTGCCGGCGCCAGCGAGGGGCCGGCGCCCACACATCCGGCCGGTGCCTCCGCGCCCGCGCGGGACGCCGGCGCTGGTCGGTCCTGATGGGGCGGGTTCTCTTCGGGGGCACCGCGGCGCTGCTCATCTGCATCTTCCTCAGCCCGAAGTTCATCGAGTTCCTGCGCAAGCGCGAGTTCGGCCAGCACATCCGCGAGGACGGCCCCGAAGGCCATCACTACAAGGCGGGCACCCCCACGATGGGCGGGGTGATCATCTTCCTCGCGGTCTCGGTTCCGTTCCTTATCCTCACCGACTACGAATGGCGCTCACTGGGAGTGTTCGCCGCCGCGATCGCGTGTGCGCTGCTGGGCTTCGCCGACGACTACACCAAGCTCGTCAAGCGGCGCTCACTCGGGCTGCGTGCGCGGACGAAGCTGGTCGTGACGATTGCGATCTCGCTTGGCCTCTGGTATATCGCTGCCCATCAGGCGCATCTCGCGAGCACGCTGCGGCTGCGATTCGTCGACTACCAGATAGACGTCGGGCCCTTCTATCCGCTGTTGATCTACCTGGTCGTGGCGGGCACGACCAGCGCTGTGAACCTGACCGATGGGCTCGATGGCCTGGCGGCCGGTTGTGCGGCGATCGTGCTGCTCGCCTACATCGGCATCACTTTCATCACGGGGGAGTACGACCTGGCGATGCTCGCCGGCTGCCTGGTCGGCGGGTGCATCGGCTTTCTGTGGTTCAACGCGTTCCCGGCCACGATCTTCATGGGAGACACGGGATCGCTCGGACTGGGCGGCGCGATCGCCGGGATGGCGGTCATGACCAAGACCGAGCTGCTGCTGATCCTGCTCGGTGGGATCTTCGTCATCGAGGCGTTGTCGGTGCTGATCCAGGTCATGTCCTTTCAGCTGACGCGCAAACGGATCTTCCTGATGGCGCCCATCCATCACCACTTCGAGCTGCGGGCCTGGTCTGAGACGAAGATCATCCTGCGCTTCTGGATCGTCGCGGCTCTGTGCTGCGCGATCGGCTTTACGATCTACCGCCAGAGCATCGGCTGAGCGGGGGCTGGCATTGAAGCCCCGCCCCGAGGTTCCGCGCGGCCCTCACCTCATCGTGGGGCTCGCACGTTCGGGGATCGCGGCCGCCCTCGCGCTGCGAGCGAGGGGGGAGGACGCGATCGGCGTGGACGCGGGCGCCCCCGCTGGCACCGCGGCGCTCGGACAGGCCGGGGTGGAGGTTCACGTGGGCTGCGAGGGAGTGGGCCTGCTCGGGCGCGTGCGCAGTGTGATCAAGAGCCCGGGCGTTCCCGCCCAGGCGCCTGTCGTCGCCGCCGCACGCTCGCGCGGGATACCCGTCCTCGGCGAGCTCGAGTTGGCGTGGCGGCTGCTCTCGAATGAGTTCATCGCCGTCACGGGGACCAACGGGAAGACCACGACGACCGAGCTGATCGGACACGTTCACCGCCAGGCCGGCCTGCCCGTCGCGGTCGCGGGCAACGTCGGAACGGCGGTCTGCTCGCTCGTCGGCTCCGTCAGTGCGGAGGCGACGATCGTGTGCGAGGCGTCCTCCTTCCAGCTCGAGGACACGCTTGCGTTCGCACCCGAGGCGGCGGCACTCCTGAACCTCTCGCCCGATCACCTCGATCGACACGTCACGTTCGACGCCTACAGGCGGGCGAAGCTGCTCGTGTTCGCGCGACAGAGCAACGACGACATTGCCGTGGCTCCGCTGGCGCTGGCGCGAGAGGACCTCGGTGGCTGTGGCCGGCGCGTGCTGTTCGGCACCGACCCGGGCGCCGCGCTGTCGGCGCGGGCCGGGGAGCTGTGGTGGGGGGAGCGTCCGCTGCTGGCGCTCGGCGAGGTGCGTTTGCGCGGCGCGCACAACCTCGAGAACGCGATGGCCGCTGCGGCCGTGTGCCTCGCGCGGGGGGTTGACGCGGATGCCGTCCGCATAGGCCTGCGCTCCTTTGCGGGCGTGCCCCACCGCCTGCAGGAGGTCGCGCGTCGCGACGGCATCCTCTACGTCAACGACTCCAAGGCGACAAACGTCGCCAGCACGATGGTCGCCCTGGACGCCTTCGCCGGCGAGCAGCCTGTTCACCTGATTCTCGGGGGCCAGGGCAAGGGCCAGGACTTCACCGCCCTGTGCGAGCCCGTCAGGCGAAGCTGCCGGGCGGTCTATCTGATCGGGCAGGACGCGGCGCTGATCGCCGCGGCGCTCAGGGATGCCGACACGCCCATGCACGACTGCGGCGAGTTGGAGGCGGCCGTGGCGCGGGCCGCGACGGCCGCCGCTCGCGGCGAGGTGGTTCTGCTCTCGCCCGCGTGCGCGAGCTTCGACCAATTCAGCGACTTCGAGGATCGAGGCGAGCGCTTTCGAGAGCTCGTCGAGCTTTAGAGGCATCGACGGGGTGGCGTCGAAGTGAGAGCCAATGCCAGCAGGCGCAGCAAGGAGCGGGCGCTTCCGCACGATCCGCCTGGGACGCGGCGGCCGCGAGCGAGCGCAGGGCACCTCGGCCCGTCACTCCTCGCTCGAGCAGCGCATCCTGCTGACGGCGACGATGTGCCTGCTCGCATACGGCGCCGTGATGGTCTACAGCGCCTCCTCTGCGACGTCGCTGCTGCAGGGTCAGGGCAACGGCAGCTCCTATCTGATCAAGTTCGTGGCCTACGGCGCAGTCGGCCTGGTCGTGATGCACGTGCTTGCCCGCGACGGCGTCGAGAAAGTGAGGAGCATCACCGGACCGCTGCTCGCCGTGTCATTCCTGCTCGTGCTCGCCGTGCACGTTCCGCACGTCGGCGTGAGCGTCAACGGCGCCCGCCGCTGGATCGGCCCGGGCTCGCTGCAGTTTCAGCCATCCGAGCTCTTGAAGCTCGCGCTCGTGCTGTATGCAGCCACGCTACTCGCGCGGCGCCCGCGGCGCGTGCACGACCTGCGCGAACTGGCAAACCCGCTGCTCGTGGTGGTGGGAGCGGCCTGCGCGCTGGTGGGCAGCCAGCCCGATCTGGGCAGCGCCATGGTGATCGCCTTCACGACCGCCGCGCTGCTCGTCGCGGCCGGGATCCCGATGCGCAGGCTGGCGCTCCTGGCAGGCTCCGTGCTGGGACTGGTCTTCCTGTACGCGCTCGTGCGGCCCTATGCGAGGGCGCGCCTGACATCGTTCATGGATCCCTGGGCACACGCGTCGGGCAGCGGCTTTCAGGCGGTACAGGGGCAGATCGCGATCGGGTCCGGCGGCTTGTTCGGGGTCGGCCCGGGCGAGTCGGTACAGAAGATCTTCTATCTCCCCGAGGCCCCGACGGACTTCATCCTCGCCGTGATCGCCGAGGAGCTGGGCGTGGTCGGGGTGTGTGCGCTGCTGTTCCTGTATGGGCTGATCGCCTATGCGGGCCTGCGTGCGGCCAGGGCGGCGCGAAGCCTCTACAGCGCTCTGATCGCGGTCGGCGTGACCGCCTTGATCCTCTCCCAGGCGGTGCTCAATGTGTTCGCCGTGCTCGGCCTGGCGCCGCTCACGGGAGTCCCGCTGCCGTTCGTGTCCTATGGCTCGAGCAGCCTGATCGTGATGCTCGCGGCTATGGGCCTGCTGCTCAACGTGGCGTCCGGGGGGACGGCGCACGTGCGCGCGGTGGCACCCGGACGCGCCCGCTCGGGCGACGCGCGCGGGCGTGAATCGGCACGATGGGCCCGTGAGCGCAGCAGCCAGGAGGATCGTGATCGGGGCGGGCGGGACCGCCGGGCACGTCGTGCCGGCGCTGGCGGTGGCGGAGGCTCTGCGGGCTGAGGGTGCGGAGGTCGTGTTCGTCGGCGGCGCGCGCGCTGAGGCTCAGCTGGTGCCGGCCGCCGGATTCACGCTGCATACGATCGCGGTCGAGGGCCTCAGTCGCACAAACCCGCTGCGTGCCCTGCGGGCGCTCGCACTCGCGCTCGCCGCGCTCCCGCGGGCGCGGGCGCTGTTGAAGCGGCTGGCCCCGGACGCCGTGATGGGCGGCGGCGGCTATGTCGCCGGGCCGGTGGGCCTCGCGGCGATCTCGCTCGGCATCCCTGTCGTGCTCACCGAGGCCGACAGCCACCTGGGATTGACGAACCGCATGCTGGCCCCGTTCGCGCGCCGCGTGTGCCTGGCGTTCCCGCTGAGCAGCCACGGCGGTCCGCGCTACCGCGTCACCGGCCGGCCGGTTCCCGCGGCCGGCGAGGGAGCGCCGCCCCGCGCGCGAGCGCATGGGCGTGGCCCCGAGGAGACACGTGCGTGCTGGTGTTCGGTGGCTCGCTGGGCGCACGGTCGATCAACCTGGCGGCGCTCGATGCCTATCGCGAGGTCGCCTTCCACGTGCTTCACGTTTGCGGCAGCCGCGAATATCGCGAGCTGGCCGAGCGCGAGCTTCCCGCCGGATACGACCTGCGCGAGTACCTCGAGCTGGCCGATTTCGGGGATGCGCTCGCCGCTGCCGATCTGGTCGTCTCGCGCTCGGGCGGGTCCGGTGTTCGAGATCGCGGCCCATGGGCTGCCCGCGATTCTCGTGCCCTACCCGCACGCCACCGCCGGCCATCAGGAGGCGAATGCGCGCTGGATGTCAGACGGCGGCGCCGCGGTCACGATCCCGGACCGGCGAGCTGACGCGCCCCCGCCTGAGAAGCGAGACGCTGGCCCTGCTCGCCGACAGGCCCCGCCTGGAGGAGATGGCATCGGCCTCGCAGGCGCCTGTCCCGTCCACAGGCCGCAGCGGAGGTGGCCTCGGAGCTGCTGCGTGCGGCCGCATGAGCGCATCGGCGGCAGCGGGGAGCGGGAGCGGCCCTGGAGCGGGCGTCGACTGCACTTCGTCGGCGTCGGCGGAGCGGGGATGAGCGGCTACGCCCGCGTCGCGCACGCGCTCGGGGCAGCGGTCAGCGGGTCCGACAGCGCCGCCGGCGCGCAGCTCGAGCGCCTGGCGGCCGACGGCGTGCTACGCGCGAGCGTCGGCCATGCCGGCGAGAACGTGCCCGCCGGCGACGGCGTCGAGCTCATCTACTCCTCGGCCGTGGCGGCCGACAACGTCGAGCGCGTCGCGGCCCGCGAGCGGGGCATCCCCGAGCGGCCACGCGCCGAGCTCCTCACCGAGCTGACCGCGCTGAGGCGGACGATCGCCGTCGCCGGCACCCACGGCAAGACGACCACGGCCTCGATGCTCGTGCACGCCCTGCGTGCCGCGGGCCTTGAGCCCGGCTGGCTGGTGGGTGGCTCGGTCGGGGGTGGTCTGGCGAACGCGGCCTGGGGGGGCGGCGAGTGGCTGGTGGTCGAGGCGGACGAGTCCGACCGCTCGATGCTCAGCCTGAAGGTCGAGATCGCGGTGCTCACGAACGTCGAGCTCGATCACCACGCGACGTTCGCCTCGCTCGCGGAGCTGCGCGAGGCGTTCCGGCTGTTCCTCACCGATCCGCCGTTCGCCGTGATCTGGAACCGGCCCGAGCTGCTGGAGCTGCGGACCGGGCGCGGTCGTCCCCTACGACGCGCGACGATCTCGTTCTCACGGCCGGCGGCTCGTGCTTCGCCTGGCACGGGCACGAGGTATGCCTGGCCGTTCCCGGCGCCCACAACGCCGTCAACGCCGCCGGGGCGCTGAGGCGGCCGGCTGGCCGGCGCCGAGGCGCCGGCGGCGATCGCGGGCCTTGCCGGCTTTCGCGGAGCGGACAGGCGCTTTCAGCTGCTCGGGCGCAGCGCACGCGGTGCGCTCCTCTACGACGACTACGCCCACCATCCGAGCGAGATCCTCGCCACCCTGGACGCGGCCCGCACGCTCGAGCACCGCCGCCTGGTGGCCGTCTTCCAGCCCCATCTGTATTCGCGCACGGCGCTGCTCGCGCGCGAGTTCGGTCAGGCGCTGGCGCGAGCCGACCTGGCCGTGATCCTGGACGTCTACCCGGCCCGCGAGCGCGCCGAGGAGCATCCCGGCGTGAGCGGTCTGATGATCGCCGGGGCGACGGCGGACTTCGCCCGCGGACGGCCGGTGTACTGGCTACCCGACGTTCGCCCAGGCCGAGCCCGTCCTTCGCGAGCTGCTCGGGGAGGGCGACGTGTGCCTGCTGATGGGCGCCGGAGACATCGACGAGCTCGGGCGCAGGCTCCTGTGCTGATGAGCGACTCGATCGGCCGCCCGACGCGCCCCGCGACGGTGAGCGAGAACTTCCCGCTCGCCCGCCTGACGACCGTGCGCACCGGCGGCGCGGCGGAGCTCTTCGCACGGGTCGGCAGGGAGGCCGAGCTCCTGGAGCTGCTCGCCTGGGCCGGGCGATCGGCACACGCAGGTGAGCGTCGTGGGCTCCGGCTCGAACCTGCTGGTCGCCGACGTGGGGGTCGGCGGTCTGGTGGTGAAGCTCGATGGCGCGCTCGCGGCGATCGAGGTCGAGCGGCCGAGGATCGTGTGCGGGGGCGGTGCGCGCCTGCCGGCGGTGGCAGCGCGCGCGGCCCGAGCCGGGTTGGCGGGGATCGAGTTCGGCGTCAACATTCCCGGGACCGTCGGCGGAGCGGTGCGAATGAACGCAAACGCATACGGCGGCGAGCTGGAGCGCGTGCTCGAGTGGGTGGAGATCGCGGCCGCGCGGCCGCGCCGTCGAGCGCCGCCGGCCCGAGCAGCTCGGGCTCGGTTACAGGCGCTCGAATCTGCGCGACGGGGAGATCGTCACCCGCGCCGGCCTGCGCTGGCCCCCGCGGACGCCGCAGGCCGTCAAAGCGACGCTCGCGCAGATGCGTGCCCGCCGTCACGAGGCCCAGCCTCAGGGGATCAGGACATTCGGCTCGACCTTCAAGAACCCGGAGGATCCCCGCGCGGAAGGTCGCTCCGCGGGCCTGCTGCTCTGCGAGTCGGGCTGCAACGGCCTGGCGGTCGGCGGGGCCCGCTTTGCGCTCAAGCACGCCAACTTCATCGAGAACACGGGCGCGGCCACGACCGCGGAGGTGATCGCGGTGATGGCCGAGGGCCGCCGCCGCGTGCTGGAGCGCTTCGGCGTTGAGCTCGAGCCGGAGGTGCAGACGCTCGGCGATGTTCGCTTTCCCTGGTTGTAGGGGTTCTCGCGCAGAGGTCGAACACATGGGCGATGGATCGCTCCGTAGCTGGCCGCATTGGGATCGGCCGCCCGTTCGGCCTGCTCAGGCCGCGATATGCAAGAGGAGCTCAACCCCGCGCGGCGCGCGCCGGCGCTCCGGCGTGCGCAGGCAGGGCTGGCGCCGGGCGCTCTCGGCGATCGCCGAGCACCTGCGCGGCGCATGGTCGCTGATCGGCCGTCACCGGCGCCTGCGAATCGGCCTGCTCGCCGTCGTGATCGCGCTGGCGCTGCTGGCGGGGGGCTGGTTGTGGCTGCGGGACTCCTCGCTGGTGAGGGTCGAGCGCGTGCAGGTCATCGGCGTGCATGGCCCCGAGGCCGCGCGCGATCGATGGAGCCCTGGAGCGGGCGGCGCGGCAGATGAGCACGCTCGAGGTGCACCCGCAGCTGCTACGTGCCGCGGTGGCGCCCTACCGAGTCGTGCGCCGAGCTGCAGGCGACCGCCAGCTTTCCCCACGGCCTTCGTATCAGCGTGATCGAGCAGCTGCCGGTCGCGGCGCTCGTGACCGCCGCCGGCCGGACGGCCGTGGCCGCCGACGGGGTGGTGCTCGGACCGGCCCTGCTGTCCGCGTCGCTGCCGCTGCTCGATGGCGCCTCCAGTGGCCAGGCGGTCCTGCAGAGCGCGGGGCAGCAGCGTCCGCGGAGCCCCCTGCTGGCGTGTCTGACCGTGCTGGGCGCCGCGCCCGCCGCGCTGGCGAGGGCGGTGGTGCGCGTGCTTCCGGGGCCCGATGGCGTGACGGTGGTGATGCGCAACGGCCTGCGCGCCTTCTTCGGCGACGCGAGCCGTCCGCACGCGAAGTGGCTGTCGCTCGCCAATGTCCTCGCCGACCCGAGCTCCGCCGGCGCCAGCTACGTCGACGTGCGCGTGCCCGAACGGCCGGCCGCGGGCGGCGGGGTGGCGCCCGAAGCGGCCCGCCGTGACGCAGGCGGGCGGCACGTCGGTGTCGAGCACCGCGAGCGAACTCGCCGGCGACCTCGCGGCGGCGCTCGGCAGCTCCTCCTCGCCGGGGGCCTCCGCAGCGCCTGCCCCGGCGCCCGCCGGCAGCGGCTACGCCAGCGCCGGCGCAGGGCAGCTCGGGCGCTCGCGCTGAAGCACCGGCAGCGCCGGGCGCAGAAGCGTCGGCGCCGTCCCCGGCTACCGGTGGGTAGTACGCTAAGGCTCAACTTGAGGTTGATCGCCACGGAGAGGCTATTCTAAGGTGGCGGTCGAGAGTTCCGCCGATCTGCAAGGAACGTTGCGGGAGTGGCCGTTGTCGTTGACAGGGCGAAGTTGCCTGCATAACGTGCACATCCCGGCGGTTCGGATACCGGTATGCTCCGAACCCTAATTTCCTACTGAAGGGTTCGGACAGAACCATCATGGAGAGCAGCGGAAGCTATCTGGCGGTGATCAAGGTCGTGGGGGTGGGCGGCGGCGGCACCAACGCCGTCAGCCGCATGGTCGACGCTGGCCTGCGCGGCGTGGAGTTCATCGCCGCGAACACAGATGCGCAGGCGCTTGCAATGTGCGACGCCGACATCAAGCTGAACATCGGTCACGAGTCGACGAAGGGCCTCGGCGCAGGGGCCGATCCCGACGTGGGCCTCGCCGCCGCCTCGGAGTCGCGCGACGACATCAAGGAGGCGCTCAAGGGCGCCGACATGGTGTTCGTGACCGCCGGCGAGGGCGGCGGAACCGGCACCGGCGCCGCGCCCGTGATCGCCGAGATCGCCAAGAACGAGATCGGGGCACTCACCGTCGGGGTCGTCACCCGACCCTTCGACTTCGAGGGCTCCCAGCGCGCGCGTCAGGCCACCGAGGGCATCGAGCGCCTGCGCGAGGTCGTCGACACGCTGATCGTGATCCCCAACGAGAAGCTGCTGGCGGTGGTCGAGCGGCGGACCTCGATGCTCGACGCCTTCCGCGAGGCCGACAACGTGCTGCGCCAGGGCGTCCAGGGAATCACCGACCTGATCACGATCCCCGGGCTCATCAACCTCGACTTCGCCGACGTTCGCACGATCATGCAGGACGCCGGCTCGGCACTGATGGGGATCGGCACGGCCGGCGGCGAGAATCGCTGTGGCGAAGCCGCCAAGGCCGCGATCTCATCGCCGCTGCTGGAGGAGTCCGTCGACGGCGCGACCGGGATCCTGCTCAACATCACCGGAGGCAAGGATCTCGGCCTGTTCGAGGTCAACGATGCGGCGGCCATCATCCAGAACGCCGCCGACGCGAACGCGAACATCATCTTCGGCGCGGTGATCGACGAGAGCATGTCCGACGACGTACGCGTGACGGTCATCGGCACGGGCTTCGACCACCGTCCCGGTCGCAGCGCGCGCCGCGACAGCCGCGCGCGCCGCGATCGTGGCCCGCGCATCGACGATCGCCAGCGCTCGTCGCTGGAGATCTCAGACGACGACATCGACGTGCCGCCGTTCCTGCGCTGAAGATAGGGCTGGTCCCGCGCCGGCCCCATCCGCCTCGGGCGGGTAGACGGCCTCTTGCCCCTTGGCCTCTGCCCATGCGCGGCGGGCGGCCGACGGCCCGGCGGATCGATCCCGCTGGATCGTGCGGGCCGTCTCGATAGCCTGCCGTCGATGGAGGCCACGCTGCGTCGTACGTCCCTGTTCGATCGGCACGTGGCCGCCGGGGCCAGGCTCGTGGACTTCGCCGGCTGGGAGATGCCGGTGGAGTACAAGGGGAGCGAGGGCGGCGGCGTCCGGGCCGAGCACATGGCCGTGCGCGAGGACTGCGGGGTGTTCGACGTGTCGCACATGGGCGAGATCGAGACCGCCGGTCCACAGGCCCTCGCGCTGCTTCAGCGACTGCTCTCAAACGACGTCTCGGCGATCTCGCTCGCGACCGGGCTGCCCGCGGGCGCCGGTGGGGCACAGTACAGCGTGCTGTGCCGCGAGGATGGCGGAATCCTCGATGACCTGATCACCTACCGCGTGGACGCCGACCGCTACCTGACGGTCACCAACGCCGCCAACCACGTGCAGGATCTGGACTGGTTTCGGGCGCATGCCGGGGATCTCCCGGACGTCGAGGTCGTCGACCGGATCGGCGACTACGCGATGCTCGCGGTACAGGGCCCGCGGGCGAGAGAGATCGTTCAGGCGATCTCGGACTCCCCGCTGCCCGCGCGTATGGCCGCCGCCCGGCGGCGGCTGGCAGGCAAGGAGGCACTCGTCTGCGGCACCGGCTACACGGGCGAGGACGGCGTCGAGCTGCTCTGCCGGCCCGATGACGCGACGGCGCTGTGGGATGAGATCGTCGCGCGCGGCGCGCTCCCGGCGGGGCTCGCCGCGCGCGACACGCTGCGCCTGGAGGCCTGCCTGCCCCTCTATGGCAACGACCTGACCGCCCAGCGCGATCCGATCGAAGCCGGGCTCGGCTGGTGCTGCAAGGAGGACAGCGGCTTCATCGGCTCGCAGGCGGTTCGCCGCGCGCGTGCCGAGGGCCCGGTGGAGAAGCTCGTCGCCTTCGTGCTCGACGGTCCGGGCATCGCCCGCCGGGGCAACCCGATCGTCGGTGGCGGCGAGGTCACCAGCGGCACGCTCTCTCCCTCGATGGGAGTGGGCATCGGCATGGCCTATGTGCCGGCCGGGCGGGCGGCGCCCGGCAGCACCCTTCAGATCGACGTTCGTGGCAAGATGCGCGCGGCCGTGATCTGCGAGAAGCCGCTCTACCGAAGGGGCAAGTAAATGGCACCGGCGAGCTATCCGGACGACCTGTTCTACCACGCCGAGCATGACTGGGCACGTATCGACCCGAGCGATCCCGACGTGGCGACGCTCGGCATCACCTGGTATGCCCAGGATGCGTTGGGCGAGGTGGTGTTCTTCGAGCCCCCGGCAGGTGGGGGCGGAGGTGACCCAGGATCGCCCCTACGCCGAGATCGAGTCGGTGAAGGCCGTATCCGAGGTCATCGCACCCCTGTCCGGTGAGATCATCGAGGTCAATCAGGCGCTCGCGGAGGATCCCCAGGCGATCAACGAGGATCCCTACGGCGAGGGATGGCTCGTCAGGGTGCGCCTCGGCGATTCCTCCGAGCGCGACGCGCTGATGGACGCCGGCTCCTATATCGCCACCCTGGGCGGCTAGGCTGATCGGTACTTGAGCCGCTACACCGCCATCACCCCCGCGGACCTCGAGGCCATGCTCGCCGCGATCGGCGTGGACTCCGTGCGGGAGCTCTTCGACCGTCAGATTCCCGCGGCCGTGCGCATGCAGCGGGCGCTCGATCTACCCGATGGCCTGCCCGAGCAGGATGTCTATGAGCACCTGCGCGCGCTCGCCGAGCGCAACACGAGCTCGGAGGACGAGCTCAGCTTCCAGGGAGCCGGCATGTACGACCACTACGTGCCGGCGCTGATCGACATGCTCACGGAGCGCTCGGAGTTCCTCACCCCCTACACGCCCTACCAGCCGGAGGTTTCCCAGGGCGGTCTGCAGGTGATGTTCGAGTATCAGACCGCGATCTGCGAGCTCACCGGCCTGGCGGTATCCAACGCGTCGCTGTATGAGGGCCCGTCGGCCGTCGCCGCGGCGGCCTATCTGGCCAAGCTGCACAACGGCGCCCGTCGGGTCGTGGTGAGCCGCGGTCTGCACCCCCACTCGATCGAGACGCTCAGGACGTATGCCCGCGGCTACGGCATGGAGGTTCTCGAGGTGGGGCTGTGCGACGGCGTGACCGACCCGCGGGCGTGGGCGCAGGCGATCGATGCGGACACGAGCGCGGCGATCTTCGCCCAGCCCAATCTCTACGGGGCGCTCGAGGATGCGGCGGCGTTGAGCGCAGCCGCGAAGGCCGCCGGCGCTCGGGACGGCGTCGGCGAGGGCGAGTCCCCCGTGGTCGTCTGCCAGGTCGATCCGATCACGCTCGGCATTCTCAAGCCACCGGGTGAGTGCGGCGTCGACGTTGCGGTTGGCGAGGGACAGCCGCTCGGCAACCGCCTGGATTTCGGCGGCCCCTCCTTCGGCCTGTTCGCCGCGCGCGGGGAGTACCTGCGGCGCATGCCCGGACGGATCGCGGGGGAGACCGTCGACGTGAACGGACGGCGCGGCTTCGTGCTCACGCTGCAGGCCCGCGAGCAGCACATTCGCCGCGAGAAAGCCACCTCGAACATCTGCACTGCACAGGCGCTCAACGCGCTCGCGGGCGTCGTCTATCTGAGCTGGCTGGGCCGCCGCGGAATCGTGGAGCTGGGGGAGCTGCTGCTGGCGCGAACGCACTACGCGCGGGAGGCGCTGGCGGCTCTTCCCGGGGTCGAGAAGCTGCACGAGCAGCCCGTCATCCGGGAGTTCGCGCTGCGCCTGGACGCCGACGTCGCGGCGGTCGCCCGACGCTGTGCGCGGGTGGGGGTCAACCCCGGCGTCGATCTGCAGGCGCTGAGCGGCCGCCCGGAGGATCGCGGCGGACTGCTGGTGGCGATCACCGAGCGGCGCTCGCGCGCGGACATAGACCGCCTCACCGAGGTCCTCGGCGGCGCCGTCGCGGCCGAGCTCGAAGCGGTGGCCGCGTGATGGCCGGCGCGGCCGTCGAGACGCCCGCCGGGGCCGATCAGACGAGGACGATCTTCCAGAAGGGCGCGCCGGGGCGGCGCGCCTTCGAGTGCCCGCCGCTGGACGTCCCGGCGGTCGACGTGAACGAGCTGCTGCCGGCGCGCCACAGGCGAGCGCTCCAAGCCCGCCTGCCCGAGGTCTCAGAGCCGGAGATCGTGCGCCACTACGTCGGCCTGTCCAAGCGCAATTTCGATCTGGACTCCGGCTTCTATCCGCTGGGCTCGTGCACGATGAAGCACAACCCGCGCATGCACGAGCGGGTCGCTGCGCTTCCCGGTCACGCACGTCTGCACCCGCTGCAGCACCCCGCTCGTGCGCAGGGTGCGCTCGAGCTGATGTGGAGTCTGCAGCGGGCGCTGGCCGAGATATCGGGCCTTCCCCACGTCTCGCTGCAGCCCTCGGCGGGCTCGCACGGTGAGCTCGCGGGCGTGTTGCTCACCCGCGCCTACCACGAGGATCGGGGCGAGACGCGCCGCCGCGTGCTGACGCCCGACACGGCGCACGGGACGAACCCCGCGACGGTCACGATGGCGGGGATGGAGGTCGTCAAGCTCGCCACGGACGCGGTCGGCAACGTCGACCTCGACGACCTGCGCGCAAAGGCCGATTCGGGGGTTGCCTGCCTGATGCTCACCAACCCGAACACGCTCGGGCTGTTCGAGCGCGATATCCAGCAGATCGCCGCGATCGTTCACGGGGTCGGCGCGACGCTGTACTACGACGGCGCGAACCTCAATGCGATCATGGGCCTGTCGAGGCCGGGCGACATGGGCTTCGACATCGTCCACTTCAACCTGCACAAGTCCTTCACCCAGCCCCACGGCGGTGGCGGTCCCGGATCGGGCCCGATTGCGGTGTCAGAGCGCATCGCCCCTTTCCTGCCGCGGCCGCTGGTCGTCCGCCGCGAATCCGCCGACGCGGCCACAAACGGCGGGCCGCGGGCTGCGTCCGGCGCCGCGCTTACCTATGACCTCGACCACGACGGGCCCAAGTCGATCGGCCGGCTGCGAGGCTTCCAAGGCAACTACGGCTGTCTCGTGCGCGCCTACGCCTACATCTGCTCGCTCGGCGGGAACGGGCTGAAGGATGCCTCGGAAACGGCCGTTCTCAATGCCAACTACCTGCTCGCCCGACTGCGTGAACTGAGGGTCAGCGAGCAGCTGCCGCTCGCCTACGGAGAGCTGTGCATGCACGAGTTCGTCCTCTCCGGCGCTCCGATGAAGGACGAGCTCCAGATCAGGACGCTCGACCTCGCCAAGCGGCTGCTCGACTTCGGCTATCACCCGCCGACCGTGTATTTTCCGCTGCTCGTGGAGGAGGCCCTGATGATCGAGCCGACCGAGACCGAGACCAGGGAGACCCTCGACGGCTTTGCCGAGGCGATCGCCTCGATCCTCGAGGAGGCCGCCCGGGACGCGGAGATCGCCAGGAACGCACCGTACACGACGCCGGTTGGCCGTCTGGACGAGGTCGCCGCCGCGAGGCGCCCGGTCCTGCGCCAGGCACTGGACTAGCTCGCCCGCGATGGCGATCGAGCACCGTGATCTCGGCGGTACCGGTGTGAAGGTAAGCCCGCTCTGCCTCGGGGCGATGATGTTCGGCGCCTGGGGCAATACCGATCACGAGGACTCGATTCGCATCATCCACCGCGCCCTCGATGCAGGGATCAACTTCATCGACACGGCCGACGTGTACTCGCGCGGGGAGTCCGAGGAGATCGTCGGCAAGGCGCTCGCCTCCGGGCGGCGCGACTCGGTCGTGCTCGCGACGAAGGTGCACGGGAGCATGGGCGAGGATCCCAACCAGTACGGGAACTCGCGCCGCTGGATCATCAGGGAGGTCGAGAACAGCCTGCGACGGCTCGGCACCGATTGGATCGACCTCTACCAGATACACCGCCCGGAGCCGGACACCGACATCGACGAGACGCTAGGCGCCCTGACCGACCTCGTGCGCGCCGGCAAGGTCCGCTACATCGGCAGCTCGACATTCCCCGCGCATGAGATCGTGGCCGCGCAGTTCCTCGCCGAGAGGCGCGGGCGCGAGCGCTTCCTCTGCGAGCAGCCGCCATACTCCCTGCTCACCCGGGGGATCGAGGCCGACGTGCTGCCGGTCTGCCAGCGCTACCGGATCGGCGTGATCCCCTGGAGCCCGCTGGCCGGCGGTTGGCTGTCCGGCCGCTATGGCAGGGGCGGCGAGTCGCCGGATGCGAGCCGGCGCGCGCAGATGCTCCCCTCGCGCTATGACATGTCCCTCCCCGCCAACCAGCGCAAGCTCGAGGCTGTACAGGCGCTGGGCAATCTCGCCGCCGGGGCCGGGATCTCGCTGATCGAGATGTCGCTGGCGTTCGTCACGAGCCATCCGGCCGTGACGGCTGCGATCATCGGCCCGCGCACGATGGAGCAGCTCGAGAGCCAGCTTCCCGCCCTGGAGGCGTCACTCCCCGCCGATGTGCTCGATGCGATCGATGAGATCGTCGCGCCCGGCGTGAACGTCAACCCGAACGACCGTGGCTGGGATCCGCCGTGGCTGCTCGACAGCTCGCTGCGCCGACGCTAGCCGGCGAGGACTCGAGTGCGCATCTTCTCCGGCATCCAGCCCACGGGGCGCAAGCACCTCGGCAACTACATCGGCGCGATCGCACAGTACATCTCAAGCCAGGAGCGCGGCGAGGGGATCTTCTGCATTGTCGACCTGCACGCGACCACGGTCCCCTACGAGCCCGGCGAGCTGCGTGAGCGCTGCTATGACACGGCGGCGATACTGCTCGCCGCCGGCCTCGATCCCGCACGCTGCACGCTCTTTCGCCAGAGCGACGTGTCCGAGCACACCGAGTTGACCTGGCTGCTGTGCAGCGTCACCGAGCTCGGTCGGCTGCAACGCATGCACCAGTTTCGCGACAAGTCAAACGCCCAGCGCGAGCTGGTGTCGGCGGGGCTGCTGCTCTACCCCGTGCTGCAGGCTGCCGACGTGCTGGCCTATTGCGCGCAGGAGGTACCAGTCGGCGAGGACCAGCGGGAGCACCTCGAGCTCATGCGCGACGTCGCGCGGCGCTTCAACGCGCGCTTCGCCTCCGGCGAGGAGGTGCTGGTCGTGCCCGAGCATCGCATCCCCGAGGTGGGGGCGCGCATCATGGACCTGCAGGACCCGACGAAGAAGATGTCGACCACCAGCGGCTCCAAGCAGGGCACCGTGTATGTGCTCGACGAGCCGGGGGTGATCGAGAAGAAGCTCAAGGGCGCGGTCACCGACTCCGGCAGCGAGGTGCTGCGCGCGCCCGAGAAGCCGGGGATAACGAACCTGATCGAGATCCTGGCCTCGGTCCGCGGGGTCGCTCCCGCCACCGTGGAGTCCGATTTCGCCGACGCCCGCTATGGCGAGTTCAAGCTCGCCGTCGCCGGCGCCGTGGTCGAGTATCTGCAGCCGGTGCGAGAGCGCTACAACGAACTTCGCGCCGATGAGGGGGCGCTCGAGTCGATCCTCCGCGCCGGTGCGCAGAGCGCGCATGCGATGGCCTCGCAAACACTCGCCGCCGTCCGTGAGCACATGGGCGTCGGCGCCCCCGCAGGCGGCCCGAGCGCCTCCCCGTCGGCGCCGGTCGATACGGTGGACGCGTGAGCTGCACACCCTCGAGGTGCGCCGCGGCCGGCCCGCGCACGCCGTCTCCCGCCGCGACCGGCCCGCGCACGCCGTCTCGCGCCGCGGCCGGCCCGCGCACGCCGTCTCGCGCCGAGGTGGCGCGATGAGCGTCGCGACGCTCGAGCTCGACCTCGACCTCTTCAGCGGACCGTTCGACCTGCTGCTCGCGCTCGTGCTGCGCGAAGAGGTCGATCTGCTCGAGCTCGAGCTCGCCGAGATCGTGCTCGCTTATCTCGATCACCTGCAGCAGAGGGGTGAGCTCGACCTGGAGAGCGCCACCGAGTTCATCGTCCTGTTCGCGGCGCTGATGGAGCTGAAGTCGAGACTGATGCTGGCCGGCGAGGAGGGCGAGCTGTTGGACATCGAGCCCCAACAGGCGGCCGAGGAGCTGCTCGAGCGGATGCTCGACGCCCGTCGCTTTCGCTCCGCCGCCACGCACCTCGGCGAGCTGCTCGCCGCCGAGCACGGTGTTCGCTTTCGCACCGCGCCGCTGCCGGAGCACCTGCGCCGCACGATCGTGCGGCCGGCGGCCGGCTCTCAGGACCCGCAGCTGCTGGGCGAGGCGATCGGCCGGCTGTTGCTGACGCCGCCCACCGTCAGCGTGCGCCACATCGCGGTGCCGCGCGTCACCGTCGCCGAGCGCCTGGAGCATCTGCGGGGGCTGCTGCGGCGCGGGACGTTCAGCTTCCAGCAGGCGGTCCGCGGTGCGGACAGGATGACCGTGGCCGTGACCCTGTTCGCGCTGCTCGAGCTGTACAAGCAGGGGGAGGCCGACTGGGAGCAGCCGGAGAGCTTCGGCGAGATCGCGGTACACGCCTGCTTGCCCCAGGCGCCCGCGTCGGCGCTGGCGAGCGTCGGGGAGGCGTCCCGGTGAACGGGGCCACGGACACTCCGTCGCTGGCGCGCACGGTCGAGGCGCTGCTGTTCCTCTCGCCCGAGCCGCTCAACGCCGGTGAGCTCGCCGAGGCCAGCGAGGCGGGAGAGGGCGCGGTCCGCGCGGCGCTGGCGCTGCTGGCGGAGGAATACGCTCCGGGACTTCGCGGGATCAGGCTGCGCGAGCTCGGCGGCGGCTTCACGTTCGCGAGCGACCCGGCCTGCGAGGATGCGGCCCGCCGCCTGTTCAGTCGCCCGCGCCTCTCGACGCTGACCCCGGCCCAGGCTGAGACGCTCGCGATCGTCGCCTACCTGCAGCCGGTCTCGCGACCGGAGATCACGCGCATCCGCGGTGTCAGCTCGGACTCCGCGACCGCCACGCTGCTCGATCGGGAGCTGATCGAGGAGGACGGCCATTCACAGTTCGGGGCCGTCCTCTACCGCACGAGCAGCCAGTTCCTGAAGTTGTTCGGGCTGCGCTCGCTGGATGAGCTGCCCGACGTCGCCCGCTGGGACCCCACGCCGCAGGAGCAGGCTGAGCTGCGCGAGCGCCTGCTGCGAGCCGGCGAGGCTCGCACGGGAGGCGGTCCCTAGTCCCTCCGGCCCGCGAGCTGACCGCAGGCGGCGTCGATGTCGCGTCCCCGCGTGAGCCTGACCGTGGCGGGGATCCCGCGGGACTGCAGCGCGGCGCGGAACGCGCTGATCGACTCGCGGCTGGAGGCGCTGTAGGGGCTCGCGGGCGTGGGGTTGTAGGGGATCAGGTTGACCTTGAAGATCGAGCGTCCGCTGGACGGCCCGTCCGACAGCGCTCGCGCCAGCATGAGCGCCTGCTCGTAGCGGTCGTTGACGCCGGCGAGCATGACGTACTCGACGAACACCCGCCGGCGCCTGCGCGCGTAGAAGTCCCTGCACGCCTCGATGACCTCCGCCAGCGGGAAGCGCTCGTTCACCGGCATCAACTCGCTGCGAAGCCCATCCTCGGCGGCATGCAGGGAGAGGGCTAAGCGCACCGGCATAGGCTGCGCGGCCAGACGCTCGATCCCCGGAATCCAGCCCACGGTCGAGATCGTGATGCGCCGCTGGCCGATGCCGATGTCGGGCAGACGCTCGCACGCGGCGAGCACGTTGTCGAGGTTCATCAGCGGCTCGCCCATGCCCATGAACACGCAGTGGTCGACCGGCTCGATCCTGCGGAAGTGAAGCGCCTGGTCGACGATCTCCGAGGCGGTGAGGTTGCGCGAGAACCTCATCGCGCCGGTGGCGCAGAAGGCGCACGTCAGCGGGCAGCCCGACTGCGAGGACACGCAGATCGAACGGCGTCCGTCGCGGTAGCGCATCAGCACGGCCTCCAGCGGGCGACCATCGACGGTCGTGAACAGGGCCTTCAGGGTGCCGTCGCGCGAGCGCAGCTCCTCGGCGACGCTGAGGCTCGAGAAGGGGAGCTCTCGCGCAAGCGCATCACGCAGATGGGAGGGGAGGTCGGTCATCTGCTCAAAGGAGTCGGCTCCCCGTGCCGCCCACGCCCACACCTGGGCGGCGCGAAAGCGCGGCTCGCCGCGGTCGGCGAGCATCTCCTCTAGCAGCTGAATGTCCATTGGTCGATCTGCGTGGCGGCGCGCCGGTCGGGGCGTCCTGGGCCCGGCGCCTCCTATGGTTGCAGCAGATGAGTGGCGCCCCGGATCCGGCCCGCTAGACGATGCGCCTGGCCAAGTACCTCGCCCACGCGGGCGTCGCCTCCCGGCGCGCCGCCGAGACGCTGATCGCGGCCGAGCGCGTGAGCGTGCAGGGGCAGATCGTGACCGACCCGGCGCGGGACGTCAGCGAGGACAGCGCGGTGGCGCTCGACGGTCGTCTTGTGGCCGGGCCCGAGCCGCGGGTCCTCTATGCCGTCAACAAGCCAACCGGCGTCCTGTCCACCGCGCGGGACTCACGCGGTCGTCCCACCGTGGTCGGGCTCGTGCCGGCGCATGGCCTGCGCCTGTATCCGGTCGGGCGGCTGGACGCCGACTCGAGCGGACTGATCCTGCTCACCAACGATGGCGAGCTCGCCAACCGGCTGACCCATCCGAGCTTCCAGGTGGCGAAGAGCTACCGGGCGAGGCTCGGCGGGGGGCCGCTGGGCGAGGATGCCCTGAGCGCGCTGCGCAGCGGCGTTGAGCTCGAGGACGGGCCGACGGCTGCGGCGCGGGTGCGACGCGTGAGCGCCAACGTCGTGGAGATCACGCTGCGCGAAGGCCGCAACCGCCAGGTGCGGCGCATGTGCGCGAGCGTCGGCCATCCTGTGCTCGAGCTGCGACGGATTGCGTTCGGCCCGCTGCGCCTCGGCGGCCTCGAGGAGGGTGCCTACCGGCGGCTGAGCGCGGCCGAGGTCGAGCGGCTGCGCGCGCTCTGACAGAATCGCCGGCCATGCCGCAGCGACTATTCGCCCTGCGCGGGGCCATCAGCGTCAATCGCAACGACGCCAAGGACATCCTGGACGCGACCACCGAGCTGATGCAGGCGATCATGCAGCGCAACGCACTGTCGCCGGAGAGCGTCGTCAGCTGCATCTTCACCGCCACCAACGACCTCAACGACGAGTTTCCCGCCGTCGCCGCACGGGCCGTGGGCTTCGACAGGGTGCCGCTCCTGTGCGCCAGGGAGATCGCGGTGCCGCGTTCGATGCCGCGCGTGATCAGGGTGCTGATCCACTACTACGCCGCGCAGGGCCATGAGCCCAGGCACGTGTACCTCAGGGAGGCGAGTGCGCTGCGCGCCGACCTTCAGGCCGCGCAATAGAGGCTCCTCGCCAGCCCGCGCCCGGCATTGCCAGCCGCGCCTCGGCACAATAGGCGCGTGGCCATCGAGTTCTCAGAGCGTATCCGGCGCATCCCCTCATATCCCGCGGCCGGCGGCTACGCCGAGGACGCGCCGCTCGTGCGCCTGGCCAGCAACGAGTCACCCTATCCTCCGCTGCCGCAGGTGCGGCAGGCGATCGACCGCGCCTGCGCGCAGCTCAACCGCTACCCCGACCCCTCCAACTCGCTGCTGCGCCGGCGTCTGAGCGACCGCTACGGGGTGGCAGCGTCGCGGATCGCGATCGGGAACGGCTCATGCGACATCCTGCTCGCCGCGGGCGAGGCGCTGCTCGAGCCCGGGGCCGAGGTCGTCTACGCGTGGCCATCGTTCTCTGTCTACCCGCACATCAGCGCCTCCTCGGGCGCGCGCGCCGTGACGGTGGCGCTCGATGGCGCCGAGCGGCACGACCTCGAGGGGATGTTGCGCGAGATCACCGTCGCCACGCGCCTGGTGATCGTATGCAACCCCAACAACCCCACGAGCACGGCCGTGCCGCTTGCAAGCATCGCGGACTTCCTCGCGGAGGTTCCCTCGCAGGTGTGCGTGATCGTGGACGAGGCCTACTGCGAGTTCAACCTGCTCGAGGATCCCGACGCCTCGATCGAGCTGCTCGAGCACCACCCCAACCTCGTGCTGCTGCGCACCTTCTCGAAGGTCTACGGCCTGTGCGGACTGCGCATCGGTTTCGCGCTGTGCGGCTCGGAGCTCCTCCCGCGGGCGCTCGATCAGGTCCGCCAGCCATTCTACTGCAACACCCTCGCCCAGGCGGGCGCCGTCGAGGCGCTCGCCCACCGGGATGCCGTCGAAGAGCGCGTGGCGCGGACGGTCGCCGAGCGCATCTCCGTCGCCGAGCGCCTGTCGGCGCTCGGCATCCGGCCGGCCGACTCGCAGGCCAACTTCTGCTGGTTTCACCTCGGTGAGGATCGCGACGAGCAGGGCGTGTTGCGTGAGCTCGAGGAGCGCGGTGTGCTCGTGCGCGGTGGCGGAGCGCTGGGCTCGCAGGTGCCGGCGCTGCGCGTCACGTACGGCACGCCACAGGAGAACGTCCGCTTCCTCGAGGCCCTGGCCGAGGTGCTCAACGCACCCGCCAGCGGTTGAGCGCCGTCGAAGCGCCGCCGCGGGGGAGGGCCGCGATCGCCGTCTGCCGCCAAATTTCCTCCCACCCCTCGACGGCGCCCGCTTTGTCTGCTACAAACAGCTCAGACGACCAATGAACGCATCGGCTGGCATACACGCACGCACCGGGTCGTCTTATCGCGCCTTCCTCGCCTGGCGATTTATCTAGGCGCTTCGGCCTGCACCCGTTCGTGAGCGGGCGTCGAGGCTCGCATTGGGTCCCCCAGGGGACCGAGCGCCACCACCGCGGGTGCTTGCAGCGCCCACCTCGCGTGTCAGCACCGGCGCAGTCGGTTTCCAACCCATAAAATCCCAGGCGTCAGTTGAAAGGATGAATCGATGATGATCGTCATGAAGGAGACCGCGACCGACGCGGAGGTCGACGCGGTCGTCGAGAAGATCGAGCGCGCCGGCGCGCGCGCTCACCGCAGCGCGGGCGCGCGCGTGACCGTGATCGGGGCGATCGGGGACGTGGAGCAAGACGCGAACATCGAGAGCCTCGGCCTCGAGGGCCAGCCGGGCGTCGATCGGGTGGTGCCGATCCTCAAGCCCTACAAGCTCGCCTCAGCGCAGATGACGCACGGTGCGCGAACCGTGTTGGACATCGAAGGTCGCAAGGTCGGCGGCGAGAGCTTCGCGCTCATAGCCGGGCCATGCACCGTTGAGTCGCGCGAGCAGATGCTGCAGACGGCGCATGTGGTCCATGACGCGGGCGCCACGCTGCTGCGCGGCGGCGCCTACAAGCCGCGCACCTCTCCCTACGCCTTCCAGGGGCTGGGAGAAGAGGGGCTGAAACTGCTGGCTGAGGCCAAGGCCGAGACCGGCCTGCCGATCGTCACCGAGCTGATGGACATGCGCGACCTCGACCCCGTGCTCGAGGTCGCCGACGTGGTGCAGATCGGCGCGCGCAACATGCAGAACTACCCGCTGCTCGCCGAGGTCGGCCGCTCGGGGCGCCCGGCGCTGCTCAAGCGCGGGCTGTCATCGACGCTCGATGAGCTGTTGATGGCCGCCGAGTACATCCTCAAGGAAGGCAACTCCAACGTGATGCTTTGCGAGCGTGGTATCCGCACGTTCGAGACGGCCTACCGCTTCACGCTGGACCTGATGGCGGTGCCGGTGCTCAAGCAGCTCTCCCACCTGCCCGTGATCGTCGACCCCAGCCACGCCGCCGGCCGGCGCGACCTGGTGGCGCCGCTGTCGCTCGCGGCGGCCGCGGTGGGTGCCGACGGGATCATCGTGGAGGTGCACCCGAACCCCGACGAGGCGATCTGCGATGGACCGCAGGCCATCAGGGCGGAGGACTTCGCCGAGTTCTCAAGCGCGGTCGAGCGAGCGGCGGCGCTCGCGGGCAAGGCGCTCAGCGCCGCGTGAAGGTCGCGGTCCTCGGCGTAGGGCTGATCGGCGGCTCCATCGGCATGGCTGCTCGCCGGCGCTCGGGTGCCGAGGTGCGGGGATACGACCCCGACCCGCGGGTTCTGCGCGCGGCGCTCGAGCACGGGGCGATCGACGCGCAGGCAGCGAGCGTGGCCGAAGCCGTCGCCGACACCGACGTGGTGTTTCTGGCCGGCCCCGTCGGAAAGCTCGAGGAGATGGTGCGCCTGGCGCTCGATCGCGCGCCGGCGGACTGCGTGGTCAGCGACGTCGGTTCGACCAAGCGCTTTCTCACCGACGCTGGAGCCGACGAGCGGTTCATCGGGGGACATCCCCTCGCGGGGGCCGAGAGCGCCGGCGTGGAGCACGCGCGCGAGGACCTCTTCGACGGCGCGGTCTGGTACCTGACCCCGGCGCGGGGCAGCACCGCCGGGGTGCTCTATGAGCGCCTGCACCGTCTGCTCAAGACCTTCGGAGCGCGGCCGACCGCGATCGACCCGCAGACTCACGATTGCCTGATGGGCTGCGTCTCACATCTTCCGCACGTGCTCGCCAACCTGCTCGTCGCCCAGGCGAGCGCCCTGCTGGGCGGCGAGCGCTCCCCGCGCCTTCCGGCGGTCGGACCGAGCTTCCGCGACGCGACGCGCGTCGCCGGCGCGAACAGCGCCATATGGACCGACATCTACCTCTCCAACCGCGATGCGCTGATGGACGGGGTCGACGATCTCATCGCGCGGTTGACGGAGGTGCGCGCGGCTCTGCGGGAGCGAGACGCGGAGGCGATCACCGCCTGGAACGAGCGCGCCCGAGTGCAGCGGGACGCGTTGCTCGGCGCCGGCCTGACCGGCGGTCCGGTGCATGAGCTGCGCGTCTCGGTGCCCAACCGCCCGGGCGTCATAGCCGAGATCGCGCTGGCCCTCGGCGGAGGAGGGGTTAACATCGCCGACATGGCGCTGTCGCCCTCGCGGGACAACAGCCAGGGGGTCGTCGCGCTGTGGATCGGCGGCTCCGAGGAGGCCGGCCAGGCCCGGCGGCTGATCACCGATCTGGGGTTCCCGGTGGTCCCGGCGTGAGCGTGACGCGATGAATATGCGCTTCGATCCGGCGCGGGGGCTCGCCGGCACGCTCACGGTGCCGCCCGACAAGTCGATCTCCCACCGCGCGGCGCTGATCGGGGCGATGGCCTCCGAGCCGGTTCACATCGAGCGCTACCTGCACGCGGAGGACACCTCCTCGACGCTCGCGGCCGTCCAGACGCTGGGCGCACTGGTGCAGGTGGACGGCGAAGCGGTCATCGTGCGCGGCACCGGCCTGCGCGACGCGCGCGAGCCCGACGGGCCGATCGATGTCGGCAACGCCGGCACGCTGCTGCGCCTGCTGCCGGGTTGGCTGGCAGCCCAGGAGGGCCACATCTACGTGCTCGACGGGGACGACTCGATCCGCCGCCGCCCGGTCGACCGGATCCTCGAGCCGCTGCGCCTGATGGGCGCCGAGCTGCACGCCAGGAACGGGCGCCTGCCGCCACTGGAAGTGCGCGGGGCGCGACTGCGCTCCATCTCCTGCGAGCTTCCGATTGCGAGTGCCCAGGTCAAGTCATGCGTGCTGTTGGCCGCGCTGGCGGCGGACGGCGCCACCACCGTGGGCGAGCCGGCGCGCAGCCGCGACCACACCGAGCGGATCCTTCTCCACGCCGGCGTGGCCATCCACCGCAACGGTCGCCACGTCACGGTCGTCAACACCGACGAGCTCGTGCTCGAGCGCATCGCGGTGCCGGGCGATGTGAGCTCGGCCGCCTTCCTGATCGCGGCCGGGGTGCTCGTGCCGGGTTCGCGCCTGCTGCTGCGCGACGTCGGCGTGAACTGGACGCGCACCGGCTTTTTGCGCATCGTGCGCCGGATGCACGGCATCGTGCTCGGCGACCTCGAGAATGAGAGGGGAGAGCTCGCGGCCGAGGAGCCGGTCAGCGACCTCGATGTCGCCTACGGCCCCCTAAACGGCACGGTCGTCGAGCCGGACGAGGTCCCCTTGACGATCGACGAGCTGCCGCTTGTGGCCCTGCTGGGCTGCTTTGCCGAAGGGGAGACCGTGGTCCGCGGCGCGCAGGAGCTGCGCGTCAAGGAGTCCGACCGCATCGCCGGTGTGGTGGACGGCCTGCGCGGCCTCGGCGCGGACATCGAGGCGACCCACGACGGCTTTGCCGTGCGCGGTAGCAACGGCCTGGTGGGGGGGACGATCGACGCCCGCGGCGACCATCGCCTGGCGATGCTGGGCGCGGTGGCCGGCCTGGCCTCGCGCGAGGGGGTCGAGGTGCAGGGCATCGAGGCCGCGGCCATCTCCTATCCGGGCTTCGTCGAGGACATCCGGGGCCTGGTCTCGTGAGCCCGAGCCAGCCGCGTCGATGCTCGTAGCGATCGACGGCCCGGCGGGGGCCGGCAAGTCGACGGTCGCCCGCGCCGTGGCACGAACGCTCGGCTTCACGTATCTGGACAGCGGCGCGATGTATCGCTGCGTGGCCCTGCTGTGGCGCGCCTCGCCGACGGCCGAGCCGGCGGCGCTGGCGCGTTCGGCGGTGATCGCGCTGGGGCAGGCACCGGGCGACCAGGACGGCCGGGTGCTGCTCGACGGACGCGACGTCACCGAGGCGATCCGCACGCCCGAGGTCTCCGAGGCGGCCTCGCTCGTCGCCGCGGACGCCGGCGTGCGCGAGGCGCTCGTGGCCAAGCAGCGCGAGCTGATCGCCGCGGGCGACTGGGTGGTCGAGGGCCGGGACATCGGCACGGTCGTCGCTCGCGACGCCGCCGTGAAGGTATTCCTCACCGCCGCCGCGAGCGAGCGTGCCGGCAGACGGGCGGCCGAGCTTGGCGTCCCGGCCGCGTCGGTGCTCGCCGAGCAGGCACTTCGCGACCAGCGCGACGCGACGCGGGCCCATAGCCCTCTGCACCCGGCCGAGGGCGCCGTCGAGCTCGACACGACCTTCCTCTCGGTGCAGGAGGTCGTCGAGAGAGTCACCGCGCTCGCTCGCTCCGCCTCGCCGCCGCTCTGAGGGGCGCTGCGGCGCCTGCGGTCATACTGGCCGAGATGAAGGTCGCGGTCCTCGGATATCCGAACGTGGGGAAGTCCTCGCTGATCAACCGCCTGACGGGAACCCGCGAGGCGGTCGTGCACGAGCGTTCGGGGGTCACGCGCGACCGCAAGGAGCTCGAGTGCGAGTGGAACGGATGCCGCTTCCAGCTGATCGACACGGGCGGCGTCGACTTCCGCGACGAGGATCCGCTCGCCGGCTCCATTCGCGAGCAGGCGCGCGCGGGGCTTGCCGATGCGCAGGTGGCGGTGCTGGTCGTCGATGCGCGCGCCGGCGTGCGGCCCGGCGACGAGGAGATCGCCGACCTCTTGCGCCGCTCGGGAGTGCCGAGCATCGTGGCGGCCAACAAGTGCGACGGCGTCGGCGAGCTGCCGCTGGCAGCCGAGTTCCACCGCCTGGGCCTGGGCGAGCCGCTGCCCGTGTCCGCCGCCCAGGGGCTCGGCTCGGGGGATCTGCTCGACAGGATCGTCGAGCTCCTGAGGGCCGCCTCGGCCGGCATTGCCCTCGACGACGTGCGCCCCGATTCCGATGCGGTCCGTCTGGCGGTGATCGGCCGGCCGAACGCCGGCAAGTCCTCGCTCGTCAACCGCTTTCTGGGCGAGGAGCGGGTGATCGTCTCGGAGCTCGCCGGCACCACGCGCGACTCGATCGACATGCCGCTGCTTGTGGGCGAGCGCAAGCTGATCCTCGTCGACACCGCCGGAATGCGCCGCCAGTCGAAGGTCGCTGACTCCGTCGAGTACTACACCGCGCTGCGCTCCCGTCGCGCCGCCGAGCGTGCGGACGTGGCACTCGTCGTGTGCGATGCCCTCGACGGCATCACCGCCCAGGACCTTCGCATCGCCGAGCTGGCGATGAAGGCCGGCTGCGCCACCGCGATCGTGCTGAACAAGTGGGATGCCCGCAGCGACAGCGATTCGCCCGAGGAGGATCTCGATCACGAGCGCCGGCGGGTGGCCGAAAAGCTGCGGCTGCGTCCGCGTGTGCTGACCGCGAGCGCAAAGACTGGCAGGCACGTCTCGCGCGTGTTGACGGAGGCGATCGCGCTGGGGGACCGGATGGCCGGGCGCATCCCCACGCCCGAGCTGAACCGTTTCCTGGCCGAGGTGGTGCAGGCCCGCCAGCCGCCGGTCGGCACCCGCCGTGGCTCGAGCCGCCACCGACTCAAGCTGATCTACATGACGCAGATCGGCGAGCGTCCTCCCCGTTTTGCCATCCAGGTCAACTCCCGCGCGCGCGTCACGCGCGACTACGCCTACTTCCTGGAGAATCGACTGCGCGGGCGCTATGCGATGGACGGCGTGCCGCTGATCATCGACTTCGTCGAGCGCGGCCAGCGCGGCCGCGTCCGCGCCGCGTAGACTTCTGCGACCTTTCCACCTGCCCGCCGCCAGCGGGGGCGCCGCGAACGCGCCGCTACAGTCACGAGCGAGCCAACCCTGACATGAACCAGCTTTCCGACAACGAATTCCTGTTCACCTCGGAGTCCGTCACCGAGGGACACCCGGACAAGGTCGCCGACCAGATATCCGACGGCGTCCTCGACGCGGTCCTTGCCGACGACCCCTACGGGCGCGTCGCCTGCGAGACGCTCGTGAACACCGGGCTGGTCGTGGTGTCCGGGGAGATATCGACCGAAACGTATGTCGACATCCAGGAAGTGGCGCGCGAAACGGTGCGCAGGATCGGCTACGACAACGCCGGCTACGGTTTTGACTGCGACACCTGCGCGGTGATCAATGCGATCGACAAACAGTCACCGGATATCGCCCAGGGTGTGGACGCAGCGTATGAGACCCGTCACGATCCCGCCGACGAAGATGAGCTCGACGTGGCGGGGGCCGGCGACCAGGGAATGATGTTCGGCTATGCCTCCAACGAGACCGAAGAGCTCATGCCGCTGCCGATCTCGCTCGCGCACAAGCTGGCCAAGCGCCTATCGGAGGTGCGCAAGGGAGAGGTGATCCCCTACCTTCGTCCCGACGGAAAGACGCAGGTGACCGTTCGCTATCGCGATGGGCGCCCGGTCGAGATCGAAAAGATCCTGATCTCCACGCAGCACGCCGACGGCATCGACAGCGAGAGCCTCATCAAGCCGGATCTGATGGAGCACGTCCTGCGACCGGTGCTCCCGGCCGAGCTCTACGAGGAGAAGAAGCTCTCGAGGAACTTCCTTGTCAACCCCACGGGGCGGTTCGTTATCGGCGGACCGATGGGCGACTGTGGCCTGACCGGGCGCAAGATCATCGTCGACACCTACGGTGGCATGGCCCGTCACGGCGGTGGCGCGTTCTCGGGCAAGGACCCCTCAAAGGTGGACCGCTCTGCCGCCTATGCGGTCCGCTGGGTCGCCAAGAACATCGTCGCGGCCCGCCTGGCCGACCGCGCCGAGGTGCAGGTCGCATATGCGATCGGCGTTGCGCATCCGGTGTCGGTCATGGTTGAGACCTTCGGTACTGAGCGTGATGGTACGAGCCGCGCCACAATCGCGAAGGCCGTCGACGAGGTCTTCGATCTGCGCCCCGGGGCCTTCAGGGAGGAGCTCAACCTGCACCGCCCGATCTACCAGAAGACCGCGGCCTACGGCCATTTCGGTCGCGAAGACCACGACTTCACGTGGGAGCGCACCGACAAGGCCGCGGCTCTGCGCTCGGCCGCCGGGCTCTGACCGCACGCCCGTCTAGGGTCAGGCGGTGTCTGCGATCGCTCAGGTCGAGCCGATGACGAGCGCCCGCGCGCTGCGCGGGCCGTTCGACTACCGGCTGCCCGAGGAGTTGCGCGGAGGGGTGGTGGAGGTCGGCTCGATGCTCGTCGTGCCGTTCGGCCGCCGGCAGGTGCTCGGCGTCGTCGTCGGCCTGGCCGAGTCGAGCGAGGTCGCCGAGGAGAAGCTGCTCGCGCCGCTTCGTGCGCTCGAGCTCGGTGTGCCGGCCGACCTGGTCGGGCTGGCTGAGTGGATCGCGGCCGAGTACTGCACCACGATCTCGCGTGCGCTGAGCCTTGTGCTGCCCCCGGGGGCCGCCCGCCGCTTGAGCGGGCGCAAGCGCCGTGCGGTCGCGCCACTGGCGCATCCACCGGTCGGAGCGCTCAGCCCGCGTCCGCCGCTGCTGAGCGCCGAACAGGAGACGGTCCTGGGCTCCCTCGAGGCCGCCCTTCTGGAGCGTCGAGCTCAGCAGCGGCTGCTGCACGGCGTCACGGGCTCCGGCAAGACGGAGATCTATTTGCGCGCAGCGGCAATCGCGCTCCAGCAGGGACGCGGGGCGATCGTGCTAGTCCCGGAGATCGCGCTGACCCCGCAAATCGTGGGACGCTTCGCCGAGCGCTTCGGCGACACGGTCGCCGTGCTGCACTCGCGGCTTCGTCCCAGCGAGCGCTACGAGGAGTGGCGGCGCCTGCGGTCGGGGCAGGCACGTGTGTGCGTAGGCCCGCGCTCGGCGGTGTTCGCGCCTGTGGAGGACCTCGGCCTGATCGTCCTCGACGAGGAGCACGACGCCTCCTACAAGCACGAGGGCGATCCGCGCTACGACGCGCGCGATGTGGCGGCGCAGCGCGCCGACAGGGCCGGCGCGCTGCTGCTCCTCGGCAGCGCCACGCCGCGGCCGGAGAGCGTTGCGCGGCTCTCCCGCTCACGCCTGCCCTCCCGCGTCGACGGCCGGCCCATGCCCGATGTGTGCGTGCTGGACATGCGCGGTGAGCGCAATGGCCTGCACCCCCTCACAGCCGAGGCGCTTGCGCGCGTGCGCAGCGAACGGGGCAAGGCGATCGTGCTGCTCAACCGCCGCGGCTGGTCGAACTTCCTGTCCTGCCGCTCCTGCGGGCGGGTGTGGAGCTGTCCCCACTGCGACGTGGCCCTGGTCCTGCACCGCGGCGGCGGCTATCTGGCCTGTCACCACTGCGGTCACCGCGAGCCCGTGCCGAACCGCTGCGCCGAGTGCTCCTCGATCTCCGTGGCGCGCCACGGCGTCGGCACCGAGCGCCTCCAGCACGAGCTCGCCGCCGTGTTCGACGACGGCAGCTTCCCGATCTTCCGGCTCGACGCCGATGCCGTCGGCGCACCCGACAGCGACCGGGTGGGTGCCCTGCTGCGTCGCTTCGGGGAGGGCGAGTCGGGGGTGCTGATCGGCACCCAGATGGTCGCCAAGGGCCATGACTTCCCCGACGTGACCCTGGGCGTCGTGCTCGACGCCGACGCCACCCTGCGCTTTCCGGACTTCCGCGCCGAGGAGCGCACGTTCGCGCTGATTGCGCAGCTCGCCGGACGCGTGGGGCGGGGCGCTGAGGGACGGGTACTCGTGCAGACGATCGCTCCGCAGGCCCGCTCGATCGTGCACGCGGCCACCCACGACAGCGACGGCTTTCTCGCCGGCGAGCTTGAGCGCCGACGCGCGCTCTCCTATCCGCCCTTCTCCCACCTGATCAGGATCGTGTGCTCGGCCTCCGACCACCGCGGCGCCAACGCCGCCGCCACGGCTGTCCGCGGAGCTCTCTCAGACTCCCTGCAAGCGCGGGGCGCCGCTGCTTGCGAGGGTCCGACCGTGCTCGGCCCGGCGGCCCTCTTTCGCCTGCGCGACCGCGAGCGCCAGGTGCTGGTGATCAAGGCCGGCGAGCGACGCCCGGCGGTGCAGGCGGCGGGCGAGGCGGTGCAGCGCGTGGCCGGCGCACGGGCGCACGCGGGAGTCAGCTTCAGCGTCGATGTGGATCCGCAGTAGCTGACCTGACTGGGGTCGCGAAGGGCTAGGCCGGCAAAGGCTGAGGGGCGCAACCGCCATGGTGCGGGCGAGGTTCCCGAGGGCGGACGCACGCCGCTCCTCATAAACTCGTTCCACGATGCCGGCCCAAGAACGCAGAGGTCCCGAAGACGCCCTCAAGGAGCGCGTTCCCCCGACCTCAGAGGACGCCGACGTGGAGGTCGAGCGCGAGGAGGATGCGCCGGAGGTCGAGGAGCTGGATCCCCAGACGCGGGCGCGACGCGACGCGGCGCTGGCGCACGTTCGCAAGCTCGGCGATCCGGTGCTGCGCGCCACGGCGCTGGCCGTCGAGCGCTTCGACGAGAAGCTCCGGGAGGAGATCGAGCGGATGGGCGAGCTGATGCACGACGCGCTCGGCATCGGGCTTGCCGCCACGCAGCTCGGAGTGCTCCACCGCGTGCTCGTCTACCGCGTCCACTCCGAAGAGCCGCTGACGGCGCTCGTCAACCCGTCTCTCGAGTGGTCGAGCGATGAGCTCGAGACGGCCGAAGAGGGCTGCCTGAGCCTGCCCGGCGTGCACGTCGAGGTGGAGCGCCCGGCGCGGGTGCGCGTGCGCGCGCAGGACGCGAGTGGTGCCTCGATCGAGATCGGGGCCGAGGGCCTGGAGGCTCGTGTCATACAGCACGAGATCGACCACCTGGACGGCGTGCTGATCCTGGATCGCATCTCGCGCGAGGCGCGCAAGGAGGCGATGCACGCGATGCGCGAGGCCCAACAGAACGCCGGCGCACCGTAGGGCCAAGATTGCTCGACCAGATGGTCGAGGCCTGCAGCTGGGCTGCGGACGCACCATAGACTCAGCTACTTGAGCATCGTCTTCCTCGGCACATCCGCGTTCGCCGCGGCGATCCTCGAGCGCCTTGGAGCGAGCGAGGCCCACCGTCCGGCGCTCGTCCTCACGCGACCGGACCGCCCGCGCGGACGTGGCCGACGCTGCGCCCCACCTCCGGTTGCAGAGCGCGCGCGCGAGCTCGGGATCCCACTCGCGCAGCCCGAGAGCGTCAACGGACCCGAGTCCAGGGCCCTCATCGCCACGGCCGGCGAGCCCGGCGATGCGGCTCGCCCGCGCCAAGCGCCGAGCGGGGAGGAGCGCCAAACCGTAGTCGTGTGCGCCTTCGGTGCGCTCATCAAGGAGCCGCTGCTGTCCGAATACGAGCTTCTGAATGTCCACCCCTCGCTGCTGCCGCGCTGGAGGGGGGCCGCGCCCGTCGAGCGAGCGATCATGGCCGGCGATGCGCAGACGGGCGTCTCCATCATGCGCCTCACCGCCGGTCTTGACAGCGGTCCGGTGTGTCTCACCGGCGTTGAGCCGATCGGTCCCGAGGACACCTACGGCTCGCTCTCCGCACGGCTGCAGAACCTCGGCGCAGAGCTGCTGCTGCGGGCGCTCACAGAGCGCCCGCCATTTGCCGAGCAGAGCGCTGATGGCGTCACCTACGCGGAGAAGATCGGCGCGCACGACCGCCTGCTCGATCCCAGCCGCGCGGCGGTCGAGCTCGAGCGCGTCGTCCGCGCCCTGCAACCGCACATCGGCGCGCGGGTCGTGCTCGCCGACGGCACGCTGCTGGGCGTGAACCGGGCGGTGCTCATCGGCGCCGCCACGCCGGCCGGGGGCGGGGCGCACGAGCAGGGGCTCGAGGCGGACCACCCGGGCGTAAGGGTGCGCGACGGTCGCCTGCTGCTGGACTGCGCTCCGGGCACGCTCGAGCTGCTCGAGGTGCAGCCGCCGGGCGCACGCACGATGGACGCGCCCGCCTACCTACGCGGTCACCGGCTGCCTGGGCGCCTGTAGTCCGAGAGGGAGAGGGGCGGCTCGATGCCGGCGCGCAGCCGCGGGTCGGGTTCAAGCGCCCCGCTCCGGATGGACAGGGGGAGGACGCCCGCCCACGCCTGCAGCGTGTAGTCCTCCTCGTCGTCGACTGGCGGCCCCGTTCGGACCTTGGCGGAGGCCTCCTCGATCGGGATCGCCAGCACGGAAGTCGCCTTCAGCTCGCTGTCGGTCGGCGGGCGCACCTGGCTCCAGCGGCCGGGCACGATGTGCTCGACGATCACGCGCAGGGCCGCGCGCTTCTCCTCGGGGTCGTTAACGCTCGTGGCCCTTCCCAGGAGCATCACGGAGCGGTAGTTGGCCGAGTGGTGCATGGCCGAACGAGCGAGCACCAATGCGTCGAGCAGCGTCACGGTGAGGCATGCCGGCGCGCCCGCCGCGAGCGCTCGCAGCGTGCGCCCGGCGGCCGAGCCGTGGCAGTAGACCACCTCGCCACAGCGAGCGTGCAGTGTGGGGACGACGAACGGCTGCCCCTGCTCGTCGGCGATGCCCAGGTGGGCGATCAGGCCCTCGTCGAGGATCGCGTCGATCACCCGGCGATCGTGGCTGCCACGCTCACGCCTGCGCCGCAGGCGCACGCGATCGGAGGTGGGCCTCGATGGGGTTGCCTGGCCGCACGGCTGCCGCACGCCACTCCTCATGTGTCATAGTACAGTCTGATGTCTGAGCTGAAACAGTATGCCATAAGGGCGGGCAGCGCCGCCGAGCTCGTGCGTGGCATCGAGGCCGGTGTGGCCAGCGGCGAGCTGGCGCCCGGGCAGCGACTGCCCTCGGTCAGGCGTCTGGCGGTCGAGGTCGGTCTCAGCCCCGTCACCGTCGCCGCCGGCCTCGCGGAGCTGCGGCGGCGGGGGGTGGTCGTCACCGAGCAGCGCCGCGGCACAAGGATCGGGGCGGGGCCGCCGATCGGGTCGAGGCGGATTCGCCTGCCGGTCCCCGCCGGTGCCCGCGACCTGTCCTCCGGCAACCCCGACCCCGCGCTGCTGCCGGATCTGCAGTGCGCGCTCGCGCAGACGGAGCTGCCCGTCCGCCTTTACGGCGAGCCGCCGGTCCTACCCGAGCTGATGGCGTTCGCACGCGCGCAGTTGCAGGCGGACGGAATGCAGGCCGACGCGCTGAGCGTGGTCAGCGGCGCGCTCGACGGCATCGAGCGCGTGCTCGAGGTCCACCTGCGCCCAGGCGACGGCGTGGCCGTCGAGAACCCCGGCTACGCGGCGCTCTTCGACCTGCTGCGAGCCCAGGGTCTGTCGCTGCGGGCCGTTGAGGTTGACGACCGCGGGATGCTCCCGGCCGGGCTGCAGGCGGCACTCGCGCGCGGCGCACGTGCTGCGATCATCACGCCGCGCGGGCAGAATCCGACCGGTGGGGCGCTCGACGCGGAGCGAGCGAGCGAACTGCGCGGGGTTCTTGCGAGCTTTCCCGAGACCCTGCTGATCGAGGACGATCACCTCGGCGTGCTCGCCGGTGGGACGCCGCTGCACAGCACGGCCGCCGGCCGTGAGCGCTGGGCCGCGACCCGCTCGGTGGCCAAGGCGCTCGGACCCGACCTGCGCCTCGCCGTGCTCGCGGGTGACGCCGGCACCGTCGCACGCGTGCAGGGACGCCAGCAGTGCGGACCAGGCTGGGTGAGCCACATCCTGCAGGGACTCGTCCTTCGTCTTTGGACCGACGCCGAGGTCCAGGCGCAGATCGCGCGCGCGAGCGCCACCTACGCACGCCGACGCGAGCTGCTCATCGACCGCCTCGGCCGTCGCGGCGTGGGGGCGCACGGCGCCTCCGGGCTGAATGTGTGGGTCCCCGTCGACGAGGAGGCGGCTGTCGTAGGAGCCCTCATGCAGCGAGGCTGGGTGGTGGCGTCCGGAGCGCCATACCGTCTGCCCGGCAGCTCGCCCGCGATTCGCGTGACGAGCGCAACGATCTCATCGCGCGAGGCCGAGCGGCTGGCCGGCGATCTCGCCGACGTGCTCGCCCCGGGTGCCGCCAGCCGGAGTGGATAGCCGGTGAGCCGGCGCTCCCCGAGGCGGCCCACGGGCACAATCGCCGCGGCGCGTCGCTGCGCATACGCCGTTCTGCGCCGCGTCTTCGAGCACGGCGCATACGCGGACAGGGCCCTACAGTCGCAGTCGCGGGAGCTCGACGGGCGCGACCGCGCGCTGGCAATGCGCCTGGCCTACGGATCGGTGCAGCGAAGGGGAACGCTCGACTACCTGATCGAGGAGCTCGCCGAACGGCCCGTCGGGCGGCTGGACCCGCCGGTGCTGGCGGCGCTGAGGCTCGGGCTGTATGAGCTTCTCTACCTCGGCGGCTCGCCCGACTATGCCGTCGTGGCAGATGCGGTCGAGCTGGTCAAGGAGGATGGGCACGCCGGCCACGGTCTCGTCAATGCAGTGCTGCGGCGGGCCGGGAGGGAGGGCGTGCGCGCCCTGCTCGCCCCGCTCGCTGATGCGACGCCCGCGCAGGCGGCCATCAAGCACTCGCATCCCGAGTGGATCGCGCGCCTGTGGTGGCAGTCGCTCGGTCCCGATGAAGCGCGCGCGCTGATGGCGTGCGACAACGAGCCCTCGGAGCTGGCGCTGCGAGCCAACACACTCGTCACAAATGCTCACGCGCTCGCGCGCGAGCTCCCCGTGCGGACGCGCACCGACCCCGACATTCCCGAGGCGCTCGTGCTGGAGGAGCCCTTTGACGTCCAGGGCTCTGCGCTGTGGAGAACCGGCGCGTTCCTGGCCCAGTCACGCGCCGCGATGCTCGTGGCGCGTGCGCTCGACCCCCGCCCGGATCAGCGTGTGCTCGACCTCTGTGCCGCCCCCGGTGGCAAGAGCACGCACCTGGCGGCGCTGATGCAGGGGCGCGGGGAGGTTCTTGCGATCGAGCGCAACCGGGCCAGGGCCGGCGCCCTCGTGCGCACGGCACAGCGGCTGCGCGCTCCGAACGTGCGAGTCGAGGTCGCCGATGCCGCGCTCGCGAGGCCCGAGGGAGCTGTGTTCGACCGCGTGCTCGTCGATCCTCCGTGCTCGGGGCTCGGCACGTTGGCCGCGCGAGCAGACCTTCGCTGGCGCGTGACCCCCCAGCAAGTCCGGGAGATGGCGGCGGCACAGGCCGCGATTCTCGCCGCCGGAGCCGGCGCCCTCCGTCCGGGTGGCGTGCTTGTCTACTCTACCTGCACCATCTCTCCCCTCGAGAACGAGCGCCTGATCGCCGCTTTCCTTGACTCCCACCCCGGCTTCGCCCCCGATGACCTGGCCGTCGAGTACCCGGCCCTGCGCCTTCGCCGCGCTGGCGAGTCCCGCTGCGGTGCCGAGCCGGCGCCGGTTGGCCCCGGCCCGGGCCTCGTGCTGACACTGCCGCACCGCGACCGCACGGCGGGGTTCTTCATCGCTCGCCTGCGCCGGAGCTGAGATGGGGCGCGAGCCCGAGGCAGCCGCCAAGGCGGGGATCGACCTCGGGCCGCAGTGTCCCAACTGCGGCGAGCCGTGGCTGCGCCCGAGCAACCTGCCCGGGCGCTACCGCTGCGTCTACTGCCTGCATCGCTTCGAGCTGACGTCCGTGTGCCCCAACTGCGGCGAGCATTCGACGATCGTGAGGATGTCCTCGACCGCCATCCTGAAGTGCAACAACTGCGGTGAGTCGATGCTGCAGCCGATATGAGCGAATCGGCGCAGGAGCTCCTGCGCGGGGTGCGGATTGTGCCGTCGATTCTCTCCGCTGACTTCGGCCGCTTGAGCGAGCAGGTCGGGGAAGTCCTCGATGCCGGCGCGAGGATGATCCACGTCGACGTGATGGACGGCCATTTCGTCCCGCCGATCACGGTCGGCCCGCTTGTCGTCTCGGCGCTGTCCGAGCAGGTACGCGCCGCGGGGGGGATGCTCGAGGCGCATCTTATGATCGAGCGTCCCGAGCGCCAGATCGGCGAGTTCATCAAGGCGGGCGCCCACTCCGTGACGTTTCACCTCGAGGCGACACCCAACGCCGCATACACGGCGAGCGTGATCCGCGAGAGCGGAGCCTGCGTGGGCGCGGCGATCAACCCGGCGACGCCCGTCGGGGCGTTCGCGGAGCTGGCGCACCTGCTGGACGTGGCCCTGTGTATGACGGTCAACCCCGGCTGGGGCGGGCAGCCGTTCCTCGAGCACTCCCTCTCCAAGGTGCAGCGCAGCCGCGCGATCCTCGGCCCCGATACCGCGCTCGAGGTCGATGGCGGAATCGACCCCGCCACCGCGCCGCGCTGTCGTGAGGCGGGAGCGAGCCTGTTCGTGGCCGGCTCGGCGATCTTCGCGGCGGGCGATCCCGGAGAGGCCTACCGGGCGATCGCGCGCTCGGTGGATGCTTGAGCACTTGACTCCAGCGAGCGCGCCGCCGGCCTGCCCCGCCTGTACAGCGTGGCGAGCAGCAACGCCAGCAGCGCTGTCGCGCCGGCATAGCCGATCTCGGTACGCAGCAGCTGTTCGCTCACGGCCGGCGTCAGCATCCACACGAGGAAGGCCACCGCCGCCAGTCCCCAGCAGCATGCTGCGGCACGCGCGCGGTCGCGCGCCAGGGCCGCCTGGTTGAGCGCGCCGGAGGCCAGGTGCAGGCCCATGCCGATCCCGACGACGGCGAGCCCGACACGGCCATAGGAGTAGCTCTGTCCGAACAGGTGTTCCATCACAAACGGTCCGATCGCCAGCAGGCCCACCGCCACGGCGGCGGCGAAGGCCGCGATCGCCAGCACGGTCGTGCGTATCGCGCGGGCGAACGCCTCATGCCCGGCGGTCGCCTCGAGGCCGGTGAGGTGGGGAAGGAGCGAGGTCTGGATGGCCTGAAAAAGCTGCAGCGGAGCGCGCGCGATGAGCAGCACGTCGAACACGATGCCCGCCAGAACCTTGTTGGGAGAGGTGGCGGCCACGGTGAGCACGGCGGCGTTCAGCAGCGTCTGCTCGGAGAGCATGATCCCCGATACCCAGCCGGCAAAGCCGCTGCCGCGGCGCAGCGAGAGCTCATCGTGCACGACCGCCTCCTGCACGCCCTCCGCGCCGGGCCCCGCCAGCGCGGCGTCCGCCTCATCGGGGGTGATCGGGCCCGCCAGCGCCTCGTCGGCCTCGTGTCCGATGAGGGTGGCACCGCCGCGTGTGGCCTGACCGAGCACCTCGCGCCGCTCCTCGCCACGCCGCGCGAAGGCGGCCGGGACGACGACGAGCGAAACCAGTGGCGCGGCCGCGATGCCGACGGCCACGGCCGTCTGGCCGCTCGCTATCCCCACGACCACCGCCAGCGCGAAGCACAGGCGTGAGAGCGACTCCATCAGCACGAGCCCGCCGTAGAGCGCGAAGTACTCGTGGCCGGCCAGCCAGCCGCGCGCGAAGTAGCTTGCCGCGTAGGCGAGCGTGCCCACGACGAGCACGTCGTAGAGGGCCTGATCTCCTTCGAAGATGTTGTCGACGATCTCTTCCTGCAGTGCGAGCGCGACGAGCAGGAACGCGAGCGCGAAGCCGGCCTGGATCAGCATCGGCACACGCAGCGCGTGCTCGGAGTGGCCCCTGGCGCGGCGCTCGGCGATCGTGCGCGAGAGCAGCTGTTCGATCGGACGGTAGATCACGGAGATGATCACGAACATGACCGACCACAGCAGCGCGATCTGTCCCGCCGACCCTTCGCTCAGGACGTGACTGGAGATGGAGAAGTAGGCGAGCGTCAGCAGCCCCGTAGCCGCGATTCCGACCGACAGGATGCGCGCGCCGCGCCCATAGGCGCGGGCCCGCACCGCGGTCGGCGACGCCGTCGCGGGGGCCCTAGAGGCGGACAAGCAGCATCGTCCAGGGAAACGGCGAACGGGTCTCGACCACGTCCCCGTGTCTCGAGCACAGCCGCACGAAGGAGTGCCTGGACCAATGGTTCAGATGACCCGGCGTGTTCCCGAGCTCCCGCCAGTAGGCGCCACGAGCCATATTGAGCATCCGCCACAGCGGCTCGCGGGGAACCGAGACGAGCAGGTGGCGCTTGGCACAGCGCACCATCTCGCTGAGGGTGTGCTCGGGATCCGCAACGTGCTCGAGTACCTCGATCGCCGTCACCAGGTCAAACTCATCAGCGGCGAAGGCAAGGCCCTCAGAGTCCATCACCCGGTACTCCAGATTGGGAGCCGCGTGCTCGGCCCAGCCGGCCTGGATCGACTCCTCCTGCAGGTCCACGCCCACCACGCGGCCGCTGGGAAAGCGCTGCGCCCAGCGCTGCACGAGCACCCCCTCGCCGCAGCCGACGTCCAGCAGTGAAGCGGGCTCGGCGCGTGCGAGCAGATCATCCAGTGCGCGCTCGAAGCCCGCCATCAGACGTCGCACCAGTGGGTTGGCGGAGCCGTACTTGTCGTAGGTGTTGCCGGTGACGATCCCGTCCTCGGAGACGGTGACGCCGCTCACAGCCGGACCGCCTCCTGCTCGCGGTCGGGGCCGGGGCGCTCGCCCTCCTGCCCGCCCTCCTGCCCGCCCTCCTGCTCGCGTCCGCGCTCGCTGCGCCTGACCCCGCCGTCCGGCTTGCGCTCGGCACCGCGTCCGGGTTCGTAGTGGGAGGGCGCCACGCCGAGCTCGAGCTCGATCCGCCGCACACGCTCGAAGGTCTTCTGCGTCATCACGCGCTGAGCCGCGAGCAGATCGCCGATCACGCCCAGCGCCCACAGCACGACGGCCGCAATGAACAGCACGGCGCCGAGGATCAGCGACTGGACGTGCCCCTTGCCGTTGCCCTCTGCATAGGCCACCGCGAAGCGGATCCAGACTCCGATCGAGATCAGGCCGATCAACAGCGCCAGGCTCCAGAAGACGCGCAATGGCTCGTACTGGGCGTAGACGCGAAAGATCGACAACGCGTTGCGGCGCACGTACGCCCCCATCGAGGGGAACAGCCGTGACTCGCGCGTCTTTGCGTTGGTACGGACAGGCACGTGGTCGACCGCGACCAGGAGCTTGCCGGCCTGGATGATCGTCTCCAGCGTGTAGGTGAATTTCGACACCACCAGCATCTGGATGGCGGCCTCGCGGTTGTAGGCGCGAAAGCCCGAGGTCGTGTCGGGGACCGACGTGGAGGATGCCTGGCGCACGACCCAGGAGCCCAGGCGCTGCAGCGCCTTCTTCAGCGCCGAGAAGTGCTCGATGCCCGTCACTTCTCGGTCGCCGATCACCATGTCGGCGCGGCCATCGAGGATCGGGCCCACCAGCTTCGCCACGTCGGCGCCGTAGTACTGGTTATCGGCGTCGGTGTTGACGATCACGTCAGCCCCGAGCTTCAGCGCCGCGTCGATGCCGGCCTGGAACGCGGCGGCCAGGCCCTTGTTGTTCGTCAGGCGCACCAGGTGGTCGACCCCGTGAGCCAGCGCGACGGCGACCGTCTCGTCGCTGGAGCCGTCATCGACGATCAGCCACTCGACGACATCGAAGCCCTCCATCCTGCGCGGCAGGTCGGCGAGCGTCGCCGGCAGCTGCTCGGCCTCGTTGAAGCAGGGAATCTGGATGATGAGCTTCATCGGCGATATTGCCTAGACTTGGCTGTCAGCAGTATCCCAAAGCGTGGGACAGGGTTTTGGCGCCAAGCGCGTGGGCGGCGCCTGTGCCGAACGCGGCGGCCGAGGCTCGATGGAAGACGCGACGCTCACCCGGCTCAGGCCGGGCCCGATACGGCTCGCGAGGAGGCGTGTCGCGCGTCCCCCCAACTGGGCCGTGATCGCGTTCGCGGCGATGTGCACAGCCGCCCTGGTCGGCTACTTCGCGTTTCCGACGTATCCCACCTACGACTCCTTCTACGCGCTGCTCTGGGGTCGCGACGTGCTGCACCTGCACCTGCCTGACTTCAGGGTGTACCGGGGGCCGACCGAGCATCCGCTGGCAATCGCCTTCGGGATGCTCTGCTCGATCTTCGGTCAGTATGGCGCGCGGCTGATGGTGCTCGGGTCGATCGCCTCGTTCGTGGCGGTCGTCGCGGGCGTCTACCGGCTGGGGCGGCTGTGCTTCGGCCCGCTCGTGGGACTGTTCGCCGGGCTGCTGGTCCTGAGCCGCTTCTTCGTGGAGAACCTCGCGGCGCAGGGCTACCTGGACATCACCTATGTCGCGCTGATCGTGTGGGCGATCGTGCTGGAGGTCGAACGGCCCCGGCGTGGCACGGCGGTGTTCGTGACCCTCGCCGCCGCCGGGCTGCTGCGCCCTGACGCGTGGGTGCTGAGCGGCGTCTACTGGCTGTGGTGCTCATGGCGGGCGAGCAATCGTCAGCGCCTGATCTACCTCGCGCTGGCGGCGATAGGGCCGCTGGTGTGGCTCGCCGTGGACGCGATCGTGACCGGCAACCCGCTCTATTCGCTGAACTCCACCGCCGGCCTCGCGCAGGAACTCGAACGCACGCAGGGCCTGTCGAGCGTGCTCGCCTCGGTATGGACCTACGGCGTGCGGATCGACAAGCTGCCCGTGATTCTCGGCGCGCTGATCGGCCTGCCGCTGGCGATCTGGCTCACGCCACAGCGGGTGCTCACGCCGCTGGCGGCGCTTGTGGTTCTGGCCCTGGTGTACCTCGCCGAGGGCGCCGTCGGGGCGTCGGTGATCGACCGTTATCTGATGGGCGCGGCGATCGTGCTGCTGCTGTTCTGCGCGGTCACACTGGGAGGCTGGTCGATGCTCGAGCCGGGCTCCGTGCTGCGCCGGGTCTGGATGGTCGGCGCCGCCGTGCTCGTCCTCTACGGAGCGGCCTCGGTTGCGACGACGCTGAGCCTCACCAGCTTGCGCACCACCCTGGCCTACCACAAGGACTTCCACGAGGGCCTGGCGGCTGCGCTCGCAAGCCGGCACGTAAACGCGGCCCTGAAGCGCTGTCCGCTGCTCTCGCTGCCGGACAACAAGCTGATCCCCGACGCCCGCTGGATCCTCGACAGCATCGGCCAGCACGACATCGTCGCGCGCAGCCAGGCGCGTGCCGACGTGGCCAAGGGCGCGCATCGGCTCGAGGATCGCCTGCGTGCCGGCAGCGTCGCCGTCTATCCGCTGGGCAGCGCGGTCTTCTTCGAGGCGATCGTAGACGTCGGCGATGATCCCCGCGACCAGCTCCCGGAAGCCGGCTTCAAGCGCATCTACACGAGCCGCTACTACGCGGTCTATGCCAACTGCTGAGGTCCCCCGCCGGCGGGCCTGGCCCGCGCTCGCGGCTCTCCTCATCGCCAGCCTCGGCCTGCGCCTGTGGGGCGTCGGGCAGGGACTGCCCTACGCCTACAACACCGACGAGGCCGACCATTTCCTGACGCGCGCGGTGGCGATGTTCGAACAGCACAGCCTCAACCCGCACTACTTCGCCAACCCTCCGGCCTTCACCTACGTGCTGCATTTCCTGCTGGCGCTCGCCTACGGGGGCGCAGGCGGCGTGCTGCGCACGTTTGAACGCCACCCCGCCGAGGTGTACACGCTCGCGCGCGTCAGCGCGGCCGTGCTCGGTGTCGCCGCGCTGTGGCTGTTGTACGCGACCGGCGCGCGCCTGCTGGGCCGCGGCGTCGGACTGCTCGCCGCCGCGATCGAGGCGGTCGCGTTCCTGCCCGTCTTCTACGCGCACCTCGCGCTCAACGATGCGCCCACGCTGGCGCCGCTGACGCTGTCGGTGCTCGGCAGCGCGGGCGTGCTGCGCAAAGGCCGCCTGCGCGACTACCTGCTGGCGGGGGTTGGGCTGGGCCTGGCCTGCGCGAGCAAGTACACCGCCGGGATCGTGATCGTGACGCTCGTGGCCGCGATCGCCGGCCGCTATCTGGAGGGCGGGCCGCACGCCTCCCGGAGGGCGCTGGGCGGGATCGCGCTGGCGGCGGCGTCGGCGCTGGGCTGCTTCTTGATCGCCAATCCCTACGCCCTGCTCGACTACCACAGCTTCCACTTCGAACTGGTCCACCAGTCGACTCTGTCCGCCGAAGCGCAGGGCAAGCTCGGAGCCCCGCGCGAGGGTGGTCTGGCCTACTACCTGTGGTCGCTCACCTGGGGCTTCGGCTGGGTGCCCGCGCTGGCGGCGCTCGCAGGCGCGGTGACGATCTGGCGGTCCGAGCGCGCGCTGGGCTGGCTGCTGGTGCCGGCGCCGCTGCTGTTCCTGGCTTTCATGGGCGTGCAGGGCCGCTACTTCGGCCGCTGGCTGATGCCCATCTTCCCGTTCCTGAGCCTGCTCGCGGCGTTCTTCGCCCTGCAGCTGGCGAGTGCGATCGTCCGCCGTGGGCGTGAGGAGATCGATGGCCGGCGCGCGGCGAGGACCCGGGCCGCGCTGGTCGTGCTCGTCGTACTGGCGCTGCTGGCGCAGGGGCTCATCTACAGCGTTCACTCCGATCTGGTGCTCGCGCGAGCCGACACGCGCTCCTTGACACGGGCCTGGATGGTCGCGCACATCCCCGCGCGCACGCCGGTGGTGGTGGAGCCGGTCGCGCCCGCCGGCTGGGGCACGCGCTGGACGAAGTACGACTCGCTCGTCTCGGTCATCACGCCCGGCGGCGCGCTCGCGCCCGGAGCGTCGCAGGTCGTCGGCCTCGAGGACTATGAGCGCACGCTCTCGCCGGCCCTGATCGGCTACTACGAGAGCCTGCGCTACTGCTGGGTGATCAGCGGCTCGACGCAGTCCGGACGTGCCTACGCCGACCCGAAGGCGGTGCCGCTGGCGCTCGCCTACTACCGCGCGCTGCGAAGGCAGGGCGAGGTCGTATACCGAGCGAGTCCCTACGCGCGCGGGCAGGGCCCGGTCGCGTTCGGCTTCGACTGGAGCTTCGACTACTACCCCCTGGCCTACCACCGGCCCGGCCCGGAAATGACGATCTACAGGCTGCGCGGGGGCCGCTGCGCGAGCTGACGGGCACGGGCAGGGCGCCCAGCGGGGTTATTCTGGGTGGACATGAGTACCTGCAGCGACACCGACACGGTGCACCTTGCGCGGGCGATCGAGCTCGCGCGCAAGGGGCTCGGCGCCGTCAAGCCCAACCCCGTCGTGGGCGCGGTGGTGGCTCGCGACGGCCAGACCCTCGGCGAGGGCTGGCACGAACAGTTCGGCGGCCTGCACGCGGAGGTCAATGCGATCGAGGCATGCGGCCTGGAGGACCTCAGCGCAGCGACGCTCTACGTATCCCTGGAGCCGTGCTGTCACGAGGGCAAGACGCCGCCTTGCACCGACGCCATCCTGCAGGCCGGCATCAGGAGGGTGGTGGTCGCCTCCGACGATCCCACCGAGAAGGCCTCCGGTCGCGGCCTCGGCATCCTGCGTGACGAGGGCGTCGAAGTGGTTCTCGCTGACGGCGAGCTGGCCGCGAGCGCCCGGCTGCTCAACCAGGCCTTCCGCAAGCACGCCCGTGTCGGACGGCCGTGGGTGCTGTTCAAGTCGGCGATGACCCTCGACGGCAAGGTCGCGACGCGAACGGGCGACTCCAAGTGGATCAGCGGCGAGGACAGCCGTGGGCTGGCTCATCGCTGGCGCGCCTCGGTCGATGCCCTCGTCGTCGGCATCGGCACCGCGCTCGCCGACGACCCGCAGCTGACCGCGCGCCCGGACGGCCCGCCCGCTCCGCTGGAAAGCCAGCCACGCCGGGTCGTGTTCGACTCGCTCGCGCGCCTGCCGCCCTCCTCGCAGCTCGTGCTCGCGGCGGGTGAGATACCGCTCACGGTCGTCGTCTCGCGGGCGGCGGCACGCGCGGACACCGACGCGCTGGAGGCGGCCGGCGTGCAGGTGCTGGTGGCAACCGGCGAAAACGAGCCGGCCCGTGTGCGCTCGGCGCTCGAGCAGCTGGGCGCGCAGGGCGTGAGCTCGGTGCTGCTGGAGGGCGGTCCGCACCTGGCCGGCGCATTCCTCGACGCGAACGAGATCGATGAGATCAGGCTGTTCCTGGCGCCGCTGTTGCTCGGCGGCGCGGCCCGCGATCCCCTGGAGGGCAAGGGCGTGGAGCGCATCTCCGAGGCCCTGCGCGCAATCACGTTCTGCTGCGAGAGCGTCGGCGATGACCTGTTGATCTCCGCGCGCCTGCGCGAGTGGTGAGGGCGGCGGCGAAGACGCGGTGAGCGCATGTTCACGGGACTGATCGCAGAGCTCGCGAGCGTGACCGCGCTTCGGCGTAACGGCGCGGGCGCCACGCTCGCGATCCGCTCGCGACTTGCGCAGGAGCTCGACGAGGGCGACTCGATCGCGGTCAACGGCGTGTGCCTGACAGCGAGCCGCGTCGAGGCCGACGGCTTTCACGCCGAGATCATGGCCGAGACGCTCAGCCGCTCCTCGCTGGGTGATCTCAAGCGCGGAGCGATGGTGAACCTCGAGCTGCCACTGCGCAGCTCCGATCGCCTGGGTGGGCACATCGTGCAGGGCCACGTCGACGGCACCGGCACGGTGAGCGCCGTCCGGGAGGACGGACCGATCGGAGATCGGCCAGCGCGCATCCTCGAGATCGAGATCGACGAGCAGCTCGAGCGCTACCTCGTGGAGAAGGGATCGGTGGCCCTCGACGGGGTGAGCCTGACCGTCAGCGCGCTGCGCGAGCACGGCTTCGCGGTGTCGTTGATTCCCGAGACGCTGGAGCGCACCACGCTGGGAGGGGTTAGAGAGGGCGATCTGCTGAATATCGAGGTCGACATCCTCGCCAAGCAGGTGGAGAGGCTGATGGAGGCAAGAGCATGAGCGACGTCACGAGCACCAGCCCCTTTGCGACGATCGAGCGGGCGATCGAGGAGATCCGCCAGGGCAAGATGATCGTCGTGTGTGACGACGAGGACCGCGAGAACGAGGGCGACCTGACGCTCGCGGCGCAGTTCGCCACGCCCGAGGCGATCAACTTCATGGCCAAGGAGGGGCGGGGGCTGATCTGCCTCTCCCTGACGCCCGAGCGCTGTGACGAGCTCGGGCTCGACCTGATGGCGGCCAAGAACGAGTCGTCGTTTGAGACGCCGTTCACGATCACGGTGGAGGCTCGCGAGGGGGTCACCACGGGCATCTCCGCGCACGATCGCGCACACACCATCCAGGTCGCCATCGATCCCGAGACGCGACCGCACGACCTCGTTCAGCCGGGCCACGTCTTCCCGCTCAAGAGCCGCGCCGGAGGCGTGCTCGAGCGCGCCGGCCAGACCGAGGCTGCCGTCGACCTGGCGCGCCTGGCCGGGCCTGAACCCGGCCGGGGTGATCTGCGAGATCATGAACGACGACGGCACGATGGCACGCGTGCCGGACCTGGCCGAGTACTGCGCGCGCCACGGGCTGTGCATGATCACGGTGGCCGACCTGATCGCCTACCGTCGGCGCCACCGCGACAAGCTCGTAGAGCGGGTCGTGAGCACGCGCCTGCCGACGGGCTTCGGGGACTTCGAGGCGGTGGGCTACCGCTCGCTGGTCGACGACAAGCATCACGTGGCGCTGGTCAAGGGCGAGGTCTCCGGTCAGCCGGACGTACTCGTGAGGGTGCACTCGGAGTGCCTCACCGGAGACGTCTTCCACTCGCTGCGCTGCGACTGTGGCGAGCAGCTGTCCTCGGCGCTCGCGATGATCGAGCGCGAGGGCCAGGGGGTGCTGCTCTATCTCTCCCAGGAGGGTCGCGGGATCGGACTGTTGAACAAGCTGCGTGCCTACCGCCTTCAGGAGGACGGCCTGGACACAGTTGAGGCCAACCAGCGCCTTGGGCTGCCCGCCGATCTGCGCGACTACGGCATCGGCGCCCAGATCCTCGTCGATCTCGGGCTCAGCTCGATCCGGATCCTCACGAACAACCCCAAGAAGATCAGGGGCCTCGAGGGCTACGGGCTGTCCGTGAGCGCGCAGATCCCAATCGAGCAGGCCCCCAACGAGCACAACGAGTCCTATCTGCGCACGAAGGCCGAGCGCATGGGCCACACGCTGCACCACCAGGGCCTGAACCTCGACGAGCAGCTGCTGCACTACGAGCGCAAACGCGATCTCAAGCAGGGCTTCAGGGACCGCGAAGAGCAGCGATGAGCGGCTCCTACGCGATCGCGATCAGCCGCTTCTACGAGGACCTCGCCGAGCGCCTGCTGTGCGGCGCAAGGGCCGCGCTCGCCGAGGAGGGCGAGCCCGGAATCGAGGTGTTCGAGGTGCCGGGGGCGTTCGAGCTGCCGCTGGCGGCGAGCTATGCGGCCCGCTCTGGGCGCTTTGCGGGCGTGGCGTGCCTGGGTGCGGTCATACGCGGCGAGACCGACCACTACGACTACGTCTGCGCGGAGGTTGCCCGCGGGGTGATGAGGGTGCAGCTCGACACGGGCGTGCCGTGCGCATTCGGCGTGCTCACGTGCGAGACGATGGAGCAGGCGATCGCGCGCACGGGGGGCGGCAAGCGCGACCAGGGCCGCCACGCCGGCGAGGTGCTGCTGCGCATGGCCGCGCTGCGCCGTGAGCTCGAGGGCCCCGAGCGGATGGCCGTTCCCATCGCCACCCGCGAGGGCGCCGGATCCCGGCAGGGATCCCCCTAGAAATCATCTAGACTGCTGCGCCACGATGGCCAAGGTATGTCACAGCTGCGGCAGGAAGCCGGCGTTCGGTCAGAGTCGCAGCCACTCGATGGTCGCGACCAAGCGGCGCTTTGATCCCAACCTGCAGAAGGTTCGCATCATGGTGGGCAAGGCCCCGAAGCGTGTGTACGTGTGCACACGCTGCTTGAAAGCCGGCAAGGTCATGAAGGCCCTCTGAGGACATCTCCTCCAGCCGTGAAGGCCGGTTCGCTGCGGAGCCGCGCCCTCGGGGGAGCGCTTGGCGAAGGTGAAAGACGTGCCGTGGTGACTGATACCAACCTCCTCCGCTTTCGCGTCGCCGTGGCCGGTGCGCTCGCGCACCTTGAATCACGGCGCGAGGAGGTCAACGACCTCAACGTGTTCCCCGTCGCCGACGGCGACACGGGCGACAACATGGCGCTCACGCTGAAGGCTGTGCTGGAGGAGCTCGATCGCCTGCAGGGCGCCGAGGAGGGCCGCACGATCGATGAGATCGGGCGCGAGGAGATCGTGCACTCGGTGGCCCGTGCAGCGCTGCTCGGTGCGCGGGGCAACTCGGGCGTGATTCTCTCCCAGCTGATTCGCGGTGCGGCCGAGGAGCTGGTCTCCAGGCCGGGCCAGCTGATCGACGCGCCGCTCATCGGCGCGGCGCTCGCCAAGGGCGCGGACCGCGCCTACGCATCCGTCCGTGATCCGGCCGAGGGCACCATCCTGACGGTGGCGCGGGAGATGGCCCACAAGATCGTCACCGACGTCGCCCACAGCCCCGAAGACGTGCGCCTGGAGCCCAGCACTCCTGCGCGCGAGCAGGACGGGGCGATCGCCGAGACGCTCGAGCGGGCGATCGTGGCCGGCCAGGACTCGGTCAAGCGCGGTCCCGAGCTGCTGGCGGCGCTGCGCGAGGCCGGGGTCGTCGACGCTGGCGGATACGGGCTGACGATCATCCTCGCCGGCGTGGTCGCGGCCCTGCGAGGCGATGAGCCACCGGAGCTCGAGCATCACGCTCCGGCGCGCATCAGCCATCCCGAGCACAGCTCCAGCACCTACCGCTTCTGCACCAACTTCGCCGTCACCGGCACCGGCCTGAGCCCGGGTCGCTTCATCGCGCCGCTCGAGGAGCTGGGCGACTCGGTACTCGTCGTGGGCGACGCGACGACGTTGAAGGTCCACCTGCACACCGACGATCCCGAGCTGGCCACCGCCGTGTTCGCGCAGGAGGGCCTCCTCTCGCGCCTGGACGTCGCCGACATGCAGATTCAGCTCGCCGAACGCGACGCGCGTCTGGCCAACGGCGCGTGCGGCGGTGCGCTGCAGCAAACGGACGAGGAGGACGCGGCCACCGTGGGCCGCTCGCAGGCACCCGCCGTGGGCGCCGCCGGGGCGCGCTGCGGCGCGGTCGCGGTCGTGAGCGGGGAGGGGCTGGCAGAGATGTACCGCGAGCTGGGCGTGCACACAATCGACGGCGGCCCGACGCTCAACCCCTCGACCTACGACCTGCTGGCAGGCATCCACGAGGTGCCGGCGGAGGAGGTCGTGGTGCTCACCAACAGCGCGAACGTGATCATGGCGGCCGAGCGTGCGGCCGAGCTGTCGGACAAGCAGGTGCTCGTCGCGCCCACCCCCAGCCAGCAGGCCGGGCTCGTGGCCGCGGTCGCGCTGGTCGCGGACCGCCCGGTGGAGGAGAACGCGCGCTCGCTCGCCGAGGCCCTGGCACGGGTGCGCACCGGTGCCGTCGCCCAGGCGGCCCGCGATGACGCGCAGGGGCGCTTCAGGCGCGGCGAGGCCGTGGGCTTCGTGGAGGAAGAGGTGCTTGCGTGGGGTGAGCCGCGCAGCACCCTGCAGGCCGTGCTCCGGGAGCTCGCGAACGGCGCCAGCGCTTCGGAGCCGCCGGAGCTCATCAGCGTGCTGGCCGGCGAGGACGCCCCGCTGGGATTCGCGGACGTGGAGAAGATGATCAACGGCTCGGTCGAGCTCGAGCTGCGCCACGGCGGTCAGCCCGCGTACTGGTGGCTGCTGAGCGCCGAGTAGCGCCGCCGGCACGCCGTGGGCGGTTGGACCGGCCGGTCGATACATCGCCGGTTACGACCGCCGGCCAATGCATGATGGGCGGCGCATGCCCGTGACCGAGACCCACGCGCCGCCGCGGGCGCGCAGTGTCGCGGGCGCGCATGCCCGTTCGGGCCCCCGCGCGTTCGCGTCCAAGCGGCGCCTCTCGAGGCAGCAGATGTTGGGCGCGCCGCTGCGCTGGCCGCGCCCGTCGCGTCTGGAGGCTCCACTGCCATCGAGCTCCGCGAAGGTCTCAGGCGGCCTGCAGGCGCTCGGGCTGCGCACGGTCGGCGAGCTGCTCGAGCATCTGCCGAGGGCCAGCCGCGAGGCACGCACCGTCGCTGCGCTGCGCGCCGGCGAGCAGGCGACCGTGGCCGTACAGGTGCGCGCGATAGACATGCGAGCGGTGCGCAGGCGGGGAATGCGCCCGCTTGTCGAGGCGAGGGTGTTCGACACGACCGGCAGCATGCGCGCGACGTTCTTCAACCAGCCCTGGCTCGTCCAGCGCTACCCGCCCGGAACGCGTCTGCTGCTGCACGGCAAGGCCGATGGCAGGGGTGGCTTTCGCGTGTCCCATCACGCGGTCGGCTCGGAGGTGGGGCACGCCCGGGCCCCGGAGCTCGGCGAGGAGGCCGACGCGGCCGCCGCGGTCGCGCACTACCCGGCGGCCGACGGCATCTCCTCGACGCAGATTCTCACGCTCGTGCAGGGGTCGAGGGCGGCCCTGCACGATGTCCCCGAGATGCTGCCCGCCGCGACGCGGATCGCGGAGCGGCTGCCCGACCGCGCGAGCGCCCTCGCGGCGATGCACTTTCCCCGCGATCGCGCGGACTCCGAGCATGGACGCGCACGGCTCGCGTACGAGGAGCTGCTGTTGGCGCAGCTCGTGTTCCTGCTCCGGCGCGCCCGGCACAGGGCGCGCGAGGATGCGCTCGCGCTGGACGCGCAGCCGTCGCTGAGCGCCCGCTGGCTGGAGAGGGCGCTGCCGTTCGCCCTCACGGGCGACCAGCTGAGGGCGATCGAGGCCGTCCGCGATGACCTGGCCCAGCCGCGAGCGATGCAGCGGCTGCTGATGGGCGAGGTGGGCAGCGGCAAGACCGTGGTGGCGACCTATGCGATGCTGCGCGCGGTCGAGCATGGCCATCAGGCCGCCCTGATGGCACCGACGGAGACGCTCGCCGAGCAGCATTTCGCCACGCTTCAGCGGCTGATCGGCGGCGAGCCGGTGGCGGTGGCGCTGCTCAGCGGCTCCACACCCGTGCGCAGGCGTCGCGACACGTTGGGCAAGCTCGAAAGCGGAGAGCTGTCGATGATCATCGGCACCCACGCGCTGATCGAGGCGGACGTTCGCTTCCGCTCGCTCGCCGTGGCGGTCGTGGACGAGCAGCACCGCTTCGGCGTGCGCCAGCGCGCCGCGCTGGAAGAGCAGCGCTCCGCCCATCCCCACGTGCTGCACATGACCGCCACCCCGATCCCGCGAACACTCGCACTGGCCGGCTACGGAGACCTGGACGTGAGCGCCCTGCGCGAGCTGCCGCAGGGAAGGCAGGCGATCGAGACGCGGCTCGTCGTCGGGCAGGGCGCGCGCGAGCGGGCCTACGCGGAGCTTCGCGAGCAGCTGCGGGCGGGCAGGCAGGCCTACGTCGTCTGTCCGCTGGTCGAGGAGGCGCTCGATCCGCTGAACGGCGAGGCGATCACGCCGGCGGCAGGTGGCGGAGCGGAGCTCGGCCGCCGGGCGGCGACCGCCGAGCTCGAGCGGCTGAGGGCCGGGGAGCTTCAGGGCTACGAGCTGGCCCTGCTGCACGGCGGCATGCGCCCCCGCGAGAAGCAGCAGGCGATGTCGGCGTTTGCCGCCGGCGAGGCCGACGTGCTGGTGACCACCACCGTGATCGAGGTCGGCATCGACGTGCCCAACGCCGCCGTGATGATGGTGGAGGACGCGGAGCTCTTCGGGATCTCCCAGCTTCATCAGCTGCGCGGGCGGGTGGGACGCGGCGAGCACCCGGCGAGCTGCCTGCTTGTCGGGCCGCCCACGCCCAAGCTGCGCGCCCTCGTCGAGCACGCCGATGGCTTTCGCCTCGCCGAGATTGACCTCGAATTGCGCAAGGAGGGCGAGCTGGTGGGCATCCGCCAGTCCGGCGTCCGCCAGTTCGAGGTGGCGAGCCTGCCCGAGGACGCTCACCTGCTGGAGAGGGCGCGCACGCGCGCGGAGGCGATCATCGCGGCCGACCCGCGAGCTGCGATCGCCCGAGCACGTGCTGCTCGGCTGGGCGCTCGAGCGCGCCTTCGGCGCCGAGGCGCTCGAGCCCATCCCCGCATGATCGGGGCTTCGCGGCCGGCGGCGAGGCCCTACGGTTCCGGGCATGCGCGTGATCGCGGGAGAGCTCGGCGGCAGGCGGCTGAAGGCGCCGCGGGGCCGGGCGACGAGGCCCACCTCCGACCGCGTCAGGGAGGCGCTGTTCGCGATGCTCGGCGACCTGCACGGAGCGACGGTGCTCGACCTGTTCGCCGGCTCGGGCGCGCTGGGAATCGAGGCGCTGTCGCGGGGCGCCTCGAGCGCGGTGTTCGTCGAGCGCGACGGGGCTGCGGTGAGGGTGCTGCGGGACAATCTCCTGACGCTGGGGATCACCGCCACCGACGCGCGAGGTGCGCCATGCCGAGGCGCTCGGGGCCCTGCGCAGAGCACGGACGCGCGAAGAGACATACGATCTCCTCTTCATCGATCCTCCCTACGGACACGCGTACGACTGGGGACCCAAGCTGACGATGGTCCTGCCGTCGCTGCTGCGGCCCACGGCGCGGATCGTCGTCGAGAGCGATCGGCGAGAGCCGCTCGACCTACAGCTGGACATCGAGCAGGAGCGGCACTATGGCGACACTTCGATTCGAATCCACCGGCATCAATGACCCCACACGAGAAGTCGATAGCCGTCTGTCCGGGCTCCTACGACCCGATCACCAACGGGCACCTCGACGTCATTCGCCGCGCCGCCGGGCTGTATGACGAAGTCGTGATCGCGGTCGTCAATCGCTCGGTACGCAAGGACGCGGCACTCTTCGGCATCGAGGAGCGCATGGGATTCATCGAGCGCTCGATCACCGACCTTCCCAACGTTCGCGCGGAGCCTTTCTCCACACTGGTGGTCGAGTTCGCCAGGCGCGTCGGCGCGAAGGCGATCGTCAAGGGTCTGCGAGCGATCTCCGACTTCGAGTACGAGCTCGAGATGAACCAGCTCAACCGTCGCCAGGATCCCCAGATAGAGTCTGTCTACCTGATGGCCAGTCCGCAGTACAGTTTCCTGTCATCCAGTGGCGTGAAGGAGCTCGCTACGTTCGGGGGGCGGATCGACGATCTCGTCCCCGACGAGGTGGCCGTACGCTTGCAGGAAGAGCTGAGGCGCTGACGAAATGGATTTGACACCGATACCGATCCTCCCGGCAGATCACGCGCCGCAGGCCCGAGGGAGGTAGCCGTCCGATGGATGTCCTCGTACTCATAGACAAGCTCGACGACCTGGTGCACAACGCCAAGTCGGTGCCGATGACCGACCAGGTGAGGGTCGACAAGGAGGAGATCTACGACATCCTCGATCAGATGCGCGCGACGATCCCCGAGGAGATCAAGCAGGCGCGTTGGATCGTCAAGGAGCGCCAGGAGATGCTCGCCGAGGCCAAGAAAGAGGCCGAGCGGATCATCAAGGATGCGCGCGAGCGCCAGGACGGCTGGTGGGCGAGGAGGAGGTCACCAAGCAGGCCGAGCGGGCCGCCGAGGACATCGTCGAGGACGCCCGCGCGCGCGAGCGGGAGATCAGGCTCGGCGCCGAGGACTACGCCGACGAGATCCTGAACACGCTCGAGGTGAACCTGTCCAAGTTCATCGCCGCGGTGCAGCGTGGCCGCGAGCGGCTGGCGGGGAAGGACGAACCGGCCGAAGTCGGTTAGGGCTCGCGAGGCTCGCGGCGCTGCGCTGACCGGGATCGCCCGCCGGCGATCGCGCCGGGCTTTGGCTATGGTCAATCGCGTGGACGCGCGAGATGTGAAGCAGAGGCTGCAGGTCGTCACGGGCGCTGCTGGACACCGGCATGATCCAGCCGGTGCGCCCGGACAAGGCGGTGCGCTCGCTCGGCGTGCTGCGTCGCTGGGGAGCGACGCTGCCGGCCGCCTACGCCAGCGGGGCGATCCGCTACCCGGATCGCGCCGCGATCGTCGACGAGCGGGGAACGCTGACGTTCGCCGAGGTGGACAGGCGCACGAACGCGCTGGCCCGCGAGCTCGCCCGTGCCGGCATCGGCGAAGGGGACGACGTCGCGATCATGTGCCGCAACCACCGCGGATTCATCGAGGCGACGGTCGCGTGCTGAAGCTGGGTGCGGGCGTGCTGTACCTGAACACGGCCTTCGCCGGCCCCCAGATCGCCGACGTGATCGAGCGGGAGGAGCCGGTCGCGGTGATCTACGACGAGGAGTTCGCCGAGCTGGTGCGCGAGGGCACCGGCGGGCGGATGCGCTTCGTGGCCTGGAGCGAGGGGGGCGCCGGACGGGCGAGCGCAAACGGCTCGGCCGATCCGCTGCTCGAGACGTTGATCGCGCAGGGGGAGGACTCGCGAGCTGTCCCCGCCCCTCGACACGGGGCGCGTGGTCTCCTGACCTCGGGCACGACCGGGACGCCCAAGGGCGCGCCGCGCAAGCCCCCCGACTCGATAGCGCCGGCGGCGGCGCTGTTCTCGAAGATCCCGCTGAAGGCCTTCGAGACGACGGTGATCGCCGCGCCGATGTTCCACTCGTGGGGCCTCGCCCACTTCAACCTCGCGCTGCCGCTGGGCTCGACGCTCGTGCTGCGCCGCCGTTCGACCCCGAGCAGACGCTCAGGGCCGTCGCCCAGCACCGTGCGAGCGCGCTCGTGGTCGTGCCGGTGATGCTGCAGCGGATCATGGACCTGGGGGAGGAGACGATCGCCCGCTACGACGTGCGCGCGCTGCGGGTGATCGCCCTCAGCGGCTCGGCGCTGCCGGGCGACCTCGCGATCCGGGCGATGGATGCCTTCGGCGAGGTCGTCTACAACCTGTACGGCTCCACCGAGGTGGCCTGGGCGACGGTCGCCACGCCCGAGGACCTGCGCGCGGCGCCGGGCACCGCCGGGCGGCCGCCGATGGGGACGGTCGTCAAGCTGCTCGACGAGGAGGGCCGCGAGGTCGGCCGCGGTGAGACCGGCAGGATCTTCGTCGCCAACGAAATGATCTTCGAGGGCTACACCGACGGCGGCGGCAAGGAGATCGTCGAGGGCCTGATGAGCACCGGCGACGTCGGCCGCTTCGACGAGCACGGGCGGCTGTTCGTCGACGGGCGCGACGACGAGATGATCGTGAGCGGCGGCGAGAACGTGTTCCCGCGCGAGGTCGAGGACCTGCTGGCAGACCACCCGGACATCGAGGAGGCCGCGGTCGTCGGCGTGGCGCGACGAGAACTTCGGCCAGCGGCTGAAGGCCTTCGTCGTGGCGCGCCCCGGCGCCAAGCTGAGCGAGCAGGCGGTGCAGGGGTACGTCAAGAAGAACCTCGCGCGCTTCAAGGTCCCGCGCGAGGTCGTGTTCCTCGAGCAGCTGCCGCGCAACGAGACCGGCAAGGTCCTCAAGCGCGATGCTGAGGGACGGGCGAGCTAACGGCTCAGGGCGCCACGGGCGGTCGCTAGCCTGAGGGGCGATGGCGGCAGAGACCCACGACTTCGATCTCGCCGGGCTGCGGCTGAGCGCCGGAGAGGGACGGCGGCTGGAGCTCGACGTGCGCATCGAGCCGCTGCTGCTGGGCGGCGAGCGCTACGCCGCCGCGCCCGAACGGGTGCCCGTGGAGCTCGACGTCTCGCGCATGATGGGCGGCGGCTACGCGCTGCGGCTGCGCTTCAGGCCGCGCTTGAGGGGCCCTGCATGCGCTGCCTGAAGCAGGCGGGGCCGATCGTCGAGGTGCAGAGCCGCGAGGTCGACAGGCCCGGGCGGGGGCGAGGAGCTGGAAAGCCCCTACGTGCGCGAGGAGACGCTCGACCTGTCCGTCGTGGGCGCGCGACGCGTTCGCGCTGGCGGCGCCCGTAAGGTGCTCTGCCGCGAGGACTGCGCCGGGCTGTGCCCGGTGTGCGCGGCCGACCTGAACGAGGCCGCCCGCGAGCACCATCACGAGCCCGCGCCCGATCCGCGCTGGGCGAAGCTGCGCGAGCTGAAGCTGGAGTAGCGACGCCGTCGGGCTGGTAGCCTTCTGCCGCGATGGCAGTCCCCAAGAAAAAGCAGTCCCACAGCCGCACCGCCAAGCGCCGCGCGCAGCACAAGATCGGCACGCCCGCGGTGAACGCGTGCCCGCAGTGTCACAGTCCCCGCGCAGGCCGCACCGGGTGTGCCCGGTGTGCGGCACCTACGCGGGCCGCGAGGTCGTGGCGCGCGGGGCGCACGGCCACGAGCACGAGCACGAGCACGAGTAGCCGCGAGCAGCCACGGAAGGCGGTTCCTCGGCGCCGTGCGCGCCGAGGCCTCGCACCGTCCGGTCGTCGCGGTCGACTGCAACGGCGCGGACCTCGGTCCGGCCGAGGTCGCGGCGGGCGCCGCGATCGCCGCGAGCAGGGCGCGCGCGTGATCCTGTTCGGGCCCGCCGAGCAGCTCGGAGGGCCTGCCCGACGGGCGTGGAGGTCGTGGATGCGCCCGTGTCGATCGCCAAGAGCGCCGACCCGGTGAGCGCCGCCCGTGCGACGCCCGAGGCCTCGATCGTGCAGGCCGCCAGGGCGGTCGCCGAGGGCAGGGCGCAGGCGCTCGTGTGCGCCGGCGGCACCGGCGCCGCGCTGGCCGCCGGCTCGTTCAACGTCAAGCGCGCGCGCGGCATCTACCGCCCGGCGCTCGCGATCCCGCTGCCGGTTCCCCGCTGGCCGGTGACGCTGCTGGACGTGGGGGCGAGCGCCGAGGCCAGGCGCGAGCACCTCGTGCAGTTCGCGTTCATGGGCGCGGCGCTCTCGCGGATCGTGCTCGGCGTGCGAGCGTCCCCGCGTGGGGCTGCTGTCCAACGGCGAGGAGGCCGAGCGCGGCAATCGCGCTGGTCGTCGAGGCCCACGCCGAGCTCCTCGAGCGCGCGAGCGCGGGCCTCGGCGCGTTCGAGTTCGTCGGCAACGTCGAGGGCGGCGACGTGGTGGGAGGTGTCGCCGACGTGATCGTGACCGACGGCTTCACCGGCAACATCGCGTTGAAGCTGATGGAGGGCGTCTCCCAGACGATGCTCGGCGCGGTCAGGGATGCGGCGATGTCCTCGCCGCGCGCGAAGCTGGGCGGCGCGCTGCTGCGGGGAGCGCTCACGGGCTTCCGCGAGGAGATCGATCCGGAGGCCACGGCGGCGCCTATCTGCTGGGGCTGCGCAGCCTGGGGGTCGTCCCCCACGGGCGGTTCACGCGGGCCGGCTTCGCGCAGGCGATCGCTGCGGGCCGAGCGCGGCGCGCGCGAGGACATCGTGGGGCAGACCCACGCACTCGGCGCGGGAGCGCTCGGAGGCGCCCGTGTCCGCCGGGCGCTAGCCTGCCCGGACGATGAGCGCCCACTCGTCCAGCGCCGGCGCCGGCTCGAGCCGTGCGCGCCAGCGCGATGACCGCGCACGCCCGCGAGCAGGTGTTCGCGCTGATCCAGGCCCATCTGGCGGACGAGCTCGACGTCCAGCCCGGCGCGATCGCGGAGGGTACCCGCTTCAAGGAGGACCTGGAGGCGGACTCGCTGGACCTGTACACGCTGGTGCAGGAGCTCGAGGACACCTACGGTGTGCACATGTCCGACGATCAGGCGGCGCAGATCCTCACGGTGGGGCAGGCGGTGGATTCGTGCTGGCCCATCAGGGGACGGCCGATGTGGAGCGATGAAGCTGCTCGGCGCGCTGCTGGACGAGCTGCCCGACGATCTCGCGCGCCAGGTGTTCACGCACGCGTCGTGGAGCGAGCGGCGCAGCGACTCCTACGCGCGGCTCGCGTTCCTGGGGGACAGCGTGCTGGCGCTGGCGGTGACCGCGCATCTGTATCCGCGCCTGGAGGCCGAGCGCTTCGGTGCCGGGCGGCTGACGAAGATCCGCGCGCAGGCGGTCTCCGGCGTGTCCTGCCGGGCGGTGGCCGAGCGGCTGGCGCTGCCCGAGCGCCTGCGCGCGGCCGCGCCCGCCGGCGTGCAGGAGAGCGCGGCGGCGCTGGTGGAGACCGAGCGAGTGCTCGCCTCCGTGATCGAGGCGGTGATCGGCGCCTGCTATCTGCACGCCGGCTACGAGCGCACCGCCGAGGCGGTGGTCGAGGCGTTCGGGCCGGAGATCGAGCAGGCGCTGGAGCATCCGGTGGACTTCAAGTCCGCGCTGCAGGAGCTGCTGGCGCGGCGCGGCGCGGCGGTGAGCTACGAGGTCGCGGGCGAGGACGGCCCGCCGCACGAACGCACCTACCTGGTCGTGGCGCGGGTCGACGGGCAGGATCTGGGAAGCGGCAGCGGCAGGAGCAAGAAGCACGCCGAGCAGGAGGCCGCGCGCGAGGCGGTCGAGCGGCTGTGAGCTCGGCGGTGCGATCGAGCTCTCCTCTCGCCGGGGCCCGGGTGGACGTGACACGGACGTGACATGCGCCTGAAGTCGCTCACGCTGAAGGGCTTCAAGTCCTTTCCCGATCGCACCCGCCTGGACTTCGGTCCCGGCGTGAGCGTGGTCGTCGGCCCCAACGGCTCGGGCAAGTCCAACGTCACCGACGCGGTGCTGTGGGCGATGGGCGAGCAGTCGCCGCTGGCCGTGCGCGGCCAGTCGATGCAGGACGTGATCTTCGGCGGAGGCCGGGGCGTGCAGGCGCGCAGCGCGGCCGAGGTGGAGATCGTGCTCGACAACTCCGACGGCACCGTCGAGCTGCCGCTGAGCGAGATCTCGATCGTGCGGCGCCTGGACCGTGCCGGCGAGGGCGGATACCGGCTGAACGGCGCCCGCTGCCGCCTGACCGACGTGATCGAGGTGCTGTCCGACACGGGCCTCGGCAAGGAGACCCACTCGGTCATCTCCCAGGGGCGGGTCGAGCAGATCGTGACCTCCAAGCCGCGCGAGCGGCGCCTGCTGATCGAGGAGGCGGCGGGTCTGGGCAAGCACCGCAAGCGCAGGCGTCGCGCGCAGCTGAAGCTCGAGCGCACGCAGGAGAACCTCGATCGCGCGCTGGACGTCGAGCGCGAGGCGCGCACGCGGCTGCGGCCGCTCAAGCGCCAGGCCGAGGCCGCGGAGCTGCACGAGCGGCTCGAGCGCCAGATGCTCGAAGCGCGCCTGGAGCTCGCGCGCGATCACTCGCGCGCGGCGCACGGCGGAGCTCGGGCAGGCCGAGGAGCGCGTGGCACAGGCGCGCGCGGGCGCGCGCGGCGATCGAGTCCGAGCTCGCAGGCAGACGATCGAGCGGCGGGGTCTGGCCGAGCGGGCGCTGCAGGAGCGGGCCGAGCGCCACGACGCGCTGGCGCGCCGCGTCTACGACGCGCGCTCCGCACGCGAGCGGCTGGCGCTGCGCGCCGAGCAGGCGGGCGCGAGCGCGCAGAGCGCTCAGCGGCCGAATCGAGCGCGTCGAGCTTGAGCTGAGTGCGACTCGATGCGGGCGCCCGCCGAGAACGGCGCGCACGGCGAGACGGGCCAGGCGGGGCGTGGCAGCCCGATGGCGAGGCAGCCAGCGAGGCTCGCATCGCGGCGCTCGAGGCGCGAGCTGGCCGAGATCGAGAGCAGGCGCGAGCGGGAGATCGAGGGGGAGATCGCGGAGCTCGAAGGAGCGCGAGCGCGGAGCTCGCGCGCGTGCAGGAGCTCGAGGGCGAGCTGCTGCGGCCCGCCAGGCGCGCGAGCGGGCCGAGGAGCTCCTCGAGAAGGCGCGCGAGGGAAGCGTGTGGTCGACCACCTGGGAGGAGGTTCGCCGGGTGATCGTGGACGGCGTCGAGCGCGTGATCGCCGAGCGCGACGAGCGCGAGCGGCGCGCGGCCGCCGGGGAGGTGGCGGCCCAGGCCGAGCGCGTCGCCCGGGGCGTGGTCGAGTACGCGCTGAAGGGCGTGCGCGCCGCCGAGGAGGTTCGCGAGGAGGCCGAGGCGGCGCTGCGCGAGGCCGAACGCCGCAGCGCCGAGGCCGGCGAGCAGCAGCGTCGCACCGAGTGGCTGATCGAGCAGCGCCGCGCGGCTCCACAGCAGGGTCCGCTGGCCGTGCGCGAGGCGCAGCTGCAGGGCGAGCTGGCCGCCGAGCGCCGCCAGGCCGAGCAGGCTGCGCGCGAGCGGGCCGAGCGCCTGGCCGCATCGAGCGGCTGCGCGCCCAGCGGCTCGCCGACTCCGCGCTGCTGCGCGCTCGCGGAGCGCCTGGGCGCGGCGCTGAAGCGATCGCCGGCGAGGCCGTCGCCGAGCGGATCGCGGCGCTCGAGGCAGGAGCTCGATGAGCGACCGCGCCGCCGGCGAGGAGATGGCGGGCGAGCTGCGCGCCTGCGCCGGCGAGGAGGCCGAGATCCAGTCGCGGCTGCGCGGCGCCGGAGAGCTCGTGACCGAGGCCGAGGTCGCCGCGCAGCGCCTGCGCGACCAGGCCGCCGAGGCCGAGCTCGAGCTGAGCGGCGATCGCCGAGCGGCTGGGCCTCGGCGCGCCCGAGCAGCCGGCGACGCAGGAGGACTCGAGGGCGACCTCCGCGCCCGCCATCGGCAGCAGCGAGGACGGCGCGCCGTGAGGAGCAGGCGCAGGCGCTGCTCGCGCGCGTGGAGCGCCTGGAGCGGCAGGCGCGAGCAGCTCGGTCCGGTCAACCCGCTGGCCCAGGAGGAGTACGCCGAGGCGGTGGCGCACGTCGAGGAGATGGAGGGCCGGCGCGCGGACCTGGAGACGGCGCTGCGCGAGCTGCGCGCGGTGATCCGCGACACCGACCGCCAGATCCAGGAGACCTTCCAGGAGACCTTCGAGGCCGCCGCGCGCAACTTCGAGGAGCTGGTCGGCGACGTGTTCCCGGGCGGCTCGGGGCGGCTGCGGCTGGTCAGCGAAGAGCAGGCCGCTGCGCGCGGTGCTCGGCGGGCGAGCCACTGCCGCGGACCGCCGAGCGACGGCGAGCGACGGCGCGGGTGCCGACGACGGCGGCGCGATCGGAGGCCGACGCCGAGGCCGAGCTCGAGCTGCGCGAGCATGAGGAGGAGCTGCTGGGCGTCGAGATCGAGATCACGCCCGCCGGCAAGTCGACGAAGCGCCTGTCGCTGCTCTCGGGCGGTGAGAAGTCGATGACGGCGCTCGCCTTCCTGTTCGCCGTGTTCCTCGCGCGGCCCTGCCCGTTCTACATCCTGGACGAGGTCGAGGCCGCGCTGGACGATCTCAACCTCGATCGCTTCCTGGCGCTGCTGCGCCGCTACTCAGACCGCGCCCAGTTCATCGTGATCACCCACCAGAAGCGCACGATGGAGGCGGCCGACTGGCTGTACGGCGTGTCGATGGGCGGCGACGGGGTCTCGAAGGTCATCTCGCGGCGCCTGCCGGCCGAGCGAGCCGACGGAGCCGAGGTCGCCGAGGTCGCCGAGCGTCGGCCGAGGTCGCCTGAGCGGCCTCGCTGCTATCGTCGCGCGGCCCGTGGCGCGCGACTGGAGCGATCTGTTCATCACCGCCGAGGCTCGCCGCTGCGGGCGATCTCGACGGCGCCGCCGAAGGGGAGCGGACAGGCGCCTGCGCCGGGGGCTTCTTCCGCCGCCTGCGCGAGAGCATGGCCAAGACCCGCCAGGCGCTCGGCTAGCGAGATCCAGGCGACGCTGTTCGGGGTGCTCGACGAGCAGACCTGGGAACGCCTGGAGGAGGCGCTGATCATGGCCGACGTCGGCGCGAGCACGACCGCATCGGTGGTGGGCACGCTCGAGGCCGAGGCCGGCGAGGGGAAGATCGAGGGCGGCGAGGCGCTGAGCGAGCGGCTGATCGCCCTGCTGGCCGAGACCGCGCGCGTGGGCGACGGCCGGATCGACATCCGCGCCGAGCCGACGGTGATCCTGGCGGTCGGCGTGAACGGCACGGGCAAGACGACCACGATCGGCAAGCTCGCGTGGCACCTGCGCCACGAGCTGGGACGGAGCGTGCTGCTCGCGGGCGGCCGACACGTTCAGGGCGGCGGCCGGCGAGCAGCTCGAAGGCTGGGCGCAGAGGGCGGGCTGCGAGATCGTGACCGGGACCGGAGGGCTCGGACCCGGGCGCGGTCGCCTTCGAGGCGATCGCCCAGGCCCGCAGCAGGGGCGTGGACGTGGTGATCGTCGACACGGCCGGGCGGCTCCACACGCAGGGGGACCTGATGGGCGAGCTGGCAAAGGTGCGCAGGGTGATCGCCCGCCAGCTGGACGGGCGCGCCGCACGAGACGCTGCTCACGCTCGACGCGACGACGGGCCAGAACGGGCTGCGCCAGGCGAAGCTGTTCGCCGAGGCCGCGCAGGTCACCGGCGTGGTGCTCACCAAGCTCGACGGCACCGCCCGCGGAGGTATCGCGCTGGCGATCGCCCGCGAGCTCGAGCCTGCCGGTGAAGCTGATCGGCGTGGGCGAGTCGGTCGAGGATCTGCGCCCGTTCGACGCCGAGGACTTCGCGCGCGCGCTGATCGCGAAGGGGTAATCGCGCGAGGGATAACCTGCAGCCATGGACGTGTGGATCATCTGGCTCGTGGCGGCGGGCGTCCTGGGCGTGGGCGAGATGCATCAGGGCGGCTTCTACCTGGCCCCGTTCGCGCTCGGGGCGGCGCTCGCCGCCGTCGTCAGCCTGCTCGGCGTCGGCGCCCTGCTGAGCGCGGTCGTGTTCCTCCTGGCCTCGGGGATCGTGTTCGCAACGCTGCGCCCGGTGGCTCGCCGCCACCGTCGGCTGCCCCCGTCGATCCGCACCGGCGCGGCCGCGCTGATCGGGCGCCCGGCGATCGTGCTCGAGCGGATCGCCAACGACGAGGGCGTCGGCTGCGTGAAGATCGACGGCGAGGTGTGGACCGCCCGCAGCTACGACGAAGACGAGGTGATCGATGCCGGCGAGCGGGTCGAGGTGGTCGAAATAAGGGGAGCCACGGCGCTCGTGATGCACTGAGGCCGCCGATGGCGCTTCGTGAGGCGTCGTCCTCGGGCGCTCGTGTGCCCAGCCCACTTCGCTTCCTGCGTCCTAGCCTCACTCGACCCTCGGTCGCCTCAGCCGCCTGTTGCTGCTCGGCCGCATGGTGCGATCGAGCTACGCTCTCGGATATGGCAACTAGAAAGGAACCGCCCAAATGGTCGCTCTCATCGTCGTCGCCGTGGTCGTCGTGTTTGCGCTCGTCGCGGCCGCGCGCACGATCCGCGTCATCCCGCAGGCACGGGCGGGAGTGGTCGAGCGGCTGGGTCGCTACAGCCGCACGCTGGAGCCGGGGCTGACGATCATCACGCCCGTTCATCGACCGCGTGAAGCCGCTGGTGGACCTGCGCGAGCAGGTCGTCAACTTCGCGCCGCAGTCGGTGATCACCGAAGACAACGTGGTCGTGGGGATCGAGACGGTCCTGTACTTCACGATCACCGACCCGCGCTCGGCGACCTATGAAATCGCCAACCCGCTGCAGGCGATCGAGCAGCTGACCGTGACCACGCTGCGCAACGTGATCGGCGGCCTCACGCTCGAGGCGACGCTCACCGCGCGCGAGAACGTGAACACCGAGCTGCGCGTGGTGCTCGACGAGGCCACCGGCAAGTGGGGGATCAGGATCAACCGCGTGGAGATCAAGTCGGTCGACCCGCCGACGGACATCAGGACGGCGATGGAGAAGCAGATGCGCGCCGAGCGCGACCGCCGCGCCGCGATCCTCACGGCCGAAGGCGAGAAGCAGTCGCAGATCCTCACGGCCGAGGGCGCCAAGCAGGCGGCGGTGCTACGACGGCGCCCAGCAGGCGCGAACGCCGAGGGGCCGCCAGTCGCGATCCTGCGCGCCGAGGGCGAAGCGAAGGCGATCGACACGGTCTTCAAAGCGATCCACGAGGGCAAACCGAACCGCGAGCTGTTGAGCTACGAATACCTGCAGATGCTTCCCCAGCTCGCCGAAGGCGACGCGAACAAGGTGTTCGTGGTGCCGTCCGAGTTCGCCCAGGCGTTCGGCGGCATCGGCGAGGCGATGACCGCGCGCAGTCCGGTGATGGCCCACCGAATGCGCGCCCGCCGGCACCGCCCGCCCGCCCACGGCCGGCCCTCCGCGCCGCGCCTCCGCCGCTCCCCGGCGGGGACGCTGACGCCGGCGGCGCTCGCACGAGCGCGGAGCGCGGCGGCTGCGAGAATCGGCGCTCGATGTTCGACTCGCTCGCAGAGAAGCTGCAGCGGAACGCTCTCCGATGTGCGCAACCGCGGCACGCTCACCGAGCAGGACATCGACGGGGCGATGCGCGAGATCCGCCTCGCGCTGCTCGAGGCGGACGTCAACTTCAAGGTCGTCAGGCAGTTCACCGCCGCAGCTGAAGGAGCGCTGCCTGGGCGCGGAGGTCATCGGCACGCTGAACCCCGGCCAGCAGGTCGTGAAGATCGTGGCGGAGGAGCTGACCGCGCTGATGGGCGGCGCCTCCGCCGGCCTCAGCTTCTCCCCGCGACCGCCGACGGTGATCCTGATGGCGGGGCTGCAGGGCTCGGGCAAGACGACCGCGACGGCGAAGCTCGCCGCTATCTGCGCGAGGAGCACTCCTCGACGGTGGCGGTGGCGGCGTGCGACGTGTACCGCCCGGCGGCCGTCGAGCAGCTCGTGAAGGTGGGCGCCCAGGCCGGCGCGGCGGTGTACGAGCAGGGGACCGAGCGCGATCCGGTGGACATCGCCAGCTGGGCGCTCGAGCGCGCGCGCGGAGGAGGGCAAGGACGTCCTGATCGTCGACACCAGCGGCCGCCTTCACGTCGACGAGGAGCTGATGGCCGAGCTCGTGCGGATCCGCGACGCCGTGAAGCCTCACGACGTGCTGCTCGTCGTGGACGCGATGACCGGCCAGGACGCCGTCAACGTCGCCGAGCGGTTCGCCGAGGCGGTGCAGTTCGACGGCGTCGTGATGAGCAAGCTCGACGGCGACGCCCGCGGCGGAGCGGCGCTGTCGGTCAAGGCGGTCACCGGCAAGCCGATCCTGTTCGCCTCGACGGGCGAGAAGCTCGAGCAGTTCGAGCGCTTCCACCCCGACCGCATGGCCCAGCGGATCCTCGGGATGGGCGACGTGATGAGCCTGATCGAGAAGGCCGAGCGCCAGTTCGACGAGGACGAGCGCGATCGAGCTGGAGCGCAAGCTGCGCCGCAACGAGTTCGGGCTGGACGACTTCCTCGACCAGCTGCAAGACGATCCGGCGGATGGGCCCGCTGACGAGCCTGCTCGGGATGATCCCCGGCCTCGGCGGGCGCGCAGCTGCAGAACATGAAGGTCGACGAGCGCGAGCTCGACCGCATCCAGGCGATCATCCTGTCGATGACCCCGGAAGAGCGCCGCCGGCCGGAGCTGATCAAGGGCTCGCGCAGGCTGCGGATCGCGCGCGGCTCGGGCACGAGCGTCCAGCACGTCAACCGGCTGGTCAAGCAGTTCGAGCAGATGCGCAAGGTCATGCGCCGGGTGGGCCGCGGCAAGATGCCCGACATCGGCGCGCTGATGCGCGACGCGCGCTGAGCGCCGTCGGCGGCTGCCTTCGACCGCGGCGCACCGTCTAAGCTCTCTGTTCGCAACAGACGGCAGGCACCCGGCCGAGAGGAAAACGTGGCAGTCAGGCTCAGGCTCACGCGAGTGGGCGGCAAGAAGCAACCGATGTGGCGCGTGGTCGTCGCCGACCAGCGCTCCCCGCGCGATGGCCGCGTGATCGAGACGATCGGCCACTACAACGCCCAGACGGACCCCTCGACGATCGTGATCGACGAGGAGCGCGCGCGCAGCTGGCTGGCGCGCGGGGCCCAGCCTTCGGACACGGTGCGCAAGCTGCTGCGCATCCAGGGCATCGAAACCCAGACCGGCTAGGGGCCGCTGAGCCGCGCGATGTCGAGCGAGACCCCGAGGCGGCTGCTTGAGTACCTCGCCGAGGGCCTGGTCGATGAGCCCGATGAGGTGTCGGTCGAGCAGTTCGAGGGCGACGACGGCACGATCGTGCTGGAGCTGTGCGTGGCCGCGGAGGACTACGGCAGGGTGATCGGGCGGGGCGGGCGCACGGCGCATGCGCTGCGAACGGTCGTGAAAGCCGCCGCGACGGGCGAGGGATGTCACGTGCTCGTCGACATCGTCGATTGACCCGCCGACGCGAGCATGCCTCACGGAGGCGAGCAGGCGAGGCGTGGACTGACGGAGCGCCGGAGCTCCAGGCGGGTCGCGTCGGTCGCCCGCACGGGCTGGACGGGAGCTTCTACGTGACGGGTGCGCGGCCGCGTCTGCTGACGCGTCGGCACGAACGTGACCGTGGCGGGACGGACGCGTGGCGATCGTGCGCCGCGCGGGGACCGAGCAGCGCCCGATCGTGCGCCTGGAGGGCGTCGAGGACCGCCCCGCGGCGGAGGCGCTGCGCGGCCAGGCGCTTGGCCGTCGAGCGGCGCGAGGCGCCCGCGCTCGCCGAGGGTGAGTGGTGGGCGCACGAGCTCGAGGGCTGCAGGGTCGTGGACGGCGATCGGCTGCTCGGAACGGTCAGCCGGCTGATCGAGCTGCCCTCCTGCGAGGCGCTCGAGGTCGAACGCGCGCGGAGGGCGGCGAGCCGCTGCTCGTGCCGATGGTCAAAGACGCGATCCGCCGCGTCGGCCCCGGCACGGGGCGCATCGAGGTCAACCTCGACTTCCTCGCCCTGCCCGATCCGGTCGCCCCGGCGCCGAGGACCGCCGCGAGCGAGGGAGATCGTCGTGAGGATCGACGTCTTCACGCTGTTTCCCGAGTGGTTTGAGTGGTTCGCCTCCCAGCGCCACGTCAGCAACGCGCTCGCCGGCGGGTTCGAGCTCTCGAGTGCGTGAACTTCCGCGACCACACCCCGCTCAGCGGAGGCCAGGTCGACGACACGCCCGTTCGGCGGCGGCGCCGGGATGGTGCTGCGCGTGGACGTGCTGGACAGCGCGCTGCGCGCCCACTACGACATCGACCCGGTCGAGCTGCGGGCGCGACGGCGGGTGATCGCGCTGGCGCCCGGCGGGCGGATGCTCGACGACGGCCTCGCCGACGAGCTGGCGGCCGAGCCGGCCGCTCACGCTGCTGTGCGGACGCTACGAGGGCTTCGACGAGCGCATCATCGAGCACTTCACCACGCGACGTGATCTCGATCGGCCGCTATGTCCTGTCCGGGGGAGAGCTGGCGGCGATGGTCGTCTGCGACGCGGTGCTGCGCAAGCTCCCCGGCGCCCTCGGCCATGAGCGGTCGGCCGTCGAGGAGTCCTTCAGCGCCGCGCTCGACGGCGATCCGGAGTATCCGCACTACACCCGCCCGGCCGAGTATCGGGGCTGGCGCGTGCCGGAGGTCCTGCTCTCGGGACATCATCAGCGGATCGAGTGACTGGCGGCGCGAGCGCAGCCGCGAACGGGGCCGAGGCACCGCGCGGGGCCGAGTCGCCCTGATAGGGCCCTCGCGCTGGCGCCGCGTGGTGAGGCGCGCGGCGACGGTCGTCCGCTACCATGGCTCTCCGCGCCGGGGCAACACCGTTTCGCGATCCTCCCCGGTCGCCAAGGCGCACCCTCCTTCGCAATCATGAGCAGCGTCATCGAAACCATCGAGCGTGCGCAGCTGCGCCGCGTTCCCAGCTTCGCGCCGGGCGACCGCGTGAAGGTGCACTTCCAGGTGATCGAGGGCTCGCGCCGCCGCGTGCAGGTGTTCGAGGGCGTCGTCATCAAGCGCCAGGGACACGGCGCGCGCGAGACGTTCACGGTGCGCAAGCAGTCCTTCGGCGTCGGCGTCGAGCGCTCCTTCCCGGTGCACTCGCCCAAGATCGAGCGCATCGAGCTCGCCGCGCGGGGCGACGTGCGTCGCGCGAAGCTCTACTACCTGCGCGACCGCGTCGGCAAGCGCGCACGCGTGCGCGAGCGCCGCTACATCGGGCCCGAGGAGACGGTCGAGCCCGGCCTGCTGCACGAGGCCGCGGAGGCGACCGACGCCGAGGGCATGACAGCGCAGGAGACTGTCATCGAGGACGCACAGGAGCGAGCCGCAGGGAGCGCCCGACGCCGAGCGCAGCCGGCGCAGCAGCAGGAGGGCTCCGGTGGCGGGGCTGAGCTCCGCCGCCGGCGCGCCATCGGGGGCACCGGAGGGCACTCCGCCCGCGGCGGAGGGTTCCACCGAGGCCGACGGGAAGGACGAGGCGGGGTCCGCGGCGACGGCCGCCGGCACCGATGACGGGCGCAGCCCCGGACGCGGACGCAGACCGTTGCCCCCTCCGATGCCGGTGACGCCGAGGGAGGCGCTCCCAGCGGCGACGAGCCGGCGTGAAAGCTCGGCGCAGAAGCGCTCGAAGTCGACCACCAACTCGATCGTCGAGCTGGTCGTCATCATCGTCGTTGCGCTCGGTCTCGCGTTCGGCATCCAGGCGTTCGTCGTCAAGCCCTATCGCATCCCCAGCGGCTCGATGGAGCCCACGCTGTCAATCGGCCAGCGCGTGCTCGTCAACCGCATCGGGATGCGACTTCAGCGAACCGCACGTCGGCGAGATCGCGGTGTTCCATCCCCCGGACGGCGCCACATCCAAAGAACTGCCTCCCAAATGCGGGCCGGTGCCGCATGTGATCAAATTCGCCGAAGGCGCGGCCTGCTCGGAACCCGTGCCCTGACGAAGGCAGCGTCAACTTCATCAAGCGCATCGTCGCCGGGCCGGGCGACGTGATCTCGATCGTCGAAGGGCACGTGATCCGCAACGGCGTGCGCGAGAAGGACTCCTACATACGCCCCTGCGGCTCGAGCCCGGAGTGCAACTTCCCCAAGCCGATAAAGATTCCCGCCGGGCACTGGTTCATGATGGGGGACAATCGTGGCGAATCCGACGACAGCAGGTTCTGGGGACCAGTCCCCACGAGTTGGATCATCGGAGGAGCCTTCCTCACCTACTGGCCCCCCGACCGCATCGGAATCCTCTAGCCCGACGGGCGCACGGCGGTGGAGGTCGGTGCCGGCCCGCGGGAGCCCGCCCGCGCGTCGCGGCCGCGGGGCTCCTCCGCGCGCGCCAAGCGCCGCGCGCGGCGCAACGGAAGCGGACGTCGCCTGTTCGCCTTCGACCGGCGCCTGGGCGTGCGTCTGATCGCCGGCGCCGATGAGGCGGGGCGGGGCTGCCTCGCCGGTCCGCTCGTCGCCGCGGGTGTGCTGTTCGACTACGACGCCCTCACGACCCGTGAGATGCGGCTGCTGAGCAAGCTCAACGACTCCAAGCAGCACTCCTCCCAGGCGCGCGAGGAGCTCTATCCGCTGGTGCTGCAGAGCGCCGCGCGCGTGGTGGTCGTCTCGCGGTGCGTGCGCGGCATCGACGCCCGCGGGCTGCACAAGACGAACCTCGCGGCCCTGCGCGACGCGATGCGGACCGTCACCAGCGATGTTCAGGGCGAGGTGCTGTGCCTTCTCGACGGCTTCTCGGTCGCCGAGTTCGGGCGCCCCCAGCGCGCGATCGTCGACGGGGACGCCACCAGCGCAGCGATCGCAGCGGCGTCGATCGTCGCCAAGGTGACCCGCGATCGCTACATGCGCCACGCCGACGCCGAACATCCCGGCTGGAGCTTTGCCGAGCACGTCGGCTACTCGACTCCGGTGCACCGCGAGGCGATCCTCCGCCAGGGCGTCAGCCCGCTGCACCGTATGTCCTTCCAGTCGCTCGCCTACCAGCAGCTGGCGCTCTGAGCGCTCACCCCGGCGCGTCTCAAAAGGCGCCTTCGACGTGGTCGATCCCCAGCAGGCCGCCCGCCGCGTCAACGGTCACGCCGATCGCGTCGAAGCGAATCGCGCGGGCGCTCGGCCGGAGGCGATCCTCACTGCTCAGCCAGGCGACCGCGAGACGGCGCAGGCGCCATCGCTGGGAGGGGCGCAGCCACAGCAGGGGCTGCCGATCGGGGCGCCGGGCGCTGGCGCCCGGGGGTACACGCCGGGTCTTGACCTCGGCAAACACGAGCGTGTGTCCATCGAATGAGATGAGGTCGATCTCGCCGTGGCGGGTGCGCACGTTGCGTGCGAGCGTCGAGAAGCCGAGCCGGCGCAGGTGCTCGGCAGCCAGTCGCTCGCCGCGGCGCCCTATGCGCCGGCGGGGATCGGCCCGCCTGCCGGGTTCGCTGCGCGCGCTGCCCGCCGGGCCGGGCGCGGCGGGAGCGCGCTCCGTGTGCATGTCGAGCAGCCTAGATCCAAGCGTGTGACCCGGGTGCGTCATGTGTGTCGATTGTGCGCCCCGGAGGTCAGGAGATCGTGGCGAGCGTCCACCGGGGCGCGAAGCGCTCGGAAGCGAGGCGCTCAGCCGTAGCGGTGGTAGGCGGCGACCCAGTTCGACGCGATCGCCCTCTGGGCCTGAGAGAGTCCCATCGTCCCGTTGCAGACGAGCCGGTGCAGCCTGTCCTCGAGGTGATCCTTCGGGTTCGCATAGAACGGCGCCGGGTGCGCGTAGTCGGGCTCAGGCCACAGGTTGCGGGGATCGTTGACGGCGCCGCCGAGCTCGAGCGGCACCTCGTGGTCGTACTCGTAGCGCGACGGCGAGGCCCGCAGGCCATAGGCGGCCATGCTGGCGAGCTTCTCGGGCTCGGTGATCGACACGGGTGGGCGCACCGTCGAGGTCCAACCCGGCCTGCAGATCGTGGAGCCGATGCTCGCCTGGGTGACGGCCGGGTTCAGCGCGCCGGGCGTGCAGCGTGAATCGGTGCGCGCGTAGAGCCCCGTGCCGATTGCGTGGCACGAGCCGGCCGGCGGCTGGCGCTGAACGACGCGGGCGCTCGCGGTCGAGTAGGCCAGACCGCTCGGCGCGGTCCGGGCAGCGCCGGCGCCGGCGAGCGCCAGTGCGATCGACAGCGCCGAGGCTGCCGCCATGTGTGCGTGCGTGCTCACGGGTCGTGTCCATCATCCCCCAGAGTCCAGCGCGCTGCGCCGTCACCCAGCTGTGCCGCTCGCGTAGGCTCCCGTCGATGAAGGACGACCACGTGAGCCGCGAGCACGCCCGGGACTCGGGCGAGCCGACGCCGGCGATCCCCGCCGACGGCGCGCACGGACCCCGCGCCGGCAGCTACACCATATTTCCGCGTTGCCGTCGCAGCGCGGATGATCGTGCCGCCGAGGGACCGGTGGCTCCAGCGAGATAACGGATGGGCTCCCCCAGTCGCAGAGGACCGGCCGGTCCGCGCGCCGTGCTCAGCATCGCCGGTTCGGACTCCGGCGGCGGCGCCGGCGTTCAGGCCGATCTGAAGGCGTTCGCGCGTTGCGGCGTGCACGGGATGACGGCGATCACGGCGATCACCGCGCAGAACACGGCGGGCGTCGATGCGATCTACCCGCTCGAGCCGCAGATGGTCATCGCCCAGGTGCATGCGGTGCTCCAGGACATAGGCGTGGATGCGGTCAAGGTCGGCATGCTCGGCACGGCCGCGCTGACGCTGGCCGTCGCGCGCGCGCTCGATGAGCTGCCAGCCGGCATTCCTGTGGTGGTCGATCCGGTGATGGTGGCCGAGTCGGGCGCCCGCCTGCTCGACGCAGACGCCCGGAAGGCGCTCGTCCGGGAGATCCTTCCACGCGCCAGCGTGCTCACCCCCAACCTGCCCGAGGCGCGTGCGCTGCTGGCCCGCGAGCAGCAGCCCGGCGCGGACGAGGACGAGGAGGCGGAGGCGATGGGTCGCGCGCTGCTGGAGCTCGGCCCCGACTTCGTCGTGGTGACCGGCGGCCATCGTGCGCGCGCCGTCGACGTCTTCGTGGCTGGTGGCCGGGCAGCGAGCGTGGTGCGAATCGAGGGCGAGCGTCACCCCGACGGTGCGGCCCATGGCTCGGGCTGCACGCACTCCTCGGTGCTGGCCGCGCAGCTAGCGCTCGGGCGCACGCCGCTGCAGGCGGCGCAGATCGCGCGAGTGCTCACCGGTGAAGCGATCGCGCGCGGCCTGCGCGACCTCGGCGCCGGAGCGGGCCCGGTCGACGTGGTGGACATTGCGCGCATGCGCTCGCCCGACCGTGAGTCCGGCAGCCGTTTGCCATAATCCAGGGACGATGAAGCTGTTGCGTCTGAAGCCGGGACAGTGATGAAGTTTCTGCGCCTGAAGCCGGGTCCTCGATGAAGTTCCTGCGTCTGAAGCCGGGTCCTCGATGAAGTTCTTGCGTCTGAAGCCGGGTCATGGGGAGATCGTGCTCGCCGAGGGTGACGTGGAGGTGGCCGGCGAGGAGCAGCAGTTGATCGAAGCATTCCGCCGAGAGCTCGACGCCGGCATGTGGGCCGCGGTTCCGGTCGAGACCCGCGACGGTCACCGCGAAGCCGAGTTCGTGCACAGGTTCGCTGACGTGCCACGCGATGCCGACCGTGTGATCTTCTTCCCACGCGCCGCAGGCGGATCCTCCCGGACGGCGCGTTAGCCGTCGTGGCGCTCGCGCTGGGCACCGCCGCCGTCGTTCTGGTCGTGTTGCTGTGGGAGCTGGCGCGACCGCGGCTGGGCGGAGCGTGGACACGCTATCGCCTACGCGTCCTGACAGGCCGGCGCGGTGCTGCGGAGATCGACTACGACCCCGGGCGCGAGCGCCGGGCCGAGCAGCGTGCCCGGGCGCTGCTCGCCTCGTGCATCGAGGAGGAGGACTGGGCGATGTACCGAGACCTCGGCTTCCTGCGCGTGTGGGGCGACGCCGGGGTGCGCGAGGATGGGGGCGTGCGCGAGCGCGAGCAGGCGCCAACCCGCTACGCCTACCTGATCTACCCGCACAAGCCGATCGTCGCCTACGTGCCCGGGAGCGGCGCGCTGCTCAACGAGTACTGCGTGGCCTTCCCCGATCAGTCCAAGCCCTACGGCAGCGCGCGGCTGCCCGACTCCGACGACGTGCTGGCCAAGTGGATGGCGCTCAAGGCCGACGAGCGCCGCGTGATCGCCGATGCGAACATGCACCTTCCCGGTCGTCAGGTCGATCCGGACAGGGTGCGACGCGACCTGCTGCGCCTCGCGCGCTGGGAGCGCGGGCGCGCCGGCCATCGCCTCGACAGGGTGCGGGCCGCGTGAGCGCGGCCGACTTCGACCCCAAGCACAAGAGTCACGCCCTCACCGAGGGTCCCGAGCGCGCCGCTGCGCGCGCATATCTACACGGAATCGGCTACTCGCACGAGGACCTTCTCAAGCCGATCGTGGGCGTCGCCCACTCGTGGATCGAGACGATGCCGTGCAACTTCAACAACCGCGTGCTCGCCGCGAAGGTCAAGGAGGGGATCCGCGCGGCGGGCGGCACGCCGATGGAGCTCAACACGATCGCCATTTCCGACGGCATCACCATGGGCACCGCGGGCATGCGCGCGTCGCTGGTCTCGCGCGAGCTGATCGCCGACTCGATCGAGCTCGTCTCCTCCGCCCATCACTTCGACGCCATCGTCGCGATCTCGGGCTGCGACAAGACGATCCCGGGGACGGTGATGGCGCTCGCGCGCCTGGACGTGCCGGCGCTGATGCTCTACGGGGGCTCGATCCGCCCGGGGCGCTTCCGGGGCGAGGACGTGACCATTCAGCAGGTGTTCGAGGCGGTGGGCTCCTTCGCCGCCGGGAAGATCACGGAGGACGAGCTGCACGAACTGGAGGAGGCGGCCTCCCCGGGAGTGGGTGCGTGCGGCGGGCAGTTCACCGCCAACACGATGGCGATGGCCTTCGAGGTGCTCGGCATCTCGCCGGCGGGCTCGGCGATGGTGCCGGCCGAGGACGGGCGCAAGCTCGAGGTGGCCGTGGAGTGCGGCGAACTGGTGATGGACGTGCTGCGCCGCGGCCTGCGCCCGAGCGAGGTCATCACCAAGCAGGCGCTTGAGAATGCGATCGCGGCGGTAGCGATGAGCGGCGGATCGACCAACGGGGTGCTGCACCTGCTTGCGGTCGCCAGGGAAATTGGCGTGCCGCTGCAGATCGACGAGTTCGATCGCATCTCGGAGCGCACGCCGCTGCTGTGCGACCTGCAGCCGGGCGGGCAGTATGTCGCGACGGATCTGTATGAGGCCGGCGGCGTGCCGCTGGTGCTCAAGCGCATGCAGCAAGCGGGCGTGCTGCACGATGACGCGCTGACCGTCACCGGCCGCACGATCGGCGAGCACGCGGCGGCAGCCGCCGAGACGGTGGGCCAGCGCGTGGTGCGGCCCCTGGCCGAACCGCTCAAGACCACCGGCGGCTTTGCCATCCTGCGGGGCAACCTCGCCCCCGACGGCTGCGTGGTCAAGCTCGCGGGGCACGAGCGGCGCAAGCACGTCGGGCTGGCGCGCGTCTTCGACGGCGAGGAGGCCGCGATGGCGGCGGTGCTCGGGCGCGAGATCCGCGAGGGCGACGTGGTCGTGATCCGCAACGAGGGCCCGGCGGGCGGGCCGGGCATGCGCGAGATGCTGTCCGTGACGGGTGCGCTGGTCGGTGAGGGGCTGGGGGAGACGGTGGCGCTGATCACCGACGGGCGCTTCTCCGGTGCTACCCACGGACTGATGGCCGGGCACATCGCGCCGGAGGCGGCCCGCGGCGGGCCGATCGGGGCGCTTGTGGACGGCGATGAGGTCGGCATCGATGTCGACGCCCGCCGGATCGATGTCGCGCTGAGCGACGAGCAGATCGCCGAGCGGCTGGGCTCCTACCGGCCGCCGCCGCGCTCCGAGGAGCAGGTCGAGGTGGCGATACGCAAGTACGCCAAGCTGGTGGGAAGCGCGGCCGAGGGTGCCGTGGCGCGCTGAGAAGCGCCGGCGCAGCCCGGCCGCCAGGCAGGGCAGCGGGGCGAGGACGGCGAAGTAGCACGCGATGGACCGAGTCTGGCAGGCCGCCCTGGAGCTCACCGATGCCGACCTGCTCCGGCGCGACGCGGCTGCGCGGACGAGGCGGGCCTACGGCGTCGATCTGGGGCAGTTCGCCGCGTGGGCGAGCGCCCAGGGGCTGGGCCCGGAGAACGTCGGCCCGAAGGCGGTGCGCCGCTACATCGCTCATCTCTCGGCAGGGGGCGCCGCGGCGAGCACGACCGCCCGCAAGCTGGCGGCGCTGCGGGCGCTGTTCGGGAGTCAGCGCGAGCACGGACGCATCGCGCAGAACCCCGCCGACCTCGTGTCCACGCCGCGACGTCCGTCGCGTCTGCCGCGGGTGCTGAGCGCGCGCCAGACGGCGCAGCTGCTGGACGGTATACCGACCGCCAACCCGCTCGAGCTGCGCGACCGGGCGCTGTTCGAGCTGGCGTACTCGTGCGGGCTGCGGGCGCAGGAGCTCGTGTCGCTGAAGGTCGGCGACGTCGATTTCGACTCCGAGCAGCTGCGCGTCGAGGGCAAGGGGCGAAAGACCCGCATTCTGCCCGTCGGCGAGCCCGCGATGGCCGCCGTGGGGCTGTATCTGGAGCGCGCCCGCCCCGCGCTCGCGGCGTCCGGCGGCGAGGACGCCGTGTTCCTGTCCAAGACGGGCCGGGCGCTCGGCACGAGCGACGTCAGGCGCAGGCTGCGAACATGGGTCCGGCGGGTGCGTGCAGGCGGCGCCGTCGGCGGCGGCGAGGGCGAGCGCGCGGATGGGCTCTCGCCGCATGCGCTGCGCCACAGCTTCGCCACGCACCTGCTCGACGGTGGCGCCGACCTGCGCAGCATCCAGGAGCTGCTCGGACATGCGAGCGTGTCGAGCACCCAGATATACACTCGGGTAGAGTCCGCGAGGCTCAAGAGCGCCTATGCGCGCAGTCACCCGCGGGCCTAGCGGGGGGGATTAACCTGGAGACGAATGTCAAACCGATCGAGCTGCGCGAACTGTGGCGGCGCTACAAGTCCGAGGGCGACAGCCGCGTGCGCGAGCGCCTGGTCGTCGCCTATTCGCCGCTGGTCAAGTACGTAGCCGGACGCACCGCCGCCGGGCTGCCTCCGCACGTCGAGGAGGCCGATCTCATCTCCTACGGGCTTGTCGGGCTGATCTCCGCGATTGAGCGTTTCGATCTGTCGCGGGACATCAAGTTCGAGACCTACGCGATCATGCGGATCAAGGGCGCGATCATCGACGAGCTGCGTTCGATGGACTGGGTGCCGCGCAGCGTGCGCTCCCGCGCGCGGGAAGTGGAGCGCGCCAATGCGAAGCTCGAGAACTCGCTTCCAGCGAGCGCCCACCGACAAGGAGTCTGGCCGATGAGCTGGGCATCACCGTCGACGAGCTGAACGAGCTGCTGCTCGCGATCTCGCACTCCTCGATGGTCGCGCTGGATGAGCTGTGGAGCGTCTCGGACCTCAGCGGCGACCAGGTCTCGCTGATGGACACGATCGAGGACCCCGGAGCGCCGGACCCCGCGAAGCTCTTGGATGTGGGTGATCTGAAGGACAGGATCGCGGAGTCGATCGCGAAGCTGCCCGAGCGCGAGAAGCTCGTGATCGCCCTCTACTACTACGAGAACCTGACCCTGCGAGAGATCGGCGAGGTCCTGGGGGTGACCGAGTCGCGCGTCTCCCAGATGCACACCAAGGCTGTTCTGCGTCTGCGCTCGCGCATGCAGGAGGAGTCCTTCGAAGACTGATTTTGGGAGGCAATGTCGCGCGGCCCGCGCATTGTGGCGAGTGTCACCGGCCTCAATGCGCGGTTGCCCGCGAAGCCTTCACGGAAGGGCGCGGCGCGATTACTCGGATGAGAACGGCGTCCTGCCTGCGCACGGGCGCGTTGCGATGCTCCGGATGTGAACGGCGTCCTGCCCCCTTGCCGGTCCGGCCTGCGCTCCTCGTCTGGATTTGTGACCGCTCCGGCCGCCCGGCCGCTAGATGTAGGTGCTAGGTAGGTTCGTCCGGGCCGGCGAATGCTAGAGGCCGGCCGTCAGGGGCCGGCGAATGTGACCGCTCCGGCCGTCCGGGCCGGCGAATGCGTGACCTGGCCCGCGGAAGGGCTGCGGGCGCTCTTGGCCGGCCGTCCGGGCCGGCAGTTGCGTGCATTGCTCGTGGAAGTTCAAGGCGATCTCGGGTGGCGCCGGGTCGTGAACGGCGGTATCGTTGGCGCACAGGCGCGCAATTAGGGAGGTATCGATGCGAGCGGTCGAAGATCGGTCAGCGGCGGACCGCATCAGGAACGTGGTCTTGGTCGGCCACCGGGGAGCCGGGAAGACCTCGCTGCACGAGGCGCTGCTGTTCGAGGCCGGCGCGACCAGCCGGCTGGGGTCGGTGCCGGAGGGAACGACGGTGTCCGACTCCGAGCCCGATGAGCAGGCGCGGCAGATGTCGATCTCCACTGCGCTCAGCTCGTTCGAGTGGAGAGAGCGAAAGATCAACCTCCTCGACACGCCAGGCGAGCCGAGCTTCGTGGCCGACGCCCTCGGCGCGCTGCGAGTGTGCGAGTCGGCGGTGTTCGTGGTCAACGCCGTGATGGGCGTGGAGGTATCCACCAGCCGGCTGTGGGCGCGCGCGGCCGAGCTCGACCTGGCGCGGATGCTGTTCGTGAACATGCTCGACCGCGAGCGGGCCGACTTCTTCCGGGCGCTGGAGCAGCTCAAGAAGGCCTTCGGTCAGCATGTGGTGGCCACGGAGATACCGATCGGGAGCGAGCACGAGCTGGAGGGCGTGATCGATCTCGTGGACATGAAGGCCTTTCGACAGGAGGCCCCGGGCCAGAAGGGCTTCGAAGAGATTGCGATCCCGCCGGCGCAGATGGAGCAGGCACAGGAGTACCGCGAGAAGCTCATGGATGAGGTCAGCGAGGTCTCGGATGCGCTGATGGAGCGCTACCTCGAGGGCGAGGAGATCTCCCACCAGGAGATCGTCGACGCGCTCAAGGAGGGCACCAACCACGGCAAGATCTTCCCGGTCGTATGCGGCGTCGCCACGCGCAATCTCGGCACCTCGCGGCTGCTCGACGCGATCGTCGAGGACCTGCCCTCGCCCGTCAAGCACGGGTCGCTGACGGTCGGGGACATCGAGCTCAGGCCGTCCGACGACGCCGAGCTGTTCGCGTATGTGTTCAAGACCAGGGCAGATCCGTTCGCAGGTCGGATCAACCTGCTACGTGTCTACCAGGGCGTCATGCGTGCCGACAGCCAGGTGCTGAACACGCATGCGCACGCGAAGGAGCGCATCGGCCAGCTCGTGGTGTTCGCGGGCAAGGAGGTTCGGCACGTGCACGAGTTCGGCCCGGGTGACATCGGCGCTGTGGCGAAGCTCAAGGAGACGCGTGCGGGAGACTGGCTGGCCGCGCGCGATGAGCCGATCGAGATGCCCCGGCTGAAGCTGCCCGCCGCGGTGATGGCGTTCGCGGTCGAGCCGAAGAACAGGGGCGACGAGGAGAAGATCTTCGCGTCGCTGCGCCGCCTGCAGGAGGAGGACCCCACGATCGATCTGCACCGCGACGCCCAAACGCGCGAGCAGATCGTCGCCGGGCTCTCACAGGTGCACGTGGAAGTCATCGTCGACCGGTTGCGCGAGCGCTTCGGCGTCGAGGTGACGCTCAAGCCGCCGCGCGTGCCCTACCAGGAGACCATCCGCGGCACGGCGACCGCGCACGGCCGCCACAAGAAGCAGTCCGGAGGGCGCGGCCAGTTCGGTGACTGCCACATCGAGATCGAGCCGCTGAACGATCCCGCCAATCCGATGGGCTTCGAGTTCGTCGACAAGATCAAGGGCGGCGTGATCCCGAGCTCCTTCATCCCCGCGGTCGAGAAGGGCGTCCGCGAGGCGATGGAGGTGGGCGTGCTCGCCGGTTACCCCGTGAAGGGCGTGCGCGTGACCCTGTTCGACGGCTCACACCACAGCGTGGACTCATCTGAGATCGCGTTCAAGATGGCCGGCATTCTGGCGATGAGGCAGGCGCTCGAGCAGGCCGATCCGGTGCTGCTCGAGCCGATCATGCTCGTAAGCCTGTCCGTGCCCGAGTCCGACGTGGGCGAGGTGATCGGCGACCTCAACAGCCGCCGAGGGCGTCCGCAGGGCATGGAGCCGGTGGGCACGATGACCGAGATCAAGGCCGAGGTGCCGATGGCCGAGGTGCTCACCTACGCGCCGGATCTGCGCTCGATCACGGGCGGTCAGGGCGAGTACACGCTGGAGTTCCTGCGCTACGAGGAGGTCCCGGACCAACTCGCCCGGAAGGTCGTCGAGCAGACCGCCGACGAGCAGGCGGCCACCCACGCGTGAGCGGAGCGCGACGCGCGGCTGGGCGCATGCGGCTACTCTCGCTGGATGTCAACAAGGTCGATCGTCACCTCCCAGCCCGACGTCGCCTGCGACGTCTGCGAGCGCAGACTGCTGCGTGGCGAGCAGTGGGACGTGTTCCTCGCGGCCGGCCAGCGCCGCACGGTATGCGAGCTGTGTGCACCGCGGGCGATGCACGCGGGGTGGCTGCGCGAGAGCGACCACGACGCGGTCGGCGCGCCTGCGCCGCGGCCGCGGCGCAGGCGCGGCCTGTTCGGCCGGCTGCGTCAGGCGGGCCCCTCGCCCGGTGAGTCGCCGGCGCCGGGACGCGGCGTTGCGCCCGGCGAGGCCGGTCCCGAGGGGCTGCGCGACCCCGTCGAAGGGGTCGCCGGGCGATCGCGCGCAACGCCGGTGCCCGCGCGCGGGCGGGCTGGCGGGTCACTGACGGGCGGCGGAGAGGCGCCCACCGGCGCCGGCGTCCTGGAGGGGGAGCCCGGCGAGCTGACCTCCGGGGGCGGGCGAGCCGAGCGCGCCGTCGATGCCTTCAACGCCAGCGAGCATCCACGCCGCGTGTCGGGGCTGACGCGGTCGCTGGGCGCGCCGGAGGTGAACGTGCGACCCGACGAGGAGGTCCAGCATCTCGTCTCGATCGTTATCGCCTGGGAGCTCTGCTGGTATCGCTATGAGGTCGACGTCGACGAGCAGCCGGCGGTGGTCAAGCTCGTCGATCAGGGAACCGAGCTCGAGGAAATCGCCGCCGGGGATCGGCTCGCGAACGGTGTGGCCGACGAGCTGGGCGCGCTGTCCCTGTCCGCGGGCCGAGGGGCATGAAGGAAGCCGTTGGCAGCGGGCGCCGGGCGTGGGCGCCGCTGGCCAGCGGGCGCCGTGCGTGGGCGCCGATGGCCAGCGGGCGCCGGGCGTGGGCGCCGATGGCCAGCGGGCGCCGTGCGTGGGCGCCGATGCCCACCGCTTGCGTATTCGCGCGCGACGGGTAAGATCGGGCAGGCCATGATCTACTGCGTCGTACCGAGGCCGCTGGCCGACGAGCTCTATCCGAAGCTGAAGAGCTACTACGAGGGCGAGGAGAACGTCACCGTGATCATCGACCGGCGCGAGTTCGACCGGCGCGCCCGTCGCGGGACCGCGTCGGCCCCGCGCGCCGCCGAGGCGGTGCAGCGGCGGGTGGTGCGCGATCGTCGCCGGGCGCGGGTGCCAGGCGACCTGCCGCCGCTGGCACGCGCTTCCTAGCGCTCTGTCCACGGGCGGGGCGAGCTGCCCGTCGCGGGGGACGGCATACTTCGATTCGATGAAGCTGATCGTGCACGTCGACGGGGGCGCCCGCGGCAACCCCGGGCCGGCGGCGGCCGCGTGCGTGATCGTCTCGCCCGCCGGCGAGGTGCTGGGCGAGCATTCCCAGCTGCTCGGCACCGCCACGAACAACGTCGCCGAGTACCGGGCGCTGCTGCTCGGGCTGCAGCACGCGCGTGAGCTCGGCGCCAGCGAGGTCGAGATCGTGGGCGACTCCGAGCTGATCGCCAAGCAGGTGCAGGGCATCTACAAGGTCAAGCATCAGGCGATGAAGCCGCTGCACCTGGAGGCGATGGCCGCGCTGGCGGAGTTCGAGCGCTGGTCGATAAGGACCGTTCCCCGCAGCGATAACGCACGCGCCGACGGGCTCGTCAACGCTGCTCTGGATCACGCGCCCGCCGCGACCTCGAGCCGGTAGCCGATCAGTGCAGCGCCTGGGCCGAGCTGGCGATCGCGAGCATCTGGGCGTTGGAGAGTTCCTCGAGCAGCGTGTTGGTGAGCCAGTAGAGAACATGGCCTGAGCGCCAGCCGATCACGTGGATGTGCGAGCCGTCGTCCACCATTCGGTAGGAGCGTCCCGAGATCTGCTGGGTGTGCGCGTGCGCGAACAGCGGCGGGTTGAGCCAGTCCGAGCCCTCGAAGTCGTAGTAGCCCCCGAGCGCGCTCTGCCGCCAGACCACGACGTAGGCGTGGTGGAGGTTGCCCTGCTGGTCCTGGAGCGAGTAGGGGCGGACGGTCTGCTGTTCTGCCTGGTCGGTCTGAAGGACGGGATACAGGACCGGGAAGGGCACGCTGAGCGCGGCCTTGACGGCTTCGTCGTTGCCGGTCGAGCGGGTGAGGCCGAGCGCGGCCGGCGAGCTCGAGGCGTGGCCGTGACGGGCGTGATGAGAGCCGTGTGTGGACGGTCGCGGTGCGGGAAGGCTCAGCTGTTCGTGGCCGTGCAGGAAGTCCTGCAGCGTGGCCTGGGCGAGTTCGGGGGTGGTGGTCACGTAGGACGCGCCGTTGTACTGGTAGTTGACGTTCGTGGTCTTGAACTTGACCTGGCGCAGCGGCTTGGACTGCGAGAAGGCGATCAGCTTCGTGAGTTCGATGAGCTCGCTCGCGGACGCGTGGAAGGTGGTGCTGATCGCGTGCCCGACGGCCTTGGCGACGGTGTCGATCTGACCGAGCTCGTTGCCCGGGGAGATCTGCTCGCGCAGGTCGCGCATGAAGTCCTGCTGGCGGGCGACGCGCACGAAGTCCGAGTCGGTGTGGCGGTAGCGCACGTAGTCGAGCGCGTTTTCGTAGCAGAGCTTCTGGTAGCCGGGCTGCAGGTTGATGCTCGTGTAGTCGGTTTCGGTTGAGCCGACGTTCTCGTTGTAGTAGCGGTGATCGACGTTCACGTAGGCGCAGCCGAGGGTGTCGACGACTTTGATGAAGCCCGCGAAGCTGACATCGATGATGCCGTTGAGGTGAAGGCCGGGAAAGACTTCGTGCTCGATCGTTTCCGCCGCGAGCACCATCCCGCCCTTGGTGCCGCCGAGCTTCGTTGCCGATCGTGTAGGCGGCGTTGATCTTTTCCTTGGGATAGGCCTGGCCGTTCGCGGTCGTGATGTTGACCATCAGATCGCGAGGCACCGACATGCATCGAGGTCTGGCCGTGTTCGGGGTCGAAGCGCACGAGCAGGATCGTGTCCGAGTGCGGCGGATCGTGGCGGTCGTAGGCGTCCTTGGAGCCCACGCGCCTGTCCGAGCCGAGGATCAGGAACGTCTGCGGGCCGCCGCTGTATTCGGGCGTGACAACGCCCTTGGGCGCGTTGATCTGGTTGAGCTTCGGAAAGACCTCTTCGGCGATGCCGGTGATCTTGTTCAGTGCGAGCGTCGCCGTCGCGCCGCCGTGAGCAGCACGATCAGCACGCCCCCGAGGAGGAAGCGCTTGAGCATGCGCCAGCCCGGCGAGGGCGGGCGCTCGTCGTCGTGGGATGTCACGTGGATAGCCGCTCATGTGGGTGGGAAAAATCGCCACGCGTCAGCGCCGCAGCGACGCTCGGCTGAGCCCTAGCCTAGCGACAGGCCCGGCAGCCCCACGCCGCCAGGCTAGGTACGCTCGCTGGCATGCTGAGCCCGCGAAACCGCGAGCTGGTGGGTCTGATCCCCGCGGCGCTGCTGGTCACGGCCGGTTTCACCGCGATCTTCATCCAGTCGGAGAACAACTCCCCCGGCGCTTCGACGAACGTCACGCTCAACCACGCCTCCAGCGTCTCGTTCACCTACGGGGCGGTCTTCCTGGGGCTGTGCCTGGCGGCCCACCTCGTGATCCGCTTCGCGCTGCCCCACGCCGATCCCTACCTGTTTCCGCTCGCCGCCGTGCTGGCGAGCGTGGGGGTCGTGATGGTGTACCGCATCGATCCGGTCCTGGCGCGCCAGCAGGCGCAGTGGATGGTGCTCGGGCTCGTCCTGTTCGCGGCCACCATCCTCGCGCTGCAGCCGTCGCGGGGTGGGCGTGCTCGAGCGCTACCGCTACACGATCGCGGTCGTGGGGATCGGCATCACCGTCCTGCCGCGTCTGCCCGTGATCGGCGAGCAGGTCAACGGCGCCTACCTGGATGTTCACGTGGGCAGCGTCTCCTTCCAGCCAGCCGAGCTGGCGAAGGTCGCGATCGTGATCTTCCTCGCGAGCTATCTGCGCGACAATCGCCAGATCCTCGTCACGGCCGGGCGGCGGGTGCTCGGCCTGACGATTCCGCCGATGAAGCAGTTCGGCCCGATGCTGATCGTGTGGGGCGCCGCGATGGCGACGCTGCTGCTCACGCGCGAGCTCGGCACGTCGCTGATGTTCTACGGCGCCTTCCTGGCGCTCCTCTACGTGGCCACCGGCCGGTTCTCCTTTCCGCTGATCGGACTCGTGCTGTTCGCCGTCGGTGCCTGGTTCGTGGCGGGACACGTCAGCCACGTGCACGCCCGCGTGCTGGCGTGGGAACACCCCTTCGACCCGGCCCTCTACAACCGCCCGGTCGGGGGCAGCTATCAGCTGGCGCAGTCCCTGTTCGCGCAGGCCGACGGAGGCCTGCTCGGTACGGGCTTCGACCAGTCGCTGCTGCGGCTGCCCAACCAGGGCCAGCCGATCCTGCCGGTCCCCGAAAGCGACACGATCTACGCCGTGATCGTCAACGAGCTCGGCCTGGTGGGCGCCGCCGGCCTGCTGCTCGTCTACCTGCTGTTCGTGGCGCGCGGGCTGAAGACGGCGGTGCTCGCGCGCGACTCCTTCTCCAAGCTGCTCGCGACGGGACTGTCGTTCATCGTCGCCATGCAGGTGTTCGTGATCGTCGGCGGCGTCACGCGCGTGATCCCGCTGACCGGCGTCACCCTGCCGTTCGTCGCCTACGGGGGGTCCTCGGTGGTCATGAACTTCGTCCTGCTCGCGCTGCTGCTCGTCATCTCCGAGCGCGCGCGGCGGCCGTATCCCGGATCCGCGCGCTCCTGAGGCCGGCGTGCAGCCTCGCCGACGGACGCGGGCGGGGAGGGTCGCAGCAGCCCGCGCGCGGGCGCGGGCACGGGCGACCGGGCGCAGGTGACCGCGGCGGGGCGTCGAAGACCGTCGCTCAGATGCTGACCTCGACGATCGCCTGCGCTCGCCCAAGGATTCTCCTGCGTCCGGGCGAGCTGCCGGCCCACAACCGCTATGCGGCAGTTTCCGAGGAGCGATCGCAGCCGCAGAGGTTCTCGCCGGCGGGCCTGCACAGGCGGCCCTGGCTGAGGCGGCTGCGGCGTGCCCTCGCGGAGGACCTGTTCGTGCTGCACTACCAGCCGATCGTCTCGCTGCAGGGCGGGCCCGAAGATGGCGGGGCGTGGGGGCCGATATCGCACTACGAGGCGCTGCTGCGCCTCGCCGACGAGCCGGACGGACGTCTGGTGGCACCCGGCAGCTTCCTGCCGGCGGCCGAGCGCTACGGCCTGATCCGTGACATCGACCGCATGGTGCTCGGCCAGGGTAGCCGCCGTGCTTGGCGATCGGGGATCTTCCGGTGCTGGGCCCGGCGCGAGCATCGCGATCAACGTCTCGGCCGCTGTCGGTCACCGACGCGGGCATGCTGGGGGAGATCGAGCGCCGGCTCACGCTCGCGCAGGCCGACCCCTCGCGGCTGGTCATCGAGGTCACCGAGACGGCCTCGATCTCCGACATGGAGCGGGCGCGCGCCTTCTGCGCGGGCGTGCAGGCGCTCGGCTGCGCGGTGGCGCTGGACGACTTCGGCGCGGGCTTCGGCTCCTTCCAGTACCTCAAGCATCTGCCCTTTCGCTACCTGAAGATCGATGGCGACTTCATCCGCGGGCTGCCCGACTCCCGCAACGACCAGCTCGTGGTCAAGGCGCTCGTCGGCGTCGTCGCGGGCATGGGCGCTGAGACGATCGCCGAGTTCGTCGGCGACGAGGCGACGATGAGAGCTGCTGCAGAAGCTACGGCGTCGACTACGCCCAGGGCTTTCATGTCGGCGTGCCCGGCCCGCTCGCGCCGCACGCGCTCTGCCGGTGAGCGCTCGCCGGCGCTAGCCGGCGGACGGGAAACTGCCTGCGCATCGCGGCGTCCCAGGCCCGGTCCGGGAGCAGGGCGTGGGTCGCGATCATGAGCTTGGCCGAGGGCGTGATCGTGATGCGCGTCGGCGGGCGCCGCCTCTTCAGCGCCCGCTCGATCACCTTCGCGACGCGATCGGGCCCGGCGCCGAGCAGGCGCATCGGACCGTCGTAGGCGCCCTTGCTGACGGCGCCCACCGTCGCGTTGAAGTGCGCGTAGGGGTCCTCGCCGTCGCGAGCGTCCCCGGCGCTGTTCTCGGCCATGCTGGCGGCGGCCGCCTCGCCGAAGTCCGTCGTGATCAGACCGGGCTCGAGCAGGATCACGTCGATGCCGAACCCGCGCAGCTCGAAGCGGAGCGCATCGGAGATCGCCTCGAGCGCATGCTTGGTCGCGTGGTAGTAGCCGCCGCCCGGGAAGGACAGCCGACCTCCCATCGAGCCGACGTTGACGATCTTGCCCCAGCGCTGGCCGCGCATCCTCGGCAGCACCAGTTGGGTGAGGCGAACGGGACCGAACAGGTTCGTCTCGAACTGGCGCCGGACGGCGTCCATGGGAACGGTCTCGATCGCCCCGCTCTGGCTGTAGCCGGCGTTGTTGATCAGCACCCCGACGGCGCCCTCGGCCTGCTCGACCTGGTCGACCGCCGCGCGCATCGACTGCTCGTCGGTCACGTCGAGCGCCAGCGTGCTGACAGCCTGCGTCCTTCAGATCGGCGATCGTCTCGGGCCGGCGCGCGGTCGCATAGACCGTCCAGCCCGATCGTGAGAGGCGCAGTGCGGTGGCCCGCCCGATCCCCGAGGAGCAGCCGGTGATCAGAACCGCCTTCGAGGGCTCGGACACCCTCGCAGCATAAGGCTTGCCGGCGCTCCGGCGGAGCCCGACCGGTCCGCTGGAGCGCCGCAGGCGCCGCGTTCGTCTATGGTGGGCGCCCGATGCGCGCCGTCACCTTCCAGGCTCCGGGCGAGGTGCTCGTGGAGGAGGTCCCCGAGCCCGAGCTGCAACATCCCCAGGACGCGATCGTCCGGGTCGAGGCGAGCGGCATCTGCGGCTCGGATCTTCACATCTACCACGGCCGCGTCCCGGTCGAGCCCGGCTTCACGATCGGCCACGAGTTCGTCGGCACGGTGCTCGCCGTAGGCGACGACGTCGAGCGCGCCGCCGTCGGCGATCGCGTGCTCGGCTGCTTTCACACGGCCTGCGGCACATGCGTCGCCTGTATCAGGGGCGACTATCACCGCTGTGTGCTCGGACGCACGTTCGGGCACGGCTCCAAACTGGGGAACCTGCAGGGGGCCCAGGCCGAGCAGCTGCTCGTTCCGCGCGCCAACCTGACGCTGCGGCGCGTTCCGGAGGGCATGTCCGCCGAGGTCGCGCTGTTCGCCGGCGATGTGATGGGCACCGGTTATCACGCGATCGCCCACGCCGGCATGCGCGCGGGGGACACCGTCGCCGTGCTCGGGCCTGGGGCCGGTGGGTCTGTGCGCCGTGCAGGCCGCCAGGGCCTCCGGGGCGACGCAGGTGTTCGCGATCGACACCGTCGCCCAGCGCCTGGCGCTGGCCGAGACGTTCGGCGCGACCCCGGTTCACCTCACCGAAGAGGAGCCCAAGCGCGCCGTGCGCGCAGCGACCGATGGCCTGGGCGCCGACGTCGTTGTCGACGCGGTCGGCGATCCGGCGCCGCTGGAGCTGGCCGTCAGCCTCGCACGCGACGCCGGGACGATCTCCGGCGTCGGTGCCTACGCGGGCAGGGGAGAGGTGCCGCTCGGCCTGGCCTGGCTGAAGGGCCTCACGATCCGCGTTGGGCTGGCCAACGTGATCTCCCACGTGGATCGCGTGCTGGCGATGATCTCGGCGGGCCTGCTGGACCCGGGTCCGCTCGTCACCCACCATATGAGCCTCCACCAGGCAAGCGAGGCCTATGCCCTCTACGATCGCCGCGAGGCGCTGAAGATCGTGCTGGCGCCCTGAAAGCCCTGCCGGCGGCTCGCGGCGCGCTCGCACGCGGAGCCGGCGCGCGTGGCCGGCGCCGTAGTCGCGCTGGGTAGGATCAGCGGACGTGCCTGCTGCCAGACGCCGCGGCCTCGCGACGCTGCTCGCGCTGCTGCTCATCGCCGCGACCGCCGAGATCGTTCTCGATGGAGCCGCCGGGCACACGCCCCTGATCCCGAAATCGCCGGACATCAGCGGCTGGATGGGGGGGATCGGCGAGCGCCTCGGCTATCGCGTCTTCTTGATCGCAATCCTCGTGTTCACGGTCGCCTACGCGGGTCTGATCGTGCTGGTCGCGCGCTCCTGCCCCGAGGTCATCTCCAAACGCTGGACGCTCGTTCTCCTCGGGGTTCTGCAGGGGATCGTGTTCGCCGGGCCGATCCTGCTGTCGACCGACGTCTTCAGCTACATCGCGTATGCACGAATGGGAATCGAGCACGGGCTCAATCCCTATCTGCATGGGCCGGTGGCGATCGCCACCGACCCCATCTACCCGTTCGTCGGCCACGACTGGAGGCACGTGCCGACCGCCTATGGCCCGCTGTACACGCTGCTCTCCTATCCGCTCGCGCCGCTCGGGGTGAAGGGCGCCCTGTGGGGCATGAAGGTCGAGGCGCTGGCTCGCAAGCGTCGCGACGCTTGCGCTCACGTGGCGCTGCGCCCGTGCGCGGGAGCTCGACGCGGTCACGGCGCTGCTCGTCGTCGGCGCCAACCCGCTGTATCTGCTCTACGGCCTGGGCGGCGCCCACAACGATCTCATCATGCTGGCGCTGATGATGGCCGCGGTGAGCCTGACGCTCGCCGCCAGGGACGCCGCGGCCGGGGCGACGGTCGTCGCCGGTGCGCTCGTCAAGGCCACGGTCGCGGTGCTGCTCCCGTTCATGATCCTCGCGCGACGGCGGCTCGCAACGATCCTCGGCGCCGCCGGCGCCATCGCGCTCGCGGCGCTGATCGGCTACGCCGTGTTCGGTGTTCACGGGATCGACCTGGTCGCGGCCCTGAACCGCGACGCCGCGTTCGTCTCGACCGACAGCTTCGCGACCGAGATCGCCCACCTGTTCGGCAAGCCGGGCGTCTTCCCCGTCGATCACGACCTGCTCAAGGCGGCGCTCGCGCTGATCGTGCTGCACCTGCTGTGGCGCACCTGGCGGGGGTATGACTGGGTCGCGGCGTCCGGTTGGACGCTGCTGGCGATAACGGTCACGAGCACGTGGCTGCTCGCCTGGTACACGCTGTGGCCGCTGTTGCTCGCCGTCGTCACGCGCGACCGGCGTCTGCTCGCGGCGACGCTCTTCGTCCAGGCCCTGTTCATCATCCATCAGACCTCGCCCCTGTTCGCACTGGTGCAATGAGCGACGCTCAAGGACACGCCGATCCAACCGGGTTCGCAGCGCCTGCCGAGGTGGTTGCGACCGCGCGCAGCCGAGCGCGCCGGGTCGGGGCGCACGCGGCTCGTGGAGACGACCCTGCTCGTGCTCGCAGGCCTGTTGCTGGCGATCGCGACCGTCAACGACGTCGTGCGCCAGACCCACGTCAATGAGCGCCTGATCGCCGACCTGCGCACGTGGCGCACCTACACCGGCCACGACTATCGCAACCTCTCGGCCGACCAGATGCTGCTCGGCGAAAGCAGCCAGCACGAGGTGGTCTGCGGCAACACCAGCCCCGGAGCGCCCAAAGCGAGGACCCAGCTGTGCCTGGTGATCTGGGGCCCCGTCGTCGACGGGCGGCGCACCGTTCACGGTGGCTGGTATCTGCCGGCGAACGTCGAAGACGCTCGCGCCGAGCGCTACGGCTGCTTCGGGCCCGCCGGAGTGGGCAGGTGTCCGCGATGAGCGCCACCGCGACGGCGCGAGCCCGTGGTGCTCGCGGAGGGGCGCGCTGGCGGCGAGCTGGCCGCTGGTCGCGCTCACGGCGCTCGCCGCCGGGCTGCGGTTCTCGACGCTCGACCTGCAGAGCCTCTGGTACGACGAGGCCTTCACGCCCGTCCACGTGCTCCACCCGGGCCTCGGGGCGACCCTGCACGCGGTCGTCCACACCGAGAACACGCCACCGCTGTGGTACCTGCTCGAGTGGGCGATCTCACGCGCTGCTCGGCACCGGTGCGGTCTCGCTGCGCCTGCTGTGCGCGCTCGCCGGCGTGGCGAGCGTGCCCGTCGCCTGGGCGATCGGCCGCGAGCTCTCCGGCCGTCGGGCCGCGCTGGCCGTGCGCCGCGTTCATCGCGGTGAACCCGCTGTTCGTCTGGTACTCCCAGGAGGCGCGCGCCTATGCGCTGTTCGTGCTGCTCGCGGCGCTGGCGATGCTGTGCTTCCTGCGCGCCGAGCGCGAGCGCCACCCGCGGCCGCATGGCGGCATTCGCGCTCAGCGGTTCGCTGGCGCTGCTGACCCACTACTTCGCCGTGTTCCTGCTCGTGCCGATGGTGGTGTGGCTGGCCTCGGAGCCCCGATCGCCGGCGCCTGGCGGCGCCGGCGATCGGGGCGATCGCGCCTCGTCGGCCTGGCGCTGGCTGCCGCTGATCTCGGCCCAGGGCGGCCACGGCACGCAGTGGATCGGCCGGTGGGCCCTCTCGAGCCGCCTGCAGGCGATTCCCGCAGTACTACCTCATCGGCTACTCCGGCGCGCCGCTCGGGCACGGGGTCGAGCTGCTCGTGGCGCTGCCGATCCTCGCCGGCGTCGGGTTCGGGCTCTGGCGCGTGCTCACCCCGCGCGAGGAGCGCGGTGCGCTGATCGCGCTGGCGATCGCCGCGGGCGGGATCCTGCTCCCGATCCTGCTCGCTCGCTCTGGGAGCGGACTACCTCGCGCCGCGCAACCTGGTCGCGGCGATGGTCCCCGTGAGCGCCGCTGATCGCGGTCGTCGTGACCGCACGGCGCACCGGGCGCTATCGGCCTCGCGCTCGCGGTTGTGATCGCGATCGCGTTCCTCGCGATCACGATCGACGTCGACCTGAGCCCGCGCCTGCAGCGCGGGAACTGGCGCGGCGTCGCCCGGGCGCTCGGCCGCGGGGACCCCGACCGCGTGATCACCACGGTCGAGCTCGGCGCGGCGCCGCTCGAGTACTACCTCCCGCCGCTTCACAACCTGTCCCGCGGCGCGTCGGTGACGGTCGATGAGATCGACGAGACCGGCTACGCGCCGCTGCGGCCCGGCGCCGGCAGCCCGCCGGCGCCCGGCTTTCGCCTGCTCGATCGCCTGGACATCGACGGGCTGATCGTCTACCGCTTCGTCTCCCCGCTTCCGCGCACGGTCGCCGAGGCGACGCTGCGCCGCCGCGTGATCACGCTCGCGCATCCCGAGGTGCTCGTGGCGCCGTCAGCGCGGCCGTCCCGTGCGCGCTCATAATGTGGCGCATGCAGATGTCGTCATCGGTCAAAAGGATCTAGCTTTCCGGCATGGAATCTCCGAGCGTGGAGGACGCATGGGCCGGCCGGGGCGGCGCTGGAGCGCGCCTGCGAGCGGCTGCTCTCCCTACAGGACCCCGAGGGCTTCTGGCAGGGCGAGCTGCAGACGAACGTGACGATGGACGCCGAGGACATGCTCCTGCGCGAGTTCCTGGGCGTTCGCCAATCCGAGCAGACGGCCCGCTCGGCGGCCTGGATCCGCTCCCAGCAGCGCTCCGACGGCACGTGGGCGAACTTCCACGGCGGCCCCGGCGAGCTCTCCACGACGATCGAGGCCTACTGGGCGCTTGCGCCTGGCCGGCGATGAGCCCGATGCCGAGCACATGCTCGCAGCGGCGAGCTTCATCCGCGCCGAAGGGGGCCTCGAGCGCGCCCGCGTGTTCACCCATCTGTGGCTCGCGCTGTTCGGGCTGTGGTCGTGGGAGCGCGTCCCGGCGCTGCCGCCGGAGATCGTCCTGCTGCCCTCGTGGGCGCCGCTGAACGTCTACGACTTCGCCTGCTGGGCGCGCCAGACGATCGTGGCGGTCTCGCTCGTCAAAGCGCACCGGCCCGTGCGCTCGCTGCCGTTCGACCTGAATGAGCTGCGCGGCGCACCGGGCCCGGGCACCGGGACCACCGACGCCCGCGCGTCGAGCGGCGCGGGCTTCCCTGCGGGCGTCTGGAGCGCGGGCTCCCGGTGGGGGGTCTGGCTGACGGCCCTGGACCGTGCCGTCCGCTCCTACGAGCAGCGCCCGTTCGCGCCGCTGCGCCGGCTCGCGATGGCACGCGCCGAGCGCTGGATCGTGCGTCGCCAGGAGGCCGACGGCTCCTGGGGCGGCATCCAGCCGCCGTGGGTCTACTCGCTGATAGCGCTGCAGCTGCTTGGCTATCCGCTCGATCACCCCGTCATGAGGCGCGGCCTGGAGGGTCTCGAGCGCTTCATGGTCGAGGATCGCGACGACTCGCGCGGGGTGGGCGCGCCGGCCGGGCCGAGCCGGCGCCTTGAAGCATGCCAGTCGCCGGTCTGGGACACGGCGATGGCGATCGATCGCCCTCGGTGACGCCGGCCGCTCGGGCGAGGATCCGGCGATCGCGCGCGCGGCGAGTGGCTGCTGGGACAGGAGGTCACCGTGCCCGGCGACTGGTCGGTCGCCAGGCCCGGCCTTGCCCCGGGGGGCTGGGCGTTCGAGTTCGCCAACGTCAACTATCCGGACATCGACGACACCGTCGAGGTCGTGCTCGCGCTGTGTCGCGTCGGCGGCCACCTGGACAGCCGCCCGCCAGAGGCTCCCGCGCCACCGACCGAGCGCGGCGCAGCCAACGGCACGGCGATCGCGGCGGTGCTCACGACGGGCATCGAAGCGGCGATCGGGCGCGCGCTGCGCTGGGTCGAGGGCATGCAGAGCGCCGGCGGCGGCTGGGGGGCCTTCGACGCCGAGAACACGCGCTCGCTCGTGCGCGAGCTGCCGTTCCTCGACTTCGGCGAGGTGATCGACGAGCCGAGCGCCGACGTCACGGCGCACGCGCTGGAGATGCTCGCGGCGCTGGGACTCGCCGAATCACCCGCTGCCCGCGCGGGCATGCGTTGGCTGATCGACCAGCAGGAGCCCGATGGCTCGTGGTTCGGGCGCTGGGGCGTCAACCACGTCTACGGCACCGGCGCCGCGGTGCCGGCGCTCGTGGCCGCGGGGCTTGACCCGTCACACGAGTCACTGCGCCGCGCCGTGCGGTGGCTGGAGGATCATCAGAACGAGGACGGCGGCTGGGGCGAGGACCCGCGCTCCTACGACGATCCGGCGTGGATCGGCCGTGGGCCCAGCACAGCCTCGCAGACCGCGTGGGCGCTGCTCGCCCTGCATGCGGCGGCAGAGCGCTCGCAGGCGCTCCGGCGCGGCGTTGCCTGGCTGGTTGCAACGCAGCGGCCCGACGGCTCCTGGGATGAGCCGCAGTACACCGGCACCGGCTTCCCCTCCGACTACTACATCAACTATCACCTCTACCGGCTCGCCTTTCCGGTGATGGCGCTGGGCCGCTGCCTGCGCAGCAAGGCCGGCGTGCAGCGCGCAGCGGACCTCGCCGTGGCGGGCCCAGAGGCACCTGCCGCAACGCGCCCGCCCGATGGCCGCGCCAGGCGCCGCGTCGGGGCGGCCGAGCGAGAGGCGTGATGCTCACTGCGGACGCACCCGTCGGCGCTCCCGGCGCGGGCGCGGTGATGGCGCGCGCGCGGGAGGAGAACTTCCCGGTGGCGAGCCGCGTGCTCCCGCGGCGTGTGCGCAGTCACCTGCTCGCCCTCTATGGCTTCGCTCGTCTTCTGGACGAACTGGGTGACGCCGCGCCGGGCGATCGGCGGGCAGCGCTGGACTGGATCGAGGAGGATCTCGACGCGAGCGTATGCGGGCCGTGCGCGAGCACCCGCTGCTCAAGCGCCTGGAGCCGACGCTGCGCGAGTGCGCCCTGCCGCGTGAGCCCTTCGCGCGACTGATCGAGGCCAACCGCCTGGACCAGCGGGTCAGCCACTATCAGACGTGGGAGCAGCTGCGCGGCTACTGCCGGCTTTCGGCCGACCCGGTGGGCGAGCTGGTGCTTGGCGTGTTCGGCCTGGCCACGCCGGCTCGCATCGCGCTGTCGGACTCGATCTGCACGGCGCTGCAGCTGGCAGAGCACTGCCAGGACGTGGCCGAGGACTTCGCCGCCGGTCGCGTCTACCTGCCCGCCGAGGACCTCGCCCGCTTCGGCGCCAGCACCGCGGCGCTCGCCGATGCGCACGCCGGTGGGCCGCTGCGGCAGGTGCTCGCCTTCGAGGTTGCCCGAGCGCGTGGCCTGCTGGCCGAGGGCGCGCCGCTGATCGATGAGCTTCGAGGAAGGGCGAGGCTGGCGGTGGCCGCGTACGTGGCCGGAGGGCGGGCAGCCCTGGAGGCGATCGAGCGGGCCCGCTGGGACGTGCTCGGCGGGGCGCCGCGCGCCTCGCGATTGAGGCGGCTGCTGGCTCTCGCGGACACGCTGCTGGAACGCAGGAGAGTTGGACGGTGAGCGGCGACTCCGCCGCCGCCGAGGCCTACCGCTACTGCGAGTCGATCACCCGCGGGCGGGCCGCCAACTTCTACTACGGCATTCGCCTGCTGCCCGACGAGCGGCGCCGCGGGATGTGCGCCGTGTACGCGTTCGCCCGCCGCGTCGACGACATCGGCGACGGCACGCTCGATCCGCAGGAGAAGCTCCGCCGGCTCGACGCCGAGGCGCGGACGCTGCGCACGCTCGAGCTCGGCCCCGCCGGAGGCTCGCCGTCCTCTGACCCGGTGATGGTGGCGCTGGCCGACACCTACCGGCGCTTCTCGCTTCCCCTGGGCGCGCTCGGCGAGCTGATCGAGGGGGTGCGCATGGACGTCGACGGCGTCGTCTATGAGCGCTTCGAGGAGCTGGTCCTCTACTGCCGTCGCGTGGCGGGCGCGATCGGGCGGGTCTGCCTGCCGGTCTTCGGAGCGCTCGATGAGCGCTCGACGGCCGGACCCGAGGCCGAAGCGCTCGCCGACGATCTCGGCGTGGCGATGCAGCTCACCAACATCCTGCGCGACGTGCGCGAGGACGCCGAGAACGGACGCGCCTACCTGCCGGCCGAGGACCTGCGGCGCTTCGGCCTGATCGGCTCCGAGGACGCAGGCAGCGCCCCGGCGGTGCTGCTCGCGCTCGCCCGCGGCGTGGGGGCCTCCGGCGCCCACGCCATCGATGGCGAGACGCTGCGGTCACTGCACGCGCTCGTGCGCTTCGAGGCGGACCGTGCGCACCGCTGGTTTCACCGCGGGATGCGGCTCGCGCCGCTGCTTGACAGGCGCAGCGCCGCCTGCCTGCAGGCGATGGCCGGCATCTACCGCAGGTTGCTCAGCCGCATTCAGGCCGAGCCCGAGCGGGCATTGAAGGAGCGCATGTCGCTGCCGGTGGCCGAGAAGGTCTGGGTGGCCGCGCGCAGCATGCTCGGAGGGGGCGTCTGAGGGGTGCGCGCCCGAGCGATCCCAGCGCCTGACCCCGAGTACGGAGGGCGCGGGTGAGCGCCTCCGGTCGTGTCGTCGTGATCGGCGGCGGGCTCGCCGGGATCACGGCTGCGCTCGACTGCGCCGACGCCGGAGCGCAGGTCGAGCTCCTAGAGGTGAGGCGCAGGCTCGGTGGCGCGGCCTACTCGTTCGAGCGCGAGGGCCTTCAGCTCGACAACGGCCAGCATGTCTTCCTGCGCGCGTGCGTCGCCTACCGCGGTCTGCTCGACAGGTTCGCCAGCGGGGACCGGGTCTCGATCCAGCCCCGCCTGGAGATCCCCGTGCTGCGACCCGGCTGCAGACGCGCTGTGCTTCGCCGCAGCGCGCTGCCCGCGCCGCTGCACCTCGCCGGCGCGCTCGCTGGCTACCCCCATCTCAGCCTTCGCCAGCGGCTGAGCGCGGCGCGCACTGCGCTTGCGCTGATGCGGCTGGACCTCGACGATCAGTCTCTCGATGAGATCACGCTCGGGGAGTGGCTCGCCCGCCACGGGCAGGGTCCGGCCGCCGTGGGCGCGCTGTGGGATCTCATTGCGCTGCCGGCGCTCAACCTGCCGGCGGCCGAGGCGTCGCTGGCGCTGGGCGCGTTCGTGTTCGACAACGGGCTGCTCAAGGGCGCGGACGCTGCCGACATCGGCTTTCACTGCGCCACGCTCGCCGCCACGATCGGCGAGCCGGCTGCGCGTGCGCTGGACGACGCCGGCGTGCGGGTCCGGCTCGGCTGGCGTGCCGAGCGCCTGCACAGAACCGCCACCGGCCTGGAGGTTCAGGGCGCCGAGGAGGGGCTGAGCGCCGAGGCCGCGATCCTGGCGGTGCCCCACAGCCGCGCCGCGGCGCTGCTCGAGCCGCTGATCGGGACGGCGGCGCAGAGGTTCCAGGGGCTGGGGAGCTCACCGATCATCAATCTGCACGTCGTCTATGACCGGCCGGTATGCGAGGAGAGTTTCGCCGCCGGCGTCGGCACGCCGGTGCAGTATCTGTTCGATCGCACCGCCGTCGCGGGCGCGCCCCGCGGCTGCCAGTATCTGGCCGTGTCGCTTTCGGGCGCGGAGCGCGAGATGGGGATGAGCGTGGACGCCCTGCGCGAGCGCTATCTGCCCGCGCTCGAGCAGCTGCTTCCGCGCGCGCGAGAGGCCACGGTGGAGCTTTTCATGGCCACCCGCGAGCACGCGGCCACGTTCAGGGCCGCCCCCGGGGTCGCGGCGCTGCGTCCGGGCCCCGAGACCGCCGTGCCGGGACTCGTGCTGGCCGGGACCTGGACCGACACCGGCTGGCCGGCCACGCTCGAGGGCGCTGTCATCAGCGGCCACGCGGCGGCGGCGGCGGCGCTGCGAGCGCTCGGCGGGGAGTCCCACGGATCGCAACTCGCCTCGCGGGCGGCCATCGCCGCACCGGGCAGAACGGCAGGCGGTTCGGCGTGAGCGGCCTGCTGATCGCGGCTCCGCTGCGCCTCGAGGAGCTCCTGGTCCGCTCGGCGTCGCGGGGCGCGTCCGTGCACAGAACGGGCATGGGGCCCCGCCGCGCCGAGGCCGCGGCGGAGATGCTGCTGGCCCAGCCCGGCGCGGCGCTGCTCGTGCTGGGCTTCTGCGGCGGGCTGGATGAGCGGTCGGTTCCCGGCGAAGTCGTCGTCGCCGAGGAGGTGCTGGCGGCGACCGACGAAGGGCACCGAGCCGAGGCGGTCAGCTGCGCCGGCGCCGAGGCGCTCACCGGCGCGCTGACGTGCAAGGGCCTGCAGGCGCGCAGTGGGCGCATCGTTTGCGTCTCGCGGCTGGCGCTCGGAGAGCGGCGCGCGGAGCTGCACGCCGAGGGGGCGATCGCCGTCGACATGGAGTCGGTGTGGCTGGCCGCGGGCGCCGGCAAGCGGCCGTTCGCGACGGTGCGCGTCGTGCTCGACAGCCCCAGTCACGAGCTGCTGCGCCCGCGGGCGGCGGCCGGGGCGTTGCGCGCCGCACGCGCGCTGCGGCGGGTGGCGGCGACGCTTCATGAGTGGGCGCCGGCCGATTAGAGTGGCAGCGATGGCCCTGCTCTCCAGACAGGCTGCGCACATGGGCTGGTATCTGATGCGCCAGCGCCTGGCCAAACGCGAGAAGTTCCCGCTGATCGTCGAGCTGGAGCCGCTGTTCCAGTGCAACCTCGCCTGCTCGGGCTGCGGCAAGATCCAGCACCCAGAGCACGAGCTGCGCCGGCGCATGCCGGTCGCGCAGGCGATCGGCGCGATCGAGGAGAGCGGAGCGCCGATGGTCTCGATCGCCGGCGGCGAGCCCCTGATCCACCCCGAGATCCACGTGATCGCGGCGGAGCTCGTCCGGCGCCGGAAGTTCGTCTACCTGTGCACGAACGCGCTGCTGCTGGAGCGAAAGCTCGAGAAATTCAAGCCCAGCCCGTACTTCGCGTGGGCGATCCACGTCGACGGCCTGCGCGAGCGCCACGACGCCTCGGTCGAGCGCGAGGGCGTCTTCGAGGTGGCTGTCACGGCGATCAAGGCGGCCAAGGCCGCCGGCTTCCGCGTGACGACGAACACGACGTTCTTCACCCACGACTCGCCGAGGACAGTGCGCGACGTGCTCGACTTCCTCAACGACGAGCTAGGGGTCGACGAGATGATGATCTCGCCTGCCTACGCATACGAGAAAGCACCCGACCAGGAACACTTCCTCGGCGTGCGGCAGACGCGGGAGCTGTTCGCCGCGGCCTTCGCCGACGGTCGGCGCAAGCGGTGGCGGCTGAACCACAGCCCGCTGTTTCTCGACTTCCTCGAGGGCAAGGCGGAATTCGACTGCACGGCCTGGGGGATCCCCAGCTACTCGCTGTTCGGCTGGCAGCGCCCCTGCTACCTGATGTCTGACGGCTACGCCCAGACGTACAAGGAGCTCATCGAGACGACCGACTGGAGCAAGTACGGACGCGGCTCCGATCCGCGCTGCGAGAACTGCATGGCCCACTGCGGCTACGAGCCGACGGCCGTCCTGCAGACGACGCGCTCATTGCGACAGTCGCTCCGCGCCCTCGCCCGCTGAGGGCTCGCTCCCGGTGGTCATCTCCTGCTCCTCGCCGGCCGCGAGGCCGGGCTCGCCCGACGGGGGTCCGGGTTCGCTCGCCGAGGGGTCGCCCTTCCCGCTGGAGGGGTCGGGCTCGGGGTCCGCGCTGGGACGGATGTCGCGCCAGGTCAGGCCCTCTCCCAGCAGCGCCGGGACGCCCAGCGCGAGCGCAGTGAGCACCTCCACCGCCTGCAGGATGATGCCGTAGGCCAGGCCCGGTCCCGCGCCCACGCCATAAGCGGCGAGCACGACCAGGCAGGCGGCCTGGAAGACGCCCACGTTGGAGGGGGTCGCGGGCAGGATCGCGCTCACGTTCACCGCGAGGAGGATCGCCGCGGCGGTTGCGAGGCTCGCCTGGGACTGGAGCCCGAGCGCGAGCACGACCGCGTAGCAGGCGAGCCATTGAAGCGCCCACGCGAGCAGCTGGCAGCCGACGGCGGCGACGCCGTAGCGAGGTCGCGCGAACACCGCCAGGCCGCGACGGGCCAGGTTGAGAATCCGGCCGGTCGCGTCGGCCGCGAGGGCGAGCCGCGCCCAGCTCGAGCGCTGCGCGATGCTCATCAGGCGCGGTCCGGTGATGACGAGCGCGGCCACGAGCAGCGGCACCGCGAGCGCCGTCGCGATGCCTGCCACGTGTCCGTGCAGCAGGGGCACGCTCGTGAACGTGATGCCGGCGAGGATGGCCAGGGCGAGCAGGTTGATGAGCGTCTGGGAGAAGACGGTGCCGGCGACGATCGCCAGCAGGCGGCGGGTGGAGCCCTCGAGCCTGCGCGTGAGCACCACCACGCGGGTGGGCTCGCCGATGCGCCCCGGAAACACCGCCGAGGCCATCACGCCGATCATCGTGGCGCGCACGACCGGAGCCCACCGGACCGCCGTGTCGGGCAGCGCGGCGCGCAGCGTCTCGTGCCACGCGGCCGAGCGCAGCAGGAGCGAGAGCGCCATCAGCGCCACCGCCAGCACGACCCAGCCCGGGCTCGCCGTGATGAGCGCGTGGCCGATGCGATGCAGGCCCAGACGCGACAGCGCGTAGGCGAGCAGCCCCACGAGCAGCGCCGCCGCCACCGCGGCGCCGACGCGCGTACGGCGACTTCCTTGGCGCCCGAACCGGGATCTCTCCCTTGCGTGCATCGCGCCGGGGTCTATCAGAGCATCGCGGCGTCGGGGTTCGGCGAGGCTAGGCCTCCTCGCATCGGCCGGTGTCGAAGCGCTCACAGGCGACGCGCCAGGATGAGGTCGGAAACTCGACCATCTCGACTCCCTCGCGCAGCGCGACGTGCGCTTCAAAGCCGTCGCGGAACACGTCGAGCATCGCGCTGTTCGCGGAGAGCACCTGGGCCACGAACCGCGCGATGCCGCGCTGCTCGGCGATGGCCGCGAGTCGCTCGATCAGGATCGTTCCCAGGCCGCGGCTGTGCAGGTGGTCGGCGACCTCGACCGCCACTTCGGCGCAGGTCTCATCGAGCAGCACGTAGGTGGCGTGGGCGACGAGGACCCCATTCTCGTCGTGCGCCAGCAGCCCGTAGCGATCGGAGTCGGTATCCGCGGCCCAATGGGCGACCGTGTCGGTGTCGACCGCGCCGGTGAAGAACCGCTGGCCGCGCGCTTCGGGGCTCAGATGTGCCAGGAACGCCCGCAGCGCAGCCTCATCGCCGTTGCGCACTGGGCGAATGCTCACGCGCGATCGGTCCCGCAGCCGCACGAGCTCGGGAGCCGTTGACGGGACGGGGCTCACAGCGACCAATGGCGCGCGATCGTCGCGGCGGCTCTTGACGTGAGCACGGGATCGGGCGCCACCGATCGTGGCGGCTCATCCGAGCCGAGCGCGGTCAGCGTCTGGAGCACGCAGCGTGCCAGCGCGGCCGGTTCATAGCCGCCCTCGAGGACCGCCCCGAGCGGCACGCCGAGCCGCTCTGCCAGGTCGCGCACGCCGCGCGCCAACTCCGCGAACGAGCCCTCCTGCAGGCGGCAACCGGCCAGCGGGTCATCGCGGTGGGCATCGAAGCCGGCGGAGATCAGCACCAGGTCGGGCTCGAAGGCCTGGGCGACAGCGAGCACGATGTGCTCGCTCAGCGACAGCCATACATCCTCTTCGGAGCCCGCCGGCACGGGGAGATTGATGGTGTAGCCCTCGCCGGGACCTGACCCCATGTCGCTGGCGGCGCCCGTCCCCGGATAGATGCCGGACTGATGGATGCTTGCGAACAGGACGTCTGCGCGGCGCCGGAACGCCTCGGCGGTGCCGTTGCCGTGGTGGACGTCCCAGTCGAAGATGAACACGCGCTGCGCGCCGAGCTCGCGAATCGCAAGCTCGGCCGCGATGGCGACGTTGTTGAACAGGCAGAAGCCCATCGCGCGGTCGCGTTCGGCGTGGTGGCCGGAGGGCCGCACGCCGCAGAACCCGACGCGCGCCTGCCCGCCGAGCAGCGCTCTGGTCATCTCGCACGCGCCCCCGGCGGCATGCAACGCCGCCCGATAGGAGGGCTCTCCCACGAACGTGTCGCCGTCGATCCCACCGCCGCCGGCGAGGCACAGCTCCCTGATGGCCTCGATGTGGCGGCTGCCGTGTATCAGCTCCAGGTGGCGGTCCTCGGCCGGCGGAGCCTCGCGGCGCTCCCAGCCCAGCCAGTCGCGCTCGGACAGCAGGCGCTCGATCGCCACGAGGCGCTCCGGCGTGTCGGGGTGTTCGGGCATGTGCGCACGGGGATCGTGCTCCAGGCACGCCGGATGGCCGAAGTAGAGCCCTGCGCTTGGCATGGGCTGACTCTAGGGGCTTTGGCTCGCACGGGGCGCCTCGGTGCGGGCGCCGCGGCTCCGGGCCGCGGCTCAGCCTTCGACCATCCAGCAGTTTTCCGTCCAGCGCAGGCGATTGGGACCGCTGATCAGCGGAGCGGGCAGTTCGATCGAGGCGCTGTCGCCGTGCACCACGACCGCCGCGGCGGGGATCGCGCGGGCATCTGCCCTGAGCGCGGCCCGGGCGTGCGGCTCGCGCAAGAGGCTCGCGAGCCTCGCGCTCCAGCGCTCGGTGCAGGTACGGTGATGCTGGGTGGCACGCAGCCGAGCGGCGAGGATCGAGCAGACGCCGGCGCTGTCGCGCCTGAGCTCATCGCCCACGAAGTTCGAGGCGGCGCGGCGGATCCAGGCGACCTGTTCGCGGGTGGCGCCCGAGGAGGCCAGTGCGCGCTGAGGTGCTGCCAGGGCGTCAAAGCTGGACAGCGCGACCGCCGCACCCGCGGCGGACACGACCATGAGCGCCCGCGATCTCACCGCCAGAGTGTCGGTGCGGGACCTGGACTCCATGAGCTTGCGCATCAGTGTGCCGCGCAAACTGGACGGATGTTCTACGAGCGCCGCCAGCGCCGGGCTTCGCCCGGCGGCTCTCCCCGCTCAGATCGAGACGGAGCCGGCTGGGCGGTGAGGGATGCTCGTGCTCACAGCTTCCCCGCTCTCGCCGGATCCGGCGATGTGGCGCGCGAGCACGTCGCGAAGGTGGGCGGCTACCTCATCGGCGGTCTCGGGCGGCGCTCCCGCGCCGCCCGCGACCGGACGCTGGACCGCGGCGTCGCGGTCGAGCTCATCGAGGAGAGCCTCGACGACTTGCGGGTCGAACTGCCGACCTGCCTGCTGGCGCATCTCCTCGCAGGCGCCCTCGTGGCCGATACCGGCGCGATAGCAGCGGTCGGTGGTCATCGCGTCATAGGCGTCGCAGGCTGCGATGATCCGGGCTCCCAGCGGGATCGCCTCGCCGGCGCGGCGGTCCGGGTAGCCGCGTCCGTCCCATCGCTCGTGCGTTGCGCGCACGATCACGGCCACCGGGCGCAGCGCGGGCGCGGCGCTGAGGATGCGCTCGCCGAGCACCGTGTGCTGGTGCATGAACTCCCACTCGGCCTCGTTCAGCGCCTCCGGCTTGTCGAGGATGGCATCGGGGATGCCGACCTTGCCGACGTCGTGCAGCTCCGCTGCGCGGGCAAGCTCATCGAGCTCCTCGGCGGTCATCTCCAGTCTGCGCCCGACCCGCAGGCACAGCTCGGCGACCTCGCTCGAGTGGTCCTGGAGGGAGGGCTGCTTGGCGTGCATGATGCGCAGCAGCACGTCGCGCGTCTGGTCGCCCGCCAGCGACGGGCGGCCTTTCTTGTGCTTGTACATGCGCTCATCGGCGAGCTGCAGGGCGTAGTCGAGGGTGGTCGCCTCGTACGGGAGCAGCACCGCTCCGTAGGACGCGCGCGACCGAGAAGTTCTCGCCGCGATCTTCCAGCGCGCCGGCCGCTGTCGAGAGCACGACGTGCAGCTCGGCGGGGTCGGCCGTGACCAGCACGCAGAACTCGTCACCACCCAGCCGGTAGGCGGTCCCATGTGCGGACACCGCCTGCGGCGAGTTTGCGCGCCCAGGCGCGCCAGCATGGCGTCGCCGGCGAGGTGGCCGAAGGTGTCGTTGTAGCTCTTGAAGCCGTCGAGGTCGAACATCACGAGGACCAGCGGCTGCAGATGTGTGCGCCGCCGACAGCCGCTCGTCGACGTCGGCTGGCGAGCTTGCGACGGTTGCCCAGCTTGGTGAGCGGCGTCGGTGATCGCCTGCTCGCGCAGTAGCTGGTGGGCGATGATGTCCGCGGCTGCCTGCCGTGCGCGCTCGACGAGGTCGTGCATGACCGCCTGCTCGTCGCTGCGAAACGCGCGGCCCTTGCGTGCCACCGCGAGCGCTCCGTCAACGCGCCCAGCCTCGCTGCCGAAACCGAATGGCAGCGCCAGCGCCCAGATGCCGCCGCGCTCGAGCTGGCAGGAGCGTTTCATCGGCCTGGGTCGCCTCGGCGGCCGCCCGCAGTGCAGGCGACAGGCGTGGCGTGCCGGCGATCTCGAGGACCCGCGGATTGAGTGATCCGCTGAGCGTGAGGCGGCCGGCGTCGGCGTCGAGCGCCTCGATCGAGCCGCGCAGCACGATGTCGGTAAGGGCGTCGAAGTCGAGCTTCGCGGCGAACGCGTCGCCGAGGCGGCGCACGGCGGTCTGCAGTCGGGTTCGCTCGTGCGCGACGAGGTCCAGACGGCGCTGGGCCTGCGCGATCCGCGCGTTGCGGTCTCGCGACAGCAGCAGCAGCACGCCGAACAGGGGCAGGATCAAGAGGACCTCGGCGCGGTCGCCGCGCGCTGCGTGGGCGACCAGCAGACCGACGGGCGCGATGCATGCATCGATGACCCATACGAGCGCGATCACCCGGATCTGCACGCGCGAGGCGATGCCCATCGCGGCCGCCTCGCGCACGGTGGCGGAGATCAGGTCGATCAGGCAGCCGGCGAGAAACGCGGCGACGTAGACGAGCGCCAGGCGCATGCCGCCATGAACGGTGCCGACGAGCACCAGCACGAGCGCCGGTCCCAGCGCATGCCAGGCGTCGGGTATCGCGAACAGCACGCGCTCGGGCCCCACGCGCCGGACCGCGACCTGGCCCAGCGTGCCCAGGACCAGGCCCGCGGCCGTCAGCAGCGGCACGATCCCCGGCGGCAGCAGCAGCAGCATGGGCACGAGCACCAGGTAGGAGGGCACCACGTAGCCCGCGCCGATCGGGAACTTGATCATGCGCGAAGCCAGCGCGTAGAGGCAGACCAGCACGACGGCCAGCTGCACGTCAACGTGGTGGGTCGCCAAGCGCGGTGAGCGCCAGCGGAACGGCACAGCCGAGGAACAGCACGGCCGCCATCGCCTCGGCAGCCAGCTCGCGCCGGCTGAACCGGCGCGAGCGGGAGTTCCAGGAGTCCTCCAGCAGGCGCTGCACCGGATCGCTGGAGCGGACGTCGTTGAGGTCGGGCTTATTCATGGGAGTGGGTCTTGATCGTCAAGTAGGTCTTGATCGTCAAGTGGGTGTTAATCGCTCGAGGCGCATTGGGGAGTGCCAGCATGGGTTGCACGCCGCCACTCCCCGCTGCTCCTAACGGCTGTAGGGGTCGATGTAGACGTCGTCGATCGCCCAGCTGCTGCGCCAGCTCGGCTGGAAGGCGATGTTGACGTTGACCTTGCCCGCCGAGTCCGAGAGCCGCAGCGCCGTCGCGAGTTCGAGCGCGGGGCTCAGCGTCCACGAGCCGCCGGAGTCGATCGACCCGACGCTCGTGCTGCGCGGGAAACCGTGTTCGCTCCAGCGCAGGCTCACGTTCAGCGACGAGCGCCAGCCACGCACCTGGCGTGCGAAGAAGCGGAACGATGGGTTCTTCGCTGTTGACGCAGAACGTCGGCGAGACGGCGATGCCGCCCTGGCCGATCAACAGCGAATTCGATGACGCCGTTGGCGCCGCCGTCAACGACATAAGCGTTGCTGAGCGACCAGCCCTGGGTACCGGATTCGAACGAGCTGCCGCTGAGCAGGCTGTAGAGCGCGTCGTCGCCGAACTGCGAGAGCGCCGTGGAGACGGGGCTCGCGGGGCTCGATGAACATTCGGCGGCACTGGACACCGCTGGCGCGGCGGCGAGGAGCATTGCGGAGCCCAACAGGGTTGCAACGACGTTGCGAATTCCTCTTGGGCGGATTATGTATGGCATCTCAGGACCTCCATGTCGATATCGCGAAGACCGCGATGTTTGAGGTCGGTAGCCGGGCGGTCTGCGAGAGATCCCTGGCTTTGCGTCCCCGCCTCGCGACGGGTTTGCCCTGAGCGACTCTTTCGTTGTCCCCAAGGTCGGCTGCACCCGCGGTCCTCTTGAGCGTGTCCATGGCGACTGGACGAAATGGCCGACAAGGCCGTCGTCCTTTCCGACCGACATGCATCCGGGCCAACCCGCGGCTCGAGTGGAAGGTGCTCGCAGCGCGACGGCGAATCTGTCGAGCGGGCGGCCGCGCCGAGCGGCCCGCCACGGTCGCCCGGTGATCGCAGGCATCGGGGAGTGGCCGGCGACGGGAGCGGGCGCGCGGCGGCGTCTGACGCCCGCCGTTCAAGGTCAGGCCCCGATCGGACGATCAGGTCGGTAGCGATCGACTAACGACCGCGAGCAAAGGCAACGCCCAAGGAGGCACGATGAGAATGTCGGTGAGATTGGCAGGCACGGCAGCATCGGCTGCGTTTGCGCTCGGCCTGGCCGCGTGCGGCTCCTCCACCTCGACGATCATCGGCGGCGACCTCGGTGGCGTCGCGGGCGTGCAGACACCGCTGACCCAGCCGCAGAGCGGCGGCAAGACGCGGCGGCACGCTCGCGGTGCTCGATCACGAGGATTTCGAAAACCTTGACCCAGGGGTCGCATACGGGGCGCTCGACTACGAGATCGTGCACGTCGTGCAGCGCCCGCTGTACTCCAACAGGCCGAACACGTTCGAGCTCACCGGTCCCGGACATGGCCTCGGGTGCGGCGGAGATCTCGCCAGACGCCAAGACGGTGACGGTCCACATCCGCCACGGCGTGCACTTCAGCCCTCCGGTCAACCGCGAAGTGACCTCCGCCGACGTCGCGTACGCGATCGAGCGCGGCGCCAACCCGAACGTCGCCAACCCGTACTTCCACTCCTATTTCGGCTCGCTCGAGGGCGCCGAAAAGGCCGACGGCGGACCGTTCCCGGGATCACCACGCCCGACCCCTCACACGATCGTCTTCCACCTGAGCGAACCGAAGGCGCAGATCCTCGTCGATGCGCTCGTGCTGCCCCTGACGGCGCCGGTGCCCGAGGAGTACGCCAAGCCGTATGACGCGAAGAAACCGAGCGAATACGGCAACTACCAGGTCGCGACCGGCCCCTACATGCTCAAGGCGGACTCCGCCGGCAAGGTGCTCGGGACCGGCTATCAGCCGGGCAAGTCCGCGACGCTCGTGCGCAACCCCAACTGGAACGCGAGCACCGACTTCCGGCCCGCGTACCTGGACCAGATCAACATCGACATCGGCGGGGACCCGAACGTGATCGGCCGTCAGGTGCTCGAAGGGTCGAGCAAGGTCCAGAACGACACGCCGGCCCAGCCGATCGTCAAGCTCGCCTACCAGCAGTTCCGCGAACAGCTCTCGGTCTCGCCCGGCGCCGGCGATCGTTACGTCGCCGTCAACAACAAGCAGGGCCCGTTCTCCAATGTGAACGTACGCAAGGCCTTCTGGGCCGCGCTCGACCGCGTCGCCATGAACAAGGCCCGCGGCGGCGAACTGGTCGTCGAACACCATGACCCACTTCATCTACCCGGGAGTCCCGGGCTTCGAAGAGGCCGGCGGCCTGGCCGGCCCGCAGGTCGACTACAACCAGTATCCGCAGGGCAACATGCAGGTGGCCGCCAAGTACATGAAGCTCGCGGGCTTCCCGAGCGGCCGCTACACGGGCTCGAAGCCCCTGCAGGTGGTGGGCGCGACCGGCAGCCCCGAAGCCGAAGACGCGGAAATCGTCAACCAGACGCTGCAGAACCTCGGCTTCAAGACGAAGCTCAACCTGGTGGACAAATCGGTGATGTATGAAAAGTACTGCACGGTTCCGGCAGAAGAGATCGATGTCTGCCCCAACGTCGGCTGGGTGGCCGACTTCGGCGACCCGCAGGCCGTGCTCGGCGTGACCTTCAACGGCAACCACATCGAACCCGCGGGCAACGCCAACTATGGTCAGGTGAATGTCCCTCAGATCAACAAGGCGATGGAAGCTGCCGAACTGGTCGTGGGCACCAAGGCCCGCGCGAGCGCCTGGGCGAAGATCGACGAAGCACTCGTCGACCAGGCCGCCGCGATCCCCTACGACTTCGAAAAGCAGCCGAACATCGAGGCGAGCAACGTCGCCGGCGTCGGCGACCTGTGGAACGGCGGCGCCTGGGACTACGCGTACACCTCGCTGAAGTAGCTACAGCTGCAGCGCCTTGACCTGCAGGAACTCCTCGAGCCCGAAGCGCCCGAGCTCGCGCCCGTAGCCGGACTGCTTGTAGCCGCCGAAGGGAGCCAGCGGGTTGAAGGCGCCGCCGTTGATCTCGACCTGCCCGGTGCGGATCCGCCGGCGACGCGCTTGGCGCGCTCCGACGTCGCCGGACCAGACGCCGCCGGCGAGCCCGTAGACGGAGTCGTTCGCGATCCGCACGGCGTCCTCCTCGTCCTCGTAGGGCATGAGCGACCAGCACCGGGCCGAAGATCTCCTCCTGCGCGATGGTCATCTCCGGCGTGACCTCGGAGAAGACGGTGGGCCGCACGAAGTAGCCGCTCGCGAGCCCCTCGGGCGGCTCGGCTGCCACCGGTCAGGAGCTTGGCCCCCTCCTCGATGCCGCTTGCTGATGTAGTCGCGCACCTTCTCGCGCTGAGCCGCGGACACGAGCGGGCCGAGCATGGTGCCGGGCTCGAACGGGTCGCCCGGCTTGAACCGCTCGGCGACCGCGACGGCGATCTGCTCGGCCTCGGCCAGGCGCGAGCGCGGGACGAGCATCCGCGTCAGCGCGCTGCACGTCTGGCCGGAGTTCAAGAAGCACTTCGCCGACGCCGTCCTGGATCGCCGTCTGGAAGTCGGCGTCCTCGAGGATGACGTTCGGCGACTTGCCGCCGAGCTCGAGCGCCACGCGCTTGATGGTGCCGGCGGCGGCCTCGCTCACCCGCCGCCCGGCCGCGGTCGAGCCGGTGAAGGAGATCATGTCGACGTCGGGATGCAGCGCGAGCGCCTCGCCGATGACCGAGCCGCGGCCGGTGACGAGGTTGAAGACGCCCGCGGGCAGTCCCACGTCGTCGAGCACGTCGGCGAGCAGCACGGCGTTCAGCGGCGCGACCTGCGAGGGCTTGAGCACGACCGTGCAGCCGGCGGCCATCGCCGGCGCGACCTTCGCGGCGATCTGGTGCAGCGGGTAGTTCCAGGGGGTGATCGCGCCGACCACGCCGACCGGCTCGCGCACGATCAGCGAGTTGCCGATCTCCTCCTCCCACGCGCACCTCGGCCAGCAGCTGCGGCATCGAGCCGAAGGTCGTCGCCGGCAGGCCCGGCCTGGATCATGTTGGAGAGCTTGAGCGGCATGCCCGACCTCCTGGGCGATCAGCGCCGCGATCTCCTCCATCCGCGCGCCGAGCGCCTCGGCGATGCGCTGCATCCAGTCGGCGCGCTCCTCGCACGGAGGTCTGCGACCAGCTCTCGAAGGCCGAGCACGCGGCGGCGACCGCCCTGTCGACGTCCTCGACGGTCCCCTCGGGAACGGAGCCCATGACCTGCTCGGTGGTGGCGTTGATCACCTCGAGCGACGCCCGTACCGGCGGGCTGCACCCACTCGCCGCCGATGTAGATCTTCTCGTGGACGTGGAGGGCGTGGTCGGTTGCGGTCGTCATCTCGTTCTCCTCGGCTCGTTCGCTTGTGAGCAACAGTGTGGCTGCTTTCGCCGCACTCTGCAGCGACGCGGGGGGCGAGGGGTGGCGCCCCTCAGGCCGGGGGATCCGCCGCGGCGCGCGCCGCGTCGGACTCGGTCGCGCGCGTGCGCGATCTGCTCGAACTCGCCGCGGAACTCGACGAGGCTGTCGGCCAGCGCCGAGAAGTCCGACGCCGGGAGCACCAGCAGGTCCAGCGGCGTCAGCGCCCTCGTCGTGGCGCTGCGGGGACGGCGTCCGAGCAGCGCCATCTCTCCGAAGTACTCGCCCGGGCCGAGCGTCGCCGACCATCTGCGGCTCTGAGCCGAAGCGCTTGAGCACCTCGACCTGGCCGGAGATGATCATGAACAGGCTGTCGCCGGTGTCGCCCTCCGTCGAAGACGATCTCGCCCGGCTCGTAGTGGGCCTGGGTGGCGCCGCGGCCGCCGCCCAGGTTGAGCTGGACCGGGTGGGGCGGGAGCACCAGGTCGCTCAGCCACGAGATCGCCACGCGCGCCTTGCGAGCTGGCGCCGGGGAGCTTGGACCAGTAGATGCCCCGCCACATCAGCCATGCCGGCAGGCCCCGAGATGTGCACCCCGCCGGGCAGCTCGGCGACCGCGCGGTGGTGGCCGAGCGCGCCGAGCTTGCCGAGGCCGGTGAACGCGAACGACCGTGGCCGCGAGCCCGCGCGGGAGGCGACGATGTTCGCGGCGCAGCACCTTCGCCTGGCGAATGGCGTGCTGGGCGGTCGGCGGGCACGGGCTCGCCGCCGGGCATCGGGATCAGTCCGCAGTCGCCGACCGCCCACACGCAGTCGGCTCCCGCTGACGGCCATGCGTCGCGTCGCACTCCAGCCGGCCCCGCTCGGTCGGCCAGCCCGAGTCGCTCGACGATCGGGTTCGGCGAGGACGGCACGGTGGAGATGAGCGTTCGCGTCGAGATGCGCCGTCCGTCGGAGAGCACGGCGCTCTGCGGGCTCGCGGCCACGAGACGCTCGCCGAGCATGAGCTCGATGCCCTGCTCGGCGAGCGCCGCGGTCGCGTACGCGGCAAGTCGCGGCGTGAGCTCGCGCTCGAGCACTGCGCTGCCGCTGTGCACGAGGACGACGCGGACCTCCTGCGGCGGGATCGAGCGGTAGTCGCCGACGGCCCGCCGCACGAAGTCGTTCAGCGCCGCCGCGACCTCGGTGCCCGAGAAGCCGCCGCCCGCCACGACGAAGGTGAGCATCGTGCGGCGCAGATCGGGGTCGCTGCACCACCGAGGACTGCTCGAGCACGTGGATGACGTGGTTGCGGATGCGCACGGCGTCGGCGAGCGTCTTGAACGGCAGCGCGTGCTCGGGCAGGCCCGGGATGCCCCGAAAGTCGGTGACGTTTCCGAGCGCGAGCACGAGGTGATCGAACGGCAGCTCGTGCGTCTGGGGGGTCAGGCCCGCGCCGAGGGTCACCACCCGGCGGCTCGAGATCGACGCCCTCGATCTCCCGGACGAAGAGATCCGTGTGCGCGCAGCAGCTGGCGCAGCGGGCTGACCGTGTCGAGGATGCCGACGTCGCCGGCGATGACCTCCGCCAGCATCGGCTGGAAGACCAGGTAGTTCTCGCGGTTGACGAGCGAGATCTGGACCGGCGCCCCCTTGGCGAGCAGGCGCTCGAGATGCAGCGCCGTGTACACCCCGCCGAAGCCGCCGCCCAGCACGACGACCCGGACGGCGCCCGCAGGACGCCTTCCGCCGAGCGCATGCGCGGCGCTCATCGCCCTTGCGCTCGTGTGAGCCCTACCTGCGCCGCCGCCATCGCTCAAGTATCCCGGCTGAGCGCGTGGCGTTCGGACCGGGAGTGGGTTTGAGCCCGGTGCGGGCAGCCTCGACGCTTGCGGGCCCCTGCGGCGGCCGGGCCTGGATGCGACGAAGCCAGCGCTGCAGGCCGAAGGAGCCGACGGCTGCGAACAGGCAGCCGGCGATGGCCCCCAGCGGCGAGCCGTCGTCGATCGACAGGACGAGCATGCCCGCGGTCGCAGCGAGGACGATGAAGCCCACGGCGTAGAAGGCCCGCGGCGGATCTGCCGGCTTGCCGCCCACGCTGTGAAGATTAGGAGCTGCCGCACTGCGGCGTTCCCGCAGCGCTATTGCGGCGTTGAGCGGTCGCCGGCGCGCGCCCGGGGAGAGTAGCGTGTGCGGCGTCGAAGCTATGACCGCAGGGAGTGCGATGTCCAAGCAGCGCATCATCGAGGCGCTCGGCGAGGGTGAGCTTCTGCTCCCCGAGCTCGTCAACCGTGCCCTAGCCGCAAACGAACGCGTCAAGTATCTGCTGACGCTGTTGCAGGGCGCCCGATCGGCCGCGGACGGTGACGCCGCCGCTCCGAGCCTGCGCGAGGAGCGGCTGGCCAGCGGGGTTCGCGAGACGGAGCTGGACGGCGTGGTGCGGGCGAGCGAACGGCGCCCGGACGGCGCCTACGTGATCCCGCGAGCTGGCGAGGTGACGCAGCGGGCGATCGGCGAGGTGCAGACGATGCTGGCCGCTCTGCGAGCCGGCGGCGCTGGCCAGGCCAGCGCCCTGGAGCGGCGCTTGAGCGAGCTCTCGGACGCGCTTGCGCCCGAGGGCGACGTGATCTCCGCTGCAGAGATCTCGCGTCTGACCTCGGGGCGCCACGGCGAGCGCGACAGCCTGCACCTGATCGTGATGGACGCGCATCGCGAGCTCAACCGCGTCGAGCAGCGTCTGGCCACCGAGTCCATCGATGGGGCTCTGGTCCGCGACCTGGCCGAGCAGGACCGGCCGCTCGTGCGGGCATTCATGCGCGGCCTGGGGCGGACACAGGGCCTGCGTTTCGACCATCCCGGCCTGGGCACCGTCGCGACGCGCAGCGGCAGGGCGCTCGTGCTGCAGAACGACATCGGCGAGACAGACGCTCACGTGCTGGTGGTCCGTGTCACTGAGCGCGTGGTGACGATCACCTACACCGATGTCCATCTCGAGCGCCTGCGCTTCTTCCAGCGACTCCTCGAAGGCTCCCAGGTGCGTTGGGAGGAGTCGCGCTCGCGCAGCGATCCCGCGCTGGCGGACGGTCGCTACCACCTGACGGTCGGCCGCCTGGAGGCGGCGACGGCGAGCGAGCTGGAGGAGTTCCTCGAGCGCGTTGGCTCGCGGCTGGTGTTCCTGATCGACTGGAACCGGGCACGCAAGCGCCTGCGCCGGCTGGTTGGAAGCGCCGCAGCAGTGGAGCTCTTGGACTGGGCCGCCGAATGCGACTACGGGCACATGGCCTTCCTGCGTGCCGGCGGGGACGCCCTGGTCTACGAGGCGCTCGAGTTCGGCGCCGGCCGGGCGGCGCGGCCCGGCGACTCGCTGAGAGACGTGCTCGGGCTCGACTCGGCATGCGGGTACCTGCGCTCGGTGATGCGGATCTGCGTGGAGGGCATGCTCGCCGGGCATGCGCCGGCGCTGATCCGGGACAAGGTTCGCGCAGAGCTGATCGCTCACGTGCGCACGGCCCGTCAGGAGCTGCTGGGACTCCTTCGCGGTCACGCAGAGCTGGTGGTGGAGATCGGCGAGAGCGTTCGCGACGCCCTGCAGCAGGCCCTGCTGGCGCAGGCAAGCGGGCGCCGCGACGCGCCCACCCGGCTGGCGCGTGAATGGGAGCGCGGCGCCGACGAGCTCGTCAAGGAGATCCGCGCCGCGGCCTCGCGCGCCGAGGACCCCGCACCGTTTTTGGAGATCGTCGAGGCGGCCGACGACGTGGCCGACAGCCTCGAGGAGGCCGCCTACTACTTCGGCCTGCTCGCGCAGGGACACCCCACCGGCGCCGTGCGCGCGCGCGCACGGCGCCTGACCGCGCTCGTGCTGGCCGCAGCGCGTTGCTACCTGCGCGCGACCGTCCTGGGGCGCGAGGTGCAGCGCGGCGGACCGCGCGAGGACATGGACGGCTTTCTGGAGGCGGTGCATCGCGTGGTTGACCTCGAGCGCGAGACCGACGAGGTGCAGCGCTCGGTGCACGGCGCCCTGGTGACCGCGGTCGACGCCGCCGGAGAGCTGTTCGTTCTCGTCGAGGCTACGCGTGCGCTGGAGGAGGCGGCGGACGCGCTCATGCATGCTGCGCGCAGGCTGCGCGCGCACATCCTCGACGAAGTTGTCGCATCCGAGCCGCCCCTCGGCGCTCCCGGGCGTCCGCCACCGCGCTGCTGGCGCCAGGCCCACGCGGCACCGAACAGGAGAGCCACGGGGCCGAGCAGGACATGTACGCGATCGGCGAGGGCGCCGGCGAGGTGCCCGGATCGGCCGACATCGGCCGCAAGGCGCTTGGGCTGGCACGCATGGCCCGCGCCGGGCTGCGCGTTCCCCAGGCAGTGGTCCTCGGCACGGCCGTGTCGCGCCGCCACGTTGCGACCGGCAGGGTCCCGGAGCTGGGACAGCTGCTGGCCGGCGCCGTGGGCGCCGTCGAGCGCAGCACCGGACTCGGCCTGGGGGACACACGCCGCCCGCTGCTGCTGTCGGTGCGCTCCGGGGCGCCGGTGTCGATGCCGGGCATGCTCGAGACGGTGCTCGACATCGGCCTGTGCGACGCGACCGTCGGCGGGCTGGTGGCGATGACCGGTAATCCGACGGCTGGCCTGGGACTCCTACCGGCGGCTCGTCGAGTCCTACGCCCGCGTCGTGGCCGGCTGCGCGAGCGAGCCCTTCGAGCAGGCGACGCGCGAGCGCGTGAGCGCGGCGGGGGTGCGGAGACCGCGCGACCTCGACGCGCTCGCGCTGGCCGACCTCACCCGATCGCACCTCGACAGCTTCCGCAGGCTCGCGGGCCGGCCGTTCCCCCAGGATCCCGGGCGCCAGCTGGAGGAGGCCGTGCAGAGCGTTCTGGCATCGTGGTTGGCGCCCAAGGCGCGAGAGTATCGCCGGCTCAACGACGTGCCCGAGCACATGGGCACGGCGGTCATCCTCCAGCGCATGGTGTTCGGCAACGCGGGCGGCCTGTCGGGCTCGGGTGTGGCCTTCACCCGCGACCCGACCACCGGCGAGCGCGGGCTCTACATGGACTTCCTGCTCGACGCGCAGGGCGAGGACATCGTTTCCGGTCGCCAGGCCGTCGATACGGCCGAGGAGCTCGCGCTCCTGGCCCCCGAGCTGCACGAGCGCATCGACGGCCGTCTGCCCCGTGCTCGAGACCGAGTTCGGGGATGCGCAGGAGTTCGAGTTCACCGTCCAGGACGGAGAGCTGTTCCTGCTTCAGACGCGAAGCGCCAAGCGCACGCCGTGGGCCGCCCTGCGCATCGCGGTCGACCTCGTGGGCGAGCAGCGCATCACCCCCCAGGTGGCGCTTGAGCGACTTGCGCCGCTGGACCTTGACGGCATCCGGCGCATGCGGGTACGCGCGAGCCGACGCGGTGACGGCTGTCTGCCGGGCGCTGCCGGCGAGCATGGGCGTCGCGGCGGGCCCGATCGCGCTGGACGCCGAGAGCGCTGCCCAGTTCGCCCGGGAGGGACACCCGCCGGTGTTGGTACGTCCCGACAGTGCGACCGAGGACATCGCGGGCATGGCCGTGGCGGCCGGCATCCTGACGGGCTCCGGGTCCCGCACCTCCCACGCCGCGGTGGTGGCGCGCGAGCTGGACAAGCCCTGCCTCGTCGGCTGCCCGGAGCTGGCGGTCGATCTGGCCGCGCGCCGCACGAGGATCGGCCGCGAGACGTTCGCCGAGGGCCAGGAGATCTGCCTCGATGCCGAGTCCGGGCTCGTGTTCGCCGGCTCCCCGGCGATCGAGGAGCAACGACCCACCGCAGAGCTCGCCGCGGTGGCCGCGTGGCGCGAGCACCGGTGGACCGCCCCGGGGGCGAGAGAGGCGCTCGCATAGGGACGCGGTGGTCGGCCGGCCGCCGGCGGCACGCGCGTCTGTGGCCGGAGGCGACCGGGCCCGGCGTCCGTCAGCTGTTCAGAACAAAGAACTTGACGATCGCGCCGCTTGATCACTGGCCGGCGGCGTTGCTTGCTCGCACGAGCAGCACGTAGGTGCCGGCCGCGAGCCGCTTCAGCGTGCAGACGACTGCCAGCCGAAGCCATGCCTAGATCGGCCGCGCGCTGCGGCTAGCGATGAAGCTCCCCGGAGCTCGGATCCAGCGAGCATGTCGCTGGCTGACGCTCCGCGGTAAAGTCCCCACACGAGGACGGGAAGCGGGGCGGCCCGCGGACGCGGCTGTCGGGTCATCTCACGCTCTGTCGCCAGCGAGTAGGAGGTTTGTCATGGCAGAGGCCGGGCTGTTCATTGGATGGGGCGAACCCATCACCGGGCGCGAGGCGAAGGGGTTGGAGGTGTTCGCCGAAGCTCTTGCCTACTGGGCGAAGGCCGAGCAGGACAGCAGCATCGAGAGCAGCGAGACCGTGCTGCTCGGTCCCCACGGCGGCGACCTCGGGGGCTTCACCCTGGTCCGCGGGAGCGAGGCGCAGATTGCTGCGCTGCGGGCGGAGGAGGCGTTTGAACGGCTCATCACGCGGGCGGCGCTCATCGTGCATAACGTCGGCGTCGTCGACGCGGCGCTCGGCGACGGCCTGCAAGCCTCGATCGGCGTCTATCAGGCGGCGGTGAGCGATCTGACCTGACCCGCCCCCGGCTGTCCTGCCGCTGCGCTCACCGCTCGGCGCTTCGCCGCGGCCTACAGCGGGACGTCGAGCGGCCGCAGCTAGACGTTCTCGACGAAGAGCTAGCCATGGCCAGGCCCGATGGCTCCGGTCGGGGTGTGCACTCAGTCGCGTGAGACCGCGGGCTGGGCCTTCTAGCTTGCGGCGCTCGCGGTGCTGGTGAGCGTGTCTGCGCGCGCTCGCCTTATGGGCCTTGCGAGCTTCTGGGGCTTGGCCGCGAAGATGCGCTGGGCGAGCTCGATGGCCTCGTGTTGGATCTGGCGGCGGCGGCGGGCGATCAGAGCCTGCAACGACAGCCGCTTCGCGCTCGTCGGCGAGGCATTCGGGTCGTTGATCGGCCTGCTGGGAGAGGACGGCGAGGTCGTGGTCGTCGCCGACCAGGTCGGCGAGTCGGTGCGCCTCCGTCGGCAAGGGTCTTCATCATCTTCGGCGCGGTGGGTCTGAGAATCTGGGCGGCATGCCAGAGGTCCTTGGAGCGCTTGCGTAGCTCGTGGAGGCTCGCGTCGGTGGGATCCCTGCGCGCGGCGAGGAATGCGCGGCGGGCGCGGCGGTAGATGCGCTCGAAACCGGGTGCGAGCGCGGACACGGCGTCGTGCCGGAAGCGCCAGGCGGCAACCCTCGTGCGTGCGGCGCGCAGCTCGGCGATGATGGGCGCCCCGGCGGTCGCATCTCTCGCGCAGATGTTGCTCGACCGCCTGATGCTCGCCAACCAGTGCCGCGCGTAGGCGGGCAAACGCCCCGGAGGGAGCTCGAAGGCGTAGCGCGCGCAGAGCGCGTCCAGGGTTTCAACCAACACCTCGCTGTCGCGTGCGCGCGATAGGTGTCGACCGAAGTCGCGGAACGCCACGTTCTCTCGCTGGTACGCGTCGGCGTCGAGCTGGTCGCGCACCAGCCGCGCGGTGGCCTGCACTCGCTTGAAGCGCTTGCGGCACGCGTGGACCGCCTCGCCAGGGTCCTCCAGGATCCCCGCTCCCAGGTCATCGATAGCCGCGTCGATCTGCCCGCAGACGATGCGGCGAATCCCCTTGGCTGTTGTCTCTCCCAGATCCAGTACAAAGGGCTCCGGCGCCCTGCGGGGCGGTGGAGGCGCACCGTCGCAGGCCAGGCGCGCGTTGCGATAGCGCGGATCGTCGGTGACCTCGGGCCCAAACCAGTGGGGGGCGTAAACGCGTCCGCGCGAGCCTCGGAGTCGAACTCGACCTCGGCCGTGGCGAGTCCGTCGAGCTCGTCACCGTAGCTGTCGAGCTCGATCGTCAGTCCGTCGTCGGTAGGGATCAGATAGCGCACCTTCTCTACACGACGGCCCTCGGTCAGTGGCCAGAGCCGCTGGAACTGCTCGGGCGCGAGGCCGATCTCCTCCTCGCGGCGCGTGCGCCCGAGCCCCTTCTTGACCGTCAACGTGGCGTGCTCGCCGCGCCGTCGCAGGCGCACCTCGAGCCCGCCCTCGCCGATCGCGACATAGCCCTGCGAGATGCGTTCAGAAGGAAAGCGGTCGAGTTCACGCGACAGCTCCTTGACGATGAACTTGCGCTCGATCTCGACACCCGAGCGCGAGTCGATGACGTGGCGGGAGGCGTCAGCGGCGGTACGCTCGCGGTGGCGCCAGTGGAGGGCCGACCTACGATCCACGTGGGGCCTCGTGGCGTCCGGCGGGTCGGGCAGCGAGGTCGCCAGCATCGGTGGCGGCTCGCTGATCAACCGTCGCAGCTCTTCCAGGTCGCTGCGTAGCGCACTAATCAGTTCGGTCAGCTGCTGCCGGACTGTGGCGAACATCTGCTCGACTTCGGTTACAGGGTCGAGAACGTCACCCTGCTCATCGCGCATGAGCGCAGGGGGCGGCAGCTCCTTCTCGTCCCATGCCCCGATGACGTGCTGCTCGGACATCGCCCTCCACGCGGTCACAACTTCAACGCGGCCAATGCTAGTTCCGCCGGACCTCTGCGGCAAGCGAAAGTGGAACGCTGCCGACAGGAGTGACTAATCTCGGCTTCAATGCCAACGGTGCCCGACTCCATCCGGACCCTCGTCGGTCGTTATGACCCGGCCGTCTTCGACGGGCGTTCACGCCTCACCAGGATCAGGCTCGCCACGAGTGACGACGATGCCTGGGATGCCGTGGTGACGGACGGGGCAGCCACCCTCGCACCTCCGCAGGCACGCCCGGACGCGGTGCTCACCGCCGATGCCGAGACTTGGCGCCAGATCGCCGCCGACGTGCGCAGCGGATTGGATGCCTTCCGGTCGGGGCGTCTCTCGGTGCGCCGCAACCTGCATGTCGGTGTGGGGTTCCTGGTCGCGACGAGCGGCGCAACCAACCCCGGACGCCTGCGGTTTCGTTCCGTCGCCACATCTGGCGCGCGGTTGTCGATCATGGAAGCCGGCACGGGGCCGCCAGCCCTGGCCCTGCACGGCCTTGGTGGCACCAAGGGGTCGTTCCTGCCCACCGTGGCGGCACTGGCTCCTCGCTTTCGCGTCATCGCCGCGGATCTGCCCGGGTTCGGCGACTCCGATAAGCCGATCGGCGCCGCCTACGACGCACGCTTCTTTGCCGACGCGGGCATCGACCTGCTCGACGCGCTCGCACTCGACCGCGTTCACCTGATCGGCAACAGCCTCGGCGGACGCGTCGTGCTAGAGATCGCCCTGCGTCATCCCGGCCGCGTCGGCCGTCTCGCGCTCCTGGCTCCATCTCTTGCCTGGCGACGCGATCGGCCCTGGGCCCCGCTGCTCCGTCTCACGCGGCCGGAGCTCGGACTCGTCCAGCTAGCACCCCGGCCAGTCGTCGAGGCGATCGTTCATCGCCTCATCCCGAGCGCCGATAAAGGCTGGACTGCTGCGGGTGTTGACGAGTTCCTGCGCGCCTATCTCACGCCGGCCGGTCGAGCCGCGTTCTACGCCGCGGCTCGTCACATCTATCTCGAGGAACCTCACGGCAAGGAAGGCTTCTGGCCCCGGTTGCGAACACTCCAGGCCGATGCGCTGTTCGTCTGGGGCCGCCGCGACCGACTGGTACCGATTGCCTTCGCGCGCCACGTCGCCGACGCCCTCCCGCGTGCCCGTCATCTCGAGCTTGACTGCGGACACGTTCCGCAGGTCGAGCGGCCCAAGCAGACCCACGCCGCGCTCGCTGCGTTTCTGTCCGAGGTTCCAGACCTCGTTACTGGGGCGGAACCTCGCCAAGGTAGCTGACACTCAGGGTAATCGCCCTTGCCCGCGCACATCTGGCTCTACGCTGCACGAGAATCTGCCCGCTGCTCGAGCGCACGGCGGGCGAGCATCACGCACGCGACAGTGGTTTTCCCGCATCGCCTCCACGGCGTATTGCGCTGGCGCTGACCGCTGCCTGCGGGGAGCATGAGGGCATGGCGCCGCCCCGTCGCCTTGACCTCGATCTGTACAACGTCCTGTTGGGGTTCGGTTGGGCCCGCGAGCGCGGCGAGCTGATCAAGGCGACGATCGACCCCCGGTTCCTGCTGCGCGCCCGGCGCGCGTTGTTTCCCCTTCCGATCGTCGACCGCACGAAGGTCGTGGACGCTGACGACGTCTTCCCACCATTCCGGCGACGTCCCATGGCGGCGTTTGAGGGCCAGCGCGTGGCGCTGATCGCCGGCGGCGGGGCGGGGGCGTGCGTGTCGCTCATCGGCGTGCGGCGGGCGTTTGAGGAGGCCGGCGTCGAGCCGGCGCTGATCACGGCCTGCTCGGGCGGCACGATCTGGGGATCTATGTGGGCGGCGGGGATGAGCGCCGAGCAGATGGCCGAGTTCTCGCTCTCGTGGCAGCTGGAGGACTATCTCGACATCCAGTGGGCGAAGGTGCCTCGCTACGCCGCGGCCGCGTTGAAAGGCTTTACCGGCCTCGCCAAGGGCGAGGCGATCGAACGCACATTCAACGAGCGCTTCGGATCCCTGAAGGTCGGCGACCTCCGCATTCCTCTCGCTTCGATCGTCTACGACATGGACCGCGGCATCGTCGACTACTTCGGCAGCGCGTCCAAGCCGGACCTGACGGTCGGGCGGCTCGTGCGCATCGCGATCGCGCTGCCCGTGCTCATCGAGTCCGTCGAGGTCGACGGGCACCTGTACGTGGACGGTGGGATCATCGAGCTCCTGCCAGCGGAGCCGATCCTGCGCGACGGCGGGTTCGACCATGTCTTCGGCGTGAACTTCATGCTTCCGCCCCAGCTCGAGCCGGAGGACATCACCGGCTGGCAGGACACCCGGATGGGCATTCTCAAGGCCAGCCGCCAAGCCGAGCAAGGTGTCCAGCTCGAGTTCGCGCACCGGCTCCGCGCCGCCCTCGGCAGCCGACTCACGATCATCGACGCGGCCGACCACCGTCTCCTGCGCGGCCCCGCCTTCTATGACCTCTTCATCGACCGCAGCCGCTGGCCGGCACTCATCCGGGATGGCTACGATCGGGCCACGCGCGCCTTCGATGCCTTCCGTCGGCCTCCACGAGTCCCGGCTTCCGCGAAGGCGACAGCCTCGCGCCCGTGAGCGGGGTACTGTTCTCGGATACGTAGCGCTCGTGCAGCACCCGGCTGAGGAGATCCCATGGCTGACTACACCGTCAAGCGCTTTGACGAGATGGAACCGATCCTAGGCGGCGTCTTCCGCCGCGCTCGCGCATCGCTCGGTGCAACGAGCTTCGGCATGCAGATTCTCGAGATGCCGCCAGACGGCGGCGACTTCTACCCCTACCACGATCACGCCGACTCCGGCCAGGAGGAGGTTTACATCCTGCTCGACGGGTCGGCGAACTTCAAGATCGAAGGCGACGATGTTGCAATGTCGCCGCAGATGGCGATCCGGGTGGGACCGCAGACGAAGCGCAAGATCCGTGGCGGGCCCGACGGCGTTCGGATCCTCGTCATAGGCGGAGTACCTGGCGGCATCTACGAACCGCCTCCGTTCACCGAATTGGGCGGCCCGGACCCGGTAGCACCCCCCGAGCTCCTGCAGGACTAACCGCACGACAGTCCAAAACCGCTCGACCGTTCTCGCTAGCGGTCGCTTCCGTAGGCAACGGGAGCGTCTCGATGGAATCGGCGCAACGACCGAGTTGGGAGAGCTCCGATCGGCAGCGACTCGTAGGTCGCCCGTGGAGCCCTTGCCGGCCCTGGGCGTGGTTCGACTCTTGTGCAATCTGCCGCCACTGCGAATGCCGCGCCTGTAGGGGGTAGCGACGTGTGGTCGATGGCAGTTAGTCCATATTGTCCGTCTACTTGACTGAAAACATGAGGAACTGCTATGTTCTCCCCATCACGGGCCTGCCGCCGAGGGGCGGTGCCCCACATCACGGCAAACAACGCGAGCGGGAGGCATGCACATCGACCCCTACATCGTCCTGGCCAGTGCGCTTATCGGGCTTCTGGTCGGCATGACGGGCGCCGGCGGCGGCGCGCTCATGACGCCCATGCTGATCCTGCTCTTCGGGATCAAACCCTCGGCGGCCATCTCAAGCGACCTGGTGGCTGCGGTGCTGATGCGCCCCGTGGGGGCCACCGTGCACTTCCGCAAGGGGACCGTCCACCGCCCGCTGGTCAAGTGGATGGTGATCGGCTCCGTGCCGATGGCGTTCCTCGGCGCCTACCTGCTGCACCTATTGGGCAACACCAAGTCAGCCCAGGCGAACATCGAGATGGTCCTCGGTGCCGCGCTGCTGCTCGGTGCTGCGGCCATGGTGCTGCGCTACTACCTCGACGGCCGAGCGGGCAATAAGCGGGTCGGACAGGTACACGACATCATCGCCAAACCGCTTCCCACCCTCGTGATCGGCATGATCGGCGGCCTGATCGTTGGAATGACGTCGGTCGGCGCAGGCTCGCTGATGATCATCCTGCTTCTGTTCCTCTACCCCATGATCGGCGCGAAACAGCTGGTCGGCACCGATCTTGCCCAGGCCGTTCCGCTCACACTCGCGGCCGCGTTCGGAGCACTCATCTTCGGCCACGTCGACTTTGCTCTAACCACCTCGCTGATCCTCGGGGCGGTCCCAGCGGTGCTGGTCGGCTCGATGTTCTCCTCAAGCGCCCCCGACCGCTACATCAGGCCCGTGATCACCTTCGTGATCTTCGCGTCGGGGCTGAAGTACATCGGAGTCGGAACGACGCAACTCGGATGGATCCTCGTGGCGACGCTGGTGGCAGGCTGCACGGCCTGGCTCGCCTTCAAGCAGCCCTGGCGGCAGACACCCGCGATTGCGGGGGCCGACGCCGATCGATGATCGACGTGGGCGCCAGCCCCATCCCGGTTCTGAGACCATACCGGTAGCCATATTCGACGACTGCCGCCATGGCCGACGCGAGCTCCGGCGAGGTTCTCGGTTGGGCGGTAGGAAGGCCCTACCAGCCCTGGGCGTACCCGTCGTGCAACCTCGGCCCGTTGGGGTACGCCCTAACCGCCACCTGGCAACCGGACGGGACGCTGGCGAAACGCGCTCACCCCGGCTCCGATGCGTCCATTGATGGCGTCGAGGACGAACCCCGGTATAACCAGGCGCAGCTCAGGCGGCTAGAGCGAGAAGGTAGGGCGCTCCGCAAACGGGACGACACCCACGGCTGGGGGGTGCGCGGATCGACGCGACCTGCTCAATTGCATCGCGGCCTTCAACCGGGGCGAGGTCGCACCGTCCGAAAAGGCAGCCGTCCGGGCGTTCCTGAAAAGGCGGGCGATCCTGATGGGGTCCGAGGCTCTCCTGCCGGCGGCCTGGCAGTCCAAGCTGCCCTCTAGGCTCGGACCGAACGAACCGCAGCCTGACCCCGTGAGCGCAAGCTCGAGCGTCGGCGGCCAGCAGCAGTGAACTTCGCAGCGGGCTTCTCCTGCGATATCGCCTACTCCTCAAGGCCGAGGTCGGCGAGTGCACGCTCGCTGCTCAAGTAGGCGACGAGCCGCGCTACGAGGCCCTCGCGGATATGGAACAAGGCCGCTCCCTGCTGTCCCAGTCTTTCTGTGTCCAGCCCGCGTGTCTTTCCACGCCCGCCATACCGGACGAGCACAAGCATGCGGTCGTCCTCAAAGCGGCCAAGCCGACGAGGGAGTAGCCTCATCACTGCCGAGGGGAGGCGTGAGGCTCGGTGTGTGGTGCTGCGCCGCCAAGGATGGCCTGCACAGGCACCTGGGGATCTGCGCGCCCCCGGCCCGGAGGAGGGCCGGAACCGGGGGCTGCGCGCCCATTCATTCCGTTGGACGGGTAGCCCAAGCCTAACCGCGTGGCCCGACGTGAGCATCAAGCGAACACGAAAGCAAGGTGATGCCGGAGGAGGTGTGTGGTGCCACCACACACCTGTGATGTTTCAGGACAATGATGCCGGAGGAGGGACTCGAACCCCCGACACGCGGATTATGATTCCGCTGCTCTAACCAGCTGAGCTACTCCGGCGGGGTGACGGACCGGGCTGTTCGTCGGCGCGTCGGGTGCTTCGGCGCAGCTGTCCGCCTACGCCGGCATCACCGTCGCTCAGCATACGCGAGGGAGCGCCGGCGGGCCACCCATCTGACGGATCGGCCCGGGTGACACGCTCGGGCCGAGCCGAGTAAGCTCGCTCTTGCTCGGGCAAGGAGGACACCATGCAGGGCCGGAGGGCCCGCAGGCCGTCACCTTGGGGGATGATCGTCGCCGCCGGCTGATCCAGCTCTCCCTCGACGTTTGCGCCGCGAGCTGGATCGCCCTCGAGCCTGGTCCCGGGTCGAACGCGCCGGCCCTCTAGCCTCGTGGCGATGATGGGGTCGATCCTGCTGAGCGTGCCGAACGTCTCCGAGGGGCGCGATGCGACGACGATCGAGGCGATCGGTAGTGCGTTCGCGGGGCAGGCGGGCAGGCACGGGGGTCGTGGGGGGAGCGATCGGTCGAAGGCCGGCGCAGCGCGTGGCGTGCGCCTGCTCGACCTGCACTCGGACGCCGATCACCATCGGTCGGTGTTCACGTTGGCCGCTGCCCCCGCTGAGCTGGCCGACGCGCTGCTCGCCGGCGCGGCGGTGGCCGTGCAGCGGATCGACGTCATGACTCGTCGCTTGGGGAACTCCGGTCAGACGGGCGAGCATCCTCACGTGGGGGCGCTCGATGTGGTGCCTGTCGTATATCTGGACGCGGCCGCCCGGGGGGCGGCCTGCGCGGAGGCGCTGGTGGTCGCCGATCGGATCGGAGAGCAGCTCGAGGTGCCGGTGTTCCTGTACGGCGAGCTCACGGGCACCGGCGGGGGGTCGGGCCGCACACGCGCCGAGCTGCGCCGCGGCGGAGTGGCCGGCCTGGCCGAGCGAATGCGGGGCGGCCGGGAGGCCCGGGACGGCCTGCGTCCCGACTTCGGCCCGCCGCGGATGCACCCGACCGCGGGAGCGACGCTGCTCGCGGCGAGGGAGCCGCTGGTGGCGTTCAACCTGCTGCTCGAGCCCCCGGCGACGGTCGGCGACGCGCGCAGGATCGCCGGGCTGATCCGCGAGGGCGGCGAGGAGGGCCTGCCCGGAGTGCGTGCGATCGGGGTCGCGGTCAAGGGCGGGGTCGGGCAGGTCTCGATGAACATCGAGCGCCCGCTGGATGTTCCGCTGGCGATGGTGGTGCAGGCGGTCAGACGGTTCGGCGCGGTCGGTGCGGCGGAGCTGGTGGGGTTGGCTCCGCGCGCGGCGCTCGAGGGCTTCCCCCCGGACGTCGAGCTGCAGGGGTTCGATCCCGCGCGCCATGTGATCGAGAACGCACTAGGCTTCTAGCATGGCCCAGACCAGGCGCAGGCGCCAGAGCAAGCACCGCGGGAATGCCGCCGGCGTGATCGAGTCGCGCGGACGGACCGGGCGCAAGCCGACGGCGGACGAGAAGAGCGGCAAGGGCGCGGAGTCCGCAAAGGCGAAGGCAAGGCGCCTTGACAGGCGCGATCGTCCGCCGACGTGGTCGGGCGCCTTCTGGCGGGGACTGGTTGCCGCGATGGTGCTCGTGCTCATATCGGGGCTGGTTCTGGGGGCGAGCTCGGGCCAGGTGGTCGTCTACTTCGCCTTCGCCCTGGCGGCATACACGCCGATGAGCTACTACACCGACCGCTGGATGTACCGGCGGCGGATGCGCGGCAAAGCCCGGCAGACCGGCGGAAGGACGGCATCCTGATGAGCGCCGGCGGGCGCGGCTCCTGGGCGCTGGCGCGATGAGCGCCCCCGACGTGCGGGCGTTCACGGTCGGGCCCGTCCAGGAGAACTCCTACTTCGTGCGCGTCGACGGCGCGGCGAGGCGGGCGGTGATCGTGGACCCGGGCGATGAGCCCGAGCGACTGCTCGAGGCGGCACAGGCACTCGGTGTCGAGATCGAGGCGATCCTGATAACGCACTGTCACTTCGATCACATCGGCGCGGTCGCGCCGGTCGCGCGGGCCAGCGGCGCGCCGGTCTACTGCCCGGAGATCGAGCGGGTACTGCTGTCGGACATCATGCGGTGGGTGCCCCCAGGGTTCGGGCCGTTCGAGAGCTACGAGGCCGATCACACGGTCGCGGGCGGCGAGCGGCTGAGTCTGGCGGGGCTCGAGATCGAGGTCATATTCACGCCGGGACACAGCCCGGGACACGTCAGCTACGCGATCGCGCCGTCGAGGACCGGAGTCGAGGAGGAGGGGGGGACGCAGAGCACCCCGGGCGCCGTGGGTGAGGGCGGTGAGAGGGTGCTGCTGTCCGGCGACGTGCTGTTCCAGGGATCGGTCGGCCGGGTGGATCTGCCCGGCGGCGACTGGGCGACGCTCGAGCGTTCGATCGGCGGGCTCATCGAGGCCTTTCCGCCGCAGACGATCGTCTATCCCGGGCACATGGGCGTCACGGCGCTGGGGCGCGAGCGCGACACGAACCCATTTCTCAGCGAGCTGCGCGTTCGTGTCCCCCGTACCTCGGCGGTGCCGGGCGCGGCGCCGGCCTGAAGTTGAGCGATCCCAAGATCAAAGCGCCGCGAGGCACCTTCGACGTGCTCGGCGATGATGCGGCCGCGCGCACCGCGCTCGAGGACAGCGCACGAGCGATCCTCGAGGGCGCGGGGTACGAGCGGATCGAGACACCGGCGTTCGAGGCGACCGAGCTCTTCGCGCGCGGGGTGGGCGAGTCCACGGACATCGTGCGCAAGGAGATGTTCACCTTCAGCGACGGTGCGGGGCGTTCGCTGACGCTGCGCCCGGAGGGGACCGCGCCGGTGTGCAGGGCCTATGTGGAGCACGGCATGCACAAGCGCCGCCAGCCGGTGAAGCTGTGGTACGCCTCGAGCTTCTTCCGCCACGAGCGCGCGCAGGCCGGCCGCTACCGGGAGTTCTGGCAGGTGGGGGCCGAGGCGCTGGGCTCCGAGGATCCCGCCGTCGACGCGGAGTCGATCGTGCTGCTGGCAGAGCTGCTCAGGGAGGTGGGCGTCAGGGAGTGCAAGCTGCGCCTGTCGAGCCTGGGGAGCAGCGAGAGCAGGGGCGAGTACCGCGAGCGCCTGCAGGCGCACCTGCGTACGCACGAGCAGGCGCTGTCGGATGACGTGAGGAGCCGGATCGAGCTCAACCCGCTGCGGGCGTTCGACTCCGACCACGAGGGGACCAGGCGCGTGATGGAGAGCGCGCCGCGGCTGCTGGAGCACCTCGGCGAGGACGACGCCGAGCACTTTGCGCACGTGCGGGCGCTGCTGGAGTCCGCCAACGTCGCCTACGAGCTCGACTCGACGCTGGTGCGTGGCCTTGACTACTACACCCGCACGGTGTTCGAGTTCACCTCCGCGGCGCTGGGCGCCCAGAGCGGCGTCGGCGGCGGCGGGCGCTATGACGGCCTCGTGCAGAGGCTCGGCGGTCCACCGACGCCGGGCATGGGCTGGGCGGCGGGGGTCGAGCGGATGCTCCTCGCCGGCGATTCCACGCCGGCGCCCATCGGATCGGTCGAGCTGTTCGTGGCGTTCGAACCCCAGGCCAACAGGCAGACGGCGTTTTCCGTTCTCGCCAAGGCGCGCTCGGCCGGTCTGAGGGCCCAGATGGAGCTGGGGGGGCGGTCGCTCAAGGGTCAGCTGGGGTACGCGAACGCACTCGCCGCGCGCTACGTGGCGATAGTCGAGGGTGGAGAGACGGTCCTCAGGGACATGGAGGGCGGAGAGCAGGAGCGCATCGCCACCGACACCGTGGTGCACTCCGTGCTGCGGGGTCTGCGCACCCTCTGAGCCTGCCCCCGCCCGGGCCCTGAACGCGGGATTTCGCACCCCCGGCGCCCCGACGGTCGATTTGCGAAGCGTCCAACGTGTTTTGCGCCGTTTAACTCTTCTTGGCCGAATGCCGAAAGGGGTATGCGATGACGCAGATCTCCCGCCCGTTCCAGATCGCCCTTCTCGTGCTCGGTCTGTTTGTGGCCGTGTGGTTCATCGCGCTACGCGGTCAGAGCTCGAGCAGCAGCTCGAGCTCCTCCTCCAGCGGCCAAGCGCGGACCGGCAGCTCGACGGCCTCCGCCCCGACTGCTGCCGGCGAGGCCAAATCGGCCGCCGCGCCGACCCCCGTCTACCACGGAGCGGCGCCCGGCGTGGAAGGTCTGACGCGGGCCATCGCCAAAGCGCATGAAGCCGTCGCCACCTCCCAGAAGCAGGCCAAGCAGTTCGAACACGAGTCTCCGGCGCAGTCGGGCTCTGCATCGACCCCCACAGCTGCGGGCAGCTCCGCCCAGGGCTCGCGGCCCGCTGCGCCTGGCTCCTCGACCGGCTCTACGGCGTCTGCTGCGCCGGCGGGACGGACGATCTCCAAGCCGAGCATGCAGGCGACCGTCGAAGCCGAGCTCAAGCGGGGCAGGATCGTCACGATCCTGTTCTGGAACCCCAAGTCGCCGGTCGACCGCACGGTGCACGGAGAACTGAGCGCCGTCGGTGGCACGCTCGGTGGCGAGATCGCCGTTCACGTCGCGCGCGCCGCACAGGTCGGGTCCTTCGGCACGGTCACCCGCGCGGTGCAGATCAACGTGACCCCCACGATCGTCATCGTCAACTCGCGCGGGCAGACGAACACGCTTACAGGCCTCACCGACGCCTTCTCGATCGAGCAGGCGATCGACGAAGCGCGCCGGTCCTGACCTACACTCGTCCGCGTGGAAAGCGCGGAGGAGCTCGTCCATCATCTCGAACGACCGCTCGCTTACGGGCACTGCCCCGACGGCGCGGTCAGCGGCGCAGCGGGGGGCGCGCCCTGCGGCGATCTGATCCGCATCTCGCTTACGATCGACGCAGGCAGCCCTGACGGGCGGATCGGCGATGTGGGCTTCGACGCGAGCGGATGTGGAGCGACGATCGCGGCGGGCAGCGCCGTCGTCGGCCTGGTGCGCGGCACCTCCCTGCTGGGCGCGGCGCGGATCGGCGCCGAGGAGATCGCGCGCGAGCTCGGCGGACTGAGCATCGCCAAGCGCCACGCGGCGGAGCTGGCGGCGGATGCGCTGCACCGCGCGCTCGGGGGCGCGGCGCGCCGTCAGGCGAGGCTGCAGCCCATCGCCGGGCGCACCGTGGTCGCGATGAGCGGCGGCGTCGACAGCGCGGTGGCTGCGCTGCTCGTTGCGCGCGCAGGAGCACAGGCGGTGGGGGTGACGCTCGAACTGTGGTCTGACCGCGACAACGACGGCGAGCAGAGCTGCTGCTCGGCGCAGGCGGTGCGCCGGGCGCGCTGGCTGGCGCACGATCTGGGCATTCCACACCTGTCGATCGACTTGCGCGCCGAGTTTCGTGCCGGCGTGGTCGAGCCTTGGCTCTCCGACCACGCCGCGGGGCTGACGCCCAACCCGTGTGTGCGCTGCAACGGCAGCGTTCGCCTGGACGCGATGCTCGAGCTTGCGCGGGGGCTGGGGTCCGACGCGCTTGCCACCGGCCACTATGCACGCGTGTGCGACGGTCCGCTGCTGCGCACGGCCACCGACCGCGGCAAGGACCAGAGCTACGTGCTCTCGGCGCTGGCGCCCGCGTCGCTTGCCCGCCTGCGATTTCCGCTCGGGGAGATGCGCAAGCCGCAGGTGCGCGAGCTCGCGCTCGAGGCCGGCCTCGAGGTGGCCGGCCGGCGCGACTCCCAGGACCTGTGCTTCCTGGCCGGCACGCGCCAGGCGGCGTTCCTCGAGCGCCACGGTGGTCTCGGGGCGCGGTCGGGGCCGATTGTCGACCGCCAGGGCCGGCTACTGGGAGAGCACGCGGGTGCGCACGCCTTCACGGTTGGACAGCGGCACGGGCTGGGGGTCGGGGGCCGGGATCCGCTGTATGTGCTCGGCACCGATATGCGTGCCAACACCGTCACCGTCGGCCCCCGCCGCGAGCTGCTCGTGCGCGCGGTGGCGGTGCGCGACGCCACGTTGCATCGCGATGGAGGCTGCGTGGACGGCGTGCGGGTGCGCTCGCACGGGCAGACCTTCTCTTGCCGGCTGGCAGGAGATCTGAGCGCCGGCAGCCATGCCCGCGTGCGCGTGCATCTGACTGAGCCCACTGAGCGCACGGCGCCCGGCCAGCTCGCGTGCATGTACAGCGGCGACGTGGTCGTCGGCCACGGCACCGTCTGCAGCCAGGGCCCGAGTCCCCCCGACGGTCCAGGCTGACCCTAAGATGGCTCGCGCGATGACTTCCGATGAGATCCGCGAGCGCTATCTGAGCTTCTTCGAGGAGCGCGGTCACAACCGCATTCCCTCGGCGTCGCTCGTGCCCTCTGCGCACGACCCCTCGGCGCTGCTCACGGTGGCGGGAATGCACCCGCTGAAGCCGTACTTCCTCGGCCAGGAGACTCCGCCGGCGCCGCGGCTGACCAGCTGCCAGAAGGTCTTTCGCACGGTCGACATCGACAACGTCGGCAACACCGCCCGGCACCTGACGTTCTTTGAGATGCTCGGCAACTTCTCCTTCGGCGACTACTTCAAGCGCGAGGCGATCCAGTTCGCGTGGGAGCTCTCGCGCGAGGCGTTCGGCTTCGCGGAGAGGGACATCTGGGTGACGGTGTTCGAAGGCGACGATGATCTCGCGCTGGGCTGCGACCAGGAGGCCATCGACTGCTGGCTCTCGGTCGGCGTCCCGCGTGAGCGGATCGTGGAATGTCCGCGCTCTGAGAACTTCTGGCAGGCCGGTCCGACGGGCCCCTGCGGACCGTGCTCGGAGCTCTACATCGACCGCGGTGAGCACCACGGCTCGCAGGAGGATCTTCCCGGTGGCGAGAACGAGCGCTTCCTGGAGTACTGGAACCTCGTGTTCATGCAGTACGACCAGCAGTCCCACGCCGAGTGGGCGGGCTCCAGGCTAGAGCCCCTGCCGGCCAACAACATCGACACCGGCCTCGGTCTTAATCGCATGGCGGCGATCCTCCAGGACAAGCGCTCGGTCTTCGAGACCGACCAGTTCCTCCCGCTGATCGAGCTCGGCGAGGAGCTCTCCGGCCGGCGCTACGGTGAGGACTTCGCCACCGACCGCGCGCTGCGCATCCTCGCCGACCACACCCGCGCGATGGCATTCCTCACCGCCGACGGGGTCGTCCCCTCCAACGAGGATCGCGGCTACGTGCTGCGGCGCATCATGCGTCGAGCGATCCAGCAGGGCCGCACGCTGGAGCTTGAGCCCGGTTTCCTGACACGCTACGCAGGGCGTGTGAGAGAGGTCATGGGTGGTGCCTACCCCGAGTTGGTCGAGCAGCGGGAGGCGATCGAGCAGTGGCTCTCCTCGGAGGAGGAGCGCTTCGGGCGCACGCTCAGCCAGGGCCTGGACACGCTCCGGCTGTACATAGACCAGGCGCACGCCGCCGGGCGCTCCTCGGTCGCGGCCGCCGAGGTATTCCGCCTGCACGACACCTACGGCTTTCCGTACGAGATGACCAGCGAGCTGCTCGGCGAGGCTGGACTCTCGATCGAAGGGGAGTTCGACGAACTGATGGAGGAGCAGCGCGCCCGCAGCCGGGCGGTCGCCGCTCGCGCCGGCGCGCGCCCAGGGGCGAGCTCGACCGCGGGGGCGTCGCTCGACGGCACCGCGCCGACACGCTTCACGGGCTACGAAACCGAGGAGCAGCGCACGACGGTCGTCGCCGTGCGGCTGGACGAGGCAGACGGTGGGGGGCGATCGGCGGGCACGCACCGGCTTGTCAAGCTTGCCGAGTCGCCGTTCTACCTCGCCGGCGGGGGTCAGATCTCCGACACCGGCGTACTCGAATGCGCGGACGCGGACTGCCGCGCGCGGGTAGAGGATGTCGTGCCCATCGGCAAAGACCAGGTGCTGAAGGTCGTCCTCGAGGAGGGCGAGCTGAGAGAGGGTGAGCCTGTGCTGGCGCGTGTGGATCACCTCGCTCGGCATGCGACCGAGTGCAATCACACCGCGACGCACTTGCTCCAGGCGGCCCTCCGCGAGCGGGTCGGCGGCCACGTGCGCCAGGCGGGCTCCTATGTCGGGCCCGACAAGCTGCGCTTCGACTTCAGCCACGGCCAGGCACTGAGCACCGAGGAGCTTCGCGACGTCGAGGATCGGGTGAACGAGTGGATTGCACGCAACGACCCCGTGCGTCCTATCACCACGACGCTGGATGAGGCGAAGCGTCTCGGCGCGATGGCGCTGTTCGGGGAGAAGTACGGAGAGGTGGTGCGCATGGTCGAGGTGGGCGAGGGCGAGTACTCGCGCGAGCTGTGCGGCGGGACGCACGTGCGCTCGACCGCGGAGATCGGCGTCTTTCACATCCTCAGCGAGACCTCGAGCGCGGCCAACGTGCGGCGGGTCGAGGCCGTGACCGGACCGGCAGCCGTGGAGCTCCTGCTCGAGCATGATCGCCTGCTCAAGGAGGCCGCGACGACGCTTCGCACCCCACCGCAGGCCGTGCCGGAGGCGCTACGCGCTCACGAGCTCGAGCGAAGGACGCTGCAGAGGACGTTGAAGGAGGGTGCCGGCGCCGCCGCCCGGGGAGTCGACCTGCAGGCGCTCGCGGCCGACGCGAGGGAGATTGCGGGGGCGCGCGTGCTGGCGGCGAGCGTCGACGTTCCAGACGCCAAGGCGCTGCTCGAGGTGGTCGACCGGCTGAAGGGCCTGCTGGGCGATGCCGCGATCCTGCTGGGCACGGCGGCCGATGGCCGGGTCCACCTGGTTGCGAGCGTCGCTCCAGCGCTCGTCGCGCGAGGACTCAGCGCGGGCGTCCTGGTCAAGCAGGCGGCGGAGATCGTCGGCGGCGGCGGAGGTGGGCGCGACACGATGGCGCAGGCGGGCGGGCGCCACCCCGAGAAGCTTCACGATGCGATCGAGGCGGCCGGCGCCGCGATCGCGTCGGCGCTCGAGGGCTGATGCGGGTGCTCGCGCTGGACTACGGAAGCGCACGCTGCGGCTGCGCTCTCAGTGACCCCACCGGCACAATCGTCACGCCGATCGCAGCCGTCCCTCGCGCGGGAAGCCGGCGCGGCCTGCAGGCGATCACCGAACTCGTACGGGATCGCGCGGTGGATCTCGTCGTGGTCGGCTTGCCGCTGTCACTTCAGGGCGAGGACACCGACCAGACGCGCGAGAGCCGTGCATTCGCCCGGCGTCTGTCGCAGCGCCTGGGCAAGGCCACGCCAGTGGAGATGCACGACGAGCGCTTCACCACACGGATCGCCCAGGAGATGGAGGGCCCCTTCGCCGAGAGCGAGGATTCGCGTGCCGCGGCCGTTCTGCTGGAGAGCTGGTTGAGGACCCAAGCGCGGTAGCGTGGCTCGCGTTAGGGTCCTCCTCCGGTGCCACGCCACAGCCGATCAAAGCCAGTCTCCGAGCGCAGTGACGAGGAGCGTGAGCGCGCCCGCCAGGAGCGCGCCCGTCGCCGCGCCGGCCGTTTCTCGCCCGCCGGCGAAGCCGCTCCTGCAGAGTGGGATCCGGCGCCCGCGCAGGATCCGGCGCCCGCGCAGGATCTGGCGCCCGCACGCGATCCGGCGCCCGCACACGAACAGGGCGTCGTGCAGGAGCCCACCGTCGTGCAGGAGCCCACCGTCGTGCAGGCAGCCCACCGTTGTGCAGGAGCCAACCGTCGTGCAGGATCCGGCGCCTGCCCAGGATCCGGCGCCTGCGCAGGAGCAGGATCCGGCCGTCGTGCGGGATCCGGCACCTCCACAGGAGCCGGCCATCGCGCAGGCGGCGGCTCCCATCGAGGCGCCCCCGCAAGCGCCGGCCACACTCCCGCTGGCGCCCCCGGGCGACGCATTCTCGGCGCCGGCGGAAGTCCAGCCGGCGGCAGGCGTGCGCGCCGAGGTGCGCCCGCCGGCGGCGTTGGCGGGCCTTCCGCGCGGACGCCCGCGGCGCTCACTGCTCGCACGGGTGGTGGCGCTCGTGGCGCTCGCAGCGGCGATCGTCGCGGTGCTGGCGCTGGTGGGAGCGCTACGCGACTCTCGCACCAGCAAGCCCGTCGCCCCGCCCGCCGTCGTCAAGATCCTGGTCCCTGAGGGCGAGACGCGCGCGCAGATCGCACAGATCGCCGCGCGCGGAGGCCTCACCGGCAGCTACCACGCCGCGTCGGTGCACGCGGCGCTCCTGAACCCTGCCGCCTATGGAGCACCGCCCGGCACGCCGAATCTCGAAGGCTTTCTGTTCCCGGCGACCTATGACATGGACTTTCACGCGCCGGTGAGCCGGCTGGTGGATGAGCAGCTGATCGCCTTCAGGGAAAACTTCGGCCCAACGGAGCTCGCGCGGGCACGTGCCCTGCGCGTCACGCCGTATGAGCTGCTGACGGTCGCCTCGATGGTCGAGCGCGAGGCGCGGGTGCCGGGCGACAGACCGAAGATCGCGGCGGTCATCTACAAGCGCCTGCACGGTGGAATGCCCCTGGGCATCGACGCGACGATCTACTACGCGGTCGAGCTTCGCGACGGCATCGCGACCTACACCCATGAACTGACCGAATCCCAGCTGCATATCGACTCGCCGTACAACACGCGCCTGCACAAAGGGCTTCCCCCGACGCCGATCTCAAACCCCGGTCTCGCGTCGATCCGCGCCGCCGCCTATCCGGCCCATGTTCCGTACCTCTACTACGTGGCCGCTGCCGACGGCTGCGGCGAGCAGGTGTTCTCGACGACGCTCGCCGAATTCGAAGCCGCCGACGCCGCCTACAAGGCGGCCGTGAGCCGCAATGGCGGGCATCCGCCGAGTTGCAAGAGGAGATGATGCGGCGCCTGGGCGTTCTCGGCTGGCCGGTCGCGCACAGCCGCTCGCCGGCGATCCACAATGCCGCGCTCGCGGCGCTCGGCATGAGCGACTGGCGTTATCAGCGGTTGCCCGTTCCGCCCGAGCTGTTCTCAGAGACGACGCGCTCGCTGCGAGCGTCCGGGTTTGTCGGCGCGAACGTGACGATTCCGCATAAGGCGGCGGCGCTCGCGCTGGCGGACCAGGCGAGCGTGCCGGCGAGCGCCATCGGCGCCGCCAACACGCTGACGTTTGCGCCCGACGGGACGATCGCGGCCGAGAACACCGATGCTCCCGGCCTGATCGCGGCGCTGGGCCGATCGCCGCGGGGCATGCGCGCGCTCGTGCTGGGCGCCGGGGGCAGCGCCCGCGCGGCGGCCTGGGCGCTGCGCGAGGCGGGGGCGGGCGAGGTGTCGGTCTGGAACCGCACCGGATCGCGTGCCGAGGCCCTGGCGCGCGATCTGGGAGTACGCGCCGTCGGCGCGCCCGATCGGGCCGACCTGCTGGTCAACTGCACCTCGGTCGGGCTGGAAGCCGGCGAGGGCGGGGACGATGGGCTGAGCCAGCTGGGCTTGACCTTCGAGCGGGTGGGCAAATACCCATGGGTGGTCGACATGGTCTATCGCTGTGGCTGCACGCCCCTGCTCGCGGCGGCCGCGAGGCACGGCGCGCAGACGCTCGACGGCCTGGAGATCCTGCTCGCGCAGGGGGCGCTCAGCTTCGAACTGTGGACGCAGCGCCCGGCGCCGGTGGACGCCATGCGCCGCGCTCTGCGCACGGGCGGCTGAGGTCACGCCCTCCCGCTGTGGGCGCTCCGGGGCGCCGGCTCGCGGTTCGTATGTTCGTCCACTCGGTAGGACGCCGCCATGCACGTGCTAATGGCCGCGCGCGGATCTGTCGATGTGCGGGGCATGGACATAGACTTCGCAGACCTTCTCATGGAGGTCGTCTCCCGGCGGGCTTCGGACCTGCATCTGAGCGCGGCGGCCCATCCGACCGTGCGTGTCCGCGGGCGGCTGACGCCGCTTGAGGAGTATCCGAAGCTGTCCGGGTCGGACACCCGCGAGATCGTCTACTCGATCCTCACCGGCGACCAGCGTCAGCGCCTTGAGACCGACTGGCAGCTCGACTTCGCCTACTCGATCCCGGGCCATGCCCGATTCCGCGTCAACGCCTACTACCAGCGGGGCGCGATCGGAGCCGCGTTTCGCCTGATCCCCTTCGAGCTCACCTCGATCGACGAGCTCGGCCTGCCGGCCGTCGTGCACGACTTCGCCCGCAAGCCTCGCGGGTTCGTGCTCGTGACCGGCCCGACCGGCTCGGGGAAGTCGACCTCGCTGGCGGCGATCATCGACGAGATCAATCGCACGCGCGAGGAGCACATCATGACGATCGAGGATCCGATCGAGTTCCTGCACCCGCACCGGAAATGCCTGGTCAACCAGCGCGAGCTTGGCTCCGACGCCCAGACCTTCGGCGACGCCCTCAAGGCCGCCCTGCGCCAGGACCCCGACGTGATTCTGGTGGGAGAGATGCGCGACCTGGAGACGATCTCGACCGCCCTGACAGCGGCCGAGACCGGCCATCTTGTGTTCGCGACGCTGCACACGCAGGACACCGCCCAGACGATCGACCGCGTCATCGACGTGTTTCCGCCCCACCAGCAGGGTCAGGTGCGCGTTCAGCTCTCGGTCGCCCTCCAGGGCATCGTCTGCCCAGCAGCTCCTGCCCACCGCCGATGGCGCCGGCCGCGTAGTGGCGGCTGAGATCCTGGTGCCCACGCCGGCGGTGCGCAACCTCATCCGCGAGGGCAAGACCCATCAGATCTATTCGGTGCTGCAGACCAACTCGGCGGTCGGAATGCAGACGATGGACGCCTCCCTGGCGACGCTCGTTCGCGCTGAAAAGATCAGCCGCAAGCTCGCCGAGGCCCGCTCGACGACACCCGACGAGCTCGGCCGCCTGCTCGGCGCTCCATCGCTCGCCGCGGCATAGGAGAACCTCATGAGTACGTACGTCTTCAAGGCGATGGACCCCGCGGGGGTCAAGGCCAAGGGAGAGGTGGAGGCCGAATCCAAGCAGGGGGCCGCCGACCAGCTGAAGGCACGGGGACTGATCGTGCTCGATGTCACCGACAAGCACGCCTCGCGCGAGATCGAGCTCTCCTTCATGAAGACGGTGAAGGCGTCCGAACTGGCGATCTTCTCGCGCCAGCTCTCAACGATGATCTCCGCGGGGATGAGCATCCTGCGCTCTCTCTACGTGCTCGAGGGCCAGACGGAGAGCAAGTACCTGAAAGAAACGATCGTGGCCGTCCGCAAGGACGTCGAGGCAGGCATGGCGCTCAGTGACGGCATGGCCCGCCATCCGAAGGTATTCAACACCCTGTTCGTGGCGATGACTCGCGCGGGAGAGGCGGGAGGCGTGCTCGAGGACGCCCTCATACGCGTGGCCGACCAGCTCCAGAAGGATGCATCGCTGCGACGCCAGATACGCTCGGCGATGGTCTACCCGGTGCTGGTCATCATCTTCGCCGTCGGCGTGATGATGGCGCTCGTTGCCTTTCTGGTGCCCGTGTTCGAGGGTGTCTTCAAGCAGTTCGGCGGCAGCCTGCCCGCGCTAACGCAGGTATCCGTGTTCGCCTCCAAGGTGGTGACCGGCTACTGGTGGCTGATGTTCCTCGTGACCGCACTGGCCGTCGTGGGCTTCCTGAAGTGGAAGCGGACATCGTGGGGCAGGCGCCAGTGGGACCACTTCCGTCTGCACGTGCCGATGAAGATCGGCTCGATCGTCCAGCAGGTGGCTGTAGCGCGTTGGTCGCGCACGCTCTCCTCGCTGACGGCCGCCGGCGTGCCCCTGCTGCAGGCACTCGAGATCACCGGTCGAACCGGCGGCAACGTGGCGGTGGAGGACGCGATGGCCGGCGTGATCGCGTCCGTCAAGCGCGGCGGCACGATCGCGGCACCCCTGGCGCAGGCACCCATATTCCCGGCGATGGTCACACACATGGTCGGCGTCGGCGAGGAGAGCGGGGCGCTCGACTCGATGCTGGCGAGGGTGGCCGAGTTCTACGAGGACCAGGTCGAGGCGTCGGTCAAGGCGCTCACCTCGATCCTCGAGCCGGTGATGATCATCGTGATCGGAAGCATCGTCGGCTTCATCGTGATCTCGATGTATCTGCCGCTGTTCGAAGTCTACAATCACATCGGATAGCGAGCTGTGCCCGGTCCTGACGGACCGACAGCGAGATGCGCCCGTCGAGCAGCTCGAGCAGCTGCGCGCCCGCGAGCTCTCGTCGCCAGCCGTGGAGGATGCGTGCTTCGCCGGCGTCGCCGTCGAGTGCGCCTGTGCCTGCGGCGCTCGTGACGTCGCCGGCGCTCGTGACATCGCCGGCGCTCGTGACGTCGGCGCTGGTGCGTGCCGGGCGCGCGGCGACGATCGCCTGTAGCTCGCTGCGCGTGGTGAGCAGCTCATAGGCGAGCCCGGCTTCGATCGCGCGCGCGCGAAGGAGCGCCTCGGCCAGTGCGACGAGAGGCCCGTCCTCGGGTCTGGCCGCCGGCGCACGCGAGCTCTGCGGTGCGGGATCGGCGGGGAGCCGGCGCGCAGCTGCCACCACCTCGAGCAGCTCGCCGGCACGCTGGCGCGCCACGGCTGCGCCGATGCCGCGGATTGCCTCGAGCTCGCGCCTGGAGGACGGCTTGCGCCTGGCGACCTCGATCAGCGCCGCGTCGCTCAGAACGCTCTGAACCGGGCGGTCCTGCCGTGCGGCCGTCCGCTCGCGCCAGCGCACCAGCTCGCGCGCGACCGGACGCGCCGAGGAGTTCAGCCTGCCTACGCGCGGCAGGCGTGAGAACACCGTATCCGGGTCGCGCTCGTCGCTCGAGCGCTCGAGCGACTCGCACTCCTCGCGCGCCCACTCCGAGCGTCCGAGCGCATCCAGTCGCCGCTGGAGCTCCGCTGCCAGCTCGAGCAGGTGCTCGACGTCCTCGCGCGCGTACGCGAGCTGCTCATCGCTGAGCGGGCGCACGTCCCAGCGCGTGAAGCTCGCGCCCTTCGCCAGGCGCACGCCGAGCACGTCCGCCAGCAGCGAGTCATACGAGCAGTGCGCCCCCATCCCCAGGAACCCGGCCGCGACCTGCGTGTCGAAGACGTTCTTGACCTCTGCACCGAAGCGGCGGCGCAGGAGCGCGACGTCCTGGCGGCCGGCGTGCACGACCACCTGCACGGCGGGGTCGGCGAGGATCGCGGCCAGCGGCGATCCATCGAGGCCCTCCGCCAGCGGATCGATGATCTCGACCAGCCTCGCCGCGCCATCGATCTCCGGCAGAGCCAGCTGGATGAGGCACAGCAGCGTCTGATAGCGGCCCTCGCCCATGAACTCGGTATCGAGCGCGATCCTCCCCGCGGCGCGGGCGCCGTCCGCGAGGGCTTGCAAGGACACGGGCCGCGCCTCCATGCTCAAGCGCTTGCTCCTGGCAGCAGCCACAGCACTTTCGCGCGGCTCAGGCCGGCCTGTCCTGAGACGTCGGTCCCGTGCGCGCGGATCCATCGCGCCGGCGCCGAGCAGGCGGCGTTCAGAGTCGAGACGCGACGCCCACAGTAGGAGTTCAGGAAGGCGTACTTGACTTCGCCGCGGGCGATCAGCCGCTGCAGGCCCGCCACGGTCTCAAAGACGCGCGCGTTGTAGGTCGTCAGAACGACCACCGGGCGCACGTCCTTGACGATCAGCGCGCCGATCTGGGTGGCGGACTCGGCGGCCACCTCATAGCGCGCGCCGCCCTGGTGGGCGCGCAGGTATGAGCTCAGCTGCTGCAGCTCTGCGCCGGGCAATGCGCCCACGTAGCCGGCGTCTGTGACGTGGTTGTCGATCGCGGTCACGTCGGCGCTCAGCGGCAGCGCGAAGACCGCCACGAGGGTCAGCGTGATCGTCGCGCCCGCGAGCAGCGACGCGCGTCGGCCCCGCGCCGATCCGCTTTGCGGCCGGCCGGCGCTCCCAGCGCGCGCCATCCCCGCACCGCGCCGCGCGAGCGTTGCCAGCGCGACCGCGCCGAGAGCCGCCAGGAGCGTGACCCACCAGACGCCGGTTCGCCCATAGAGCAATCGCTCGACGTAGTACACGACCGCGGCGAGCGCCACGACGAGCGCCGTCATGCGGGCCCGTCCGCGGCCCGTGGCGGCCCACGCCACACCGATGCCCAACAGCGCGGCGACGGCCGGCACGACGCCCTCCACGTAGCGCGGGTGAAGGCGGGCCATGTCGCTGAAGAGCACGATCCCCGTGAGCGTCCACAGGGCCAGTCCCGCCGCCACGGCCCGGTGCATCCTCGCCGTCGACGCGCCGTTGCTCCCCGATGGCCGCGTGTCCGGGTCACGCCCGTATGGCCGCACGTCCGCGTCGCTGCCCGACGGCTGCACATCCGGCTCGCGGCGCTGCCCGCCGCTATCGCGGTCGGCGATGATCTTCGCGATCAACGCGGGCACGCCCAGCAGCAGCGCCACCAGCAGCTCGAGTCCCAGACGCTCGCCCGACAGCGGCCCGATCGTGGCGAGCAGGCGGGTGGGGGAGGGCGGCACGATCGGGATGTGGTCGCGCTCGGATTGGGTCGCTGTCGGGTAGTGACGGCCCACTTCATACACGGTGGCCTGCGGTTCGGGTGATTTGCCGCCCAGCCGTTCGGTGCCGTTGAACACGAATGCCGCGTTCCATGCGCTGCCGTTGGTCGAGCCGATCGCATACGGACGATCGTGCGCCGGCACCAGCAGGGTCGCCGTCAGCCAGGCCAGCGCGACCGCCACGTACACCGCGGCGGCCGCCCCCAGGGCCAGCAGTCTCCGTCGGCGGGCGCCGGGCAGCCCGAGATAGGCGAGCACGGCGAGTCCGGGCAGCGCGACCAGCGACTCGAGCAGCTTGACGTCGAAGGCGAGCCCCAGAGCGGCCGCGGCGGCCAGCAGCCAGCCGCGGCGCCCGCTCTCGCAGGCAAGCACGACCAGCAGCAGCGCGAGCACGATGAGCGCCATCATCACGCTGTCCATCGTGTCGCTGCGCGAGGTGATCACCTCGACCGGCAGCACCGCCAGGGCGCCCGCCGCGGCGAGGGCGGCGGGCGCGCTCCACATGCGGCGCACCGCCATGAACAGCAGCGGCACGGCGGCGATGCCTGCGAGCGCCTCTGGCAGCTTGAGCGTCGTCGAGGAGAAGCCGAGCAGCTTGATGCTCGCGACCTGAAGCCAGAGGTCGACCGGCGGCTTGTCGATCGACACGCTCGCGGAAGGCTCGAACGCGCCGAAGAAGAAGTTGTGCCAGGAGAGGCCCATGCTGCGCACGGCCGCGTCGTAGAACGGATCGGAGGTCACCTGGCCGATGTGCAGCAGCCGCAGGACGGCCGCGCCGAGGGTAATGAGGGCCACGGCCGCCCACTCCCAGCTGGCGGCTCGTCGGTGTCCCGGCGGGCTTCTCATGCGGGGAACGCTAGTCTCATCGCCTCGTGGCGAGCGACGCAAGCGACAGCGAGAATCGGGCGCAAGAGTCCCACGGACCGCGGGAGTGTATGCCCTGTCGCGGCACCGGCCGGGTGATATCCCACCTCGGCGGCGCCGAGAACGCCGTCACCTGCCCGTGGTGCGGCGGGGGCGGGGTGCGGCTCGCGGACGTCGATGCGCAGGCCAGATGGCTGGACGTTCAGGCAGCGGATGCGCCGCCGGGCGGGGAGGAGCCCCCGCCGGCAGACGCCTGACGTTCGCCGTTTTGGCCAGTAGCTGCGGGGCCTGGCCCCGCCGGGAGCCGATGCGCAGAGCGCGCCTCTGGACGGCCTTGAGGAGCTAGGTCATGCGTCCAAGCGAGCGTCAGCATTAAAGCCCGCACTGCTGGCGGTCGATCTAGCGGCTGACCAAGCCAGTGCCGAGGTGCCAAGGCAGAGTGTCCAGCAGGACGCGTAGCAAAGCCGGCGGCCTCTCATAAGGGGGACGCATCGCCGCTTGAGGCGATTACCGAGGGCTGGCGCCCTGTAACAGGATCCGAGGAGGATCACAATGTTGAACCGACTGCGCCAGCGCTCCGAGGATGAGGGTGGTTTCACCCTTATCGAGCTCCTGGTGGTCATCCTGATCATCGGCATTCTCGCCGCGATCGCCATTCCGTCGTTCCTGAACCAGAAGAGCAAGGCCTACGACGCCTCCGCCAAGGAGCTCGCGCGCACGGCCCAGACCACCGCGGAGACGTACGCGACCGATCACGGTGGATCGTACGAAGGGCTGTCCGCAAAAGAACTCGAAACCTACGAAACCGGTCTGGCCGAATGCCCGGCCAAAGTTGGGGAACAGTCGAATGCCTGCTTCCTGTCGGCGACAGCCACTGGCGAAGGCAAAGGCTACGAAGTAGTCTCGAGAGCTGCCAACAGCGGCGACGAATTCACGATCAGCAGAGACGAAAAAGGTGAAATCAGTCGCACATGTAAAAGCTCCACCGACCGGCTGCTCGGGCAAAACAGAAGGCACCTGGTAGTCACCGCCGAAGCATCGCGCTTCGCACAGAGTAGAGCGCAGCACACGAAGAGGGGCGGCCTACAGGCCGCCCCTCTTGCTGCTGGCGGCGCTCAAGTCTCACTCTACGCCTGCCGATCAGGGTGTCATGGAGGCCGCAACCTTCGCCGGCGTGCTCGGGGCGATGGTCGGATCGTTCCTGAACGTCGTCGCCTATCGCCTGCCCCGGCACGAGTCGCTGCTGATGCCGGCCTCGCGCTGTCCACGCTGTGGGGCGCCGGTGAAGCCATACGACAACATCCCGATCCTCTCGTGGCTCCTGCTGCGCGGGCGTTGTCGCGGCTGCGCGGAGCGCATCTCCCCGCGCTACCCGCTCGTCGAGGCGCTCACCGCCGGCCTCTGCGCGGGTGCCGTGCTGACCCACCACTCGGCGGCCGGGATCGCGCTGGGCGTGGCCTTGATGCTGATCGTCGTTCCCGCCGCGCTGATCGACCTCGAGTACCGCATCATCCCCAACCAGATCACCGGGCTCGGTGCCCTGCTCGCGCTCGTGATCGGCCTCGCCCTGGACCCTGCCGGCGAGCCCGGCCGCCTGATCGCCGGGCTTGCGGCGGGCGGCTTTCTGCTGCTCGCCGCGCTCGCCTACCCCGGCGGCATGGGCATGGGCGACGTCAAGCTCGCGGCCGTGATGGGGCTGTTCCTCGGGCGGGCGGTCGCGCCGGCGATCATGATCGCGCTGATCGCGGGCGTCCTGTTCGGTGCGGTGATCGTCGCTCGCAAGGGCGCACAGGCAGGGCGCAAGACCGCGGTTCCGTTCGGCCCGTTTCTCGCGCTCGGCGCGGTCGTGGCGGTGTATGCCGGGGAACCGATCGTCCATCTCTACCTCGACCGCTTCGTCCACTGAAACCGCGCCGAAAGACGGCGCTGGCGAGCCGCCTTACAGCTAGCTGTCGGCGAGTGTCCAACGGGCTCAAGCGGGTGCATGCTCGTGCCGATAGGGGTCGTGTCGGAGCGGCCCTGAAACAGAGCGCGCTGGACCACTCGAGATGCCCCCACTTCCGAACCTCAGCCTCAAACTGCCCCGGCTCACTCACGGTCTTGGCCCCGCCGCGCGCTCCGGCGCCGGCGTCGTGGGCCTTGACATCCAGCCGGGCTTCGCGGTCGCTGTCCAGGCGAGCGTCAACGGTTCGATTCGCGCCGAACGGGCGGCCTGCCTGCCGCTGGCGGCCGATACGGTCCTCGGCGGCGAGGTGGCCGATGAGGGCGCGCTCAGTGACGCCCTGCGCGAGATGTTCGCCGGCCAGCGCTTGAGCAAGCGCGTTCGCGTCGGCGTCGCCAACCAGCGCACGGTCATGCGCACGCTCGAGCTGCCGCCCGTGTCCGACCGCAAGGAGCTGGCCGCGGCCGTGCAGTTCCAGGCCCAGGACCAGGTGCCGATGCCGCTCAGCAACGCGGTCCTGGACTTCCACCCGCTGGGCATCGTCGAGACGCCGGCTGGCCAGCGCCAGCGCGTCGTGCTGGTCGCTGCCCAGCGCGACATGATCGAACACCTGCTCGCCGCTGTGCGCGGAGCCGGCCTGCAGCCCGTGGGCGTCGATCTGTCGGCGTTCGCCCTGATCCGTTCGCTGTACCGCAGCGAGGCCGATCCCGCGAAGGCCCCTAGCCGTGTGGTCTACCTGAACGTCGACGGGCTGACGAACCTGGCAATCGCCGAGGGGACGGTGTGCCGCTTCACGCGCGTGGTTGGTGGAGGTCTCGAGGGAATGGCCGTCGAGCTCGCCGAGCGACTCGGTATGCCGCTGATCGATGCGCGCAACAGGCTCCTCACGGTCGATCTGAGCGCGCCGACGGCCGCGGCCGGGCTCGGCGAGAGCGAGCTTCCAGACCTGGCGCCCGGGTGGCAGCTGACCGGGAAGGCCGGTCCCGAGGAGCCGCTCGGAGCGCCGGAACAGCTCGAGGCCTCAGAGCAGGGCGAGGCCTCCGGGGACCTCGAGGGCTTCGAACAGGCCGCCCCCGAGGAGCTCGCGATCGGCGAGCACTATGAGGCCAACGAGCCGGCTACGCCGGGCGACGGCGAGGCCGAAGAGCCGCCGGCGCACGATCCGCTCCAGGCGCTCTCCCCCGACGACCACGAGAGCCTGGAGCGCTCGATGTCCTACGCCGAACTGTCGGCCCTCGGCGATGTGGCCGACGAGCTGCCGCAGGTCGCCGACGCCAACAGCGACGCCGACGCACACCGGGTGCTGGAGAACGGCGTGCGCGAGATCGCCGGGGAGGTGCGCAACTCACTCGACTTCCACCGCTCCCAGGATGGCGGCGGCGAGGTCTCGCATGTCGTGCTCAGCGGCTCGGCGCTGGACATCCCCGGCTTCTCCGAGTCCCTGCAAGGCCATCTTGGACTCGAGGTGCGTAGCGCGACCGTCGAGCTGGACGGCGAGCGCTCGGTCGGCTCGGTGTCCCCGCACCGGCTGGCGATCGCGGCGGGTCTCGTCGCCGAGGAGCTTCACCCGTGAGGGCCGTCAACCTCATCCCAACCGAGCAACGCGCGCGCTCGGGTCCCATGGCCGGCCGCTCGGATGGCGCGGCCTATGCGGTGCTAGCCCTGCTTGGCGGCTTTGCGCTGTTCGCCTTCCTCTACGGCAGCGCTCGCCACGAGATCTCAAGCCGCCGCGCGCGCGTGGCATCGCTGACCGCGCAGGCGCAGCAGACGCAGGCCGCTGCGACTCAGCTGGCGCCCTACACGAGCTTCATCGCGATGAACCAGCAGCGCGAGCAGGCCGTCTCCGAGCTGGCCCAGTCGCGCTTTGACTGGGCTCAGACATTCCATGAACTCGGACGCGTCCTGCCGGTCAACGCATCGATCACATCGGTGAGCGGCACGATCGGGTCGGCCGCCTCGCCGGGCGGCGCCAGCAAGGCGTCAGGAGCGAGTAGCGCCGCGGGCGGCTCGACCGTCGCGTCGGCCACCCCGCCCGGGAGCGTTCCGGTCATGACGCTCACGGGGTGCTCGACGAGCCAGTCGGGCGTCGCTAAGACCTTGGGTCGCCTGCGCCTGATCGACGGCGTCAATGCCGTGACGCTCCAGAGCTCCGCCGTGGGAGGCGCGGGCTCTGCGTCGGGTGGCGGCGTTGGTTGCGCTCCCAAGGATACGTCGTTCTCGGTCGAGCTGACCTTTGAAGCGCTCCCGGCGGTGTCCACGGCGGGCTCCACGCCGGCGACGGCGACCACGCCCAACGGGGGCGGACGATGACCGGCCGCGACCGCATGGTCATCATCGCCGTCGCGGCGGTGCTGGTGCTCGTCGCGGCCTGGTTTGTCGTGGTCGCGCCGGAGCGGGAAAAGGCCGCGAGCCTCAATGCCAAGGTCGCCGCCGCAAGCGCCCAGCTCGCCACGGCCGACAGCCAGGCGGCCGCTGCGCGCACCGCCCAGGCGCAGTACCAGGCCGCGTATGCCTCGATCGTGAGCATAGGCAAAGCGGTGCCGCCCAGCCAGGAAGTGCCGTCGCTGATCTACCAGCTGGCACAGGCCTCACGACAGCGGAACGTCAAGTTCGCCGCGATCACCTCGGGCGGCAGTGGCAGCTCGAGCCCGTCCTCGAGCGCTTCTCCGTCCTCGAACGCCTCTCCGTCCAGCGCCACCGTCAGCGGCTTCACGCCGATGCCCTTCACGTTCACCTTCAACGGAAGCTTCTTCGACCTCTACAGCCTCTTCCGGCAGCTTGACCGCGCGACCGTGATCACGACCTCGGGCCAGATCGTGGTCAGTGGCCGGCTGCTGACAATCCAGAGCGTGAAGCTGGCTCCCCAGTCGACCCCCAGCGGCGCGGCGACCGCGAGCAGCGCCAGCTCAGAACAGCTTTCGGGCACGATCACGGCGACCGCATACGTGCTCCCGGCCTCCCAGGGCCTGACCGGGGGGGCGACGCCGGGAGCGCCCGCGGGCGCCGGCCAGGGGGCGACCACGCCCGCCTCGAGCTCGGGATCGCAGGGCTCTCCCACCGCTCCCGCGATCGCCAGGGTGACGCCATGAACGCCTTCCTGGGCTCTGTGAAGGCCGACCTGCTGGACGTGCGCATGCGGCTGGCCCTGGTCGTGCTGGCGATCGCGCTGGCGGCGGCCGTGGCGTATGCCGTGCTCGGCGGCGGCGGTTCGAGCGCGCCGGTCCCGACCGCGCCGGTACAGACGCCCACAGGCGTCGCGGGCATCGCCTTCGCGGCTCCGGCCAGCCAGAACGAGGCGGTATCGGAGACGACGAGCGGATCATCGAGCCAGGGTGGCGGCCCGTGGCGCAACCCCTTCACCCCCCTGCCTGAAGCAAAGGCGGCGAGCAGCGCCGCGAGCACGACCCCGGCCACGTCCAGTTCCTCTGCCAACACGAGCTCCCAGTCGGGCTCATCCTCCTCGTCCTCTAGCTCGTCCTCCTCATCCTCCCCGTCGTCCTCCTCGCAGGGCACGGGAGGGTCCTCGACCCCCAAGCCGGCGGCGCCGGCGAAGCCGAAGAGCGCCACCGTCTACCACGTCGCCCTGCTCTTCGGCGTCGTCCCGCCCGGCACACCGCCGCAGAGCCTGCAGCTGACGCCGTACGAGGACGTCGCCCGCCTGACGCCGCTGCCCAACTCCGACCAGCCGCTGCTCGTGTTCAGAGGCGTCAGGAATGGCGGCAAGAGCGCGACCTTCACGGTGGTCGGCGAAGTGATCCTGCGCGGCAAGGCGAGCTGCCTGCCGAGCGCCTTGCAGTGCCAGGCGATCGAGCTGAAGCCGGGGCAGAGCGAGGAACTTGAATACGCGCCTGCGAACGGTGCTGTCGTGGTCTATGAGCTGCAGCTGGTCAGCATCTCCTCGAGCAAGGCCTCCGCAGCCCACGCCGCGACGCTCTACTACGCCGAGTCCAAGGCGGGGCGCGAACTGCTCATCCGCTCGGGCCGTGCAGGGCTTCCGGGCCTGCGCTACTCGCCCGAGCAGGGCGTGATCGTGCGTGCAGCGGCCGCCCGCGCCAAGGCCGTCGGCCACGCCGCCGCTCGCGGCCACCGCCGCGAGCGCTGAGTTCCCAGCAAATAAGCTTGGCGTGTGGCGCTCCGTCTCATAACGGCCGGCGAGTCGCACGGCCCCGGTCTGACCTGCATCCTGGAGGGCCTGCCCGCAGGCCTTCGCGTGCACCCCGACGAGCTCAACGAGGACATGGCCCGGCGCCAGCTGGGCCACGGCCGCGGTGGACGGATGAAGATCGAGCGCGATCGCGCCGAGATCACCGGCGGCATCCGTCACGGTCGCACGCTTGGCAGCCCGATCGCCCTGCAGGTGGCGAATCGCGACTACGTCAACTGGGAGGAGCGAATGAGCCCGCTGGCGACGGCCGAGGAGGTGGCGGAGGTTCACCTGCCGCGCCCCGGTCACGCCGACCTGGTGGGCGTTCAGAAGTACAAGCAGACCGACGTGCGCAACATCCTCGAGCGGGCCTCCGCGCGCGAGACCGCGGCGCGCGTCGCCGGCGGCGCCCTGTGCAGGGCGTTTCTGCGCGCGCTCGGCGTGGTCGTGTATTCGCACGTCATCCAGATCGCCTCCGTGCACGCGCCGGCGCCGGAGCGTGCACTGGCGGCCGAGGACTTCGCCGAGGTCGACAGCTCACCGGTGCGCTGCCTGGACGCGGCGGCGGGCGCCGCGATGGTGCACGAGATCGACGAGCTGCGTAGGGCCAACGAGTCGCTCGGTGGGGTCTTCGAGGTGCAGGCGTTCGGGCTCATACCCGGTCTCGGCTCGCACGTCTCCTGGGAGGAGCGCCTCGACGGGCGCCTCGCGATGGCGATCTGCTCGATCCAGGCGATCAAGGGGGTGACGATCGGCGACGGCTTCACCGTCGCCGGGCTGCCGGGCTCGCAGGCGCACGATGAGATCTTCTTCGCGCCCGAGCGCGGCTACTACCGCGAGACCAATCGGGCCGGCGGTCTGGAGGGCGGAATGACCAACGGCTCGCCGCTGCTCGTGCGCGGCGCGATGAAGCCGCTGCCGACGCTGACCAAGCCACTTCGCTCGGTGGACACCGACACGCACGAACCCGCGCAGGCGCTGCGTGAGCGCACCGATTCCTGCACGGTTCCGGCTGCCGCCGTGGTGGCTGAGGCGATGGTCGCATTCGTGCTCGCCGACGCCTATCGGTGCAAGTTCGGCGGTGACCACATCGATGACGTAGCGCAGGCCATCCGCGCCTACGAGGAGCGGATCGGATGGCACGGCTAGCCGACGCATCCCAGCGCACGGCCAGCGCGCGAGCGCCGCTGCGGGGGCTGGTCCTGATCGGCTTCATGGGCGCCGGCAAGACGACCGTGGCCGCAGAACTGGCGCAGGCGCTCGGCGTGGAGGCGCTGGACAGCGACAGCCTGCTTGCCGAGCGCCTCGGTCATCCGCCCGCGCGCGAGTTCGAGCTGCACGGCGAAGCGTCATTTCGGGCCGCCGAGGAGGAGCTCGTGTGCGAGCTGCTCGATGAGGCGGGGCCGGGAAGCGTGATCGCGCTCGGGGGCGGGAGCGTCTGCAGCGAGCGCGTTCGCGAGGCGCTCGAGCCCCACCTCACGGTGCTGATCGACGTCGACCCCGCCGTCGCCTGGGAGCGCATCCAGGCGGGCCAGGGCGCCGCCCGGGCGCGCCCGCTGGCACGCGAACGGGATGCCTTCCTCGCGCTGCACTCGCAACGCCGGGTGCTGTATGAGCAGCTGGGGGACGCCTTCCTGGGAGCCCTGGCTCCCGGCCGGGCCCCCGAGGTCCTGCACGCCCTGCGTACGCTGTCGGCGGCGCCGTCCGGAACGCGCCTGCTGTGGGCCAGCACCGCCTCGGGCGCCTATCCAGTGCTGATCGGCCGCGGGCTTCTTGCCGGCGGGGCGGCGCAGGACCTGCGGGAGCTGTGGCCGCTGGATCGCTCGGCGTCGCGCGCGTTCTGCGTGACCGACGAGACCGTCGGCGCGCTGTACGGCGGGCTCCTCGGGGAGGGCGTGCCGAGGATTGCGATCGAGCCGGGCGAGCCGAGCAAGACGCTCGCGAGCGCGGAGTACGTGTGGAGCGAGCTCGCGGCGCGCGGGATGACGCGCGCCGACCACGTGGTCGCGTTGGGGGGCGGCGTGGTCGGCGATTTGGCCGGCTTCTGCGCCGCGACCTACCAGCGTGGCGTGCCGGTGGTCCACATCCCGACAACGCTCGTCGCGCAGGTCGACTCGGCCTATGGCGGCAAGACGGGCGTGGACCTGCCGAGCGCCAAGAACTACGTCGGCGCCTACCATCAGCCGGCGGGGGTGCTCGTCGACCCCGACCTGCTCAGGCACGCTGCCCGCGGGCGAGCTTGCGGCCGGCTGGGTGGAGGTGCTGAAGACCGCGCTGATCGCCGGCGGCGAGCTGTGGGAGCGCGTGCGCAGCGGTGAGGGGGCCGCCGACGAGCGCACGATCCTCGCCTGTGCGCGCACCAAGCTCTCAGTGGTGGCAGGCGACGAGCGCGATGCGGGCCGCCGGCAGGTTCTCAACCTGGGACACACCGTCGGCCATGCGATCGAGGCCGCCAGCTCCTATGCCCGCTTCCGGCACGGGGAGGCGGTGGGCCTGGGGCTGCTCGCCGCGCTGCGCCTGTCAGGGCTCGGGGACCTGCGCGGGCAGGTGCGCGAGCTGATGCTCGCGCGGCGGCTGCCGGTGGAGCTTCAGGGCGTCCCGGTGGACGCCGTCGTAGCGGCCATCGCGCGCGACAAGAAGCGCCTGGGTTCGCATGTGCCGTTCGTGCTGCTGAGGGCGCCGGGCGATGTGCGCATCGGCTGTGATGTCCCCGCCGAGGCGCTCCGCGGGGCGATCGAGGAGCTCTTACCGTGAGCGCGGGCGGGGAGGGTCAAGCTGGCGCGCGCGGGCGGGCGGTCTACCGGGTGGAGGTGATGCACGGCGTCAACCTCGATCAGCTCGGCCGCCGCGATCCGCTGCTCTACGGGACGCTGACGCTCGCAGAGCTCGAGCGCCAGATCGAGCAGCAGGCCAGCGCGCTCGGCCTGCTCGCCCGCTGCTTCCAAACCAACTACGAGGGGGCGTTCGTGGAGCGCCTGCATGCGCTCAGGGGAGAGGCCGACGCCATCCTGCTGAACCCGGGCTCGTGGACGCACTACGCGTGGGCGATCCGCGACGCGCTGGAGATCGCGGCGCTGCCGGCGCTCGAGATCCACCTCTCGGACGTCGGGTCGCGCGAGCCCTGGCGGCGCATCTCGGTCATCGGCGACCTCTGCTTTCAGACAATCTCGGGGCGCGGGCCCGACGGCTACCGTGATGCGCTGGCGCTACTGCGTGCGGAGCTCGAGGGACGCGGCTCGTGAGCGCGCTCGCGCCCGCTGCCCCGGGAGAGCGCGTCGGGCGCCTCGCCGCAGAGCTGCGCGAGCGCGGCGCGGACGCGCTGCTCGTCGCCGCGCCGGCCAACCTGCGCTACCTGACGGGCTTCACCGGCAGCCACGGGCTGGCACTGGTCTCGGCCGAGGGAGCGCAGCCGCAGCTCGCCCGCGATCTCTTCTTCACCGACTTCCGCTACGCGACGCAGTCCTCCGAACAGGTGTCGGAGCGCTTTCAGATCGAGATAGTGCCCGGCAGCCTGTTCGAGGCGGCGGCGCGCTCGCTCGGCGCCGCCGGCGGAGCGTTGGGCTTTGACGAGGAGGGCCTCACGGTCGCCTCACACACACGCCTGCTGGAGCTCCTGCCCGAGGGGTGGGAGCTGATTGCCCTCAGCCGCGCGGTCGAGCGGCTGCGCGAGGTCAAGGATGCAGGTGAGGTCGCGAGCATACGCGCCGCCTGCGAGCTGGCCGAGGAGGCGCTTGGGAGCCTGTTGGGCGAGGGCCTCGTCGGCCGCAGCGAGCGCGAGGCGGCGATCGAGCTGGAGCTGCGCATGCGCAAGCTGGGAGCCGAAGCTCCCAGCTTCCCGGCGATCGTCGCCTCGGGGGCTCATGGTGCGCTGCCGCACGCCGAGCCGCGTGAGGTGCAGATCGCGAGCGACGTGCTCGTGACGATCGATTGGGGGGCGAGACTTGAGGGATACTGCTCGGACTGCACCCGCACATATGCGACCGGGGAGGGCATCTCCGAGCGGGCCCGCGAGATCTACGGGCTCGTGCTCAGCGCCCAGGAGCTGGCGCTCGCGGCCATCGAGGCGGGCCGGAGCGGCCGTGAGCTGGACGCCGTCGCACGCGAGGTGATCGAGGGGGCCGGCCACGGCGAGCACTTCGGGCACGGTCTCGGCCACGGCGTCGGCATCGAGGTCCACGAGGGCCCCCGTCTGTCACGCATCGCCGGCGAGGATCGGCTACGGGCGGGCAACGTCGTGACCGTCGAGCCGGGCGTCTACCTGCCCGGTCAGCTGGGCGTGCGTATCGAGGACCTGGTGCTGGTCACCGAGGGCGCAGCCGAGGTCCTGACCGGCCTTCCGAAGTGCCTCATCGTCATCTCCTGAGCAGCCGCGAGCTGCTCGCGGCGCGGCCGGTACAGCGCCACCGCCAGCGCGACGGCGAGCGGCAGCGACCACGCCAGGAAGAAGGCCGCCTGGAAGTCGGGGGTGGCGTGCGAGGGCAGCCACTGAAAGCTGATCCACGCGAGCGTGCTGCTCGACAGCGCCAGCAGGGGCGGGCGATCCAGCGGGCCGCTGACCTCCCACGCGAGCAGCGCGAACACGAACGGCAGCAGGTAGTAGATGACATCCCAGTTGTCGAGCACGCAGCGCACGAGCATCACGAGCGCGAGGGCGAGCAGGGCGTCGCGCTCGCGGATGGCGACCGAGCCGCCCTCGCGCCGTCGCGCCAGCCACAGCACGACGGCGAGGCCGAGCCCGACGGCGAGGATCAGCGGGTGCGCTATCCCCGGAAGCCAGGCGGGCGCCAACCGCCACCCAGGATGGGTGCTCAGGGCTGCGCTCATGGGGACGGGACTGCCGGCAGGCAGCGCCGGCACGTGGTTCGGCGCTCCGAGGAACCACCACAGCTGCCAGGGCTGGAAGATCGCGCCGGGCGCCGCCGCGAGGGCGCGGCTCTGCGCGACGAACAGGCTCGAGCCGACGAGCGCGAGCGGGCCCAGCACGGCGGCCAGGGCAACGCCGGCGCTCGCCAGGCACCCCAGCCTGCGTCTCGCCGGAAGCACCAGCAGCAGCGGGCCCAGCGCCAGCAGCGCCCACTGCTTGTTGGCGATCGCCAAACCCAGCAGCGCACCCGCCCACAGTGAACGCCCCCGGCCTGCGAGCAGCACGGCGGCCACCACGAGGCAGGCGCCGAGCAGTTCCTCGGGATGGCCCAGTTCGAGCGCGCGCAGCGTGATCGGGTTGGCGACGCACACGGCGAGCGTCACGGCGCGGGCGAGCGTGCTGCGCCGCTGCGCGCGCATGCGGGCCACCAGCCACACTCCGAGCGCCGCCGAGGCCAGCAGGCACGGCAGCGCGACCATGCGATAGACGGCCAGCTCCCCCCCGCCCCACAGCCCGGGCAGGATCGCGAACGGAGCCCGCTCGACCAGTGAGCCGCCGTAGGCGGGCGCCAGGCGCAGGAACTCGAGCACGTACCCGTGCGCGAGCGCCTCGAAGGCCGGCTGGGCCTCGCTTTCGTAGTCCGTCCACGTGAAGCCGTACAGCCCGAGCCAGGCCATCGTCGCGCAGCCGGCACCGGCGATGAGCGCGCAGAGGGCGTTTTCGCGCACCAGCCGACGCATAGGATGGCATCGGCGCTCGCAACCGGTTGCTTGAGCCGGCGCCGGCGGCGATCTTCAGGCGGCGGGCGCGGCTCCTCAGCTCCTCGCGGATCGCGCCCCCCGCTCGAGCGCCCGTTCGCGCGACGGGCGCCTGCGGGGCAGATCGTGCGTACGCCGGGCGCTCCGGGCGGTCGTGGCGAGGGCCGCGTCGCGTTTGCCTTCGGCCATCAACAGCGCGACCGCCACGAAGGGAAAGACCCACGGCAGGTAGGACCAGGTCCAGTAGTTGGCCGTGAGCTGCACGCCTAGCAGCAGCGCACCGGCGACGGCGCTCAGACGGACAGGGTCCCTGCGAATGGAGGGTTCGCCCCGCACGCGCAGGATCGAGACGAGCAGCAGCGTGAGCACCCCCGCCTGCGCCAATGGCTGCAGCCACTGCAGGCCGAACGTGTACCAGGGTGCAGAGAAGGAGCCACGGTGCAGCTGGAAGGAGAGCGCTGCGAGCATCGCCGAGATGCCGCCGGGGCCCCCGTCGGCGAGCAGGAGCGCCGTCAGCGCAATGCACAGCATGCCGGCCGCGATCAGCGAGCGTGCGAGCCCGCGGCGGCGGTAGGGGATCCAGATGGCCAGCAGGATCAGCGGCACGAGCTTGATCCACGCGCCCATCGCCAGCAGCAGCAGCGAGGAGCCGGTTCGCCTGCGAAGCGCGAGCATCCATGCCAGGCAGGCCGCGAGCAGGAGGTCGTTGGAGCCCCCCGAGGCGGCCAGCAGCATGGGCGGGAAGGCGAACCAGGCGAGCATTGCGCGTAGCCCGCGATCGGCGCTCCCCTCGGCCTCGGGGGCTCCCATCTCGCGGCCGGCTGCCAGACGGTAGAGCGCAAGGCCCGTGGCGAGCGCCGCGAGCGCCGCGGTCGCCAGCGAGCCCGACAGGTCGCTGAAGGAATCGTTCACGGGCAGCCACAGCGCAGCGGGCACGTACAGCAGGTAGTTGAGCAGCGGGTAGGTGTCGCCGTGCAGCGCCAGGTCGATGTGCCCGTAGGGCAGCACGCCTCCGAGCAGCTCCGTGGCACCCTCGAGCGAGGCGGCGGCGACGTCGGTGAAGCCGCTGGAGGTGAGCGTGATCATCGCGAAGGCGAGCGCAGCCGCGAGCACGAGCAGGCGCAGCAGGCGCGTGCGGCGCCGGGGCTCCCAGCCGGCGCAAATCCAGCTGAGAAGCGGCGTGGCTCCGGCCGTTGCGGCCGAGGGCTCGCGCCGCAGGCCGACCGCCAGGCAGCGGATCATCAGATACGACAGGGCGGCGCTGGCGCAGATCACGCTGTCTGCGATGAGGCGCGAGTTGATCAGCAGGACCGTGATCGTGAAGCTCGCAAGGACGAGCGCGTCGAGGTTGCGAAGGCGCCACAGCGGTAGGACCATCGTGGCGAGCAGAAACACGCAGCTGAGCAGCCCCAGGATCCAGGGCGAGTTGGCAAGGGCCGCACCGGAGACCGGCGCCCCGGCCTCGTGCTCCTCGCTGGCACGCACTTCCCCGTGCTCTCCGACGGCCGCGTCGAGGACGACCTGCGGCCCGTCGAAGAACGTGACGCGCTGCAGGTTGGCGTCCAGCGGTATCACGCGCGCGCGACTCACGGCATTGCGCGCCAGGAATTCCCGGTCGGCCCGGTCTGCGCGGGCAGCCGCGACGGCCGCCTTGGCGCTCAGCCGGTAGTGGGGCCTCGTCTGCTCGCGCACGGTCCACAGGCAGGCCGCGCAGAGCAGGAACGCGGCTGTGATCGCGAGAGGGCCGCGCGGCGTGCGGCCAAGCGGAAGCCGCCCCATGCCGCAGATATCGACATCCGCGCCGAGTGCCTTGAACCGGCCATCCGCGCGGCGCGCGCTAGCCTCTCGCTGTGGCGCTGAGCACCAACCAGTTCAAGAACGGGAACCACATCGAGGTGGACGGCACCGTCTTCAAGATCCTCGAGTTCCAGCACGTCAAGCCGGGGAAGGGCGGAGCCTTCGTGCGCACGAAGCTGCGCCGGGCGGCCGACGGGAACGTGATCGACCGGACGTTCAGGGCCGGGGAGAAGTTCCGCTCGGTGCGAACGGAGTCCAGGAAGATGCAGTTCCTGTACGCCGACGGCAGCGACGCTCATTTCATGGACAGCGAGTCCTTCGAGCAGATAGCGCTCGCCCAGAGCGCGGTGGAGGACACCCTGCGCTGGTGCAGGCCGAGCAGCGAGGTCGAGGTGCTGTTCATCGACGGCCAGCCCGCCGAGGTGCAGCTGCCGAGCGCGGTCGATCTGGAGGTGACGCAGACCGACCCCGGCCTGCGGGGGGACTCGGTATCGGGGGGCGGCACCAAGCCCGCGACGCTCGAGACCGGCGCGGTCATCCAGGTCCCGCTGTTCGTCGAGCAGGGACAGCGGATCCGGGTGGACACACGCTCGGGCGACTACGTGGCCCGAGCCTAGAATGCGCCGCTCCGAGCAGCGCAGGGCGGCGGTGATCGCGCTCTACCAGCACGATTTGACGGGCCGGCCCCTGGGACAGGTGTTCGCCGTCAACGATTCGCAGTTCGTGCGCGAGCTGGCAGGCGCGGCCGCCGATCGCGCGCAGGAGCTCGACGAGGTGATCGACCGCCATGCGCACGGGTGGTCGGTGCAGCGCATACAGCCGCTCGAGCGGAGCATCATGCGGGTGGCGCTGGTCGAGATCCTCTATCCGGGCGCGACGCCGGCCGATGAGCCGATTCCCGCCGCGGGGGCCATCGAGGAGGCGGTGGAGTGCGCGAAGAGGTTCTGCGGCGCGGATGCCCCGGCGTTCGTCAACGGCGTGCTGGGCGCAGTCCTGCGCGAGGTGCGCGAGAATGCGCGGATCCCATGAGCGGCCAAGAGCGTCTGGACGATCTGATCGCACGCATGGAACGCGCGGCCGAACAGTTGCGTTCGGGCGAGTGCTCAGCCGATGCCGCCGCGACCCTGGTCGAGGACTGCGCGACGCTCGCCGGCCAGGCCGCGGCCGAGCTGGAGCAGCTGGCGAGGGCCGAGGTCCCCGCGCCCGCGCCCGGACAGGACACTCTCCTGTAGGCGTCGCGGCACCGTGAGCGTCAGCTACCCGGAGAACCTGCGCGAGCAGGTCGAGCGCCACCTGCACCAGATGCGCTTCTCCTCGGAGGCCCTGACCGCCGGACTGGAGGAGGCGATGCGCTATTCGCTGCTCGCCGGCGGCAAGCGCATCCGCCCGGTGCTCGTCCTGGCGACCGCGCGGGCGGTCGGCCTCGACACACAGGAGGTCATGCCCTTGGCCGGCGCGATCGAGCTCATCCACACCTACTCGCTGATCCACGACGACCTGCCGGCGATGGATGACGATGCGCTGCGCCGCGGAGCGCCCACATGCCACGTAAAGTTCGGCGAGGACGTGGCGATCCTCGCCGGTGACGGCCTCTATGCCGAGGCCTTCCGCCAGCTGCTCACCGAGCAGCGCTCGCCGCCGGAGCAGGTGCTGAGGGCGGCCGCGGAGCTGGCGAGCGCGACCGGCGTGAACGGGATGGTCGGCGGCCAGTATGCCGACGTCACCGCCCACGCGCCGTCCGCGAGGGTCCCGCTGCGGCGCCTGCACGAGCTGAAGACCGGCCGCCTGATCGGCGCTTCGGTGCTTTGCGTACTACTGTTGGGAGGAATCGAGGATGCACCTGCGACAATGCCGTTTCGCCGGTTTGCAGCCGAGCTGGGCGTCCTGTTTCAGATCGTTGACGACATACTCGACGTGACAGGCACAGACGATGAACTTGGAAAGCCCCGAGGCAGCGATGAGCGTCACGGCAAGCGCACATACGTGAGCGAATATGGAATCGATCGAGCTAGGGAGCTGGCGGGGGAGTCCCACCGGATGGCGCGCGACGCGCTCGCAGAGGCGGCGGCCTTGACGGCCGTTGGCGCCGCGAGCGGATCGAGGGCCACCACGCAGGAGCTCGAGCAGATCGCCGACTTCATCTACACCCGCACATCGTGAGCCTGCTCGAGCACATAGACGGTCCCCAGGATCTCCACGGCCTCTCCGAGGAGGAGCTCGCGCAGCTCGCCCAGGAGGTGCGCAAGCACATAATCGACACAGTCGGCGAGATCGGCGGGCACTTCGGGGCAAACCTGGGAACGTGCGAGCTGGCCGTGGCCCTGCACTCGCTGCTTGACAGCCCCAGGGACAAGATCCTCTGGGACGTGGGCCATCAGGCCTACCCGCACAAGATCCTCACTGGCCGGCGCGAGCGGCTCGGCACGATCCGCCAGTATGGCGGGCTCGCGCCCTTCTGCTCGATCGGAGAGTCACCGCACGACATCATGGGTGCCGGGCATGCGTCCACCTCGATCGGCTACGCAGTGGGCATCAAGGAAGGCATGCGCCACATCGGCCTGGAGCAGGACGGCAAGGTCGTCGCCGTGATCGGCGACGGCGCGATGACGGGCGGAGTGGCCTTCGAGGCGATCGGGCAGGCCGGCGGGCTGGGGACGCCGATCGTGGTCGTGCTGAACGACAACGGCATGTCGATCGCCCCGAACGTCGGCGCGCTGTCGCGCTACTTCAACCGCGTCCGGCTCAATCCCAAGCTGTGGCATGCGCGCGCCGGCGTGGAGGGAGGGCTGAAGGGTCTGCCGGGCGGGATCGGCTCGGCCTTCGAGCGCCTGGGGCCGCAGTTGAAGGAGTCGATCAAGGCCTTCTGGGCGCCGGGGCTGTGGTGGGAGGAGCTCAACTGGGCCTATATGGGCGTTGTCGACGGCCACGACGTACGCGCGCTGCGCGAGGCGCTGCGCGAGGCGCTCGCCGCCGAACGGCCCGTGGTCGTGCACATCGCGACGGTCAAGGGCAAGGGCTTTGCGCCGGCCGAGGAGGGCGGTCTGGAGGGGATGGAGAAGTGGCATGCGGCCAAGCCGAACTCGATCGTCGACGGCGTGCCCACCCAGCCGAGCGGAGCGGGCCCTGCTCCCGGACCTGCGCCGGCAGCGGCGATCGGCCGCACGGTGAAGCCGGCGGCGGGCGCGCCGCCCCAGTACACCGAGGTGTTCGGCGAGGCACTCGTGCGCGAATGCGAACGGGACGAACGTGTCGTGGGCATCACGGCCGCGATGAACTCGGGTACGGGACTGAGCATCCTGCAGAAGGCGATGCCCGAGCGCTACTTCGATGTGGGCATCGCCGAGCAGCAGGCGATTCTCTTTGCCGCCGGGCTGGCGCTCGAGGGAGCCAAGCCGGTGGCTGCGATCTACTCGACCTTCCTGCAGCGTGCCTACGACCAGATCGTCCATGACGTGTGCCTGCAGCGGCTGAACGTGGTGTTCGCGATGGACCGCGCCGGCCTGGTGGGAGACGACGGCCCTACCCACCACGGTGTCTTCGACATCCCCTATCTGCGCTGCCTGCCGAACATCGTGCTGATGGCTCCGCGCGACGAGGCGATGCTCGTCAACATGCTGCACACCGCGCTGCTGCACGATGGGCCCATCGCGCTGCGCTACCCCCGCGGGCAGGGAACCGGCGCCCCCCTGCCCGCCGCGGCGCAGGCGATCGCGATCGGCACAGGCGAGATTCTGCAGGAGGCGGGCGAAGCGGCTCCGCGCACGCGACGGATGACGCGAGCCAAGGCGGCCCGGGCGGACGCGGGCGCCGACGGGGATGCGGCTCCTCGGGTGGCGCTGATCGGCTACGGCAGCGGGGTCGGCAAGGCGCTGGAGGCCGCCGAGGAGCTCAAGGAGCTCCAGATCGCCGTGACGGTCGCCGACGCGCGCTTCGCCAAGCCGATTGACGCGGGCCTGGTGGCCCAGCTGGCCGCCGAGCACGATCTGCTCGTCACGGTCGAGGAGGGAGTGCTCGCGGGCGGGTTCGGCACTGCCGTGTGGGAGACGCTGAACGAGACCGGCGCGACGCCGCGAATCCTCAGGGTGGGGCTCCCCGACAGGTACGTGACACACGGCAAGCCCGCGCTGCTGCACGAGGAGGTGGGCTTCACCGGCAAGCGGATCGCCGAGCGCGTGGCGGCGGCGATCTCCGATCGCGGGCGTCCAGCCGGGACGACGGGATCCCCGGGGGCCGGTTCGGCGATCGTGGGCGCCTGATCGCGCCTCTCGCCGGCTTCCCAAATGAAACGGCCCGCTATTTGCCTAGCGGGCCGTTTCGGGGGAGGAGGAATGCAGGAGAGAGATAATGCTCTGCTTCCGTTTAGCTATGTTGTCGGCAATCGGGGGCTCGGTGTGTGAGATTGCTCACAGAGGGGACAGATGCGAGGCCGCTCGAGGCCGGCCCGGCGCGAGCAGCGCTGCGCGACGGTTGGGCGGTGATGGCTAAGCAGCGTCTGGACACCCTGTTGGCCGAGCGCGGCCTCTTTCCCTCGCGTAGCCAGGCGGCGGCCTCCGTGATGGCGGGCGAGGTGCGCGTCGGGCCGGGCGGGCGCCTCGCGTCCAAGCCGGGGGAGCTCGTCGACGTCGCCGAGCGCGTGAGGGTGAAGGAGCGTCCGCGGTTCGTCTCTCGCGGCGGGCTCAAGCTCGCCAACGCGCTGGGCGCGACGGGGCTCACGGTGGGGGGCAGGCGAGTTCTCGACGTCGGCGCTTCGACCGGCGGCTTCACCGATTGCCTGCTGCAGGGGGGAGCGCGCGAGGTGATCGCCGTGGACGTCGGCTACGGCCTGCTCTCCTATCGACTGCGCATGGACCCCCGTGTTCGCGTGATGGAGCGCACCAACGCCCGCGCTCTGACGCCCGCGATGCTGCCCGTCGCGCGCTCCGGGCGCCCTGCCCCGCCGGACATGGCGACGATCGACGTGTCGTTCATCTCGCTGGCCAAGGTGCTGGGAGCGGTGCTCGGCTGCATGGAGGACACCTACGACGTGCTCGCGCTGGTCAAGCCGCAGTTCGAGCTCGGCCGTGATCGAGTGGGCAAAGGTGGGGTCGTGCGCGACGCGGACGACCGGCGCGCCGCGCTCGTGGCGGCCGGGGAGGCAGCGATCGCGCTGGGTGCGGCCGTGCGCGGATACCACTCCTCGCAGCTGCCGGGACCGAAGGGAAACCGCGAGACGTTCATGTGGCTCACCGACCCGCAGAGCGCGGCCGCTCGAGCACGGTCGGCGCAGCCGGCGCTCGCAGGCGTCCTGCCGGACGGCGAGCAGCTCGAGCCGATGGCGCGCGAGGTCGAGCCGTGAGGGAGGTCACCGTGTTCACGCATCGCCAGCCGCAGGACACGACATCCGCGCTCTCGCGCCTGGCCGAGCAGGCGGCCGCGGCGGGCGTGATGCTGCGCCTGGACGAGGAGGAGACCCGCAAGCACGGGATGAAGGCCGGTCCCGCCGTCGAGGTGAACGCGCCCGTCAAGGATGACGTCGAGCTCTGCCTCGTGCTCGGCGGCGACGGAACGATCCTGCGCGCGCTGCAGCGCTACGCGGGCACGGGCGTGCCGGTGTTCGCTGTCAACTTCGGAGAGATCGGCTTTCTCGCGACGGTCGAGCCGGAGGACGTCGACGAGGGCATCCGCCGCGCGCTCAGCGGCGACTTCGAGCTGCTGCGCCTGCCGGCGATAGTGCTCGACTCGCCGGCCGGGTGGACGGCGATCAACGACGTGGCGATTCATCGCAAGGTCGGGGAGCGGGTGGCGGAACTCGCCTATGCCCTGGACGGCGAGGAGGTGGGAAGCGTGCGCTGCGATGGGCTGGTGGTCGCCACGCCGGCGGGGTCCACGGGCTACAACCTGGCCAACGGCGGGCCCGTGATGGCCTGGGGGGTGGAGGGCTTCGTCGTGTCGTTCATCGCGCCCCACTCGCTGACCGCGCGCGCGCTCGTGGTGGCGCCGGACGACCGCCTGACGATCCACAACCGCTCGCGCGAGCCGCTCGACATCGCAGTCGACGGGCGTCCGGTGGGCGACATCCCAGCGGGGGGCAAGATCGACGCGCGGTTCGTCGATGAGATCGGGACGATCGCCCAGCTTGCGGGCTCCTCCTTCTACCGCAGGCTGCGCGAGAAGTTCGGACGCCTGGCGAGCTGATCAAGGCGACTGCGGAGGCCGGGCGAGCCGATCAGGCGACTGCGGACGCCTGGCGAGCTGATCAGGCGACGTTCGCGCTGTGCGGGCGCTCGACGTCCGCCTGCTCCGCTGTGGCGTGGCCGTTGCCGTTGCGCTGCAGCGAGCCGATGAAGTGGTCGAGCTGGTCGCGTGAGAAGCGCCGCTGGCCGCCGGGCGTCCTGTAGCAGCTGATGTGACCGGCGTCGGTCCAGCGCCGGATGGTTGCGAGGGAGACGCCCAGGTAGCTGGCCGCCTGCGAGCTGGTGAAGACGAGCCGCCGCTCGCCGTTGAGATGGGGCTTGGAAGGTGACATGGTCACCCTTTCGGCTCAAAGCGCCGAGAAGGTGAGCCCCGCACGGCTTTGTGGACGTTTTGCTGAGGGATGGGCCCTTTGCGCGCCTTCTCGCCAGCCACCGTGCACCCCGTGATCACCGTGCTGTCAAGCGCTAGCTTGCAGGCGTGGCCTCGCCGCTTAGCTCCCCCCAGCTACGCAGGATCCTCGCCGCATACACCATCAACCGCCTGGGCACGTGGTTCGGACTGGTCGCCATGATGCTCGCCGTCTTCGATCACACGCACAGTGCGCCGGCGGTCGCGGCGCTGCTGCTGGCGTGGCAGGCCCTGCCGGCGTTCGTGGTCCCGGCGGTGGTCGCACGCGTCGAGGCATCACGGCGTCGCAGCGAGCTCAGCGGGCTGTACCTCTTCGAGGCGCTCGCTACGGCCGCGCTGGCAATCCTGCTGCTGCGCGGCTTCTCGCTACCGGCTGTGCTGGTGCTGGCGGCACTGGACGGGACGGCGGCGCTGGCAGCGAGCGCCCTGTTGCGCTCGGAGCTCGCGCGGGCCGCACGCGATCAGGTCGATGCAGGGCTTCTGGACGGTGCGGTGCTCGGGGGTGGGGGTCTCGAGGACCGCTTGGCGGGAGAGGGTGCGCCGGCCGCGACGGCGCAGCCGGCGCACCTGGAGGACGCCCTCGATGAGGCTCGCCAGGAGGCCGTGCGCAGGGCTAATGCAGCTCTCAATGTCGCGTTCTCGGTCACGTTCGTGCTCGGGCCCGTGCTCGGTGGCGCGGTAGTTGCCGCCGCCGGCGCCCCCGTCGCGCTCTTCATCGACGTCGGCTCGTTCCTCATCTGCTGCGCGCTGCTCCTCGACCTGCATCCGCATGTCGAGGAGGCCGGGGGCGGCTCGGTGCGCAGCCGGCTGCGCGCGGCCTGGCGGCATATCAACGAAGCCCCCGCGCTCCGGAGCCTGCTCCTCGCCGATGCCGTCGCCTTCATCTTCTTCGAGGCGGCTCCGCCGATCGAGGTCACCTACGCGAAGGTGACGCTGCACGCCGGCGACCGCGGCTTTGGGTTGCTTCTGACGGCGTGGGGAGCGGGCGCGGTCGTTGGCAGTCTCGTCTTCGCACGCTCGCTCCGCCGTCCGCTTGGAGTGATGCTGAGCGGCGGAACGCTGGTCGTGGGCCTCGCCTACGTCGGCTTTGCGGCCGCCCCGTCGCTCGCGATCGCCTCGCTCGCCGCGCTTCTCGGCGGCATCGGTAACGGCGTTGAGCTGCCGTCGCTGTTCAGTCTCGTCCAGCGGCTGACCCCGCAACGGCTGCACGGCCGGATGATGGGAGCCGTCGAATCACTCGCCGCCTTGGCCGTCGCGATCGGGTTGCCGCTAGGCGGAGCGTTGGTGGCTCTCAGCTCACCACGAGCCGCCTTTCTCGTTGTCGGGTTGGGGGCTGCAGCGACGTCAATCGCGCTGATTCGTGCCTCAAGGAGGGCGTCGGGCTCGCCTCTATACGGCGGCGCGAAGAACGCCGACGCCGAGAGCGCCGCGGCGGTGGCGTCGGGCCGATCGGCGCCCGTCGAGTCCGCACGAAACTGACCCGAGCGCAGTTCCAGCCGGGCGCTGAGCGCTGGACAGCTCGGACCGCCGGAGACCCTCAAGTACCACGCGGCGTCGGTCGTTAAGGACCACAGAGCCGAGATGTCCGCCCCCAAGCTCACGCGATGCCTCTTCTGGGCAGCCGAGGTCCTGCTGTTCGTAGGTACCGTGGCTGTCGCCGCACGGTTCTCTCAGCCCGGGGAATGGCACCCGTTGCCCCTGCTCGCACTGCTCGTGCTTGTCGCACTCGTCGGCGAGAGATTCAGCATCGAAATCAGCGACGGGATCCTCAGCGCCTCGCTTATCGCGATCGTTCTGGCCATGGGCCTGCTCGGCCCCGCCCCGGCTGCGGCATGTGGCGTGGCCGCGATGATCCTGACGTCGGCCACACGGCGTCTGGCACCAGCTCAATGGCTGAATAATCTCTCGACATTTGCAGTCGTCCCGTTCGCCGGAGGGCTGATGGTGCGCTCGTTGGCGGATCAGCTCAACGTCCTGCACAGCCACAATTTGACGCAAAGCGTCGTCTTCGGCCTAATTCTCTTCGGCGTCTTTGCCGCGACGGTAGTACTCAACTTCGTCTTGGTCGGCCTCGATGTGGTCGTCGAGGAGGGTCGATCGCTCTCACGCCAGATGCCCGAATTCCTGCCGCTGCTCCCTGGGGAGCTCGCGGCAGGCGCGCTTGCGACGATCCTCGCGATCGCCTATAGGAGCGCGGGCCTGCCGGTGCTGTTCGGCTCGGTCGCGGTGCTGCTGATCTTTCAGCGCCTGATGGTCGCGCTGTTGCGCTCCGAGGATCGTGCAGAACAACTCGAAGCGCGCTCCAGGCAGCTGGTGGGGCTGCAGCTCGGCGTCCTGACGACGCTCGTAAGAGCACTCGGCATGCGCGACAAGACGACCGAACGCCACGCAGCCGCGGTAGCCCGCTACGCGAAGGCCCTGGCCACGGAGCTCGGTTGCAATGAGGAGGAACGCGATGTGGTCCGTACCGCCGGCTTGCTTCACGAGATCGGCAAGTTCACCTGGCCCGATCGCGTTCTGCGGGCGAACGTCGTCGCTGACGAGGACCAGGCGATCATCAAGAGCCAGCCCCAGGAGGCGGCGATACTCGTGGGCGCGCTCGATGGCTACGGCCAGGTTGCCGACGCGATCCTCTACCATCGCGAGCGGATCGACGGCCGCGGCTACCCGGCGGGTCTGATCGGCAACGAGATCCCGTTGGCCTCGCGCATTCTGGCGATCTGCTCGACCTACGACACCATGACCGCGCGCGCCAGCCATCATGCGCCGCTCATCGCGCAGGAAGCCATGGGAGAGCTACGCCACGCCGCCGGACACGGCCAGCTTGACCCCGACTTGGTCGAGACGTTCATCGCGATGCTCCAACGTGACGGATCCAGTCTGGCCGAGGACGCCGACTTCGAGACCGAGCTCGAATTCGAGCGACGGGTCCGTGAGATGGCAGAGCCGCGCTCGGCCAATGCAACATCGCACGCCGGACGAACCCGTCGCCGAAACCCACGCTCCGGTCTCTGGCACCTCAGCCGGGAGCCGAGCGACAAAGACTGAGGGCACCGCCTTAGGACGGCACCCTCAGGCCTTCAGATTCATCACTTCGTTATCTCGCGCGATATTCCGCCATGATGCGCTCCTTCTCTCCAGCACCCTGAGGCGCCTTCGCGATCCCACACCTGTCTGTTTCCATCACACGTGCGGATCGTTGAGTAGCTTTGACGAGGATAGTGGACATTTGTCAGCCGGTCAAGCGTGTACAAGGCTGTACAGAGCTATGCAAGATTGCGTGCAGGGCACCTACGAGCGCTCTGTGATCGGGTTCGGCCGGGTGCTGCGGCCCGATCGTCCAGGGCACGTCCAGAGGCCGGCGGATCGGTCCTGTCGAGCCGCTACCGTGTCGGATTCATGGACGCGGGCGCGCCAGGGGTGGATCGACCGATCGATGTGATCATCGCCGACGACCACTCGATCGTGCGAGACGGGATCCGCACGGTGCTCGAGCGCCAGAAGGGCGAGTTCCGGGTCGTGGCCGAAGTGGCCGACGTCCCGACCATGATCCGCGAAGTGCGCGAGCACAAGCCCGACCTGCTGACGCTCGACCTGACGATGCCCGGCGGCTCGAGCCTGGCCGCGCTGCCATCCTGCTTCATCGCCCATCCCGACGCTCGCGGTCGCGATCCTCACGATGCGCGAGGATCCCGAGTACGCGCGCCAGGCGCTGCGGGCCGGCGCGCGCAGCTACGTGCTCAAGGAGGCCGAGCCCGAGGAGCTGCTGCAGGCGTTCCGCATGGCGGTGGCCGGCGGCAACTACCTGCACCCGCGGCTGGGCGCGCTGATCGCCGCCGGCCGAGGTCCAACGACGCAGATGACGTTGGCTCTGAGCGCGCGCGAGCAGGAGGTCGTGAGGCTGATCGCCGCCGGCTACACCAATGCCGAGATCGCCGAGTCAGCTGCAGGTCGCCGAGCGCACGGTCAAGACCTACCGCGCACGTGCGATCGAGAAGCTCGGCTTCTCCTCGCGCGCGGAGATAACCGCCTACGTCGGCGCCTGGGCTCTGACCGAGTAGGTGCCGGCCAACCGTCCGAGGGCGCCGTGTTGGGCGGGCGCTGCCTCGGGGCGCGGGGCCGCCCGGCGAGGGGCACCGCCAGGCGCACGACCGTCCCCGAGCCCGGCGCCGGGCGCGAGCTCGAGCTCGCCGCCCACGAGCTCCGCACGCTCGCGCATGCCCGACATCCCGAATCCGCCCTCCAGGCCATCGCCGCGCGGGCCGAGCCGCGCAGCGTCGGGAAGGCCCTGGCCGTCGTCGGTCACCGACGCGCGTGAGCACCCCGTCGCGCTCGGAGATGCTCACCACGCGCCTTCGTGGCCTGTGCGTGGCGGCTCACGTTCGTCAGCGCCTCCTGAACGATCCGGTAGATCGTGCTCTCGAGCTCGGCGTCAAGGCGCCGGTTGCGCTCACCGTCGGTGGCCGAGGCGTCCGACCCCCCTCCGGCGTCGGCGCCGATCGCCCGGCGGCCGGGTCCAGGTCGATCTCGATCCGCACGTCCAGGCCGTCGATCGCCTGGGCGCGCCTGGCGAGCGCCTGCAGCGCGGCTTCCAGCCCGAGGTCGTCGAGCGCCGCGGGGCGCAGCTCGGTGATCAGGTGGCGCAGGCCGTCGATCTCCCGGCCCAGGCCCTCGAGCACCTCGTCCACGGTCTCATCCATCACCTCGCGGTCCTGGGCGTCGCGCGCGTTGGCGAGCTTCAGGCGCAGCGCGCCCATCCCCTGGATGCTCTCGTCGTGTATCTCGCGCGCCCAGCGTGTGCGCTCGCGCTCGCGCGCCTCCATCCCGTAGCGCAGTCGTTCGATCTCCACCGAGCGCTCCGCCGCGAGCCGCTGCGCGACGCTCGCGGCGAATGCGCCGAGCGCCTGCCGGTCGGGGCCGCGGAAGCCGCCGTCGCTGCGCAGCGCGATCACCAGGCCGCCCCCTGCCCCTCCATGCTCAGCGGCTCGACGAGCGCGGCGCGAGCCTCGAGGCCCAGTTCGTGCAGCCACGCCGCCTCCTGTCCGCGCGGCCGATCGAGCGCCAGCGGCTCGCCGGCGAGAAAGAGCGCGCCCAGCGCGCTGCCCTGCACGGGCACGATCCGCACGCGCGGCGTGTACTCGCCGCTGGAGGCCGCCACGCGCAGCTCGCCGCGCTCCTCGATCACGATCAGAGAGCGTGCCCGCATCGAGCAGCGCGAGGCCGCGATCGGCCATCAGCCGCAGAAGCCACAACTCTGATCCGGAGAGCACAGCCTGGATTATGAAGGTCGGGGTCGACCGAGCGCCGGCGGCGAGCCGATGTCGAGGGGCGTGGCCGTCGCGAGGTCCGCCGCTTCCTCGCCCTGCCCACGCGCGTGGCGGCCGCGCGCATCTGCGTCAGCAGCTCCTCTGCGCTGACGTCCGCCTCGCCAGGCGGCGAGCCCGACCGAGATCCGCAGCGGCCTGGCGCATCCCCTCGGCTTCGACCTTGATCGTGCGCAGCCTGTCGAGCACGCGTCCTCGCCACCATCTCGCCACGCGGGGCCGTCGGCGCCGGGCAGCAGCAGCAGCAGCTCGTTCGTCGCTGGGCCTGCCGATCCGGTCGAACCGGCGCAGCTCGCGGCGGCAGCGCCCTCGCCATGTAGGCGAACGACCTGCTCGGGGAGCTCACCGCCGTGCTCGCGGGCGAGCTCTTCGAGGTTGTCGACCACCACCAGCAGGCAGCTCAGCGGGGTGCCGTGGCGCCCGGCGCGGTTGATCTCCTCCTCGAGCCGCTCCGCGAGCGCCTGAGCGGACAGGCAGGCCACCTGCCCCGACGGTGGCGGGTGAGAGCGCGGATGGTGTCGCTGGCAGCCATGCCGTTTGGCGGACGAGTGTACGGGGACTCGGGTCCTTTTCCGGTGCATGGGTCCATCCCCGGGCCGTACGCCCGATTATGCCCTCTATCGTCGAGCCGCAGTCCAATATCTCGGCGGGCGACCACGCGACGGGCCCCGCGAGGGGCCCCTCTCGACACGAGAGCCCTGCGGCGAGCCGGCGATCCGTCGGCGTGCGCTGCTAGACTTGCGTGCGTGCTGCGTGAGCTTCGCGTCGAGAACCTCCTGCTGATCGAGCGGGCAGAGCTGCGGCTGGCCCCGCGGGCTGAACGTCCTCACGGGCGAGACCGGCGCGGGCAAGACGGTGCTCGCGCACGCGCTCGACCTGCTGCTCGGCGGTCGCGCGCGGCCCGGGATCGTGCGCCCCGGAGCCGCCGAGGCGTACGTCGAGGGCGTCTTCGACCTGCCCGAGGACCTGCGCGGCGAGCTCGGCGAGCGCCTGCCCGCCGATGCCGAAGAGGTCGTCGCTCGCCCGCCGCGTCGGCGCCGACGGGCGCACGCGCGCCTACCTGAACGGCCGCTCGGCCACCGTCGGCGAGCTGCGCGATCTCGGCGCGACGCTCGTCGTCCTTCTACGGTCAGCACGAGCACCGCAAGCTCACCCTCGCCGCCGCCCAGCTGCAGATCCTCGACGGGCTCTGCGGCCCCGATCATGCGCTGCGCCTGCGGCGCCTGCGCAGAGGCATTCGCCGAGATCAGCGCGCCTGACGCGCGAGCTCGACGCGCTGCGCGAGCTCTCCGGCGCGCGCGAGCGCGAGCTCGACCTGCTGGAGTTCGAGCTCGGCGGAGATCGACGCCGCCGCTCCGTCACGAGCACGAGCACGAAGAGCTGCTCGCCGCGCGCGAGCGCCTGCGCCGCCTGGACTGCGCTGTGCCGCCGCCGCCGGCGCCGGCGCGGATGCGCTCGCCCCGGAGTCCTCCGAGCTCCCGGGGGCCGAGCCAGCTGATCGCCGGCGCCGTCTCGCGGCTGGACGCGCTCGCGGGCGTCGATCCGCGCCTGGACGCCCTCGCCGAGCGCCTGCGCGCGCTGCTGATCGAGTCCGAGGACCTGGCGGCGGAGCTGCGCCGCTACGGCGAGGAGGCGCAGAGCGGCGAGCTGGTCGCCGGCGCGCGTCGGCTCTCCAGGAGATCGAAGAGCGCCTGGCGGTGATCGATCGCCTGCTGCGCAAGCACGGCGGGAGCATCCAGGCCGTCCTCGACCACGGCGCCCGCGCCCGTGCGCGCCGCGACGAGCTCGCCGGCGCCGAGGTCGCATTCGCGCGCACCGAGCAGGAGCTGCAGCGCGCGCGCGCCGCGCTCGAGGAGCACGTGCAGGCCCTGCGCGCCGGCGCGCTCAGGCGGCGGCCCCGCGCCTGGCGCGGTCGGTGCGCGAGCAGCTGGCCTCGCTGGCGATGGGCGACGCCACCTTCGAGGTGGTCCTCGCGAACGCGATGCCGGGCCCGTCGGGCGGCTGACGGCGTCGAGTTCCTGATCGCACCCAACCCCGGCGTGCCGGCCGGCCCGCTGCGCGAGATCGCCTCCGGCGGGGAGCTCTCGCGAGTCATGCTCGCGATCATGAGCGTCGCAGCCACGCCCGCCTCGTCGGACAGCACGCTCGTCTTCGACGAGGTCGACGCGGGCATCGGCGGCCACACTGCCCGCGCCGTCGGCGCTCGCCTGCGCGAGCTGGCGCAGTGGCAGGCAGGTGCTGTGCATCACCCACCTGCCCCAGATCGCGTCGCTGGGCGACCGCCACTTCACGATCGCCAAGGACACCTCCGCCGACCCGACGCGCGCGACGGTCCTCCAGCTCGGCGAGCCCGAGGTCGTCTCCGAGCTGGTCCGCATGCTCGGCGCCGAGCAGGCCGACGCCGCCGCCCGCCGCCACGCGCGCGAGCTGCGGCGTGCCGCCTGAGCGCGCTCTAGCGGGTGCGCTCTGGCCGCGCGGGCGTTACCCTCGCTTAGCGATGGCCGCGACACGAACCAGCAGGCACGCAGGGCCCGCAGCCCGGCAGACGGGGTCGCGGTCGGCTGGAGCGCGACCAGCGCGATCGCACGTTGGCGCCCGCTCCGCCGCCGAGTCCGCCGCTTGCGATCGAAGGACAGCGACCGCCGCCGCCGACTCGCATCGTCCGCGGCCCCGTGCGACTGGGCCGGCGCACGAAGCTGCTCGTCAAACATCTCGTCAGCGCGGCGAGATCGCGGTCATCGATCACCTCGACATCGATCGGGTCTCGGCCGAGGAGCTGATCGCGGCCGGCGTGTCGCGGTGCTGAACTGCAAGCCCCTCCTCGGGCGGCTCCTATCCGAACCTCGGGCCGCAGCTGCTCGTCGAAGCGGGCATCCTGCTCGTGGATCTTCCCGACGACTCGCTGTTCGACGCTCTCACCGACGGGGACGCAGTCCTCGTCGAGGTCACCCAGGCGCGCGCCACGGGAGAGCCCGCTCTGGCAGAGGCGCGGCCGACGATGGTCGGGGAGGTGCTGCGCGCGGGAGGAGGTGCTCGCGCGGGGTGAGGTGCTCGACCTTGCGCGCGTGTGCGCCGAGACGGAGGCCAGGCGCAGCGAGATCGGCGAGGCGCTCGAGCGCTTCGCCCGCAACACGATCGAGCACATGCGCGAGGAGCGCGAGCTGCTGGCCGGCAGGATCGAGCTGCCGCGCTTCGCGACCGACTTTCGCGATCGCTCCACGCTCGTCGTCGTCCGCGGCGTCGGCCACCAGCGCGACCTGCGCGCCCTGCGACCGTTCATCCGCGACATGCGCCCGGTGATCGTCGCCGTCGACGGCGGCGCGGACGCCCTGCTCGAGGCGGGCCTCACGCCCGACATGATCGTCGGGGACATGGACTCGGCCGGAGAGGCCGCCCTGCGCTGCGGCGCGGAGCTCGTCGTGCACTCCTACCCCGACGGCCGCGCGCCGGGCAGACGCCGCCTGGAGGAGCTGGGCCTGCACTTCAAGCTCGTGCCCGCGCCCGGCACGAGCCAGGACGTGGCCCTTCTGCTCGCAGCGGAGAAGGGCGCACGCCTGATCGTCTCGGTGGGCTCGCAGTTCAACCTCGTCGAGTTTCTCGACCGCAACCGCAAAGGCATGTCCTCGACGTTCCTCACGCGGCTGCGCATCGGCGAGATCCTCGTCGATGCCAAGGGCGTGAGCCGCCTGTACCGCCCGCGGCCCGGTCTCACGCCGCTGCTCGTCGTGATCGCGGCCGGCCTGCTCGCCATGCTCGCCGTCGTCTGGATGACGCCCGCCCTGCGCGACGTGGCCGAACTTCTGTGGCTGAAGCTGCAGCTCCTGGCCGAGGTTCGCTCGGGCTCGCTTGGCTCGGCCATACCCGGCGGCTGACGCCCGGGTCAGCCGCCGACCGTACGATGTTCGACTACCGCTATCACGCGCTCTCGCTCGCCGCCGTCCTGCTCGCCCTGGCGGTCGGCGTGCTGATCGGCGTGGCGATCGGGGACTCCGACCTCGTCTCATCGGCCAAGAGCGGCATCGTCCACGATCTCAGCGCGGAAGTCAGCGGCGCGCAGCGTCAGGTCGGCCAGCTGCGTGCCCAGCTGGCCCACGAGGAAGCCTTCACCAACGACCTCTACCCGATCGCCGTCCACGGGCTGCTGAGCGGGCAGAGCGTGGGCCTCGTGTTCCTGGGCGGCCCCTCCAACCGCGTCAACGGGCTCGTGCGCGAGGCGGTCACACAGGCGGGCGGCAACCTCGTGACGGTCGTGGCGATTCGCGAGCCGCCCGATCTCGCGGGCCTCGCACGCGCGGCCGCCGGCACCCACTATGCGGCGCTCGGCGCGGGCCCCTCGGCGGCAAGGCAGCAGCTCGTCGAACGGTTCGGCATGCTCGTCGGGCAGGCAGCTGGTGAGCGGCGGGCAGCTCGTCGAGCCGGGAGCTGATCAGCCGCGTGCGAAACCAGCTTCTGAGCGCCTTCGACGGGCAGCTCGGCAGGCTGCAGGGACTTGTGGTCATGCGCGCGGAGCCGACCGGCATGACCCCCGAAGAGGCCCAGGCGAGCACGGCCTTCGATGCGGGCTTCATCGATGGCGTGACCGCCGCCAGCGCCTCCACCGTGGGCGTCGAGCTGAGCGGCACCGAACCCTCGCAGGTGCCCTGGTACCAGAGCCAGGACATCTCGAGCGTCGACGACCTCGACACGACCGCCGGGCAGGCCGCCCTCGTCTACGCGCTCGCCGGTTCTCACGGCGCATACGGCACGAAGTCCAGCGCCGACTCGCTGCTGCCCAACGTCGGCGCCACGAACACGCCGCCATAGCCTGCTGCGCGGCCCGCGTGGCCGCCGCGGTGGCGCGGGGGCGGGGCGGCGCGCATCCGCGCACGGCGCTAGCGTCCAGGCATGCACTGGCTGCCGTTCCTGGTGGCGCTGCTGAGCGCTGCGATCCTCGCGCCTGCGGTTCTGCGGGCGCTGAGGGTCGGCGGCCACACAAAGCCCAACTACCGCTCGCGACTGCTGCCGTGTCCCTTCGGAGCGCTCGCGCTGGCGGCCGCCGTGGTGGCGCTGATTCCGCTCATGCTGTTGGCGAGGCTCGCCCCCACGGAGGTGTTCCATCCGGAGGTCCTTCCCATCGCCGCCTACGTGCTCGGCGTGATCGCACTCGGCCTGATCGACGACACGCTCGGGGAGGACGGCTCGGGCGAGGCCGATCGCCCGCCCAAGCGCGGCTGGCGAGGCCACGGGGCCGCGCTGCTACGCGGGGAACTCTCGACCGGCGCGCTGAAGGCCGCCGGTTCGCTCGGCCTCGCGCTGCTCGACGATGAGCTATCTCGGCTTGTCCAACGGCCGCTGGCTGCTCGGCGCGGCCGTGCTCGTGCTGGCCACCAACGTCTTCAACCTGCTCGATCTGCGCCCGGGACGCGCGACCAAGGCCTTCGTGCTGCTCGGCGCCGGCCTGGCCATCGGATCGGCCGACCTGCGGCCCCTGTGGTCGCTCGGGCTGTTCGCCGGGCCGGCGCTCGTCGCGGGCATCTACGACCTGCGCGAGCGAGCGATGCTCGGCGACACCGGCGCGAACCTCCTGGGAGCGCTCGCGGGCCTGTGGCTGGTGCTGACGCTCTCGGGCACGGGCCAGCTCGTCGCGCTCGCGCTGCTCGCCATCATCACCCTCTATGGCGAGCTGAGGTCGATCTCCGAGCTGGTGGAGCGGGTTCCGGGGCTGCGCGAACTAGACTCCTGGGGCAGGCCCTCATGACCTCGCACTATTCCGACCGCCACGCGCAGGCTCCGAGCAAGACACGGTTCATCTTCGTGACCGGCGGCGTGGTCTCCTCGCTGGGCAAGGGCATCGCGGCAGCCTCCATCGGGCGCCTGCTCGTAGCGCGCGGCGAGACGGTCGGGCTGCAGAAGTTCGATCCCTACATCAACGTCGACCCGGGCACCATGTCGCCCTACCAGCACGGCGAGGTCTTCGTGACCGAGGATGGCGCCGAGACCGATCTGGACCTGGGCCACTACGAGCGCTTCACCGACGCCAATACCAGCCGCGCGTCCAACGTCACGGCCGGCGGGATCTACGACACCGTGATCCGCCGCGAGCGGCGCGGCGACTACCTCGGCGGAACCGTCCAGGTGGTGCCGCACATAACGGACGAGATCAAGCAGCGGATAGCCCTGATCGCCGAGTCATCGGACGTGGACTTCGTGATCACCGAGATCGGCGGCACGGTCGGCGACATCGAGTCGCTGCCCTTCCTGGAGGCGATCCGCCAGTTCCCAGTGGACGTCGGGCGCCGGCGGTGCATGTTCATCCACCTCACGCTGGTGCCCTACATCGGCCATGCGGGCGAGCTGAAGACCAAGCCCACCCAGCACTCGGTCAACGAGCTGCGCCGAATCGGCATCGCCCCGGACATGCTCATGTGCCGCTCGGAGGGCTCGCTCTCGCAGGAGATTCGCAAGAAGATCGCCCTGTTCGCCAGCCTGCCGGCGGAGGCGATCGTGTCGGCGCGCGACGTGGACAACATCTACAAGGTGCCGCTCGTGTTCCACGAGCAGGGAGTCGATGACTTCATCCTTGAGCACTTCGGCCTGCAGCCGCCGGCGCCCGAGCTCTCCAGCTGGAAGGAGCCGATCGAGCGGGCCGAACGCGCCGGCCGATCTCCGGTCGCTCGCACGGTGCGGATCGCACTGGTGGGCAAGTACGTGCAGCTCGAGGACGCCTACCTGTCGGTCTCCGAGGCGCTGCGCCACGCCGCCGCGATGAAGGACGCCACCGTGGAGATCGACTGGATCGACTCCGAGCGTCTGGAGGCCTGCCAGGCGCGTGTGGGCGCCGTCGGCGATGAGGACGGGGACGCGCCGGGCGATGGCGACATGACAGAGGCAGATGCGGCCCCCACCCCGCTGGCGCAGGAGATCCTCGCTCGCGCCGATGGCGTGCTGGTCCCCGGCGGGTTCGGCGGACGTGGGATCGAGGGCAAGATCACCGCCGCGCGGATCGCGCGCGAACAGGGGATTCCCTACCTGGGCATATGCCTGGGCATGCAGTGCGCAGTGGCCGAGTTCGCCCGCCACGTGGCCGGCATGGAGGGGGCGAACTCGACCGAGTTCGACATCGAGACCCCCTATCCCGTGATCGACCTGCTGCCGGAGCAGAAGGAGGTTGCCGACATGGGCGGGACGATGCGCCTCGGCGCCGACCCGATCAAGCTTCACGACGGCACACGCGCACGGGAGATATACGCCGAGGCGGTCATCTACGAGCGCCACCGCCATCGCTACGAGGTCAACAACCTGCTGCGCAAGCGCCTGCAGAGCGCCGGCCTGCGCGTCTCGGGCACCTCCCCCGACGAGCGCCTTGTGGAGGTGATCGAGCTCGAGGATCATCCGTTCTTCGTGGCCTCGCAATTCCATCCCGAGTTCAAGTCCCGCCCGGAGCGTCCCGCGCCGCTGTTTCGCGACTTCCTCGCGGCCGCGCTGGAGCGCTCGGACGCCCGCGATGAGGCGCACCCAGCCCTGGCGGGCGAACCAGAGATCCAAGGCGCTGCGGCCGGCAAGGCGTCCGGCGGGTCGTGAGCGACGCCCTGTCGGACCGCCGGCTGCGCCACCGGCGCCCCGAAGCACCCGGCGCCGCGGCGGCCGACGCGCGCCGCACGGTGGACGTGCACGCGGTATTCCGCGATGTTGACGCGCAGAGCGCACAGACGCTCGCGGACGAGATGATCGCCCGCGCGCACGAGCTGGCCAATCGGCCGGAGTGCGAGTGCGACGTCGACGTCAGCGTCCAGTGTGGGCCGCCTGCAGCTGCGGTCGACGAGTGTTGAGGCTGCGGCGAGCAACGGTCCGTGAGGCCGGACCCCGAGACGTAGGCGAGCAGGACCTCGCGGTCGAGCTCGATGGACGCCTGCGACCGGCGATCGCCGACGTCGCCCTCGTGGGCGCCGCCGAGGTGGGAGACGAGCTGATCGTCAACGTGCAGGCGCTCGACCTGGCGCTGGGTTCGGGCGGCTTTGACATCGTCCACGCCAACCTCACGCGTGGGCTGAGCGCCGGCGAGGGGGGGACGGGGGCGAACGTGATGAAGCTCAACTACACGAGCCTCCAGCACGCCGTGAGGCCGGTCGACGACGAACGACTGCAGCTGCCCATCGAGCGGCCGGTCGCGGTGCTCGCGATGCACGGACAGCTGGCCGCGGTCGCCTGGGCCTTTGCGCAGGGCGCTCCCGGGGGCAGGCTGGGGTACGTGCAGACCGAGGGCGGGGCACTCCCGGGGAGTCACTCGCGCACGGTGCGCATCCTGCGCAAGCGCGGGCTGCTGGCCGGGCATCTGACCGCGGGAGCCGCCTTCGGGGGAGAGGGCGAGGCGATCAGCACCGCAGGCGGGCTCCACCATGGGCTGCGCACGCTCGGCTGGGATGCCGCGCTCAGCGGCCCGGGGCCCGGGATCGTCGGATCGGCCTCTGCACTGGGGCACGGCGGCATGTCGGCACTGGACTCCGCCCACGCGTCGCTCGCGCTCGGCTGCCCGACGCTGCTCGTGGCACGCATGTCCTCGGGCGATGAGCGGGCGCGCCATCGGGGCATCTCCCACCACAGCCTCACGGTGCTCGACCTGCTGCTGGAGCCGGTCACGGTCGCTCTGCCAGCAGGAATGCGCTCGCCGGTGGGGGCTGACCTGCGCGCCGGTCTGGGCGCGGTCTTCGGCGAGCCCGCGGCAAGCCGTCCGGCGCTCGCGCAGGATGTCCAGCGGCCGGTGCGCATCACCCGGCACGATTGGCGTCGCGCCGTCGTGGACCTGCCCTCCTACGCTGCCAGCGGACTTCCCGCCGAGACGATGGGTCGCGGGCTTACCGAGGATCCCCTGTTCTTCGCGGCGGCCCTCGCCGGCGGCTCGGCCCTGGCCGAGATGCTCGCGCAGTGCGTGCAGGACGAGCCCGCCGGCGCCTGAACGGCGGCTTGCACCGTCAAGGAGCCCTCGCCGCATACGCGAAGCTTCAGCGGGTGAGCTCCGCACAGATCGCAGCGCCCGGCCAGCGTCAGCGTTCGAGCATCTCCTCCTCGACTTTCTCGCCTATCTCGAGCTCGAGCGGGGGCTGTCGCGCAACACGCTCGACGCCTACCGCTCGGACCTGCTCGCGTTCGGCGAGTTCCTGCACCGCCGCGGCCTGCGCGCCGTCGAGGCCCGCCACGGCGACCTTGCCGCGTTTCTGTCCGAGCTGGCGCTTGCGCCGACGCCGGCTTCGGCGGCCACGCTCGCGCGCAAGGTGGCGTGCCTGCGCTCCTTCTATCGCCACCTGCGGCGCGAGGACGCGATCGAGCACGACCCGACGGCCGAGCTGCGGGGGCCGCGCAAGTCTCAGCGCCTGCCGCGGGTGCTCTCCCGCGACGAGGTCACGCGGCTGCTGAGCCAGCCACAGGGGACCGATCCCCGCGCCCTGCGCGACCGTGCGCTGCTCGAGACCATGTACGCGTGCGGCCTGCGCGCCTCAGAGGCGATCGAGCTCGAGCTCCGGGACATCGACCTGGAGGAGGGCGTCCTCTGTGCGCGCGGGAAGGGCTCCAAGGAGCGGCTCGTACCGATCGGCCGCCAGGCGCTCGCCGCGCTGCGGGCGCTACTGCCACAGCGGGCGCCCGGCGCTTGCTGGCCGCCGCCGGGGGCCGCACGCCGGGCGGCCGGCTGTTCTTCAACCGGCGCGGGTCGGGGCTCACGCGCCAGGGTCTCTACAAGATCATCCAGGGACACGCCCGCAGCGCCGGCCTCCAGAGCAGGATGAGCCCCCACACCCTGCGCCACACCTTCGCCACGCACCTGCTGGCCGGAGGGTGTGACCTGCGCTCGCTGCAGGAGATGCTGGGCCACGCCGACCTGGCGACAACCCAGGTCTACACCCATCTGTCCTCCGAGCGCCTGAGGGACGCCTACTTCAGCGCCCATCCGCGAGCATCCCGTTGAGCGCACGCGCACGCCGAGCGATCGTGCTCGTGATCGACGCCTGCGGCGTGGGGGCGCTGCCCGACGCCGCGGACTACGGAGACGAGGGGACGAACACGCTCGCGCACCTCGCCGAGGCAGTGGGCGGCCTCGAGCTGCCGACGCTGGCGGCGCTGGGCCTGGGGTCGATCATCCCCCTGCGGGGCGTGCCGGCGGCCCAGAGCCCGGTGATCCACGGCCGCCTGCACCCGCTGGGCCCCGGGAAGGACTCCGTGACCGGCCACTGGGAGCTCATGGGCGTGGTGGTCGAACACGCACCGCCGACCTACCCGCACGGCTTCCCGCCGCAGCTGATCGCCCGCCTCGAGGCCGCGATGGGCCGGCGCGTCATCTGCAACCGCCCATACAACGGAATCGCGGCGATCGAGCGAGTTCGGCTCAGAGCACCTGCGCACGGGTGCGCTGATCCTCTACACCTCCCAGGATTCGGTGCTGCAGCTCGCGGCGCATGTCGAGCGGGTCGCCCCGGAGGAGCTCTACCGCGCCTGTTCGGCGGCGCGCGCGGTCCTGTCCGGCCCCGACGCGGTCGGTCGGGTGATCGCGCGGCCGTTCACGGGCGTGGACGGCGCCTTCGAGCGCACGCAGGGGCGGCGCGACTTCGCCGTTTCCCCCCGACGCGCAGCTACCTGCAGGAGATCCAGGACGCCGGCGTGCAGGTGCACGCGATCGGCAAGATCGCCGATCTCTTTGCCGGCGTGGGGATCACCCGATCGCATCCCGGGGCCACGAACGCACTGGCCCTCGAGAGCGTCGAGCAGCTGCTGGAAGAGCTCGAGTGCGGGCTCGTCTTCGTGAACCTGATCGAGACCGACCAGGTCTACGGCCACCGCAAGGACATCCATGGCTTCGATCACGCCCTGAGGGAGATCGACAGTACCTCGGGCGGCGCCTGGCGCGCCTGCGCCCCGACGATCTGCTCATCGTGACGGCCGATCACGGCGTGGATCCGGCGCACCCGCAAAGCGACCACACGCGCGAGTACGCTCCGCTGCTCGCCTGCACCGGGGAGATGCTGCGCCGCCGTGGCGCCGGCGAGCGGACTACGGGCGCCCGTCACGACGGGCCGCTCGCCGACGTCGGCGCCTCCGCGCTGCGCTGGCTCGCCGGTCGCGACGCGCATGAGCTCCCCGGAGAGGCCTTCATAAGCTAGGGCGTGATGCCCGAGCTTCCCGAGGTCGAGACGATAAGACGTCAGCTCGCCCCGCTCGTCGAGGGCGCCACGCTGCAGCGGCTGGAGATCCTCGACTCGCGCTGGTCGCGCCCGCTCGCGCCCGAGAAGCTCACGGCAGCGCTGCGCGGCCGTCGTATCGAGCGCCTGTCCAGGCGCGGCAAGTACCTGCTGTGGAGCTTCCAGGGCGACGTTCACCTGGCCCAGCACCTGCGCATGACGGGCGTGGTGCTTTGTGAACCCGAGGGGCAGCCCGCGCATGTCCGTGTCCGCCTGCAGCTCGCTTCGCCGCGGCGCGAGCTCGTCATCGTCGATCCGCGCCGCTTCGGCACCGGCGAGCTCCTGGCTCGACTCGCAGGCGCTCGAGGCCTTCCTCGCCGCGCACCTGGGTCTGGAGCCGTTAGACGAGCGCTTCACCGACGCCGCACCTGCGGGCGCTCGCGCGGGGGCGCCGGGCGCCGATCAAGGCGCTGCTGCTCGATCAGCGGCGGATCGCCGGCGTGGGCAACATCTATGCCGACGAGGCGCTGTTCAGGGCCGGCATACACCCGCTGCGCCCCGCCGGGCGCCTGTCCTCCAAGCAGCACGCCGACCTGCGCGGAGCGCTGATCGACGCGCTTCAGGCCGGCATCGACGCGCGCGGTGCGAGCATCGACGACTTCCGCCATCCCGACGGCGTGCGCGGCTCCTTTCAGGATCGCTTCCTGGTCCACCTGCGCGCGGGCGAGCCCTGCGGCAGGTGCGGTCGCGCGATCATCAAGACGGTCGTTGCCGGGCGAGGCACCTATGTGTGCGAGCGCTGCCAGCCGCGTCCGCGGACGCCGGCGAGGCGAGCACGTCCGGCACCGCGAGCGCCGGCGCCCGGCGAGCAGCGTCTAGGCGGCGAGCAGGTCGTCCAGCCGGCCGCTGTCGGCCGCCGCCTGGACCTCGGCAAAGCCGCCGACCAGCCGGTCGCCGACGAGCACCTGCGGAAAGCTCATCATGCCCGTTCGCTTTACGAGCTCCGAGCGCCCGGCCGGATCCTTTGACAGGTTGACCTCGGCGAACCGCACTCCGCGCGCAGCGAGCAACCCCTTCACGCGGGCGCAGAAGGAGCACGGCTCGGTCGTGAATACCGTTACACCATCCATTACTTCATAAAGTATAGCTAGGTGGGGGATGCCCGCCGGGTGCGATTCTAGACTCGAGGCCATGGCGGGAGCGGTCAAGACCGAGGCGGTAGTGCTGCGCTCGATGCGCTACGCGGAGGCCGACCGCATCCTTCACCTGTACACGCCCGATCGCGGGCGCGTGGGCGCGATCGCCAAGGGCGTGCGCCGCGCGCGCAGCCGCTTCGGGGGACGCCTCGAGCCCTTCTTTCGCCTGCGCATCGAGCTGCACGAAGGGCGCGGCGAGCTGTTGACGGTCACGGGCGCCCAGACGGTCGACGGCCATCCTCGCCTGCGCGGCGACGCCCGAGCCCTCGACGCCGCCGCGCGCGCGTGCGACGCGGTTGGTCGCCTGTTCGAGACCTCCGAGCCCCATCCCGGCGTGTTCAACCTCCTGTGTCGCAAGCTGTCGCTGCTGGACGAGCACGCCGCCGCCGACGCGTCGCGCCCGCCCGACCGGCGCGCCGGCGCTGGGGCGCGCGGCCGCCCTTGCCTTTCGCCTGAAGCTGCTGCTCGCCGCCGGCCTGGCACCGCAGCTCGGCGCGTGCGCGAGCTGCGGGGAGCGCGAGCATCTGATCGGGTTCTCCGGAGCGGCCGGCGGGGTGGTCTGCGCGGCGTGCGAGGCGGCATCATTTCCGCTGGGAGAGGATGCACACCGGTTCATGGCCGATGCGCTCGGGCGTCCGCTGGAAGAGGCGCCGGACGCTCCCGGGCCCGCGCTCGTGGAGGTCGACCGTGCGATCTCGGCCACCCTCGAGCACCATGCGCACATGCGCCTCATCCCGGCCGTCGCACGCTCGGTCTGAGCCCGCCGCGTTTGCTCCCCCACCGGCCCGCGGTCGAGCCCGCTCGGCGCCGCATCGAGGGCATCTGGGTGCCTGTATCGTTGACAGACAGTGGATGAGGGCCTGCCAATCGCCTACGAGGTGCTCGACAAGGGCGTCCCGGTGCTGGCCTCCGACGGGCAGCAGGTGGGTACGGTGCACCACGTGGTAGCGGCGCCCGCGCAGGACATATTCCACGGCTTGGTCATCGCCACGCCAGCGCACGGACGGCGCTTCGTGACGTCGGAGGACGTAGCGAGCCTGCACGAACGGGGCGTGGACCTGCGGATCGACTCGGCCGCCGTCGTGAGCCTGCCGGAACCGGGCGGCGCAGCGGCGCTCTTCACCGAGAACCCCGGCGCGATGAAGGGCTGGCAGCACTGGCGGCAACGTGCTGAGCATGCGCGGCGATTGGCACCGCGAGCGCTGAGCAGCGGTGAGCGTCGCCGGAGGCAAGGAGATGGTCGCAGCCGCGTTCGCCGAGCGTCAGCGCGCGCTCGAGGAGCAGACCCTCTCGCCGCTGGCGGCGCGCTCCTATCCGGCTCGCCGGGTCCGTGCGGAGGAGGACTGCGGGCTGCGCACTCCCTTTCAGCGCGACCGTGATCGCATCGTCCATTGCAAGGCGTTCCGCCGCCTGACGCACAAGACGCAGGTGTTCGTGGCGCCCGAGGGCGACCACTACCGGACGCGGCTGACACACACGCTGGAGGTCACCACGATCTCGCGCACCGTCGCCAGGGCGCTGTCTCTGAACGAGGATCTCGTCGAGGCGATCGGCCTGGGCCATGACCTTGGGCACCCACCGTTTGGCCACATCGGCGAGGAGGTGCTCGATGGGTGCCTGAAAGAGCGCTTCGGGAGGGACTTCCGCCACTACGAGCACTCCCTGCGGGTCGTCGAGCGTCTGGAGCGCGACGGCATGGGGTTGAACCTGACACAGCAGGTCCGCGACGGCATCGCCCGGCACTCGAGCAGAGCGCCAATACCGGAGACGCTGGAGGGCAGGATCGTGAGGGTCATCGACCGCGTGGCCTACATCAACCACGACATCGACGACGCGATACGAGCGGGCCTGCTGCGCGAAGAGGAACTGCCCGAGCTGCCGATCGCCGTGCTGGGCACGAGCGGCTCGGCGCGTATCGATGCGCTCGTGCACGACATGGTCGAGCACTCGGCGCAGGCCGGCGACATCGTGCAGGGACCCGAGGCCGGCCCGGCGATGAGCGCCCTGCGCGACTTCATGTTCGAGCACGTCTACCTCGGTCCAGCGGTGCTCGCCGAGCACGAGAAGATCGCCGGGGTCATCAGACGGCTGTTCGAGCACTACGTCGAGCATCCGCAGCTGTTGCCCCCGCTCGCGGGCCCGACCGCCGAGAGCGTGCGTGATCGGGCCGCCGCGATCGGGGATCCGGACGGGCGCGAGGAGCTGGCGCTACGCGTGACCGACTATCTGGCGGGCATGACCGACCGCTACTGCATCAGGGCCTTCTCAGAGCTCGAGGTGCCGCAGGCCTTCGCCCGCTAGCGTAGCCGGCAGTGGCCCTGTACACCAACGAGTCCAAGGACCGCGTGCGCGACGCGGTCGACTTCGTCGAGCTCGTCTCCGCGCGCACCGAGCTGCGGCGCGCCGGTCCGTCGCGGTACGAGGGCCTGTGCCCGTTCCACGACGAGCGCACCCCCTCGTTCGGCATCGACCCGACCCAGAAGGTCTATCACTGCTTCGGCTGCCAGGCCTCCGGCGACGTGTTCACGTTCGTGCAGGAGACGGAGGGTGTGGACTTCAAGACCGCGCTCGAGCTGCTCGCCGATCGCTACGGCGTGGAGCTCGAGCGCGAGCAGGAGGATCCGCGCGAGGCCGAGCGCCGCAGTCGTCGCGAGCGGCTGCTCGAGCTGCTGGCCCGCACGAGCGCCTACTACGAGCGCTACCTGTGGGACTCCAGCGAGGCTCGGGCGCGCCCGCGAGTACCTCTCGGGCCGCGGCCTGGGGGAGGCGATGCTGAGGGAGTTCCGCGTCGGCTATGCCCCGAGCGCATGGGACCGTGTGCTCACGGCATCGCGCAGGGGAGGGTTCTCCGAGCAGGAGCTCTATGACACGGGCCTCGCGCAACGCTCCAGCAGAACGGGCAGCCCTATGACCGCTTTCGCTCGCGCATCATGTTCCCGCTCGCGGATATCCGTGGACGGGTGCTCGGCTTCGGCGCGCGCGCGATGGGCGAGGAGCAGGGGCCGAAGTACCTGAACACCTCCGACAACGACGTCTACCACAAGGGCCTTCACCTCTACGGCGCCCATCTCGCCCGCCCGCATGCTGCACGCGCGGGAGACGGCGCGGGCGAGGTGATCGTCTGCGAGGGCTACACCGACACGATCGCCCTGCACCAGGCCGGCATCCGAAACGCGGTGGGCCTGATGGGCACCGCTCTGACCGGCGAGCAGGTGGGCGAGCTGGCCCGCATGGCCCAGACGGTGCTGCTGGCGCTCGATGCCGACAGCGCGGGCCAGGAGGCGATGCTGCGGGCGTCCACGCTGGCCGCGAGACGAAAGCTGACGCTACGCGTGGTGGAGCTCCCGACGGGGACCGACCCGGCCGATCTCCTCCAGCGCGAGGGCCCAGAGGCGATGGTCGCGCTCGTCAGGGAGTCGGTGCCCTTCGTCCGCTTCCGCGTCGAACGGGTGCTGGCGGCCGGCGATCACTCCAGTCCCGAGGGCCGCGACCGGATGCTCGCGGAGCTGCGCCCCGTGTTCGAGACGATCCCGCCAAGCGCCATGCGGCTGGAGCTCACGAGGATGGTCTCTGGGCGGCTTGAGCTGCCCGAGAGCCTTGCCGAGTCGCTGCTTTCCCCGGCCGCACAGCGGGGACGCGGACGCCCAGGGCCTCAGGCCGCGGCCGGGGGTACCGTGAAGCGCCCGGTGGAGGGCCCCTCTTCGCCGGGAGGGAGCCTGGCGCGCAGGGAGGAGACCGAGCGTGCGTTTCTCGCACTCTGCATCGCCGCTCCCGAGGAGGGGAAGCGTGCGCTGCAGGGCCTTGACATCGACGAGCACTTCTCGAGCGAGCTGCTGCGGCGGGCGGCGGCCAGGCTGCGCGCGGGAGACCTGCACGAACCGCTGGCGAGTCCACCGGCCGGCGCTGGCGCCCTGGATGAGGATCCAGAGCTCAAGGAGCTGCTCGCGGGGCTGATCGTGCAGGCCGGTCGCGAGGAGGCCCGGCCGGCGATGCTCGAGGTGCAGCGCCTGCAGTTGGAGATGGCGAGCATGGATCGCAAGATCCAGCAGGCGCGCGTGCGCGAGGGCGGCGACGTGAGCGAGCTGGCACAGCGCCGCGCGGAGGTCAAGCGTGAGTTCGACCGCGCGAACGAGCGCGTGCTCGAGGAGACAGGGGACAGGGCCGGTTGACGGCCGCGAACGCGTTTGACGCAGCCCGATTGCGCTCGCGTACAATCCTGCGAGACCCCGAGCAGCGTCCGGGGTGGCTCAATCCGGGGTAGCTCAACTGGCAGATGCGCTCGGCTGTTAACCGAGAGGTTGTGGGTTCGAGTCCCACCCCCGGAGCTCCCCTACGCGATCATCCGCCCGATCAGACGCACGGCGGTCTCGCCCGGGTCATGGTCTCTCACCCAGCGGGCCAGCTCGCGGGCTCTGGCGCCGATGGCAGGCTCATGCAGCGCCCGTTCGACGGCCAGTCGAAGTGGCCGCGGGGAGGCGAAGCGCCGCGGGACGCGCACGCCGGCGCCGGCCCAGTCGACCCGCGCCGCGTTCTCGTTCATATCGCCAACGGCGGGCGCTGCGACCACCGCGCAGCCCGACGCCAGCGCACGCGCGAGCGTGCCGTGACCCGCGTGGCAGACGACCGCGTCGCAGTGGGGCATGGTGCGCGAGTAGGACAGCCACTCGACGAGGCGAGCGTTCTCGGGCACCGGCAGCGGTCGAGGCGGCAGGCGTCGGTTCCAGGTCGCGAGCACGCGCACCGGCGCACCGGCCAGGCCGCGCAGGGCGGCGTCGAGCAGGCTGTGCTCTGAGTCCTGGGCGGTCGACGGCGCGACGAGCACCAGCGGTCCCTCGCCAGAAGGGAGCTCAACATCCTCGGCCGGGGGCTCCCACATGAGTGGACCCACCACGTGAACGTGCGGCGGCCAGCGGCGCGGGTACTCCAATTGGGGGAACGTCCCGACGATCACCAGTTGGCGGCTGATGCCGCCGAAGACGTGATCGAGCGCGGGAAGCCCCAACTTCGTGCGCGCGCGGTTCAGTTCAACCCGTCCGAGCTCCAGCCCCCTCGCGATCGGTCGCTTGGCCCAGCGCCAGAGCGCGCGGCCGGAGGCGGTGCGCGGCAGCCGCGCGCCGAGCGAGTAGACGGGGAAGTCGGGCTCACTGGGCGGGTAGACGTGGGGGATGAGCGTCGCGCATGCGACGCCCTCGAGCTCGGCCGCCAGCGCGGGAGCGAGCGTGAGGATGTCCGCGACGACCACGTGCGGGCGCACCTCGCGCACGAGCTGCACGGTGTCCTGGCTCGCCTTCACGACTGCCTCATAAAAGCCCAAAGGCTCCGAGCCCGAGGGGAAGACCCTGTACTCGGGCGCCGGCGCGAAGGCGAGGCCCTCGGCCTGCACGTGCTCGCGCCAGCGCTCCCAGGTCTGCAGGGTGACCTCGTATCCACGTGCGACGAGGGCCTGGCCCAGCGCGATCATCGGGAAGGCGTGTCCCGGGTCGCCGAAGGCGCCCAGCAGCGCTCGTCTGGGAGTCCCCGCCCGCGTCACTCAGGTGGCGCGCTCGGCCACGAGGGGCAGCTCGCCCGAGCGCTGGGCTTCGTGTGCAAGTTCCCTCCCAGCGGCAGGGAAACGTTGCCTTGCGAGGACGTGCCTCCTAGGCTTCTTCGCTGCATCCTGTCGCACCTCAGCAGCGGCGTGCACCAAACAGAGCCTATGACAAGACGTCGTCACCACAGCTCCCGGTCGGTCGAGGACCTGCGTCTGACGATCGACTGTCTGCCCGTGTCCACGCGCCGGGCGATGCTCGAGGGCGTCCGAGGCAGCGAGCGGATCATCGCCGGCGCGTATGTCGACGGCGAGGGGGGCGTGTGTCCGATGTTGGCGGCGCATATCTGCGGAGCGCGCACGTCCTTCCTGTCGTTCGCCAGATCCTGGGATCGGTTCACGCGAGCCGGCCGAGGTGCGCGGTGCGTCAGCCGGCGCGAGCTGAACATCCTCGTCGGCCAGCTCGAGGCGAGCCTGCTGGGCGCGAGCGAGACGGATCTCGACCGGGCGATCGATGAGCACCGCGCGCTTCTCGCCCGCCGGCTCTCGAGGGCCGGCGATCCAGCGGGTGAGATCATCGCGCGCCGACTGCGGCCGCGGCGCTATATCTCGTCACCGGGCCGGGTGAACATCACCTCGGGCACGATGCACGCTGGAGACACCCTCAGCAGGTAGCGCACGGCCTCGGCGACGTCCTCGGGTCGAATCATCTCCTCGGCCGGTATGTGCTCCTTCACGAAGTCGGTCATCGGCGTGTCGACCCAGCCTGGGCAGAGCGCCGTCGACTTGATCCCGAACGAATGCAGCTCGCGGTTCATGGAATCGGTCCAACCCACGACGCCGTGCTTGGTTGCCGAGTACACGGCATTCCCGCCCACGCCGCGCTTGCCCGCAATCGATGCGGTATTGACGACGAGCGCATTTCGATGCTCCTCACCCGCCGCCTTGAGCATGGGCAGGCATTCACGGTAGAAGAGGACGACCGCGCGAAGATTGATCGTGAGCTGCATGTCCAGCCACTTGGTCTGCACGTCGCCGACCGACGCCGCGAACCCCATGCCCGCGTTGTTGACGAGCACGTCGAGCCGGCCGTAGCGCTCGCGGTGGGTGTTGGCGACCTTGACGATCTCCACCTCCTCAGCCACATTCGCGGCGACCGCGTGAACGTCGAACCCGTCGCCTGAAAGCTCCGCCACGGCGCCGTCAAGCTTCTCGCGCCGCCTCGCTGCCATCGTTACGACGAACCCCTCCTCCGCGAGCACCCTGGCGGTCGCCAGGCCGATGCCCGACGATGCCCCCGTGACGATAGCTGCGCGCTCTGCCATCTGCTGCTCCTCCCGGTTGCTTGCGCAAACGAAGCTCCGCCCGAAACGGAGGCGACGACCGGGAGCATCCCACATCTCGCTGATAGCGTCCGTTTCTCGCGCTGTCTGCGCGAGGCGGGCCCGTAGCTCAGTTGGTTAGAGCTGCCGACTCATAATCGGTAGGTCGCTGGTTCGAGTCCAGCCGGGCCCATCACGAAAGGCCCCAGAAACCCGGGGCCTTTCGCTTTGCCCAGAGGGTGCCGACCCTTCAACTTAGCCGGGGTGACAACGAAAGTGGCAACACATGGGCGGTGCGGTCACAGGTGTCGCGCCGGGAGACCCGCGCACTTACAATGCCCGAGTCGCGGTCGCGAAAGACGGCAGCATGTGCGGGCCGGTGGCGAGGCGCAGACCTCGAAACGGACAGTTCCGGGGCTTAGCCTGCGGCTCGGCGCAGGGCATGGAGTCGCGCGTCGAGCTCGCGTTGCTCGCGTGCATCGAGACTCCCGGTCAAACCGTCGTGGTTGACGCACACCGTCAGACCTGGCTCGGGCCGCGCCGCGAGCGCGGTCGCGATCTCCTCGAGAGTCTCGGACGTGCCCAGGACAATGTGAGGCTTCGCAGGGTCAAAGATCACGTACATGCGAACATATGTTCGCATACGCCCGAGGGGGATAGGCACTTAATGATCTAACGGAGCAAGCTCGATATACTCATGTTCATCATGCCTACGGCCACAGTCCAGCCAGAGCTCATCGGTCACGTTGCAGAGGAGGCGGAGCTCGCGCCGGAGGCAGTCGAGCTGGTGCTGCAGCTAACAGCGGAAAGCATCCAGCAGGCTACGGAGCGTCACGCCGAGATCCGCCTAACGGCTCGCGAGTCGGCGGTGCTCGCGACGCTGATGATGGCTCTTGCTGCCGCGGAGCAGGAGGGGACCGTTGACGCTCCGACGATGGCGGCTTTGAGTGCCTTCAGGAACCTTGTCGCGCACGGCCGGGCAGTAGATGGGCTGGTCGAGGCACTGATGCCCGAAGGCCTCGCGGTCCCGACGCCGGCTGCCGTTCTACAGGCGCGACGGAACGCCGAGGCGCGGAGCGCACTGCTCACCGAGTTCGGTGCCCTACGCAGCCAGGACGTCGCCGACCTGGCGGAGTCTCGAGCGACAAACCGAGCTGCACTCGCGAATCGCTGGCGCACAGAGAACCGCGTAGTAGCGGTTCCCGTGGGAGATGAGCTCCTCTATCCCGGGTTCCAGTTCAACGCCGAGGGCAAACCGAAGCCGGCGATCGGACCAACCGTCGACCTGATGCGCTCCGATCCACACACCACCGACTGGCAAATGGCACTCTGGTTCGTGACCCCGACAAGCTGGCTTGGAGGCGCACGCCCCGTCGACCTCCTCGACGACGACCCCGACGCCGTCATCGACGCGGCACGTCGGGAAGTCAGCGATCTTGCCGGCTAACACCGTCGTTCCTGCACCGCCAGATCCGAGTGAGCTGAACCCGCTCATCCACGAGTGGCAGGCCGGCCGGCCAATCGTGCGCTGCCACGACACGCGCTTCGGGGCGACCGAGTTCAACCGCACTGCCTCCCCAGGGCGGTTTCGACCCGTGCGTAGCAAAGGACGGATCGTGGGGACCATTTACGGCGCTCAGGATGACGCCGGCGCGATCGCCGAGTCCGTCTTCCGGCCGATACCTATCGGTACGGCCGTCAGGCAGGTAGGGCGTGCTCGCCTCGTGCCGCTCATGATCTCCACGCTCGCCAGCAGCAGGACATTACGCCTCGCCTCGCTGCACGGGAATGGCCTGCGCCGGGTCGGCGCAACGCGCGCCCAGCTCATCGACTCCGAGGCCGACCAGTACCCCGCCCTCACCGCGTGGGGTCAGGCGCTGCACGACTGTCCGACCACACCCGATGGCATCGTCTGGCGCTCACGCCACTACGACGACTCCTACACGTTCGTGCTGTTCGGCGACCGCGTACGCCGCCACGAGCTCCAAGTAGTCGAGCTGCCGCTGCCCCTCGCCGTAGGCCGTGGGCTCGAGCGGGTGATGGAGCTCGCCGAGCAGGCGAACATCACGATCATCGACTAACGCACTGTGGGCGCGAGCACGCGCCCTCTGACGTGTAGTGCTAGATCCCGTCCGCGGCCGGCAGCGACCACTCCAGATCGAAGTCCACAACGTTGCGGGAGACGAGCCGACCTCCGCTAGCCCATGTCTCCAACACGGGTGGTGCCAGGCGCAGCGCCTGGAAGTCGGTCACGCCGACATCTTCAAGCCAGGTCGCACAGACGACCGCCAAGGCCGTCGTCGCGTCGCTCGGGCGCTTCTCGGGGTCAAACACGGTCGGGTCAGGCCGGGTGTACACAGCATCGTCTTTGGCTGGCGCTTGCGTACGTCTTCTCCTAGTCCGGCCGCGCGGCTAACCGGCCTCGCCGCAGGAGTAAGGCGGCCTACCGCCATTGTCTTGGGTGGTCGTCTGGGGTGGTCGTCTGGGGTGGTCGTCTGGGGTGGTCGTCTATAAGCCGACCACTCCAGGCGACCACCCTGCTGCCCGCTCGCTCCCGAAATTTGGCTCTGCACCTGGCCCGAGGAAGGGGGTCCCCGCCTCTCCGCTTCGCTTCGACCCGGGGACCCCCTTCCTCGACCAACACATCACAGATGTTTATGGCGAGGCCAGGTGCAGAGCGTGGAGCGGGAGCGAGCGGGCAGCAGTAGCTGGCAGAAGAGCGAGAGCAGAAATGTGAGGGTCAGAGGTAGTCAGGACAGCAGGTGGGGGAGCACTAGAAGGTCGAGCTCGAGGGGCGTGTGGTCGTTAGATCAGGCGGAAGAACCAAGGTCGTTGAGGTCGGGGGAGGCGAAGCGGCAGGACCAACCGAAGGCCGACTGAGGTCTAGATGTGCAAGGAGCGAGCCGGTGCTGTCGGGGCGCTGCACGAGTATGGGTGTGAGCGGGGGCTTACTGATGGCGGTGAGATCAGCGTGAGACGGTGGCGGTTTGCGCTTTGTCTCCTCACCCGAGTTTGGCTCGGCGCGCCGCTGGTTCTCGGCCTCGCGTGCCTCTCGCTCGAGCGCCTCCTTGGCCTCGCGGATCTTCGCCAGACGCTGCTCGCGACGCTGAAGCTCCGCCGGCAACTCATCGCCGCGGCGGTCAGCGCCGAAGCGCTCATCCTCCTCCTCGTCGACCCGCTCGGCCTCCGAGAGCAGCGCGTGAACGTTTGCTCGGATCTCGGCGATCTCGGCCTCCAGCTGCTGCTCCTTCTTGACCATCCGCTCATAGCTCATCGCCTGATGGCGCGAGGCGTTCGCGCGCAGCTTCGTCCCATCCAACGCCAGGCTCCCAAGCCCCCCGAGCTTGGCCCGCCTGCACAGCCCCAGCGCCTGCACGAACAACTCCCCCAGCGCATCGAGATGCCGCTTGCGAAAGCGCGCGATCGAGCGGTAATCCGGCTGCTGATCGGCGCACAACATCCGCACCGCCACATCCCCGTAGCTCGGGCGCTCCAGCTTGCGCGAGGACATCACCCCATTCGCATAGCCGTAGATCAGCAACTTGACCATCAACCGCGGGTCATACGGCGGATAGCCCCGCTCCTGCTCATAGGAGACCTAGATCGCGGACAAGTCAAGCGTCCCGGACTCCACCAGGTCAGAGACGAAATGCGCCAGATCACCCTCCGGGATCCAGTCCTGCAGGACCGGCGCCATCAACAACACCTGGTCAGGGTCATACGGGCGAAACGCCTTCTCCTCACCGACAGGGGCACGCTCCCTGGACCCCTGGTCCTCGTCCGCCTGCACCTCAACCAGCCGCTCCTGCACCACCGCTGCCGACATGACAACCTCCGCGTCGTGAACAACGCAATCGTCTTAAACCCGCCGGACAGCTCCGCCCTTACTGACCCCCGCTCCTAGGCCGACACCGTAAGCGCCGGAGCGGTTCCCCACGGCTGCCGGCGGCCGGTCGCAACAGCGGCCGCTAGGAGGCTGGTGTCAAACAGCCATCGTGGCGAGGTGCGTGGTGGCTGGGGTGGGGATTGCCGGGTGGGCGGGCGTGTCGGTTCGACCACGAGTCCAGGGGCCGGGCGGGCGGTGGGCCATTGAGGGCTGGGAGTAAGCCGGGGCGGGGCTGTGCGAGCCGTTTCGTCGGGTTTCAGGCGGTGCTTGTGGCCCAGCCGTCGTCCTGACTGGCCAGTCCGAGCACGGCGAGGCGCGCGAGGTTCACAGCGGCGGCGAGCAGGGCGAAGTCGGCGGCGACCTTGGGTGCTCCGCGGACGCGTGCGCGGCGGCCTCCGTGCCGGCGTCGCATCAGGTGCGCGATCTTGCGCTCGACCTTCGGTCGGGTGGCGGTGTAGTCGGCCTTCCAGCTCGGGTCGGCCTGGCGGGAGCGGGCGCGAGCGAGCTGCTGCTCGTATGGTCCGACGTAGATCGCGCGCCCCTGTTTGGCGGTCGTGCACCGCTCGGCCAGTGGGCAGTCGGCGCATGCGGCGGCGAACTTCGCGATCCGCCCGTCGCCGAGCGCCCTGAGCGGTGTGGTGTTTCCGGCTGGGCAGCTGACCGTGCCGTTCTCAAGGTCGATCGTGAACGCGTCCTTGGAGAACCGCCCACCGGGCGCGACCGGCGGCTGCACCTTGCAGTAGACCTCGGCGCCCGCGTCCTCCAGCGTGTTCACCAGTGCGCCGGCGCCGTAGGCCGAATCGCCGTAGACCGACAGCGGCTGGCCGCTGGGCTCGTCCTGCCCGGACTGCTCGCCGGTCGGCTCAGCGCCGTCGGTCGGCTGCTCGCCCTGCCCCTTGGCGTCCTGGGACTCGGCCGGCGGCGCGCTGGTGTCGGACTGCTCGGCGCCGGGTTCGTCTGCGGCGGGTAGCTCGTCGGCGAGCAGGCCGGGGGCTGCGGCGGCGTCCCCGCCGTTGCCCGCGCTCACGGTGGTCGCGGTGATCAACTCGCAGTCGGGGTCGATCGCGACGTGGCCCTTGTAGCCGTCAAACCCGCGCGCGGAGGTCTTGTGGCCATGCCGGGCGTCGGGATCGACGGTCGAGATGATCCGGTCCTTCGCGACCCGCCGCGCGATCCGGAAGACCCCGTCCTCGCCCTCGTCGAGATCCTGGCCGACAACCGCCGCCAGCAACGCCGCCGCCTTCCCAAGCTCCGGGCCGAGCTCCCGCCCGTCGAGCGCCAGCAGCAGCGCGTTGGCGTCCTTCGCGAGCGCGTCGATCAGCGCCTCCCGCGCGTCCGGGTCCTCGTAGTCGCACACCGGCTTGCCAGCGCTCCGATAATCATCATTACGACCCAACAGCCCCCGCAGCTCACCCTCAAGCTCCGCCTCGCAAGACGCCAGCAGACCACGGACCGCCGAGCGGATCAGGGTCACCGTGTCCATCGTCGCGACCGCGTCATACAACGGCGTGGAGTCGAGCACCCGCCGGCGGCCGACCAACCCCGCCTGCTTGGCAGCACCGAGCGTGACCTCGAAGATCCGCTCAGGCCGCTTCGAGCGCGCCAGCCGCGCGCGCATGTCGACCAGCACCGTGTGCACGAACCCCGGATAGTCAAACTGAAGCCCGCCCGCCGCGTACTTCCAGCGCGCGTCAAACGCGAACCGCTCGACCGCCTCACGGTCAGAGCAGCCCTCGATCCGCTGCAGCACCATCACCACCGCCACGATCATCGGCGGCACGCACCGGCGCCCGACATCACAGAACAAGTCCGCGAACACCTCATCAGGGAACAGGCGCTGGCACTCGCGGTGAAGCAGCGAGTAGATCGAGTCCGGCGAAAGGCGCGGCTCGCAGAAGCCGGTCGTGGTCGCGAACAGGTCCGGCTGGCGGGGAGATAGTCCAAGGCTCATACCCTCAAGTATTACTTGAGGGTCGGACGGAAACCGCCCACTCAACCACCCCACGCGAAAAACACCAGTCTCCTAGGGCGCCTCGTCTGCGACTCGGTAGGCGGGACGCTCCCATTCTCCACGCAGTATCCCTGCGGCGTCCTGCTTGAGCAGCTCGCCGGCGTCGTGGCGCATTCTTCAGACGACAGACTCTCGCCGGTGCTCTGTGAAGGTTGCGAGCGCGTAGCGCCCAGCGGGATGCTGGCGTGCACGCTCGACGAGAGCCGCCACATCAGGCGGCAGTACGTCCGGCTGAGGGAGTGTGACCCCGTACACGGGTGGGAAGACGACCGAAGCAGATAGCGCCGCGAAGGTCAGGTCAGCCGCGCCAAAGCGCTCTCCGCACAGGTGCCGGCGGCCGTCGGCGAGCAGCTCGGCCACGAAGTCGAGCTCGCGGAAGACGGTGGCCTCGTCTTCATCCTCGATCCCCGGAACGATGCCGAGCTCGCGCCGGACGAACCGCCGTACGAGCGGCCATCCGTAGCGAATCGCGCGGTCCTCCCAAAGGGGGACGCCCTGGTTGTTGAACGCCAGTGCGAGTCTGCGCTGCGGGAGCATATGGATGTACATGAGTCGCCGCCCCTTCGGCCCGAGCTCCTCGTCGAAGCGCCGGCAGAGGGACTCGACGTCGCGTCGCGCGCCGGGCTTCGCAGGAAACAGCCGGTGCTCTGCAGGCGTGCGCGTATCGATCCAGGCGAGGATCTCCTGCGACCCTCCGATGATGCCCTCGGGCGTGACGAGCACGGGCACCGTGGCTCCACCACCTGCGCGCCGCGCTGCCAACTGGTGGATGCCCTGGACATGACGCTCCTCGCGATAGGCTATTCCCGCTCGCTCAAGAGCCCAGCGAGCCTTCTCGCAGTAGTGACTGATCGGGATCGTGATGAGCCGCAGCACGGGAGCAGTATGCTGATCCGGCCGATCAGCTCGAAGGTGGCCTTTGCTGCGTTCATCGGCTAAATGATTGATTCCACGGCACGGGCCGTGGTTCTCGAGGGTGTAGGCAGCGGAGTCGAAGTCAGCGGTGCTAACCCGCATCGCCGACCGAAGGGGGCCTCGATGGACGCCGACCTCGACCTGCTGCTGATTGCCGTTTACGTGACGGCCGACGATCTCCTGCCCGAGAGGCCGAAGAACGCCAAGCGAAGCGTCACAAACGCGGAGGTGCTCACGCTGTGCGTCGCCCAGGCGATCATGGGCATCCCGTCTGACCGGCGGTTGCTCAAGGTCGCCGCCAAGCACCCGCGCCACCTGTTCCCGACCTCCCCGAAACGTGACGAGCGGGACGTCGCGCTGGGAGCTGCTGGAGCGCACCCGCCGCCGTGGAGGCGAGACGGTGATCGGCGACAAGGGCTGTGGCGGCCGCGCCTTCGCGCAGGCCGTCGGCGACCTCGACGCGAAGATCATCTGCCCCACGCGCAAGGACGAGACCGGGCGCGGCCCGCACCTGGCACCGATCCGCCAGCGCATCGAGAGCATCTTCTGGACCTGCAAGAACACGCTCACGCTCGAGCGACACGGTGCGAGAACCCTCGCCGGGCCAGAGCGCATCCCTCAGCGCCTGCTCACGCTCGCCGCCGCGATCAGCTTCAACCATCAGCTCGGCTGGCCCAGTCGCGCACCCGTCGACTACTGCGCCTTATGACGTGGAATCAGTCATCTAGGCGGCGACGGCCGACAGCGCCGCCAATATGACGCCGACAACCAGTACGGCGAGCGTCTCTCCAAGCGCGACCAACGAGCTACGCGAGATGTGTGTCGACCTGATGCGGGGCAGTGTTGGGGCCATTGGAAGCCTCCGTGCTTTCAGCGGCAGCCGAGCTATCTCGATCGAGACCTCTAGCTTTGCGTCACCGCCTCGCAGCGGCTTTGCCCTTATCAAGTTGTTGCCTTCGCCAACGGATTCGACATCGTCGGTGTGATCCCTGAGGTGTCCGAGCCGACGTGGACAAAATGTCCGACACGCTAGTGGTCCCTTAAGGACGCCACGTCCCGGCCGCCCCTGCGCCAGCCTGTCGGGTCGGCAGGCCGCAGGGCCCAGGGGCTCCAAGGCGCCAGGCCGCAAAGAGCGAAGTCGGCAGCAGGCGGGGGCGGCCGCGTAAGTATGCTTCCGCAGCGAGTGGGGTCAACAAGTGGGGTAGGGAGGCCCGGGAGAGGAGGGCTCACATGCCCCGGATCATCATCACCATTGCGGCTGGCGTCGGGAGCGACGGCTTCGCCCGACCGCCTGTGCTCGACGAGTCGGTCACCACGGACCACCTCAACGACGACTACGCCTCGCTACGGCTACTCGAACGCATCTGCGGGGCGATCGAAGACGCGGAGAAGCAGGAGCGCGACGAAGCTGAGCGGAGGGAGCGCAACGAGCGTCACGCAACTGACGAGTGGCAGCACCGCGATCGCGCCAGCGTCGCCTGAGCCGAGGAGAGGAGAGCCCGAGCGCCGAAAGCTAACCCTCGGTCCTCGGACGAGGTCGCTCGTGCCCGAGCAGTCGACGCGGCCACGAACGTGGGCGCCCGAGGGCGGCGCTCGCTCTCTTCGGGGCATCGGATCGTTGGCGCTGCTCAACATCTCCGCGTCGCACCGTGCGAGCGCTCCCGGGCCGTGACACCATGGGTAGATGCGACCCCAGGATCGGCTTGGCACAGCGGCTCACGATCTCGCGCTCAAAGGCGCCGGCGATGGACCGATCGAGATCGTCAAGTACGAGGCTTCCTGGCCGGCCTTCTACATCGCGGAGCGTGAACGGCTGGCCACGGTGCTGCCTGGCCTACGGATCCATCACATTGGCTCCACCGCCGTTCCCGGGCTTGCGGCCAAGCCTGTGATCGACATGATCGCGCTCGTTGATGACCTTGAGAAGATCACCGCGGTCGTGCAACGGGCTGGCTACCACCTACCCGCACTATTCAACGCGAACTTGGTACACCGTCGCTACCTGTGCTATCCGACAGCCTCCTACCGCACGCATCATCTGCACCTCGTCGATGAGCGCGACGACCTGGACCGGTGTCTGCGCTTTCGGGACAACCTGCGAGGCAATGCCAAGCTCGCTGGCGAATACGCAGCGCTAAAGCGCGCGCTCGCGGCGCGCTTCGGAGATGACCGCGTGGGATATACCAGGGCCAAGGGCGCGTTCATCGAGGACGCCGACGTAGGGGCCGGGAATTCGGGCCCGCGCGCTTCGTGATCCGCGGTCGACAACGAGGCCCAACTCGTCGTCGCGGCGCAGCCGGTCTGACAGCCGAGGTCGGGCTTCCCTCGACTCAGCGGCGGGACAAAGGAGTTCTCGCCCGCTCCAGCCCTGAGCCCCTACGCCGAGGGCAGCACTGCCTACATCTCAATTGCTTCGTCAGTAAGGTCTCGGGCAGTCGCGGCCCGAGCTGTTAGCACCGCCGGGCCGGCTCGGCTAGCTCTTCGATATGTCCCCGACGAACGCCGATCCGCTCAACGATCCGCTGCTCTATGTGGGGGTCGCCGATGCCGCCGAGCGCCGAGCCCGGCGCAAGCTTCTACGCTACTGTCACACGCACGGCGCGAGCGTCGAGCAGTTACGCGAGGCGGTGCGCGAGGACAGGCTCGCGACGCTGCCGCTCGAGTTCGCCCTTACCAGTGGCCGGCGCTACACGCTAACCGCGATCTCGCGCGAGTCGGGCGTACCGGCGCCGTACCTGCGAGCGGTGCTGCTTGCGCTCGGGCATCCCAACCCCAAACCGCGCGAGCGCAGATACTCCGAGGAGGACCTGCGGGCAGCGCGCACCCTCGCAGTCTTCATCGCGGCCGGCCTGCCGCGTGAGGAGCTACTGGAGGTCGCGCGCGTGGTTGGACAATCGATGGCACAGGCGGCCGCTGCGATCCGCCTGTTCATGGGCAACGCACTGATCCAGCCCGGCGACAACGAGCACGAGCTGGGTATGCGCTATGTGTCGGCCGTCAAACAGCTCGCCCCGAGGCTCACGCCGGTGCTCGAGCACCAGTTGCGCATCCACCTGCGAGAGCAGGCCACGCGCGACGTGATCGTGCGCGCCGAGCGCGAAGCCGGAGCCCTCAACCACACGCGCGACGTCGGGGTCTGCTTCGCCGACCTCTCGGGCTTCACCGGGATCGGGGAGCGCGTACCGGTCGAGCAGGTCGGGGCGCTTGGTGCCCGCATGGCGGCGCTCTGCATGGACGTTGCCCAGCCGCCGGTCGAACTGGTCAAGACGATCGGCGACGGGGGCATGTTCGTGTGCGCTGATGTCGACGCCCTGCTCGACGCTACGTGCGCGCTCGCCCGAAGCGTGGAGCGCGAAGGCGAGCAGCTCCCCGCGATGCGAGCCGGCGTTGCGTTCGGCCCGGCGGTGGCTCGCCTCGGCGACTGGTTTGGCGCGACCGTCAACCGCGCCAGTCACCTCGCCGACAGCGCCAAGCCCCGCACGATCCTCGTCGACGGCGCTACGCGCGCGCAGTCGACGCGCGCGCTCGCATGGAAACGCACGCGACGCCGGAGCCTCTGGGGCATTGGCGGACGGAGCCCGCTCTACCGGGTCGAGCTGCCAGCTTGAGAGGCTCGACAGGGCTTCGACTGTGATGTCCCCGTCTCACTCTATGCTGCTGCCAAGCAGGATCCAGAGCCACCAGGGAGGACACACGATGGACAAAGTCCCGGTCTCAAACGACGAGCTTCGCACAGTGCGCCACGCTATGCGCGACCTGCACGATCTGGTCGAGCTCCTAGAGTGCGGAAAGGCGGAAAAGTTCGTGCTCACCAAGCATGGCCAGATGCGAGCGGTCGTAGTCTCGGTCGACCATTTCGCTCGCCTCAGGCGTGGCGTGAGCACCGCGAACCTCCAAGCCGCCTAGCCGCACGCCCCCGGCGCAGGGAGGCTCAGGACCTGGCGTCGGCCGTCGGCTTCGGAGGCGCGGTCACCGTGCGTGGGGAGTTGGACTCCGCGGACTTTGCTTTCGTCGAGGACTTCGGCGCCTTTGAGGAGAGTAGTGCGCGCAGCTCGTTGAAGCCTTCCTCTATTCCCTCGGCGAGGACATGCAGGTCGGGCGTGGAGTCTCGGTCCGCGCTGAGGCCGAACACGACGCCGCCGTTGTAGGAGATGATCGCGATGCCGACGGCGTGCCCCGCCGCGAGCGGCACCAGCGGGTGGTCCTCGCGCAGCGCCGCTCCGAATGCGAATAGCGGCATCCGGGGGCCCGGCACGTTGGTGATCGTCACGTTGAACAGGCGCGTCGCGTACAGCGAGCGCGCGATCAGCGCATGCAGCAGCGGCGGGACGAGCGCGGTGAGGTCGATTACCGTGTCGGCACCGAGCGCCGCGCTCGACGACTTCAGCCTGCTCGTGCGCTCGACGATCTTGCGCAGGCGCGCGAATGCGTCGGGCTCGGCGACCGGGAGCTCCACGAACAGCGAACTGATGCGATTGCCGAGCGCGAGCTGCTCCGCGGCGCTGCGAACGTTCATCGGGACCATTGCGCGCAGACCCTCGGGCGGAGGCGGCTCACGACGCGAGAGCAGCAACCGGCGCAGACCGGCCGTGCAGGCGGCCAGCACGACGTCGTTGACTGAGCCTCCGAGCTCGTGCCCGATCGCCTTGATCTCGGACAGCGAGGCACGCACGATCTCAAACCTGCGCGTGGCCCCGATCGGCACATTGAGGCTGCTGTGGGGCGCAGCGATCACCTCGTCGCGCACGATCAGCTCGGCCAGCGAACGCGACTTCTCGAGCGTCTCGCGAGGGTGCAGCGCCGCATGCATGCCGGCGGCCGCCACGCGGGTGCCCATCCTCGTCAGCTCCGCGACCGCGTTCGGTGGGTGCGGGACGAGCGCTGGCCAGCGCGAGTCCGGCTCATCCACGGCCGACTGGGCGGCGGTGGTGGGCGCGGTCGGCTCGGCGTCGAACAGCAGGTGCATCACGTCGACCGACCCAACCCCGTCGACAAGCGAGTGGTGCGTCTTCGTTGCCAGCGCCCAGCGGCCGTGCTCAAGGCCCTCGACCAGCACCATCTCCCATAGCGGGCGCGTGCGATCGAGGCGGTGTGAGTAGAAGTCAGCCGCCCACTCGCACAGCTCGGCATCGCCGCCCGGCGCGGGCAGGGCCGCATGGTGCACGTGGTTGCGGATGTCGAACTGAGGATCGTCCTGCCAGCGTGGCCAACTCAGCCCGCCCGTTCGCTGCGAGGAGAGCCGCTGTGAGAAGCGTGGCAGCAGGGTCAGGCGCGAGGCGATGTCTGTGCACACTGTCTCAAGCGTGGGGACGCTTCCGTTCGGCAGCGGATCGAACACCAGTACGCCGCCGATGTGCATCGTCGCGCCCTCGTCCATCTGCTCGAGCTCGAGGAACGTTGCGTCCAATGCGTTGAGCTGATCCATCGCTGGCAGAGTTATCAGGCCGGCTCCCCGCTTGTCATCGGTACCAACGCGCACGCAGCTCCCGTAGTAATCCGCAGTTCTGCCGGGCGTCGGCGCATAGACCGATCATACGGACCGAGAGGCGCATGCCGGGCAAGGGGCGCGCTGCGGAGCCTCAGAGCCCGTTCGGCCCTTGAGACTGGGCTGACGCTGGTCGCTTGGCGGGCTGACGCTGGTCGCTTGGCGGGTTCTGCGGCGCAGCGGCGAGCGGGTTCCGCGGAGACGTGCAAGAGTCGCAGACATCAACATCGAGGAAAGGATGTGGACATGGCTGACGGCGTTTATCGAGTCACAGAAGTGATCGGCGTGAGCGGCGAGTCCTGGGAGGCCGCCGCACGTAACGCGGTGGAGACCGCCGGCAAGACCGTTCGCGATCTGCGTATCGCAGAGGTCTTGCGGCAGGATGTCTCGATCGAGAACGGAGCGATCAAGAACTACCGTGTTCGGCTGGCGATCTCCTTCAAGTACGAGGCCGGCGAGTGATCCTGTAGGGCACCCAGGGCTTGGAGGCTCTCCGGCTCTAAGGCTCCGAGCACCCAGCCGTTGAAAGGATCGGGACCGCTCTGGGCGGTCCCTCTCCTTGTTTCGCGGCCGAGGCCGTTGCGGACGAGCTCCACGCTCACCCGTGAGAGCGCCTGCTCCGCGACGCCCGCTGCCTCGAGGGCTTCGGCACGGTCGGAGTAGCCGTCCGCCTGCGTGGCACGATCGAAGTCGAGGCGGTAGGCTCGACATGCAGCGACCACACGAGAGGGGTCGAAAGGATCATGGGCTAACGATGCAGCGCGTCTCTCCGGTCGATGCTGTCTGGCTGGCGATCGAGTCACGCCATACCCCGATGCACGTCGGCGGGCTGTTCGAGTTCACGCTGCCGCCGGATGCCCCCGACGACTACTTGCAGCGCGAGTTCGAGCAGATGCGCGAGGCACGCGCCATCCCGCCGCCGTGGAACCTAAAGCTGGTCGAGATGCCGCTGTTCGCATCCCGAGTGCCGATGATGCGACCGATTCACGACGTCGACCTGGACTATCACGTGCGTCACTCGGCGCTGCCCCACCCGGGGGGGCAGCGTGAGCTCGGGGTGCTCGTCTCGCGTCTGCACAGTCATCAGCTCGATCTGCAGCGCCCCCTCTGGGAGGTGCATCTCATCGAGGGCCTCGAAGCGAACCGCTTCGCCATATACACCAAGATGCATCACTCGCTCGTCGACGGGGTGAGCGGAATGCGCCTGATCATGCGGACGCTTTCGCGCGACCCCAAGAAGGGCGGGACCTCGTCGTTCTGGACCGTCGGGGCGGGCGACCGTCCGGTACACAGAGAGAACGGCAGCGACCGACAGGGTTTGCTCGGGCGTCAGCTGGCGGCGCTGCGGGGAGGTGCCGCAGCGGCGGGCGGGCTCTCACGGGCGGCGCTTGATCTGGCGATGGCGGCGATCGATGAACGCTCGCTGCAGGCTCCCTATCGCGCTCCGGCCTCGGTTCTCGGCGGCCGGCTGGGCGGTCAGCGGCGCTTCGCGACCCAGCAATACGATCTCGAGCGGGTCAAGCGCATCGCCCACGCTTCAGGGTGCACGCTCAACGACATCGTGCTCTACCTGAGTGGAACGGCGCTGCGGCACTATCTGGCCGAGCACGCGCGCGTGCCCGACCGCCCGTTGACCGCGGGGATACCGGTGAACCTGCGTGAGACCGATGATCAGTCGATGGGCACCGCGGTCGGCATGATGGTGGCCGAGCTTGGCACGAACGTCGCCAACCCTCTCGAGCGCCTTCACGCGATCAGCCGCTCCACGGCCGAGGCCAAGACCCACCTCAGCCGACTCCCGTCATCGGCGCGGACCTCATACACCCTGCTCATCAACGGCCCGTACATAACGGGCCTGATGCTCGGGCTTGCGGGCCACGCGCCGGTTCCGTTCAACGTCGGGATATCGAACGTGCCCGGGCCATCCGAGCCGCTCTACATGAACGGCTCGCGGCTGGATTCGCTCTTCCCGCTGTCGCTGCTCCTGCATGGCAACGCACTGAACATCACATGCATCAGCTATGCCGGAACGCTGAACTTCGGGTTCACGGGAGCCCGCGACACGATGCCCCACCTTCAGCGTCTGGCGATCTACATGGGCGAGGCGCTGCCCGAGATCGAGCGGATCGTGGTCGGCAAGCGCCGCCGCGCCCCGCGCCGTAAACAGGGCTCGGCCGGCGCGAAGGCCGGATAGACGGCGAGGGACCGCGCGCCACCGCAGCGGCCCGCCGCGGACGGAGAGAGGCGATGTCGCAGGAGAGCTCATGACGCCGCGGGCGTCACCCTCGACGGATGAAATGGGCGAGACTTGGCCCGTGAACGGAGGGGGATGAGCGCTTATTTCTAAGCCTGGATCCACCGATCGGGTGACCCGGTGAGGGAATCGTGGGCGCGGGAGGTTTCGGGGGCGCTGCGCAGGTGCGTGTGCGGGCGTGGCTGGCGGTCGGCGGGTTTTGGCGCGTCCGCGGGGGCGGATTGGGGGGTTCGCGCGCAGCTGTGATCGCCGCGGGGTGTGCGGTAGGGGCGTGCTGGCTGTCGGTGCGCGTGGGGCGCTGTCAGGCGGCGGGGAGCGCGCGGATCCTGGCCAGGGCGCTGATGTAGTCGCCGTGCCAGGGCCAGCGGGCGGGGAGGTGAAGGGTCCAGCCGCGTGCGTGGCGGGTCAGGCGGCCGGGGATGGCAAGCAGCCGGCGGCGCAGGGTGCGCGCGGCCCGGACGGTGGTGTCCGGGAGACCGAGCAGCTGCGTCCACCTGAGTAGGTTGTGCGCCAGTGCGCCCAGCACGGTCCACGCGCCGTTGGCGTGGAACTCGCCGGAGGGGAAGTGCGCCAGCGCCTGATCCTTGAGGTCTGCGATGACCTGCTCGACGACGGCGTGATCGCGGTGCTCGGCCTCCACGACGGCGAGATCGTCGGTGCGGTTGGTGATGAAACAGAAGTGCCGCCAGTCGGGCCACAGCTCGGCCTGCGCGCCGAGCAGGCGGGTGCGACGCACGACCAGCCGCCGGCCGCCATAGACAGTCTCGGCGATCTGTGCCGCACCCTCATCGGGGTAGTCGATCGTCTGCCAGGCGTTCTCATCGATTGCCTCGACAGCCGCCCGCACGGTCTTGATCACCCGCACCCCGATCGAGTACTGCCACCCGGCCTTCTCCAGGCGCTCGAACACCTTCGTGTTCCAGAAACCCGAGTCGGCGCGCAGCAGCTTGACGCCACTCGCGCCGGCGCGATTGACGCGGGCGATCAGCTCATCGCAGAAGCGCAGCATACCCTTCTGCGTGTTCGCTGACCCCTTCCGTAGGCGGATGTGCAGCGCCTCGCGCGTATCCGCCCTGGTGGCGAGGATCGGGTGATAGCCCAACAGCTTGGTGTACCCGTAGGAGGCACCATGCTTGAGCCGGCCGCAGACCTCCCCGAGAAAACTGTCGACATCGATCACCAGCCGGCCCTCGCCCGGGCCAGCGCCCGCCTTCCATGCCCGCTCAAGCGCCTGGCCGAGCAGCGCGTCGAGCTGGCGCACATGCCCGAACGTGAACGCCCGCAGGAACGTCCCCAGCGTCGACGGCGCCGGCAACCAGCCGCCCAAAAGGCGGCGCGTGCGCCCGGCCCGCAGCACATCGGCGTCGTCGATGCTGTCGGCCCCGAGCACCATCGCGAACAGCAGCGCCATTACCTTGCGCCCCGCGTTGGCCGCCCCCGGCCGATCGCGACGCAACCACACCAACTGGCCGGCGAGCGCCTCGATCCCCAGGCGCTGAGCGACGGTCGCCACGAGCATCACCCCAGCGTCCGAGACGACCCGCTCGTCGTCGAATTTGACCTGCAGACCGTCCAGTCCGACCGGCTCGTCATCATGCACCACGAAGGTGACCTCCTGACCGCAGGCCCCGGCTGCCCGACACAGCCGTTAAAGCCCTGCACAGGAGGTCATTCTTCTTTCCAGACCGGACGGAATCGACTTACCGCCGCGGTGGATCCAGGCCTAAGCAGAACGTCGAACTGGTGCGCAGCATCTACCGGCTGTGGTCCGAGAATCAGTCCGCTGGGCATCTGATTCACTCCGAGCTTGAATACGTGAACCCGCCCAATGCTGTGGAGTCCGGCATCCGCCACGGAAGGCGCGCGTTGACCAGGGTGCGCGAGGTATATCCGGACTTTCGCGTCGAGCCCGAGCGCTTCGTGGATGCCGGCGAAGACGTCGTGGTGATCGGCGTTGCCCGGGGAACGTCCGGCAGCGGCCTGGAAGCTCAACGGCGTCAGGGCTATGTCTGGACGATACGCGCTGGGATGGCGATCCGATTTCGCTGGTTCAACGATCCCGAGGAGGCTCTCAGAGCCGTGGGGCTGGCGGAGTAACGGCCAGCCGGCGCGCCTCGTCACATGATCGCGGCGACGGGGTGCACGTCGCTTCAGCGGCACGCTCCTGCAAGAGCGAAGGATGCGGCGGCGACCCGTTCGTCGCGATCGGTTCAAGCCGCGGAGAATTTTCGCGGAACGTGCGCGGTCGCGCGCTCCAAACTGCGAGCTTTCCTACGCGGGTTATCTACCCTTGCGTGCGGGGGGCCTTGAAATCCAGAGGGAGAGGAAAGGGCATGTCGGATACGGGCGTGTCGGACACCGACGGGCTCACGAGGCGGCAGCTCCGTTGCCTGAAGAAACTCCCTGAGCACCACGAGATCGTGAGCACCGACGCTCCGCCGATCGTGCGCGGGCCACGGGGGGAGTGGCTGCGCGTGACGCTTAGCGGGCGCCTGGTGCCTGTCGTCCAGAGCGTCAAGTCCTATCTACATGTCAACGAGTAGCCTCTAAGTCGGAGGGTAGATAGCAAGCGCCCCCTGTCGGATGAGGGGAGCCGGGGGCGCTTCGGTTCCTCTGGAGCGACGATCGTAAGCGAGATCCGCCGGCCTTTACAGGGGACCTCTAAGCTTAGATTAGGAGCTCCCGCACGGTGCGGAGGGGCTCCCGGTAGGCACCGGTGCGTCGACGGTCGCTGCGTGTGCGCCAGTGCCGTTGGCCGCCCCAACCGTGATAAATACCCACCTGCCGGTGGCGTTGCGCGGATAACCACTTCCGCCCGCGCCAGTAACGTGCACGTATGGCCCACTTGGAGAGGCCCAAGATTGGCTTGGTTTTGGGTGCCGGGGGCGTTCTCGGCGGAGCATGGCTTACCGGCGCGCTGCACGCGATCGCGACCGAGACGGGCTGGGATCCGGGAAGCGCCGACTACATCGTCGGGACATCGGCCGGCTCCATGGTCGGTGCGCTCCTGGCGTGTGGGGTGCCGCCCTGGTTCGCGGTGGCCCACTCCTCGGGCGAGCAGCTCGCCGTCGCGGGCGTCGCGCCGGGTGAGCGGCCCGCGAGCGCAGACCGCTCGGGCGGCGCGAGCTACAGGTTGCATCGCGGTGCACCTCCGCTCGGCCCGGGCTCCTGGCGGCTGGCGCTCTCCTCGCTGGCTCGTCCCTACCGTTACTCGCCCGGGGCTCTCCTGGCCGGCTGGCTGCCGCTGGGTCCGATCTCGACCGAGCCGCTCAAGGAGACCGTGCGGCGGGTTTGCGTGGAGCCGTGGGCGCCGCACCCCAACTACTGGGCCGTGGCCGCCGACTATCAGACCGGCGCACGAGTCCCCCTCGGACGCAAGGGCTCCCCGCGGCCAGAGCTTCCGGACGCGGTGGCCGCCTCCTGTGCGATACCAGGCTTCTTCCGCGCGGTCGAGATCGAAGGCCGCCGCTATGTAGACGGCGGGCTGGTGTCGGCGTCAAACCTCGACATCCTGAAGGACGAGTCCCTCGATCTGGTGGTCGCGCTGAACCCGATGTCTTCGCTGCATGTCGGCTCCCCGCGTACGCTCGGCGAGCGGGTCGCCTTCAGGGTGAGACAGAACTCGGGCAGGCGGCTTGGCAGTGAGGCCCGGCGACTTCGCGACAACGGCACCGAGGTGCTCCTGGTCCAGCCGACCGTGCACGACCTCGATGTCATGGGCACGAACCTCATGAGCCGCGCGCGGCGCCACGAGGTGATCGAGATGGCCGTCGAGTCGATGACCGACCATCTGCACGAGAGCCCTCTGGGCGAGCGGCTGGCTGAACTGCCACGCGGTCTGCCCGACCTCGTGCGCCGCCCGAAGCGGAGGTCTCGCGCGCCACTGGACTTCTCCGTGCTGGCCCGAGCGCGCTGGAGCGAGCCGCGGGCTAAGACGCAAGCGCTTAAAGCCTCGTAGCAGGCGCCACGCCCACCGAGGCGCCACGCCCACCGAGACGCCACGCCCACCGAGCCAGGGGGCGCAGCGCGTCGACTACTCTGACGGCGTCACGATCCCCACGAGGCGTTCGCTCTCGTGCCATAGTGCCCGCGCCAGCTGCTCGTCGTTCGCCTGCGAGGAGGTTCGCGAGGGATGGCAGTCAGCGAAGTACTCGCCAGAGATCTCGCCGGCCGCTGCGGCCGAGGCGAGGTAGACAAGCGTGCGCGCGCCCTCCTGCGGGGGGATGAACGAACGTGAGAGGACCTTCCAGCCGAGCCTCATGAGCAGCGGCAGTTCTCGCCCGAGCTCGGTTCGCACGCCACCGGGGTGCAGGCAGTTGGCGACCACGCCGGAGTCCCGCAGCCGGCGTGCCAGCTCGCGCGTGAACAGAACGTTGGCGAGCTTGGAGTTGCGGTAGGCGTTCAACGGCGACCACGAGCGCTCATCCTGGGCGAGTGTCGCGGGGTCGATGGCGCCTCTGCGGTGTTCGGCCGAGGCGGTGACCACGATGCGCGCAGGTGCCGAGGTCCGCAGACGATCGAGCAGCAGGCTGGTCAGCAGGAACGGCGCGAGGTGGTTTACGGCGAACGTCTTGCCGTGGCCCTCGGGCGTGAGCGGTCGCCGCGCGGCGACGGTGCCAGCGTTGTTGACCAGGACGTCGATTCGCGCATGTCCGGCAAGCAGTCGCTGCGCCAGGGCGCGCACCTCCTGAAGCGAGGAGAGGTCGGCGATCTCGGGCTCGGCCGCCGTCCCTCCAACCCCCTCAAGCTGCTCGGCCACGGCGCTGAGCCGCCGTGCGCTTCGCCCGATCGGCACGACGGTGGCGCCGAGGCGCCCGAGCTCGATCGCCGCGGCTGCGCCGATCCCTGCACTCGCGCCGGTCAGCACCACCACGCGTCCGGCCATCTGCTCCGCCGGTGCCATCGCCTGGACGATACGCCTCGGCAAGAGCACCGACGGATTCGAACGCGTTCCCCTAAGAGGCGCCCCGGTGTGCCAGCTCGGCCGCCGCTGGATCCGCGGGCTGTGCGGGCGCCGAGGGTGCGCGCTTCTCGGCCATGGACCTGGAAGGCAGCGCGAGCAGGGCGAGTAGCGCGCCGGCCACGGCGACGAGGGCCGCCACCTGCAGCCCGAGGTCCATCCCGCTGATGAACGCCGAGCGGGCGAATTGCGCGAGCAGCTGGCCGGCAAGTCCACCCACCTGCCTGGCGACCCCGAGAGCACTGCCGAGCGACCCGAGGATGACCTCCTGGATCGCGTGCGGGACGTGGTGGGGCGCGAGCGCTTCACCGAGCCGGTGCTGATAGCGGGTGGAGAGCAGGCTGCCGATCACAGCCACTCCGAGTGCGCCGCCGACCTGCAAGAAAGAGCCGTTGGTGGCCGAGCCGACGCCGGTGTGCTCGGCGGGCACGGAGCCCATGACGGCTCCCGTCGACGGCGGGAAGGCCAGGCCTGCCCCAATTCCCAGCATGACCATGCCGAGCACGGTGCCCGCGTAGGTGGTGGTGACGGTGGCGCCGGAGATCTGCCACAGCCCGGCCGCTGCCACGAACAGGCCCGCCGCCACGGTGAGCTTGGTTCCCAGCCTGGCCACGAGCAGCGTCGAGGCCGGCGCGACCAAGGCGATCGCGCCGGCCGCGGGAAGCACTCGCAGGCCAGCCTGCAGCGGCGTGTAGCCGAGCTGGAATTGCAGCAGCTGGGTCAGCACGAACAGCGCGCCGAAGAGCCCGAAGGCGAGCAGGCCGTTGCAGACGATCGCGGCCGAGAACCTGCGGTCGGCAAAGTAGGCCAGGTTCAGCATCGGATGTGAGCTGGAGCGCTCCCAGAGGACGAACCCGGTGAGCACCGCGAGCCCGGCGGCGCCGGCGCCGAGCACGAGCGCCGAGGACCAGCCGTGCACCGGCGCCTCGATGATGGCCCAGAGCAGCAGTCCCACGCCGACGATCGACAGCAGCGAGCCGCCGAGGTCCAGGCGCCTGGCGTCTGGGTCCTTGGAGTCGGGGACCAGCGGAATCGCGCAGAGGAAGCCGAGCAGCGCGACGGGGACATTGATCAGGAACACCGAGCCCCACCAGAAGTGTGCGAGCAGCAGCCCGCCGACGATCGGGCCGAGCGCGACTCCTGCCCCGGTGGTGGCCGACCAGAAGCCCAGCGCGCGCTGGCGCTCGGCCGGGTGGGTGAAGGTGTTGGTGATGATCGAGAGCGTCGACGGCATGATCAGTGCGGCGCCGATCCCCATGCTCGCCCGCGCTGCGATCAGCATCGGGACCGTGCCCGAGAATGCCGCCCAGGTCGAGCCCGCGGCGAATGTCAAGAGCCCGGCGAGGAACGTGCGCTTGCGTCCGACTCGGTCGGCGACGCTTCCGGCCACCAGCATCAGTCCGCCGAAGACCAGCACGTACGCGTCGACGATCCACTGCAGCTGGCTGGTCGTGGCATTCAGCTTGCGCACGAGCGTCGGCAGCACCACATTCAACACCGTGTTGTCCAGCGACACGATCAGCAGCGGCACGCACAGCACCGCGAGCGCTCCCCAGCGCCGTGACGGCCCGGCTTGACTGCGCCCCGGCGCGGGCGGAATCTCGACGGCCGGCAGGTCCGATCGTTGCAGTCCGACGGCAGTGTCGCGCACACTCGGCAGGCTCCCTGGCGGCAGCCGTCGCGTCATCGGTACTTGCGCACACGGGGACGCGGGCAAGCTACGGAGCCCCGGTCCGAGAAATTGTCGGCCCCGCTGATCAGACCACGACTGGGGTCACCCTGAGTCCCGGGATCGCGCTGCGCGCGCGAAGCAGCGTGCCACCCAGCTCGGGCCGTACGTCGTTGTCGGCGGTGCTGATGAGCACATCGCGCATGTCGCCACCGCCAAAGGAGAGACTGGAGACGAACTTCGCCGGCAGGTCCATGACCTCATCCAGCTCGCCGTCGCGGCGGAACCGGGCGATCCCCCCCGCCCTCTCCGAGCGCGACCCAGAGGGCTCCATCGTTGTCAACCGCCAAGCCGTCCGCCGAGCCACACGGCGAGCGGCAGAACTCGCGCGTCTCGCCACCCGGCGTGGAGATGGCGAGAACCGCCCCCCGAGCGTAGTCGCTGAGATAGATCGTGCCCCCTTCGGGGGACACGCCGATACCGTTGGGCCAGGTTACCTCCTCGGTGAGGATCTGAACGGCTCCGTGCCGGTCGACCATCGCCAGCTGACCGGGGCGAGGGCTCTCTCCGGCGAGAGGCCGATAGCGCAGCACGCCGGCGAGCAGCGCGCCGTCGGGCGTGGCGCCCAGGTCGTTGAAGCCGCAGACCTCGTCCCCCGAGAGGATCTCGCGCTGCTCGCCACCGGGCAGAAGGTGCAGGATGCTGCGCCCGCTGATCACCCAGCCGCCGTGCGCGTGCGCGAGGACGCCTCCAATGCCCCGTCGCCCGGGAAGGATCTCGCGGATCACCCCCTCCTGCGAGCAGCCCCACACGCCGCCCGCGATCACGTCGCTGTAGACGGCCTCGCCGTGCGGGCCGAAGCGCGGCGCCTCCAGCAGCCCGTGGGGCCGCGCGAGCACGGCCTCGAGCGGTTTCACGTTGGACAGGAGCGTCATCGCTCGTCGCCCGCGCTCAATCGCCTCGCGGCGGCTGCTCGCCGTCGTGGTAGTCGACGGTGTCGCTGAGGCGGAACACGGCTTTCAGCCCGCCGCCCTGGGGCAGGCGCTCGCTGGCTGCCAGCTTGTGCGAGTCCGGATAGATGGCGATGTCGGGATCGCCGTTGGTGCTGAGCGCGAGGGACCGCACCGGCTGCTCGCTGCGGTTGTGCACTTGGTGTGCTCCCTGCTCGCCGGCAGGGAAGGAGACGACCTCGCCCTCCTGCAGCTCGCGCCAGCCCGCGGGCGTGCGCAGGCTGGGCCTCCCGGCGAGGATGATCAACAGCTCCTCCTCGGCGAGATGGTAGTGGTAGGGATATGCGGCCTCTCCGGCCGGCAGCTCCCACAGGCTCAGCCCGAGCCGTTCGCTGCCGAGCTGGTAGCCGAGTCGGGCGCGCAGGACACGGAATCCGGGCGCCTCGCGGGGCTCGTCGAAGTCGCGCCAGCTTAGTGCTTTCGGTCGTAAATCCCGTCTGGGTTTGAAGGAGTCATAACAGGGGCGGCGAATCTGGTGCGCGATGCCGGGTCCGAGTGCTCAGGAGATCGTGTTGGAGCAGACGGAGCGCACGGAGCTCGTGCATCGCGCCGCGTGCTACACGCGGCCGCACCGTGAGGTGTTGCGCGCGAAGCTGGTGCTGCTTGCCGCAGAGGGTCGTTCAAATGCTGAGATCGGTGAGCGGCTGGGGATGAGCACGAAGGCTGTCGGCCGCTGGCGACGACGCTTTCATGAGCATCGCCTTGAGGGTCTGGCGGATGAAGCGCGGTCGGGTCGCCCGCGCCGCTTTCCCCCCTCAGCAGATCGCCGAGGTCAAGGCGGTCGCGTGCGAGCCGCCGAGCGAGGGCGCTCCGCTCTCGCGCCGCTCAACGGCTGACGTTCACCGCCTCGTTGTGGAGCGCGGAGTCTGTGATGCGTCGCAGTCGACGATCGTGCGCTGGCTGCGCGAAGACGCGATCCGCCCGTGGCAGTACCGCTCCTGGATCTTCCCGGCCGATCCCGATTTCGCTCACAAGGCCGGCAGAATCCTTGACCTGTACGAGGGTCGCTGGGAGGGCAAGCTGCTGCATCCCGGCGACTGCATCATCTCGGCCGATGAGAAGCCCTCGATCCAAGCCCGGCAGCGGATTCACCAGACGCTCCCGCCAGCTCCCGGGGTTGGGCGTGGCCAGCGCGTCGAGCACACCTACGATCGCGGCGGGGCGCTGACATATCTGGCCGCTTGGGACGTGCGCCGCGGCCGCGTGTTCGGCCGCTCAGAACCCAAGGGCGGGATCGAACCGTTTGACCGACTGGTCTGGCAGGTGATGACCAGGGAGCCCTACGCCTCCGCCCCGCGCGTGTTCTGGATCGTCGATAACGGCTCCTCTCACCGCGGGCAAGCGTCGATCGACCGCCTCCAGCACCGCTGGCCGAACCTGATCCTCGTTCACACCCCGATCCACGCCTCCTGGCTGAACCAGATCGAGATCTACTTCTCGATCGTCCAGCGCAAGGTCCTCACCCCCAACGACTTCCACTCGCTCGCAACCGTCGCACGACGCCTCAACGAGTTCGAGCACCTCTACAACGAGATCGCCGAACCATTCGGCTGGAAGTTCACCCGCAACGATCTCAACGACTGGCTCGACCGACTCGCGGAGCACCAGACAACCCAACTCACCCTGGCCGCCTGACCCCGAAGGAACTTACGACACGGAGCACTTAGCTACTTGCCGAGGAAAAACTCTTGAGGAAGAGAACGGCCGCGCCGGTGTGCATCGACGCGGCCGTTCGCCAATGAGTAGGTGCTCTGGTCTGAGCGGCTGGAAGTGTCTCAGGTGGCTCGGATGGCGAGCGTGTCAGCGTTGTAGGCGAGGATCGACCATTCGCTCCATATGCGCTCGCCGTCTTGGCCCTTCAGGCGGCTGCGACCCAGCCCGTAGCGGCGCTTGGGGTGGCTGATGCGTCCCTCGGCTCCCGTTCGATAGCGTTGAAGCTGGCGCTGAGTGCGTTTGGAGCCAGGCTGCTGGCGGCCGGAAATGAAGACCCGCTCGGGGGCCAGGTCGCTCAGGCTGGTATTGGTCGACCCGGGCATGAAGCCGCCGTCGAACGCTACCTCGCGCGGCGAGAGTGAAAGCTGCTGGAGCTCCTGAACGGTCCTCGGCAGCAGCGCGTTCTCCTGCGGGTTGCCGGGTGCGGTGGCGCTCGGCAGGATCAACCCGCGTGCCCCGCGCTTGGTGTTCTCGGTCACCTCGGCGAGCTGGGTCACATACCCGAACTGGTTGGGCCTGCCGAGCTTGCCCTTGCGGATCGGCCTGGCGTCGGGGTCTGATAGCGAGATCAGCCGGTCTGAGATCGGTTCGCCCGCCACGCGTCGCTTGAATCTGCGAGAGGACCCTCTCGCAGCGGTCGGTGAGCTGCTCGAGCTTGCCAGCCGCCTTGAGCTTCGCCTTCGCGCCCCGCCCGCGCGCCTTGGCGCGTGCCCGCGCAGCCAGGTGCCGCGCCTCGCAGACCGAGCGCCGCAGAAGCTCGCCGGTCTGCGAGGTGAGCTTCAGCACCTCGGCCTTGGCCTCGCCGGAGCGGCGGCGGATCGTTCGCGTGATTGCCCGCAGTCGCCTGCGCATCGTCCGCGAGCGATCCCGCACATGCTCCTTCTGGGCACCAAGTTGCTGGGCGAGCCGGCGCCCATCGCGCGCGAGCGCCCTCACCCCCTGGGCAGCCAGATTGGAGTCGGTCGGATACTTCACGTCGGCCTCGATCACTGTCGAGTCGATTCTCACCGCCCGCGCTCGAAAGCGCTTCTCGCGCGTGGCCTTGCAGATCAACGCGCGCGTCAGCTCCGCGACGGTCTCCGCGCCGATCCGCCGGGTGAGCTTGCGCACCGTCGACTCGTCCGGCAGGCGCTCGCACAAGGAGATCCGGCAGAACCGTCGCAGATGAATCGAATCCGACACCTCCGCTACCAGCGTCCTGTATCCCCAGCGGTAGCGCTGCTTGAGAACCATCAAGCGGATGTAGCTCTCCATCGCGATCGTCGGACGGCCGTCGGTGAGCACCGCGCGGCGCATCTGCGCCACCTCCCGCTGCCAGCGCTCGACGATCGGCGCCAGGAGCTCCTCCTCGCACAGCAACACCTTTCGACCAGAAACCCGCTCATTTGCAGGACACTCTGGACGTGAGGTAGGACAGAACCGCTGTGTCAGGACGTCACTTTTTCCGCGGCAAGTAGCTAGCCTACGCCGGCAGCGACGGCGACGTTCCCGAGTGCGGTCTCGCGCAACGCCCTCAGGGGCGCACGAACGTGTCGGGGTTCGGACCGATGCGCCTGCCGGCATCGAGGGCGGCTATGGACTCCATCTCGGCGCCGTTCAGCTCGAAGTCGAACACGTCGAAGTTGTGCGCGATGCGCTCGGGCGTCACCGACTTCGGGATCACGACATTGCCCAGCTGCAGCTGCCAGCGAATGATGACCTGCGCCGGCGTCCTCGAACGAGCGTGGGCGATCTCCGCGATGACCGGATCCCCGAGCGCCTGCCCCTGTGCAAGGGGGCTCCACGCCTCCGTGACGATGCCGAGCTGCCGGTGCAGGCTGCGAAGAGCCGGCTGCTGAAGGTAGGGATGGAGCTCGACCTGATTGATCGACGGCGTGACGCCGGTCTCCTCCACGATTCGCTTCAGGTGCTCGGGCTGGAAGTTGGACACGCCAATCGCACGAATCAGACCGTCGGTCTGGAGCTCGATGAAGGCCCTCCAGGTATCGACATAGAGTCCGTGGGCGGGAACCGGCCAGTGAATCAGGTAGAGGTCGACGTACTCGAGCGCCAGGCGCTCGAGACTTGCGGCGAACGCACGCTTGGCCTGCTCGTAGCCGTGATCGTCGTTGAAGCACTTGGTCGTGATGAACACCTCGTCGCGCTGCAGGGCAGAGGCGCGCAGCGCCTCTGCCACTCCCGCCTCGTTGCGGTATGCGGCCGCGGTGTCGATATGGCGATAGCCGACCTCGAGCGCGCGAGCCACGGCCTCACATGTGGCCGCCGGGGGTACCTGAAACACACCGAACCCGAGCTGGGGGATATCGGCACCCCGGAGGGCGATGCGCGGGATGTCGTCGGTGGAGGCGCTCATGGTGTGGGCGATGCCCTGGCTGGGGGCATCGTAGACGTCATCCGCGGGGCGGGGTCCCGCCCCGGCCGATCGCGACGCCGGCCCCGGCCGACGGTCGAAATTGTCCAGCCGCTGTCAAGTGCTCTGGCCGGGCGGCCGATGCTAGCCGTGTTCGTGCAGCCCGAGCTTGACGCACATCCGCTCCATGCAGGCGCAGATGCCGCCGTCGCGGCAGCTCTGAGCGAGCTGCCGGAGGCGCTGGTCGTCGTGTTCGACCGTGAGCTGCGCTTTGTCCGGGTGGCCGGCAGGGTGCTCGGACGAATGGCAGACCCTCACGTCTGCGGGGAGGGGCAGTTCCTCGGCGATGCCTTTCCAAGCGACGCCTGGCGGCTGATCGAGCCGCTGTTCCGCTCGGCACTGGAAGGGGAGACGCGCTCGCGCGAGATCTGGAGCGGGGAGCAGCGCTACTGCCTACTGGTTGACGTCGGACCGCTGCCCACGCACGACCGCCACGCCAGGTGCGACCCGGAAAACTCTGTCGCGGGCGGCGTGGCGATGGTTCTCGACATCAGCGCTCGTCGGCGAGTCGACGCGTTCGCATCGCGCCCTCTCGATCAGTTCGAGCAGGTCTCCGAGCAGCCCGCGATAGGGACCGGAGTGCTCGATCTCGACGGCCACTGGCTACTCGTCAGCCGGACACTCGCTGAGATCAGCGGGCACACGGTCGAGGAGCTCCTCGGCACGCGCCTCGAGGAGATCCTGCACCCCGATGACGCGGACAACGACGTGGACCAGCGTGAGTGCCTGCTGGCGTGCGAGATTCCCGCGTTTCAGATCCACAAGCGCCTCCTCGACGCGGCGGGCGAGACGGTGTCGGCGATCCTCTCGCTGTCGCTCGTGCGCGACCGTGACGGCGTGCCGCTGAGCTACGTCGCGCAGTTGCAGGACATATCGGAGCGCAGGGAGCTCGAGGAGCACCTTCGTCACCTCGCCGACCACGATCCGCTCACCGGCCTGCGCAACCGCCGCCTGTTCGAGCACGACGTCAAGCTTCAGGTGGCCCGTGCCCGCCGCTACGAGGAGCTGGCCGCGGTGATGGTGATCGACCTCGACGACTTCCGGGTGCTCAACCATCGCCACGGTCACACCGTGGGCGATGAGATGCTGAAGGCAGTTGCCAGGGCGCTTACGCGGCGCTTGCGGGAATCAGACCTCGTCGCTCGCCTCGGCGGCGATGAGTTCGCTGTGCTGCTGCCCTACGCGGACCGGGAGGGCGCCGACACCGTCGCCGAAGGCCTGGATCGTGCCATGCTCGCGTGCGGACTTGAGATCGGGGACGCCATCCTGCACCCCTCTGCGAGCATCGGTGTAGCGATCATCGACGAGCGAGCCGAGAGTGCCGAGCAGGTGATGGCGCAGGCCGACAGGGCGATGCAGGCGGCCAAGCGCAGCAGGCCGATGGGCTTCTATCCGCCCAGCTGAGCGTAGAGAGGTTCGCCCGCCTCAGCCCGACGCGGGGCGTGCCCTGTGCCAAGCGGCCCGCCGGGCCGGAGGTGTTGAGTGACAGGGAGCCGGCCGCGTAGTCCAGGCGGCAACGAGATAGGCCGCCGCCGCTGGCGCGCCCGGCGGCAGCAGCCATCGGCAGCGGGATTGGCATACAGCGTGGAACCCTCCGCCGCGGCGAATACGCTCAAGCTGTGCAGCCGAACGAGCGACTCGCCGTTGTCGGACCTAGGGTCGAACTCGTTCCGCTTGGTGGTGTTCATGGCGGGCGAGGGCTTCTGGAAGCGCACCGACGAGATCTATGAGCCCGTGCGCATCGGCGAAGGGCTCGCCGCCACCGGCAGGCTGGGCGAGCGGCCGGTCGAGCGGGCTCTGGCCACGCTCGACGTGTTCGCCCACTTCTGCCGTGCCAGCGGGCTGGGAGTGGACGCCGTCGACGCCGTCGCCACGAGCGCGATTCGCGACGCCGGCAACGCCGATAGTTTTCTGGCGCGGGCGCGCGAGCAGACGGGGCTGCCGATCCGGGTGCTGAGCCGCGAGGGAGAGGCGCGCTACGGCTATCTCGCGGCGGCCAACTCGACGACGCTCAGCGACGGCTACGTGTTGGATCTCGGCGGCGGCTCGATGCAGCTCGTCCGCGTTGCCGGGCGGCTCGCGCGCGAGTCCGACTCCTGGCGCGTGGGCACGGTGCGCATGTCCGAGCGCTTCCTGCCCCGCGAACGGGCCGGCCAAGCGCAGGCAGCTCGAGCAGCTGCGCGACCACGTCGCCGCGGAGCTCGGGCAGACCGAGTGGCTGCCGCGCGCCAGGCGGGCCAGGGGCGGGCAGCGCCTGGTGGGTATCGGCGGAACCGTGCGCAACCTCGCCGCCGCCGTTCAGCGCGCCGCGGGGCTGCCGTCAAACGGCGTGCAGGGCATGGTGATCGAGCGAGATGCCCTCGATGAGCTCGTCGCGCGGCTCGCGTCGCTGCCCGCCGCCGAGCGCGCCAGCATCCCCGGAATCAAGCCGGCGCGCGCCGACCTGATCCTCGCCGGCGCCGTCGTCGTGCAGGGGGTTCTCCAGGCTGGCGGCTTCGCCGCCCTGGAGACCACCGAGGCCGGCCTGCGCGAGGGCATCTTCTTCGAGCGCCTGCTGGCCCAACGCGATCCCCCGCTGTTCGAGGATGTGCGGCGGGCGAGCGTCCTGAACCTGGCCGGCCGCTACCACCTCGATCTCGCCCATACGCGCCACGTCGCCGCGCTCGCACTCGGCATGTTCGACGAGCTCGCCGCGCTCGGGCTGCACGAAGGCGACGCCCAGCGAGCGTGAACTGCTGTGGGCGGCCAGCATGCTGCACGACATCGGCATGTCCGTCGACTACGATGACCATCACAAGCACTCGCGCTATCTGATCCTCAACGGCGGCCTGCCCGGCTTCTCGCCGATCGAGGTGGCGATCATCGCGCAGTCCGCGCGCTACCACCGTAAGGGGATGCCCGAGCCCGGACCGCTCGAGCCCCTCTTCGGGCCGGGCGATGCGGGCAGGCTCGACCGCTGCGCCGTGCTCCTGCGCCTGGCCGAGGATCTCGAGCGCTCCCGCGACCAGCTCGTGCGAGGAGCGCACTTCACGCTCTGACCGGGGGAGAGGCCGAGAGCACCAAGCGGGGCGCGCGCAACGGCGCCTCCCAGGAGGGGGGCGGGGTCGAGCTGCGCCTGATCGCCGAGGGCGAGTCGGCCGTGCCGCGCTGGGCCGCCGGTCGCGAGACGGAGCTGTTCGCCCGCGCCTTCCACGGCCGCCTGTCGGTGGCCGGCTAGGCTATAGGCTAGGGACTGTTGTTTCGGGTCGCGATCCCCGTATTGACGGGGGTTGCGGCCGTTTCGTGGCCGTGTCGTGTAGTCACTAGCTATCTGTCCGATGGGGCTGGTAGGTTATAGTTCATGCCGAGGAGACAGAGCCCAGTCGGGTGCGATGCACGTGGTCACGAACCGTGTGCGGCATGGGGAGCGGGAGTACACCTCGACGCTGTTGCGCCGCTCCTACCGCGAGGGCGGCAAGGTCCGCAAGGAGACGCTCGCGAACCTCTCGCACCTGCCGCCGGAGCTGATCGAGCTGATCCGTGGCGCGCTGCGCGGGGAACGCTACGTCCCGGCCGGTGAGGCGTTCCAGATCGAACGCTCGCTGCCGGCCGGGCATGTGATGGCGGCGCTGTCGATGGCTCGACGTCTGGATCTGGCCAGGTCGCTCGACCGTGCTCCCTGCCGCGAGCGTGATCTCGTGATGGCGATGATCTGCGAGCGGGTGATCGCGCCCGCCTCAAAGCTTGCTAGGGTGCGCTCGTTTGAGCTCATCGACGCTCGCCGCAGAGCTGAGCGTCACAGACGCAGACGAGGACGATCTCTACGGCGCTTGGACTGGCTGCTCGATCGCCAGGAGCAGATCGAGGATCGCCTCGCGCGCCGGCATCTGAAAGACGGCGAGCTGGTGCTCTACGACGTGTCCTCATGCTATTTCGAGGGACATTCCTGCCCGCTGGCGAAACTCGGCTATTCGCGCGACGGCAAGCGCGGCACCCCGCAGGTCATCTACGGCCTGTTGTGTGACAGGCCGGGCCGCCCGATCGCGGTGCAGGTGTTCTCCGGGGAGCTGCACGACGACGCGACGCTGCCCGCACAGATCACAAAGCTCAAGCAGCGCTTTCACCTTCAGAGCGTGGTCGTGGTCTGTGACCGCGGGATGGTCACCAAGGCCAACATCCAGACGCTCAAGGACACCGAGGGGGTCGGGTGGATCACCGCCTTGAAGGCCCCGCAGATCAAGAAGCTCGCCCGGACCGGCGTGCTGCAGCTCTCGCTCTTTGACGAGCAGAACCTGGCCGAGATCACCGCCGAGGACTATCCCGGTGAGCGCCTGATCGTGTGCCGCAACCCGCTGGTCGCGGCCGAGCGCACCAGAAAGCGCTAGGAGCTCCTGACCGCGACCGAGCGCGATCTCCACAGATCGCTGATCGTGTGGAGAAAGGCACGCTGAAGGGCGCCGATCAGATCGGCCTGGCCGTCGGTCCGGCCGTCAAGCGCTACCGGATGCGCAAGCACTTCGAGCTACAGATCACCGAGGAGAGCTTCACCTTTACGCGCAAGAGCGAGCAGATCGAGACCGAGGCCGCGCTAGACGGCATCTACATCCTGCGCACCGGCCTCACCGACAGCGAGTGCTCAACCGCCGACGTCGTGCGCTCCTACAAGAACCTCGAGCAGGCCGAGCGCGCATTCAAGACGTTCAAGGGACCAGAGCTACAAATCCGCCCGATCCACCACCACCTCGAGACCGCGTCCGCGCCCACATCTTCCTCTGCATGCTCGCCTACTACCTCACCTGGCATCTCAAGCAAGCATGGGCGCCGCTGATCTTCAAGGACGAGGACCCGCCCACCGCAGCCGACCCCGTCGCCAAGGCCACCCGCTCGGGCGGCGCTCAGCGCAAGGCGCAGACCAAGCGCACCACCACCGGAGGCCCTGCCACAGCTTCAAGAGCCTGCTCAGAGAGCTCGCGACCCTCACCCGCAACACGATCCGCCTGAAAGACACCGACGCCACCTTCGAGCAGCTCTCTCAGCCGACCACGCTGCAAGCCCGCGCTCTCGAGCTCGCCGAACACGCACCCGTCACCGCGTAGTCACGACCCAACAGCACGCTCAGCGCGAAAACCCAAGCGCAGAGCCGGATCCCCCACCCTCACCCGGGGGAACTTCGGTCTAGGTGGACGGCGATCGCCGCAATCGTCAGGCTACGCCGCTATTCGGCTGCGAGCTGGCGTTCGCGGCCGGCACAGTCGAACAGCACGAGGCTGTGGTAGACGAGGGCCTCGCCCCCCCACAGGCCGGGAGAGAGCACACGACATGACCGCAGCACGGCGGCCGTGGCGCGGTTGCCGCCGCGCGATGCGAACTCCCCGCCGAGCACCACGTAGCGCGCTTGCCGGCGAGCCACCAGCTCGGCGAGTTCGCGCCCGTCGATCGCCGGGTCGGTGCCGCTGTAGCCGGCGAGCGAACCGGCGTTCAGGCCGAGGAGGGTCAGCGGCGCGGCGGTGTCGGCGGCGTCGGTCAACACCGCCCAGCGCGAACCGGGACGGTGGGTGACCAGGTAGCGAACCAGCGAACGGTCCCGCCTGAGGTGGGCCCCGCCCGCGCCGACGCCGCCCGCGCCGCTTGCCCGCGTCGGGCCGGCGGCCGGGAAGGTGCCCTCGACGGGGGCCAGCCACGTGCTCGAGGCGTAGGCGGTCGGCGCGATGAGCAGCAGGCAGTAGGTGGCGGCCATCGCCCCGGCAGCCCAGCGGCGCACGGCCAGCAGCACGCACACGCCCGCCACCGCGCAGGCGACGAGAACCGGGACGAACCACAGCCTGTAGTGCTCGCGTTCCATCAGCACGACCTGCGCGGCGGCCGTGCTCAGCACCGCGACCGGCGCGAGTATCCGCCGCCAATCCAGGCGCCCGCGCCGGGACAGCTCCGTCAGCGCGACCACGCCCGCGCCGGCCATGGCAGCGGCGCCGGGAGCAAGCGCTGAGACGTAGTAGGGATGGACGATCCCCTTGGACACGCTCAGAACCCCCGCCTCCACCAGGAACCAGCCCCCGAGCACCAGCAGTCCCGCGAGCCTCGGGTCGCGGCGTGCCGATACGGCCGCAGCATGCGACGCAGCGCCTTGCGACGCAGCGCCTTGCGACGCAGCGCCTGCGACGCAGCGCCTTGCGATGGCGTGGAGCCTCCCCTCGGCGGCAGCAGCGTGAGCGCGACGCCCACCAGACCGAAGAACGCGAACGGCAGCATCCACCCGCCCTGATCCCCCAGGCCCACCCCGAACAGCCGCAGCGGGCCGGGCGCACCCCCGAACGCGATCGGATTGCGGTCCCTGCCGTTGGGCAGCAGGTGGGACGGACGGTGAGCCGCGCCGGCGCGCGGTGGCGCAGGCGCGGCGAGTCGCCCCGTGACCGCCGTAAGGCTGGGTCTCGGCCGTGGCGGGCTCGGCCCGAGGATCGGCGGGGTGGCCCTGCGCGATGGCACGGGCGGGAATGCGTGCACAAGCGCGCCCGAGCCGGCGGGGATCCTGCCCGGGCCGCCGACCTGGCCGCCGACCCGTCCAAGGCCGTTGTATTCGAACGTGAGCCCCAGCTCGGTGTTGTTGGTCGAGCTGCCCACGAAGGGCCGCGCGGAGGCGGGCGTGAGTTCGACGAAGGTGATCCAGGAGAAGGAGACGGCCACCATCAGCAGGCCGCCCGCCAGCAGCTGCGTGCCGCGGCGTATCAGCGATCCCGGCGCACACACCGCGAAGGCGACCGCGATCCCCGGGACGACCAGATAGGCCGCCAGGGTCTTGGTGTTGAATGCCAGGCCCACGAGCACGCCACACAGCAGCAGCGCCCGCCAGCGACCGGTTTCGGCGGCTCGCAAACCGGCCTCGCAGGCGAGGATCATCAGCAGGATCAGCAGCGGGTCCACGCCGTTGTCGCGCGAGACGGCGACGAACGAGGGGAAGACCGCCAGCGCCAGTGCGCCGGCGATGGCCGCGTACCAGCCGAAGCGACGGTTCAGCACGTAGTAGAGCGCGGCGATCGACAGCACGCCCACGATCGCCTCTGGCAGCAGCAGGCTGAGCGGCGAGAAGCCGAACAGCTTGGCGCTCGCCGCCTGCAGCCACAGCCCGAGCGGAGGCTTGTCAATCGATATCAGCCCGCCGGGGTCCGAGGAGACGAACACGAAGTTGTGAAGCGAGCGGAGCATCGACTTCACGCCGGCCGAGTAGAAGATGTTCGCGTAGCCGTTCTGGGCCAGGCGGTGGAGATCGAGGATCGCCGAGAGGGCCAGCACCGCACCAAGCGCGAGGTGGCGGAAGGCCGGGCGAACTCCACCGAGCACCCCCGACACGAGCGCCGGACGCCGTCGCGCCCTCGAGCCCCGGCGCTCGCCGAGGCCGGAGCCGGGGGATGAAGCTCGTCTGCGGAGTGATCGAAGTCTTCAGTGCGCTCCAGCAGCCGATCGAGATCCCCCTCGTCGTTCCACGCTCCAACGGAGGCCCGCAGCCATGGCCGTCCAGGGATGTTACGCACCACGATCCCCTTCTCCGCCAGCGCATCGCGCTCGCCGGGCGGGTCCGGGCTCGGAAAGGACACGAGCGTCGTCTCGTCGCGAGGCGCCGGCTCGCGACCATGATCGGCGAGCGCCTCGGCGAGACCAGCTGCCAGGGAGCGATGCGCGCTCGTGCACGGCGGGCCAGGTCCGCCGACGCGAGCACCTGCGTGGCGGCGAGCGCGCAGGCGAGCGTCTCGGCGCTCAGCGCCGGCGAGTCGAAGCGTCGCGCGTCCGCGTGCAGCACCGCGTGTACGCCGGCGTCCGCTTTGTCCAGGTTGACGTAGCCGCGCCTTGCGACCCGCAGGCGCTCGCGCAGGCTCGGCCGGACGTAGAGCATCCCCGTGCCGTCAGGGCCGCACAGCCACTTCTGGCCTGCTCCGGCGTAGGCGTCGCAGCCGAGCGCCTCAATGTCGACGGGGACGGCGCCGATGCCCTGGGCGCCGTCGAGCAGCACGGGGACGTCCACCTGCGCCAGCTCGGCGGGGGCCAGCAGGCCGCTCATCCAGCCGACGTGCGAGCAGGCGACCAGACGCGTGTGTGGACCGACGGCATCGGCGATCGAGGGCAGCGGCACTTCGCGGATCTCCACACCGTGCAGTTCGCGCGCGGCGCCCAGTGCGCCCAGCAGACCGGGGTGCTCCTCGTCGCTGGTCAGGATCTCGTCGCCCCGCTGCAGCGGCAGGCCGCCGACCGTCTGGGCGATGCCCTCGGTGGTGCACGTGGTCAGCGCCACGTCGGCGCTGTCGCAACCGAGCAGGCCGGCGTAGGCGGCGCGCAGCGCGCCGGCGAGCTCGAAGCGGCGCGCGAAGTTGGCCGCCGTGCGCCCCTGCCGGAGCTCGCGCTCGAGCTCCTCGACGGCGGCATGCACCGCAGCGGCCGGCAGCGGTCCATCCGTACCCGCGTTCAGATAGGCGAGCCCCCCGAGCACAGGAAACTCGGCTCGAAGTCCAGAGGGGTCCACAAACCGCGAGAATACCTCCATGTCCAGCGCACCCCGGCAGAGGCCTCTGTGGGAGCCATCCGCGAGCGACCGCGAGCGCGCCGAGCTGACGCGCTACATGCACTGGGCCGGCGAGCGCCGCGGACACCCGTTCGCCGACTACGCCGAGCTGTGGCGATGGTCGGTGGATGAGCTCGAGGAGTTCTGGCAGAGCATCTGGGAGTTCTTCGGCGTGCGTGCGTCACGTCCCCACGAGCGAGTGCTCGACTCCCGCAGGATGCCCGGCATGAGGTGGTTCGAGGGGGCCGAGCTCAACTATGCGGAGAACCTCCTGCGCGGCCCCCGATCGCTCGCGGGCCGAGATGGTGGTGCGGTGGCCGTGCTGCACGCCTCCGAGCTGCGCCCCCTCGGCCGGCTCACCTGGGATGAGCTCTCTGATGAGGTTGCCGCGGTGGCCGATGGCCTGCGCGCCCTGGGCGTCGCTCGCGGGGACCGCGTGGCGGCCTACATGCCGAACATTCCCGAGACGCTCATCGCCTTCCTCGCCGCCGCCAGCATCGGGGCCGTCTGGTCGAGCGCCGCGCCCGAGTTCGGCGCCCGCAGTGTGATCGACCGCTTCGCGCAGATCGAGCCGAAGGTTCTGCTCGCGGTCGACGGCTACCGCCACGGGGGCAAGGACTTCGACCGAACCTCGGTGGTTGCGGGAATCCTGGCGGAGCTCCCCACCGTCGAGCACGTGGTCGTGCTCGACTACCTCCACGAGGACCTCGACCCCGCCGGTGAGGAACAGGACGCGGCGCACGACGCGGACGCCGTCCCGAGCCCCGCGCCGGACACCGGTCCGGCGCGCCTCAGCTGGGGGGATCTGCGTCGACGCGGGCAGGGCTGTGAGCTCTCTTTCGCGCAGGTGCCCTTCGATCACCCCCTCTGGGTGCTCTACTCCTCCGGCACGACCGGCCTGCCCAAGGCGATCGTTCATGGCCACGGCGGCATCCTTCTGGAGCAGCTCAAGAAGAGCCTGCATCTGGATCTGCGGCCGGGCGACCGCACGTTCTGGTTCACCACCACCGGCTGGATGATGTGGAACTTCCTCATCGGCTGCCTGCTCAGCGACGGCGCGATCGTCCTCTACGACGGAAGTCCCGCCTACCCGGACCTGGGTGTGCTGTGGAAGCTCGCGCAGCGGACCGCGATCACGTGCATGGGCGTCAGCGCTGGACTGATCGCGAGCTTCATGAAGGCGGGAGTCGAGCCGGCTCGCGACTACGACCTGAAGGCCCTGCGCGCGATCGGCTCGACGGGCTCGCCGCTCGCGCCCGAGGGCTTCAGGTGGGTCTACGAGCGCGTCGGATCGGACATCTGGCTGTTCTCGACCAGCGGCGGCACGGATGTCTGCACGGCGTTCGTGGCCGGCTGTCCGCTGCTCGCCGTCTATGAGGGCGAACTGCAGTGTCGCGCACTGGGCTGCGCCGTGGAGGCCTGGGATGAAGCAGGGCAGGAGCCTCGTCGACGAGGTCGGTGAGCTCGTAATCACCGAGCCGATGCCCTCGATGCCGCTGTTCTTCTGGGGCGACGCCGGCGGCGAGCGGCTCAGGGAGAGCTACTTCTCGATGTATCCGGGCGTCTGGCGCCACGGCGACTGGATCCGCATCACCCCCCGCGGCGGCGCTGTCATCTACGGGCGCTCGGACTCCACAATCAACCGCCAGGGCGTGCGCATGGGCACGAGCGAGATCTACCGCGCCGCAGGCCTGATCGATGAGGTGCTCGACGCGCTTGCTGTGGACATCCCCGGGCGCACTCCGGACGCGCAGCTGCGGATGGTCCTGTTCGTCGTGCTTCGCGACGCCACCGCGCTGGACGACGACCTTATCGGCCGCATCAAGCGGCGCATCCGCGAGGACTGCTCGCCGCGCCACGTGCCCGACGAGATCCTGAAGATCGAGGCCGTGCCGCGCACGCTGTCGGGCAAGGTGCTCGAGGTACCCGTGAAGCGCATCCTGATGGGCGCCTCCCCGCAGGAGGCGGCGAGCGTCGACTCGCTCGCCGATCCCCGCTCGCTCGACTACTTCGTGGAGCTCGCGAAGACCATCTAGTCTCCTGAGTCATTGATTCGTGTGCAGTAGCGCGCGACGGAGTCGAGGATTTCATCGGCGGTCTTTGTCCAGACGAAGGGTTTGTGTTCGTCGTTCCAGGTCTCGATCCAGGTGCGGATGTCGGCGTTGAGCTGACGCACGGAGCGGTGGGTGCCACGGCGTAGCTTTTTGGTCGTGAGCTCTGAGAACCAGCGCTCGACGAGATTCAGCCACGAGCTCGAGGTCGGGGTGAAGTGCAGAACGAACCGGGGGTGGGCGAGCAGCCACCGCCCGATCGCCGGAGTCTTGTGGGTGGAGGAGTTCTCGAGAATCATGTGCACGTCGAGCTCGTCAGGGACTTCGCGGTCGAGCGTCTGCAGGAACTTCTTGAACTCGAGAGCGCGGTGGCGGGCGTGCAGTGAACCGATCACCTTGCCGTGCTGATGTCCAGAGCGGCGTAGAGGCTTGAGGTGCCCGAGCGTTTGTAGTCGTGCGTCGCGCGCTCGGGTGTGCCTGGGAGCATCGGCAGGATCGGTGCAGTGCGGTCGAGCGCTTGGATCTGGACTTCTCATCGACGCACAAAACGACCGCGCGCTCGGGCGGATCGAGATACAGACCGACGACGTCACGGACCTTGGCCACGAACTGCGGGTCCTTGGAGAGCTTCCACGTCTCGCTGCGGTGAGGTTGCAGTCCGAACGCCCGCCAGATCCGCGAGACAGCGCTCTGTGAGAGCCCGGCCTCTGCCGCCATCGACCGCGTCGACCAATGCGTCGCGTCCTTCGGTGTCGACTCGAGCGTCTTGACGATCACCTCCTCGACCTGCGCGTCTGTGATCGTCCGCGGGCGGCCAGGACGCGGCTCATCGAGGAGTCCATCAAGCCGATGCTTGGCGAACCGCGAGCGCCACTTCGCCACCGTCGCGTGATCGAGCGAAAGCCGCTCAGAGATCTCGGTGTTCTTGAACCCCTCCGCCGCGGCCAGCACGATCCGGGAGCGCTGCGCCAGCGCCTGAGCGCTCTTGCCTCGCCGCGCCCACGACTGTAACTGCTCGCGCTCCCCCTCACTCAGAACAACCTCAACAGCTATTGGACCTGGCATCCACCAAGTCTAAGACCAACTCCAGACGAACTAATGACTCAGGAGACTAGAGGCCCATCGAGCGTCCGACGATCTCCTTCATGATCTCGTTCGTGCCGCCGTAGATGCGCGTTACGCGAGCATCGGTGAAGGCCCGCGCGATCGGGTACTCGAGCATGTAGCCGTAGCCGCCGTGCAGCTGCAGGCAGCGGTCGACGACGCGGCCCTGCAGCTCGGTGCACCACCACTTGGCCATCGCCGCGTCCTCGGCGCTCAGCTCGGCCGCGTTCAGCGCCTGCACGCAGCGGTCGATGTAGGAGCGCGCGATGTCGGTTTCCGCGCGCATCTCCGCGAGGGCGAAGCGCGAGCTCTGAAAGGAGCCGATCGGCTGGCCGAAGGCCTGGCGCTCACGCACGTAGTCGAGCGTCCACTCGAGGGCCGCCTCGCAGGCGGCCACCGCCGACGCCGCGATCGACAGGCGCTCCTGGGGCAGGTTGGACATGAGATAGCGAAAGCCCTCTCCCTCTGCTCCGAGCAGGTTCTCGGCCGGCACGCGCACCCCGCTGAACGACAGCTCGGCGGTGTCCTGGGCATGCTGGCCGATCTTCTCCAGGTTGCGACCCCGCGAGAAGCCCTCCATGCCGCGCTCGACGACGAACAGGCTGATGCCGCGGTGGCGCTTTGAGGGGTCGGTCTTCACGGCCACGATCACGAGGTCGGCGTTGATCCCGTTGGTGATGAACGTCTTGCTGCCATCGATCACGTAGCTGTCCCCGTCGCGCCTGGCGCGCATCGACAGGGCCGCCAGGTCTGAGCCGATGCCGGGCTCGGTCATCGCCAGCGCGGTTATCAACTCTCCGGAGGCGATCCCGCCCAACCAGCGCTCGCGCTGCTCCTCGGTGCAGTAGCGCAGGAAGTAGGGGAGGCAGATGTCGTTGTGCAACGTGATGCCCAGGCCGAAGCTGCCGACGCCGGCATGCTGGGCCTCCTCGCCGATCAGGAGGTTGAAGCGAAAGTCCTCGACGCCGGCGCCGCCGTAGCGCTCCGGCACCGCCATTGCGAGGAAGCCGCCCCGACCGGCGCGCGCGAACACCTCGCGCGGCACTATGCCCTCGCGCTCCCATTCCCCGTAGCGGCCCTCGCCGCCGATCACCTCGCGCTCCAGAAACGTGCGAAAGCTCGCGCGGAAGTCGTCGTGCACGTCCTCGAACAGCGTTCGCCTCATGGCACCGCGCACCCTACCGACCGACGGCCGCCCGCCCGTCGGTCCCCCGGTTGGGCGGCCCGCCACGCGGCGACCGCGAGCTCTTGGCAGGAGTGCGAGGCGCATACGTCGAACAAGTGCGCCGATGAAGCGTCTCGCCACACCCACGACCGATCATCCCGCCGGCGAATCGGCACGAGCGAGCACCAGAGCCTCTCGAAGTACATCCAGGCGAGCTTCGACGAGTGCTCCCGCTCCCAGAAGGACGTCGCGCAGTACATCGTCGACCACCTCGACGAGGCCGCCTTCCAGACCGCCGAGGAGCTGGCCCGCCGCGCCAACACCTCGAGCTCGACGGTCGTGCGCTTCTCCCAGGCGCTCGGCTTCGAGGGCTTCCCCGAGCTGCAGGCTGCGGCCCGCGAGGAATACCGGCGCGTTCATGCCAAGGCGCCGGCCAACGGTGCCAGCAGCGCCTCCACGCCGCTCTTCTCGCTCGACCAGAACGAGTTCGAGGCGCGCGCTGACAGCCGATCACCTGAACGTCGAGGAGACCGCGCGCAAGGTCTCCAGGAGCTCTGTCGACGCGCTCATCGAGGCGATCGTCGAGCGCCGAGAAGGTGCTCGTGGCGGGCACCGACCAGATGGCCTTCTTCGCCAGCTACCTGCGCCACCTGCTGATGCTGCTGGACCTGCGCGTGGACGTCGTCGCGAGCCCCTCCCAGGAGGCGCTCAGCCGCCTCGGGCGCATCGATGCCGGGACGCTCGTCATCGGCCTGTCGGCCGGACGGCCGCATCCGCTCGTGGTGCGCGCGATGAAGCTGGCGCGCCACCGCAAGGCGCACACGGCGGCCGATCACCGACGCGACCCTCTCCGAGGTGGCCAAGCTGGCGCAGATCAAGCTCTACTACTCCTCCAACAGTCCCGCCTACGTACGCTCGCACACCGCGCTGCTGAGCCTCATCCAGGCATTGGCCTACGGCGTCTACGCGCAGGACTCCGCCCAGTACGACGACCGCATCAAGGCCTTCCGCCTCAAGTAGGGCCGCCCGGGATGGCGGCCCCTCCTGACGGCCGGTCAGGCTGCAGCGGTCTCATGCAATCGAGGAGCGAAGGCCCGACCGGCAAGAAGGCAGGATGCCGGTCACACTCTGGATGGCGCCCTCCGTGACGCCCCGGTCACGCCACAGCCAGCCGGTCCACGGTCAACGCCACGGATAGACTAGGCGCATGCGCGACGAGGCGACATTTCAGGTCAAGACGCGGCCTCGCGGAGATGCTGAAGGGCGGGGTGATCATGGACGTCGTGACCCCGGCCCAGGCGACGATCGCCGAGGAGGCCGGCGCCGCCGCGGTGATGGCGCTGGAGCGGGTGCCGGCGGACATTCGCCGCGACGGAGGCGTCGCGCGCATGTCCGACCCCGAGATGATCGCGGGCGATCCAGCAGGCCGTGAGCATCCCCGTGATGGCCAAGGCCCGCATCGGGCACTTCCTCGAGGCGCAGGTGCTGCAGGCGCTGGAGGTCGACTACGTGGACGAGTCCGAGGTGCTCACCCCCGCCGACGAGAGCAACCACATCGACAAGTGGGCGTTCAAGGTCCCGTTCGTTTGCGGCGCGACCGAACCTCGGCGAGGCGCTCGGCGGATCGGCGAGGGCGCGGCGATGATCCGCTCCAAGGGCGAGGCCGGCACGGGCGACATCGTCGAGGCCGTGCGCCACATGCGCCGCATCACCGGCGAGATCCGCCGGCTCGCGACACTCGGCCAGGACGAGACTGGCGACCGCGGCCAAGGAGCCTCGGCGCGCCGCTGGATCTCGTCGCGCGAAGTCGCCCGCGACGGGCGCCTGCCGGTCGTGCTGTTCTGCGCGGGGGGGATCGCCACGCCGGCCGACGCGGCGCTGATGATGGCGCTCGGGGCCGAAGGCGTGTTCGTCGGCTCGGGCATCTTCAAGTCCGAGGACCCCCCGGCGAGGGCGCGGGCGATCGTCGAGGCCACCACGCACTGGCAGGACCCCGAGCGGGTGGCGCAGGCCTCCCGCGGCCTCGGCCCGGCGATGGTCAGCCTGGAGAGCTCCAAGCTCGAGGGCGAGCAGCTCCTGGCCCAGCGCGGCTGGTAGCCGGGGCGCGCCATGCCAGCGGCGAGCGCCTCGAGGCTCGGCGAGGAGCGCTCCGCGCCAACGGCGGGCTCTCCTCTGATCGGCGTGCTCGCGCTTCAGGGCGACTTCCAGGCGCACGAGCGGGTGCTGCGCAGGCTCGGCGCGCGGGTGCGCGAGGTGCGGGTGCCGAGCGACCTCGACGAGCTGCAGGGACTCGTGATACCCGGGCGGAGAGTCGACCACGATGATGCTCGGGGTGCAGCGGGAGGGCCTCGCCGAGCCGCTGCGGGCGCTCGTCGCGGGAGGGGCTGCCCGTGCTGGGTTCGTGCGCGGGGCTGATCATGCTCGATCGAGACCACCTCGGCGCTGATGGACATCAGCGCCAGGCGCAATGCGTTCGGCCGCCAGATCAAGAGCTTCGAGGCGGACATCGAGCTGGCGGGCTTGGACGGCGGGCCGCTGCGGGGGGTGTTCATACGTGCGCCCTGGATCGCCGAGCACGGCCCCGATGTCGAGATTCTCGCCGAGCTCGACGGCCATGCGGTGGCCGCTCGCCAGGGTCGAGATGCTCGCGGTGGCGTTCCACAGCGAGCTGGGCGAGGACGACCGCGTGCACCGGCTGTTCCTGCAGCGGACGCTGAGACGGCGCGCCCAGAGCGCAGCGCCTGCGGCGAGCGCTGAGGATCCGCTCTCCGGAGGGCGTCGGCAGCGACTCAGGCAGCCCGTGCCGGCGGCGCGGCGCGCTCGAGCGCTCCCCAGCCCTGGTCGAGCTCGCGCTCGGCCGCGTTCGGCTGCGGTTCCGCCGCGCAGGCCGAACAGCCGCTTGGCCAGCAGCAGATAGAGCACGACGAGCGCGTTGATGACGAAGGCCACCACCTTGAACACGCGTCGCGCGGTTGACGATCTCGTACATCTCCAGGGGCAGCAGCGATGCCGTGACGAGGAACGTCAGGTACTCGGCCCAGCGGCGCTGGTACCACAGGCCGACGGCCTCGATCCCCTCGACCGCGCCGTAGGCCAGCAGCACCGCTCCGAGCAGGTGCAGGTGCGAGGAGGAGGTGGTGAAGCGCGTTGTCGAGCTCGTGCAGCAGGCCGTGACGTGGAGTGGGCCTGTCCGGAGGCGACGCCCCCCTGCAGGTCGGCCACGACCTTGTAGAAGGTGTGGCGCAGCGTCGCGCGGTCGGCCGCGAACACCAGCACGAGCACTCCGAGCGCGCCGAGCACGACGAAGTGAAACGCCCGGTCGACGGCGATCAGGCGCAGCACGATCTTGTCGCGCAGGGGCTTGCCCCTGAGCGGCAGCTCGATCTCGTCGCGCTCGGGCGGGAAGCGGCGTGCGGGGATGCCCGGGTGCGCGCCAGCGCCAGCCAGCTGTCGCAGCGCAGGCAGCGGTACCAGCGCGTACCGGCCGCGTCCTGCGCGCGCGAAGATCGCATCCTGCGCGCGCAGCTCGGCCGCGTCGGTCCCGACGAGCTCGTGGCCGCGCAGCGCGCACAGCAGGAGCTCCCAGTGCAGGCGCGGTCGCCAGCGCCGGGGCGGCTGGGTACCTGGAGGGTGCTGCTGCCACGCGCCAACGGTACCCGGCGGAGCCAGGCGATCGGCGATACTCAGTCGTATGCGCATCTCGGTGGCCGCCGATGAGCTGACGGGCGTGGCGGGCGTGCTGGTGGGCGAGCTCGAACGCCGCGGGCATTCGTCGCTCAGGCACGGTGCGCTGGCCGATCGAGGCGCGAAGCGACTGGGCGTGGGCCTCGGAGGCGGCGGCGCGCGACGTGGCGGAGGGCTCGCGCCCAGCAGGGGATCGTGTGCTGCTGGACGGGCACGGGCGCGTCGATCGCCGCGAACAAGGTCGCTGGCGTGCGCGCAGCGCTGTGCCTCGACGCCGCCACCGCCAGCGGCGCCCGACGCTGGAACGACGCGAACGTGCTCGCGCTAAGCCTCAGGGCGACCTCCGAGGCCGAGCTGTCGGAGATACTCGACGCCTGGTTCGCCGCCGAGCCCAGCGAGGAGTCCGATGATCGGGCCAACGTCGAGCATCTGAGCCGCGATCGAGCGCGGGTAGCTCAGGCGGCCGCGAAGCGCACGACGCCGTCGCTCTCCCGCTCGACGACCCGTCCGTCGGCCAGCAGCAGATCGACGTGTCCCAGCACCTCCGAGAGCGTCAGGAAGGCCTGGGTGACGGCGATGTTGCCCCACAGCTCCTGGGCGATCTCGTGGGCGGTCCGGGGCTCGGTGGCGATCAGGCGCATGGATCTTCTCCGCGCGGCGGCGTGTGCAGGCGAAAGCGCTCGTCGATCAGCGAGACGTGGTCGACGATCGGGCTGCCCGTGGCCGGGAAGGACGACCGACAGTGACATCGCGCGGGTCTTCTCCAGCGAGGCGATGTAGGTGACGAGCGCCTGCGGACGCTGCCCGGAGGAGCCGTCGTCCGCCGCCAGCGGCCGTGCCAGCAGCGGGTTGGAGGAGATGTGCTTGATGAGATGGTCGGCGGCGAGCAGGATCGAGCGGCGCTCGTCGAGGAATACCGTGTCCGACGGGCTGTGCCCCGGGCGATGAAGCACCCGCAGCGTGCGATCGCGCAGCGGCAGCACCTCGCCGTCGCGAGAGCGGGCGGGTGACCTCCACCGCCGAGCCCCACGCACGGAAGCCCGCCGACACCGTGCGCAGCACGCTGACCATGTCGGCGGGGATGCCGTGGCGGAGCATCAGCCGCTCGGCGAAGAGGTCGTCGAGCTCGGCCTGCTCGCCGATAGTGGGCGAGAAACGGGGCGAGGCGGTCGAGCGCGGCCACCTCGGCGCCCGAGCGTCGCGCCAGGATGCTGGCCAGTCCGAAATGGTCGATGTGCTGATGGGTGACGATCAGCAGCTCGATGTCCTCGATCGCGTGGCCGCGGGCAGCCAGCGCCTGCTCGAGCTCGTCCAGCGCCTTGGCCGAGTTCGGGCCCGGAGTCCACGAGCGTGAGCGGCGAGTCCTCGATCAGATAGGCGTTGACGCGGCCCGACCTGAAAGGGCGTGGGGATCGCCAGGCAGTGGATGCCGGCCTCGGCGGCGCGATCCAGAGCCTCCTGCTCGCGTGCTGCCTCATCGCTCACGAGCGGATCAGCGTCGAGGACCTCGTCGCGGCGGCGCTCCATGTCCTCGCGTGAGACGAGCGACTCGAGGCATAGGCGCAGAAGCGGCTCGGTGTTGGAGGGGCGCACGTTGAAGTGCCAGTCCTCGTAGTCGATCGAGATGCCGTCGAGGCGGTCCTGTGCGGGCGTCGGAGAAGCGCGCGGCGATCTCCTCCATCTTGGCCGCCGGATCGCTGACCTCGGAGTTGATCTCTCCGGAGATGAAGTAGCGCTCGTGGTAGGGGGCGAGCAGCTCGGACATGCGCCTGCCTTCGCGGGCGAGCAGCTCGAGGACGAGCAGCGCCGGGATCGTGCCCGAGTCCGCGCAGTAGAAGTCGCGGAAGTAGTAGTGCCCGGAGACCTCGCCTCCGAACAGCGAACCCTCGGCTCGCATGCGCGTCTTGAAGAAGGCGTGCCCGACGCGATTGACGTAGGGCGAGCCGCCGGCGCGCAACACCGTGTCCGCCACCGCGCGGGAGGCGCGCACGTCGTACAGGATCGCCTCGCCGGGATGTGTGCGCAGCAGCGACTCGGCGAGCAGCGCCGTGAGGAAGTCTCCGTCCACGAACGAGCCGCTGTCGTCGATGAAGAAGCAGCGGTCGGCGTCCCCGTCCCAGGCGATGCCGAGGTCGGCATCCACGGCGCGCACCCGCTCGATGATGAAGCGCCGGTTCTCGGGCAGGAGCGGATTCGGCTCGTGGTCGGGGAAGTTGCCGTCGGGGCTCCAGCAGGTCTCGATGAGCTCGAGATCGAGTGCCTGAGCAGAGGCCCGACCATCGGGCCGGCCATCCCGTTGCCGCCGTCCACGACCACCTTGAGCGGGCGGGCGGCCATCGCGGATCGCACCGCCTCGAGGTCGATGAAGCGCAGCGCGGCGGCCTGGAACTCCCGATAGATGTCGATCTCCTCGAGGCTGCCGCGCGGCCGTCCCTCGGCGCCGGCGCGCTCCGCCCCGCCGGGCGCGAGCTCCTCCTCGATCGTCCGGCGGATGTCCTGTATGCCGGAATCGCCGGACAGCGCGATCGCGCCCTCGCGGACGAGCTTCACGCCGGTGTAGGCCTTGGGATTGTGCGAGGCGGTGCACATGAGCCCGCCGTCCAGCTCGCGCGAGCCGACCAGGAAGTAGAGCATCTCCGTGCCCACCGAGCCCCGCGTCGATCACGCTGGCCCCCTCGCTGAGAAGACCCTCGCGGTAGCGCGCCGAGCAGCTCGGGCGCGGTGAGGCGCATATCGTCGCCCGCAGCCGACGCGCAGCTCCGAGACCGGCCTGCCGACGAGTGCCGAGAGCACGCGCGCGAACGCGCGGCCGATCAGCTCGGCGACGTCGCCGTCGATCTGCTCGCCGTACAGCCCGCGGATGTCATAGGCCTTGAAGATCTCCGGTGAGGGCAGGGCGCTCATGCGCCGTCAATCCTATGGATGATGGAGCGACGCGCGGGCCTCGAGCGCGTATCCCGCGCGCGGACTCGTAGACTTTGGAGCATGTCCGGGCACTCCAAGTGGGCCAGCATCAAGCACAAGAAGGCCGTCGTGGACTCGCGACGGGGAGCGCATTTCTCCAAGCTGGCGCGGGCGATCATGGTCGCGGCTCGCGACGGGGGCGGCGACCCGGACGCCAACGCCACGCTTGAGAACGCGATTCGCAAGGCCAAGGAAGCGTCGATGCCCAAGGAGAACATCGAGCGGGCGATCGCCAAGGGCACCGGCGAGGGTGGCGAGGCGGAGGCGATCGAGACCGTGCTGTACGAGGGATACGGCCCCGGCGGCGTCGCGGTGCTCGTGGAGGCGCTGACCGACAACCGCAACCGCACCGGCGCGGATGTCAGGCACGCGTTCTCCAAGAACGGCGGCAGCCTCGGCGAGCCGGGCTCGGTGGCGTACCTGTTCGACAAGAAGGGCACGATCGTGATCGATGCCTCGCGCTACTCCGAAGACGATCTGATGATCGCGGTGGAGGCGGGCGCCGAGGACATCTCCGCAGACGAGGGGGTCTTCGAGGTCGTGGCCGAGCCCGCCGACTTCGCGCGCGTGCGCAACGCGCTCGAGGAGGCCGGCGTGGAGATGGAGAGCGCCGAGATGGCCTACAGGCCCTCGAGCCTCGTGCCGATCGACGAGGCGCAGGCGGGCAAGCTGATGAGGCTGATCGAGGCCCTCGAGGAGAGTGACGACGTCGACGGCGGTGCACGCCAACTTCGACGTGTCGGCCGAGGTGCTCGAGCGCGTCGCCGGCTAGCGTCAGCGCGGCGCCGCGCGGAACAGGTCGACCGGGCCCCGGATGCCGCGCAGCCGCCGCTCGCCGGCATAGGACCAGCGGAAGGCGTCGGGCGCCGATTCACGCATCTCCCGCTCGGCCAGAAGACTGCCGGGCCGCGGCGATGGCCGTGATGCGGCTAGCGAGGTTCACGGGCCGCCCGAACCAGTCGCCCGCGCGCGGCAGCGCGACGCCGAGCGCCGCCCCCGCCCGCAGCTGGGGGAAGTCGCTCGCCCTCCTCGTCCGCGGCGTCGATCAGCGCGAGCGCCGACGCCAGCAGCGGCACGGGCTCGACGGAGGCGAGCATGGCAGCGTCGCCGATCGTCTTGACGAGCCGCACTGGCGGTTCGACCACCTCGTTGGCGAGCGCTTCCAGACGCACGGCAAGCTGCCCGAGCTAGTCGAGCGGGCACCTCCTCGCCGAGGCGCGTGAAGCCGACGAGATCGGCGAAGCACACGGCCACCTCGCGCGAGCCAGGCAGGGCGCCGCCGCTGCGCTCGAGCGCGTTGATCACCTCGCTCTGGGTCGTCTGGCGCAGGTGCAGCGCGAGAACGTTGCTCAGCATCGGATCGACCAGCGGGTACAGCTGTGCCGTTGCCTGGGCGTAGCGACTGGCCAGGTCGCGCTCGCTGATCCCCGGCTCGAGCACGATCCGTCAGCGGGAAGCGCCCGCATCGCTCTCGGCCGCCTGGGACAGCCCGCGGCCGAGCACGCGCAACAGGTCGAGGATCTCCTCGTCGGAGACCCCCGCTTCGCGCGCGAGCGATGATGCGTCATCTGGCGGACCTCGAGCTCGGGCTGCGGTGTAGACGGCCTCCTCCGGGCTCGGGCATCGGCAAGCCCCATCGCGCGGCGCGCGGTCGCGAGGAAGTCCTGGCTCCAGCCCGCTGCGCTCGGCGACCTCCGCGGCCGTATAGCGGCGCGTCCCCACGATCACGCGCTCGGCCGGAAGGAACATGACCGTGCCGCTGGCGCTCGTGCGGCGGAGCTCGGACAGCGGCACGCCTTCGGCGGCGAGCTATTCGAGCAGCGCAAGGCGCTCGGCGCGCTGCTCTCCCTCGAGCCCGTCGAGCAGGCCCTCGGCGGCGAAGTCGATCGGCGCGGCGGCCATCACCGCGCAGCGTACGCCAGGCAGGCGTCCGACGGCGGGCGCAGAATCACATCTCGTGATCGTGCTAGGAATCGATCCCGGCCTGGCCAACACCGGCTACGGCGTGGTGGCCCTGACCGGCGGGCGGCTGCTCGCGCTCGACGGCGGCGTGATCCAGACGCCGGCACAGGCTCCGCAGGAGCGGCGTCTGGCCGAGATCCACGCGGTGGTCGACGCGCTGCTGCTCGAGCACGCACCCGATGCGGTCGCGCTCGAGGAGCTCTACTTCGGCCAGAACGTGCGCACGGCGTTCGCCGTCGGCCACGCCCGCGGGGCGGTGATGCTGGCGGCCGGTCAGCGCGGGGTGCCCTGTACCAGCTACACCCCCCAGAAGGTCAAGAGCGCCGTGTGCGGCAACGGGCGCGCCGGCAAGGATCAGGTCGCGCGCATGGTCAAGACGCTGCTCGGCCTGGCAGAGGAGCCGCGCCCCGACCACGCGGCCGATGCGCTGGCGGTCGCGATCTGCCACGCCAACTGCGCGCCGCTGTCGGCGGCGCTCGCGGGAGCCGGCGGATGATCGCGCTGCTGCGGGGCGAGGTCGCGGTTCGGCGCGCCGACCACGTTGTGATCCTCTGTGGCAGCGTCGGCTACCGCGCCTCGGTGTCGGCCGAGACGCTGCGCCACCTGCCCGCGGTGGGCGAGCAGGCCACCCTGCACGCGCACGTGATCGTGCGTGATGACGCCCTCGCGCTGTACGGCTTTCACTGCGAGGAGGAGCGCGACCTGTTCCTGATGCTGCTGTCGGTGCAGGCCGTCGGACCGAAGGTGGCGCTGGCGGTCCTCTCCGGCAGGCAGCCCGTCGGAGCTGATCTCGCGCGCTGGCGGCGGGCGACTCGGCGCGCTTCCAGGCCGTGCCGGGCATCGGCAAGCGGACCGCCGAGCGGATCATCGTCGAGCTGCGCGAGAAGGTGGAGGCGAGCGCGCGGCGACGTGGCGCGTGAGCCGATCGTGGCGCGCCGCGGAGAGCGAGACCATCCGCGGGCGCTCGCCCGCGACGGGCTGCTCGAGCTCGGCTACGCGCCGGGCGAGGCCGAGGAGCTCCTGCGGGACGCCGCCGGAGACAGCGCCGAGGAGCTGATCGCGCAGGCGCTGCGCCTCGCGCGCTCGGCATCGTGATGGTGGAGACGGCCCGCATCCAGACTCCCTATCTGGTCGGCGAGGACGAGCTCGACCGCTCGCTGCGTCCCCGCCGGCTGGAGGACTTCGTCGGCCAGCAGACGCTGTGCGAGCAGCTGGCCGTCGCGATCGAGGCGTCGACCGCGCGCGGGGACGCGCTGGACCACCTGCTGCTGGCCGGCCCCCCCGGCCTGGGCAAGACCTCGCTGGCGCAGATCGTCGCCGCCGAGCTCGACGTGCCGTTCGTGCAGACCGCCGGACCGGCGCTCGAGCGCAAGGGCGACGTCGCGGCCTTCCTGACGGCGCTCGAGCCGCGCAGCGTGTTCTTCGTGGATGAGATCCACCGTCTGCCGCGCACGCTGGAGGAGACGTTCTATCCGGCGATGGAGGACCAGCGGCTGCCGATCACCGTCGGGCAGGGCGCGGGCGCGCGCGTGGTCACGCTCGAGCTGCCGCCGTTCACGCTCATCGGCGCGACGACGCGCACGGGCCTGCTGACGCACGCCGCTGCGCGATCGCTTCGGCATCCAGGCGCGCCTGGAGCCCTATTCGGCGCCCGAGCTCGCGATCATCGTGCGCCGCTCGGCCGGGCATCCTGCAGATCGACCTGGAGGACGACGGCGCGAGCGCGATCGCGGCTCGCAGCAGGGGCACGCCGCGGGTGGCCAACCGCCTGCTCAAGCGCGTGCGCGACTTCGCCGAGGTGCGCATGGAGGGCGTGGTCACCGCGCAGGCCGCGCAGGCGGCGCTCGAGATGCTCGAGGTGGACGAGCGCGGCCTGGACCGCCTCGATCGCGAGATACTGCGCACGATCTGCGCCAAGTTCGACGGCGGGCCGGTCGGCCTCTCGACGCTCGCGGTCGCGGTCGGGGAGGAGCAGGACACGATCGAGGACGTCTATGAGCCCTACCTGCTGAAGGAGGGGCTGATCAAGCGCACGCCGCGAGGGCGGGCCGCGACCCCCGCCGCCTTCGCTCATCTGGGCCTCGAGCCCCGGGCGGCGGCCGACGGTCCCTCGCTGTTCTGAGGGCTTGGGCGATGCCGCCAGCTGGTGAGCGACCACCGCCCCTTCGCCGCCGGCTTGCGTAGTCTGTAGTTGTCCATGGCACACCCGTTCATCTGCCCAAACTGCGGTCACCGCACCACCGAGCTCGATCGCAACCTCGGCTTCACGCGCCAGCCGAAGGGCTGCTCGAAGTGCGGTTTCGCGTTCCTGTTCGAACTGCTCGACGACTACTATCCCGCGCCGGATGCGGCCTTCTTCGTGTGCGACGGCGAGGGCCGGGTGATCGGCTGCGGGAAGAACTCGTTCGCCTTCACGGGCCTTGAGGAGGAGGAGGTGATCGGCCAGCGCGTCGAGCAGGTGCTCGGATTGGCCTTCGCCAACGGCGAGAACCCGGTCACGACCGTGCTCGAGTGGGGGGTGCGCGCGCTCGAGGTTCCGGTCCAGGTCAGCGCCGAACGCGACGTCACGGCGAGCGCCAAAGCGGACATGTTCCCGGCCTACGACGACGACGGCGGGCTGCTGCTCGTGCTCACCCCAGAGAAGTAGGCTGACAAGCCATGTGCTCGCAATGACCGACCGCCGCCGCAACAACCTTCGTGCTGCTGATCGTCGCCGGCCTGATCGTGGTCTCGCCGTCGTGATCGTGGTGATCCTGGTCGCCAAGGCCAAGAAGACGCGCCTGGGCCTGGACCTCAAGGGCGGCGTCGAGCTCGTCTACCAGGGCAAGCCCACGGCGCAGTCGAAAGTCGACACCGAATCGCTCAACCGCGCGATCGACATCATGCGCAAGCGCGTCGACCAGCTGGGGGTCGCGCAGCCGGAAATCCAGCGCTCGGGGGCGAAGAAATCGACGTGGCGCTGCCGGACGTGAGCAACGCCGCGCGCGCCCAGGAGGAGGTCGGCAAGACCGCGCAGCTGTTCTTCTACGACTGGGAGCCGAACGTGATCGGCCCCGACGGCAAGCCCGCGCCGACCGAAGCCGACGGCGACCGGTGGGGCGAACGCCGGGCGCGGTCGCAGTTCGGGCCTGGTCGAGTACCAGGCCGTGCTGCGCGCCGCCAAACGGCCGGCGATCCTGCGCAAGAACGACACGACCTGGCGGCCGGGCTGCACGCCCCAGCAGGTGAGCGGATGCATCTACGGCAGCTGGTACCTGCTCGACACCAAGCACGAAAAGGTGCTCTGCCCGGCGGCGGGTCGACGTGTGCGCCCGAGGAAACCGAACAGAACCTGTACGCCGACAACTACAAACCGCCGGCGGGGGCCAAGGTGAAGGCCGTGCGCGTCAACCCGGGAACCGTGGTCGTGCAGGCGCGGCCGGTGGAAAGCGCGAGCGGCAAGGTCACGAACGCCTCGCCGAACAGCTGGTACGTGCTCAACGACGATCCGGTGCTGACCGGCGCCGACGTCAACAACCCGCAGCAGAGCTTCGACGAAGGCGCGGGCGGCACGGGCGCGCCGAACGTCACGTTCGGCTTCACCTCCCACGGCAAGAGCGTCTTTGAGCGCGTGACCAAGGAAATCGCCCACCGCGGCCAGGAAGCGCAGCTGCCCGGCGGTCGGCAAGGAACAGGCCCAGCAGCACTTCGCCGTCGTGCTCGACGACCAGCTGATCACCACGCCGTCGATCGACTACACCAAGTACCCGGAAGGGATCGACGCCACCAACGGCTCGGAGATCAGCGGCGGCTTCACGATCACCTCGGCGCAGAACCTGGCGGCCGAGCTGCAGTCCGGCGCGCTGCCGATCAAGCTCGCGCTGATCTCCCGCTCGCAGGTCTCCGCGACGCTCGGCAAAAAGGCGCTGAAGCAGGGCCTGATCGCGGGCCTCGCCGGCTTCCTGATCGTGTGCCTCTTCCTGCTGATCTTCTACCGCGTGCTCGGCGCGATCGCCGTCGGCGGGCTGGTCATCTACGGGATCTACTTCTTCGCGCTGATCAAGCTCATCCCGATCACGATGACGCTGCCGGGCATCGCCGGGCTGATCCTGACGATCGGCATCGCGGCGGACGCGAACATCGTGATCTTCGAGCGCGTGAAGGAGGAGATACGCGGCGGGCGCTCGATCATCTCGGGCATCGCCACGGGCTACAAGCGCGGGTTCGCGGCGATCGTCGACGCGAACGTGGTCACGTTCATGACCGCGTTCATCCTGTTCGCGCTGGCGACCGCGGAAGTCAAGGGCTTCGCGTTCACGCTCGGCATCGGCACGCTGCTGTCGCTGTTCACGGCCGTGCTCGCCACGCAGGCGGCGCTCGGCACGATGAGCCGCTCAGGAGTCGTCTCACATCCGGCGGCGCTCGGCGCCGCGCGGCACGGGCGGGGCTGGACGTTCGACTTCATGGGCGCACTCGAAGTGGTTCTTCTCGCTGTCGGGCACGATCCTGCTCGTCGGCGCACTGGCGATCGGCGGCAAAGGGATCAACTTCGGCATCGACTTCAAGTCGGGCACGCGCATCCAGACGGCATTCATCAGGTCGGTCAGCGAGAACGAAGTCGCCGCGGCGATGTCCGCCGCCGGCTATCCGAATGCCGAGGTGCAGAAGTTCTCCAACGCCAGCATCGGCGGCTCGGGCTATCAGATCTCCACGAAGACGCTGGGTCCCGAAGCGGTCAAGAAGGTCCAGGCCGATCTCGACAAGAGGTTCGGAAGCGGGACGAACGTGTCCGGCACGAAGAACTTCTCCTCGACCTCGATCGGGCCGACCTTCGGGAAAACCGTCGCCAAGAGCGCGATTATCGCGATCATCGCCTCGCTGCTGGTCATCTCTGCCTATATCGCGCTGCGCTTCGAGTGGAAGTACGCGATCCCGGTGCTGATCGCGCTGATGCACGACCTGCTGATCACGGCCGGCGTGTACTCGCTCACGGGCCGTGAAGTCACGACCGCCACGGTGGCCGCGCTGCTGACGATTCTGGGTTATTCGCTGTATGACACGATCATCGTGTTCGATCGAGTGCGAGAGAACGTGCCGCGGATGCCGCGCGCGGCCTTCTCGCAGATCGTCAACCGCTCGATGTCCGAGGTGCTCACCCGCTCGCTGGCAACGAGCTTCTGCACGCTGCTCCCCGTCCTCTCGCTGCTGCTGTTCGGGGGCGAAACGCTCAAGGACTTCGCCTTCGCCCTGATGGTGGGGATCGCGTCAGGTGCCTACTCGTCGATCTTCATCGCCTCGCCGGTGCTCACCCAGTGGAAGGAACGCGAGGGCGGCTACCGCAACCGGCGGGCACGGATCGTGCGCGAACTCGGTCAGGTGCCGGCATATGCCACGACGGTGTCGGGCGAGCCGGAGGACGTGGAGCCGGTGCAGAAGCGCAGGCGGACGCGGCGCGGAAGCCTGATCGCTCCCGAGGAGCCCGGCGAGCAGCTCTCACGGGATGAGTTCCAGGAACTGGTGCGCGACCTCGACGTCGACACGGAGGTGGCCTCCCCGGGCGGGCACGGCTCGGCGAGCTCGAGCGTGGCGCAGAAGCCGCCGAGGGTGGAGCCCGAGCAGGAGCCCGAAGCGCGCCGCGATCCGGCCGCAGACCTCACGCCGGAGGACCTCGTGCTCAAGGACGCACCCAAGTCGCGCGAGAAGCGCCGGCGCCCGCGCAACCGACGTCACGGCAGATCGCGCTGAGAGGGCCGATGGAGGGCACGGGAAAAGGGGTCGGAAGCTGATGGGGATGCTCGCCTGGGTGATGATGGGCCTTGCGATCTGGCACTTCACGATCTTCCTGCCGGACCGCTTCTGGGGCGGCATCGTGGGCGCCTTCGTCGGCTCGCTCGTGGGAGCGATCGCTCGTGGCTCTGATCATCTACAGCGTGAAAGTCTCCTCGCTGCAGATCCCGGGCGAAAAGGCGACCGACATCGCCGTGGTGCTGTACGCGGTGCCCGGCGCGCTGTTGGGGATCGCGCTCGTCTACGCGGAGGGCGTCCGCCGCGAACGATCGGCCGTCCCCGTGCACACCTGAGCGCGCCGGCCGGTCCGGCGGGCCGATTCCGTCCAACCCCGGCCCTAGGGTGCCTGGGGTGCACGAGCGCGCGCTTCGAGATCCCCGAATGCCCGGAGGCCGACGTGGTCCTGTTGCGCCGTGAGCTCGGCGTGAGCGGGCCGCTCGCCCAGGTGCTGGTGCGCCGGGGCTTTGCCGATCCGGCGCGCGCGCGCGCGTTCCTGGATGCCGAGGATGAGCATCCCCCCGCTGCTTTCGCAGGGATCGACGGCGCGCTCGAGCCGATCCTCGAACGCGTTCGCAGCGGCGAGCGCATCACCATTCACGGCGACTACGATGTCGACGGGGTGTGCTCGACGGCGGTGCTCGTGCGGGCGCTGCGCCGGCTGGGGGCGAACGTGGACTGGTATCTGCCCGACCGCTTCAGCGACGGATACGGGTTGAGTGAGCGCACGGTGCGAATGCTTGCGGCACGCGGCACCGGACTGCTGCTGACCGTCGACTGCGCGATCACAGCCGTTGAGGAGGTCGCACTCGCTCGCGAGCTGGGGATGGAGGTGGTGGTCAGCGACCATCACGCGCCGCGCGCCGACGGCGTGCTGCCCCGGGCCCCGATCGTGCACCCGCTCCTGTGCGGCTATCCCTGCGCGGAGCTGTGCGCGTCGGCGGTCGCCTACAAGCTCGCACAGGCGCTCGCACTGGCCGCCGGCACGGCCGATGGCGAGCGGCTCCGAGAGGATCTCGACCTGGTGGCGCTGGCCACGATCGCGGACGTGGTGCCGCTGGTCGGGGAGAACCGCGCACTCGTGCGTTGCGGGCTGCGCGCGCTGGCGAGCACCGCGAAGCCGGGGCTGCGCGCGCTGATGTCGGTGTCGAACGTCGATCCGGGTCGCCTGAACGAGCGCTCGGTCGGCTTCGCCCTCGCGCCGAGGCTGAACGCTGCGGGACGCCTCTACCGGGCCGATGCAGGGCTCGAGCTCCTGTTGACGGGGGACCCGCAGCGTGCAGGGCAGATTGCCGGGGAGCTCGACCGGGTCAACCGGGAGCGACGGCAGGTGGAAATGCGCATCCGCGTGGAGGCGGAAGCACAGATCGCGACGCTGGGAGAGCGCTCCTGCTACGTGCTCGCGGGCGAGGGCTGGCACCCCGGGGTGATCGGCATCGTCGCCTCGCGCCTCGTCGAGCGCCACCGCCGCCCGGTCGTTCTCATCTCTGTCGACGGGGACGTGGGCCGGGGCTCGGGACGCAGCATCGAGGCTTTCGACCTGCTAGCGGGCCTGACCGCATGCGCCGGGGAGCTCGATCGCTTTGGCGGCCACCGCGCCGCCGCGGGCCTGGAGATCGAACGTTCACGGGTTGAGGCCTTCGCGGCCTCGCTGGGCGCTCACGCCGACAGCGTGATTCGCCCGCAGGACATGGTGGCGGTGGAGCGCGTGGACGCGGTGGTGGGAGGCGATGAGCTCGGGATCCCGCTCGCCGAGGAGCTGCAGAGGCTGGCGCCCTTCGGGCGGGGCAATCCGGGGGTCGCGCTGCTCGTCGCCGACGCGAGCTTCCATGACAGGCGGCCCATGGGCGACGGCAAGCACGTGCGTTTCACCGTCGAATCGCGCGGCGCTCGCGCACGCGCGGTCGCGTTCGGGACGGGCGGGCGCCTGCCCGTCGACGACGGCGCCCCGGCGGAGGCGACCTTCATGCTCGAGGTCAACGAGTGGAACGGCGTCAGCGAACCTCGCCTCGTGCTCCGCCAGGCGCGGCCGGGCCGAGCCCCGGCGGCCGGGCCAAGCGGCCTGCCGGAGCCGGCCGATGAGGAGCTCGTGCTGTTCGCAGCTCCCTGAGGGCGGTTGCAGGACGGCGTCGCCCGCTTCAATCCGGCTACCCGTTCCCCTACCCTTGGAACATGGCAGTCGCGCGAGACCCACAGATTCCGTCGAGTGCCGAGGTGCTTGACGACGCGCCCTCGAGCCAGCCCTCACAGAGGGGCTCCTCGCGCGGCCGGCCCGTTGACGGGATGGCGCCCGCTCGCGCGCTCCTGCGTGCGCCGGCGCACCCGGCGCTCAACGACTCTCAGCGACGCCTGCTGGACGATCTGTTCGCGATCGTCTCCGAGCACGCGGCGGACTCCGCCGTCGAGATCGACCGCGCCCGGGTGCAGGACGCGTTCGTGTTCGCATGCGAGCATCACGCCGCCCAGCGGCGCAAGTCCGGTGAGGACTTCATCGTGCACCCGGTCGGTGTGGCGCGGATCTGCGCCGGCATGCGGCTTGACACCGAGACGCTGTGCGCAGCGCTCCTACACGACACCGTCGAGGACACCTCCGTCTCGATCGAGGAGGTGCGCGAGCGCTTCGGCGAGGAGATAGCGGGCGTGGTCGACGGCGTCACCAAGCTGACGGGCATCACCTTCCAGTCGCACGATGAGGCGCAGGCCGAGAACTACCGCAAGATGATGGTGGCGATGGCCACCGACGTGCGGGTCATCCTGATCAAGCTCGCCGACCGGCTGCACAACATGCGCACGATCGACGCGATGTCCAAGCAGAAGCAGATGGAGAAGGCGCGCGAGACGCTCGAGATCTACGCGCCCCTGGCCCACCGCCTGGGTATTCACGCGATCAAGTGGGAGCTCGAGGACCTCGCCTTCGCGACGCTTCACCCGCGCAAGTACCAGGAGATCAAGGGTCTCGTGGCCCAGCAGCGCGACGACCGCGAGCGGTACGTCAACGAGGCGGGCGAGTACCTGGCACGCGAGCTGCAGAGGCTGGGCATCCAGGCCCAGATAGCGGGTCGCGCCAAGCACTTCTACTCGATCTACTCGAAGATGACCCGCAAGGGCCGCGAGTTCAACGAGATCTATGACCTCACGGCGATGCGCGTGATCGTTGACTCGGTGAAGGACTGCTATGGCACCGTCGGCGTGATCCACTCGCTGTGGAAGCCCCTCCCGGGCCGCTTCAAGGACTTCATCGCGATGCCCAAGTTCAACATGTACCAGTCGCTGCACACGACGATCATCGGGCCCGAGGGCAGACCGCTGGAGATCCAGATCCGCACGCAGGAGATGCACGAAATGGCGGAGTTCGGCGTGGCCGCGCACTGGGTCTACAAGCAGCCCGCTCCGGGCCGCGGTGAGCCCTCGCCGCCGAGCGCGGACACCAAGCTGAAGTGGCTGCGCTCGATGCTCGACTGGCAGAAGGATCTGTCCGATCCGCGCGAGTTCATGGAGACGCTGCGTACGGACCTGTTCGAGGACGAGGTCTACGTGTTCACGCCCAAGGGCGAGGTCAAGTCGCTGGCCGCAGGTGCCACGCCGCTCGACTTCGCCTACGAGGTGCACACGGAGATCGGCCACCGCTGCGTGGGCGCCCGCGTGAACGGGAAGATCGTGCCGCTGCACTACGAGCTCTGCTCGGGCGACATCGTCGAGATCCTGACTGCCAAGCGCGAGCGCGGCCCCTCGCGAGACTGGCTGGCGACCGTCAAGACGACCCGCGCGCGCAACAAGATCAAGCAGTGGTTCAAGGCGGAGTCCCGCCAGGACACCGAGCACAGCGGACGGGACCTCCTGCAGCAGCACCTACGCAAGCAGGGTCTCCCGGCGCAGAAGATCACCGGCTCGGCGCTGCTGGCCGACGTGATCAGCGAGGTCGGCTACCGCAAGGCGGACGACTTCTACATCGCGCTCGGGGCCGCCAAGGTCTCGCCCAAGCTCGTGGTCAACAAGGTGATGCAGCGCCTGAAGCAGGGCGAGGCGGCCGACGGCGAGGCGAGCGCCTCGGAGCTGCTCCGCGTGGGGCGCGCGCGGCGGCGCCCGACGAAGTCCTCCGGGCAGTACGGGATCAAGGTTGAGGGCGTCGAGGACGTGATGCTGCGCCTGGCCAAGTGCTGCCGTCCGGTCCCGGGCGATGAGATCGTGGGCTACATCTCGCTTGGCCGCGGCATCACGATCCACCGCGAGGACTGCCCCAACGCGATGCTCTTGGCGCAAGGACCCCGAGCGCTTCACGAACGTCGCCTGGGAGGGCGATCAGTCGACGGCGTTCGTCGTCGAGATCCAGATCGACGCCTGGGATCGCCACCGCCTGCTCGAGGATATCTCGCGCGTGTTCTCGGAGTCGGGCGCCAACATCCTCGAAGCGCGCTGCCTGTCCACCCCGCCGATGGTCAAGAACCGGTTCGTGGTCGAGGTCGCCGACACGCACACGCTGAAGGGCGCGATCACGCGGATGCGCAACATCGAGTCGGTGTTCGACGCCTACCGGGTGACGCCGGGCGGCGGCGCGTAGGCCGAGCAGCAGACCGGGCCTCAGGCGAGGACGTTCAGGCTGCGGCCGGCACGATCGAGTAGCGCGCCTCGGCGACATCGCCCAGATAGTCGCCGTCCACCTGCAGCGGCAGGGTGCAGCCATCGGCCGCGCTCACCGTCAGCTCGGTCAGCGCCCGAGAAGCCGGTGACCTGCCGCTGGCCGGTCGACGCGGGCGCGGCGCGAGAGTGCGCGCCAGGCGATGGACGGCACGCTCAGGGGCGTTGCGCGGCGAAGCACGGCGCCCGCGAGCGCGCCGGAATCGAGCGCTGCGCCGTCGGCGACCTCGATCGGGCGGTCTGTTGAAGTAGGTGAAGGGCGAGCCGTTCTGCACGATCGCCGTGACGCCCTGATGGCGTCTGACCGCCGGCGTGCACCTGCATCCGCGGCGCCCGGAGCAGATAGCGGCGCGAGAAGGTCGAAATCGCGACCCACGCGAAGTAGTAGGCGCCCAGGCGCGCCTTCAGGCGCGGGTTCGAGTCGACCCGCTGGACGACGCTCGCATCCAGGCCGACACCCGAGGAGAAGGTGAAGCAGCGGCCGTTGACGCTTCCCAGATCGATCGTGCGCGGGCGCCAGTCGTCGGCCATCGCGAGCAGACGCTCGGTGGCGTCGATGATGATCCGCGGGAATGCCGAGCATCTTGGCGAACACGTTGGCCGAGCCGCCGGGCAGGCAGCAGAGCGGCGTGGCCGAGCCGAGCAGGCCGTTGGCGGCTTCGTTGACCGTGCCGTCGCCGCCGAAGGTGACGACCACGTCATAGCCCTCGTGCGCGGCCTCGCGGCAGAGCTCGGTGGCGTGGCCGCGGGCCTCGGTGTCGACGGCGTCGACCTCGAAGCGGCCGCTGAGCGCGTAGAGGACGAGCTCGCGCAGTTGCCCAGAGACCGCGGTCGCGTGGGGATTGACGATGATCAGCATGCGCCGGGTTCCGGCCAGCGACGGCGCGGAAGTCCGCGGATGCCGCGGCCGGCAGCCGATCGTGCTTGGCGGGAATGCTCATCGCCAGGCCTACACCGCATCGCGACCGGCGTTACCAGGGCGCCCGCGTCCGCGCTCGCCTTGCCTTCGCCGAGATGGTTGCTAGACTTGCCCGCAGACATAGCTGGACACATCCAGAGGGGTGGAGGGACTGGCCCTACGAAACCCCGGCAACCACCGTATCGTCACCACGGGAAGGTGCCAATTCCAGAGAGATGTGTGGCGGGCCTCGTGCTCTTCGCCACACCCGTGACACGGCGAAGACCAGAGCGAAGGGAGCCCTCAATGGCTGTGAGTCATCTGGAGTGCAAGGAGTGCAAGGCCGAGTACCCGCTGGAGGCGCTGTACGTGTGCGAGCGCTGCTTCGGGCCGCTGGAGGTCGCCTACGACCACAGTCGCTCGCAGCGCGATGTCGGCGAGCTGCGGCGCCGCATCCAGGGCGGTCCGCAGAACATCTGGCGCTACGCGGACTTCCTGCCGCTGGCCGGCGGGCCGCCCGGCCCCTCCGGTCGGCTGGCCTCCCGCGTGGGCCTGCCGGCGGGGTGCACGCCGCTGATCCGCGCCGACCGGCTGGCCGCCGCGCTCGGCCTGCGCGAGGTGTGGGTCAAGAACGACGCCGCCAACCCCACCCACTCGTTCAAGGACCGCGTCGTGTCGGTCGCCGTCGCGCGGGCGCGCGAGCTGGGATTCGAGGTGATCGCATGCGCATCGACCGGCAACCTGGCCAACTCCGTGGCGGCCCACGGGGCGGCGCTGGGCATGGAGTCCTACGTGTTCATCCCCGCGGACCTCGAGGAGCAGAAGGTGCTCGCCACCGGCGTCTACGGGACCAAGCTGGTGGCGGTGGAGGGCAACTACGACGACGTCAACCGCCTGTGCACCGAGCTCTCGGCCGAGCGCGACTGGGCGTTCGTGAACGTCAACCTGCGCCCCTACTACGCCGAGGGCTCAAAGACGCTGGCGTTCGAGATCGCCGAGCAGCTCGGATGGGAGCTGCCCGACCGCTGCGTGGTCCCGGTCGCCTCGGGGTCGCTGTTCACCAAGATCGCCAAGGGCTTTCAGGAGTGGCGCGAGCTGGGGCTGCTGGCGGGCGAGCCTGCCGCGGATGAACGGCGCCCAGGCCGAGGGCTGCTCGCCGGTGGCGAGCGCGTTCGCCGCCGGCCAGGAGGTCTGCCGGCCGGTGAAGCCGGACACGATCGCCAAGTCGCTGGCGATCGGCAACCCCGCCGACGGTCCCTACGCGCTCGATCTGGCGCGTCGCACGGGCGGCTCGGTGGATGCCGTCAGCGACGAGGAGATCCGGGCGGGGATCGCGCTGCTGGCCCAGACGACGGGCATCTTCACCGAGACGGCGGGCGGTGTCACGACCGCCGTGCTGGCCAAGCTCGCCGCGCGCGGAGACATCGACCCGCGACGAGCGCGTCGTGCTCGTGATCACCGGCGAGGGGCTGAAGACGCTTGACGCGGTGCGGGACACCTTCGAGGCGCACACGATCGCCGCGACCGTCGAGGCGTTCGAGGCGGGCGTGCCCGAGGCGGTGCAGGTCTGATGGCGGTGGTCGTGAAGATCCCCACGCAGCTGCGCAGCCGCCACCGGCGGGGAGACCGAGACGGAGGCTCGACGGGGCAGACCGTGCAGGAGGTGCTCGACGGCCTGTTCGCGCGCTTCGACGAGCTGCGCACGCGCATCTCCGACGAGGACGGCTCGCTGCGGCGCTTCGTCAACGTCTACCTGGCCGGCGAGGACATCCGCTTCCTGGATGGCCTGCAGACGCCGGTCGCCGATGGGGCGGAGTTGACGATCCTCCCGGCCGTCGCCGGCGGCTAGGGTCGCAGCTCAGCGGTGCGCCCTCAGGGCGCCTGCGAGACGGCGTGGTGCGCCGGGGTGGCGGCCTGGCTGGCGTGCGCGGGGGCGACGGTGAGCCGCTGAAGCCGATCGTCGAGACGAGGCCGGCGGCGCACATCGCGCGCGATCGTCAGCGCCCGCATCCGGCGCGGGGTCAGCCAGCCGAAGTGGTGGGTCTGAAGCCAGGTCCGAAAGCCGGTCGCGGCCGAGGCGGCGCACATGGCACAACCGACGCACATGCACCAAGGATAGTCCTGCGCCAGCGTTGCGGCGCGGTTGACCCGGGGCGTGCGCCCGCCGGCCGCGTGCCGGGCACGGGCGCTCACGGGCGCTCGGGCGCGCCCGCCGTCGCCTGCAGCCGCCTGCGCAGCTCGGCGCCGCGGCCGGCGGCCACCGCGCGCGCGGCGCGGGCCTCGGTCAGCTCCAGACCCTGCGAGTGGGCGAAGTCGAGCAGGTCCTGGCGCTCCTCGCTCTCGCGGGCGGTGCGCAGGAACAGCCAGCAGAACAGGCCGAGCGTGAGGATCGACTCCTCGACCATCATGATCGCCCCGGCGATGTTCTGGTCGGCGAGCGGGGAGATGTGGTAGACGGCGTCGCCGTGGATGTAGAAGGGGTAGAAGACCGTGCCCGACCACAGGAAGATGTTTCCGAGGACGGTGCCGGTGAGGCGCACGGCGACGATGTAGATGAGCTTTCCGAGGTTCCCGAACCAGCTCGGGCGTCGGCAGCGGGCCGAACAGGCACATCCACATGTTGATCCCGAAGCCGAGGAACATCGCGTGCTCGAGCGCGTGCACCCCGGAGTGGCGCAGCGCCGCCTGGTAGAGCGACGGGCAGATGCCACACGTAGAGGTCGACGCCCACAGCGGAAACGCCACGAGCGGGTGCGACAGCACGCGCAGGCGATCGAACAGCTCGGATCGCGCAGAACGCGGGGCGAGCAGCGGGCCGGTGAGCCCGAGCACGATCAGCAGCGACGCGATATCGCCGAGCAGCAGGTGCTCGATCATGTGCACGTACAGCAGGTCCTGGCTGGCGGAGCCCAGCGAGGTGAGCGCCGCTCCGATCACGACGAACCCCGAGTAGAAGCACGCCTGGCGCCAGCCGGGCACGGGGTGGCCGCCGACGCGCGAGCGTGCGCACGCGCCGCGCGTAGAGCAAGCGCGAGCGAGCGCCAGCGGCCCGAGCTGGAGGGCGGCTGAGATGTCGGTCGAGACGGCGAGCGGCGGTTGCAGCATGCAGCTTCAGGGTACGCGAGCGCGGCTGCGATCGGCGGGTGCCATGGAGGCCTTTCCGTAGACTGCCGCGGGCATGAAGGTCCCGCGCGCTCGGCTGCTTCCATCGCTGTTCGCCGGCCTGGCGCTCGCGGCGCTCCTGCTCCCGGCGAGCGCCCAGGCGCACGGGATCGTCGGCAGGGCGGACCTGCCGATCCCGGTGTGGCTGTTCAGCTGGGCGGCGGCGATCGTGCTCGTGGTGTCGTTCGTCGCGCTGTCGACGCTGTGGACACGCCCGCAGCTGCAGGAGCAGCACCGCAGCCGCCTGTTCAGGCTGCCGCGTGCCGCTTGAATGGCTCGCGAGCCTGCTCGGCGTGGCCCTGTTCGCGCTGGTCCTCTACAGCGGCTTCGCCGGCGCGCAGGTGCCGAACGCGAACTTCTCGGTGACGTTCATCTATGTCATCTTCTGGGTGGGCATGCCGCTCGCGAGCGTGCTGTTCGGCGACGTCTTCCGCGCGCTTCAACCCGTGGCGGACCTGCGCGCGCGCCGCCTCGACGATGCTGCGGCGCGCTGCGCCCGGGCAGGGCCCGCACGCCGCCGCTGCGCTACCCGAGTGGCTCGGGGTGTGGCCGGCGGTCGCCGTGATCGTCGGCTTCGCGTGGCTCGAGCTCGTCTACGTCCGCCGACCGCGAGCGACCGTCGACGCTGGCGGCGCTCTCGCTCGGCTACTTCCTCGTGATGCTCGCCGGCATGGCGCTGTTCGGCATGGAGGAGTGGGTGGGTAGCGCCGACGGGTTCGGTGTGTACTTCAACCTGCTCTCGAGGCTGTCCGCGCTCGTGCGTCGAGTCGACGGCGTCGTCTACCTGCGGCGACCTCTGAGCGGCGCGCCGGGCCTGACGATTCGGGCCGGCACGGTCACGCTGATCTGCACGATCATCGGCACCACGACCTTCGACGGCTTCTCAACGGCGGGATCTGGCGCAACAACGAGCCGAGCCTGCAGGAACTGTTCGCCGATCTCGGCTTCCACCAGACCCCCGCCCTGGAGCTTGCCTACTCGGTCGGGCTGGTCGTTCTGCATCCTGGTCATCTGCGCCATCTATCGCGATCGGCATCATCGGGCGTGCGCAGCGTCAGCGCGCGCTACGACGACGCACAGGCTGACGCGCGCCTTCGCCCACACGCTCGTGCCGATCGGCTTCGCGTACGTTCTCGCCCACTACTTCTCGCTGTTGATCTGGCAGTGTCAGGCGATGGTCTACCTGCTCTCCGACCCGCTCGGCAACGGAGCCAACCTGTTCGGCACGAGCGGCTATCCAGATCGACTACCACGTGATCTCCTACGCGGCGATCTGGTACGTGCAGGTGGCGGCCCTGATCACCGGCCACGTCGGCGGCCTCGCGCTCGCCCACGACCGCGCCCTGGCCATGTATCCGCGATCCCGAGGAGGCGGTGCGCAGCCAGTACTGGATGCTCGCGGTGATGGTCGGCTTCACGAGCTTCGGCCTGTGGCTGCTCTCCTCGGTGGGCACCTGAGCGGCAGCGCCGCCCGGCGCACATCCTCCGCTACGGTGTCCTGAACGTGCCCCGCCGCCTTCTCCGGGCTCTGATCGGCGTGCTGCTGCTGGCGTCCTCGGCGCTCGCACACGGCGCTCAGCGCCTCCGGCGGGAGCTCCTTCCGACCGAGAGCGGCAACCCGATCAACGATCAGGGCAGCAGCTACACATACCGCTCCAACATCACCTCGATCACGTCCGACCGTGTCCGGGCTCGAGCCTGCAGGTGCTCGAGTTCGCCGACCGCCTGCTCCTGACCAACCACACGGGCCAGACCGTCACCATCTACGGCTACTCAGGGCGAGCCCTACGCGCGCGTGCTCGCCAACGGCACGGCCGAGCAGAACGTGCGCTCGCCGGCCACCTATCTGAACACGAACTTCTACGGCAACGTCACGGTGCCCGCCCTCGCCAGCCCGAGCGCATCGCCGCAGTGGGTGGTGGTCGACCGCACGGGGCAGTTCGAATGGCACGACCATCGCATCCACTGGATGTCGCCGGTCCTGCCGCCCGAGGTCAAGAACAAGAGCAAGCGCACGCTCGATCTTCAACTGGCAGGTCCCGATCGAAGTCGGGACGCGCAAGGGGGCCGTCGACGGGCAGCTGTTCTGGACGCCCGAGAACTCCAAGGCGCCGACCGCGGTGATCGTGCTCGGGGTGCTGATCGCCGCTGGCCGGCCTGGCTGTTCGTGCTGTTCGTGCGCCGGCGCCGGTCGCGGGCGCGGGGGGCGGCGACGGGTGACCAGCCCGTCGCCCAGCGCCCGGGCGGATCGACCGGTGAAGCATGGTGACGGCGTGATAGTGTTCGCCGCGATGGCGCCGCTCGCCTGTCTGATGCACTGGTACGTCTCGATGCTCTACGTGGTCCCCGTGCTCGCCGTCGGCGGCTGGGGCTGGTGGAGCACCAGGCGCATGGCCAAGCGCAAGGCCGCACCGGAGAGCCGACGCGCCGGCCTAGCGCCGCCGCACTTCGGAGCCCCTGAGGCGTTCTTCAGAAGTCTTTAAGCACGGTTGAGCTGGCCTCAGCAGGGTACTGTTTGCTTTGAGCATATGTCCACGCAAGCGCCAATAGCCGCCCGACCGCAGCGAGGGCGCGACCGAGAGGTTCGACCCGATCGCCTGCCTGGACGAGCGCGTCCGCCGGCAGGCGACGCCCGCCCGGCCCGCCGCGCCGGGCCGCTACATCGAGGTGCAGGGCCCGGATGAGACGCTGCTCATACCGCTCCAGCCGGGCGTGACGCACGTCGGCCGCGGCCTGGCAGCCGACCTGCGCCTCGACGAGGCTTCGGTCTCACGGCGCCACGCGATCCTGCTGCAGCGCCGCTCGGGCGTGCGGGTGCTCGACGATCGCAGCTCCAACGGCACGTTCGTCAACGGCCGGCGGATCGCCCAGGCCGACCTCAGCGACGGCGACGTGCTCGTGCTTGGACGCGTCGTGCTGCGCTACCACGAGGTTTAGCGGCCGCGGGCGGGATCGAACGCGGCGCGCGACGGTTCGATCCAACTCATCCGCGGATGAAGCGATCGGCGACCGCGTAGGCTCGCGCCATCGTCTCCCACTCGAGGTTCTCGGGCGTGTCGCTCGGCCAGTGGTAGTTGGCCGGGAACTTGGTCTCGTCGATCGAGGCCAGCGTGGCCGCCTCGTAGCCCCTGCGCACGGCGATGAGCGCGTCGGTGGCTGCGACCGTGCGCAGCCCCCGCACGAGCTCCACGTCGGCCGCGTCGGCAGCGTCGGCCAGGCGACGGCGCGCGGCCTCGCTGTAATGGCGCATCCGCAGCATTCCCTCGGCCTCCACGAGCGTCAGCGTGGGGCCGCCGAGGCACTCCAGGCACAGCACGGTGGTGCGGGCAGGGTCCAGGACGGAGCGATGGCGGCGCATGAAGCCCTGCATGCCCTCCATGAACGACTCCTCCGAGCCGGTCGACAGCAGCAGCACGCGCACGCCGCTCACGGGGCGCTCGGCCAGCGAGCGGCGCCAGCGCGACCAGCACAGCCACCGCGCTCAGGTTGTCGTTGGCGCCCGGCACCACCTCGCTGCTGGCGATGTCGGCCATGGTGAGCGCCGCAGCCGCCGCCAGCAGCGATCCCGCGCGCAGCAGCCGAGCTCGCGCCAGGGCGGCGCCGAGCGCCACCATGACCGGCCCGAGCCAAGTCGCGTACATGATCGGCAGTGTCTGCTTCGAGCGCTCGTGCAGCGCCGGCAGGCGCTCGGCGAACAGCCGCGGCAGGGCCGGGTGAAAGACGAGCCCGCTGTGGGCGGCGTCGTGATGGGCCACCACCAGCACGGTCTCCGCGCCATCGGGATCTCCCGCCTGGGCGACGGCGTTGAAGGTGTCGCGGTGGGGCAGCACGGAGCGGCGGAACCACAGCCGCCCGCCGCCGACTTCGTCCCAGACCGCAGCCGCCGCCCCCGCGCTCAGCGCGGCCGCCAGCAGGCGCTTCCAGCGCGAGCGCGAGCGGCGCACCGCCGTCCCCACGAGGGCCACGCCGCCGTTGAGCAGGCCGAGCGGCCACCAGTAGCCGCCGTGGGCGCGCTCGACCTCGACCGTGGCGCTGTGGCCCATCTCGGCCATACGTGCGGCGAGCCACTCGGCGGCCCGGCGCTCGCCGTCCGAGGCCGAAGGGCGCTCGAAAGCGGCCAGCTCGTGCACGACGTCACCCAGCTCCTGCTCGAGCCAGGACGGGCGCATGAGCGTCGAGCCGTTCGCTCGTCGCATTCGATGGCATGCGCAGACGCTAACCGAGAGGGCCCGCATGACGCCGTGAGACCGGCGCAGCCTGCGACGGGCGGCAACGGTCGGCTGCGTGCGCCGCGCACGCGCCGGAAGGGGTACTGTGAGAGGGCGATGAGAGCGCGTGGCTTGGATCTGCTTCTTCAGGCCGGATCGGGCGGTGCCGTGGGGATGCCATGAGCGGGGCGCCAGGCGGACTGCTGATCGCAAGCGGCGTGCAGGGAGGCCACGTCCAGGCGCCCTGGCAGGAATCGCTCATGGTTGCGCGTCGCGATCGCCGCGCTGGTCGCGCTGTCGGTGCTGATCGGCCTGTGGCTGCGCCGCCACCATCGCCGCTCCAGGCCGGTGGCCGACCAGTGGCAGGCCCTGGCCGTCATGGGCGAGCTGTGCCCGCACGGCTGGCAGGCGCAGATCACCCTGTACGGGTGGGGTGCCCCGGTGCCCGCCGACGCGCCGCCCTCGCGCGTGCCGCTGGTCGAGCTGGAATGGAAGCAGTTCGACGCGGAGTCCGCGGGGGTTGTCGTGGCGCGGAGGGTGTGGGCGCCGACCGTGGGCGAGGCGCTTCAGATGATGGTCGAGGATCGCCGCACCGACCTCACGCTCGAGCAGATCGAGCAGGAGGCGGCCGACGGGGGGGAGGACCTGCGGTGGAACGACTGACACGCCCGCGCGAGGTGGGTAATGTTGACTGCGCGGACCTGGCCGGGTTGGCGCCAAGCGGGTTTTCAAGCCCCACCGGCGTGGGTTCGACTCCCACCAGGTCCACTATCTGGACCCGGCCATACGATTCCGGTGGGATGCGTTGCGCAGCCACGCAGGCCCGGCGCGGACTAGAAGTCCGCCGAGCCGGCCTCCCGCTCAAGGCCAACGTCGGCCAGGGCGGCCTCGCGGTTCCAGTAGCAGACCAGCTTCGTCACCTTGCCGTCGCTGACGTGATACACGAGAGCTCCCTCTGCCCGCATCTGCCCGACCACGAGCCCGCCGGCCCTGCCATAGGCGCTGCTTCGGATCAGCACGAGGACACGTTCGTCGTCGAGCTCGCGGAACTCATCGGCCTCGATGCGGAGATCCTTCCAGCCGATCAGGTTGTGCCGGAAGCTCTCCGCCATACCGGCCGTCCCTGCCCATCTCCCGGGCGAGGGACCGTCGGCGACCACATACTCGATCTCGGGGTCGGCCCACGCGGCCGAGCTGAAGTCGCCGCGCGCGTGTGCCGCGTGGATGGAGCGCACGAGGTCGAGCTTCGCCGAGGACATCGGGATCGATTCACCGCGGAGGCGACTGACTGCCATCTGAGTCTCCTGTCGGCTCGCCGAGCTCCTCCAAGGCCAGTGCCACTTCCAGCTCGGCGTGGCATGTATGCAGCAGGCGACCGAGCCTCGTCTCGATCGAATGCAGGCGGCGTTCGACGGTGTGCCGGTCCACGCTTAGGGCGGCGGCCGCCGTCGCTGCGTTGCACCCGGCGGCGAAGTAGGCGCGCAACGTCTCGCGCGAGACCGCGCCGTCCCTCTGGCCGTCGAGTGCCGACAGATGGATATCGACGAGCGAGCCGGCCAGCTCCGCGTCCCTGAGCACGGCCGCGAGCAGCGACACGTCGGCGTAGCGTGTCAGCCCCTGCGGGCGGCGAAGGGCCACGAGCATCGCGGCTTGCGCCTGTCGATGGGTCAGGCGCAAGCCGTCGATTCCCCTCCCCGGCACCCCCACGGCGAGCAGCACGCTCCCAGCTTTCCTGGACGACGAGCAGGCGCTCGATGTCAGCGACGTCGAGGGCCTTCCCGCCGCCGAGCCAGGCCCAGACCGTCTCCTCACCGGGAGACACGCTCAACAGCTCGCGCCCGAGGCCCGCGGCCAGGGCTCGAACGGTCTCCCGCGCGTTTGAGCCCATCGCGATCACGCCGAGGTGCCAGGCGTCGAGCCGGTAGCCGAGCTCGGCGCTTTCGAGGCTCCCACCCGCGAGCAGCCGCTGCACACGCTCCATGCGAGCGCAGCTCGGGCGAGTGCGCCGTCCGCTCGACCTCACGCTGGTACTCGTGCGCCATCAGGGCCGTGAAGTGATCGAGCAGCGCCCCCAGCGTCGCGAACACCCCGCGCAGCACGACCCTCTGGCTTGCCAGGTCGACCTCCTGCATGACGAAGTCCTCGAGCACCGTGTGGCCGGCGTTGGTGCGGAGCAGCACCTTGTCGAGGCTCACGCCGTTGCGCGCTGCGCGGCGCGCCTGCGCGATCGCCGCCGGCGGGATCGAGCCGAACCATTCCGCGCCACGCTCGATCGCCTCGAGGCCGTAGTCGACCGACTCGCTGATCGCCAGGCGCGACCCGGCAACGTAGTCGGCGTCCTCGCCCTGTGTGCCCGCGGTCTCGCCGGGGCCGAAGCCGATATCCCGGAAGCGCGCGAACACCGCCTCGCTCGATCTCCGAGCGTCGCGCCCGCAAGCGCTCGGCCAGGCCGGCGCGTATGCCGTTCAGAGACGCGGCATCGGCGCCCGGGCCATCGAGGAGCCTACGTGACCTCGTCCCGCTGCGAGCCATCCGCCTCTCCCATGTAGTCGCACTTGCGCACAAGCTCAGAACTACCACCGCTGGGGGGCGCCGTGGTGCGCCAATGTGGCGCGATCCGCTCGCAAAATGCGCCGCATTGTCCCATTTCGGGCAACTCGCACCCCCAAGCACGGCTCGGGGGCGCGTGCGCGCTCGCTTACGCCGTTCGGGAGCCGCCAATGCCCGCGACGATCTCGCGCCGCCCGGTGACCGAGGCGGGGCGGGTCGCGCGCACCGAGTGGCCCGCGCGGGCCCGCACGTGGCTGCGCCGGGCGAGCTGCGCCCTGCTCGTCGCCTGACGCAGCGAGCGGCGGTCGGCTTCGCGCTGCGCGAGCTGCTCCGCTTCGCGCTTTTCGAGCCACACCGTGTACGGATCGGCGGGTACGGTGGGCACGCCAAACATCTGCTCGTCATGGCGGCTCTGTCCGGCCTCCGCGCACAGGTCGATGAGGCGTGAGCTCGGGATCTCGTGGGGTGACGTTCTGAGGGCTTGAAGCAGTCGCATGTGACGCTCTCCTGAGTCGATCTGGGAGGACAAGGATGCACTTTCGCTTCACGATGTCCAGGAGTTTCGGACGAACGGTGTAGCAATAGCCCGAAACGTCATACGCGGCTGTATGTCGAGCCGCCATCGGCCCCGTCGAAGCGGGCAGATCGTGTCGTATTCCTTTGCCAGCACCGCCTCCACGTTTCAGGCCGACGTCGCCTACCCGTCAAGTCCGGCAGTTCTCCTCGCTCGGCGTACAGACTGAGAGCCCCCGCGTCGGCGGGGGCTCTCCTTGTAGGTCGGCTGCGACCCGGCTGGTTGCCGCTGCCTCGTCGGAATGTCGCTCGGGTGGCGACGGGAGCCGCGACCGGGCTTATCGGCGACTGCACGAGCTCCACGACCCTGTGCCATTCTCCATCGCTGCCGTAGATTTCGTTTCCCTTTCTGTTCCCCACGTTCCATTGGGGAGGATCACGTTCCATTCGGTTCTCACCATGTCGCCCGGCGCGTGGACACCGTCACCGACGATGTCCGGGCAGGTTACCGTCGTGCCTTTCTGTACAGCTTTGGCCTGCGAGACGCCCACGGGCGGCCGATACGACACCGAAGCTTGCCGATGTGCTCTTGAGGGGCGTATGATGCGGGATTCACCCTCCGGGACGCTCAGCGAAAGGGAGAGAGGGCCATCGGGGGAGCGTGCGTTGCTCCGCCCCTCCGAACCATGAGCGAGGCTTTTCTCCGAGGCACCCCGGAGGGTGCGGAATCCGCACCTTCGCACAGTGGGGCCACGACCACCTTGCGGTCGTGCCCACGACCGATGAAACGGGCGGAGCGAGAGCGTATTTCTGGGCTCAACGTGGAGATCGTCAAGCGGGGGATAGCCGCCTTCAACCGGGGTGACGTTGTTGCCTTCGCTGCCCTCACGACGCATGACTTCGAGTGGTACCCGTCGATGGGGGCTATCGAGGGCCAAGCCTTCCTGGGACGTGAGGTGATTGACAGGTACTTCGGTAATCTCGATGACGCGTGGGAGGCGTTCACTATTCTCCCTGGCGATTTCCGCGATCACGCTGATACTGTCCCTATGCTCGGGCGACTAGAGGGACGGGGGAAGGAAAGCGGCGCCCCTGTCGATGCGCCGCTGGGGATGGTCTTCGACTCTCGCAGCGGAGCGATCTCGTGCATCCGCGGCTACCTCGACCACGATGACGCCCTCAATGCTGCAGGGCCAGCGGGATAGGCGATGTCGCAGGGGCGCGTATAGACGGTGCGGGCGGCGCTCGACGCCTATCAGCGTCCGAGGTGCTTGCACTAGTCGCCAGCGGCAAGCTCGACCTGGAGTCGGTCGATCCTGAGATCGAGTGTGACGCGTCGATCTTCCTCCCTACGCGCAGGTGTTCACCCTGCGCGACGGCAAGCCGGTGCGGTGACGCACGTTCCAGATCAGGGGTCTGCCCTCAAGGCCTTGGGCCTGGAGGGGTAGGCGCATTAGTTGAAGTGCGCCCCCGTGCGTCGTCTGCGCCGCTGCGGCTCGGCAATGCGATTGGCGGCCAGGATGAGGAACGCCATGACGAGGACGGCCACGTTCAACGCGAGGATGCCCCCGAGGATGATGATGACAACGCTCATAACGTGCAGGCCGGTGAGTCGGCGCTCAAGTGCCCACATCCATGTAGTGCGTGTGGCGAAGAATAGCAATCACAAATTCGTCATGCACCCTCGTGTCGAGGGGTCATCCTCCCCGTTTGCCTCCCCGGTTGCAGTCGCATGCTGGACACCGACGACTCATCGTTCGTATCGATCAGCTCCACCGGCACGATCTGCCAGTCGTCAAAGTGATCTGCGAAGTCCTTGAGGTAGCAGAGGACCGCTGCGCGGCCATGCAGCACACCGAACCCTTCGGAGGCATGCCATTCGATCTCGGGGTGCCAGATCTCCTCGGTGACCACGTCAAGTTGTGGGTCTCCTGCGACATCGCCTACCGCGTGAGGCCCACGGCTTCGAGGGCGGCTGCTCGATCAGCGTAGAAATCAATCCGGGCGACCTTCCCCTCGCGGACTGTCCAGACTGCAGCCGCGATCATCTCAACCTCCGGACCGTCCGCAACGCGACGCCCGTAGTCGCGCACGAGCGCCACGACTCGGTCGTTTGCGTCAATGAGCTGGTTCAGGGTCGACCGATAGGACACCCACGGTGCGAGCCATTCCAGCCACGCGCGCCGCATACCGTCCAGCCCGACGTCGGCCACCGCCGGTGCGTCGATCACGTGGACTGCGCACTCAACGTCCCGATGGAACACGGGGGTTGCCAATTGCACCCATGCTGCCTGCATCTCGTCATTGCGGAACAGCGCGACCAAGTCCTGCCCCGGTCGTGGCTGCAAGCGCTTTATGAGCTCCACGTTCTGCTGCGACATCGCCCACCCCCGTTCCTCGGCGAGGCGTTCGGCGGCAGCACGGGCCTCGTCGATGTCCGGATAGGCCGTCACCCGCACGACCATGCCGTCCCCCCACTCGTAGACCCACGCCGCCCACAGTCGACGGTGATCCCTGCGGCCAAACGGCCGGCAGCTCTGGCGGAGCACGACAAGGAGGACTCCGCCGCCGAGATCGGTGACCTCCTCAAGCTCGATCTCGAACTCCTCGTAGGCGCCGACCCAGTCTTCAAACAGGCGACCAATCGCCGCCGGGCCTTCGTAGGTGCCCATCGCCCACGGCGACGCGTCGTGCACCGCATCAGGAGCGTAGAGGCTCACCATCGCGTGAAAGTCACGGCGGTTCGTAGGCTCAACGAGACTGCGTATCCGCTCGACCGGGCCAGGCGTGCTGGGCTCCACGGGCATCACCCGGCCTGTATCCCGCTCACCGCCATCGTTGCATTGGGGGGTTCGCTCGAGCTCGGGCGTCCGGCCGGCTTGCGCCGCTACTCGGGAGCGGCGTCCTCGCCGTGGACCTCCCAATAACACCCATCGTGGTAGCAGTCGCCCAACATCTCGCCCAACCCCTGCTCGGCGGCTGGCGAGGTTTCGCGCGCCTGCGCTTCGGTGACGACAAACATTGGCTCATAGACCCCGATGAGCTCCCCGCAGTGCTTGCACTCCATATGCCGACGGTACGCTCGAGCGGCCCAGTGTCATCGGGGCAAACTTCGCGACGTGCCGGCGGAGAACTACGCATATCGGATCGTGTCCGTTGCCGACCGCGCGGGGTGAGTTGCACGGCACCGCACGGACGGCAAATCGGAGGGACCGCCCGTGCGGCCTGGTGTGCCCTGACCCGCCGCGAGCCGCCCCTCCATGGGCCGATGCGGGCAGGTGTGCCGGCCCCTCCTCGAGAGAACTGGAACGTCACCCAGATAGCTTCGCGCCAGACCCAGCACCCGACATCGGCGCCATGCCACAAGAAGGGCGGCGGAAACTACGTGCCTGCGTAATGCACCCGAACGTCAACGCGGGCGGCGCAGCTAGTGGCCGACGTTCCGGTCCGGCCGCTGCGGCGCGTCACCTATCGCCATGCGTCGGCGACGCGGCTCGCGGCCAGAGGTCCGCTCGGACCCCTCAGTGTTTTTCTTCCAATTCTTCTTTGGCCTTTTCGGATTCTTTCTTGGCTTCTTTGGCTCGTTTCTTGGCTTCTTCGGATGCTTCTTTATTTTCTTCGGCCTCGCTCCTAGCTTCTTCGGATTCTTCTTTGGGCGACGCGTCTTGCGGGTGGACGGGCCCAGTCGCTGCGGGCACTGTTGGCGCAGTGGTCGTAGCCGAGCTAGGTTTGCTTGCGCCGCTACCGCATCCGGCTAGGAGGGCGCCAAGCAAGACGGCTAGGAGCCAGCGGTAGACGTGCACGTCCCCCCACATGAGACGACCATACTGCCACGGCCGACCTGCTGCCCGCCTGAGGGTGGGGGCACGCCGCGATCCTCGCCACGCTCGTGTTCGCCCGCCTGCGGATCGGGGAGCTGATCGAGCTCCGCTGGCGGGACGTGGACCTCGCAGGAGGCCGGATCACGGTCCGGGCGTCCAAGACCGACGCGGGCGCCCAGAGGATCGACCTGCTGCCGGTCCTGCGCGACGAGCTGGCGACCTACAGCGCCCGCGGTGGCTCGGGCGAGCGCTTGTTCTCGACGCAGAAGGGCGGTCCGCTGAACCCGAGCAACGTGCGGAACCGCATCCTCGGTCGGGCGGTCGAGCGAGCGAACGAACGGCTCGAGCAGCAGGGCGCGGTGTCGCTGCCCGACAGCCTGACCCCGCACAAGGCGCTTCGCGGAAGGCTCGCGGAGTTCGGCTTGGAGCTGGCGCCCGAGAAGACGCGTCTGATCGAGTTTGGGCGGTTCGCCGTCCAGCGGCGAGCGGAGCGCGGCCTGGGCAAGCCTAAGACGTTCCAGTTCCTCGGTTTCACGCACATTTGCGGGAAGACAAGAAGGGGCGCTTCATGCTCAAGCGCATCACGAGCAAGAAGCGGATGCGGGCGAAGCTGCACGAGGTCAAAGCCGAGTGTCGGCGGCGCATGCATCTGCCCATCCCAGAGCAAGGCCGCTGGCTCGGCGCGGTGGTGCGAGGGCACCTCGCCTACTACGCCGTGCCCGGCAACATCGCGGCGGTCGAAGCTTTCCGTGATCAAGCGACCCGGCACTGGTACACGGCGCTTCGGCGTCGCGGCCAGAAGCACGGTCGTCTGAACTGGGAGCGGATGCACCGCCGCGCTCAACGATGGCTCCCGCCGGCCCGGATCACGCACCCTGGCCTGACGCGCGGTTCGACGTTCGCATCCAAGCCAGGAGCCCAGTGCTTAAACGCGCACGCTGGGATCTGCGCGGGGGGCGGGCCGAGCCCTCAGAAGCGAAGGCCCGTCCCTACCGCGACCGGTCGCCTACCCAATTCGGAGGGCGGCCCGCGGAAACGGAGCGGCGGAAACGCCGCCAGCGCGCCGCGGGCCGACCCTACCTTGCCCAGCGCGCCGTCGATCAGGTGCGCCGCGATGAGTCGAACGCGCACGAGCGCTCGCACACACCCAAGGGGCGCTGGATAAAGGGCACGCGCTGGTCACTGCTGAAGGCGCCCGAGAAGCAGAAGCCCTCCCAGCTTCAGCTGCTGGCCGAAGTCCAGCAGAGCCAACCGCTCGCTCTACCGCGCGTTCCTGCTGAAGGAGGAGCTGCGGCTGCTCTACCGGCTGGAGCGCCCCGCGCTCGCGGACGCGCACCTGGATGCCTGGCTCGCCTGGGCGTCCAGATCCAAGCTCGAGCCGTTCGTGAGGCTCGCCCGCACGATCCGCCTGCACCGTCACGGCATCCTCGCCGCGATTCGCCTCGGCTGACCAACGGGCGTCTCGAGGGGTTGAACAGCCGCATCCGCCTGATCTCACACCGCAGCTTCGGGTTTCACTCGGCCCCACCCCTCATCGCCCTGGTCTACCTCTGCTGCTCGGGCGTGAGGATCCGGCTGCCGCGATGAAAGTTCACCCCCAAATCGACCGGAGCGCCGACTTTCGCTTCGGCCGAGGAGCCGTACGCCACGCGCGACTGCTGTTCGTGCGTGGCGGTCACGAGATGGATTGCTTTCGTCGTGGCTCCTTTGTCGGCCAAGCGGAACTTAACGCGGCGGGGTGTGAAGCAATCAGAGCCCGAGTTTGCGAACGCCTGTCTCGTCGAAGCCGAGGTGGTGACCAACCTCGTGACGCACCGTCTTGATGACCTGCAGCCGGAGGCGCTTGGGATCATCGCCGAAGTCGCGCACGAGTGTGTCGCGAAAAATCAGGATCTCGTCTGGCAAGCCACCGCCCCCGAAGAAAGGCATACCGCCCAGCTTGGAGCCGACGTACATGCCGTACGCGTGGTTCTCGGCACCGCGGTCGGAAACGACGATCGCTACGTGCTCCAGCGCACGTTGGAACTCGATCGGCAGCTCGTCGAGCGCTGAACTAACGAGTTCCTCAAATTCCTGCTCGCTGTAATGCCCGTGTTCGCTCATGGCTTCGTGATCGCGCCGAGCGTCGCTCACCCGCTGCGCTCACAGGCGCAGCCTATCTCCGCAAGCCTCGAGACAGGCTCACTAACTAACTGAACCAGCGTCCGACGCTCGCTTCGCCAGGCGAACGAAGCCGCGGCCCGGTCCCTGATCCACGTGACCGCTCCTGCGTGAACTCGACGGCGCGGTTACACTCGCATCGCGCCGAAGGCAGCAGTCCTGCTCACCTCCGCGACAGCTGTGCTCAGGACGATGCTCGAGCGCGTCGGCTGAGGACGGCCAGACGCCTGCTTCGCCCGGCGTAAGCGATCGTGTCGCGAGCCTGTGCCGGTACGACCGCATCCAGAGCGGCTCGCCCAGCGTGCGGCGGATAGGCGCAGGCGCTCGCTCTCGGCTTGAAGCAGCCGTGTCGCGTCAAGGTCGCGCACGGCATACGACTCCGCACCGTCGGGCGACTACGTACACTTGGCCGACGCTCGCAATGCCCGGCGACGCCGGAGGTGCCGATTCATGAAGGCGATCGTGTTTGCGCGCTACGGGCCGCCAGAGGTCTTGCAGCTGCGTGAGATTCCCACACCGAGCCCGGGCGAGCGCCAGGTCTTGTTGCGAATCCGCGCCGCCTCGGTGAACGCGGCAGATTGGCACATCATGCGTGCCAACGCCTTCTTCGCTGTTCTGACGCGCGGCCGTCAGGCTGAGGGCCAGTATCGACCCTCAGCCAGCGCTGCTCGGCAGCGGCGTTAGGGATCACGACGAAATTAGTGCAGGAGTCATGGGTGGGTGTGTTGAATAGGGTGGTGTGATTGATGAGGCGGCGATCGCGGAGCGCTACCGGCTGTTGAGCAGTAGCGAGGCGCTGAACGAGCGCACGCGGCGGCTGTGGGCGGCGGCGGAGGCTTCTTCGCATGGGTTTGGCGGGATCCGGGCTGTCGCTCGGGCGACCGGGCTTCACGAAGAGACGATCCGTCGTGGCGTGCGCGAGCTCGAATCGGGCGAGGTGCTGCGGGAGGGCCGTGTGCGTCGGGCGGGAGCTGGGAGCAAGGCCGTCTCAGAGACCCATCCCGGGATCGAAGAGGAGCTCGAGCGTCTGGTGGCGCCGGAGACTCGGGGCGATCCCTGCTCGCCGCTTCGCTGGACGTCCAAGAGCGCCGCGAAGCTCGCGCGGGCGCTGGCCGAGCGTGGCTATGAGGTCTCAGACCGCACGGTGCTGCGGCTGCTCAAGCGAATGGGTTACAGCCTGCAGGCCAACCAGAAGACGCGTGAGGGAGCAGATCACCCCGACCGTGACGCGCAGTTTGCGCACATCAATGACACGGTCGCCCGCGCGATCGAGCGGCGTGAGCCGGTGATCAGCGTGGATACCAAGAAGCGCGAGCTGATCGGGGATTTCAAGGCTGTCGGCCGAGAGCTCGAGCCGACGGGCAAGCCCACGCTGGTGCGCACGCACGACTTCAAGGACAAGGATCTCGGACACGCGATCCCCTATGGGGTGCTCGACCTCACCCGCGATGAGGGCTGGGTCAACGTCGGCGTGGATCGCGACACCGCGCAGTTCGCCGCCGCGAGCATCCGCGGCTGGTGGGAGAACCTCGGACGGGAGCGCTACCCGCACGCCAGCGAGCTGACGATCACCGCCGACTCCGGGGGCTCCAACAGCTACCGCACCCGCCTGTGGAAGGTCGAGCTGGGAAAGCTCGCCGACGCCACCGGCCTAAAGATCACCGTCTGTCACTTCCCGCCCGGCACGAGCAAGTGGAACAAGATCGAGCACCGGCTGTTCAGCTTCATGAGCATCAACTGGCGCGGCAAGCCCTTGATCAGCCACGAGGTCATCATCAGCCTGATCGCCGCCACGACAACCAGCACCGGGCTGAAGGTCTACGCCCAGCTCGACCACCGCCCCTACCCCAAGGAAGTCGAAGTCACAGACGAGGAACTCGCCGCCGTGAACATCACACGAAACCCATTCCACGGCGAGTGGAACTACACGATCGCTCCCACAACAACTGAGTCGTGAGCCCTTAGCCGATCACGCAGTTGCGTGGGAGGGCACCTGTGGTGCTCCCGTGGGTCTGCAGGTGCGCGAGCGCCGAGTCACGGTTACGCAGCGCGCCACCGACCGCCAGAATTCCGCATCCGAGCCCGGCCAGAAGGAGCGCGATGCCTACGACGATCCCGAACAGCGAGATCTGCGACGCCATGTAACTGGTGTTCAGCGCGGTGGAGAGGGCTGTCTCCTGAATCCAGACTTCGCGCGCCGGGTTATCGACGGGCTTGCCGCCTGCCTTCAGGGCTAGGGCTTCTACGTTCGTGCCCTTGCCATTGGCGGTTGCATAGCGCGGCATCTGCGAGTAGACCAGCCCGCCCGTGGCCTCCAGGGCGTGGATTTTCATATACTGCGCGAAGCATCGAGCAGTCGTCCCGTCTTCGACGGGCTTGTTCGCAACGGAGCATGTTGGGATCGTGAGGGTGGCTACGTTCAGCCCCGACTTAGGGAGCTGTAGATAATTAACGTTTCGGTTTGATCGTGTAGTTCCACTCGGGATGGAACTTGTCGCCGTGGAGGTTGACGGCCGTGGATCTCGGCGTCTGGGACCTTGATCTTGTCGGGGTAGGTGCCGTCGTCGAGGCGGGCGTAGACCTCGAGCCCGGTGCTGGTCGTGGTGCGCGCCGATCAGGTTGATGATCGTCTCCAGCGAGTACGAGCGGCTTGCCGCGCCAGTTGATCGTGATGAAGCTGAACAGGCGGTGCTCGATCTCGGTTCCACTTCGAGGTGCCGGGCGGGAAGTGGCAGACGCTCGATCTCGAGGCCGGTCTCGTCGGCGAGCTTCTGCAGTTCGACCTTCCACAGCCGGGTGCGGTTGCCGTTGGAGCCGCCGCAGTCGGCGGTGATCTGTCAGCCGGTGGCGCGTCGGGGTAGCGCGGCTGGCCGAGGTGCTCCCACCAGCTGCGGATCGAGTTCACCGCGAACTGGGCGGTGTCGTGGTCGATCCCGACGTTGACCCAGCCCTCGTCGGTGGCGAGGTCGTAGACGCCGTAGGGGATCGCCTTGCCCAGCTGCTTGTCCTTGAAGTCGTGCACGCGCACCAGCTCCGGCTCGCCCTTGGGCCGCCACTCGCGCCCGGCGTTCTTGAAATCGCCGACCAGCTCCTTCTTCTTGGTGTCGACGCGAGATCACCGGCTGCCCGGCGGCCGACGCCGCCTTCGCGACCGCGTTGATGTGCCGGAACTGCGCGTCGCGGTCGGGATGCGAGGCGCCCTCCCTCGTCTTGACGTTCGCCTGCAGGCTGTACCCCAGCCCCCGCAGCAGCTTCGCGACCGTCGTGAAGTGCACCTCGTGGCCCAGCTCGCGCAGCCCCTCGGCGAGATGCCGCACGCTCTTCGAGGTCCACCGCAACAGCGACTCCGGATCGCCGCGACTATCAGCATCAACCAGGCGCTCAAGATCCTTCAGCAACGTCGGATCAACCTCGGTCAACGCTTGCGCCCGCCGCCCGGCCGACGCACCCGCCCCGGCTCCAGCCGCTCCCCGGCCTGCAGCTCAGCGATCCCCTTACGGATCGTCGGCACCGAGATCCCCGTCGCGCGCGCGGTCGCCGCGATCCCACCACGCCCGCCGCCGCGCCTCGCTCGCCGCCCACAACCGGCGCTGGCGCTCGTTCAACTCACCCGCCAACGCCCTGAACTTCTCACCAATCGCAGCCTCATCCACCACACCACCATAGTTCTACAAGCGGTGCAAGAACCCTGTCAGGTTATTTTTCGACAGTCCCTTAGCGGCCGCGGCCTTGATCCCTTCCGGTGTCATGTCGGGGGTGCCAACGATCTTCTGTTCGGTCAGGTTGCTATTGACCGTACTCCGCCCATTCGCACCCATCACGATCGCTGCAATACCGAACGCGACAAGAACAACCGCTGCCACCATTCCGCCAACCTCAAGTGCCTTTCTCATTCCCCCGCCTCCACTTATTGAAGTGATCTACCGTCCGCGTCAAGTATCTGCCAGGTCGACGCTCGCGCCATCGGCGCAACATACGGCGCCTGTTAACAGAGAAAGGCGCAGTCCCGCGGCGGCAGAACCTGCGCGTCGCTGCTTCGTACTTTCTCCACACTGCCCCGCGCTCGGAGGGTGCACGGGTTCGTCATGGACGAAGTGGCCACACGAACTGCACCTCGCGCTCAGGGTCTACCTGCGGGCGACAAGGGCAAGAAGGCGCGCCCGCAGCCGCTCGCCGTGCGCCACCGCACAGACCGCCTCGCGGCGATCAGTGGATAGCCGGCAAACCACGACTTCACACTGCCGGTTTCGCGCGGACGCGAGTACCGCCGACGGACGCCGCTCACGCTCCTGGATAGGACGACCTCCGAGCGCGTTGGCTGAGGGTCGGGACACGCCTGCTTACGCTGCGCAATGCAGTCGTGATCCGGTTGTCTGCGTCGGCGCCTCCGTGTCGTCCTTTCCGGGCGTCTCACGCGGCTGTAGCGCGGGCGCTCGCTCAGCTTCGGAAAGCGGCGGTCCAACCGGGCACGCGAGATACTTGGCTGCCTGAGGTCCGAGGAGTCCACGACCCCCGATCTGGTCGAGTTCACGCGCGGTCTCTTGCAGGCCGCCGATCGCGGGGACTTCGACGCGGCTCTGCGCTTCTACGCTCCCGATTCTGTCTGGGACATGTCGCCGTGGGGGATGGGCACCCACGAGGGTCCTGCAGCATCACGTGGCCTCAATGAAGACTGGTTCGCGCTTACGAGGAGTGGGAGATCGAGCCGGAGGAGATTCGGTACCTCGGTAACGGGGTCGTGTTCGGCGTTTTCAGCCAGCACGCCCGTCCGGCTGGGAGCACTACTGTAGTTACGTTCGCATGCGCCAGGCGGCTGTCGTCATATGGGTCGACGGCGTGATCGCCCCGCCTGACGATGTATCCCGACATCGACGAGGCCCGTGCTGCCGCCGAACGCCTCGCGCAGGAGTGGGGGTAGACGATGTCGGAGAACCTCGACCTCGTGCGCTCGATCTTCTCGAATTGGGAACGGGGCGACTACAGCGGGGCGGAGTGGGCCCACGCTCAGATCGAGTACGTGATCGCCGACGGTCCCGCGCCCGGCACTTCGACCGGGCTGACCGGGATGGCAGACCGATTGCGCGACTTTCTGAGTGCCTGGGAGAGGCGTTCGCTTGGTGGCGGAGGAGTACCGCGAGCTCGACGGCGAGCGTATCCTCGTGCTCCACCGCCTCACCGGGCGCGGCAAGACGAGCGGTCTGGAGGTGGGTCAGCTGCGGGAAGAGGGGACCTACCTGTTCCACATCCGTGGCGGCGCGGTAGCCAGGCTCGTCGCCTACATGGACCGCGACCGCGCGCTCGCCGACCTCGGCCTCGCACCGGAGGGCGGCACCTGATCTCTACTCCGAAAGGCGCGCCGCCCGCAACCCCTCGCCGCCACCTGAACCGAGCAGCCCGCAACCTGCCGGTGGGCAGCCACCTACCTTCCGTGGTCCACGACAGGCCATCCCGGCGAGCCTGCAAGCTGCGTAAAGCACTTCGTCGTGGTGGCACTCGCCCACAGGCCCACCGGTGTCTCGCACGGCGGCTCTCGACGTCTTGCGCACCTGTCCGTCTGTGACTTCGATCATAGGCTCATAGAGTCTGATCACGCCCCGGCAATGCTGGCATTTCAGTGTTCTGGTCATCGGCCTTCCTGTCCTGCTCCTGTGGGGTTCCGTCCCCTGCCGGGGTTCAGCGCGCAGATTGCGGGGCTGTGAAGCCGCCGCGTTCGCGCGTCAGCTCCCCCAGCCCGCAGGCCCTGGGGCAGGCTCACGGGCGGGGGGTGGACAGCTAGCGGACGGCCGCGGCTGGGGCGCGCTCGGCATCGGAAACGGCCCAGCCGAGTCGTTCAAGCAGCTGCGAGGCGGAGTGCTCGTCGCGCATGTGCTCCGGGCACACGTCCTCGTCGAGCAGGATCAGATGCTCCTCGCTCCCTCGTATGTCTGCCGTGACGATGATCCTCGTCATTGATGCACCTCTCTCTTCCTCGGGGAACCTCCCCGACGAACGCTGCATGGACACGGACTGTCCTCCTCCTCAAAGGCCCCCGAAGCGCGTCTCGTCGACCAGCCTGGTTCGGATCGAAGAGGACTCCTTTCGCTTCTTCCCCTTGGTGGCGTGGCTCGCCTGCGCCAGCTCCCGCGCGATCGTGCGCTCCAGCGAGGAGATCGACTGCATCTCGACCTCCAGGTAGGGCGTCACGGAGCGGACCAGGCTTCGCCGGCTTGGCGCGACCGAGTCAATGCTCATGACTCACCTCCTCCAAGGCCCCCGAAATCAGGGCAGGCCTTGCTTGTAAACGGCGTTCCTGTCGCTTTGGACGAAACGGCCCGTGAGGTCAGCGAGAGGCGAGTCCTTGCCCGGCGGGGGCCTGCGCGAGTGATTCGAGCAGTAGCGGCCGATAACGGCCCTGCGTCGAGCGTACTCCTTTTTCCGGGGCACTAATTGACTCACTGACCAATTCCTGCGCAAACTGCGCCTTGACGGTGCACACCCAAGGCACTGAGCGCTTGGAGACCCTGCCCCGCCTGGGCGTACCGACCACTTTTTGTCAGTTTTCCGGCGCTGCAGATCCGGCGCGCCTAAGGCAACCCAGCGCGAGACGCAGGGCTCGTAGGCGCGCACGACGATCGGACGGAAGGCTGGCACTCAACAGACCATCGCCTGCGTTGGCTGCACCGAGTGCGACGAATGGAAGGAGGAAGTCGAAAGGAGGCTTACTTCCTCCTTCCCCTGCTAGTAGGCGAACCGCCTCAGGCTCGCCCAGCACCCAGTTTGGACCGCTCCGGCAGACTCTTGGGCACAAGTTTCGCCAGTTCCCCCGCAATGTGCGGCTAAATCGGGAGGGCACGTAAAACCCCGACGGCCACAGATAGGGGGCGACGTGGCCGCCGAGGCCGTCCAGGCGATCTCCCCTGGGATCGCCACCCTGCCCCTCCCTTCAGGGCTGGGCAGTACGTAGTTTACCCCCAATGGGAGCACTGGGAAAACCGGAGGCAGACCACGAGCACAAGGACTCCCGGGAGGCTGTGTCAGTTTGCTCTACCCCTGCCCTGTCCCTCATTGTTCGCGCCGCATGTGGGACAGACGAATACAAGCACCCCGGGGATGGCCTGCGGATTGATGCTCTCGGCGAGCAGGAGGCTGCACTCACCGCAGAGCCAGTCGATGTCGCCCTTGATGCGGCCAAGGCCGGTGAGAAATGGCGCGGTTGGGTCGTCTGAGCCCTCGCTGCGCCTAAAGACGTAGGCGTCCTCTCGCGGCCCGTGTATCACCGGCAGACGAATCTGCGGCATAAAGACCACTCTACGCCCACCTAAGCGCTGAGGAGTCCGCCGGGGCGATAAAGCGGTTCGCCTGTCGGGTCCCGAGGTCATAGGGGCGTCATATTCGACGCTCGCCACCGTGGCCACGAAAGCTGCGGGAGGTCTCGCGGTCGGACGCTTGGAGGCCCCATGTCAGCCCTGGGCGTAGCACGCCTCCGAGATTTGTGCTTATCTGTGCAGGGTCCCGCCTGTCAAGTGCGGGGTCCGGGTTGTTGGTGGTGAGTGGTTGTGGGGCCGGGGGTTGTCGCTCTCGTGCGCGCGGGCGCCCATGCTTATCTCGGTCCGCGACCGCGCCGGGTGGCAGGTCGGTGACATGATGGTTATGGGGTGTGGTTCCCGCTGGGTTAAGCGTTGCGGCCGCTCAGTCTTTGTAGGCCGTCCACCCGTGGGTGTCGGCAGCGCAATGCCGGGAGCTGGCCGCGGCGCATCTGTGTGAGGGAGGGCTTTCGCGCGCGCAGGGCGGGTCATGCCGGCTGCAACGCCTCCTCGCCGAGCTCACGCAGGGTGTGGTAGGCGCGCATCAGCAGCTTGCGGGCGACCGCGAGGCACGCGCGGTTAGAGCCCAGCCGCTCGGAGGCCTGGTCGTAGTAGTCGCGGTCTGGGCTGCCCGCGTGGCGGGCGACCTGCGCGGCCTCGTAAAGCGCCCAGCGCAGCGCGGGCGGGCCCTGGCGGGAAAGATGTCCGGGGCTTCGGCGCTGGTCTGACTGGTAAACCGTGATGTCCATCCCGGCGTAGCGCACGGCCTGGCGCGAGGAGGAAAAGCGGCGGCAGTCACCGAGCTCGGCGAGGATCGTGACCGAGGTCAGCTCACCGATGCCATAGTGGCCCATCAGCGCCTTGCAGCCCGCCTGCCGGCGGGCGTAGAGGCGCAGATGTCGGTCAAGCGGGGCGATCTGCGCGTTCAACGCCTCGGTCATCGCGATCGCGATGGTGACCTGCTCGCGCGCAGCATCGGGCAGCTCGACCTGTTCAAGCCAAGCGCGGCCTTCGCCGCTGAGCAGGTGCAGCTCGCGACGGTGGGCCAGCCCGTGGTGGTAGAGCACCGCACGGATGCGCTGCTGCCACTCACCGCGCTGATCGACCAGCGTGTGACGCAAGCGGACGTTGGAGCGTAGATCGAGCAGGTGGTCGGGCGGGATCCAGGACTCAGGTAGCCGCCCGACCATCAACAGCTCCCGCAGATGCCGCGCGTCAGCCCGGTCGTTCTTGGGCCGCTTCTTGTTGCCGCGCAACGCGCTGGTCTGCGCCGGCTCAGCCAGATGCACCTCCGCACCCACTCGGCGCAGCTCCTCAACCACAAACCGCCAGCCCGTAGTGGCCTCGAGCGCAACCTCGAGCTCCTGGCCGGCGAACCGGGCAAGGAACCGGCGCACCCCCTCACGGTGCGCCGGCGCGATACGCGCTCGACCGATCTCCCCGGTCATGCTGTCAAGCCACTCCGTCGTGATCTGTGCTCTGTGCTGATCGAATCCCATTACGATCGTCATCGGGGCCTCCTCAAGCTCCATGGTTTGAACGCCTACGCGGACTATCCGCGCTTGAGCTGAGGAGGTCCCTGCTCATGCCATCTTTGCGCAGAGAGGACGCGTCGTCGTGACGGCGCGTGCGCTTTCGGATTGGACGACCGCCTCGAGCGCGCACGCGACCGCTGGTGCACGCATGCTTCGCTAGGGCCAGGCGGTTGCGCCACCAGAGCGACGGCTCACTCGACGAACGAGAGCAACACGAGCAGCGGCGACGTGTGCCGTCGCCCGTGCTGACGCTCGTCCAGGTCTTGGGCAGCTCAGCTGCCGAGTGCTTTCATGCCCTTCACGGTGTCGGCGATGTACTCACCGCGAGTGACCTTGCCGTTACTGAGCGTGAAGAGGTGCAGATAACGTGACTCCGTTGTTCCGCCTGGGCCCGTGACGCTTTGAACGCCGCGGACCACCACGTGGTCGCCGGCGTCGATGTACTCGTCTGGGTCCACGCTGAACTTGCTCCAGTATTTCGGGAGTTCCGCAAAGTTCCCGAGGACCGCGTCGCGGCCCCGGAAGACACCGCCGGTCGGAAGCGTGTCGGGTGTTTCCCATACAACGTCATCGGCGAAATACGACCCGACCCCCTGCAAATCACCGCTCCTGAATGCTTCGTAGGCCGCGCGTGCGACCTCTACGTTCTCGACTGACATCGCCCCTCCTTGATCTCGGTTGTGGATGCGAGCCTACTTCAATCACTTCGCCCGCGACGGTGCACATGGAGATTGAGCGTGTCGCTCGACGTCGCCGTCGCTGCTGCTTCGCGCGGGGATCAAGCGTCTCCGCTGCGCTGAGCTCACGCTCGCTCAGGGCGGGTAGGCCGGACGCATTGCTGCGTCCGGCCCCCCTCAGAACCGGACGTGCCCGTTTCCGAGCATCCGGCTCAAGCAAGCCATGAAGATCCGATGCCGCAGCCGCCGTACGTCGACCTCAACCCGACGCCAGTCGACCTGGCGCCAGTCGAAGTTCGCGTCCTCTGGTCCGTTCACCGCGACTTTCGCCGTGGCGTCCAACTTGTCCTCGGGTTCTGGGGCTTCTCTCATCTTTCTCCTCACAGGCTCACCTGACCGCGTCAGCACGCTTGCGCGCCCGGGCACAAGGCCCGGTATCCGGCCGGTTATCCGCCACGACTCGCTGGAGGAGGCGGCCATCCAGTCCCGGTTTCCCGTTGCCTTTCGGCCACCGGCTTCGCTTCTCGGTCATCCGATTCCCGCCGGGGAGTTGGGCCCCCCTTACGGTCGGCTTACCGGACACGCCAAAGCGCCCGGACCCCGACGGGGTTACCGCGTTCCGCACGCGTGAGCTGTGACCGGGGTGGGTGCCCCCTCTACCCCGAGGACAGTGGTGCTCTCCCGGCCAAGTCGTCTCCTTGACCGGCACCTGCCGCTCTACCGCGGCCAGTCCCTTAGCCCTGCTCCTGCATCCCATCGGCAGGGGTCTGCTTCACGAGGCATCAACGGCGGTTCAAGCAATTCACCCGTCCGGTCTTCCCCTCGCCTGTGGTCGCCCGGATGGAACGGGCCGCCCTTGGGCTTTCCCCCGAGCTTCGCACCCCGCCGACCGAGAGCCGACGACGCACGTCGAGGTGGGGACAGGCCATGAGCACGGGCCAAGAACTACGCGCTCAACATCACATCGGTCGATCCTCCAATCGTGTAGTTCACTCACAACGTGCGACCTTGCGTCGCACGACGACGTCCAGTCGTGCCGGCGTCCGGTCGGCGGACTTCCGCTTCGCCTTGGCGAAGCAGTCATGATCGTGTCGTCGGTCTCGGCTCCCCATGCGGGAGCGTGGGGCCGGTATCGAGGCGCGCCCACTCTCGCCACAGAGCAGGCGTGCGGCTGCCAATCGCCTCGCTAGCGATGCCGCGATGAGTCTTGATCCATCGCGCAGTCTGTGTGGGGTATAACGCCGTTCTTCTCAACGGGAGGTGGTTGCTATGGCCAACGTTCTCGCAGGGATCACCACTTCGATCGATGGGTACGTCACCGGACCCAACGACGGCCCAGGAAAGGGCCTCGGCGACAACGGTGAGCGCCTGCACTACTGGGTCTTCGGCGGCCCGTGGACCTACGCCGAGAATGAGCGCCGCGCGCCGGCCGGCGAGGACGCCGCCTGGCTGACCGACACCATGTCCAGGATCGGAGCGGTCGTCGGTGGACGCTGGACGTATGAGGCAGCTCGACACTGGGGGGATGAGAACCCCTGGGGACTGCCGTTCTTCATCGTCACGCACCGTCCCGACGAGCAGCCAGCCGGCGGAGCGTTCACATTCGTCTCAGGTGTCGAGGCGGCCGTAGAGCGCGCCCTGGGGGCGGCGGGCGGCAAGGACGTCCACGTGATGGGCGGAGCCGAGATCATCCGGCAAGCTCTCGCGGCCGGGATCATCGACGAGCTGACGATCATCATCGCTCCGGTCGTAATGGGCGCAGGGAAGCGGCTCTTCGACGGGTTCTCGCAGTCACTGGATCTCGAGCAGCTCGGTGTGCGGCAGTCGCCGCACGCGACCTTTATCCAGTACCGCGTGAAACGATCATGACAAACACCTGCAGAACCCCTCTGCACACTAGGCGCCGCAGACAGCCGCGACACCATGCCTGGTCGCCGAGCCGAGAGGCGGCGTGGATTGGGGCGCGAGCGAGTCGTCGTCGGCTGTCGGGCCCCACGGGTACTCAGTGCTGCCAGTCGTAAGTTCCGTCGTGGTCATCAGGCGACGAGCTTGAGTTGGACTGCTCGTCGCTCGGCGAGCCGCTCCAGCCAGGCGTTGAGATCCTCGCGGGTGAACTTCCATCCGAACGGTTCGGCGATCTCGTTGTAGAGGTGCTCGAACTCGTTCAGTCGTCGTGCGACGGCGGCGAGCGAGTAAAAGTCGTTCGGTGTGAGCACCTTGCGTTGGACGATCGAGAAGTAGATCTCGATCTGGTTCAGCCAGGAGGCGTGGATCGGCGTGTGGACGAGGGTCAGGTTCGCCCAGCGCCCCTGGAGCCGGTTGATCGAGGCCTGCCCGCGGTGCGAGGAGCCGTTATCGACGATCCAGAACACGCGGCGGGCTGAGGCGTAGGGCTCTTTGGTCATCACCTGCCACACGAGCCGGTCAAACGGTTCGATCCCGCCCTTGGGCTCTGAGCGGCCGAACACTTTGCCGCGGCGTATGTCCCAGGCGGCGAGGTAGGTGAGTGCTCCGCCGCGCTGATAGGTGTGCTCGACGCGCTGGCCGCGCTCGACGTTCGCGGTCGCAGGCAGCGTCTCGTGAATCCGCCGCCGCGCTTGGATCGAGGGCTTCTCGTCGGCCGAGATGATCAAGTCGCCGGGCTCAAGCAGCTTCCCCTCCCAGCGTCCCTCATACAGATCGAGGATCCGGCCGGCCTTCTCGGCGAAGTTCGGGTCGGTCGGGAAGATCCACGAGCGGTACTGCCACGGGCGGATCGCGTCCTCGCGCAGCCAGCGCACGATCGTCGACTGCGAGGCATCACAGATCCCTCGCTCGATCACGAGGCGGTGAACGTCAGCCGTTGAGCGGCGCGAGAGCGCGGCGCCCTCGCTCGGCGGCTCGCACGCGACCGCCTTGACCTCGGCGATCTGCTGAGGGGGGAAAGCGGCGCGGGCGACCTGACCGCGCTTCATCCGCCAGACCCTCAAGACGATGCTCGTGGAATCGTCGTCGCCATCGGCCGACCGCCTTTGTGCTCATCCCCAGCCGCTCACCGATCTCCGCGTTGCTGCGACCCTCCGCCGCCAGCAGCACCAGCTTCGCGCGCAACACCTCCCGGTGCGGCCGCGTGTAGCACGCAGCACGATGCACAAGCTCCCTGCGCTCCACCTCCTCCAGCACGATCTCCTGAGCGCTCGGACCTGGCATCGCTCACCAGTTTCGCCGGCCTTCTTATGACTCCTTCAACCCGGACGGAACTTACGACCGACAGCACTTAGCTTGCTCCGCAACACGACGGTTGAGGAGCTAGGTGCTCGTGCCTAGATTCGTGACCATCGGATACGGCGATCGCGCAGGGTACGACAGGACTGACCCGTCTATCCGCAATGCCGCCCATCGACACGACGAGCGTCTACGCGCGGAGGGAGCGTTGATGGGTATTGCCGGCCAGCCCGTGCAAGTGCGCAACCACGACGGGGAGGGGGTGGACACCAGCGAGGGTCCGTTCCTGCGCTCCGACCTTCCGATCGCCGGGTTCGCAGTTATCGAAGCCTCCACTCTCGAAGAGGCGGTCAGTCTCGTCTCCAAGACCCCGTGTGCGGTCGCACATGGTGTCGTCGAGGTGTGGCCACTGGAGTCACCGTAAGGGTTTAGTCGCTCTACAGCTGGAACGACCGCCTTCCGCCCGAGCGCGAAGGTGCCTGCTAAGGCACTGTCACTCCCGCCTGATCTCGCGCGCTCTTGTGCCAACGACGCCGGCTCTCGCTCGGGACGACGACCGCTCGGCCGTGGTCCGACACGCGAGACGCTTGCTTAGCTCCGGCGGAAGCAGCACTCTGAGCTCGGGCGGTTCTGCGCTGTCGAGCGTCGTCCATACCGGTCGTCCGTGGCGCCCCGGGGGCTGTGCTCTCGCTCTCCCATCAATGCGGAAGCGGCTTGGGACGGTCGCGTGGGCCCGGCCGGTAGCTCGCGTTGGCCGCGCCCGCGCAGAGGCTGCGCGTGAGACCCAAGCGGCTGGCGGCATGGGTAGGGCCGCGCATCCGTTGCATCCGCGAGACTTGAACGCGTGCCACTTGCAGCCGCGCATGCGCGGAAGGTCTATGACCGGATCGGCCGCCTGCAGGACACGCAGGCGTTCTATGAGGATGCGGCGACCGCTCGCCTGGCCGAGCTGGGAGCGTTTGCGCAGGCGCGGGAGGTGTTCGAGCTTGGTTGCGGCACGGGGCGCTACGCGGCCCGTCTATTGCGTGGGCGGCTCGCCGCGGACGTGCGCTATAGAGGCGTGGACGTAAGCCCCCGGATGGTGGCGCTCGCGCGCACTCGGCTGCGACCATGGGTGCCGCGCGCCGAGGTTGCGCTGCTCGACCCCCCGGCGCGTGAGCTCCCGGGTGCCGACGGCGAATACGACCACTTCGTTGCGACCTATGTGTTCGACCTGCTGGCAGGCGAGTATGCGCAGGAGCTGCTCGCCGAGGCACACAGGCTGCTGGCAGCGGGGGGACTGCTGTGTGCCGTGTGCGGGACAGATGGTGTGACGCCTGCCGGGCGGATAGTGTCGGGAGTCTGGTCTGCGCTTGCGCGGCGCTGGCCCACGCTGCTGGGCGGTTGCCGTCCGATCGAGCTCGCGGGCTTGCTCGCGCCTGTCCAGTGGCGGGTCGAGCAGCGGGAGTTGATCACGAGGTGGGGGGTTACCTCCGAGGTCGTGGTCGCCAGCGCCTGCGGTCCTGGAGGTGGGCGATGACCGGCGCCAGGGCAGATCGCGCTCGGTGCGAGTGGGCGAGGATCGGAGCTCGAGTGATGTTGAGCCGGCTCGCGCAAACGTAGGCTGACCGGGTGACGGCGGCAATCGAAGCCCGGGGGTTGAGGAAGGCGTTCGGCGCGACGGTGGCGGTGGACGCACTCGATCTGCGCGTCGAGCCGGGACAGGTGTTCGGTTTCCTTGGCCCGAATGGCGCCGGCAAGACGACGACGATCCGCGTGCTGCTGGACCTTCACCACCCGAGTTCTGGCAGCGTGCGCGTGCTTGGTCTCGACAGTGTGCGTGACAGCGTCGCGATCCATGCGCGCTGCGGTTATCTCCCGGGCGATCTCGAGCTCTACCCGCGGATGACCGGTCAGCGCGTGCTCGACTGGTTCGCTGATGCGCGTGGCGGCGTCGATGCGGCGTTCCGCAGCGAGCTGGTCGAGCGCTTCGACGTGACGCTCGACCGGCGCATCCATGAGCTCTCCAAGGGCAACCGGCAGAAGATCGGCCTCGTGCTCGCGTTCATGCACCGGCCGGAGCTGCTCGTGCTCGATGAGCCGACCGCCGGGCTGGACCCGCTGATGCAGGACGAGTTCCATCGACTGCTGCGCGAGACGACCGCCGAGGGCCGCACGGTGTTTCTCTCCTCCCACGAGCTCGACGAGGTCCAGCGCGTCGCCGATCGCGTGGCGATCATCAAAGAGGGACGGCTCGTCGTCACTGACTCGGTTGAGGCGCTCCGCCGCCAGGCGCCGCAGATGATCGAGCTGCACTTCAGGGCGCCTGTCGCGGCCGCCGCATTCGACGGGCTCGACGGCGTGCAGCGAGTCACGGTCGACGGTAATCGCATCTCGCTCCAGGCGGCCGGGGAGCTTGCGCCGCTGCTGCGCGTGATCGCGGACCATGACCCGGTCGACCTCCTCACGCGCCACGCCGACCTCGACGAACTCTTCTTGACCTACTACCGCGACACGCCGACCACCGATGCGGACTGACGTCGCGCGACTCGACCTCCACAACCGCCGGCGCCTGACGTTGGCGTACGCGATCGGCATGGCGCTCTACATGCTGGTGATCGTCGTGTTGTATCCCGGGTTCAGGCACTCCAACGAGCTCAACAAGCTCACCTCGGGGAAGCTGGCGGCGCTGTTTGGTGTGAGCGGCCCGCTCACATCGCCGGCCGGCTGGGTCAACGCGAACGCGTACACCAACTTTCTGCCGCTGATCATGCTGCTTCTCACGATCGGCTATGGCGCCGCGGCAGTCGCCGGCCAAGACGACGACAACACACTCGGCCTGCTGGTCGTGCTGCCGCTCGCGCGGCGCGCGATCCTCGCACAGAAGATCGCAGCGATGCTCGCGCAGGCATTGGTCCTGACCGTTCCGGTCGCAGCGTCCGTCTACGTCGGCCGCGGCTTCGAGCTGGCGCTCGACCCGTGGAACGTCGCAACAGCGTCCTTCGCGGTGCTCGCACTCGGCATCGACCTGGGGCTCATCGCCCTGACCGTCGGTGCCGCGACCGGCAACCGCGGCAGCGCGATCGGGGCCGCGACCGCTATCGCGGCTGTCTCGTACCTGGTCAGCTCGCTTGCGCCGGTCGTCAGCTGGGTCCGGCCGCTGCGGTTCGCCTCGCTCTTCTACTGGTCCGTCGGTAACAACCAGCTCGCCGACGGAGCCGGGCTCGCGTCATTCGCTGTGCTCGTGGGCGTCGCCGTCCTTGCAGCGCTCGCGGCGAACGTCGCGTTCAGACGCCTGGACGTACGGTAGACGCTCGCCCGGCGTCGGCTGGCCTATCCGGTGGCACACTCCACGAACAAGCCGAGCATCGGGCTGCTAGCCTCGTTTTCCGCACTTGTGGGCTTCTACCTCTCCGTGCTGCGGCCAGGGCCCCTGTACGCCCAATAGTTCGAGGATTGTTTGCTGGGTGAAGGTGAGGCGGTCGAGCTCGATGCCTCGTGGGGTGTAGGTGAGCCCGAGTCCTTGGAAGGCGGCGAGGATGTTGCGGCCGGTGGGCTTGGCGAGGCGGTCCTCGGGCAGCAGCGGCAGGAGCCCCGCCTTGAAGTGATCTTGTGAGGCGAGCGCCTTGCGCAGGGCGGCCTCGATCAGCCCGAAGATGAGAAGCGCGATCCCGATGATGCTGCTCAGCGCGTAGATGCGATCGTCGTTGTGCAGGAAGATTGGGCGCACCTTGAGCGTCTGCTTGAGATCGCGGTGGCGGCGCTCGACTATCTGCTGGTCCTTGTATGCGCGCAGCAGCTGGCCGGCACTGAGGCGCTTGCCGGGGAGGTTGGTCGCGAGCGCGTAGATGCCGTCGGTGAGGCTGGCCTGCTCGATCGCCTCTTCGTCGCGCTGGAAGTGAAGCGTCGGCTTGCCCCGCTTGGCGGCGACGTCGACCTTGAGCAGATCGCGGATGTTTGAGCCCACGACCTGCCCGACGCGCCGCTCGACGTCGGCCTTCGTCTTGTAGTAGCGCCCGCCTGCCCCGCGCTGCACGCGCCGTAGCTTCTCTTCTGCCCGCAGGAGCGCGCGCTCGCGGGCGAGCGCCGTCTCTTCCTGCTCCTCGGAGGAGTGGATGTAGGCGACGCGAAAGCGCCGCTTCTCGCCGGTCTGCGGGTCGGTGATCTGCCAGTCGCGCAGCGCGCCGCGGTAGGAGGTGCGAAGCCTCGCCGGCAGTCTGCGCTGGCGCTCTGCCACGTAGCGAAGCGCTCGCAGCGCATCGGGGCCGAGCTCTCTCAGGTAGCGCTCGCGAAAGCCTGTGTCGGCGCGATGAAGGAGAGGCCCGCGCGCGCGATCTGACACAGCTCCCATCGCGACGCACGCGTGCCTTGACCGCAAGCTGATCCCGGAGCGCGGCGATCGCGTTGCCCGCCTGGTGCTCCTCCCAGAAGCCGACCACCCCGTTCACCAGCAGCAGCACGCTGATGACGGCGAAGTCCGCCCACCGCTCCATCACCGCGGTCAGCACCACCGCCGCCTCGATCATCCACGGGATCGGCCCCCAAAAACGCAAGCCGATCTCCAACAACAGGCTCCGCCGCTCCTCCGGAATCTCATTCGGGCCGAACCGCTCGAGTAGTCCCGCCGCCTCCGCCGAGCTCAGCCCCCCCGAACCCACAAGCGGAACCTCGGGATCCGCTTCCGCTGCGGTGGCATCTGCTGTCTTCGTCTCACTCACCGGACGCACAGTGTCCCAGCCAGATCTCGCCTCCGAATGGCCGGATCCGAGCACATCGCATACGGCAAACTACTGAGCTCGATCTGAGAGGACCGGCAGCACCCGTCCGACCGGGACGACCAAACGAGCCCGAAACGCACCTTCGCCAGTCATCTGCGGCTGCTCGTCACGCAGCTTGACCCAGACTTGCCACGTTTAGCCTCCCAGTACGGCTCTGACCTGCCGGGCGATCTCGAGGTCCTCGCGCGTGGTGAGGACCAGCGTGCGGACACCGGCGCGGTCGGCTGCGATGTCCGCGTCGGCGCGCACCTCGCGATTGTGGGTGTCATCGAGGGAGACGCCGAGGAATACAAGCCCCGCCGCTGCCTGCTCTCGCACCTCCGCGGAGTGCTCGCCCACTCCGCCGGTGAACACGAGCACGTCGAGCCCGCCGAGCGCCGCCGTCATTGCGGCGATACCGCCCTGCAGCCGGTGAACGTAGACATCCAATGCCAGTCGCGCCGAGGGCTCGCCGTCCGTGGCGCGGGCGACGATCTCGCGCATGTCGGCGCTGCCGGCGAGCCCGAGCAGGCCGGAGCGGTGCTCGAGCGCATCGGCGAGCTTCGCCGCGGACAGGTTCTCATGCTCGAGCAGCCATAGCAGTATCCCCGGGTCGACGCTGCCCGAGCGGGTCGCCATCACCAGGCCCTCCAGCGGAGTGAAGCCCATCGTCGTGTCCAGCGATGCACCGGCCAGGATCGCGCAAAGCGAGGCGCCGGCCCCCAGGTGGCAGCTGACGATCCGCAACTCCCGCGCGGATCGCCCCAGAACCTCCGGCGCGCGCCGCGCCACCCAGGCGTGCGACAGGCCGTGAAAGCCGTAGCGGCGCAGACCCCAGTGCTCCCGCCACCGAGCGGGCAGCGCGTAGGTGGCGGCTGCGGGCGGGATGGTGGCGTGGAAGGCAGTGTCAAAGCAGGCGACCGCTGGCAGGTTCGGCAGGGCCTCCGTGACCGCGTCAAGGGCCGCGAGCGACTTCGGCTGGTGCAGCGGAGCGAGGTCGATGAGCTCCCGTAGGGCCGCCTCGACGCTCGGGGTGATCCGGACCGCATCGCGGAACCGCTCGCCTCCATGCACGATCCGGTGGCCGATCCCGTCGGCCTCGCCGAGACCCGAACGCAGCGCCTCGCGCAGCCGGTCCGGGTCAACCTGGGCGCGAGGTGCCGCGAGCTCTCGCTCATCGATCGTGGCGTCCTCGCCGTCGAGCAGGGTGAGCTTCAGGCTGCTGGAGCCGGCGTTGACCACCAGGACGCGCATGACGACCTATGCAGGGGCGCCGGGCCCGTCCGGCTCGGCCTGCGGGTAGGGACCCTCATCGGCAAACGGCCACGTCCAGTTGCGCAGCTCCGGCGGATCGTCGCCGTGCTTGCGCGTGTAGGCGCGGTGGCGAAGGCGCTCGTCGCTCATGTGCTGGCGCAGATGCGCAGCCCGCTCGGTCAGGCCGGCAACGCGGTCGATCACGTCCATCACGATGTGGAAGCGGTCAAGGTCGTTGAGCATGACCATGTCGAACGGGGTCGTGGTGGTGCCCTCCTCCTTGTAGCCGCGCACGTGGATGTTGTGGTGGTTGGTGCGGCGGTAGGTCAGGCGGTGGATCAGCCAGGGGTAGCCGTGGTAGGCGAAGATCACCGGTCGCCCGGTGGTGAACAGCGCGTCGAACTCCTGCTCGGGCAGGCCGTGGGGGTGCTCGCTGTCGGGCTCCAGGCGCATAAGGTCCACGACGTTCACCACCCTGACCTTCAAGTCGGGCAGCTCGCGCCTGAGGATCGCGGTGGCGGCGATCGTCTCCAGCGTGGGCACGTCACCTGCGCAGGCGAGCACGACGTCGGGCTCGCAGCCTTCGTCGCTGCTCGCCCAGTCCCACACCCCGATTCCGCGGGTGCAATGCGCGATCGCCTCCTCCATGCTCAGGTAGTCGAGCGACGGCTGCTTGCCGGCGACGATCAGGTTCACGTAGTCGCGGCTGCGCAGGCAGTGGTCGGCGACCGACAGCAGGCAGTTGGCGTCAGGGGGCAGATAGACGCGCACGATCTCCGCCTTCTTGTTGATCACGTGGTCGATGAAGCCCGGGTCCTGGTGGGAGAACCCGTTGTGATCCTGGCGCCATACGTGCGAGGAGAGCAGGTAGTTCAGCGAGGCGATCGGCCTGCGCCAGGGGATGTCGCGGGTGACCTTCAGCCACTTGGCGTGCTGGTTGAACATCGAGTCGACGATGTGGATGAACGCCTCGTAGCAGTTGAACAGCCCGTGACGGCCGGTCAGCAGATAGCCCTCAAGCCAGCCCTGGCACAGATGCTCCGAGAGGACCTCCATCACGCGTCCGTCGTCCGCGAGGTGGTCGTCGCTCGCTAGCGTCCGTGCCTCCCACACGCGATCGGTGGCCTCGAACACCGCGCCGAGACGATTGGACGCCGTCTCGTCGGGACCCACGATCCGGAAGCTGTCGGGGTTGCGCCGGATCACATCGCGCAGGAGCCCCCCGAGAACGCGCGTGGCCTCGGTCGTGCCGGCGCCCGGCCGGGGAACCTCGACGGCGTGCTCGCGAAAGTCCGGCATCTCAAGCTCCCGCAGCAGCTGGCCGCCGTTGGCGTGCGGATTCGCCCCCATGCGCCGCTCGCCCTCCGGCGCCAGCGCGGCCAGCTCGGGGCGCAGGGCTCCGTCATCGTCGAAGAGCTCCTCGGGCTTGTACGAACGCAGCCATTCCTCGAGCTGCCTCAGATGCTCGGGCTTTGAAGCCAGATCCGCCAGCGGCACCTGGTGAGACCTGAATGACCCCTCCGCCGGCAGCCCGTCGACCACCTTCGGGCCGGTCCAGCCCTTGGGTGTGCGCAGCACGATCATCGGCCAGCGCGGCCGGTCCAGCTGGCCGTGCGATCGCGCCCTGTCGTGTATCTGTGCGATCTCGTCGGCCACCTCGTCGAGGGTGGCGGCCATCAGCTGGTGCATCGCCCCCGGATCCGAGTCCTCTACGAAACGTGGCGCGTAGCCGTATCCCTCGAGCAATGACCGCAGCTCGTGCTCAGGAATTCGTGCGAGCACGGTCGGGCTGGCGATCTTGTATCCGTTGAGGTGCAGCACCGGCAGCACGGCGCCGTCACGGACGGGGTTCAGGAACTTGTTCGAGTGCCAGCTGGCCGCCAGCGGACCGGTCTCCGCCTCCCCATCCCCGACCACGCAGCAGACGACTAGGTCTGGGTTGTCGAACACGGCGCCGTAAGCGTGCACGAGCGCATAACCCAACTCGCCACCCTCGTGGATCGAGCCCGGCGTCTCGGGGGCCACGTGGCTGGGGATGCCACCCGGGAAGGAGAACTGACGAAAGAGGCGCCTCAACCCCTCCTCGTCGCGTCCGATATGCGGGTAGACCTCGCTGTAGGTGCCCTCGAGATAGGTGTTGGCCACGAGCCCGGGGCCACCGTGGCCGGGACCCGTTACGTAGAGGATGTTCAGCGCGCGGGCCCTGATCACGCGGTTCAGGTGCGCGTAGATGAAGTTCAATCCCGGCGTGGTTCCCCAATGGCCCAGCAGCCGCGGCTTGACGTGCTCGATCTTCAGAGGCTCACGCAGCAGCGGGTTCTCCAGAAGGTAGATCTGCCCGACCGAAAGGTAGTTGGCCGCACGCCAGTAATGGTCAAGCGCGCGCAGCTCCTCGCCTGAGAGAGGACCAGGAGAATCCATCACGGTGGCATCACGAGGAGGACTCTACGCTCCACATGGGGCTTGAATCGGTCATCCGCGCTACGGCTGCGAGATGCAGCGCATGATCGCCAGGCTGCCCCACCCTCTGCTCGAAGGACGCGACGGTGATCCGGGCACGCCACCGCCTCCCACCGGACACCACACCGACGGTCCGGCGCCGGCTCCTACAAACAAGGCGTTTCTGCGAGGTTTGCGTTTCCTGCGCGATGCCACAAGCAATCGGGGCGATCGGCGCAAATTGGGGGCCAGATCGGCTTTCCTGAGCCGTTTTCTGGGCCTCTTGCTACCCGTTGCTGCCATATGGCGTACCCCCGCCCCCTGCATCTCGGGGCTGGCAAAGACGCTCTGACTCGCCGCAGCTCGAGCCCCGGTTCCCGACCAGAGAGCCGGGGCCGGGTTGCGGATCAGCGTGGCCCGGAGCTCATAGGGCCCGGGAGGCTCGTGCTCCGGCTGACGCCAGGCCGCCAGCATCGCGAGAAGACCGCGAGCGTCCGTACCTGTGACCGGACCCCGTTCATCGGTCCAACCGGACCGAACTCAGGGGAGCGGCCCAGGCGCGTGATCGTCTGATCAAAACGCTGCCACAGCCCCTCTGGGCCGCGTCGTCCGGTTCCCTGCCGAAGCTCATACGGTGGCTTGCTGTCGGCCTTACGAGCCGGCGGCCACTCAAAGCCCGCGGCGTCAGCGACGTGACAGACGCGCGCCGCCTCGTTCGCGCCCTCGGCGAGCGCCGCCAAGCGGGCGGCGAAGCCGAGGTCCGGGGGCGCCTGCTTGTGGGCCTCCACGCACGACGAGGCGTCATTCCCTCGCGCAAGGTGGGTCGGCGCCGGCTCTATTTGCGGCCGAGCATCGAAACGCTGTTCCTCGGCGAAGCTGCCGAGGATGGGCCGGAGCACGGTGGCTAGACGGAAGCCGCGAGAGGCTCCGGCGGTGATCGCTCAAATGCTCGCGTGAAGACCGCTGCCTGCTCCGAGGACGGCCGCGCGTGCAGGTAGCGCCCGGTCGTCGCGAGTGCGCTGTGTCCCATCACCGCCTGGATCGTCACGAGATCGACGCCCGCCGCGGCGAGAAGAGAACCGTAGGTGTGCCGAAGGTCGTGGAAGCGCAGGGGCCGCGCGCCGGCCTTGTCCCGCGCCCGCTTGAAACGCCTCCGCAGCGCCGAGCCATCGAGGTGTCGCCCGAACACGTTGCAGAACACGAGCTCGTCTTCGCCCGTGTAATCCTCGCGCTTGCTCAGACGGTCGAGGGCACCTGCCGCCTGATCGGGTAACGGTACCCGCCGGATGCGCCCCGACTTGGTGGATGACTCAATGCCGTCGCTCATCGCCCGGCTGATCGTCAGCGCGTGCCCGGCGAAGTCGACGTCACGCCAGCGCAGGGCGAGCAGCTCGCCGAGCCGCAGGCCCGCATACGCCGCCACGCGCACCAGCTCGGCATCCTGCTCGTCGTCCGCACGCTCCGCCTCGTCTCGCTCGGCCTCACGATGGAGCCCGTCCGCGAGCGCTCTGGCCAATGCCTCGATCTCCTCCGGTGTGTAGAACACCAGCGGCGCGAGGGCCGGCTCTCGGCGCTTGTCCGTCAGAGTCGCGGGGTTCGCCTCAAGGGCAAAGGTGTCCTCTTTGGTCCCGTAGTTGAAGATCGCTGAGATCACAGAGCGGTACTTGTTGACCCGACCCGGCGACGTTCCGGTGTCGCTGAGCTTGGTCAGCAGCTGGTTGATCTCGCGCGTGGTGATCCTGCTCGCAGGGCGATCGCCGAGGGCTGCCATCACATGCCCGTTGATGGTGCCGCTGCCACGCCGGTAAGCGGTGCCGGGCTCTGCCAGGGTGCTGCGATGATCGCGCAGGGTGGAGGGCTTCGCGCCGTGAATCTTCTCCAGCCAATCGAGATACCCGTTCGCCACTTCGCGGAAGGTCGCGCCGTTCTGCTTGCGTTCCAGCTCGACCCGCTCGGCTTCGGTGGCGTCGGCCACGTACGCAGAGACGACCTCAGCGGCGGCGACGTGGGCGCGGCGCTCGTCATAGGACCCAACGGGCACGCGACCGCGGCGTGGGCGCCATCCATTCGTGGTGGGATTGCGCTCGAGCCACGCGGTCCCGATCCGGCGCTTGACCTGGCGGCCCTGGTAGCGAAACTTGGCTCGAAATAGACCCTGCCGCGCTGCTCAACGACGACGATCGACGCGCTTGGCTTGGGGGCCGTCACGCACGGAATCTAGCACGGAGTACCACGTGAAGTACCACGCGAGCGGTACTCCGGCGGAGTACCGCTTTGAGTACCAAACTGGTCTAATGCCCCCAAATTAACGGCTATTCAGCCAAAGCGGAACCCCAAGAAACTCGGGCCCTCGGGGTGCCTTTTTGAGATGCCATGGCGAAGGTCGAGGGTTCGAATCCCTTCATCCGCTTTATTGCTGTGTCTCAAGACATCGTAGACACGCTCAGTCTGCGTGGGGCTGAGCCGACGGGCCTTGCATTCAGGCGGGCGCTGTAGGCCTGTAGCTACCTCGGGACCGACCGGGGCGAGAGGGCTCCAAAGCGGGCGGAGCAGATCACTCGCCAGCCGGCTCAGGCCGGGCTTGGCAGCTCTCGTGTAGCACTATCGCGTACCCCGGCAGTCGCCGCTCCTCCGAGCGGGTGGTCATGCGAGCGGGCTCATCCGGCAGCAGCAACACGAGCGGCTCGTAGGTGCCGAGAGTCTCCCCGCAGCATGCGCACCTGGGTTGTGGAGAGGGTTTGCGCTCATCCTCGACTCCCATCTATGCCGAGGCAGGAAAGCCGGTCGCGATCGCGCACGGAACGACCCACGCTCCTGCCTACCGTTGCCCCACGGCCTCGCGAGGAATACCGCACGCCAGCCTTGTTGTCAATCCGTCCAGCTCAACCCAGGAAATCGAGGACGCCTGCATATGGGCCACTTCTCCACTTCTCCACTTCTCGGCGGCGGGTACCGGGACCTGAGGGGCGAAGCCGGTGCTGGCGCGAGTTCCTGGGTACGGCGTCTCAAGGGTCGATCGGGACGCGACGATACTTGGACGTGGGCGATCGCTCGTGGACAGCGCCCGGGAAGGTCAAGGCCCTCTGGTGTCCGCTCTGCGTGGCGAGCGCGGTCGCCTGCGGCCTGCCCGCCATCGCGGGAGTAGCCGGCGTCATCAAGGGTGAGCCGCTGGCCGTGATCGGTCTGCTGGTTGCGCCGGGCGCATTCCTTATTGGCCGGGCCGCTCTACGCATCCTGCATGCGGGTGTCTCGATCGACTCCACTGAGATTGTCGTCGTCGGGCCGATGCGGACGGTCCGCACCCCAATCGCAGATGCCCAGGGATTCGTTGCCGTGGTGCGGCCGGGAGACCTGGCGCCGACAGTCTCGCTGCATCTGCGCGGAAGTCGCTCGATCGGGATCTGGGCTCTCAACCGCAAGGGATTCATCTGGCGCGTCCGGCTTCTCTTCGCCAGCCTGCATCCGCTTGTCGACGAACTGAATCATGAGTTGTCGGCGGCGCGGGGCGCAGCCGCCCGCGCTGCGCCCCTGACCTCGGCCGGCTCCTCTGCTCTTGCGCGCCGAGGGTGCACTGGTGCGCTAGCACGGATAGCGTGGCACGTACCTGCCGCCGTCGCCGCGCGCGAGCAGCCCCATCAGCTCGAGCTCGCTCAGTGCCAGCAGGCGCTCCGCGGAATCATCCCCCTCGCCGACGAGCTTCTCAGGCGTGTCGCGTCCGCCGCCGACGAGTTCGAGCGTTGCCTTCAGCCGCAGCGGCAGGGTCGCCGGCACGCCGGCGCAGGCGGCGGTGCCGGGCGCGCTGACGCCGCAGAGGAGCTCCAGCGCATCCGCCGGCCCTCTCACGAGATGCGCCCCCTCCATCAGCAACAGGTGTGCTCCACTCGACGTCGGTGAGCTCACGCGCCCGGGGACGGCCCCCACGGGTCGGCCCAGCGCCTGCGCGAGGCGCGCTCCGGCCAGCTCGCGCGGACTGTCACTCGCCTCGATCACCACCGTCAGTCCCGCGAGGTGTGCGAGAAGGCGCTCGCTGGCCGCTTGGCTCCATCTTCGCGGCTCGCAGTCGCATGGAAGCTCGGTCGCCGCGCAGCCCCTCGACCTGATGCGCTCATACAGCGAGCGACGTCTGGCTGGGCAGGCCACCTCCAGACCGCCGGCCATGACCGCCACCGTCTTCGCGTCGATTTCCAGTGCACCCTGGTGCGCGGCGACCGCGATTCCGTCAGACAGCCCCGCGGCGATCGTCACGCCGCTTGCCGCCAGTCCACGGGCCATGGTCTTCGCCGTCTCGATGCCGTAGTCGGTCGCTCTGGTGCTACCGATGATCGCCGCGGTTGGAGCCCTCGTGAGCTCATCGAATCGCTTGAGCCCGCCGGTGACGTTCAGCATCGCTGGCGCGCCCGCCGCCCCGAGTGCGCGCGGGTACAGGTGGTGGTGACGGCACACCGCCTGCACGCCCGTCGCGCGGGGAAGCGCGGTCGGCTGAAACCGCTCGTAGGCGGCGCTCAATTCGTCCCGGCGCCTGCCCCCGACAGCCAGCAGCAGATCCTCGTCGCCGAGGCTCAGAAGATCGATCAGTCGGTCGCGATCGCCGCAGTGGTACTCGAGCGGCCCGCTCAGAGTCGATAGGAGCCAGCTGCGCCGCAGGCAGATCCGGCACGCGCCGGGCATCGCCGATGCGCCTGCTGCGGTGCTCACGGCGATCGGCTGCCGGAAAGGCTCGCGTCGGGACGCAGCGCCAGCGCGCCCCCGACGTCGCGCGCGCGGATGCGCTCGTTGCCGCTCAAATCGGCGATCGTCCTCGCCACCCGCAGCACGCGATGCTGTCCCCGCGAGCTCAGCAGCCCACGTTCACGAGCGCGGCGGACCATCTCTTCGCCTTTCTCGTCGAGCCGCGCGTGCCTCTGCAGCATGCGCACGTCCATGCGCGCGTTCACGGTCACCCCCTCGTCCCCTAATCGCGCCATTTGGCGCTCGCGGGCGGCCGTCACCTGCTCGCGCGCGCGCTCGGAGCTCGTCAGGGGCTTCGCGTTCAAGTCGTGCGTGCCATCGCGCTCGAGATGGGTGAGCAGGTCGATGCGATCGAGCAACGGGCCGCTAAGCCGGCGACGATGGCGAGCCATGTCGGCTTCGCTGCAGCAACAGCGCTCTCCGTCCCCGGCATACCCGCAGGGGCACGGATTGGTGGCGGCGAGGAGCATGAAGCGTGCTGGATACACGGTCGCGTGACGCGCCCTGACGATCGCCACCTGCCCATCCTCCAGCGGCTGGCGCAGCGCCTCGAGCGTCGCCCGCGCGAACTCGGACAGCTCGTCCAGGAACAGCACACCGTTGTGCGCCAGGACGACCTCGCCGAGCCACCCGCGGTGCGCCCCGCCCACCAGCCCGGCGGTCGTGATCGAATGGTGCGGAGACCGAAACGGCCGCCCCGTCGCCAGCCGACCCATGAGCTCACCCGTGACGCTCTGAATGCGGGTGACTTCGATTGCCTCCGGCCTGGTGAGCGAGGGAAGAATCGAGGCCATGCGCTGAGCCAGCATGGTCTTGCCCGTACCCGGCGGGCCGCTCAACAGGCTGTTGTGCCCACCGGCGGCCGCGACCAGGAGTGCCCTCACCGCATGGTGCTGACCGCGCACCTCGCTCAGATCCGGTCCGAGCGGCGTGGGGGCGTGCACGCTCCTGGCGGGAGAGTCCGGCAGAGGATCGCCGGGGCCGCCCATGAGCACCTGTGCCGCGCTTTGCAGTCGTTCCACGCTCGCCACGTCGATCCCCTCGATGAGCCTTGCCTCACGGGCGTGCGCGCCCGCGAGAACCAGTGTGTTCAGCCCGGCCCTGCGTGTCGCCTGTGCCACCGCCAGGGTCCCCTGGCAGGCTCTCACTCCACCGTCCAGCGCGAGTTCCCCGAACAGCACATGGCTCTCCAATCGCTCATGCGGTAGCTGTCCGCTGGCCGCGAGCAGGGCGCAGGCAAGCGCGAGATCGAGACCGGGGCCGGCCTTGGGCACATCGCCCGGCGCGAGATTCGCGGTGATCCGCCTGGCTGGGAACTCATAGCCGGAGTTGATGATCGCCGCCTGGACGCGCTCCCGCGCCTCGCGCACGGCCGTGTCGGCGAGACCGACGATCGTGAACGCGGGCAGCCCCGGGCGGACGTCGACCTCGACGGCCACCCGTCGGGTGTGAAGCCCTTCGATCGTGAACGTATGCGCCCGGGCAAGCACCGCGCCGCTCCTCCTGCGTTGTTGGATAGAGAGCGCAAGCTAGGCGCGGCTTGGGACGGGACTCTCGGCGGGAGCGATGGCCGCCGCGACGGCCATCGCACTATCTATCCCGCCCCGCAGTCGCGGGAGGATCTACAACCCGGCAGGGTGTCGCGCCACGAAGCTCGCCGTCGAGGTCATGCTGTCAGACCACCGCGAGCCGGTCTCCTGCAGGGCGACCGTGTCGAAGCGTCTGCCGTCCACGACCATGAACGCGTGCTCGGAGTTCGCGTAGATCGTGATGTCCCTTCCGGGCCCCGCTTCGCCGTATGACTCGAGCCCGGTGGAGTCCTCGGGCGAGCTCAACAGACCGGCGCCATGCAGTGCGTAGGAGACCGATCCCGAGCAGTCATAGCCGGCCGACTGGAAGGATCCGTGCCCGCCGCCCCATACATAGGGCCGCGTTGCTATTTCATCTCCTGCCGCAACCACCCGTGCGACCACACCGGAGGCGTCGCCTTCACCGCCTCCGCCGGTCGTGCTCACGCTGGACCCGCCGCCCGGAGCCGCTTCGCTGCTCGCGGGCCGTGTGAGCGCCGAGCGGGGTGGGCTGAGCGCGGGCTGGCTGTGTACGCCGAGCACGCTCCACGTCGCCGGACCGACCACGCCGTCGACGGGTAGCCCGTGGCGAGCCTGTAGCCGGCGCACTGCGGCCTCGGTCGTGGGTCCGAATTCGCCGTCGACCGGAAGGCGCAGAGCGGACTGCAGGCGCTGCACTGCGCCGGCGCCGCCCGCGGCCGGCGCTTCTTCGGCGCCGGCGCCGGCGCCGCTCGTCTCTGCGGCGACGGCGGTAGCCCTGGCAACCAGCCGCGAGCGCTTGCGCGGCTGGGGCAGGGCCGACGGCGGCGGGGTCAGCGTTTCCCGGCCGTGAACGCCGATCACGCCCCACGTCGCCGGACCCACCACGCCATCGACGCTCAGCCCGTGGCGGGCCTGCAGACGGCGCACTGCCGCCTCGGTCTTCGGGCCGAAATCGCCGTCGGCGGCGAGGTGCAGTGCGCTCTGCAGCTCAGCGACCGCGTCGCCACCGGTCGCTTCCCGGGCGCCCCCGGATGCTCGATGTTCGCCAGAGCCCTGGCTTTCGCCCGCGCCTTCGTGTTCGCCAGGGCCCGAGGTGCCAGGTTCGGCTTCCTCACCAGTGAAGATCGCCTCATGCGCGCCGGTGGCCCGCGAGGACGGTTCGTCAGGCAGCGCGGCGCTGATGCTCGCCGTGAATGCGTCCGGCGTGGCCTGGCCACGCAATGCGGCGGCCGTGACCCGACCCACGATGCCGTCCACCGTCAGGCCTCTGCTCGTCTGGAATGAGCGCACAGCCCCTTCGGTTTCAGGCCCAAACACGCCGTCCACTTTGATGCCGCCCAGGGCCTTCTGGAGCAGCTTTACCTGCCTGCCTTCGCTTCCCGCGCTCAGCACGATCGAGTGCTCGGTCGTCGTCGGCGGTTCCGGGTTCGCGGCCGGGCCGGCTGCGGCCTGCCCGTCCGCCAGGCTGGCGGTGGGGCCGACCGTGAGCGCAGCCAGCGCACCCAGCGAGATTCGCTTTGCACGCGTGCTCGTGGGGACGAACCGCAGATCGGCGGCACGCCTTCGTGCGTGTGAGCGACCGAGCGACAGCTCCCAGAGCTGCTCCTGAGCCAAGTCGCGTCCTGCGAGCAGCTGGCTGCGGGTGTCGATCAGCGAGGCCAACGAGGCGCCGACGCCGGCGTAATTGCGCGTACGTTTGCGGCGCGCACGGGCGCGGCGTGCCTGCGAGCGCGCGAACGAGGCTTCCCAGGGGTCGAGAACAGCAAGATCACGCGGGAATCCCGACATGCTAGGGCGTCCTTTCTCCATTGCTTGGCGCCTACGGGGTTAGCTGTCGGGCTCGCGTAACTTCTACGCTACGCCACACCTGTGGCGATTCGCCCCCACAGCCTCTCGGCTGCACTTGGGTCCCCCGCTCCGCGACCCCTTGAGGTCGAGGACTCGGCACGAACGGAGGGCAAGCTAACAGATTTGCCTGCAAATTGCATTACATGGGGAGGTTTGCAACGTTTTGTGCCGACGGCCTGCAGGCGCGCGCGGTGAGCGCCGCTGATAAGTTCGCTCTTTGATGGGCAAGAAGGGCCTCGACCTCCGCGTACTCATCTCGCTTCTCGCGCTCGTCGTGATCGCGGGCGGCGTCGCGCTTCTCACGGTCGGGGGCTCTTCGGCGCAGAAGGCTGGAAACGCGCAGGCCAAGCAGGCCAACTTCGACGCCGAGGGCGTGCTTTCTCCCGCGGAACCGGCCCCGCCGCTCGCCCTTCGCAACTACTTGGGCCAGCCCGTCAACATCGACTCCTACCGCGGCAAGGCCGTGCTCGTCACCTTCCTCTACACCAACTGCCCCGACGTGTGCCCGCTGATCACATCGAATCTGCGTGTCGCGCAGAACCTGATGGGTCCGGCGGTGGCCTCCAAAGTGGAGATAATCGCTGTCTCGGTGGACCCGCGCGGGGACACACCGAAGGCCGTGGGCGCATTTCTCAATCGTCATCAGATGACCGGCCGCATGCAGTACCTGATCGGCTCGGCGCCTCAGCTTGCGCGTGTGTGGCAGGCGTGGGGGGTGGGCTCCGAACGCGACTCACAGCAGCCCCAATTCATCAACCATTCGGGTCTCATCTACGGGATCACCGCGTCGGGCAAGCGGATGACGATCTACGCCGCCAGCTTCCAGCCGGCCGAAATAGCGCACGACGTGCCCCTGCTGGCCGCGCGCTGATCGAGCGCGATGGCTCGGCGCGTGCGAGCTCTGGGTTGGATTGCCGCCGCTGCCGCGCTCGTGGCCCTGATCGCCTTCGGGCTCGCCCCGCACCGCTCCTCAGAGAGCGGTTCGCCGGCGCCGGCGCTTCCGCGCCAGCGTCTCGCTGGACCGCCGGCCACGCTGTCGAGCCTGCTCGCCGCGGCTGCCGGCGCTCCGGCGCTCGTGGTCTTCTGGGCGAGCTGGTGCGGACCGTGTGCGCGCGAGGCGCCCGCGCTCGAGCGCTTCTCCCGCAGCAGCTCTGGGAGCGGCAGGATCGTCGGCGTGGACTGGAGCGACGGGCTCGCCGGCGCGAAGGCGTTCATCAAGCGCCATGCCTGGACCTTCCCGAACCTACGAGATGCCGAAGGAACGGTCGGCAACGACTACCACCTGACGGGCCTGCCCACGACGTTCGTCCTCGACGGCCACGGCCGTATCCGCGCTGTGTTGCGTGGCCCCCAGGATGAGCGCTCGCTCACGCAGTCGCTGGCCGCCGTCAGGCACAGCTGAGCCGGTTGGTGCCTCCAATCTCCAAGGTTCCGAGGGGTCGGCTCACGCTTCATTCATGCCTGATCCTCACTTGCGCACGCTTTGGACCGTCACCTTTGCCGTCGCGCGCTCACCGGAGCAATTCACGTGGACGGTGAGCGATGCCGTATATGTCCCCGGCTTGCCGTAGCGGTGAGAGAAGTACCACGTCCTGTGAGCCGCGGAGCCTTTTCCGGGTAGGCAGAAGAGCGGCACCGCGCTCTGAGGCGCGCTCGTCCCGTCACCGTAGCGAAGCTGATAGCCGAGGGCGCCTGGAGCGTGTCGCGCATAGGCAGTGGCGGTGAACACGATCGGGGAGCCGACCTTGGGCCGCTTGGGCTTGGCCGCGAGGGTGACCGTGAGGCCCGGGGAACGCACGGTCACGCTCGCCGCCGCCGACGCGTTGTGGGCTCCGCCGAGCGTCGGCGCGTGCTGCGCCTGAGCGGCGTCCCGGGAGTTGCCGCACCCGCTCGGCAGGATTGCGATCACGATGATCGCCGCGGTGATCATCGTGATCATCCGCCTGCCCCGCGCGTCGCGGCGGCGCCCGCGGGGGCGCCGCCGAGCGCGCAGTCTGCGCGCACGCTCATGGGGGTTAGCTGAGCCTCGATCAGTCCCGCTGGTCAACTCAAACCTCACCCTATTCTCGACTTCGCCGGGACCTCGACGCGACCCGTCACCCGCGCGCTGCAGGGTAGTCCACGCGGATATGATCCGCCTGGCTGGCCACGGGGCCGGCCTCGCAGCTCGGCAAAGGGGGATCATGTTCGGTTCGATTGTGGTCGGGACGGATGGCTCTGACACAGCCACCCAGGCGGTGCGACAGGCGGTCGAGATGGCCAGGGCGGTGGGTGCCAGGTTGGAGCTGGTGAGCGCATACGCGCCCGTGTCCGAGCAGCGCTTGCGTGCGGAGAGGCGAGGCGCCCCGGAGGATCTGCAGTGGGCGATCAACCCGCGCCAGGAGGTCGAGGCGTCGCTCGCAGACGCCGCAGACATAGCCCGGGAGGCGGGCGTGGCGGCGAACACGCACTCGCGGCAGGGAGACCCCTCCGACGCGATACTCGACGTCGCTGAGGAGCTGGGCGCGGACCTCATCATCGTGGGAAACAGGGGCATGACCGGGGCCAAGCGCTTCCTGCTCGGCTCGGTGCCGAACAAGATCTCCCATCACGCGCCCTGCTCGGTGCTCATCATCCGGACGACCTGACGGGACGGCGGCCATCGGTGCCTGTGTGAGCCATCCCGTTCAGGTGAGCCGTCCCGTTCAGGCGACCATGAGCTCGCGCGCCTGCTCGGCGAGGTGCCCGACGCCGAGCCGATCGCAGGCCGCTGCGGCGCTCGCGAGGGCCTCGCTGGCCGCGGCCGGGTCGTGCTCTCGCAGGCGCTGACCCAGCAGCAGCTCGCAACGCGCCGCGTCGAGGGGCCGGCCGAGCTGCTCCCACGCCGCGTGCCCACGGCGTAGCAGGTCGAAGGCCTCCGGCAGCTCACAGGTCATGCCGCGCGCCTCGAGCATGGCCGCTTCGCCGACCGGGTAGTGAATGCGCGTGGCAAGCTCGGCGGCCTGCTCGGCGGCCTGCTCTGCCGGTTCCTCATCGCCCACCAGCGCGAGCATCAGCGCGCGCATCGACATCGCCTGAATCGACTGCCCGGCCAGGCCGGCGCGCTCGCAGACCTCGAGCGCCTGGGTGACCGTGCTCGCCGCGTCGACCAGCTCGCCGCGGTCGCGCTGCGTGACGGCCAGCCCGAGCAGCGCATTGAACGCGACCTCCGACCAGCCGACCTGCTCGGCCAGCTCGCGTGCCCGAAGGAACAGCTGCGCCGAGGCGTCCCATTCGCCATCGCGCCAGCACAGCAGCCCACGCAGCGTGTAGGGCAGGCACAGCTTGCCGATCAGACCCTCGTGTTCGGCGAGCTCGGCGCTGATGTCGTTCGCGCGCGCCGACCTCCTCCCAGTCGCAGCGGTAGAAGGCGAGCTGCGCGAGCGCGGCGTGAAGCTCGATCTGGGCGGGAACGTCGCCGATGCGCTGGGCCAGCGCCGAGCGCCTCCGCGTAGGCGAGCCTCGGCCCCCGCGTAGTCGCCCTCGGCGTTCTCGAGGTGGTGGCCCGAGCGCAAGCATCGCGAGCACGGTCTCGTTCTCATCGGAGTCCTCGTGCGAGCTCGATCGCGCGCTCGAGGTTCTCGCGCGCCTTGAGCGTGTCGCCGATGCGGCCGAAGACCCGTCCGAAGATCCCATGCGCGCGGCTCGCGGCGCGCACCTCGCCGAGCCGCTCGGCGAGTCGCAGCGCCTTCTCGGAGGCGTAGATCGCGAGCATGTTGTCGCCGACCTGCATGTACAGCCAGGCGGCCTCCTCGTACAGCCGCACCAGGGCGAGCGACGGCGGACCGTCCTTGATCAGGTTGATCCCCTGCTGGTGGTGCTCGATCGCCTGCGCGCGCTCGCCCTTGTGCGCCAGCGCGGCGCCGATCTTGCGGTGCAGCTCGGCGACATGCTCGAGATCGTCCTGGTCGCGGTGGTACTCGAGCCCCTGCTCCCACACCTCGATCGCCGCGTCCACTCGGCCCAATCGCAGCGCGAGGTCGCCCTGCTTCTCGCGCATGCGCGCCTGCTGAGCGTGGTCGCCCGCGCCGAGCAGCGGCGGCCGCCTCGTAGTGGGCGAGCGCCTCCTGGTTGGAGTACAGCGCGCTGGCAGCGTCGCCGGCGGCCTCGAGGAACTCCAGCGCCTTGCTGCGCAGGGGAGCCAGCTCGTCCGCGTCGAGGCGCACCTCCTCGCCGAGCATGGCCGCGCGGCCGTAGTGCTCGGCCAGCAGCGCGACGACCTCGTGACGGCGCTCGCCGGCGCGCCCTTCGATGAACTTGCCGACCTCGAAGTGCTTGCTGCGCGCGTACCGCCTTGGGCAGCATCTCGTAGGCGACGTCGCGGATCAGGACGTGCTTGAAGGCGAACTGCTGCTCGTCGGCCAGCCGCGCGCCTTCTCCGGGCACGATGATGTCCTTCTCGCGCAGGGTCGGCCAGGACCGCCTGCAGGTCGGCGCCCTCATCGGTCGCCACGCGGCGCAAGCGCACCCTCCCAGAAGGTCTGGCCGACGACGGCTGCGTGGGCGAGGAGGTGGCGCTCGAGCGGCGCCAGCGAGTCCAGGCGAGCGGCGAGCAGGCCCTGAACCGTGTCGGGCAGCTCGGCCGTCCTGGTCGCTGCCTTCCTCGGCGAGCCGCTGCACCATCTCCTCGGCGAACAGCGGATTGCCCCCGGCGCGCTCGGCAAGCGCCTCCAGCATGTCCGGCCTGGCGCGCGCATCGCGCAGCAGGCTCGCGATCAGCTCGCGGGTGTCGGCGGGAGCAAGGGGGTCGAGAAACATGCTCGTCGTCGAGCGTCGCGAGGCCCCCCAGCTCGGACGGCGCTCGAGCAGCTCGTCTCTTGCCATGCACACCTGCAGCACCGGAGCGCGCAGCCACGTCGAGAGGTACTCGATCAGATCGAGCATGCCCTCGTCGGCCCAATGGATGTCCTCCCAGGCAAGCACGAGCGGTTCGCCCTGCGCAATCCCCTCCAGACACGCCCGCACCGCACCGAAGATGCCCTCCCTGACGCTCTGCGCATCATCGAGATCCTCCCGCTCGGGCAAGCCGACGCTATCGGGGGCCTCGATACCGAGCAGGCGCGCGAGAAGCTCGATCCGGCGCGTGACCTGGTCGACGCCGTCGTCGCCTGCGAGCAGTGGCGCCAGCCGCGCAGAGAGCTTCGCCCACGCGACCTCGGCGGGATCGCTGTCGACGATCGCGCACTCGGCGCGCAGCATTTCGCTGAGCGGCCAGTAGACGACGCTTGAGCCGAAGGGCAGGCATCGGCCCCAGCGCATGAGCACCGGCGGGCTCGCGATCGGCGAGCGAGCGCTCGAGCTCGCGCAGCAGACGCGTCTTGCCCACGCCCGCCTGGCCGACAATCGTCACCAGGTGCGGCGCATCGTTGCGCACGACCCGCGCGAACAGCATCTGCAGCGAGGCGAACTCGTCCTCGCGTCCGATCAGGGGCGTCTCGCGACGCAATTTGCGCGCGCCACCGGTTGCCCCTCCAGCAGGCCGATCGCGCGCCAGGCCGCGACCGGCTCGGCCTTGCCCTTGAGCTCGAGCGGCTCGAGCGGCGTGTATTCGACCGTCTGGCTGGTCGCCCGCTGCGTGCGCTCGCCGACGGTGATCGTGCCCGGGCTGGCGCTCGACTGCAGCCGCGAGGCGACGTTGACGGCGTCGCCGATGACCGTGTAGGCCTCGCCCACCTTGCCGGCCAGCACCTCGCCGGTGTTTATGCCCACGCAGAGCGTCGAACTCGACGCCGTAGTCGGCGAGCAGTTGCTGATTGAGCTCCGTCATCGCCGCCTGCATGCCCAACGCCGCTCGGACGGCGCGCTCGGGGTCGTCCTCGTGCGCGACCGGCGCGCCGAAGATCGCCATCACGTTGTCGCCGATGTACTTGTCCACGCGGCCGCCGACACGCTCGACCTCCTCGGCGAGACGGCCCAGGCAGCGGTCCACGAGCGCCTTGACCGCCTCCGGGTCAAGGCGCTCGGCGACCGCTGTGTAGCCGGACAGGTCGGCGAACAGGACCGTGACCGTGCGCCGCTCCTCGGTCGAGGGATCGCGGGCGCCGCTGCCCGAGAGCCCCCCGGCCTCGCGCTTGGCGACGCCGTCGGCGCCGGAGGACGCCTCGAGCCGATCGGGCTCGGCCGCGGCCTGGAGTGCCGCACCGCAGGCTCCGCAGAAGCGGGCCTCGGGGGGGGTCGGCTCTCCGCACTGCGGACAGACCCGCGGCAACCTTGCCCCACAGGCCATGCAGAACTGCGCGCGCAACGGGTTATCGGCGCCGCATTGCTCGCAGGTGGGCGTGTCCGACATGGTCCCCTAATGATGACGCCCGCAGCACACAAGGCCCAGTCTCGGCGTCAAACGATCAACGGCGTCGCGGCGCGGCCAGGGCCTGGCTGACGAGCTCTGTGTCGAAATACTCGGTCAGTTCGCGCAGCTCCCCGTCGGCGATACGACAGACGTAGCAGTAGCTGTTGTCATAGCGGGCGCCGCTCTTGGTTGTGACCCGGCCCGTGCACTGGACGACCACGTGGTCGTCCTCCGCGATGAAGCGCTCGGCGCTGTTGGTATAGCGGTCGGCGAACTGCGCGAAGAGCGGCGCCATCAGCTCGGTCAGTACCACGTGCTTGCCGCGATAGGTGCCTGACCAGGGCGTGCTGCCGGTGATCGTCCAGCTGAAGTCCTCGGCCATCGCGTCGCGGAACGGGCCGGTGTTCCCCGCAGCGAGCTCGTCGAAGATCTCGATCATGCGTTGCTTGTTCTCGGCTGCGCTCACTCGAGCCACAATAGATCGGCAAAAGCCATGATGCAAACGACTATCTGGCATCAGTACCATGCGTTATTGACATGGACTTGGACTTGCTGGGCACCTTCCGTCAGGTGGCCGCCGAAAGCTCGATCACTGCGGCGGCACGGGCCCGCGGCTACAGCCAGTCAGCGGTCTCGCGACAGATCGCCGCGCTTGAGGCGTCCCTGGGCGCGCGTCTGTTCGAGCGACGTGCGAGGGGAGTGCAGCTCACCGAGCATGGCAGGTGCCTGCTGCCGCACGCCGAGGCGATGCTCGACAGGGCGGCCGTGGCGAGGCGTGAGCTCGATGACCTTGACGGGCTCAAGGGCGGCCGCCTTCGCATCGGGGCCTTCCCAACGGCCAATGCCGTGCTGATACCGCGTGCGATGGCGGCGCTTGCCGCCGAACATCCGGACGTGTCGCTGTCTCTCACCGAGGGAACGAGCGGCCGCCAGGTCGCTTACCTGCAAGCCGGCGAGATCGACGTGGCCGTGATCAGCGCGTTCCCCGCGCAGCGGCGTCAGCTCGAGCACGCCAGGCTGCTGCACCTCCTCGACGATTCGATGCTCGTCGCCCTTCCTCTCGGACACCGCCTCTCAGGGCGTCGGAGCATCCGGCTGGCGGAGCTCGCCGAGGAGAGCTGGATCGCGGGCGATCCGGGCGAGGACGACCGCCTGCTCAATCCCGTCCAGCTCCAGCCACCCTCACAGCCGCGGGTCGACTTCATCGTCCGTGAGTGGACAGCGAAGCTCGGGCTGGTGGCTGCCGGCCTTGGTATCACCCTCGTTCCAGCCCTGGCCGCCGAGGCGGCCCGCGGGGATGTCGCACTCGTTCCACTGCATCCATCCGACGGACCGGCACGGCACGTGTTCGCGGCAACCCGCGAGAAGCCCGCGCGCTCGCCGGCGTTGGAGGCGTTCCTCATGGTCCTATCCCGGGTGGCGGGCGAGATGCAGATGCGTCGGCGGCGGTGAGGAGGACCGGGCCGCGCCCTCGTCGCTGGAATACTGCGCCCGGACATGCCCGACTCCCGTCACCTCGCCTCCACCGTCGCCGTCGTCACCGGCGCCTCGAGCGGCATCGGCGAGGCGACCGCGCTCGCCCTCGCCGCCGAGGGTGCCACCGTGGCGATCGTCGCCCGCCGCGCCGACCGCCTCGAGGAGCTGGCCGAGCGGATCGCATCCACCGGACCGGAGCCGATCGTGGTTCCCGCCGACCTGACCGACGCAGCTGAGCCACCCCGCGTGATCGGCGAGGTCGCGGACAGGGCGGGGCGGATCGACATCCTCGTCAACAACGCCGGCGTCATGCTGCTCGGCCCGATCTCCGGCGCGCCGGTCGAGGAGTGGGAGCGCATGATCGACATCAACCTACGCGGTCTGCTGCACTGCGCGCATGCGGCATTGCCCCATCTGCTGCGGGCGGCAGAGGGGGTCCGCGCCGCGTCGCGGACATGGTCAACATCAGCTCCGTCGCGGGTCGCACCGTCAACGCCGGCTCGGGCGTGTACAACCTCACCAAGCACGGTGTAGGCGCGTTCAGCGAGTCGCTGCGCCAGGAGGTAACACGCCAGCACGTTCGCATCGGCCTCATTGAGCCTGGAGCCGTGGACACCGAGTTGCCCGAGCACAACAGGCCCGAGATCCGGGAGATGCTGGCTCAGCGCTTCGGCGAGTGGATGCGCATGCAGGCCACGGATATCGCCGACGCGATCGTCTACATGGTCACGCGCCCGCGCCATGTAGCGATCAACGAGATCCTCATTCGGCCGACCGAGCAGGCGCGATAGAGGGCTTGCCAAGGACAACCCGCCGCGACAGACGCGGCGTCGGCGCCGACGCCCCTCCCTGAAGCACCGGCTACCGATGCCGAGGCGGTGCCGTACTGCCAGCAAACATGCTCGTGTGGCGCGGAGGACGCCCAACCGTGGCGATGTGTGGCACGACACATGGGCAGGGACGGTGGTTCCACACCCGCCGTCCGAACCGGGCACCGTTCCGCCCCTCCGGTCTTGGGACTCCGACTCTCGCCGCTTCCTTTCCCCGGCTGACTGTCGCCGCGGTTCAAGGATGCCGGCTAGGTAGGGCGTACGGTACCCCCAAGAAATGCTCGCTTGGGGAGCCTTTGGGGAGCCTAGCTTCGATCCGCGCGGTTCTCGGTTGCTTCAACGCGCAGAAGGTCGACAGTGTCGGCATCCGCGCTCTCACTCTTGCCGGAGGCTGTTGCGTAAACAGTCTTGAGGGCCATCGGCTGGCGGCGATAGGCCACTACTCAAGGATGTGGATGTGCGCATCCTGATCGCGGTAGTATCCCGCGAGCTCGTCGGGCTCCGGCTCGGTGGTGCTCATGGGCTTCTGCTCGCCCAGAGAAACCGAGGCGCTAGCTTGCTCGGCCGCTCGCGACGAGCGCTTGCGTGGTGTTGCTTGCTTCGGCCGCTTGCCGCCACGTCCAGCTCGAAGAGCGCCGCTCGCAGGCGTGTAGATGCTCTCGTGGCCGTCGTCCCAGCGGATCCGATAGCGAGGCGAGGGATCTCCTCGGAGTACCTCCTCAACGACACCCAAGCGGGGTGGGCGATTCGTTGACTCGGACTCCGCTACAACACGCTTGCCGACTTCAAAGGCCATCGTCATCCTCATTACTCATGCTCGCGGCGCACGACCCCGCTGGACGCAAGGTATCACTGCCCGCCGCCGTGCACGGTCGCGTGGTAGTGCCGCAGTGCCCCGGAAACTGTGTCGGACCGCTAAACGGGACTGAGAGGGCGGACCACGACGGCATCCGTCGGGGCCGGCCTTCCTAAGCGTTCGCTGCTGGCGCCGTCCGTGTGTGCAACAGCCACGTTCGGGAGCAAGGGTGAGCGTCGGTTCGGCTCGCACGCTCGGTCCTCGTCTACGGAGGATCAGGGCAGGCACCGAATATTCCCGCGTCGAACTCATGAGAAGCCGAAAGCTGCTATAGCGGTAAGCAGGCAGCCGATGGAATTAAGGCGCCTGGGCGAAGGTACGGGATGACCGTACGAGAGGTGCTGTAGCCGTGACCGCGATGACCGCCACCACCGGGCTCGACCCCGAGAGCTTGGCGTTCACGCTCGAGTCGATCGACGAGTTCGCCCAGCGCGAGCTGTCCGACGCGCTGCTGATCGAGCTCGACGAGCGCGACGAGTTCCCCGAGGAGCTCGTGCGGAGCATGTGCGGCGAGGAGCTCGGGCGTCCAGTTGCTGTTCGTGCCCGAGCGAGTACGGCGGCATGGGCGGCGGCGCGTTCGACGTCTACCGGGTCTGCGAGCGCATGGCCGCGATCGACCTCGGCATCGCCACCTCGGTGCTCGCCACCTTCCTCGGCAGCGACCCGATCAGGGTCGGCGGCACGCCCGAGCAGCGAAGCGCTGTGGCTGGGCCGGATCGCCGAGGAGGGCATCCTGATGGCCTACGGCGCCACCGAGCCCGATGCCGGCAGGACCTCGCCGCGCTGAAGACGACCGCCGAGCCGGTCGTGGAGGACGGCGCGGTCGGTCGGCTACCGGCTCAACGGCGCCAAGCAGTGGATCTCCAACGGCGGCGTGGCCGACGCTGCTACACGTGCTCGCGCTCGCGCCGGGCGGGCCGACGCTGGTTCGTCGTCGACGGCGACGCGCCGAGGGCTTCACGCACGGGGAGCCGGAGGACAAGCACGGCATCCGCCTGAGCAACACGGCGGCGCTGTTCCTCGACGACGTGCGACGTCGACGCCGACCGGCTCGTCGGCGGCGTCGAGGGCCAGGGCCTCGTCCAGGCCCAGCAGGTGTTCGGCTACACGCGCCTGATGGTCGCCGCCTTCGGGCTCGGCGCCGGGTGGGCGGCGCTCGACCGCGCGATCCCGTACTCCACCGAGCGCATCCAGGCCGGCGGCCCGCTCTCCGAGAAGCAGGGCTACACCCACAAGCTGATCGTCCCCCACGCCGTGCGCCTCGAGGCGGCGCGCGCCGCGATCGAGGAGACCGCCGAGCGCATCGACGCCGGCGAGGGAGCGCTCAACACCGAGGGCGCGATCGCCAAGTACCTCGCCACCGAGGCGGGCAACGCGGCTGCCGACGCTGCCATCCAGGCGCTCGGCGGCTACGGCTACACGCACGAGTACATGGTCGAGAAGATCAAGCGCGACGTCCGCATCACCACGATCTACGAGGGCACGTCGGAGATCATGGAGATGACGATCGCGCGCGACCGCTGGCAGCAGCACCTCAAGACGCGCGGCGACTACTACCACGCCGCCGCGCGCGAGCTCGAGGCTCTGCACGCGCGCGTCCCCGGCGATCGGCGCCGACGTCGCCGCGCTCGCGCACCACGCGCTCGCCGAGCTGCTGGAGGCCTGCCGCGTCGCGCGGCTCACCCGCCACCAGCACGTCCTCCTGCGCCTCGGGCAGCTCGCCGCGCTTGTCGAGGGCGCGGCGGCGCTCGCCCGCCGCGCCGCCCGCGCGGCCGACGGCGGGCTGGGCCCGAAGGCCTCCCGCCGCTTCGATGCCGGCCTGCTCGCGGCGATGAGCCGCGCGAACGCCCGCGACGTGGCGATGACGGTGGGCACGGAGGCCGTGCGCTGGGTGGTGGGCACCGGGGACGGCAACGGTGCTGGAGCAGCTCGTCGCCCGCCTCGGCGTGCCCGCCATCCAGCCGCGCAGGTCGGTCTGCATGGCCGACCTCGACGCGGTCGCCGACGGTGTCTACGGCCGGTCATGACCCGCCTCCCCGTACAACCGCAGGCATCAACCATGAGCTGACGACGCCGATCACGCTGCCGCCATCGTCGGCGTCGGCGCGATCCTCCCCGACGCCCCTGACGCCGGCGCCTTCTGGCGCAACGTGCGCGAGGGCCGCTACGCGATCAGCGAGGTCGATCCCGCCCGCTGGGACCCGGCGCTCTACTACGACCCAGACCCGCAGGCGCCGGAGAAGACCTACTCCAAGATCGGCGGCTGGGTGCGCGACTGGGAGTGGGACCCGCTCGGCTGGAAGCTGCCGATCCCGCCGAAGGTGACCGACGCGATGGACGACGCCCAGAAGTGGGCGATCGCCTGCACGCGCATGGCGCTGGCGCGACTGCGGCTGGCCCGACCGGCCGCTCGACCTCGACCGCACCGCCGTCATCGTCGGCAACGCCATCTCGGGCGAGCAGCACTACCTGACCGCGCTGCGCATCACCTTCCCCGAGCTGGCGCGCGAGCTCGAGCGCGCCGCAGAGCTTCGCCGCTCTGCCCGCCGACGTGCGGGCCGCAATCGAGCGGGAGCTGCGCGGCAACTTCGAGGCGTGGCTGCCGCAGATCACCGAGGACACGATGCCGGGCGAGCTGGGCAACTGCATCGCCGGGCGGATCGCGAACCTGTTCAACCTCCACGGGCCGAACTTCACGGTCGACGCCGCCTGCGCCTCGGCGATGGCCGCGATGGACGCGGCCGTCGAGGGCCTGACCGAGCACGAGTTCGACGTGGCGATCACCGGCGGCGTCGACCGCAACATGGGCGCCTCGACCTTCGTGAAGTTCTGCGCGATCGGCGCGCTGTCGCCGACCGGCACGCGCCCGTACGCCGACGGCGCCGACGGCTTCGTGATGGGCGAGGGCGCGGCGCTGTTCGTGCTCAAGCGGCTCGCCGACGCCGAGCGCGACGGCGACCGGATCTACGCCGTCGTGCGCGGCATCGGCGGCGCCAGCGACGGCAAGGGCAAGGGCATCACCGCGCCCAACCCGGTCGGCCAGCGCCTCGCCGTCGAGCGCGCCTGGCGCAACGCCGGCCTGTCGCCCGCCGAGTGCACGCTGGTCGAGGGCCACGGGACCTCGACGCGCGTCGGCGACGTGGTCGAGGTCGGCAGCCTCGTCGAGGCCTTCTCCGGCGCGCAGCTCGCGCCCGGCTCGGTCGCGCTCGGCTCGGTGAAGTCCAACATCGGCCACCTCAAGGCGGCGGCCGGCGCGGCCGGCATGCTCAAGACCGCCCTCGCGCTGCACGACAAGGTGCTGCCGCCCAGCCTCAACTTCGAGCGGCCCAACCCCAACGTCGACTGGGCCCAGTCTCCCGTTCGCCGTCAACACCGAGCTGCGCGAGTGGGAGGTCGCGGCCGGTCACGCGCGCGTGGCCGGCGTCAGCGCCTTCGGCTTCGGCGGCACCAACTTCCACATCGTCATGGAGGAGCACGTGCCTGGCCGCCTGAACACCAACGGCCATCGCGCGTCGATCGCCGTGCCGGCCGACCCGTCGGCGCCCCGCGCGGCGCGGGTCCCGGCCGAGCGCAACCCGCCCGCGCCTGCGCGCGCCGCGGCGCCCGCGGGCACGAAGCTGCCGCTGCGTGGCGCGCTCGTGCTCGGCGCCGCCGACGAGGCGGCGCTCGCCAACGAGCTCCGCACCGCCCTGGCCGAGGCGCGCCAGGGGCGCCACCTCGACCCGGCGCCGCCGAGCGCGGCGGCGCTTGCGCGCGCCCGAGCGGATCGCGATCGACTACGCCGACGGCGAGGAGCTCGTAGCCAAGGCCGAGGTCGGCGCTGCGCGCGCTGCAGGCCGGCAACCCCGCCGCCTGGCCGGCGCTGCGCGGACGCGGGATCTACCGCGGCAGCGGCGCGCCGGGGAAGGTCGCCTTCCTGTACACCGGGCAGGGCTCCCAGTACGCCAACATGCTCGCCGAGCTGCGCCGGCGCGAGCCGGTCGTCGCCGAGGTCTTCGACGAGGCCGACGCGATCATGGCGCCGCTGCTGGAGGGCCGCCGGCTGTCGGAGATCGTCTTCGTCGACCCGGCCGACGCGGCCGCGGTGGCGCACGCCGAGGAGGAGCTGCGCCGCACCGAGATCACCCAGCCCGCGGTGCTCACGGTCGACATCGCCCTCACCCGCCTGCTGGGCGAGTACGGGATCGCTCCCGACCTCGTGATGGGCCACTCGCTCGGCGAGTACGGCGCGCTGGTCGCGGCCGGAGCGCTCTCGTTCGACGCCGCGCTCGAGGCCGTCAGCGCGCGCGGGCGCGAGATGGCCAGCCTGGACGTCGAGGACCCCGGTGCGATGGCCGCGGTGATGGCGCCGCTCGCGGAGATCGAGGAGATCGTCGCGGCGACCGACGGCTACGTCGTGCTCGCCAACGTCAACTCGACCCACCAGGTCGTGATCGGCGGCGCCACCGAGGCGGTCGGCCGGGTCGTCGCCGCGCTGCAGGAGCGCGGGCACACAGGCGATCCCGCTGCCCGTGAGCCACGCGTTCCACACCGAGATCGTGGCGCCCGCGAGCGGTCCCGCTGCGGGCGACGCTGCAGCGGCTGGGCCTGCGCGCCCCGCGGCTGCCGATCGTGGCCAACGTCGACGGCGAGCTCTACCCGTCCGGCGACGGCGTCGAGGAGCAGATGCTCGACATCCTCGCGCGCCAGGTCGCCTCGCCGGTGCAGTTCGTCAAGGGGCTGCGAACGCTCTACGACGAGGGCGCGCGGGTGTTCGTCGAGGTCGGCCCGAAGCGCGCGCTGCAGGGCTTCGCCTCCGACGTGCTCGGCGACGACGAGGTGTTGAGCCTCGCCACCAACCATCCCAAGCCCGGCGACATCGCCTCGTTCAACGGCGCGCTGTGCGGCCTGTGGGCCGCTGGGCTGGGCGTCGGCATCGAGCCGGCACGTGCGGCCGCGCTGCATTCGGGGGCCACGGCGCAGCCGCGTGCGGCGCAGCCCGTGAGGCGTCGCACCTGTGCCCGCGCGGGCAACCGCCAGTCTGGATGAGGCCACCTACAACGACCTCGGGCGCCTGTTCGCCGAGTTCCTCGAGCGCGGCCGCGAGCTGATGGGCGGGCGCGGCGAGGAGCGCGCGCCGGCGACCGAGCCGGTCGTCATCACCGGCGCGGCGCTCGGGCTGCCGGGCACCGAGCGGCTGTTCGACGACGCCAACCTCGCGCGCCTGCTCGACGGCGAGCAGGGCATCGACGTGATCCCCGGCCGCCTGCGCCGCGAGATCCTCGACAAGCACATCACGCGGCTGGTCAAGGGCGAGGACGGCAGCGCCACCTTCGAGACGATCGACAGGCTCGAGGACGTGATCAAGCTGGCGGCGCGCGCGGGCGCGTTCGACCTCGCACGAGGAGTTCGGGATCGATGCCGATCGCCTGCCCGCGCTCGGGCGTGACACGCAGCTGGCGATCGCCGCGGGCATCGACGCGCTGCGCGACGCCGGGATCCCGCTCGTCCTGCGCTACAAGACGACGACGACGGGCACGCAGCTTCCCGACCGGTGGTCGCTGCCCGACGAGCTGCGCGACGACACCGGGGTGATCTTCGCCTCGGCCTTCCCGGGCCTCGAGGAGATGGCCGACGAGGTGGCGCGCTACACCGTCGACCACATGCGCCGGGAGCGGCTGGCGGCGCTCGAGTCGCTGCGCGCCCGCATGCTCGACCACGAGGACACCGACGCGGTCGTGCTCGCAGAGGTCGAGCGGCGCATCCACGACGTGCGCCACCAGCTCGAGGAGGAGCCCTACACGTTCGACCGCCGCTTCCTCTTCCGCGTGCTGGCGATGGGCCACTCGCAGCTCGCCGAGCTGATCGGGGCGCGCGGGCCCGAACACCCAGATCAACTCGGCGTGCGCGAGCACGACGCAGGCCGTGGCGCTGGCCGAGGACTGGATCCGCGCGGGCCGCTGCCGGCGCGTGGTGATCGTGGCCGCCGACGACGCCACCTCGGACACCATGCTCGGCTGGATCGGCGCAGGCTTCCTGGCGTCCGGCGCGGCCGCCACCGACGAGGTGGTCGAGGACGCTGCGCTGCCGTTCGACCGGCGCCGCCACGGGATGATCCTCGGCATGGGTGCCGCCGGCCTCGTGGTGGAGAGCGCGGAGGCGGCGCGCGAGCGCGGCCTCACGCCGATCTGCGAGGTGCTCGGGTCGGTCACCGCGAACTCCGCGTTCCACGGCACGCGCCTCGACGTCGACCACATCGGCGGGGTCATGGAGCAGCTCGTCGCGCAGGCGGAGGCGCGTGGCGTGCGCCGGCACGAGATCGCGCACGAGACGATGTTCGTCTCCCACGAGACCTACACGCCGGCGCGCGGCGGCAGCGCCGCCGCGGAGATCCACGCGCTGCGCGAGGTCTTCGGCGAGGACGCCGACCGCATCGTGATCGCGAACACCAAGGGCTTCACCGGCCACCCGATGGGCGTCGGCCTCGAGGACGTCGTCGCGGTCAAGGCGCTCGAGACCGGCGTCGTGCCGCCGGTGCCGAACTTCCGTGATCCCGACCCCGAGCTCGGGATGCTCAACCTCTCGCACGGCGGCGCCTACCCGGTGCGCTACGCGCTGCGGCTCGCGGCCGGCTTCGGCTCGCAGATCAGCCTGCTGCTGCTGCGCTGGACGCCGGCGGCGGACGGCCGGCGGCGCAACCCCGAGGACCTCGGCTACGCCTACCGGATCGCCGACCGCGCGGCGTGGACGGCCTGGCTGCGGCGGGTGAGCGGCTACGAGGACCCGAAGCTCGAGGTCGTCCAGCACCGGCTACGCGTTGCCGACCAGGGCCCAGCGGCGGCCGTCACGCACGAGCCCGAGCACGTCGCGGTGCCGCTCGGCGCGCCGCTCGACCCGCCGGCCGCGCCCGGGTCCGCCCCCGCGGCGGCCGCGGTGCGGGAGTCCGAGAGGCCCTCGACGTTCGCGCCCGCGGCACCGCCCCGAGCCCGCGGCGCCGGCCAGCAGCCGCGGCGCAGCGCCGGCGACGGTCGAGAGCGCGCGTGCTCGAGATCGTCGCGGAGCAGACCGGCTATCCGCAGGACCTGCTCGACATGGATCTCGACCTCGAGGCCGACCTGGGCATCGACACCGTCAAGCAGGCTGAGGTCTTCGCCACGATCCGCGAGGCCTACGGGATCGAGCGCGACGACACGCTCAAGCTGCGCGACTACCCCACCCTCAACCACGTCGTCGCGTTCGTGCACGAACGCGCCGGCAGAGCCCGTGCAGCCCGCGCCCGCCGGCGGCGGCGCCCGAGCCGCGCCCGCCGCGCCCGCGGCAGCCCGCCCGAGCCGCGCGGCGCCGGCCACCGCCGCGGCGCAGCGCCGGCGACGGTCGAGAGCCGCGTGCTGGAGATCGTCGCGGAGCAGACCGGCTATCCGCAGGACCTGCTCGACATGGATCTCGACCTCGAGGCCGACCTGGGCATCGACACCGTCAAGCAGGCTGAGGTGTTCGCCACGATCCGCGAGGCCTACGGGATCGAGCGCGACGACACGCTCAAGCTGCGCGACTACCCGACCGTCAACCACGTCGTCGCGTTCGTGCACGACCGCGCCGGAGAGCCCGGCAGCCCGCCGGCCGAGCCGCGCGCCCGCCGCGGAGCCCACCGCCGCGGAGCCGGCCGCAGCCGCGCCGGCACGCCCGCGCGCGGCGCCGCTCGAGGCGGCGGACGCCGAGGGCTTCCCGCGCCGCGTGCCCGTTCCGGTCCTGCGCCCGCCGCTGGAGCGCTGCGTCGCGACCGGCGTGACGCTCGGCGAGGGCAGCCGGGTCGTGCTCATGCCCGACGCCGGCGGCGTCGGCAGCCGCGCTCGGCGGACCGACTGGGCAAGCTCGGCGTCGAGGTGCTCACGATCGAGGGCGCCCCCGACGGTCGAGGCGCTCGAGGCGCTCATCGCCGAGTGGACGGCGGCCGGCCCGATCCACGGCGTGTACTGGCTGCCCGCGCTCGACGACGAGGGGCCGCTCGCGAGGCTCGACCCGGCCGACCGGCGCGAGGCCCTGCGCGTGCGGGTCAAGCTGCTCGCCATCGCCATGCGCGCGCTCGCCGAGCAGGTCGGCGCGGCCGGCACGTTCCTCGTGTCGCGCCACCCGCCTCGGCGGGCGCCACGGCTACGACGCCGACGGCGCGACGCTCCGTCCTCGGCGGCGCGGTCACCGGCTTCACGAAGGCGCTCTCGCGCGAGCGGCCCGACGCGCTCGTCAAGGCCGTCGACTTCGCTCCGAGCCGCAAGACCGCGGCGCTGGCCGACGTGCTCCTGGAGGAGACGCTGCGCGATCCGGGCGCCGTCGAGGTCGGCCACGCCGACGACCTGCGCTGGTCGGTCGGCCTGGTCGAGCGGCCGGCCGAGCACGACGCGGCGCGCGAGCCCGACCGGCGACACCGTGTTCCTCGTGACGGGCGCCGCGGGCAGCATCGTGTCCGCCATCATCGCCGACCTGGCGGCGGCGTCGGGCGGCACCTTCCACCTGCTCGACCTCGTGCCCGAGCCCGATCCCGCCGATCCCGACCTGGCCCGGTTCACGACCGATCGCGACGGCCTCAAGCGCGAGCTCGCCGACCGCATCCGCGAGCGCGGCGAGCGTCCCACGCCGAAGCTCGTCGAGCGCGAGCTGGCGCGGATCGAGCGGGCCCGCGCGGCGCTGGACGCGATCGAGGCGATCGAGCGCGCCGGCGGCAGCGCCCACTGGCACCAGGTCGACCTGACCGACGCGCGGCAGGTGTCCGCCGCGGTGGCGGCGGCGCTCGAGGACAGCGGCCGCATCGACGTGCTGCTGCACTGCGCCGGGCTCGAGATCAGCCACTTCCTGCCCGACAAGCCCCAGCGCGAGTTCGACCTCGTGTTCGACGTCAAGGCCGACGGCTGGCTGAACGTGCTGCACGCGCTCGGCGACGCCGCCGCCCGGGACCGCGATCGTGTTCAGCTCGATCGCCGGGCGCTTCGGCAACGCCGGCCAGACCGACTACTCGGCGGCCAACGACCTGCTGTGCAAGAGCGTCTCGAACATGCGCCGGCGCTCGGCGCGGCACGCGCGGCATCGCGATCGACTGGACCGCGTGGGCGAGCATCGGCATGGCGAGCCGCGGCTCGATCCCGAAGATGATGGAGGTGGCCGGCATCGACATGCTGCCGCCCGAGATCGGCGTTCCCGTCGTGCGCCGCGAGCTGACCGCCGCCGGCGCGGGCGGCGAGGTCCTGGTGGCCGGCTCGCTCGGCGTGCTGCTCGAGGAGCGCCACCCGAGCGGCGGCCTGGACGCCGAGCGCGCCACCGAGGCCGCTCGCCGAGCGCTCCGGACCGATGACCGGCCGGATCGCCGAGCTGACGCTCGGCGGCGGGCTGACGCGTCGTGACCGAGCTCGACCCGAGCCGGCAGGCGTTCCTCGACGACCACCGCATCGACGGCACCCCGTGCTCCCCGGCGTGATGGGCATGGAGGGCTTCGCCGAGGTCGCGCGGCGCGCTGCTGCCCGGCTGGCAGGTCGTGGCACTCGAGGACGTCGACCTGCTCGCGCCGTTCAAGTTCTACCGCGACGAGCCGCGCACGCTCGAGCTGCGGGCGCTGGTGCGCGACGGCGGCGACGGCACGCTCGTGGCCGACTGCCAGCTGATCGGCCGCCGCACGCTGCGCGGCCAGGGCGAGCAGGAGACCTGCCACTTCAGCGGACGCGCTCGCCTGGCCCGCGAGGCAGCCGGCGGCCCCGCAGGCGGCGCGCGCCCGCCGACGCGGGCGACGACGGCGTCGGTCGCGAGGCGGTCTACGGCGTGTACTTCCACGGCCCCGCCTACCAGGTGCTCGACCGCGCCTGGCGCGACGACGGCCACGTCGTCGGCCGGCTGGCGAGCGAGCTGCCGGCCGACCACGAGCCCGCAGACCCAGCCGACCGAGTTCGCGCCGCGGCTGATCGAGCTGTGCTTCCAGACCGCGGGCGTCTGGGAGCTCGGGACCGCCGGCCGCATGGCGCTGCCCACCCATGTCGATCGCGTCGTGCGCTTCGCCGGAGCCGACGCGCCCGGCCGCCTGTGGGCGGTCGTGAGGCCGCGCGAAGGCGACGGGGGCGTCGACGCCGAGGTCGTCGACGAGGCCGGGCGCGTGCGGGTGCGGCTCGAGGGCTACCGCACGATCGAGCTGCCGGGCGGGCTCGACGCCGAGGCGCTCGCGCCGATCCGCACGGCGATGGGCTCGAGGCTGAGGCCACGGCGATGCAGCGCCCGTTCTCGCGCCTGGCGATCGTCAATCGCGGCGAGGCCGCGATGCGGGTGATCCACGCGGTGCGCGAGCTCAACGAGCAGCGCGCCGAGCCGATCCACGCTGATCGCGCTCTACACCGAGCCCGAGCGCGACGCGATGTTCGTCCGCCACGCCGACGAGGCGGTCTGCCTCGGCCCGGCCCGATCGCGGGAGGCGACGGCGCGCGACGCAGCGCCTATCTCGACTACGGCGCGCTCGAGCGCGCGCTCGCGGCGGCCGGCGCCGACGCGGCGTGGGTCGGCTGGGGCTTCGTCGCCGAGCACCCCGAGTTCGCCGAGCTGTGCGAGCGGCTCGGCATCGTGTTCGTCGGCCCCGACGCGGCGGTGATGCGCCTGCGTCGGCGACAAGATCGCCGCCAAGCGGCTCGCCGAGGAGGCCGACGTCCCGGTCGCGCCGTGGAGCGGCGGACGCCGTCGACGACGGTCGAGGAGGCGCTGCGCCACGCGGAGCGGATCGGCTTCCCGCTGATGATCAAGGCCGCGGCCGGCGGCGGCGGCCGCGGCATCCGCCGCGTCGACGACGCCGACGCGCTCGCCGGCCGCGTTCGCGAGCGCGCGCGCCGAGGCGCTGCAGGCCTTCGGCGACGGCACGCTGCTGCTGGAGAAGCTCGATCACCGGCGCGCGGCACGTCGAGGTGCAGATCATCGCCGACGGCCACGGCAGCGCGTGGGCGGTCGGCGTGCGCGACTGCTCCTACCAGCGCCGCAACCAGAAGGTCATCGAGGAGTCCGCCAGTCCCGCGCTCACGCCCGAGCAGGAGCGCGAGCTCATGCGAGGCGGCGCGGCGGCTCGCGCTGCGCGCCGGCTACCGCAACGCCGGCACGGTCGAGTTCCTCTACGAGCCCGCGGAGCGGCGCTTCTCCTTCATGGAGGTCAACGCGCGGCTGCAGGTCGAGCACCCGGTGACCGAGGCGGTCACCGGGCTCGACCTCGTCAAGCTGCAGCTTCACGTCGCCGCCGGCGGGCGGCTCGAGGGCGAGCCGCCGCCGCCCGTCGGGCCACGCGATCGAGGCGCGGCTCAACGCCGAGGACCCGGCGCTCGGCTTCGCGCCGGCGCCCGGCCGAGTCGCGCTGCTGCGGCTGCCGACCGGGCCCGGGCGTGCGCGTCGACACCGGCGTCGCCGAGGGCGACGTGATCCCCGCCGAGTTCGACTCGATGATCGCCAAGCTGATCGCCTGGGGCCGCGACCGCGAGGAGGCGCTCGCCCGCCTGCGCCGCGCGCTCGCCGACACGATCGTCGTCGTCGACGGCGGCACCACGAACCAGGGCTTCCTGCTCGAGCTGCTCGGCCGCCCGGAGGTGCGCACGGGCGAGGTCGACACGACCTGGCTCGACCGGCTGCACCTGCAGCGGCGAGATCGTGCCCGTGCGCCACGCCGACGTCGCGCTGCTGCAGGCGGCGATCGAGCTGGCCGACGACGGACATCGCCGGCCGACCGCGCCCGCTTCTACGCCTTCGCCCGCCGCGGGCGCCCGCAGGCCAGCGCCGAGCTGCGCGCGCAGCGTCGAGCTGCGCCACCGCGGGCAGTCCTACCGCTCGCGGTCGCGCAGATCGCGCCCGGCGCGCTACCGCGTGACGGTCGACGGCGAGCGCGATCGAGGTCGACGTCGCAGCGGCTCGGCGCGCACGAGCGGCGCCTCGAGCTGCGGCGGCCGCGCTCACCGCACGCTGACCTCGATCCAGGGCGCGGACCTGCTCGTCGAGGTCGACGGCGTGCCGCACCGGATCTCGCGCGACGACGGCGGGCTCGTGCGCAACCTCGCGCCCGGCGGTCGTCGTCTCGATCCCGGTCGCGCGCGGGCGACGAGGTCGAGGCCGGGCGACGTCGTCGCGGTCGTCGAGGCGATGAAGATGGAGACGTCGCTGACCGCGCCGTTCCGCGGCCGCGTCCGGCAGGTGCTCGTCGGCGCAGAACGTGCACGTGGCCGCGCAGGCGCCGCTGCTCGCGCTCGAGCCGCTGGACGGCGGGCCGCCCCCGGCGGCGGGCGAGCGCGTCTCGTTCGCGCCGCCGGAGCCGCCGCCGAGCCGCCGTCGCGCCCGAGCGCTGCCGCGAGAACCTGCGACGGCTGGAGTGGCTGGTGCTCGGCTACGACATCGACGCCGCCGAGGTCGAGCGGATCGATCGCCGACCTGCACGGCGAGTGCGCCGACCTGCTCGCCTGCGACCCGGCGCTCGATCCCCGGCGAGCACCGCCTGCTGCGATGTTCGCGGACCTGCGCGCGCTGTCGCGTCCGCGCGCCACGACGAGGCCGAGCCCGAGACGCCTCTGCTGCCCAGCCCGCAGGAGCACCTGCACGCGTGGCTGCGCTCGCTCGACGCCGAGGCCGAGGGGCTGCCGGCCACGTTCGTCGACGCAGCTCCGGCGCGCGCTCGCGCACTACGGGGTCGAGAGCCTCGAGCGCACGCCGGCGCTCGAGGAGGCGTGCTACCGCCTGTTCCTCTCCCAGCAGCGGGCCGAGACGGCGCGCGCGCGCGATCGTGGCGATCCTCGACCGGCGCCTCGAGCAGGCCGAGCAGCTCGCCGGACACGTCGGCGACGACTTCCGCGAGGCGCTCGACCGGCTGGTGATCGCGCTGGAGGGACGCGACCCGGTCGTCGCCGACCTCGCCCGCGAGGTCCGCTTCCGCTACTTCGACGAGCCGGTCATCGCGGCCGCGCGCGAGCGCGTCTACGCCGAGATGGAGGCGCACATCGCCGCGCTCGCCGCCGATCCCGCGCGGCCCGACCGCGACGAGCCGCATCGCGGCGCTCGTCGACTGCCCGCGGCCGCTGGCGACGCTGCTCAGCGCCGCGATGCGCGCCGCGGCGCCGCCGCCGCGCGCGCCTGCTGGTCGAGGCGATGGCGCGCCGCTACTACCGCGTCCGCTCGCTCGAAGGCTTCGAGCAGATCGAGCTCGACGGGCACGCGTTCGTGATCGGTCGCTATCGCTTCGAGCAGGCGACGGCGCCACCTCGCGGCCGCGTACGTCGAGCTCGAGGACGTGGCGGCGGCCGCGGCGGCATTCGCGCGCCACGTCGCGACGCTGCCCGACGGCGAGCTCGCCGTCGCTCGACCTCTACGCCGAGCACGCGCGACGCGGCGCCGCCCCACGCGGAGCTGGCGAGACGGCTGCGCGCAGCCGCTCGCGGCCGGTCGCCGTCGCCCGCCGCTGCACCGGATCGTGGTCGCGGTCGCCGAGCCGCGCCGCGGCCGCGGGATGTCGGCGATCGACCTGTTCACCTTCCGGCCCGGGCCGGACGGGCCTGGTCGAGGACGAGTCGCTGCGCGGGCTGCACCCGATGATGGGCCACCGCCTGCACCTGTGGCGCCTTCGAGACTTCGACGCTCGAGCGCCTGCCCTCGGCCGAGGACATCTACGCTCTTCCACGGCGTCGCGCGCGACGAACCCCAAGGACGAGCGGCTGTTCGCGCTCGCCGAGGTGCGCGACCTCACCCCGGTGCGCGACGAGCACGGGCGCGTCGTCGGCGCTGCCGAGCTCGAGCAGATGCTCGTCGAGGCGCTCGAGACGATCCGCGGCTTCCAGGCGCGCCGCCCGCTCGAGCCGGCGCCTGCATTGGAACCGCGTGCTGCTCTACGTGTGGCCGGTGATCGAGCTCGAGCCCCGACGAGATCCGCGCGTTCGTCGCGCGCCTGGCGCCGCTCGACCGCCGGGCTCGGGCTCGAGATGCTGCTGCGTCCGCGGGCGCCTGCGCGAGGCCGGACGGCAGCGTCGCGCGACCGCGTGCTGCGCTTCTTCACGCCCGCCGGGCCGCGGCGTCGTCGTCGAGATCGACGACCCGCCGACCCGAGCCGCTGCAGCCGCTCGACGAGGGCGCCCGGCGGATCATCTCGGCGCGGCGGCGCGGGACCGCTGCACCCGGCCGAGATCGTCCGGCTGCTCGCGCCCGCGCCACGGGACGCCGGACCAGCCGCCCGGGGGCGTTCGTCGAGCACGACCTCGACGACGACGGGCGGCTCGTGCCCGGTCGACCGCCCGCCGGCGACCAACCCGAGCGGGCATCGTCGTCGGCACGATCCGCAACTTCACCGAGCGCTATCCCGAGGGCATGCTGCGCGTGATCCTGCTCGGCGACCCGACGCGCGCGCTCGGCTCGCTCGCCGAGCCCGAGTGCCGGCGGATCATCGCCGCGCTCGACCTCGCCGAGGAGCTCGGCGTGCCGCTCGAGTGGTTCGCGCTCTCCGCCGGCGCCAAGATCGCGATGGACAGCGGCACCGAGAACGATGGACTGGATCGCGGCCGTGCTGCGGCGGATCGTGCTGTTCACCCAGGCCGGCGGCGAGATCAACGTCGTCGTCGCCGGCATCAACGTCGGCGCCCAGCCCTACTGGAACGCCGAGGCGACGATGCTGATGCACACGCGCGGCGATCCTGGTCATGACGCCCGAGAGCGCGATGGTGCTCACCGGCAAGCAGGCGCTCGACTACTCGGGCGGCGTCTCGGCCGAGGACAACTTCGGCATCGGCGGCTACGAGCGGATCATGGGCCCGAACGGCCAGGCGCAGTACTGGGCCCGCGACCTCGCCGGCGCCTGCCGCGTGCTGCTCGCCTACTACGAGCACACCTACGTCGCGCCCGGCGAGCGCTTCCCGCGGCCGCGCGCGCACCTCCGATCCCGCCGAGCGCGACGTCGGCGACGCCGAGCATCGCGACGCCCGGCTCCGGCCTGCCGCGCGTCGGCGACGTCTTCTCCGACGCGACCAACCCGGGGCGCAAGAAGCCGTTCGACATCCGCTCGGTGATGCGGGCGGTGATCGACTCGCGACCATCGCGCCGCTCGAGCGCTGGGCGGGGATGCGCGACGCCGAGATCGCGCGTCGTCTGGGACGCGCACCTCGGCGGCTAGCCGGTGTCGCCTGATCGGGATCGAGTCGCGCCCGCTGCCGCGGCACGGCTCCGTCCCGGCCGACGGGCCCGAGCAGTGGACGTCGGGCACGCTGTTCCCGCGCTCGTCGAAGAAGATCGCGCGCGCGATCAACGCGGCCGGCGGGCGACCGGCCGGTGGTCGTGCTCGCCAACCTCGCCGGCTTCGACGGCTCGCCCGAGTCGATGCGCGAGTGGCAGCTCGAGTACGGCGCCGAGATCGGGCGCGCGGTCGTCAACTTCGACGGGCCGATCGTGTTCTGCGTCGTCTCGCGCTACCACGGCGGCGCGTTCGTCGTGTTCTCGCAGAAGCTCAACCCGAACCTCGAGACGGTCGCGCTCGAGGGCGCGCACGCCTCGGTGATCGGCGGCGCGCCGGCCGCCGCGGTCGTGTTCGCCCGCGAGGTCGAGCAGGCGGCGCGCGGCGACGACGCGGATCGCGGCGCTCGACGAGCGGATCGCGGCTGCCGAGGGCGCCGAGCGCCAGCGCCTGCGCGCCGAGCGCGACGGCGCTGTGGACCGAGGTGCTCGCGCAGCAAGCGCGGGCGAGTTCGCCGATCGAGTTCGACGCAGATCCACAGCGTCGAGCGCGCCGTGCGGATGGGCTCGGTCGAGCAGCATCATCGCGCCCGTCGTCGCTGCGCCCGTTCCTGATCGACGCCGTCGAGCGCGGAATCGCAGGCTCGACGACCCGCCGAGCACCGCCGCCGCGACGCGATGGACGCGCCGGGCTGGCTCAGCCGACACGCTCGCTGACGTCCCGGCCGGCGAGGACTGGCTCGGCGACGGCCGAGCGCCGCGTGCTGGCGCGGCTGCACGTGGCGCCGGCGCCGGGCGCGACTGGCGGCTCGGGCGCTGGACGGCCAAGGCGGCGGTCGGCGCGTGGCTGTCGGTGCCGCCCGAGCGCGTCGAGATCCTCGCCGCCGCCGACGGCGCGCCCGAGGCCTGGCTCGACGGCGAGCGCGCGCCGCGTGTCGGTGTCGCTCAGCCACCGCGCCGGCCGGGCGCTGGCCGTGGTCGCGGACGCGCCCGCGCGTGGCCGGCTGCGACCTCGAGCTGGTCGAGCCGCGCAGCGGCGCGTTCGTGCGCGAGTGGCTGGCGCCGGCCGAGCAGCGACTGCGTCCTCGCGCCGGCGACGCGCGAGCGCGCGCTGCTCGCCAACCTGATCTGGACCGCCAAGGAGGCGGCCGCCAAGGTCCGCCGTGAGGGCCTGCGGCTCGACGTCCGCAACGCGGTCGTGACGCCAGCGGACGCCGGCGCCCCGCCGGCGCGTGGCAGGCGCTGCGCGTGGACTGGGGAGACGGTCGGGGGGCGACGGCCGGGTGGTGGCGCGCGGAGCCCGGGTGCGTGATGGCGATCGCGGGCGAGCCCCCGCCTGGCTTGCCGCGGCAGCTGGGCTAATGAGGCTGGTGGCACTGGAGTACGCTCGCACGCATGGGGCTTGAGGACGTCGCCGTCACTCCGCTGGACCCCGAGCGCTTGCGCAGCTGTGCTCACTCCGGACGCGCTCGCGGCCTTCGAGCACACGCTCACCCGGGGGCGCGAGCTGCTCGAGTCGCGGACGTTCTGGAACGTCAACTCGACCGCCCAGGGCGGCGGCGTCGCCGAGATGCTGCGCTCGCTGATCGGCTACACGCGCGGCGGTGGGTCGATTCGCGCTGGGTAGCGATCGACGGGCGACTCCGAGTTCTTCCGCATAACCAAGCGCCTGCACAACCGACTGCACGGGCACGAGGGCGACGGCGGCCCGCTGGGCGAAGCCGAGCGCGCCGTCTACGAGCGCTGCTGCGACGCCAACGCCGAGCTGATGGCAGAGCGCGTTCGCCCCGCGGACGTCGTGCTGCTGCACGATCCGCAGACGGCCGGCATGATCCCGCGGCTGCTTCGCGACCGGGGTGCCGGTCATCTGGCGCGCGCACGTTGGCATCGACCCGCCCAACGACCTCGCGCGCGAGGCCTGGCGCTTCTTGATGCCCTACGTCGAGCGGGCCGACGCCTACGTCTTCTCGCATCCAGCCTACCTCTGGGACGGGCTCGATCCCGCCAAGCTGACGGTGATCGCGCCCTCGATCGACCCCTTCTCGCCGAAGAACCACGCGATGGCGTTCACCAGCGTGACCGCGGTGCTGCGCGCCGCCGGACTGGCCGCCGACCGCCACCACGACTATCCGAGGGCGGTCTTCGAGCGGCTCGACGGCACGGTCGGCCACGTGGAGTCCAAGGCGCGGCTCATCGAGGAGCGGCAACTCTGGCTCGGCGTCCCGCTGCTCGCGCAGGTCTCGCGCTGGGATCGCCTGAAGGACCCCCTGGGCGTGCTCGCCGCGTTCGCCGAGCACGTCCACGCCGAACGAGGAGCCGCACCTCCTGCTGGCGGGCCCCGACGTGACGGCGGTCGCCGACGACCCCGAGGGAGCAGGAGGTGTTCGCGGAGGTCGAGGCGGCCTGGTCAGAGCTGCCTCGCCGGATCCGCCGCCGCGTGCACCTCGCCCTGCTGCCGATGGCGGATGCCGACGAGAACGCCGTGATCGTCAACGCCCTTCAGCGGCGCGCCGACGTCGTCGCGCAGAAGAGCCTGGCGGAGGGCTTCGGCCTCACCGTCTCAGAGGCGATGTGGAAGGGCCGCCCGGTCGTCGCCTCGGCGATCGGCGGTATCCGCGAGCAGATCGAGGACGGACGCACCGGCTTCCTCGTGGACCCGCGCGACCTGCGAGCCTTCGGCGAGCGCGTGAGCGAGCTTCTAGACGACCCCCACCGCGCGGAGCGCATGGGCGCAGCGGCGCAGACGCGCGTACGCGACCTGTTCCTCGGCCCGCGGCACCTCGGCCAGTACGTCGAGCTGCTCGAGAGCGTGCTGGGCCGGCACGGGTAAGCAGCCGGCTCGCTGGGCGACCCGCGTTGAGGCTGGCCGTGGCGGCGTAAGCGCGGTCGCAGCCTCCTCCTGCTTTCTCCCACGACCAGGGCCGACCGGACCTCTCCGCCTACCCGGGTCCGAGCGATCAGCGCACGCCGTCCGCATTGCGCGCCGCGGGGCGCTGGCGGGGGCGCGAAGGGCGAGCAGCGCCGTCCTTGTGTAGCGCTCCATCCGCTCGCGCCGCAGACAGAAGCTCCTCGACCGAGGCACCCAGGGCGCTCACCAACACCTCGAGGTCCGGCACGGTGTCGCGGTCGGCGACCACGCCGAAGAACACGTTGCCGTCATAGCTCAGCGCGGCAACGCCGACGGTGTGCTCGGCGGCGAGCGGCACAAGCGGATGGACCTCGCGCAGCGGCGCCCCGAAGGCGTACAGCGTCTGCTGTGGGCCGGGCACGTTCGTGATGGTCACGTTGAATAGCCGTGTGGCGTAGAGGGCCTGCGCGATGGTGGCATGGATCACCGGCGGCGCAAGTCCCGAGAGCTCGATCACGGCAGTGGAGCCTGCCGCCTGCTGCCCGGCGGACTTCAACGACGCCGAGCGGGCCACGGTTTCGTGATAGCGCCGCACTGGATCGGCCTGTGCCACAGGCAGCTCCACGTATAGCGAGGAGATCTGATTCCCCAGCGCGAGGTGCTCACTCGCGAGGCGGACGTTCATGGGGACCATCGCGCGCAGCCCCTCCGCCGGCAGTGCCTCCCCGCGGGACTCAAGCAGCGCCCTCAGCCCGCTCGCGGTGACGGTGAGCACGACGTCGTTGATCGTGCCGCCGAGAGAGCTCTTGATCTCCTTGAGGTCCGCCAGCGGGACGCGCACGACCTCGAAACGGCGCCTGGTACCGATCGGCACGTTGAGACTCGTGTGCGGCGCCGCGTGAAGCTCCTCGCGCACGATCAAATCGATCGCCGAGCGCGCGCTGGAAAGCGCCTCACGCGGGTGAAGCACGCCATGGGCTCCCATCTGGGCCGCGTGAACCATGGTTTCGACCGGCAAAAGCCCCGCCCAGACGTGTGCCAGAGAAGCCAGCGGGCCGGGAGCGGTCGGGTGGGCGTGGACGGCTGGCGATCGGCACCGAGAGAGGAGGGCGCACCGCTGCGCCGCTCGCGGAGGACGGGGATGCCGGAGCGGCTCGCTCCGCGTCCGGCGTAGTGTCGAGTATCAGGTGGCCGACGTCGACCGAGCCGACGCCATCGACCATGGAGTGGTGCGTCTTGTGCGCGAGCGCCCAACGACCGTCGGCGAGCCCCTCGACGAGCGCCATCTCCCACAGCGGCCGATGGCGATCCAGGCGCTGGGAGAAGAAGCCCGATGACCACTCCGCCAGCTCCTCATAGCCTCCCGGTGCGGGGAGTGCCGCGCGGGCGACGTGCCTGCCTATGTCAAACGCGGGATCGTCCTCCCATTCGGGCCACGACAGCCCGCCCGTGTGCGGCTCCGACAGGCGCTGTCTGTAGCGCGGCAGCTGCCCCAGCCGGCTCCGAGGTGCTCACACAGCTCCTCGCGCGAGGGCGAGCCACCGTCCGGCAGAGGATCGAAGACCATGATCCCGCCGATGTGCATGTGCGCGCTCTCGTCGGCCTGCTCGAGCTCGAGGAACGTCGCGTCTAGGGGTGTGAGGTGCTCGCTCATGGCGAAAGGCAAGACACGCCAGCTACGAGTACCCGACAGACGACAGACACAAACGACACACACCAACCCGGGATGCGCACTGACTCTCGGGAAAACGCTATCCGCGGGAGCTGCCTGTGTCATCCGGGGTATCCCGCACGCAGGATCCGGGGATCCACGGATTCGGCGCTGCGACATCGTCGTGTTCCGCAACGGGCCATACGCGCGTTTCACATGGATCGCCTCAGAGCCAGGCTGGGTCCCCGATCGGCGTCAGCGACAACCTCGCATCCATTGCGCAAACGCGCGCCGCGATCCCCACGCGGAGCGGGATCTGCTGGATCGGCAAGGCCTGCGGCGTCCTCAGGCAGGCCGTGCCTTCACGTTTGTCCGCCGGGTCGCGTGGAGGGGTTCCCCGCTCGCCGCTCGATGTCCAGGACCTGCTGGGTGGTCTTGAGCACCGTGTCGGGGTTGAGGCTCATCGAGTCGATGCCGAGCTCGACCAGGTACTCGGCCATGTCCGGGTAGTCGGACGGCGCCTGGCCGCACAGCCCGGAGTGGATGCCGTTGCGGCGGCACCCCTCGACGGCCAGCCGGATCATCTCCTTCACGCCCTCGTCGCGCTCGTCGTAGTCGAACGCGACGATCTCGGTGTCGCGGTCGACGCCGAGCGTGAGCTGCGTCAGGTCGTTCGAGCCGATCGAGAAGCCGTCGAAGTGCTCGGCGAAGCGCGTCGATCAGGATCACGTTGTTGGGGATCTCGCACATCACGTAGATCTCGAGCCCGTTCTTGCCGCGCTCGAGGCCCAGCTCGGCCATCGCGCTCGAGGACCTGCTCGGCCTCCTCGACGCGGCGGCAGAACGGGATCATGAGCATCACGTTGGTAGCCCCATCTCCTCGCGCACCCGCTTCATCGCCGCGCATTCCAGGGCGAAGCCCTCGGCGTAGGCGGGGTGGGCGTAGCGCGAGGCGCCGCGGAAGCCGAGCATCGGGTTGTCCTCGTCGGGCTCGAACCAGCGCCGCCGAGCAGGCTCGCGTACTCGTTGGTCTTGAAGTCCGACATGCGCACGACCACCGGCTTCGGATAGAACGCCGCGGCGATCGTGCCGACGCCCTCGGACAGGCGCTCGACGAAGAAGTCGGCGCCGTCGCGGTAGCCGCGGATCAGGCGCGTCGATGCTCCGCGCGCGCTCGCGGGATCCGTCGACCTGCTCGGGATGCAGCAGCGCCATCGGGTGCGCCTTGATGGACTCGCTGATGATGAACTCCATGCGCGCCAGCCCGACGCCGTCGTTGGGCAGGAAGCGAGGTCTTGAACGCGAGGTCCGGATTGCCGAGGTTGATCATGATCTGGGTCGCCGGGCGGGCGATGTCGCCCACGCTCGGTGCGCTCGACGTGGAACGGCACCTGCGCCGCGGTAGACCCGCCCGTGTCGCCCTCCGCGCAGGACACGGTGACCGTCTCGCCGTCTCGGGACGCGGTCGTCGCGTTGCCGGTGCCCGACGACGGCGGGAATGCCGAGCTCGCGCGCGACGATCGCCGCGTGGCAGGTGCGGCCGCCGCGGTTGGTGACGATCGCGGCCGCGGTCTTCATGACCGGCTCCCAGTCCGGCGTGGTGGTGTCGGCGACCAGCACCTCGCCGGGCTGGAACTCGGCCAGGTGCGTCACGTTCTCGATGACGCGCGCGTCGCCGGTGGCGATCTTCTCGCCGACCGACCGCGCCCGTCGGCGAGCACCTCGCCGCGGCCGTCGAGGACGTAGCTCTCGAGCATCGTCGCCTTGCGCTGCGAGGCCACCGTCTCGGGCCGCGCCTGCACGATGTAGAGCTTGCCGTCGATGCCGTCCTTGGCCCACTCCATGTCCATCGGCCGCGCCGTCCAGTGCGCTGTGCTTCGATCTTGATCGCGTAGTCGGCCAGCGCCAGGACGTCCTCGTCGCTCGATGCAGAAGCGCTCGCGGTCCGCCTTCGGCGTCGGCACGTTGCGGGTGGTGTGCGTCGTGCCGCCCTCGACGTAGACCATCTTGACCTCCTTGTCGCCCAGCAGGCGGCGCAGCACGGCGCGGTGGCCGGCGGCGAAGGTCGGCTTGAGGACGTAGAACTCGTCGGGGTCCACGGCGCCCTGCACGACGTTCTCGCCCAGGCCGTAGGCGCCGGTGATGAACACCACGTCGCGGAAGCCGGTCTCGGTGTCGAGCGAGAACATGACGCCGCGCGCGGCCAGGTCGGAGCGCACCATCTTCATCACGCCGATCGACAGCGCCACCTTGAAGTGGTCGAAGCCCTGGTCGATGCGGTAGTGGATGGCGCGGTCGGTGAACAGGCTGGCGAAGCAGCGCCGGCAGGCGTCGAGCAGGCTCGCCTCGCCGTGGACGTTGAGGAAGGTCTCCTGCTGGCCGGCGAAGCTCGCGGTCGGCAGGTCCTCGGCGGTGGCCGAGCTGCGCACCGCGAGGCTCACGTCCTCGCCGTACTCCTCCTGCAGCTCGCCGGTAGCCGGCGAGGATCTCGCTGCCAGATCCTCGGGCAGCCCGCGCCGTAGACGATCTCCCGGGCGCGCTTGGCGCGCGGGCCAGGTCGGCGACGTCGGTCGGGTCGAGCCGTCCAGCGCCTCGCGCAGCGGTTCCCCGTGCCCGCCTCCTCGAGCATGTAGCGGTAGGCCTCGGCGGTGATGGCGAAGCCGTTGGGATGCACGCCCGTTCACAGCTCGCGATACATCTCGCCCAGCGAGGCGTTCTTGCCGCCGACGAGCGGGACGTCGTCGATGCCGATCTCTTCGAAGAAGCGGACGTACTCACTCATGGTTGTTCCTCCCGTAATTGTTCGTTTGTCATCGTATCCGTGTCCAAGTAGAAGAAGCGCAATCGTTTGGCCTCGGGCGAGATGAACCCGCCATTGGCGAGACCGAACCCGCCGTGCTGTCAAAGCCGTCTCGGGCCTACCGTGGCAGGCGGCTTAAACCGGCCTGCCCTCGTAGCCGGCGCGAAGCAGGTCCATGAGCTCGGCAACCATCGGTATGCGAGGGTTCGTGCGCACGCTCGGGTCCATGAACGCGGCGCGTGCGAGGTCGGGCAGCGCGGCCTCGAACTCCTCCTGCGGCACCCCGGCCTCGGCGAGCGAGCGCGGGATCTCGACGGCGTCGAGCAACTCGTCCACGCGCGCGAAAAGTCGCACCCGTCGTTCCTCCTCGCTCTTGCCGTAGAGGCCGAAGACGTAGGCGATCTGGGCGTACTTCTCGGGCGCGACGTAGGTCGTGTAGCTCGGGGCCGGCATGAACTTGCTCGGCAGCGCCGCGTTGTAGCGCAGGACGTGCGGCAGGAAGATGCCGTTCGCCCGCCCGTGTGCCACGCCGAAGCGCGCCCCGACGGCGTGGGCCAGCGCATGGCACACGCCCACGAACGCGTTCGAGAACGCGAGCCCTGCGATCGTCGCCGCGTTCGCCATCGCCGTGCGCGCCTCCATGTCGCCGCCCTCGGCGTAGGCCCGCGGGAGGTTGTGGAGGATCATGTTGATCGCCTGCATCGCGAAGGCGTCGGTGTAGGGCGAGGCGAAGATCGAGACGCCCGCCTCGAGCGCGTGGGTGAGTGCGTCGACGCCGCTATCGGCGGTCACCTGGGGCGGCATCGAGGCCGTCAGGTTCGGTTCGACGATCGCGATGTCGGGAACCAGCGAGTAGTCAACGAGCGTCACCTTCCGCTCGCCCACGGTGATCACGGCGGCCGGCGAGACCTCCGATCCGGTGCCGGCAGTCGTCGGGACTGCGACCAGCCTCACCCGGTGCTCGGTCTCGGGATAGTGCGCGACCCGCTTGCGGGCGTCGAGGAACGGTAGCGCCAACTCGCGCATCTGCAGCTCCGGGCTCTCATAGAAGAGCCGCATTCCCTTCGCGGCGTCCATTACCGAGCCGCCCCCGATCGCGACGATCGTGTCGGGCTCAAGGCGCGTCAGTACCTCAACGCCGGCGCGCACCTGCGACTCCGGCGGCTCGGGCTCGACGTCGGCGAACACATGCACGGCGGCATCCCCGAGGTGGCGCCGAACCTCGTCGACCATTCCGACCTCCTCGCAGCGCGCATCCGTGACGATGAGCGCCTGCTTGACGCGCACTTGGCCTAGGCTCTCGAGCGAACCGGGGTTGAAGTAGGTGTCCGAGGGCACCCTGAACCACTGTGGCGGCGCCTGGCGATGCGAGACGGCCTTGATGTTGAGGAGGTTGCGGTAGTTGATGTTGTCGGTCGTGTGCGAACCGCCCCACGTGCCGCAGCCGAGCGAGAACGTCGGCGTCATCGCGTTGTAGATGCCACCGAGCGCGCCAACCGCCGTCGGCGCGTTGACCAGGATCCGGCCGGTCCGGATCACCTGCGCGAAGCGGTCTGACACCTCGTGGTCGCGCGCGTAGACCGCGGAGGTGTGGCCAAGGCCACCGTGCTCGGTCACGAGCACGCAAGCGTCGATCGCGTGCTCGACCGACGGCGAGCGGACCACGCCGAGCACAGGCATCAGCTTCTCCTGGAGGAGCGGATGGACAGCCAGAGCGTCGAGGTCAGACGGCAGCGGGGCGAGCAGGATCTTCGCGTCGGTACGCACATCGAAGCCAGCGATGCGACTCAGATTCAGACACGACTGCCCGAGCGCTGCCAGCTCGATCGCGCCGTCGTCGGCGACGAGATGCTCGCATAGCCGCGCGACCTCGGCATCGGTCAGCACCTGCGCCCCCATGCGCTCGAACTCGGCGAGCAGCTCGTCGTAGACCGGGTCGTCCACTACGCAGGTCTGCTCCGCAGGGCAGATGACCGACGCGTCGAAGGTCTTCGAGATCAGCATGTCGACCACCGCCATGCTGAGGTCAGCGCTTCGGTGCACGTAGACCGGCGCGTTCCCGGCGCCGACGCCGAGGCACGGCTTACCCGCCTCGTTCGTCGCCTGGACCGCCTTCGGCCCGCCGGTCGTCCAGATGAAGTCAACGCCGGGGTGGTGGAAGAGATACTGAGAGACGTCGAGCGTCGGGTCGGGGATAACCTGGAGAGCGTGCTTCGGCAGGCCCGCCTCTTCGCCCGCGGCCTGGAGGATCTCAACCGCACGCGCCGCGCAGCGCGCCGCTCGCGCCGAGGGCCGGAAGACCATGGCGTTGCGCGTCTTAGCGCCGACGATCGACTTGAACAGCGCCGTCGAGGTTGGGTTCGTGATCGGCAGCAGCGCCAGCACCACGCCAATCGGCTCGGCTACGTACTCGATGTGACGCTGGGGATCCTCGTCGATCACCCCCACGGTGCGCTTGTCCTTGAGGTAGTCGAAGAGGAACTCGGTGGCTATGTAGTTCTTTACGACCTTGTCCTCGAAGACTCCGAAACCGGTCTCCTCCATCGCCAGCTCGGCCAGTTCGACAGCGCTCTCGAGGCCCGCCACGACCATCGCCCAGACGATGCGATCGACTGCTTCCTGGTCGAACGCCCGGAAGGCCTTCGCCGCGACCTGAGCTCGCTCGACAAAGCCATCAAGCCTTCGGGCCTGCTCGCCATCAACCTCGCCAATTGGCTGGATCTCGGTCGTCGAAGTCACGGTCCCTCTTTCGGTCAGAGCAAAGCTAACCGTGCGCTGGCGCAACCGCGACCGTGCGGGGCCGTGGTTCGGGTCCGGGGAAACTACGAGATGCGTCCGAGGACGCGCGCTGGCCCAGGCGCACGACCTGTTCGGTCGCAATCGACCGTAGCTCGCGGGCTGGCGCTCGCACCGGCGATTCGTTGGTCGTCAAGGCTCGCGCTAGGGTCTGCCTATCTCTTGACGACGGCCGGGGAGGATCGTGATGGCGCACTTGGGCGGCATCGCCAGCAGCGAGATCGATGCGCCTCTGGAAGAGGTGTGGGCGGTTGTTGAGGACGTGCTCTCGGCGCCAGACTGGCAGGGCGGCCTCGACGCGATGATTGCGCTCGAGCATGACGCCGACGGTCGTCCGGTGCTCGTGGAGACCGAGAACGACCTCAAGGTCAGGCGCATCAAGGCGCGCGTGCGCTTCCGCTATGAGGGACCGAGGCGCCTGGGGTGGACGCAGGAGCAGGGAGACATGAAGTCGCTCGACGGCTCCTGGGAGCTCGAGGACCTCGGCGGCGGGCGCACGCGCGCCACGTTCAGCCTCGATGCCGATCTCGGGCGCATGCTCGGGATGCTCATCCGCGGGCCGGTGGAGGCCGCGACGCGCGCAATCTTCGTGAACGGACGCCCCGGGGAGCTCAAGCGGCGCGTCGAGGGCGCTCAGCCACGCTGAGCGGGGAAGCGCTCGATGTGAGTTGCTCATCGGGCCGCTTGCCGGCACAGTCACGTAGCGACGCCCCGGCTGGCCGGTCGCTAGTTTGGGGCGCTCGCTCTGCGATGCCGGCAGCGTGTCCCGGTGGCTCACCGACAGGGGTCTCGCTGCGCTCAGCCGGTGACCGTTGACCCTCCCGCGTGCCTACTCGGAGCGTTGCGGCCGACGGATCATGAACCAGTTGGGCACTCCGATCACGTCCGCCTGAGCGATAACCGTGTACCCATGCCGTTCATAGAAGTGAACGTTCTGCCACTTGTCGGTCTCGAGATACCCGGTGTCCCCACGGGCGTCGAGCCGGAGGCAGCACTCGTTCATGATCTTGCTGCCGATTCCGCGACCCTGGAGATGCGTGTCAACCGCGAAGGGACCAAGATGGGAGTGAGACTGATCGGGGTCGCGCTCGCCCCAGGCAGCGAGCCATTTGCCGACCCGCGCGGCCGCGCTGGGCCCGATCGCGATTAGGTTCGGAAGGGACCTCAGTCGTTGGATCTGGATCGCCGTCGGCTGGCAGGTGCCGGTCGGCGCGACCCCGGTCACCGCGACGAGCGTACCTCCGTCCAGAGCGCAGATCGGCTGCTGATCGCCGAAGACGCGGAACAGCATGCTGAACGTTCGCTCAATCGAGCGCCGCCGCCGCTCAGGGTCGACGCCGTAGGCGGCAACGTGGAGCGGGTTGTCGCGCATCCCCCTCGCGAGCAGCGCGACCGCAGCGTCGATCTCGCTGCGCCGCAGATCCCTCACCTCGACGGTGGAGCCGTTCATCTAGAGCCACCGGGCTTGAGTCTAGCGAGGCGGACTCGATGCCGGCGTCGTCGGCCAAGTAGCTCGACCCAAGGAGTGGACGGAGGCGGGAATCAAAAAAGCCCGACTCAGCAGGGCCTTTCCAGTGCGCCCGAGTGGACTCGAACCACCACGGGGAAACCCCCCACAAGGCCCTCAGCCCTGGCCCCGCCTCGCGTCGGTCGCGTGCTGGGGTCATGGCGCCGAGTCGCGGGCGGGCTCCGGCGGGCGGAGCGAGCCGCGCGCGAGTACTCAGGCCGTCGTCAGCTCGCACTCCGCACGCAACCAGTTTTCGAGCTCATCGCATCCGCCCTCCTCGAGGTGGATGAAATAGGCGCGCTCGGCGATCTCGTCGTGGCTGGGCTTGCGCGGCCTCGTCGTGCGCTTGCGCGATGCGGTGGGCTTGTCGGCGGCCTTGTGGGCTTGGCGGCCTTGGCGGCCTTGGCGTGGCGGACTTGGCGGCTTTGGCGGCTTGGCGGACTTGGCGGGCTTGGCGCTCGGTCATGCTCATCTTCCTCGCGATTGGGTGCCTATCCAGGCGGGATGTTACCGCCGCGATCGCTGATCTTCGCGCGCGCCCGCTGAGTCAGAACGCGGCCCCCCGGAACCGCAAGCCGTTCGGGCTAGGCCCGGGTGAGCCGTGCGTCCGGTAGACACGCTCGGTGTAGTCGTCGAGCATCCGGCCGGCGCAGAACGCGGGCACGAGCGAGCGCATCGAGCCGCGGATGCGCGACAACCACTCCCGCGGCAGCCCGCCGGCGTCGCGCGCGTAGAACGTCGGGAGGATCTCCTGCTCGAGCAGGCGGTACAGCTCGGCGCTGTCGCGCGCGTCCTGGGCCGCGTGGTCCGCGTCGACGTCGCCCGACAGGGCCCAGCCGTTGGCGCCGTCGTATCCCTCAGCCCACCAGCCGTCCAGCACGCTCAACTGCAGCCCGCCGTTGGCGACCGACTTCATCCCGCTCGTGCCGCTGGCCTCGAGCGGCGGACGCGGGAGGTTCACCCACACGTCGCAACCCTGCACGAGCCTGTCGGCCATGCCGATGTCGTAGTCGTGCAGGTAGATCACCTGGGCGCCGACGTTAGGCGCGCTCTTGAGCGAGAAGATGGTCTGAACGACGTGCTTGGCCTCGTCGTCGCTCGGATGCGCCTTGCCGGCGAGCACGATCTGGATCGGCCGTTCGCCGGCCAGCAGCCTCAGGCTGCGGTCGGGGTCCTGGACGAGCAGGTGCAGGCGCTTGTACGTGGCGACGCGGCGCGCGAAGCCGATCGTGAGCACCCTCGGGTCGAATGCTCGCGCTGCGGCCTGCACGTACTCGCGGATCTCGCCCCGTGCCAGCCGGTCGGCCATGCTGCGGTCGCGCACGAAGTCAACCAGCTCGGCGCGCTGCTGGCTGCGGACGGCCCACAGCTCTGCGTCAGGCACGGCGTCGAGCGCCGCCCAGGTCGCCGGATCGGCGGCTCGCCGTGGCCAGTGCTCTCCCAGGTGGCGGTCGAGCAGGCGCCGCATCGGGGCGCCCAGCCAGCTGGGGAGGTGGACGCCGTTGGTGACATGGGCGATGGGCACGTCCTCGATCGGACGCTCCGGCCACAGGGCCTGCCACATCGCTCGCGCGACGCCGCCGTGTCGGCGGCTCACCCCATTGGCCGTCCGGCTCATGCGCAAAGCCAGCTGGGTCACGCCGAAGGGCTCGTCGTCGTCGGGGTGGGAGCGGCCGAGTCGGACGAGCGAGTCGGCGTCGAGGCCCGAGCTCGGCGGCGAACGTGCCGAGTGCGTGGCCGACCTCCTCGGCTGGGTAGGTGTCGTTGCCCGCCGGGACGGGCGTATGCGTGGTGAACACCACACGCTGGCGGGCCGCCTCGAGCGCCGTGTCGCAGCGGCACGCCACGGGCGGTCTCGGCGCGCGCCAGCTCCAGGGAGGCGAGCGCGGCGTGTCCCTCGTTCAGGTGAATCAGGCCGGGCTCGACGCCGAGGGCCTCGAGTGCGCGCACGCCGCCGATGCCGAGCAGGGCGTACTGCGCCAGGCGTGTGATCGGGTCTCCGACATACAGCTGTGAGGTGATCCACCGTGCCGGCCGGCGGTTGTCCGGCCGCTCGGCGTCGAGCAGGAAGAGCGGGACCCGCCCAACGTCGACCCGCCAGATCTGGGCGACGACCTGCTCGTCCCAGATAGGGACGCTCACGGTGAGCGGCCGTCCGTCGGCGGCCGTCACGAGCGCCATCGGGAGGCGTTCGGGATCGGTGTCGAGCCAGTACTCGTGCTGCAGCCCCGAGGTGTCGATGCGCTGGTGGAAGTAGCCTTGGCGGTACATGAGGCCGACGCCGACAAGCGGCATCGCCCTGTCGGACGCCTCCTTGAGGAAGTCGCCGGCGAGGGCTCCCAGGCCCCCGGCGTAGATCGGGAGTGAGCGGTGGATGGCGTACTCCGCGCAGAAGAAGGCGATCGGGCGCTCCGGTCGGGGCGGGTCAGGGGCGGCCGAGCCCGCCAGCTCGGCTCTGAGCGTTCGCTCGAGGGAGGCCGCTCGGGCGAGGAGCTCGGGGTCCGCGGCGGCCCGCGACAGTGACTCGCCGGAGGCCTCTTGGAGCAGGCGCACCGGGTTCTCCCCGCAGAGCTCCCAGCGGTGCGGATCGACCGAGCCGAACACGTCCGGGCCGCTCGGGGAACCAGGACCAGCGGTAGTTGTAGGCGATGCGGGCCAGCGCCGCCAGGGGCTCGGGGACGCGTGACGCCAGATCAGCCGCCGCGCGCGCGATGTCCTGCTCGCCGCGTTCCATGGGCGCGATCATGGCATCTCGATGCGCGGGCCGCCGGTCTATCCGTCCACCCGCGACCGCCGCGCCGGGTCCGGCGCAGCTGAGCGGACGGGCCGCGCGCCCGCTTCGGCGGCCGCGCGGGCTCCCCTCGATCGATGGCGCCCGCAGCCACGTCGCGCGTGACGACCGAGTGCGCCCCGACGCGTGCGCCCGCGCCGACGCGCACGCCGCGCAGGATCGCCGCTCGCGGCCCCAGCACCGCACCCGCCTCGATTCGCACGGGGCTCGAGACCAGCTCCTGAAGGCGGATGGGGATCTCGACGTCGTCGAAGCGCTGGTCGAAGTCGGTGATCACGACCTCGTCGCCCAGCACGCACCGCTCGCCGATGAGGACGCCCGTCCGGGCGGCGATCGCGCAGCGGTCGCCGAGCACCGCACCCTCACCGATCGTCACCGTGCCTGCGTGGACGTGCAGGCGGCAGCGCTCGCCGAGCGACGCGCCGTCACCCACGATCACGCGCGCTCCGGGAGCGACATCGAACCGCAGTCCCGGCCCGAGCAGCGGCCGGCCGCGCAACTCGACGCGACCGCCTTGACGCACGCGCACGCGCAGCGCGCGCAGGCGATGGCGCACGCCGGAGCGCTGAGCGGGTGGTGGCGTTGCATGGGGTGACGGTGCGGATGGATCCGAGACGGACGCTGGCACTGTTCGCGGATCCTAATGGCCCGCGTCAGGTGTGAAGGCGCATCGCCTCTAGACGGCGGCGGGCGAGATCGCGCGCGAGCAGGCTTCCCCAGCGAAGGGCGAAGCGCGCGCCGGCGCGCCGGCCGATGTCCGGATCCGCGAGCGTCGAAGGGAGTTGCGGGACCGGGGCGCCCGCGGCGGCGAGCGCCCCGGCTGCGCGGTCGGCGATCTCGAGCTGGCCGAGCGCCGTTGGATGGACGGCGTCGGGCAGTAGCAGGCGCCAGCCACGTAGATCGGCCAGCTCGGCACACACGGCGTCGTGCTCGTCGGCCAGCCGCCGGATCAGGGCGTTCGCACGTGGCACGGCTGCGCCCGCACGCGGGCGCCCGAGGTCGAGCGGGATCGTGAGAGTCAGGACGCGTGTGGCACGCGCGCGCAGATGCGCCAGAGCCGCGTCCAGGGCGGCGGCGAAGCAATCGGGGTCCCAGTCGGGCCCGCGTGCGTCGTTCACGCCGATATACAGGCAGGCGAGGTCGTAGTCGGCCCGCACGCGCGACAACTGGTCCCGCACGAGCTCGGACGCGACCGCCCCGTCGACTGCGCGGTTTGTGTAGGGCAGGTCCAGTGCCTGTGCGAGCCACAGCGACCACGAGCGGTGCGAGACGCTGAGTGCCGGCTCGCCGTCGCCTTTGGTGATGCTGTCGCCGAGCGCGATCAGCCCTACGCGACACGGCTCACCCACGTCGTCATGCCCCTGCGCACATCGAATCTCGGCCGGACTCACTCCGGAGCAACGCCAAACGAGGACAGCCGGCCCGATTCCGCCGTCGCAGCGCGCAGGCGACGCGCGTGTGCGGATGTGAGCTGAGCGGGTCCGAGCCGCCAGCACCAGTTGCCCGTCGCACGGCCGGGTATGTTCATGCGAGCCTCGCTGCCGAGGCCGAGCACGTCCTGCAACTGGACGATCGTCACGCGCGCCGGCGACGACATCAGCAGGCGAATCATCAGCCAATTCGACTCTTCCTCTTCGATCGACTCGGCCGCTGCGAGGTCACGCGCACGCATGCGCTCGGACACCGTGAGCGTTTCCCACCAGCCGAGCACGGTGTCCTGATCGTGCGTGCCGATATAGGCCACGCAGTCGGGCTCGTGGCGGTCAAGCTGATGCTCCGCCTGGGGCTCGTCGCCGAAAGCGAACTGGAGCACCGCCATGCCCGGCATGCGCAGTTCCCGCCGCAGCTCGATCACGCGTTCGGTGATCAGGCCCAGGTCCTCGGCGAACACCGGCAGCTCACCCAGCTCCCGATGGGCGGCATCGAACAGCGCGCGTCCCGGACCACGCCGCCAGTGCCCTGGGGATGCGTCGCGCGCGCCGTCAGGCACGGCCCAGAAGGCGACGAAGCCGCGGAAATCATCCAGCCGCGGACGTCGAACAGCTCAACGTGCGCCGCAGCCGCTCGATCCACCAGGCATAGCGGCGCCGGCGATGCGCGGGCCAGTCGTACAGCGGGTTGCCCCATAGCTGCCCCACCGCGCTATAGGCATCAGGGGGCGCGCCGGCGACGAGCCCCTTGAGGAACAGCTCGGGATGGAGGCGATGATCAGCGCTGTCCGGCGCGACGTAGATCGGCACGTCGCCGATC